>NZ_SIJH01000015.1 GCF_004762095.1 Tabrizicola caldifontis
TCAGCCAGAAGACCGCCTTCTTCCACCTCGGAAACCTGGTGGAATACGGCGATACAGCACAGATCTTCACCAACCCGAAAGACCCAAGGACCGAAGCCTACATCACCGGCCGCATCGGGTAAGGAGCCGAACATATGAACACAGCCCATATCGTCACCTCTTTCGACCGCGATCTGGATTCGGCCCAGGCGCTGGTAATGCGTATGGGGGGATTGGTCGAGGCCGCGCTGCTGGAAGCGGCCGAGGCGCTGGATACCCGCGACGAGGATCTGGCCGCACGGGTATGCGCGGGGGATGCCGCCATCGACGCCCTGGAGGACCAGATAAACACCGAATGCGCGCGCCTGATCGCGCTGCGCGCACCGACTGCGGGCGACCTGCGGACGGTGCTGACGGTGATGAAGATCGCCGCCGCACTGGAGCGGGCAGGGGATTATGCCAAGAACCTGGCCAAGCGCACCTCGATCCTGTCGCAGATGCAGCAGGTTCCTGGCGCGACCGGCGCGATCCGCAGGCTGGCCAAGGCCGTGGTGCAGATGCTGACCGATGCCCTGGATGCCTACATCCGCCGCGATCTCAGGCTGGCCGAGGACGTGCGACTGCGCGACCGCGAGATCGATCAGATGTACAACTCGATCTTTCGGGAATTCCTGACGCACATGATGGAGGACCCGCGCAACATCGGGCCCTGCATGCATCTTCACTTCATCGCCAAGAACATTGAGCGGGTGGGTGACCACGCCACCGCAGTTGCCGAACAGGTGATCTATCTGGTCACCGGCGCACTGCCGGAAGACGCGCGACCCAAGGTCGATTCCACCGGTGTTCCGATACGGGGGTAAGCATGGCACGCAGCGGACAGCCCAAGGTGCTTCTGGTCGAGGACGAGCCGGCGCAGCGCACCGTTCTGGCCTACAACCTGGAAGCGGAAGGCTTTGCCGTCACTCAGGCCGACAACGGCGAGGACGCCATGATGCTGGTCGACGAGGAAGAGCCGGACATCATCATCCTTGATTGGATGATGCCCAAGGTCTCGGGCATCGAGGTCTGCCGACGGCTGAAGATGCGGCCCGAAACACGATCGATCCCGATCATCATGCTGTCGGCACGCGCCGAGGAGGTCGACCGCATCCGGGGCCTTGAAACCGGGGCAGACGATTATGTGATCAAGCCCTATTCGGTGCTGGAACTCATGGCACGGGCGCGGGCGCAGTTGCGGCGGGTGCGGCCCTCGACGGCAGGCGTCGTGCTGGAGCATGAGGATATCAGGCTGGACCCCGAGAGCCACCGAGTCTATCGGGGCGACAAGGTGCTGAAACTGGGTCCGACCGAGTTCAAGCTTCTTGTCACGTTGATGGAGCGCCCGGGCCGGGTGTTCAGCCGCGAGCAGCTGCTGGATCTGGTCTGGGGCCGTGACATATACGTCGACACCCGCACGGTGGACGTGCATGTGGGCCGGCTGCGGAAAAGCCTGATGCAGTATGGCGGGTCCGACCCGGTTCGCACGGTGCGCGGCGCGGGATACGCGCTGGGCTGATCCCCGGGCGGTGGCGCGGCCGGGCGCAGGCTGTCGACAGAATCTTCGTTCGGGTGGTTGCGTGGCGTGCTAACCTTCGCGGGGCACGACTCGGCGGAGGCTCGGATGGCTTGGGGCGGGGAACATGACGCTGTGCGCGCGGTCGTGGTCGACTATCTGGAAGGAATGTGCTGGGGCGATGAGGCGAAGCTGCGGCGGGCGTTCCATCCCGGCGCTCTTCAGGTCGGCCATTTCGCCGAGACCTACGAGTTCTTCCCGCTGGAAGAGTTCATCGACTGGGTGAAGAGCGAGGAAACGGCACCCGAAGGCTCGCCGATCATCGCGGAGCTTCTGTCGATCGAGGTGACCGGCACGGTCGCGGTGGCCAAGCTGACGGACACCTGTTTCGGGACAGACTTTACCGATTACCTGGTGATGGTGAAAGACCGGCCCGATACGCAGGGCAAGTGGCAGATTGTGACAAAGGCCTATCACGTCCATGCCGGGCGCGGATTTCCCCCCGGCGCGGCCTAGAGGGTCGGCAGGAGCCGGTCGAGCGTGCTCAGAACCTGATCCACGTTGGACAGGCCGAACGGCAGCGGCGGGCGGATCTTCAGGCTGTCGCCAAGGGACCCGGTCGAGCTGATCAGGATACGGTTCTCGCGCAGGGCGTTCACAAGGCGCGCGGTGCGCGCCGGGTCGGGCCGGCCGTCGGTCAGGATGGTCTGGCCGAGGAACAGGCCGGCGGCGCGGGTCTCGCCAAGGGCTTCGTGACGTTGTGCAAGGCTGCGCAAGCCTTCGGCAAAAGCGGCGCCTACGCTGGCCGCATTCTGTTGCAGGTTTTCGTCCCTGATCACGTCAAGCACGGCCAGCCCGACGGCCGCAGCGACGGCGTTGCCACCGAAGGTGTTGAAATAGCGCGCCCTTGCACCGAACTCGGCAACGATTTCAGGCTTCAGCACAAGACCCGCCAAGGGATATCCGTTGCCCATGGGCTTGCCCATGGACACCATGTCGGGCGTGATGCCGTGGCGCTGGAAGCCCCAGAAATGGCTGCCGGTGCGGCCGAAGCCAGGCTGTACCTCATCTGCCAGGAAAAGGCCGCCCCTTGCACGGACCGCAGCAGCGGCAGGGGCAAGGAAGCCCGCCGGATCGGGGTATACGCCATCGGAAGAGAAGATCGTGTCAACGATCAGAAGGGCCGGCCGGATCCCCTGTGCCTGCATCTTGTCGCAGGCCGCGCCGACGGCCTGCGCGAAACCCTGGGCGATGCCCTGCGGATAATTGGCGGCGCAGGGTGCCGGGATCGGAAAGACCGTCGGGCCAGGGGCTACTGCGGGGCCAATGGACATCGACATCTCGGCGGTGGCCAGCGTAACGCCATGGTAGGCATTGTCGGTGACGATGACCCCGGTTCCGCCGGTCGCGGCGCGGGCGATACGCAGCGCCAGGTCATTTGCCTCGGACCCGGTGCAGGTGAACATGACGTGGCACAATTCGGGCGGGAAGAGGGCGAGCAGGCGTTCCGCATAGTCCAGGATAGCTTCATGCAGATAGCGCGTGTGGGTGGCCAGGGTGGCGGCCTGCTTCGCCAGCGCCTCTACCACGCGCGGGTGGCAGTGCCCGACGGATGCGACGTTGTTGTAGCAATCCAGATAGGCGGTACCGTCAGCATCATGCAGCCAGACCCCTTCTCCCCGGATCGGATGCACGGGGGTTTCATAGAACAGCCGGTACGCTGGGCCCAGAAGCCTTGCCCGGCGATCGGCAAGCGCCTGATCCTGCGGCGAAAGCTTCCCTGCGCCGGGGGTGTAGGCGTTCAGCATCGTGGTCTGGCGGATCATGGGGCAGCTCTTTCGCAGGCAGTTTGCAGGTGGTCGGCAATGGCCCGGCTGTCCCGCGATGCCAATGCCTCGAACCCTGCACGCGAAGCCGGGACATTGCGCAGGATGTAGGCAGCATTTTCGGGGTAGCGCATGGCACGCCAGGCGGTGATGGCAAGCGTCGTGGCCAGCCGCGCGGTGATCAGGTCAGGAAGGAGACGGAGTTCTTCCTCGCCCAGCGGGGCAGATGCCCGGTAGGCGGCGGTCAGCGGAACAAGCAGCGATAGCGGATCCGAAGGCTCGATCAGGTATGAGGCTGCGACGGCAAGATCGCAGATGCGGTGCGACAGCGTCATGTCGCCGAAGTCCAGGATGCCGGCAAGCCGGGTTGGATCGGCCGGGTCGGCAAGCAGGTTGTGAGGATTGAAATCGCCGTGGATGACCTGACGCGGCAACCGCGCCAGGGCCGGGGCAACCTGGGCGCGAAAGCGGTCCAGGAAGGTCTCGATCCGCGGGCGCAGGTCGTCGGAGAGCGCTGGCAGAAGTGGTGCGAGGTCGGCCGCGTTGCGGATATCCCAAAGAAGGTGGTGATCGGCGGCCGGGTGGGTGAACCCGGCAAGGGCCGTGTCGAGCCTGCCAAGGGCCCGGCCGATCGCGGCCGAGAGCGCGGGGATGCGTGGAACATGCGCGAGCGGAGTGCCGGGCAACCACGTCAGAAGCCGCAGGGCGCCGTGCGCGGTGGGGATTACAAGGCGCCCATCGCAGGCCGGAATGACCCGCGGCGTCGGCAGGTCGGGGGCCTCGCGCGCGGTGTGGACAAGGGCAAGTGTCTGGAACTCTGTCAGATCAAGGGGCTCTGACGGATTGGCAAGTTTCAGGGTGAAACTGCCACCGCGCGTTTCAAGGCGATGGTTCTGATCCCGCTCGGATGTCAGGGGATGCAGTATTCCGTTCATGCCCCAATGGGTTTCGGCAAGGGCGGCAAGCTCCTGTGCCGGAACACGGGGCGGGGGCATCGAAAGCAGCGATCCGGCAGGGTCTTGCGTCATGGGTCTTGTCCTGGCCGGCAAGATAGCGGCTGCGGCGCTGGGGGCCAGTGGAATGTGGGATTGACATTTATGACTCTTTTACTCAGGTTAAGCATGAAAGCCTAGCCAACCCTCACGGGTCCGCCCGGTGTCGTTCAGCAGATGGAGTTCGCCATGCACAAGACCGGCGCGGCCCTTTCGGGCGATGTCCCGGACCTGATCCTTTCCGCGGCACGGGGCGTCTTTCCCGGCACCGCACTGGAGGCACTGATCGCGCGGATGGAGACGGCGAAATGAACGCCCGGGTCGATCTCTGGCTGACGAAGGATGCCACGCCAGTGCATGATGCCCGGGCGCTGACCGAAGGCGGGAGCCTCGCGCGGATCGTGCTGGACGGACAGGTCTACACTCTGCGGATCACCCGGGCAGGGAAGCTGATCCTGACCAAGTGAGGGGGGCACCGCGCACGGTCAAGGCGGCGTTACGCTTGCGTGCCGCAACGCAGCGCACATCTGGACGCTGCATTGCGGCATGATATTGGGAACGTGGGATTAATCGGCTGAAGGTCGGGGAAGACGCCGTCTATTTTCCGTCTTCCTTGCGTCTTGCTTCCGTCTCTATGCGCGGGTGGATTGCGGGGCGTTAACCTTGTCCAGCGAAACGGACCCGGAGCGGCGTGGCGATCTTGATGGTGGGGCGACGGTTCGCCCCCCCACTCCCGTCCCCTCCCACGAGGGGGAGGGGAAGTGCCTTGACCCGGTCGCGTCGCAGGATGCCTGACGAACCAGATAGAGCGCCCTTCCAGGCGCAAGCCTGTGTTGTCTCGCCTCTGATGGCAAGGCGCTCAACCGGCTCGTGTGAGCCTGCGGCTGGGATGTTTGGGCAGACAGGAATGGGCCGGGCGAAGTGACCTTGCAGTCAGCGTTTCTTCCCTTTCTTTGTCTTGTGTGGGCCGCTTTCCGCATCCGCCACGTTGCGTTTCACCGCGATGAAGCTATCCGGTGTGACAGAGATCGAATCGATTCCGGCATCGACCAGCAGCTTGGCGAAGGCCGGGTTGTTAGATGGCGCCTGGCCGCAGAGACCGACCTTGGCCCCGGCCTTGTGAGCACGGGTGATCAGGCTTTCGATCATCCACAGGACTGCGGGGTTCGATTCGTCGAACAGCTCCGCCAACGCCTCGGAGTCGCGGTCGATGCCGAGGGTAAGCTGGGTCAGGTCGTTCGAGCCGATCGAGAACCCGTCGAAGCGGCTGGCGAAGGCCTCGGCCAGAATGACGTTGGCCGGAATTTCGCCCATGACATAGACCTGAAGCCCGTCCTTGCCACGTTTCAGTCCGTGGCGGGCCATGCTGGCGAGCACGCGGTCGGCTTCATCCGGGCTGCGGCAGAAGGGGATCATCACGACGACATTGTCGAAACCCATGTCCTTCCGCAGCCGGTGGATCGCCTTGCATTCCAGCGCGAAGCCCGCCTCATACCGCGGCGAGTAATAGCGGGACGCTCCGCGGAACCCGATCATCGGGTTTTCCTCCTTCGGCTCGAACTCTGCCCCGCCAAGAAGGTCGGCATATTCGTTGGTCTTGAAATCGCTCATCCGCACGATGACGGGCCGCGGGTAGGCCACGGCGGCAATTTGCGACAGACCCCGCGCGAGGCCGTCAACAAAGTATTCGGTCTTGTCGGCAAAGCCCCTGGTCAGTTCCGCGATCCGGGCCTTGGCCGTTTCGTCCTTCAGGCTGTCGAAATGGACCAGCGCCATGGGATGCACCTTTAGTGCGTTCATGATCACGAATTCCATCCGTGCAAGGCCCACGCCATCGGCCGGTAGCCGCCACCAGCGGAAGGCGGCGGAAGGGTTGGCCATGTTCAGCATGACCTGAGTTCTTGTCTTTGGCAGATCGTCCAGCCGCAGGATTTCGGAGGTGAATTCGGCGATGCCTTCGTGGACCACGCCTTCATCGCCGCCGGTGCAGGAGACGGTGACTTCCTGCTCGTCATGCAGGACATGGGTCGCATTGCCGGTGCCGACGATGGCAGGCAACCCCAGCTCGCGGCTGACGATGGCGGCGTGGCTGGTGCGCCCCCCGTGGTCGGTGACGATGGCCGAGGCGCGTTTCATGATCGGCACCCAGTCAGGGTCGGTCGTGCCGGTGACAAGGATCGAGCCGTCGATGAACTTGTCGATGTCCTTCGCGCTTTCGAGGATCGAGACGCGGCCCGTTGCAACGGCCGAACCTACGGAAAGACCGGTGACCAGCGGTCTTCCGGCCTTCTTCACCGTGTAAGACCGGATTTCGCCGGCAGCAGCGCGCGACTGAACCGTTTCGGGCCGTGCCTGGACGATGAAGAGTTCCCCCGTCTCGCCGTCGCGGGCCCATTCCATGTCCATCGGCAGGCCGTAATGCGCCTCGATTGTGGCGGCCATGCGGGCAAGGTCGAGGATTTCGGCGTCGGACAGGACGAAGGCGGCGCGTTCGGCCTTCGAGGTCGGAACATTCTTCGTCGCCGCGCCCTGCCCGCCGGCATAGACCATCTTGATCGCCTTCTCGCCCAGCGACTTCTTCAGGATCGGTTTCAGTTTCCTGTTTGCAAGGAAAGGCTTGTACACCACGTATTCGTCGGGGTTGACCGCGCCCTGTACCACGTTTTCGCCAAGGCCCCAGGCAGCGGTGATCAGCGCCACCTTGTCGAAACCGCTTTCGGTGTCGATCGAGAACATCACCCCCGACCCGCCGGTATCGGCGCGAACCATGCGCTGGACACCCACGGAAAGGGCGACCTTGGTGTGATCGAAGCCCTTCAACTGCCGGTAGGTCATCGCCCTGTCGGTGAAAAGCGAGGCATAGCAGCGCCGGCAGGCCGCCAGAACTTCTGCCTCGCCCCGGACGTTCAGGTAGGTTTCCTGCTGTCCGGCGAAGCTGGCATCCGGCAGATCCTCGGCCGTGGCGGAAGATCGGACGGCAACAGGCAGATCCCTCGTGCCGGCCCGACGCGAGAGCTCACGATAGCTTTCGATGATGTCATCCCGGATGTCCTTCGGCCAGTCGCCTTGAAGGACCATCGCGCGGATCTGCTGGCCGGCTTCCTGCAGCGTGATGCGGTGATCCTGCCAGCGCGCCACCACGGCACCGATCCGGTCTTCCAGATCGTTTGCCTTCAGATAGGCGCGATAGGCATCCGCAGTGGTGGCAAAGCCGCCGGGAACCCGGATTCCCTTCTTGCCCAGTTGCCGGACCATTTCGCCCAGTGAACTGTTCTTGCCCCCGACCATTGCGACATCGCCGCGCGTGAGGTCCTCGAACCACATGACGTTGACGGACTTTTGCGGCATCGTGCGCTCCAACCAGGTGACAGGAATTCAGGTGAGAGCATGCGCCCGTATTTCGCCGCGCGTCTTGATACGGATCAAGGTGGGCATGCCGGCCGGCATGTCCTATGTTCGGGAAATGAGGAAAGAGGGCGCAGGATGAGCAAGAGCGAAATTCGGCAATTGAGGCGGCGGTTGCAGGGTGCCTCGGCCTTGGGGGTGGAAGAATTCGACCGCGCTGCCGTTCTGCTACGTCGGGTGTTTCCGAAGATGCCGGAACCTGCGCCGGGCAGGGGTGACCTGATCGGGCAGCTTCTGCATGCAGTGGACCTGTGCCTGCCGGGGTGGTCGATCCAGCTTACCGGCAAGGCGACCGAGCCGGACGGGCACTGGCGCTGTTCCCTCCGCGAGACGCGCGGCAGCGACGAGATCGAGGGCATCGGTCTGGGGACCGGCCGCGTGGTGGAACTGGCACTGCTTGAGGCGCTGCTGGACGTGGCGGAACAGCGGGCGCTGGTCTGACGGCTGGTTGATGATTTCGGCGCTGCTCTTCGGCTGTGATCCCGTAGGGCGGCGCGGTCGAAACAGCAGGGCCGGTCAGCCGCCGGTATGGCTCATGTGGCGGGTGATCTGACCGGTGACCTTCTGGCGGGAATAGTCGAAGTCGTGGCCCCTGGGCTTGCGGGCGATGGCCGCGCGGATGGCCTGTTCTACCAGTGCATCATCGGTGCTGGCGCGCAGGGGTGCGCGCAGGTCAGCCATGTCCTCCTGGCCGAGGCACATGTAGAGCTGCCCCGTGCAGGTCAGACGAACGCGGTTGCAGCTTTCGCAGAAATTGTGGGTGAGCGGCGTGATGAAGCCGACCTTCTGGCCGGTTTCCTCAACGCGCACATATCGGGCGGGGCCGCCGCTGCGTTCGGCTAGATCGGTCAGGCTGAACCGTTCGGCCAGCCGGGCGCGGAGGTCCTTGAGCGGCCAGTACTGGTCAAGGCGAAGGGGGGACATGTCCTCGCCCATCGGCATGACCTCGATGAAGGTCAGGTCATGGCCTTCGGTCGCGCACCAGTCAAGAAGAGGGAAAAGTTCATCCTCGTTGAAGCCCTTAAGCGCGACGGCGTTGATCTTGACGCGCAGGCCGGCAGTCTTGGCCGCCTCGATCCCCTCCAGCACCTGGGGCAGGCGGCCCCAGCGGGTGATCCGGGCGAACTTGTCGGGGTCCAGCGTGTCGAGCGAGACATTGACACGGCGAACCCCAAGGTCGGCAAGGGGCCGGGCAAAGCGGGCAAGCTGGCTGCCGTTGGTGGTCAGCGTCAGTTCCTTCAGTGCGCCCGTACCCAGATGCCGTGCCATTGCCTCGAAGAAGGTCAGGATGCCCTTGCGCACCAGCGGCTCGCCCCCGGTGATACGCAGTTTCTGCACGCCGAGACGGACGAAGGCCGAGCAGAGGCGGTCCAGCTCCTCGAGGCTCAGCAGTTCGGCCTTGGGCAGGAAGGTCATGTTTTCCGACATGCAGTAGGTGCAGCGGAAATCGCAGCGGTCGGTGACCGAGACCCGAAGATAGCTGATCGGCCGGGCAAAGGGATCGACAAGGGGTGGCGCCGGGAAGGTCATGCCGGAAAGCTAGGTCAGCTTGACGGGCCACACAAGTGCGCGAACGACAATTGCAGGGCGGGATGCGGCGGGCTAGGCTCTTAACCATGAGATACCTTGCCCTTTTCCCGGTTCTGGCCATTGTGCTGTCGGGCTGCGCCCTGTTTCGGCAAGAGGCTGCGGATGCCCGCCCCGGCCCGGTGACCGGACCTTCCGAGGCACAGCCAGCGACCGAAATCGCCCCTGCCGTAGCCACCACGGTGCTGGGCGCGCGGGCCGTCAGCGCGGCGGCACTGGACCGGACCACGCCCGAGGAAAAGGCTGCGGCCCTGTCCGCCCGGGCAACGGGCGGCGAAAGGCAGCTGGGCAGGGTTGTGGTCGCGCTGGGCCCGCCAGCCGAGCAGGGACTGTGGCTGTCCACCGCGCTGGTCAAGGAGGTGACGCAGGGCCGGATCACGACGGCAGACGGCAAGAGCATAGCGGTCGAGCTGCGGCCGGGCACGGGCGCGGCGCTTCTGTCGCTGGCTGCCTATCAGGCGCTGGGCCTGCCGCTGACCAGCTTGCCCGAGGTGACGATCTTCGCGCTCTGATCGGCGTCGTGCCCGACCCTGGCCACCGGGGGGCAGCCCCCGGACCGCCGAAGTATTTCCGCAAGGAGCAAATGCAGGCGGGCCTCAGTCCGTCAGGTGACGCGCGGCCTCTTTCCGGGCAAAGGATTTCAGCCGGGCGCCATGGTCGGCAAGGAAGCTACGCGTGCGCCCGGCATCATGTTTCGACAGATCGCGCAGCCACCAGGCCACGGCCTTCTGGATGAACCAGTCGGGATCTTCCGCAAGGCTGGCGCACCAGCCAAGCACGCGGTCGCGGATTGCAAGGTCGGCCGCTTTCGGAAAGTTCTGTCTGGTCCAGGGCAGCGTCATCACAAGCGCCGCGCGGCGGGTCCACATGTGGGGGCTGACAATCCAGGCCTCGACCACATCAAGCCGCGAGGGGTCGGCCACCAGCCGCTTCTGCCCGGCAATGCTGGCGTGATCGGCAATGGCCCAGGCGTCGAAATCGGGCACCCACGAAACGATCAGCGCCCAGGAGGCCTCATCCGGTCGGATGCGGGCCTGGGTCAGAAGCCTTGCGGCGGCGATGCGGGCCTCGTGGATGTTGGTGCGCCAGAGGTCGGCGGCAAGTGCAATGCGGTCTTCAAGCGTACGCTCGGAGCGCCAGCGATCGGCCAGGGTTGCGATCGCAGCTGCCGAGACACCCAGGTAGGGCCGAGGTGCCTTGTGATAGGCCAGCATTTCGGCTGCCCGGGCCGGGTCGGCAAGTGCCTGAAGTTCGGCAAGTGGTGTCATCTGGCGTATCCCGGGGCGTATCCTGCGCGGTCAGCCCCTACCTGCCAGTCCGCGTGCCCGGCGGCAAGTCAGCGCCGGATCACGAAGCGGACCGAGGCAACCGGGATGCCGGCCCGGCTGACCACGGCATCGTTGACCACCGTCCCGTCGGGACGGGAATAGATGATATCCTGAAAGCCCAGCCGGGTGATACCCGAGGGCGATCGGAAATCGGCGGTGTAGCTCAGGCGTATACGGCCGTCTTCCTCGATGACGGCGGCCTCGCCCACGGTGTCTTCGCGCTTGCCGGTCCAGCGGCCGGGCCCGGTTTCGCGGAAGATCCATGTCAGGCGGTCCTGCTGGCCGTCGTCGTAAACGAAATCTTCGACCACGGTCAGGGTCCGCGCACCGCTCGGCCCGGTGACGCTGCCATTCAGCCGTGCGGTGAAGCGGCGTTCGTCGCCGGTCAGCCACACGCGGAAATGCCCGCGTCCGGTCGTGCGTCCGCGGAAGGCGGAGACAAGGGTGATCGGCGGGCCGGGTTCGCTGGGGATGGCCGGGGCAGAGGCGCAGGCCGCTAAGGGCAGGGTGGCAAGGGAAAGAAGCAGGGTTCTGCGCTGCATGGCGGACTCCGGTTTTGCAGGAATACGGACCGGAGACCTGGCCGGATCAGGCCGGGGCGTGTTCCGTGGGCGATGCCGGACCGGGGGTGCTATTCGACTGTCACGGATTTCGCCAGATTGCGCGGCTGGTCCACGTCGGTGCCCTTGGCGACGGCGGTATGGTAGGCCAGAAGCTGGGCCGGCACCGCATAGAGGATCGGCGCCCAGAGCGGATCGACCGTGGGCAGAGTGAGGGTCTTCCAGGTGCCGTGGCCGGCGGTTCTGATTCCTTCGGCATCCGACAACAGCAGCACCTTGCCGTTGCGGGCCATCACCTCCTGCATGTTCGACACCGTCTTGTCGAACAGCGCATCCTTGGGGGCCAGAACGATCACCGGCACGGCGGCATCGATCAGGGCGATGGGGCCGTGCTTCAGCTCGCCCGAGGCGTAGCCTTCAGCGTGGATATAGCTGATTTCCTTAAGTTTCAGGGCGCCTTCCAGGGCCAGCGGGAACATCGGCCCACGGCCAAGGAACAGGACGTCCTGTGCGCGGGCCAGATCCTCGGCGATGCGGGCGATCGGTTCGGAAAGGCCAAAGGCGGCGTTCATCAGGCCGGGCACGGCGCGCAGGGCTTCGAGCCGGTCATTCAGCGTGGTGGCGTCTATCCGGCCACGATCCTGCGCCGCCTTCAGCGCCATCAGTGCAAGCACGGTCAGCTGGCAGGTGAAGGCCTTGGTCGAGGCTACGCCGACCTCAACTCCGGCGTGGATCGGCAGCGCGAGATCGCTTTCGCGCGCGATCGAGGAGGTGGGGACGTTGACCACCGCGACGACCCTTGCGACCTTCTCTTTCACATGGCGCAGTGCCGCAAGGGTGTCTGCGGTCTCGCCCGACTGGCTGACGAAGACGGCCATCGAGGCAGGGGACAGGACCGGATCGCGGTAGCGGAATTCGCTGGCGATATCGATGTCGGCGGGAAGGCCGGCGAGCTGCTCGAACCAGTATTTGGCGACGTGACAGGCGTAGGAGGCCGTGCCGCAGGCAACCAGGGTCACGCGGTCTATGCCGGTGAAATCCAGATCTTGCGGCATTTCCAGCGTGCCGCGTGCCGAGGTGTAGCCCTTCAGCGCGTCGGCGATGACCACGGGCTGTTCGGCGATCTCCTTGGCCATGAAATGCTTGTGGCCGCACTTTTCGATCCGGGTGCTGTCCAGCCGGACACGGGTCTCTGCGCGGTTCGCCAGCCGGTCGGCAGCGTCGAAGATCTGCGCACCGTCACGGGTGATCACCGCCCAGTCGCCTTCCTCCAGATAGGTGATCCGGTCCGTCAGCGGGGCAAGTGCAATGGCGTCGGAGCCGACGAACATCTCGCCCTCGCCATGGCCTATGGCAAGCGGGCTGCCGCGCCGGGCGGCGATCAGCAGGTTCTCCTCGCCTTCAAAGAGGAAGCACAGCGCGAAGGCTCCTTCCAGCCGTTTCAGGGTGCTGCGCGCGGCTTCGACCGGTGTTGCGCCGCGGTCGATCGCGCGCCGGGCCAGCAGCGCGACGGTCTCGGTATCGGTGTCCGATTCCTGGGCATAGCCGTCAGCGGCAAGCTCCTCGCGCAGGGTGCGGAAGTTCTCGATGATGCCGTTGTGGACCACGGCGACCGACCCGGCACGGTGCGGATGGGCATTGGCGACAGTGGCCGCGCCATGGGTGGCCCAGCGGGTGTGGCCGATGCCTGCCTTGCCTGGCAGAGGGTGATGAACAAGTAGATCGGACAGGTTCACCAGCTTGCCCACCGCCCGGCGACGGTCGAGCCTGCCGGCATTCACCGTGGCGATGCCGGCGCTGTCATAGCCCCGGTATTCCAGCCGTTTCAGGGCCTCGACCAGCAGGGGGGCTGCCTCATGGTTACCCAAGACACCTACAATACCGCACATTTCTAATGACCTTTCGCCTTCGCAGCCTTGATGGCCTTCAACTTTTCGAACATCCGGGTGGCAAGGCCGGGTTTTGTGACCTGTCGGGCGCGGCCGATGGCAACCGCCTCGGGCGGCACGTCCTCGGTGATGACCGAGCCAGAGGCGGTCAGCGCCCCGTCGCCCACCTTCACCGGCGCGACCAGCATGGTGTCCGAGCCGATGAAGGCGCGCTTGCCGATGGTGGTGCGATGCTTCATCACCCCGTCGTAATTGCAGGTGACGGTGCCCGCGCCGATGTTGGTGTGTTCGCCGACATGGGCATCGCCGAGATAGGTCAGGTGGCCGACCTTCACGCCCTCTTCCAGGATGGCGTTCTTGATTTCCACGAAATTGCCGACGTGCACGTCCTCGGCCAGTTCCGCGCCGGGGCGGAGGCGGGCGAAGGGGCCGACGCTGGCGCCGCGGCTGATGTGGCAGCCTTCGAGATGGCAGAAGCCCTTGATCTCAGCGCCGGATTCCACTGTGACGCCGAGACCGAAGATCACGTTCGGGCCGATCACCGCATCGCGACCGACCCAGGTGTCCAGCGCGAAGAACACGGTATCCGGCGCGGTCAGGGTAACACCGTTGTCCAGCGCAGCGGTGCGCGCGCGCGCCTGGAAGGCGGCCTCGGCCTCGGCCAGCTGCGCGCGGGTGTTGACCCCGAGCGTTTCGGATTCGTCGCAGATGACCACACCCGCCGACAGGCCGCGGCGGCGGGCCAGTTCGACCACATCGGTCAGATAGTATTCCTTTGCGGCATTGTCGTTCCGCACCTCGGCGACCAGCGAAAGAAGCAGATGCACATTTGCGCAGATCACGCCAGAATTGCAAAGGGTTATGGCGCGTTCCTCAAGGCTGGCGTCCTTGAATTCGCGGATAGCCAGCACTTCGTCACCTTCGGTGATCAGGCGCCCGTAGCGCCCCGGATCCCTTGCGTGAAAGCCCAGCACGACGACGGCATGGCGCGACCGGGCGGCCAGCATGGTGCGCAGGGTTTCCTCGCGTATCAGGGGGGTATCGCCGTACAGAACGATGGCTTCGCCTGTGGCGTCGGCCAGCCGGGGGGCCGCCTGGGCCACGGCATGGGCCGTGCCCAGCTGGGGATCCTGGACGACGGTTTCGACCGCCTCTGACCAGTCGCGCGCTGCAGCCACGACCGCTTCGCCGCCGTGGCCGGTGACCACGACAAGGCGCTCTGGCTCCAGCGCCTGGGCCGTGGCCAGCGCATGGTGCAGCAGCGGCGCGCCGGCCATGCGGTGCAGCACCTTGGGCAGGTCGGAGTTCATTCGCGTGCCCTGACCGGCGGCCAATACGATGACGGATACCTGCATTCTGCCCCTTCCCTTGTCGTTGCGCCCGTTTTACCCCCCGCCGACAGGGAGACAAGGGGGCGGGGCCTCACGTCAGGTTACAGGATGCTGCAATGCGCTGCGTGGTTTTCGATCTGGACGGAACGCTGGCCGACACTTCGGCCGATCTTCTGGCGGCGGCCAATGCCAGCCTGCCCGCCCCGGTTCTGGGGCCGCAGGACGCGCTGACAGCCTTTCACGGCGGCCGGGCGATGCTGCGGCTGGGTTTTTCGCGGTTGGGAATGGCGTGGTCCGAGGCCGATGTCGAGGCGGCCTATCCCGCGCTTCTGGATGCCTATGCGAAAGGGATCGCGGTGCATACGCAGCTTTATCCCGGCGCGATGGCGGCGGTCGAGGCGCTGAAGGGGGCGGGCTTTGCGGTGTCGGTCTGCACCAACAAGCCCGAGGCCCTGGCCGAGCAGCTCTTGCGCGCGCTTGGGGTGCGGGAGGCATTCGGGGCTCTGGTCGGCGCGGACACCTTTCCGGTGCGCAAGCCCGACCCGCTGCCCTATCGCGCCGCCGTCGAGCGGGCCGGGGGTGTGGTCGGGCGCTCGATGCTGGTCGGGGATACCGAGACCGACGCCAAGACCGGCGTCGCGGCTGGGGTGCCGGTGGCCTTGGTGACCTTCGGGCCGGAAGGCGCGGGGGTGGGGCGGTTCGCCCCGGCGGCGCTTCTGGACCGTTACGAGGATCTGCCGGGACTGGCCGAGCGTCTGCTGGGGTAGCGTCCGGGGAAAGAGCGGCGCCAGAGCATTTCGAATATTCAAAACCTCTGGCGGGACATGGCCGGAAGGGACAGGATGCGTCGGCGTCCGCCCTCTGGCTGGGCCGCTTGTCCCGTTTGACAGTTTGCGTGGGCCCCCATACCGTCCGCGGCCATGAGCCTTGCCGCAGAAGCACCCCCGGGTCCGCAGGTCAGCCGCCATGCGGTGACCTTCGTGCTGATCACCGTGTTTCTGGACATGGTGGGTTTCGGGATCATCATGCCGGTGGTGCCCAAGCTGATCGAGGACGTGGGCCATGTCACGATCGACCGAGCCGCGGTGATCGGCGGTTGGATGTTCGCGGCCTTCAGCCTGTCGCAGTTCGTCTTTGCGCCCTTCATGGGCAACCTGGCCGACCGGTTCGGGCGCCGGCCGCTTCTGCTGCTAGCGATCTTCGGGCTGGGGATGGACTTCATCCTGATGGCGCTGGCGCCGTCACTGGCCTGGCTGTTCGCGGGCCGGATCATTGCCGGCATCTGCGGTGCCAGCTGGATCATCGCGTCGGCCTTCATCGCCGACGTGACCGCGCCCGAGGACCGGGCGCGCGTCTATGGCTACATGGGGGCGGCTTTCGGGGTGGGGTTTGTCATCGGACCTGCGATCGGGGGCCTTCTGGGCGAGTTCGGGCCGCGGGTGCCGTTCTGGGTGGCGGCGGGGATCTCGCTCTTGAATTTCGTCTATGGCCTGCTGGTTCTGCCAGAGTCGCTTGCCCCGGCCAACCGGCGGAAGTTCGAACTGTGGCGCGCCAACCCCTTCGGTGCATTCCGGGTTTTTGCCAGCTACCCCGGCGTGCTGCCGATGGTGCTGGTCATGGGGCTGTTCTTCTTTTCGACCGCCGTCTACCCGGCAATCTGGACCTTCTGGGGCATCGCCAAGTTCGGTTGGTCCGAGGCGATGGTGGGCTTGACTCTGGCGATCTTCGGATTGATCGCGGGGGGCTTTCAGGGGTTTCTCACCGGCCCGGCTGCGGCGCGGTTCGGCGAATGGCGGGTGGCCATGTTCGGGCTGGTCTGCGCGACGCTGGTGGTGCTGGGCTACGGTTTCGTCGGAACGGTCCTTGGCGTCTTTGCGCTCATGATCCTGCACGGACCGGAAGGGTTCGTGCATCCCCTGATGACGGCGATGCTGACGAAACGCGTGCCCGAGGATGCGCAAGGCGAGCTGCAGGGCGGCATCTCGGCGGTGACCAATGTGGCAATGCTGTTCGGCACGGTGTTCTTCGCCTTCCTTTTCGGGCATTTCTGGGCTGAAGAACGGGCCTGGCGCTCGACCGATGTTGCCTATTGGGTAGCGGCTGGGTTCATGGCGGCGACGACCGTGTTGTTTGCACTGTTGAAACGGGCAGAGAAGGCATGAGCGAGCGGTTCAGCGGAAGCTTCACGCAGCAGGAGCCGATCCCCGAGGCGGGGATCGAAGCGGCCTTGGCGGTGCTGCGGCATGGGCGGCTGCACCGCTACAACACGGTGGCCGGCGAGGTGGCCGAGACGGCAGCACTGGAACAGGACTTCGCGGCCTATGTCGGCGCGCGCTATTGTCTGGCGCTGGCTTCCGGCGGGGCGGCGATGGCCTGTGCGTTGCGGGCATGTCAGGTGAAACCGGGGGATCCGGTGCTGTCAAATGCCTTCACGCTTGCCCCGGTGCCGGGTGCGATTGCCAGTCTCGGCGCGCGGCCCGTCTTCGTGGAGGTGACCGAGAATCTGACCATCGATCTTGGACATCTGGAGGCGCAGGCGAAGGCCAGTGGCGCAAGGATCCTGCTTCTGTCGCACATGCGCGGCCATGTCTGCGACATGGATTCGCTGGTGGCACTTTGCGATCGGTTGGGTGTGCGGGTGATCGAGGATTGCGCGCACACGATGGGAGCGAAGTGGCGCGGCGTGCCCTCAGGGCGGCACGGCGCGATCGGATGCTATTCGACGCAGACCTACAAGCACATGAATTCTGGCGAGGGCGGCCTGCTTGTCACGGACGATGCCGAGCTTGCCGCGCGGGCGGTGCTGCTGTCGGGCTCCTACATGCTTTACGCTCGTCACCGCGCCGCACCCCCGCCCGAGGTGTTCGAGTCGCTGAAGCTCGAGGTTCCCAACGTCTCAAGCCGGATGGACAACCTGCGTGCGGCGATCCTGCGACCGCAGATTGCGCTGCTGGACGATCGACGGGCACGGTGGCGGGTGCTCTACCAGGGGATGGAAAAGGGCCTTGCCGGCGTGGCGGAGATCAGGCTGATCCCGCGACCGCAGCATGAGGATTATGTCGGCTCGTCCTTCCAGTTTCTGCTGCCGGGCTGGGATCCGGCGCGGGTGGCCGCCTTTGTCGCGGGTGCGGCGGCCCGGGGGGTCGAATTGAAATGGTTCGGCGCAGCCGATCCGAAGGGCTTCACCAGCCGTTATGCCCACTGGCGCTATGCCGCGCCCGAGACCTTGCCGCAGACCGACCGTGTACTGGCCGGCCTGATCGACATGCGCCTGCCCTTGACCTTTACGCCTGACGATGTGGCCCAGATCGCCCGCATCATCGGCGAAGAGGTGGCGCGCGCGGCACGGGCCGAGCGGCTTGATACCCTGGCTGCTCCGGCCGCGGACTAGGATGCAGCCTCATGATATCGGGCCCAGAGCCTTGCGCAGGCCACGAGGACGGCGGCGAGGTCGTTTCGCCCTGACTTTTCGTGACGTTTGGCTATCTTGCCGAAGTGCTTGGGCTTGTTGAAGAAGCGGTCGACGAGGTTACGCTGGCGGCAAAGACCGGGATCGACCGGCCGTCGCACCTTTCGGTTACGCTAGACGGGGATGCGACCGCGCCCTCTGCGTGCGGCGATCAGGTCTGCAACCGCTGTCTTGTCGGAGGGCCTCGCCGTCGTCAGACCGAGGGGCGGGCCTCGTCCCTTCTTGGGGGCTGCGGCCCATTGATGGGCACGGATGATTGATGGGCACGGATGATCGAGTCGGCGATGACCTGCATGCTGTCGGGGTGTCTATCGGCCAGCGTTTCAAAGGCCTGAACCCAGACCCCCGCAATGGCCCACCGCTTGAAGCGTTTATGGATGGTTGTGCGGAGAGCATTGCGCTGCGACAGATCGCGCCACGACGCGCCGGTTCTCAAAACCCGGGAGATGCCGCCGAGTACCCTGCGCATCCACCCGACACGCGCGGCTTGTCTGGAAGGAGGGAATGGATCAGAGGGCAGGCCTTCCACCCGGTGACCCGCCGCCATTCAAACGCGCGGCTTGCGCCGCAACTCCTTCGGCTCGTCATCGGCATTCGCCTCCTCCGCGTCGATTGGAGGCATTCTGACCCCACCCCCCCGGGGAATATTTTGCAAGGAGCAATTGGATTTGCTTCTTCTCAAATACACTGGGGGTCCGGGGGTGGAACCCCCGGCGCTCCAGCCGGTTGGCCGGCGGCCCGCAGGAGGTGTCGGACAGGATCTGACCGTGGCGCGGCTTTCCGTTGGCGATGCGCGATTCGATTGCAGCGGGGGCCATGGCCCGGTGGCGGCTGTCAGGGGCGTCGCGGCCGCGGCAGCAATGGGCAGGTGCAGGGCGCATCGGCGAAATCGTCGTCCGGTAGCCCAAGTCCGCGACAAGGCAAGTCCGCGACAAGGGCGGCCCGCTCTTGCGCTGAGGGTCGGGAGCTGGCCCCCTGCGCGGCCTCAGCCTTGCCGCGCGGGCCCGACAAGGCGGCGGATGCGTTGCAGAATTTCCGAGAATAATGCTATGGCTTCCGGAAATTTCTGCATCTGCAAAGGCCGGAATCCCCACCGGGTTCGGTTGACCCCGCCGGGGGGGCGGAGTAAACGGACCGTGAGACGAAGCGGGCCATCAGAGTCCGCGCTGCTCGCGTGTCGCCAGCATCAAGGAGCCCCTCGTGGATCTGCTTCTCCGAGAGTATCTTCCCATACTCATTCTTCTGGGTATTGCCGTTGGCCTGGGTCTGGTCCTGATCCTTGCCGCGGCGGTCCTGGCCGTCCGTAACCCGGATCCCGAAAAGGTCAGTGCCTACGAATGCGGCTTCAACGCCTTCGACGACGCGCGGATGAAGTTCGACGTGCGGTTCTACCTGGTGTCGATCCTGTTCATCATCTTCGACCTGGAAGTGGCCTTCCTGTTCCCCTGGGCAGTCGCCTTCGGCGAACTTTCCATGGCGGCCTTCTGGTCGATGATGCTGTTCCTGGCCGTGCTGACCGTCGGTTTCGCCTATGAATGGAAGAAGGGGGCGCTGGAATGGGAGTGATGACCGGAGCCAACACCGCCGCCGCTGACCACGAGGTCGCCGTCCAGGCGCTGAACCGCGAGCTGTCGGACAAGGGCTTCATCCTGACCTCGACCGAGGACATCATCAACTGGGCGCGGATCGGGTCGCTGCACTGGATGACCTTCGGCCTCGCGTGCTGCGCGGTCGAGATGATGCATACCTCGATGCCGCGCTATGACCTGGAACGCTTCGGCACCGCGCCGCGCGCCAGCCCGCGGCAGTCGGACCTGATGATTGTGGCGGGCACGCTGACCAACAAGATGGCGCCGGCGCTGCGCAAGGTCTATGACCAGATGCCAGAGCCGCGCTACGTCATCAGCATGGGCTCCTGCGCCAACGGGGGCGGCTACTACCACTACAGCTATTCGGTGGTGCGCGGCTGCGACCGGATCGTCCCCGTGGATGTCTATGTGCCGGGCTGCCCGCCCACGGCAGAGGCGCTGCTTTACGGCATTCTTCAGTTGCAGCGGAAGATCCGCCGCACCGGCACCCTGGTGAGGTAATCATGAACGAAGCCCTTCAGGAACTGGCCGGGATCATCGAGCTGAAGCAGCCCGAGGCGGTGATGTCCCATACCATCGCTCATGGCGAGCTTACCGTCGTTGCGAACCTGGCCAATCTGGAATCGCTGGTGGAGTTCCTGCGCGACGATCCGGCTTGCCGGTTCTCGACGCTGGTCGACATCACTGCCGTCGATCACCCCGAACGGGTTCAGCGGTTCGATGTGGTCTATCATTTCCTGTCAATGTATCGGAACCACCGCATCCGGTTGAAGGTGGCAGTGCGCGAAGACGGGATGGTACCTTCGATCACCGAACTGCACCCCAGCGCCAACTGGTTCGAGCGCGAGGTGTTCGACATGTTCGGCATCCTCTTCTCGGGCCACCCCGACTTGCGCCGCATCCTGACCGACTACGGCTTCCGCGGCTATCCGCTGCGCAAGGACTTTCCGACCACGGGCTACACCGAGGTTCGCTATGACGAGGCGCTGAAACGTGTCGTCTACGAGCCCGTGAAGCTGGTTCAGGAATACCGGCAGTTCGATTTCATGTCGCCCTGGGAAGGGGCTGAATACATCCTTCCCGGCGACCAGAAGGCCGAGGCGAAATGAAACCGGGCCTTGCCATCGGCGACCGGGCAGAGTTCCGCCACCGGATCGGTGCCGGCCACACGGTGCCGGCCCTTTACCCGGAGTCGGCGTTTTTCCGGGCGATGCCGGGCGTCTTTGCCACGGGCTACATGGTGGGCCTGATGGAATGGGCCTGCATCGAGCAGCTTGCCCCCCATTACGAAGAGGGCGAGGGCTCGCTGGGAACGTATGTCGATGTCAGTCACGTTGCGCCCACGCCTCCTGGCCTGACGGTGAAGGTCGAGACCGAAGTGACGGCCGTCGAGGGCAGGTTCGTGTGGTTCAGGGTTCGCGCCCATGACGGGGTGGACATGATCGGCGAGGGGCGGCATCAGCGCGCTCTGGTGCGCTGGGATAAATTCGTGCCGAAGGCCATGGCGAAGGCCGGGACCGGGGCAGAGGAGACGGTTTGATGGACGGCGATATCCGCAAGACGGTCTATGACGATGGCTCGACCGATTTCGAGACCGGCGAGCAGCGCATCCGCAACTTCAACATCAACTTCGGACCCCAGCACCCGGCGGCGCACGGCGTGCTGCGGCTGGTGCTGGAGCTGGACGGCGAGATCGTCGAACGCTGCGACCCGCATATCGGTCTGCTGCACCGCGGCACCGAAAAGCTGATGGAAAGCCGCACCTATCTGCAGAACCTGCCCTATTTCGACCGGCTGGACTATGTGGCGCCGATGAACCAGGAACATGCCTGGTGCCTGGCGATCGAGCGGCTGACCGGCACGGTGGTGCCGCGCCGCGCAAGTCTGATCCGGGTTCTCTATTCCGAGATCGGGCGCATCCTGAACCATCTTCTGAATGTGACCACCCAGGCGATGGACGTAGGCGCGCTGACCCCGCCGCTCTGGGGCTTCGAGGAACGCGAGAAGCTGATGGTTTTCTACGAACGCGCCTGCGGCGCCCGGTTGCACGCGGCCTATTTCCGCCCAGGCGGAGTGCATCAGGATCTGCCGCCGCAGTTGATCGACGACATCGAGGCCTGGGCCGAGGCCTTCCCCAAGGTGCTGGACGACATCGACGGCCTGCTGACGGAAAACCGCATCTTCAAGCAGCGCAATGCCGATATCGGCGTGGTCACGGAAAAGGACATCCAGCAGTGGGGCTATTCCGGTGTGATGGTGCGCGGTTCGGGTCTGGCCTGGGACCTGCGCCGCGCCCAGCCCTACGAATGCTACGACGAGTTCGACTTCAAGATCCCCGTCGGCAAGAACGGCGACTGCTATGACCGCTATCTCTGCCGCATGGCGGAAATGCGCGAGTCGACGAAGATCATCCGTCAGGCCATCGCCAAGCTGCGCGAGCCGGCCGCACAGACCGACGTGCTGGCCCGCGGCAAGATCACGCCCCCGAAGCGGGGCGACATGAAGACCTCGATGGAGGCCCTCATCCATCACTTCAAGCTTTACACCGAGGGCTTCCACGTCCCCGCCGGTGAGGTCTATGCCGCAGTCGAGGCGCCGAAGGGCGAGTTCGGGGTATATCTTGTCGCCGACGGCACCAACCGTCCCTATCGCGCCAAGATCCGTGCGCCGGGCTATCCGCATCTGCAATCGCTGGACTGGCTGTGCCGCGGCCACCAGCTGGCCGATGTCAGCGCGATCATCGGGACGCTGGACATCGTTTTCGGCGAGATCGACCGCTGATGCCGGACGTGACGATCAATCTGTGGGCCCTGATCCTGGGCGCGGCCTCGGGCCTCGCCGGGGTGATCGGTTCACGCTACGGCCACAAGCTGGTCATGGGCGCCGTCTCGGGCGCCGTGGCCGCCGTGGTCCTGACCTTCGCCAGGGGATATTTCTGAGCCATGCTGCGCCGCCTTCACCATACCCAGCCCGAAAGCTTCGCCTTCACCCCGGCGAATCTGGAATGGGCAAAAGGCCAGATCACCAAATACCCCGAGGGCCGGCAGGCATCGGCGATCATTCCGCTTCTGTGGCGCGCGCAGGAGCAGGAAGGCTGGCTTTCCCGTCCTGCCATCGAATATGTCGCGGACATGCTGGGCATGCCCTACATCCGGGCGCTTGAGGTGGCGACGTTCTACTTCATGTTCCAGTTGCAGCCGGTGGGCAGCGTGGCCCACATCCAGATCTGTGGCACCACGAGCTGCATGATCTGCGGTGCCGAGGATCTGATCGCGGTCTGCAAGGAACTGATCGCGCCGACACCCCACACGCTGAGTGCGGACGGCAAGTTCAGTTGGGAAGAGGTCGAATGCCTGGGTGCCTGTGCCAATGCACCCATGGCCCAGATCGGCAAGGATTACTACGAGGATCTCACCGCCGGGAAACTGCGCGAGCTGATCGCGCGTTTCTCGGTCGGAGAGGTTCCGGTGCCCGGTTCGCAGATCGGGCGCTATGCGGCGGAACCCGCGGCGGGGCTGACCAGCCTGACCGAGTTCGAGAGCGGCCGGACACAATACAACGCCAGTGTGCAGCTGGCGGTGGATATCGGCGACACGGTGAAGCGGATCGACGGAACGGAAGTGCCGCTTTCGATGCCGTGGCTCGGCAAGTCTGCCAAGGCGGCTAGGCCTGCTGCAAAGGCCAAGGCGCCGGCTGGTGCTGCGGCCCCGGATACCCCTGCGGCCGCAGGGGTAAAGCCTGCGACGCTTGCCGAGCCGCGCGATGGCAAGGGCGATGACCTGACAATGATCAGCGGTGTCGGGCCGAAATTGCAGGCGCTGTGTCAGAAACTTGGCTTCTGGCATTTCGACCAGATCGCTGCCTGGACGCCGGCCGAAGTGGCCTGGGTCGATGCCAATCTGGAAGGGTTCAAGGGCCGAGTCACCCGCGATAACTGGGTGGCGCAGGCGAAGGTTCTGGCTGCGGGCGGTTCGGTCGAGGACGCCCACCGCGCAGCGAAGGTGTAAGGGAAGGACGAGAAGACTGACACAGCCCGCAACGGGCACCACAGAGAGGGACGGCAGATGCGCAAGGCTGAGAATTTGAATGCCCCGAATCTCGGGGGGTGGGCGATCGGAGCGGCGGCAGGCCTTGTGGCCTTTGGTGCCCTGGTTGTCGTCGGCAAGTTCGATCTGTTTCCGGCAGCCTTCCTTGGCGGTGTCCTTGCCGTTCTTGTAGGGTTGATCCTGGGCATGCCCTGGGGCGCAACCGCCCCTGCCCAGCCCGGCCCGCGCGTTCGCAAGATCGTGCCGGCCCCCGAAGCATCAGCCGCCGTCGCGTCGATGCAGCCGGTGACCGCGCCCGCAGCCCCCTTGGCTGCTGCCGCCGCGCCCGTCGGGCCGCAACGGCTGCAAGCGCCGCGCAATGGCAGGGCTGACGACCTGAAGGAGATCGAGGGAATCGGTCCCGCACTGGAAAAGCTGCTGAATTCCCTTGGTTTCTATCACTTCGACCAGATCGCAGGCTGGAGCGATGATGATATCGTTCTGGTCGATGCCGAAATGGAGAATTTCAAGGGCCGCATCGTCCGAGACCGCTGGGTGGTGCAGGCGAAGATCATCGTGAGCGAGGGGCTGGAAGCCTTTCGCGAACGCGCGAAGACCAACAATTACTAGGGCCACCAATGAATCGCCCCGATCCCCAGGACCTAAAGCGGGCAGCCCAGGCGCGGCTGGTCGGCATCGTGCTGGCGGTGACGATGCTTCTGTGGATGGGGGTGCAATGGCTGGGCGGCCGCTTGGGGTGGGAGACGCGCTACGTCTTCCTGTTCGATTTTGCCGCACTGGCCGCGTTTCTATGGGCCCTTGTGGTGACGTATCAGATCTGGCGGGGACGCCGGGGTTAGGAAGGCTGCAATGCTACGCGATCAGGACCGTATCTTCACAAACCTTTACGGGATGCACGACCGCAGCCTGAAGGGCGCTATGAAGCGCGGCCATTGGGACGGCACTGCCGAAATCATCAAGCGCGGCCGCGACACGATCATCGAGCAGGTCAAGGCATCCGGCCTGCGCGGGCGCGGGGGGGCTGGTTTCCCGACGGGATTGAAATGGTCCTTCATGCCCAAGCAGTCGGACGGACGGCCCTCCTACCTGGTGATCAATGCCGACGAGTCGGAGCCCGGCACCTGCAAGGACCGCGAAATCATGCGGCATGACCCCCACACGCTGATCGAGGGGGCGCTGATCGCGTCCTTCGCGATGGGGGCACACACCTGCTATATCTACATCCGCGGCGAATACATCCGCGAGCGCGAGGTGCTGCAGGCCGCGATCGACGAATGCTATGACGCGGGCCTCCTGGGCAAGAACGCGGCCAAGTCGGGCTGGGATTTCGACCTTTACCTGCACCATGGCGCCGGGGCCTACATCTGCGGCGAGGAAACGGCACTGCTCGAAAGCCTGGAAGGCAAGAAGGGCATGCCCCGGATGAAGCCGCCCTTCCCGGCCGGGTCCGGTCTTTATGGCTGCCCGACCACGGTGAACAACGTGGAAAGCATCGCAGTCGTGCCCACGATCCTGCGCCGGGGGCCGGAATGGTTTGCGGGCTTTGGGCGGCCGAACAATGCCGGCACTAAGCTGTTCGCCATCTCGGGACATGTGAACTATCCCTGCGTCGTCGAAGAGGCGATGTCGATTCCCCTGAAGCAGCTTCTGGAGGAACACTGCGGCGGCGTGCGCGGTGGGTGGAAGAACCTGAAGGCGGTCATTCCGGGCGGCTCGTCGGTTCCGCTGCTGACCCAGTCGCAATGCGACGATGCGATCATGGATTTCGACTGGCTGCGCGAGCAGCGGTCCGGCCTCGGGACGGCGGCAGTGATCGTCATGGACCAGTCCACCGATGTCATCAAGGCGATCTGGCGCCTGTCGAAGTTCTACAAGCATGAATCCTGCGGCCAGTGCACCCCATGCCGGGAAGGCACGGGCTGGATGATGCGGGTCATGGACCGGCTGGTGCGCGGCGAGGCGGAGATCGAGGAGATCGACATGCTTCTGTCGGTGACCAAGCAGGTCGAGGGGCACACGATCTGCGCCCTTGGCGATGCGGCGGCCTGGCCGATCCAGGGCCTGATCCGCGCCTTCCGCGACGAAATCGAGGACCGCATCAAGGCCCGCAAGACCGGGCGCATCTCGGCCGTTGCGGCGGAGTGATGCGGATGGCGCTGGCCCTTTCGCTGATGATGGCTCAGGCTGCCTGCGTGGCGACGGCACCGCAGACGGTGCCGGTTGCCGCAAGCGGCCCGGTGCGCGTCACGAAGAACGGCCAGCCCTTCGCCATGTGGGAAGGGGCCGTCGCGCGGAAGTTTGCAGATGCCCAGTGCGGACCGCGGGGTGTGCGGTCCACGATCTATGACCGCTACGATCGCGTGACGGGGGAATGGGTCTATCCGGGGGGCTTTGCATGACTGGCGCGGTCTTCACGGATCACAAACCGCTGAGAAAAGCGGTCTGTCATGGCATATCAGGGGGCGTCGCCTCCATCTCTGCGGCACGAGCAGCCAAGGAGACACTCATGCGCCCGTTCAGGATTCTGACCCTTTGCGCCACCCTCGCCGCAACGCCGGCGCTGGCGCTGGTGCCGATCAACGAAGAACCCTACATCAACGAAACCCTGCTTCAGGGTTTCATCGGTGATGCCATCGCCGACAACTGCCCGACCATCGAGCCGCGAAAGTTGCGCGCGCTGAACGAACTGGCCAAGCTGCGCGACTATGCGCTGAAGAAGGGCTATTCCGCCAAGGAAATCCGCGCCTTCGTGACCTCGAAGGAGGAAAAGGCGCGCGGCAAGGCGCTGGCGGCCGCGATCCTGAAGGAGCGTGGGGCCGAGCCGGGCAAGACCGACGTCTATTGCGCCATCGGCGAAGAAGAGATCGCCAAGGGCAGCCTGGTCGGCCAGCTTCTGAGGTCGACGAAATGATGACCATGGCCCCCGTCATGCCCGAATGCCCGTGGGGCGCCAGCCCCGGTGTCGTCGCGGCTGGGCCGGGGGCGCAATGGATTTATCCCGGCATCATGGAATGGCCACGGCTGCCATGCCTGCGCCGGGGACGAACAGAACGAACTGCTGCCGCAAGGAGACTGCGGGTGCACAGAAGGGACGGCGGAGCAAGGCCATGACCAATCTCAGGAAAATCAACATCGACGGGATCGAGGTCGAGGTCGATGGCGCGATGACCATCATCCAGGCGGCCGAGGTCGCAGGGGTGGAGATCCCGCGCTTTTGCTACCATGAACGCCTGTCGATCGCGGGCAACTGCCGGATGTGCCTGGTCGAGGTGGTGGGCGGCCCGCCGAAGCCCGCAGCCAGCTGCGCGATGCAGGTGCGCGATCTGCGGCCGGGTCCGAACGGCGAGGCGCCGGTGGTCAAGACCAAGTCGCCAATGGTGAAGAAGGCGCGGGAAGGGGTGATGGAGTTCCTGCTCATCAATCACCCGCTTGACTGCCCTATCTGCGACCAGGGCGGCGAGTGCGACCTGCAGGATCAGGCCATGGCCTATGGCGTGGACTTCAGCCGCTATCGGGAACCCAAGAGGGCGTCAGAGGATCTGGATCTGGGCCCGCTGGTCAAGACGGCGATGACCCGCTGCATCAGTTGCACCCGCTGCGTGCGCTTCACCACCGAGGTTGCCGGCATCACCCAGATGGGCCAGACCGGCCGCGGCGAAGATGCCGAGATCACCAGCTATCTGAACATGACGCTGGATTCGAACCTGCAGGGCAACATCATCGACCTTTGCCCGGTCGGCGCGCTGACCTCCAAGCCCTATGCCTTCACCGCCCGGCCCTGGGAGCTGACCAAGACCGAGACCGTGGACGTGATGGACGCGCTGGGGTCCAACATTCGGGTCGACACCAAGGGCCGCGAGGTCATGCGTATCCTGCCGCGCAACCATGACGGCGTGAACGAGGAATGGATCAGTGACAAGACCCGCTTCGTCTGGGACGGGCTGCGCCGCCAGCGGCTGGACGTGCCTTACGTTCGCGAAAACGGCAAGCTGCGGAAGGCGACATGGGCCGAGGCCCTGGCCAAGGCGGCCGAGGCGATGAAAGGCAAGAAGGTCGCCGCGCTGGTTGGCGATCTGGCCCCGGTCGAGGCGATCTATTCGCTGAAGCAGCTGATCGAGGGTTTGGGTGGGCGCGTCGAATGCCGCACCGACGGCGCGAAGCTGCCCGCCGGCAACCGTTCGGGCTATGTCGGTACCGCGAAGATCGAGGATATCGACGGCGCAAGGGCGATCTGGCTGATCGGAACGAACCCGCGCGTGGAAGCCGCCGTTCTGAATGCCCGAATCCGCAAGGCCTGGCTGGCCGGCGCGACTGTCAGGCTGGTCGGTGAAGCGGCCGATCTGACCTATGACTACGACCACATCGGTACTGACCGCGCTGCGTTGGAAAGGCTGGCATCGCAGGCGTTCGCCGACGAGACGAAGGCCAAGCCCAGCCTGGTCATCGTCGGCCAGGGCGCGATCAACGAGGCCGATGGCGAGGCGGTTCTGGCCCATGCGATGAAGCTGGCCGAGAATTCCAAGTCGAAGCTTCTGATCCTGCATACGGCGGCGTCGCGCGTGGGCGCGATGGATGTGGGCGCGGTGACGGATGGCGGGCTTTCGATGGCGGTGAACGGGGCCGAGGTGATCTACAACCTCGGCGCCGACGAGGTGGAAATCACCCGCGACGGGACCAATGCGCCCTTCGTCATCTATCAGGGCAGCCACGGCGACCGTGGTGCGAACCGGGCGGACATCATCCTGCCGGGCGCGGCCTGGACGGAGGAGAACGGCCTGTTCGTCAACACCGAGGGGCGGCCGCAGCTTGCGTTCCGCGCCGGCTTTGCCCCGGGCGAGGCAAAGGAGAACTGGGCCATCCTGCGGGCGCTCTCGGCGGAGCTGGGGGCGACGCTGCCTTGGGACAGCCTGGCGCAGTTGCGTAGTGCGCTGATCACGGCGCACCCGCTTCTGGGGCGGATAGACGAGGTGGCCGAGAACGCCTGGCAGCCGCTTGAACTGAAACCCATGGCCAAGGCCACGTTCCGCAATGCGATCCGCGACTTCTACCTGACGAACCCTATCGCGCGGGCCTCCTCGGTCATGGCGGAACTCTCGGCGATGGCCAAGGCACGGGCGGCTGCGCCGATGGCGGCGGAGTAAGCCATGCAGCACCCGCTGACCCTGATCGCCACCCTCGGCACCGCGACTGCGGCGCTGGGGGCTTGCGCGCCCGCGGCGGAGGTGTCAGAGGGACGCGGCCAGCCGGTCTATGAGGGGGTTCAGGCGACCCCCTTGACCGACGACCTGGTCAGTCTGACCGTCGCCATGCGTGGCCCGGCAGGCAGGGCAGAGGTCGAGGCCTATGGCCGCTGTGCGGCGGCGCAATATGCGCTGGATCGGGGATACGGGTTCGCGCGGCAGGTGCGAACCATAGTCAGAAGGGAAGGGCGGTCATGGGTCGGGGATGCGGTCTATCTCATCTCGCCCGGGCAGCCGCAGGGCCTGCGGACCATCGACGCGGCGGTGGCGGTGGCAGAATGCGCAGAGCTTGGAATACCGACGGTTTGAGGATGAGGGGCTGAAATGTCGGAGTTTCTTTCCACGGGGTTCGGAACGGCGGTGCTGATTGCGGCACAAAGCCTTCTGATCGTGGCATTCGTGATGATCAGCCTGCTGTTCCTGGTCTATGCCGACCGCAAGGTCTGGGCCGCCGTGCAGATGCGTCGCGGCCCCAACGTGGTGGGGCCCTTCGGATTGCTGCAGTCGGTAGCCGACGCACTGAAATATGTGGTGAAGGAGATCGTGATTCCCGCCGGGGTGGACCGCCCGGTGTTCTTCCTGGCGCCGATGCTGTCCTTTGTCCTGGCGATGCTGGGCTGGGCGGTGATCCCGTTCGATGACGGCTGGGTGCTGGCCAACATCAACGTTGCGATCCTGTTCGTCTTTGCCGTGTCGTCGCTAGAGGTCTATGGCGTCATCATGGGCGGCTGGGCCTCGAACTCGAAATACGCCTTCCTCGGCAGTCTCCGCTCTGCGGCGCAGATGATTTCCTACGAGGTCTCGCTGGGCCTCATCATCATTGGTGTCATCATCTCGACCGGGGCCATGAACTTCAGCGCCATCGTCGCGGCCCAGGATACCGGCTATGGCCTGTTCGGTTGGTACTGGCTGCCGCACCTGCCGATGGTGTTCCTGTTCTTCATCTCGGCGCTGGCGGAAACCAACCGTCCGCCCTTCGACCTGCCGGAAGCGGAATCGGAACTCGTGGCAGGCTTCATGGTCGAATATTCTTCGACGCCGTATCTGCTGTTCATGGCCGGCGAATACATCGCCATCTTCCTGATGTGCGCGCTGATCAGCCTTCTGTTCTTTGGCGGCTGGCTCTCGCCCATCCCGGGCCTTGCCGATGGCTGGTGGTGGATGGTGGCGAAGATGTGGTTCTTCTTCTTCATGTTCGCCATGGTGAAGGCGATCGTGCCCCGCTACCGCTATGACCAGCTGATGCGGATCGGCTGGAAGGTGTTCCTGCCAATGTCGCTGGCTTGGGTGGTGATCGTGGCCTTCCTCGCGAAGTTCGAAGTGCTCGGCGGCTTCTGGGCCCGCTGGACGATTGGAGGCTGACGATGGCGAACATCGACTGGAATCGCGCGACCCGCTATTTCCTTCTGACCGACTTCATCAAGGGCTTCGCCCTGGGCCTGAAGTATTTCTTCGCCCCCAAGGCCACCGTGAACTACCCGCACGAAAAGGGGCCGCTGTCGCCCCGCTTCCGCGGCGAACATGCGCTGCGCCGCTACCCGAACGGCGAGGAACGCTGCATTGCCTGCAAGCTGTGCGAAGCCGTCTGCCCGGCGCAGGCCATCACCATCGACGCCGAACCGCGCGAAGACGGTAGCCGCCGCACCACGCGCTATGACATCGACATGACCAAGTGCATCTACTGCGGCTTCTGCCAGGAAGCCTGCCCCGTCGATGCCATCGTCGAAGGCCCGAACTTCGAATTCTCGACCGAGACCCGCGAAGAGCTGTTCTACACCAAGGAAAAACTCCTTGCGAACGGCGAGCGCTGGGAAGCCGAGATCGCCCGAAACCTGGAAATCGACGCCCCGTACCGCTGAGGCCCTTGGGTGATGACCGACGATTTCGCCAAGATGTTCGCTGCCTGGATGGAGCAGGGCCAGAAGATGGCCCAGGCCTTCATGCCGGGCATGGAGAACTTCGACCCGAAGTCGTTTGAAAAGTTCTTTCCCGCCATGCCCAGAGAGCTTCTGGAGATGTGGTTCGGAAAGACCTTCAACCCGGAAGGGCTGGATGCCCGCACCCGGTTTCTGATAACCATCGCTGCCCTGACCGTGCTTGGCCCGGCGGGCGAGCCGCAGTTGCGGATGACGATCCGCAACGCCCTTGCCGCCGGGGCCACCAAGCGCGAGATCGCGGAAGTGATCTGGCAGATGTCGATGTTCGGCGGCCTGCCCGCCATGCAGAAGGCGCTTGAGATTGCGCAAGCCGTCTTTGCCGAGACTGACGAACCTGAGGAGAAAGACGCATGACCGTCTTCGATTTCGCCTTTTACGCCTTTGCCGCGACGACGGTGACGGCCGGCCTGATGGTCACGCTGAGCCGCAATCCGGTGCATTCGGTGCTGTGGCTGATCCTTGCCTTCCTTTCGACGTCGGGCCTGTTCGTGCTGCTTGGGGCCGAGTTCGTGGCGATGCTTCTGGTAATCGTCTACGTCGGCGCGGTGGCGGTTCTTTTCCTGTTCGTCGTGATGATGCTGGACATCGACTTCGCCGCGCTGAAGGGCGAACTTGCGCGCTACATGCCGCTGGGCTTGCTGATCGGTGTTGTCCTGCTGATGCAGGTGGCAATCGGCGTCGGCGTCTGGCAGGTCGCGGACCAGGCCGAGGCGCTGCGCAAGGCCGTCGCGCCTTCTGCCACCGAGGTAGAGAATACCCGTGCGCTGGGCCTTATCCTTTACGACCGCTATTTCCTGCTGTTCCAGCTGGCCGGCCTGATCCTTCTGGTGGCGATGATCGGGGCGATCCTGCTGACGCTGCGGCACCGCAAGGACATTAAGCGGCAGAACGTTCTGGCCCAGATGTGGCGCGACCCGGCCAAGGCGATGGAGCTGAAGGACGTCAAACCGGGGCAGGGGTTGTGATGAACGCTGCTGCTCCCCTTGTTCTGACCGCAGCGCTGGTCGCGCCCGCCGGAGCGCGGACGCCCGACCTGCAAGGTCTGCCTGTCTGCGAGGACGAAGCTGGCCGCGTCGTCGAGCTGCAGGATCAGGGGGCGCGCGGGGATTGGGTGCTGTTCTGGACGGCATCCGACCGCGACGCTGCGGGCGAGATGGTGCTGGCAAGCTGCCGGTCGGGGCGCGCCTTGCGCGTGAATCCGGGTGCGGCCGAGGGCACCCTGGCCGGCGCCGCGGCCATCATGCGCGGCGCGATGTGGGATGAGGAAGCGCAGACGCTGGGCGACATTCAGGCCAGCCTGCGGGCCAGCGGATACCGGGCCAGCCGGGTCAGAATCCCGCTGACCCACTGCGCCTGCGATCTGGCCGGGCAGGCCTGACGCAACGAACGACGGAACGACAACGGGCTTCAGACCCGGAGGGAACGAGAGATGGTGGGACTTGAACATTACCTGACAGTGGCCGCGGCCCTGTTCGTGATCGGGATCTTCGGGATCTTCCTGAACCGGAAGAACGTGATCGTCATCCTGATGTCGATCGAACTGATGCTTCTGGCGGTCAACATCAACCTTGTCGCCTTCTCCTCCTATTCCGGCGATCTGGTAGGGCAGGTCTTCACCATGTTCGTCCTGACCGTCGCCGCCGCCGAGGCCGCCATCGGCCTTGCGATCCTTGTCGTCTTCTTCCGCAACCGCGGCACCATCGAGGTGGAAGACGTGAACGTGATGAAGGGCTAAGGACATGGCAACGATCATCCTCTTCGCTCCCCTGATCGGGGCCATCATCTGCGGCTTCGGCTGGCGCCTCATCGGCGAAAAGGCCGGGCAGGTCATCACCACCTCGCTGGTGTTCCTGGCCGCCGCACTGTCCTGGTGGATCTTCCTGACCTTCGACGGCGAGACTCAGCGTATCGTCATCCTCCGCTGGATCGAAAGCGGCACGCTGGGCAGCGAATGGGCCATCCGTCTTGACCGGCTTACCGCGATCATGCTGGTCGTGGTGAACTCGGTTTCTGCGCTCGTCCATCTCTACTCGTTCGGCTACATGGCGCATGACGAGAACTGGCACGAGGGCGAGCATTACAAGGCCCGCTTCTTTGCCTATCTGTCGTTCTTCACCTTCGCCATGCTGACGCTGGTGACGGCGGACAACCTTGTGCAGATGTTCTTCGGCTGGGAGGGCGTGGGCGTCGCCTCCTACCTGCTGATCGGCTTCTACTATCGCAAGCCCAGTGCCAATGCCGCTGCGATCAAGGCCTTCGTGGTCAACCGGGTCGGCGACTTCGGCTTTGCGCTGGGAATCATGGCGCTGTTCTTCCTGACCGACTCGATCCGCTTCGACGACGTGTTCGCTGCCGCTCCGTCACTGGCAGAGACCAACCTGACCTTCCTGTGGTCAGAGTGGAACGCGGCGAACCTGGTGGGCGTCCTGCTGTTCATCGGGGCGATGGGGAAATCGGCGCAGCTGATCCTGCACACCTGGCTGCCCGACGCGATGGAAGGCCCGACGCCGGTTTCCGCGCTGATTCACGCCGCGACCATGGTGACGGCAGGGGTCTTCCTGGTCTGCCGGATGTCGCCGCTTTACGAATACGCGCCGCAGGCGACAGCCTTCATTACCGTGCTGGGGGCGACGACCGCCTTCTTCGCGGCGACCGTGGGTTTGGTGCAGAACGACATCAAGCGCGTGATCGCCTATTCGACCTGCTCGCAGCTGGGCTACATGTTCGTGGCCGCAGGCGTGGGGGTCTATCCGGTGGCGATGTTCCACCTGTTCACCCATGCCTTCTTCAAGGCGATGCTGTTCCTGGGTGCCGGGTCGGTGATCCATGCCACGCACCACGAACAGGACATGCGCAATTATGGCGGCCTTCGGAAGAAGATCCCGCTGACCTTCTGGGCGATGATGATCGGGACGCTGGCGATTACTGGCGTTGGCATCCCGCTGACCCATTACGGCTTTGCCGGCTTCCTGTCGAAGGATGCGGTCATTGAATCGGCCTATGTCGGCTCGTCCTATGCCTTCTGGCTGCTGGTCATCGCCGCCTGCTTCACCAGCTTCTATTCCTGGCGGCTGATGTTCATGACCTTCTACGGTGAAAGCCGCGCGCATGGTCATGCCCAGGACCACCACAACGGCGCGGTGCATGAGACCCATGGTCACGACGACCACCACCACGAGCCGCACGAAAGCCCGCTGGTCATGCTGATCCCGCTTGGGGTTCTGGCACTGGGGGCGGTCTTCTCGGGCATGATCTGGTACAAGGTCTTCTTCGGCGACGAGACTGCGCTGCGGAACTGGTTCGGAATGGAAGTTGCCGCGCATGGCGACACTGCCGCCCATGGGGCGGAAGCCCCGGCCGAAGCCCATGGCGATGCGGCCGCCGCAGACACCGAAGGCGGTACCATGCCCGCAACCGACCATGGCGCAGCAGCGCACGGCATTGCTGCGGCGCCGAAAGGGGCGCTGCTCATGCTGCCCTTCACACCGGAGGAACAGGCGCTCGTCGACAGCCGGCTGGATGCAGCCAAGGTCGCCAAGGCCGAACATGCGCCGACCACCATGATCAATGCGGCGCACCTTGTGCCCGCTTGGGTCAAGGTCTCGCCCTTTGTTGCCATGTTGATCGGCTTTGCCGTGGCCTGGCTGTTCTACATTCGCCGTCCAGACCTGCCAGGCCGTCTGGCCGCCCAGCAGCGCCCGCTGTACCTGTTCCTGTTGAACAAGTGGTATTTCGACGAACTTTACGACTGGGTGTTCGTTCGACCGGCGAAATGGCTGGGTAGCTTCCTGTGGAGAAGGGGCGACGGTGCGGTCATCGACGGCACCATCAACGGGGTGGCCATGGGGATCATTCCCTTCTTCACCCGCCTCGCAGGCCGTGCTCAGTCCGGCTATCTGTTCCACTACGCCTTCGCGATGGTGCTGGGGATCGTGATCCTTGTCACCTGGATGACGCTGTTCGGCGGCGCGAAGTAAGGGCGCGGGATCATGGAAAACCAGCTTCTCTCGATCATCACCTTCCTGCCGCTGGTCGCGGCATTGATCCTTGCACTGTTCCTGCGTGGCGACGACGTGGCGGCACGGAACGGGGCCAAGTGGCTTGCGCTTTTCACCACCAGCGCGACCTTCGTGATCTCGCTGTTCGTGCTGCTGCGCTTCGACCCGTCGAACACCGGCTTCCAGTTCGTCGAGGAACGCCAGTGGATTCTGGGCCTGACCTACAAGATGGGGGTGGACGGCATCTCGATCCTTTTCGTCATGCTGACCACGTTCCTGATGCCGATCACCATCTGGTCGTGCTGGAACGTCGAGCACCGGGTGAAGGAATACATGATCGCCTTCCTGGTGCTTGAGACGCTGATGCTGGGCGTCTTCATGGCGCTGGACCTGGTGCTGTTCTACCTGTTCTTCGAGGCGGGCCTGATCCCGATGTTCCTGATCATCGGGATCTGGGGCGGCAAGGACCGGATCTACGCGGCCTTCAAGTTCTTCCTCTACACGTTCCTCGGCTCGGTCCTGATGCTGGTCGCGATGATCGCGATGTACATGGACGCAGGCACGACTGACATCGTGAAACTTCTGACCCACAACTTCGGGTCGGAGACGTTCAGCCTGCTCGGCATTCATGTCGTGGGCGGGTTGCAGACCCTGCTGTTCCTGGCCTTCTTCGCCAGCTTCGCGGTGAAGATGCCGATGTGGCCGGTGCACACCTGGTTGCCGGATGCCCACGTTCAGGCGCCGACCGCCGGATCGGTGGTGCTGGCCGCGATCCTTCTGAAGATGGGCGGCTACGGCTTCCTGCGCTTCAGCCTGCCGATGTTCCCGGTGGGGTCGGACGTGATGGCGCCGCTGGTGCTGTGGCTTTCGGCCATCGCCATCGTCTACACCTCGCTGGTGGCGCTGGCGCAGACCGACATGAAGAAGCTGATCGCCTATTCCTCGGTCGCGCACATGGGCTATGTGACCATGGGCATCTTCGCCGCGAACCAGCAGGGCGTGGATGGAGCGATCTTCCAGATGCTGAGCCACGGCTTCATCTCGGGAGCCCTGTTCCTTTGCGTGGGCGTGATCTACGACCGGATGCACACCCGAGAGATTGACGCCTACGGCGGGCTCGTGAACCGGATGCCGGCCTATGCGCTGGTCTTCATGTTCTTCACCATGGCGAACGTGGGCCTGCCCGGCACCTCGGGCTTCATCGGCGAGTTCCTGACCCTGGTCGGCGTCTTTCAGGTCAACACCTGGGTCGCGGCGGTGGCCACCACGGGGGTGATCCTGTCGGCAGCCTATGCGCTGTGGCTTTACCGCCGGGTCGTCTTCGGCGACCTGATCAAGGAGGCGCTGAAGTCGATCACCGACATGGACCGCCGCGAGAAGGCGATCTTCGCCCCCCTGATCGCCATGACCCTGATCCTGGGCGTGTATCCTAGCCTTGTGACCGACATCATCGGCCCCTCGGTCGCCGCCCTCGTCTCCGACTATCACGCCGCGCTGCCTGCCGATCCGGCGGCGCTGGCCATGCACTAGGAAGCCCGACATGACCTCTGCAGATTTCCGCATCCTTCTGCCCGAGATCCTTCTGTCGGGCTATGCGATGGCCGCGCTGATGGTGGCGGTCTATTCCACCAGGGACCGGCTGGCCCCGACGCTGGTATGGGCGACGGCCGGGCTGTTCGTGGCGCTGGCCCTCTATATCGGTTTCGCCGGCACCGGCGAGCGCACGGTGTTCAACGGGCTGTTCATCGACGATCCCTTTGCCCGGTTCGCCAAGGTCACGATCCTGCTTTCGGCGGCGGCAGTGCTGGTGATGAGCCAGGACTACATGACCCGCCGCGATCTTCTGCGCTTCGAATACCCGATACTCGTTACCTTGGCGGTGGTGGGGATGATGGTCATGGTCTCATCCGCCGACCTGATCACGCTCTACATGGGGCTCGAGCTGCAGTCGCTGTCGCTCTATGTCGTGGCTGCGATGCGGCGTGACAGCGTGAAATCGTCGGAAGCGGGCCTGAAATACTTCACTCTGGGCGCCCTCTCCTCGGGCCTTCTGCTTTACGGTGCCTCGCTGGTCTATGGCTATGCCGGCACCACGCAGTTCGCGGGTATCCTGTCCACGGTGAAGGACGGCGTGCCCCTGGGCTTGCTCTTCGGGCTGGTTTTCATGCTGTCAGGCTTGGCCTTCAAGGTCAGTGCCGTGCCCTTCCACATGTGGACGCCCGACGTCTATGAAGGCTCGCCCACGCCAGTCACCGCCTTCTTCGCAACCGCGCCGAAGGTGGCAGCCATGGCGCTGATCGCTCGCCTGGCGCAGGACGCCTTCGGCAGCATCCCGACGCAGTGGGGCCAGGTGCTTGCGGGCCTTGCAGTCGCGTCGATGTTCCTTGGCGCCGTGGCGGCGATTGGCCAGCGCGACATCAAGCGGCTTATGGCCTATTCCTCGATCGCCCATATGGGTTATGCGTTGATCGGCCTCGCGGTCGGCACGGCCTATGGCGTGCAGGCCACGCTGATCTACATGGCGATCTACGTCACGATGAACGTGGGCACCTTCGCCTTCATCCTGTCGATGGAACGCGACGGACGCCCCGTTTCGGATATCGCCGGCCTGAACCAGTTCGCGAAGAAAGAGCCGTTGAAGGCCCTGGCGATGCTGGTGTTGCTGTTCTCGCTTGCCGGCGTTCCGCCGATGGTGGGCTTTTTCGGCAAGTTCTATGTGCTGAAGGCGGCCGTCGATGCGGGCATGGTCTGGCTGGCCGTGGCCGGCGCCATCGCAAGCGTGATCGGGGCCTTCTACTACCTGCGCCTTGTCTATTACATGTACTTCGGTGCCGAACAGGATCCGGTGGACAGCCGCATGGCCCCGGTGCAATGGGCCATGCTGGTCGCCGTGGCCGCGATCATGCTTCTGGGCGTCATCAATCTGTTCGGGATCGAGGGTCCGGCGGCGCTGGCCGCCGAAGCGCTTGTCCGCTGAAGGCGGGGCAGGGCGCATCGTCCTGCCCGAAATCGACAGCACCAATGCCGAGGGCTTCCGTCGCGCCCCTGGACTGTCGCGCCCGACCTGGATCCTCGCCGGAATCCAGACGGCCGGTCGCGGCCGCAGGGCGCGCCCCTGGGCAAGCCCGCGGGGCAATTTTCACGGCTCACTGGTGCTGAAACCGGCAGAACGCGCCGAGACCGTGGCATTGCGGTCTTTCGTTGCCGCGTTGGCCCTGCGAGATGCATTGGTGCGGTTGACAGGCCTTCCGGGCAGCTTCGCGCTGAAGTGGCCGAATGACGTGCTGTGCAACGGGGGAAAGATCGCTGGCATCCTGCTGGAAAGCCAGGGCCTTGGCAGCCGTGATCCCGTGCTCTGCATCGGGATCGGCGTGAACCTGATCGCCGCCCCAGACCCAAGTATGGTCGAACCCGGCGCGGTGCCGCCGGTTTCGCTCTTGCAGGAGACAGGCCTGCGAATCCTGCCGGAAACCCTGCTTGATGCGCTCGCCCCCGCCTTTGCCGCCTGGGAAGAGACCCTGCAGACGCAGGGTTTCGCCCCGCTTCGCACCGCATGGCTGGCACATGCCGCCCGCCTTGGCGAAACGATCCGTGCCCGTACCGGGTCAGAGACGCGCGAAGGGCGGTTCGAGACCATTGATGAAAACGGCAACCTGATCCTGCGGATGAAGGATGGCCCTGTTGCCATCCCCGCGGCGGAGGTGTTCTTTTGAACGACCTTGGGCTTGCTCCTTGCAAGATACTCTACGGCGGACCGGGGGTGTGAAACCCCCGATCCGCTGCCAAAGCGAAAGACGCCCCCCATGCTTCTTGCCATCGACTGCGGCAACACCAACACTGTCTTCTCGATCTGGGACGGCGCGCGCTTCATCGCCACCTGGCGGATCGCCACCGATCACAAGCGGACGGCGGACGAATACTATGTCTGGCTCTGTTCGCTGATGACCATGACCGGAACAAAGGCTACCATTACGGAAGCGATCATTTCGTCGACCGTGCCGCGCGTGGTCTTCAACTTGCGCGTCCTCTGCGACCGCTATTTCAACTGCCGCCCGCTGGTGGTCGGCAAGCCCGACTGCAAGCTGCCGGTGGCGCCGCGTGTCGATCAGGGCACGACGGTCGGCCCCGACCGGCTGGTGAACACGGTTGCAGGCCACGACCGGCACGGCGGCGACCTGATCGTGGTGGATTTCGGCACCGCCACCACCTTCGACGTGGTGGACACCGACGGCGCCTATGTCGGCGGAGTGATCGCCCCCGGCGTGAACCTGTCGCTCGAGGCCCTGCACATGGCCGCAGCAGCCCTCCCCCATATTGATGTCGCGAAGCCGGCCCGGGCCATCGGCACGAATACGGTGGCCTGCATGCAATCTGGCGTGTATTGGGGCTATGTGGGCCTGGTCGAGGGCATCGTGCGTGAGGTGCGGCGCGAGCGCGAGAGGCCGATGAAAGTGATTGCGACAGGTGGTCTCGCTTCCCTGTTCGCGCAAGGAACCGACCTGTTTGATGCGATCGAGGACGACCTGACCATCCATGGCCTTGTCCTGATCAATGCCTACAACAAGGATACCCAATGACTGCAAACCGGCTGATCTATCTTCCCCTTGGCGGTGCCGGGGAGATCGGCATGAATTGCTACGTGTATGGCTACGGTCCGATCGGCAGGGAACGGTTGATCCTTGTCGATCTGGGCGTGGCCTTCCCCGACATGGACACGTCGCCCGGTGTCGATCTGATCATGCCCGATATCTCGTGGCTGCACGACAAGCTGGACCGGCTTGAGGCGATCTTCATCACCCATGCGCACGAGGATCATATCGGCGCCTTGGGTCACCATTGGCCCCGGTTGCAGAAGAAGGTCTATGCGCGCCGCTTCACAGCGACCATAGGGCGGCTGAAATTTGAAGAGGCCGGCCTTCCCATCGACCAGATCGTGACCGTTGATGCGCGGCCGGCGGCAGTCGAGGCGGGGCCCTTCAGGGTGCAGTTCGTGCCCGTGTCGCATTCGATTCCGGAAAGCTCGGCCCTGGTGATCGACACGCCAGCGGGACGCGTCTTCCATTCGGCCGACTTCAAGATAGACCATAGCCCGGTGGTGGGCGAACCCTGGGACGACGCACGTCTGGCCGAGATCGTGGCAGAGCGCCCGGTCAAGGCGATGACCTGCGATTCCACCAATGTCTTTTCCACCCATCCCGGCCGGTCGGAATCCACCCTGGCCGAACCTCTGACCGAGCTGATCCGCAATGCCTCGGGCATGGTGGTGGCGACGACCTTCGGCTCGAACGTCGCGCGGCTGAAGACCCTTGCCGAGGCCGCCCGCACCGCCGACCGCACGATCTGTGTGTTGGGTCGGTCGATGAAGCGGATGCTGACGGCGGCAGAGGAGGCCGGGGTTCTTTCGGGCTTTCCAAGGACCGTCACCCCGGAAGAGGCGGCCGAGATCCCGCGGCGGAACCTGATGCTTCTGGTCACCGGCAGCCAGGGCGAACGCCGGGCGGCCAGCGCCCAGCTGTCGCGCGGCAAGTATCTGGGGCTCGAGATGAAGGAGGGCGACACCTTCCTGTTTTCGTCCAAGACCATCCCCGGCAATGAACGCGACGTGCTGCGGGTCTGGAATGCGTTTTCCGAGAAAGGCGTGATCGTGGTCGATGACCAGGGCGGGCGGTATCATGTTTCTGGCCATGCCAACCGGCCGGATCTGGAACATGTCCACAGGCTGATCCTGCCCGACATGCTGATCCCGATGCACGGCGAACATCGTCATCTGGTCGAGCATGTGCGCATTGCCACCGAAAGCGGCATTGCTGCGGCAGTGGCGGTGAACGGAACGATGCTGGACCTGACCGGTGACGTGCCGGTAGTGGCAGAATACGTCGAGACCGGCCGGGTCTATCTGGACGGCAACGCGCTGATCGGGGCCCTGGACGGTGTGGTGCGTGACCGCATCCGCATGGCCCTGAACGGTCATGTTCTGGTGACGGTGATTCTGGACGAAACCGACGAGCCGATGGGCGAACCCTGGGTCGAGCTGATGGGGCTGCCGGCCACCGGGCGGGGCAACCGGCCGCTTGCCGAGACGATGGAAGCGGACCTTGCCCATTTCACCGATCGGGCGGGCCGGAAGCTATTGAAGGATGACGCCAAGCTGGAAGAGGAAATCCGCAGGCTGGTGCGCCAGGTTGCAATGGAAGAGATCGGGAAGAAGCCAGAAGTGACCGTGGTCATCAGCCGGCTGATGGCCGAGTAGTCAGCCGCCAGACCGATTGTCGAGGACACCGTCACTCCTTGCGGGCTTCCAGCCGGCAGGAAGTCGAAACCGACGAGGTAAGGGGGCCTGTGCGCCTGCCCTCAGCCCTGGGTGCCCGTTGCCGTGTCGTCTGTCTCTTCGGCGGGTGCGGGCTTCAGCGCAAAGCTGCGAAGGATGAAGTCTGGCACATGGTCGCCCATGCCGACGACGGCAGGCCCAAGGTCGCGGTCGCGGCGGTAGTCGCGCCGATCCTCGCGCGGCTCGCGGCGGTCTTCCCTGCGTTCGGGCCGGTCCTCCCGGCGCCGGTCGCCGCGCGGTTCGCGCCGGTCCTCGCGGCGTTCTGCTCGGCGGGGCTCGGCCGGCTCGACTGCCTCGACTGCCTCGGGCTTCGGTGCGGCGACAAGCGGTTCCATCGGCGCCACCTCGTCATGCGGTTTCACCGGGCGTTCCCGTTCCCGGCCGCGGGTGCCGCGGTCGCGGCCGCGGGAGCCGCGATCCTCGCGCGGGCGGTCCGGCCGGCCATCGTCTGCGCTGGGGGTGAAGCCTTCGGGCAGTGGCCCGCGCGGAATTTCGGCCTTGATCAGGCTTTCGATGGCCTTGATGTATTTCTCGTCCGAGGGCACGGCGATCGTGAAGGCCTTGCCCAGACGTCCGGCCCGTCCGGTACGACCGATGCGGTGGACATAGTCTTCGGGGTGCGATGGCACGTCGAAGTTGAACACATGGCTGACCGCCGGAATGTCGAGCCCGCGCGCCGCCACGTCCGAGGCGACCAGCAGGTGCAGCGTGCCGTCGCGGAAGGCGTCAAGCGTCTTCATCCGCTGCGACTGGTCAAGGTCGCCATGGATGGGTGCTGCGTTGAAGCCATGCGCCTTCAGCGACTTGGCCACCACATCCACATCCATCTTGCGATTACAGAAGATGATCGCATTGGTGCAGGAATCGCCTTCTGCCTTGATCAGCGCGCGCAGCACGGCCCGCTTGTCGGCAAAGGCGCGATCCTTCCGCGCCGGTGTCACCTCGATCAGGCTTTGCGTGATCGTGGTCGAGGTCGTCGCCTGACGCGCCACCTCGATCCGGGCCGGATTGGTCAGGAAGGTGTTGGTGATCCGCTCGATCTCGGGCGCCATGGTGGCGCTGAAGAACAGGGTCTGGCGGGTGAAGGGGGTAAGCTGGAAGATGCGCTCGATATCGGGAATGAAGCCCATGTCAAGCATCCGGTCGGCTTCATCCACCACCATGATCTGCACGCCGGTCAGAAGAAGCTTGCCACGCTCGAAATGGTCCAAGAGGCGGCCGGGGGTGGCGATCAGCACATCGACGCCACGGTCGATCAGCTTGTCCTGTTCGCCAAAGGCAACGCCGCCAATCAGGAGCGCCTTGGTCAGCTTGGTGTGCTTGGCGTAGATGTCGAAGTTTTCGGCGACCTGGGCGGCCAGTTCGCGCGTAGGTGCAAGGACCAGGCTGCGCGGCATCCGGGCGCGGGCGCGGCCCTGGCCCAGCAGCGTGATCATCGGCAGGGTGAAACTTGCCGTCTTGCCGGTGCCGGTCTGGGCGATGCCAAGAACATCGCGCCCTTTCAGCGCCTCGGGGATGGCCTGGGCCTGAATGGGCGTGGGGGTTTCGTAGCCAGCTTCGCTGATGGCCTGAAGCACGCGCGGGTCAAGCGCGAGGTCGGAGAATTTGGTCATGTGCGTCCTGTGAATGCGGCATCGGGCCGCATGAGTTCTGGGACGCAAGTTTCCGGGCGCCCCGGCGTCGTGACCCCTGTGGCCACCGGATGCCCTTAGCCGAAACTTGTCCAAGGGTCAAGGCAAACGGGGCCCCTCTGGTCAGACGGCCCGGTCTGTGGATTTTTTGAAAATTCGCCGACCAGACTACATCTGAACTGCGTTCTGCGACTCCTTTTTTGTGTCAGGCACATTACGAGAACCTTGCTTCGAATTGCCGCCCTGCTGGCGGTGTTTTCCATGCCCTTGTCTTCCGATCCGAACGGCTGCGACCTGCAGGGTTGCCGCGCCGAAGTTTCGTTCGGCCTCCACCTCTGACTTTGGCAGCTATGGAATCCTGATCGTCGCGCCAGACAGCGGCTGCGGGCGGCTCCGGTTCCGCGTCGAAGGCCCGTCCGGCGACTTCCCGGGCCATACACCACCTCTGGATCCCGGTCAGCTTGCCGTGGTGCGGATAGGGCAGAGGTTTCCTGTGGGCGAGTATTTGCTGATAATCGTGGCCGAGGGCTGCGCGACCATACCGGCCCGCGCCCGCAAGGTGGCGCTGTCCAAGCTGTCACCCGATCATGGCTGGCGGGCCGCAATCATGGCGCAGGTTTCAAGTCCGGTGGGCTAGACCATCATCTCCTTGGTCGCAGTCAGCTTCACCCCCGGATAGTCGCGCAGCACGCGGTCGATGTCCCATTGCAGGCGCGTCAGGAACACCAGGTCCCCGTCGCTGTCATGCGCGATATGGCCCTTGTTGACGTTGACCAGCTTTTCGATTGCCGCCTTGTCGCCGGAAATCCAGCGGGCCGAGGTGAAGTTCGACCCCTCGAACCGGACGGGCAGCGAGTATTCCTGCTCGATCCGGGATGCCAGCACGTCGAATTGCAAGGCCCCCACGACGCCGACGATATAGCCCGAGCCGATCATCGGCTTGAACACCTTGGCCGCGCCTTCCTCGGCGAACTGCATCAGCGCCTTCTCCAGGTGCTTGGCCTTCATCGGATCGGTCGCGCGGATCGTTTGCAGGAGTTCCGGCGCAAAGCTCGGGATGCCGGTGAAGCGGAGGGATTCGCCTTCCGTCAGCGCATCGCCGATGCGCAGTTGCCCGTGGTTCGGGATGCCGATGATGTCGCCGGCCCAGGCTTCCTCGGCCAGTTCTCGGTCGGCGGCCAGGAACAGGACCGGGTTGGTGATCGACATGGGCTTCTTCGAGCGCACATGGAACAGCTTCATGCCGCGTTCGAAATGCCCCGAGGCGAGGCGGACGAAGGCCACCCGGTCGCGGTGTTTCGGGTCCATGTTCGCCTGGACCTTGAAGACGAAGCCGGTGACGGCGGGCTCGGACGGGTCGATCTGGCGTTCGGCGGCCTTCTGCGGCTGAGGCTCGGGCCCGTATTCGCCGATGCCGTCCATCAGTTCCTTCACCCCGAAGGAGTTGATGGCCGAGCCGAACCAGATCGGGGTCAGCGAGCCGTTGAGGAAGGCCGCGCGGTCGAAGGCGGGCAAAAGCTCGCGCGCCATTTCCAGTTCCTCGTGGAACTTCGCCAGCAGGTCGGCGGGGATGTGTTCGGCAAGCTTGGGGTCGTCCACCCCGCTGATCTTGATCGATTCCGCTACCCGGTTGCGGTCGGCGCGGTCCATGATCTCCAGCCGGTCGTGGAGGAGGTCGTAGGCGCCGATGAAGTCGCGTCCCATGCCGATCGGCCAGGAGGCCGGGGTCACGTCGATGGCCAGGTTATCCTGGATCTCGTCGATGATGGCGAAGGTGTCGCGGCTTTCGCGGTCCATCTTGTTGCAGAAGGTCAGGATGGGCAGGTCGCGCAGCCGGCAGACCTCGAACAGCTTGCGGGTCTGGGATTCCACGCCCTTGGCCCCGTCGATCACCATGATTGCGGCGTCAACGGCGGTCAGCGTGCGGTAGGTGTCTTCGGAAAAGTCGCTGTGGCCGGGGGTATCGACCAGATTGAAGCGGAAATCGCGGTAGTCGAACGACATGGCCGAGGCCGAGACGGAGATTCCGCGCTCCTGTTCCAGCTTCATGAAATCCGACCGCGTGCGCCGCGCATCGCCCTTGGCGCGGACCTGGCCTGCCATCTGGATCGCCCCACCGAACAGCAGGAACTTTTCGGTCAGCGTCGTCTTGCCGGCGTCGGGGTGCGAGATGATCGCAAAGGTCCGGCGGCGGGCGATTTCGGGCGGAAGGGGGGCACGGTTCGACATGGGCGCCCGTATAGGGGTTGTGCGCCCGTCCCGCAAGGAAGCTGCCGGGGGGCCTTTGACCGGAGCGGCCATGGCCGCAAGGCTTTTGCTTCGTCGTCGGGCTTCGCCTCCTTCTCGGGCGTTGGGGGCGCTTAGCCCGCCAATCGCGCCGAGAGTATTTAGGAAGGAGCAAATCGGCTTGGGGTTCTTGTCCTTGTCCCGGCGGATGCTAGGGTCCGCAAGGCAGGGAGGATCGGTCATGGATCTGGGGATCAGGGGAAAGCGGGCGCTGGTTTGTGCATCGTCCAGGGGCTTGGGGCGGGGCTGTGCCGAGGCTTTGGCCGAGGCCGGAGTGGATCTGGTGATGAACGCGCGGGGCGTGGAGGCGCTGGACGCAGCAGCGGCAGAGATCCGGGCGCGCCATCAGGTGAATGTTGTCGCCGTTGCGGGTGACATCACCACGGAAGGTGGCCGGGCGGCGGTGCTGGCCGAGGGGCCGTTCGACATTCTGGTGACGAATGCGGGCGGACCGCCGCCGGGCAAGTGGTCGGACTGGGGGCGCGAGGATTTCATCCGTGCGCTCGACGCCAACATGCTGACGCCGATCGCGTTGATGCAGGCGGTGTTGCCGGGGATGATGGACCGGGGCTGGGGGCGTGTGGTGAACATCACCAGCGTCTCGGTCAAGGCACCGGTGGCGGTTCTGGGCCTGTCGAACTCGGCCAGGGCGGGACTGACCGGTTTCGTTGCAGGCACGTCACGTCAGGTGGCAGGCAGCGGCGTCACGATCAACAATCTGCTGCCGGGCATCCACGCCACTGACCGCGCGGTTGCGCTGGATGCGGCGGTGGCCAAGGCGCGGGGGATCAGCATGGAGCAGGCAATTGCCGAACGGGCGGCCACCATTCCGGTCGGGCGCTATGGCACTCCGGCCGAATTCGGGGCGGCCTGTGCCTTTCTGTGCTCTCAGCACGCCGGTTTCATTGTGGGGCAGAACATCCTGCTGGATGGCGGGGCGACCAACACGACGCTGTAGCCGGTTGCGGTCGAGGCCGGCCACGCTGCGCGCTGCCGATCCGGGTCTTGTCTTGATCAGGGCGGGTGGTCGAAGTGTTCGCTTGCCTCGGGTGCAAGCCATGTGCGGTCGCCCCCCCCCCCCATGTGGATGCAGCTGTAGCCGGCGGCCAGGGCGCGGCGGGTTTGCTGTCGCTTGTGGTGGGGGCAGGGCGCTGATATGAAAATCTGACGAAAATTCTTGGACTACATGCCGGACAAAGCCCCCCTTCGCCTGGAAGTTTCGCATCTGACCCGTGCCTTCGGTGGAAGACCCGTGGTCGAAGATGTTTCGCTGACCGTGGCTGCCGGGCAGGTGACCTGCCTGCTGGGCCCGTCGGGATGCGGCAAATCGACCACGCTGCGGATCATCGCGGGTGTCGAGCGGGCCGACAGCGGCGAAGTCAGGATCGACGGTCGTCTGGTCGAGGGGGCTGGAGTGCATGTGCCGCCCGAGGCTCGATCGGTCGGTCTGATGTTCCAGGACTTTGCGCTGTTTCCGCATCTGACGGTGGCCGAAAATGTCGGGTTCGGGCTGCGGATCGACAAGGCCGAAAAGGCGCGGCGGGTGGGTGAACTGCTGGAAAAGGTCAATCTTTCCGGCTTTGGTCAGAAGCATCCGCACCAGCTTTCCGGCGGCGAACAGCAGCGGGTGGCGCTGGCACGTGCGCTTGCGCCGCGCCCCCGTGTGATGCTGATGGACGAGCCGTTTTCGGGCCTGGACAACCGGCTGCGCGACGGCATCCGCGACCGGACACTGGACCTGCTGAAAGAGGAACAGACGGCGGTTCTGCTGGTCACGCACGAACCCGATGAGGCGATGCGGATGGCCGACGAAATCGCGTTGATGCGGGCAGGGCAGATCGTGCAGAAGGGGGCGCCCTACAATGTCTACAATGCGCCGGTGGACAAGGCGGCGGCGGCTTTCTTCAGTGATATCAATGTCATCCGCGGTGTATCGAAGGGTGCGCTGACCGAGACGCCCTTTGGCGCCTTCCTCACGCCGGGGCACAGGGACGGGGCCGAGGTCGAGATCGTGATCCGCCCGCAGCACCTGCGCATCGACTTCGACCGCGGCGGCAAGGGGCCGAATCCGACGCCGCAGGATGGCACGGCGGCGCGGGGCACAGTCATCAGAAGCCGCTATCTGGGGCGCGAGAGCCTGGTCGACTTCGCGATGGATTTCGAGGGGGCGCGGCTGACGGCCAGCGTCCCGGGGGTATTCCTGCCCAAACCGGGAACCGTTCTTTGGCTGATGATCCGGCGCGATCGGTGCTTCGTGTTCGGTGTTTGACGCATCAGCCGGGAATGCGGTGTCGTTCCAGTGGCCTGGACAGGGTGCAAGCCCTCCTTCCTGTGTCGTCCTTCCCTCTGCGCGCCCTTGCTGCGTTGTGTCTGTTCTATATCCACATGTGGCCCGGCAAGCTCCGGCCGGGCCGTCGCCGCGTTCGCCGCAGTCGCACCGGCGGGATGCCCCCACACCCATCCCTCACCAACGAGGGGGAGGCACCCAGGGCTGCAGGCTGGACATGGGCCGGTGGGATTGCTGTCCATGTTCAGCCCTCGGTCTCGATCCCCGACTGCGGCAGCAGCGTGGCGACCTTGTAGAGAAGACTGCGCGCCGCCTTTGCGCGGGGGTTGCCGTCCTGGCCGACGTGGCGAAGCCCCTCGACCAGCGCCTCGAGTTCCTCTGGCGTAAGCATGGTGGGCGGCAGCATCAGGGGCGAGCGCAGGATATAGCCCAGGCCGCGTTCGCCGGTGACCGGCAGGCCGGTGGCGGCCAGCATCTCCATGTCGCGCCAGATCGTTCGGGTGGACACGCCAAGCCGCTGCGCCAGTTCGGCCGCCGTATGCAGCCGCCCGTCACGCAGGGCCTGGACGATGTCGTAAAGGCGGGCGTCGCGTTTCATGGGCCATTTCGCCGGGGTATCGGTCCGACTTACTGACAAAATACTGTCAGTTGACTGCGGGGCGCAAGCGGCTTGGGTCTTGGAAGCGGCGGGATCGGGGGCGTAATTGGGGGCAGTGACGGAATCCGCCCCGGCTTCGGGGCCTGCATGGAGGGGGTTCACATGCTCAACAACATCGGCCTTCCCGGCCTTCTGCTGATTGCGGTCGTGCTGCTGGTTCTGTTCGGCAAGGGCAAGGTGTCCAGCCTGATGGGCGAGGTCGGCAAGGGGATCACGGCCTTCAAGAAGGGTGTGGCCGACGGCACCAAGGAAATCGAGGATGCCAAGGCGGAAGCGGCCAAGGACGTGACGCCGGCCGAGAAGGACAAGGCCTGAGCTTCGGGCCTTTTCGGGGGATAGCCCATGGATTTCAGCTGGTCCGAGCTTCTGGTCATCGGGATCGTTGCGCTGATCTTCATCGGTCCGAAGGACTTGCCCGGTATGTTCCAGCAGTTCGGCCGTTTCATGGCCAAGGTGCGGGCCATGGGGCGCGAGTTCAGTCGGGCGATGGAAGAGGCAGCAAAGGAGACCGGCGTCAAGGAGGTGGCGGCGGATCTGAAGAAGGTCGCCAATCCCAAGTCAATGGGGCTGGACGCGGTCAAGTCGGCTGCGGACAAGTTCGAGAAGTGGGATCCGCTGAAGCCTGCGGCGAAGCCGGCAGCGACCGGCACCGCACCGCTGACCCCACCACCGATGCCGGCCGCTGCGGCCGCTGTCGCTTCGGCTGCTGCTGCGGCGGCGCCGGGATCTGCGACGGCAGCCTTGGCCGAGACGGTGGCGGCGAAGAAGGCGGCGGCGGCAGAAAAGGCGGCGGCCATCCGCGCGGCGCGCGAGGCCCCGGTTTCCGCAGCAGCCGAGCCGCCGACGCCAAAGCGGGGCGGCCGGGTGCGCAAGAAGGCCGAAAGCGGCACGGGTGAGGGCGCATGAGCGCGAAGGACGAGATTGACGACAGCTCGGCCCCGCTGGTCGAGCATCTGGCGGAACTGCGCAACCGGCTGATCTGGTCGGTTTCGGCGTTCATCGTGGCGATGCTGGCCTGTTTCATCGTGGCCGACCCGATCCTTGATTTCCTGCTGCGCCCGATCGAGCAGGCGATGCGCGATCTGGGCAACCCGAACCCGGTGATGCAATACACCGCCCCACAGGAGTATTTCTTCACGCTGGTCCACATCTCGGTCGTGGCCGGGCTGATGGTCAGCTTTCCGGTCATTGCCTACCAGCTGTGGCGGTTCGTCGCACCAGGGCTTTACCGCAGCGAGAAGCAGGCATTCCTGCCGTTCCTGATCGCCTCGCCCGCGTTGTTCCTGCTGGGCGCGACTTTTGCGCATTATGTGGTCACGCCCATCGCGATGCGGTTCTTCCTGGGGTTCGCGGACAGCGCCTCGCTTCTGTCGGTGCTGGCACCGCTGGTCATCGACACCCAGGCCGATGTGCCGGTGGCTGTGCCGAGCGAGGGGATCGAGATCGTCTTCCAGGGCAAGGTGAACGAGACGCTGGACATCAGCCTGAAGCTGATCATCGCCTTCGGTCTGTGTTTCCAGCTGCCGGTGCTTCTGACGCTGATGGGCAAGGCGGGGCTGGCTACTTCCGCAGGGCTGGCGGGGATGCGGAAATATGCGATCGTGCTGATCCTCGTTGTGGCCGCGCTGGTCACCCCCCCCGATGTGATGAGCCAGCTGATCCTGTTCTTCGCGGTCTACCCGCTCTATGAGGTGTCTATCTTCATGATCCGCCGCATCGAGAAGAAGCGTGAGGCGGAACTGCGCGCCGAGGGTCTGTGGGACGAGGACGAGGCAGACGAGACGGAGAAGCAGGCGTGACTGACGCACTGGAACGGATTGCCGCCGCGTTGGAGCGGCTGGCGCCGGCGCCGATGCCCGCGCCGGATTTCGCCGCCGAGGCCTTCGTCTGGCATACAGGCCCCGACCGTCTGGAGCCTGTGAAGCGCGTCGCACGGGTGGATCTGTCTTTGCTTGTGGGTGTCAACCGGTCGCGCGATACCCTGCTGGAAAACACCCGGCATTTCGCCGCCGGATTGCCTGCGAACAATGCGCTGCTCTGGGGTGCGCGGGGGATGGGCAAGTCAAGCCTCGTGAAGGCCGTGCATGCGAAGGTGCGTTCGGAAGGGCACGACCTGAAGATTGTGGAACTGAGCCGCGAGGATCTGCCCAGCGTCCAGCGGCTTCTGGCGCATCTGCGCGAAGCGCCATACCAGTTCCTGCTGTTCTGCGACGACCTGTCCTTCAGTCATGATGATCAGCACTACAAGAGCCTGAAGGCGGTACTTGACGGCGGGATCGAGGGGCGGCCGGAGAACGTTTTGTTCTACGCGACCTCGAACCGCCGCCACCTGATGCCCCGCGACATGATCGAGAACGAACGCTCCACCGCGATCAACCCTTCGGAGGCGGTGGAAGAGAAGGTTTCCCTCAGCGACCGCTTCGGCCTGTGGCTGGGTTTCCATCCCTGCAGCCAGGACGAATACCTGGAGATGATCCGCGGCTACTGCGCCGCCCATGGGGTGCGCGTGCCGGAGGAAAGGCTGCACGCCGAGGCGGTGGAATGGCAGGCCACGCGGGGCGCAAGGTCTGGCCGGGTGGCATGGCAGTTCTTCTGTGACCTCGCGGCGCGTGAAGGCGTGCGGGTCGCGGTCTGATCCCCGCCAGGCATTCCGGCGCAGATCCCCTTCTTGCGGCTTCGTCTGTTCGTCGTGCGGCCGCCTCGTGTGACCGCGCCGAGATAAGTTACGAACTCATCGACGAGCGTTTCGCGCCGGACTATCGCAGGTACGTCATCGGGTCGATGCTGTCCACGCCCTTCCTGATCTCGAAATGCAGGAAGGCAGGATCAGCCTTGCGCACCACGCCGATGGCCTGCCCGCGGCTGACCGTATCGCCCTTTTTCACCTTCAGCGCGTCAAGGCCGGCATAAACGGTAAGCAGTCCGCCATCGTGCCGTATCACCACGATCGGCACCTGATCGGTGTCGCGGGTAACGGCGGCGACGGTGCCGGCGGCTGCGGCCACAACAGGGGTTCCGGCGGGGGCGGCGATGTCGATGCCCTGGTTCGTGCGCTTGTCGTAGCCGCGGATGATCTTGCCCTGCACAGGCATGCCGAATTTCGAGGCCGAGGCCGCAGTGGCCTGTGCGCCAAGGTCGGGCGAGGGCGGCGTCTCCTTGGGTTTTGCCGCCGCAGGGGTGGTCTTTTCGTCCGGCAGGGGCTTGGCAGCCGAGGGCGGCTCGGGCGTCGGGCTGCCGGCGCCGGGCGGAGTGGGCACAGGTTCGGGGTTCGGGGCGGGCCCGGTGGCGATGGGGATGATCAGGGTTTGGCCCTCGCGCACGGCCATGTCGGGGCCCAGCTGGTTCCAGTCGGCCAGCGCCTTGGCCGAGACATTGTAGGTGCGCGCGATGGTGAAGGCGGTTTCGCCCCGCGCGACGCGGTGGGTTGCAGGCTGGTTCGGGATCGGTTTCGAGGCCGATGGTGCTGGCGTGGCCGGGCCGACCGAGTCCAGCGCTGTGGTTGCGATGGCCGAGATGTCAACGCCGCCGCTGACGGGTGCGCTGCCGCCTATGGTCGCGGGCTGGGGTGTGGCGGCGACGCGGCGGGGCAGCAACAGCAGCTCGCCCTCGCGCAGCGGATCGGTTGGCCGCAACGCGTTGGTCTGGGCAAGTTCGGTTGCGTTCAGGCCCAGACGACCGGCCATGGACACCACGGTTTCACCGCGCCGGGCCTTGGCAAGCTGGTAGTCGGGGTAGGAAAGGATGCCATTGGAGTCCGGGGTCGGCGCCCGTGCCGTGGCCTGACGTGCGGCGTCTGCGGTGCTGCCGCCGTTCCCCCGCAGATCCCAGTCCATCTCGCCGGTGTTCACGCAGGCCGAAAGCGCAAGCGCGCTGGCCCCCAGCACGAGTGTCGTCCGCAGGGTTCTGCCGATGGTGCGCATTCCGTCCCGCCTCATTGCTCGACTGCTTCCGGGTTTGCCCGGCTGGTCTGCCATACTACTCGGACCCCAGCCCCTCTACCAGTGGCACAAAGCGCACCGGGCGGAGTTCCTCGTAATCAAACCCGCGTGAGGTGCGGGTGACCTTGATCAGGCTTTGCACCGTATCCGACTGGCCTACGGGCAGAACCATGATGCCGCCGGGCTTGAGCTGTTCCAAAAGCGGGCCGGGCGGGTCTTCGGCGGCGGCGGTCACGAGGATGCGGTCGAAGGGCGCCTGCTCCGGCAGACCGAACGAGCCGTCGGCCGCGATGGCGGTGATGTTGGTGATGTCCAGCTGACGGAACAGATCGGTCGCCTCGCGTACCAGACGACGGTAGCGGTCAACCGTATAGACCCTGCGGGCGAGCTGCGCCAGGATCGCGGCCTGGTAGCCCGAGCCGGTGCCGACCTCCAGCACGGTGTCGCGGGGAGTGACGTTCAGCGCCTGGGTCATCAGTCCCACCACCGAAGGCTGGCTGATCGTCTGACCGCAGGCGATGGGAAGGGGCATGTCCTCGTAGGCGCGCCCGGCAAAGATGCCGCGGACGAAAAGACCGCGGTCAACCATTTCCATCGCGGTCAGCACGCGGGTGTCGGTCACGCCGCGTGATCGGAGGGCAAAGAGGAAGCGCATCTTGCGTTCTGCAAGCGTTTCGGAGGGGTTGTCGTCCTCCGTCCCTGTCATGAGGCAAGCCGCCGTTCCAGATCGGCCAGCAGGTCATGCGCGGTCAGGTCGGCGCGCATCGGCGTGACCGAAATCCAGCCGTCAAGATTCACCGCCGCGTCCGAGCCGGGCAGCGTGGGCGTGTGCTGGTGGCCCCCCTTGATCCACAGGAACTTGCGGCCCGATGGCGAAAGATGAGGTTCCACCGAAAACGAAGTGTCGCGGCGGAACCCCTGGGGGGCGACCCTGGTTCCGCGCGTCGCGCTGGCGGGAAGGGGCGGAAAGTTGATGTTGTAGAACACGCGGTAGTCGTCCTGCGTCCAGACCCCCTTGTCCAGCAACGCACGGATCACCGCGGCACCGTGGACGCGGGCGCTTTCGAACGGATCGGCCAGCACCACGTTCTCCGGTCCGAAGAACTGCGACAGCGCAATGGCAGGAACCCCTTGCAGCGCGGCTTCCATCGCCCCGCCGATGGTGCCGGAGTAAAGCACGTTCTCGGCCGCGTTGTTGCCGCGGTTCACGCCCGAAAGCACGAGGTCGGGCTTCGCCCCGTCCAGCACGTCATAGATCGCGGCCAGCACGCAGTCGGCCGGGCTGCCTTCAGCGGCAAAGCGGCGGGGGCCAAGCTCGGCGATCATCATCGGATGGGTGTAGCTGATGCAATGCGCGACGCCCGATTGCTCGAAGGCGGGGGCAACGGTCCAGACCTCGCCCCCTGGCCCGGCGATTTCTGTGGCAATTGCGGTCAAGACCTCAAGGCCGGGTGCGTTGATGCCGTCGTCGTTGGTGATCAGGATGCGCATGGGTCCCCCGTGATCCCCCCTGATTAGACGACAGGCGCCCACCCTTCAAGGCGCCATGCCGGGCCAGCATTCACGCAGGAAAGACTTGCACGAGGCCGAATTGCACGCTCAGATAACAATAACAGGGGGGCGCATGGCAGAGACATCGGCAAGGCCCGAGGCGATCCGGGTCGAGGACCTGCACAAGAGCTTTGGCGCGCATGAGGTGCTGAAGGGCGTGTCGCTGACTGCGCGCGAGGGTGACGTGGTGGCGATCATTGGCGGCTCGGGTTCGGGCAAGTCCACGATGCTGCGCTGCATCAACTTTCTGGAAACGCCGTCGTCGGGCCGGATCACCGTCGCCGGGGAGCCGGTGGCGATGCGGGCGGACGGAAGCCCCGCCGACCGGCGGCAGATCGAGCGGATCCGCCAGTCGCTGGGGATGGTGTTCCAGTCCTTCAACCTGTGGACCCACCGCACCGTTCTGGAGAACCTGATCGAGGTGCCGGTGCATGTTCTGAAGACCCCGAAGGAGGAGGCAGTGGAGCGTGCCCGCAAGCTTCTGGCGCGGGTCGGGCTGGCCGAGAAGGAGGCGGCCTATCCCGCCTTCATGTCGGGCGGCCAGCAGCAGCGCGCCGCCATAGCGCGGGCGCTGTGCATGGAGCCCAAGGCGATGCTGTTCGACGAGCCGACCAGCGCCCTGGACCCCGAGCTTGTGGGCGAGGTCCTGCAGGTGATCCGGGGGCTGGCCGACGAGGGCCGGACGATGATCCTAGTCACGCACGAGATGAAATTCGCCCGCGAGGTCGCCGACCATGTGATCTATCTGCACAACGGCCGGATCGAGGAGGAAGGGCCGCCCGATGCGCTGTTCGGGGCGCCCAGATCCGAGCGGCTGAAACAGTTTCTCAAATCCGTCGCATGAGACGGCGGAACCAACCAGCAAGGAGACATCAATGAAGATCAGAACCCTCGCCGCTGCGCTGCTGCTGATGGCCGCCCCAGTCGCCGCGCAGGACGTGAAGGTCGGCATCGCGGCCGAACCCTATCCGCCCTTCGCAAGCCCCGATGCCTCCGGCAACTGGGTCGGCTGGGAGGTCGAGATCATCAATGCGGTCTGTGCCGCTGCCGAGATGAACTGCGTCATCACGCCGGTGGCCTGGGACGGGATCATCCCTTCGCTGACCTCGGGCCAGATCGATGCGATCATGGCCTCGATGTCGATCACTGAAGAGCGGATGAAGACCATCGACTTCAGCGACAAGTATTACAACACGCCCACGGTGATCGCGGCCGCCAAGGGATCGGGCATCACGCCGACGCCCGAGGGGCTTGCCGGAAAGGTCATCGGCGTCCAGGTGGCCACGATCCACGAGGCCTATGTGAACAAGCACTTCGCCGGCTCGGCGGCCGAGATCAAGGTCTATCAGACCCAGGACGAGGCGAACCAGGATCTTGCGGCGGGCCGGATAGATGCGACACAGGCCGACAGCATCGCGCTTGATGCCTTCATTGCCTCGGACATCGGGGCGGCCTGCTGCGAGATCGTGGGCGCGGTGGCCGACGACCCAGAGGTTCTGGGTCTTGGCGTGGGCGTGGGCTTGCGCAAGGGCGAGGACGAACTGAAGGCGAAGTTCAACGCCGGTATCGCCAAGATCCGCGAGGACGGGACCTACGACAAGATCACGGCGCAGTATTTCGCCTCGTCGATCTACGGCGAATGAGGCAGGCGCGGGCGTGCGGCTGATGCCGCGACGGATCCCCCACCCCCATCCTTTCCCCACGCGGGGGAAGGGAGGCGCGCCGACCGGTCGGATGCGCCGGCAAACGGGTGCGGCGCTTCCCTCCCCCTGCGTGAGGGAGGGAGAGGGAGGGGGGGCTGCCGGCCCCCGCGGCGCGCGGGGCGGCCGGCCAGCGGCATTGAGCGCGTGGCGGGGCAAGCCTTGTGTCTCGCCTCTGCGCGCAGGCGCGCAACCGGCTCGGGCGGCGGGGGTTTCCCACCCCCGCATCCCCGTGGACCATTTGCAAGAAGCAAGCTCGGGGGCGGGCGGGCGATGAGCGGGGCGCTGCTGTCCTCGACGCTGGAGCTTCTGGCGCTGAACCCGCCGGGCTGGGGGGCGGTGCTTCTCTGGGGCCTCTGGCATTCGGTGCTGATCGCGGCGGGGGCCTTCGCGCTGGGCCTTGGGATCGGGGTCCTGGGCGCCTATGGCAAGATCTATGGCGGGCCGGTGACGAAGGATCTGCTGGCGGTCTATACTACGGTGGTCCGGGCCGTGCCGGAGCTGATCCTGATCCTGATCCTGTATTTCGCGGTCACTGATGCGCTGAACCAGATCCTGGTCGCCTTGGGGCGCGAGAAGGTGCAGATCTCCGGTGTTGCGGCGGGGATCCTGGTCCTGGGCGTGGTGCAGGGGGCCTATGCGACCGAGGTGCTGCGAGGAGCGATCCTGTCGGTGCCGGCGGGGCAGATCGAGGCCGCTCGCGCCATGGGCATGCCGCCGGTGATGCTGGCGCGACGGGTGACGCTGCCCCTGATGCTGGCGCTGGCCCTGCCGGGGTTGGCGAACCTGTGGCTGATTGCGACCAAGGACACCGCACTTCTGGCTGTAGTCGGGTTTGCGGAACTGACGCAGGCGACCCGGCAGGCCGCATCGACCACCAAGGCCTTCTTCACCTTCTACGCGGCGGCCGGCGTGCTGTATCTGGCGGTCTCGCTTGCCTCTACTCTGATCTTCTCGGTGCTGGAACGGCGCGCGCGGCGTGGGCAGAGGCCGGTGCAGGGATGATCCGGTCGCTGTTGATCCCCCGGCGGCTGGTGATGCTGGCGATCCTGGCGGTGATGGCCGGGCTGGTCGTGGCCTATGGCCGGTGGGAGTGGCTGGGCAATCCGAAGTATCAGGCACTGATCGTGCGGGGGATCGGCAACACGCTGATCCTGCTGGTGCTGACCATGGCGATCGGCATGGCGCTGGCGATCCCGCTGGGCCTGGCGCAGGCGGTGGGACCCTGGTATCTGGCGGTGCCGGCGCGGGTGTTCTGTTCGGTGATCCGGGGTACGCCGCTGCTTCTGCAGCTGTTTCTGCTGTATTACGGGATCGGAAGCCTGTTCCCCGGCATCCCCGGCATCCGCGACAGCTGGGCATGGCCGATCCTGCGTGATGCCTGGTATTATGCCGTGGTCGGTCTGTCGCTGTCGGTCGCGGGTTATGAGGGCGAGGTGATGCGCGGCGCCTTCAAGGCGGTTCCGCACGGCCAGCTTGAGGCCGCGCGGGCGATGGGAATGCCGCGTTTGACCATCTTTCGCCGCATCTGGCTGCCGCAGGCGCTGCACCGCGTGCTGCCGACCCTGGGCGGCGAGACGGTGTTGCAGCTGAAGGCGACGCCACTGGTGGCGATGATCACGGTGGTCGATATCTACGCCGTCGCCAGCCGGGTTCGGTCGGAGACACTGATCACCTATGAGCCGCTTCTGCTGCTTGCGGTCGTGTATCTTGGCATCACCGGGGTGATCGTGACGCTGTTCCGCTGGTTCGAGGGGCGGGTGCCGCAGAGGGTGGCCTGAGGCCACGGCATTCGGCTGCTTTTGCAGAAGCGGGGCTGGCCGCCCATACGGCAATATCCTGATGGTCGGACTGGTCCGCAGGCAGCAGAGTCAGCGGTTGTCGCGGGGGATGCCGCAAACAACGGCTGCGACGACAACCGTTTACAGCCGCAAACCAGTTCACAGGATTGCCATGAAACTGCATGGCACTGTCCCGCCCAGGTCATATTCGGCACAACTTTAGCGGTCATCCTGTGCATGCGGAAAAACCCTGGGGAGGTCTCTGGTCATGGCTTATCTACTTCGATTCTGGATGGTGGCATCCGGCAAGGCAGAGGATCGGCGACTGCGCCGGATCGCTTTGATCGGGAAGCATCGCCTTGCAGCGGGTAATCCGGCGGTCAGGGTCTTTTCGGCAAGGGCTGGACGGCCGGGAGCGGCTTGACCGCAGCCAGAGGCCCACAGTGCTTCTGGCGGCCTGGGCCGTGGCGTGATGGGATCAGGCGTCCCTTTGCGCAATCCAGTCGTGGTCGGGATCGTTCTGGAAGCGCCACTTGCGCAGGGGGCCGGCCATGACGTTGAGGTAATACATCTCGTAGCCGTAGGGCGCACCGCAAGGGTGGTGGCCCTTCGGCACAAGCACGACATCATGGTTCTTCACCGCCATCGTCTCGTCCAGCGTGCCGTCTTCGGTATAGACTCGCTGGATGCCGAAACCCTGGGCGGGGTTCAGGCGGTGGTAATAGGTTTCCTCCAGGTAGGTCATGCGGGGGAAGGCGTCCTCGTCATGCCTGTGGCTGGGGTAGCTCGACCAATGGCCGTCAGGGGTGAAGACTTCGGTCACCAGCAGGCTGTCGGCGACCTCGCGGCTTTCCATGGCGATGTTGTTGACATAGCGGGTATTGGTCCCCTTGCCGCGGGGGGTCAGCGTGATCCCCTCGGGGCCAAGGCGCTGCGCCCTGTGCCCCCCCCTGCCCGGCGCCTTGCAGACGCCGATGGTGCAAGGCGTGGTGGCCACGGCCTTCCAGCTTTGCCCGTTCGGGACGTAAAGGCAATGCGGCGGGGTCTTTTCGAACACATCCATCCGGTCGCCCATCTCGCCCCAGTCCTGACCGGCGGCTTGGACCCTGGCCTTGCCCTCGACGATGACGAGGATGACCTCGCGGTCCCCCGTCGCCTCTTCGGCCATGTCGCCCGGTTCCAGCCGGTAGAGCGTAAAGCCCACATAGCCCCAGCCGGCGTTTTCGGGAGTGATCTCATGCACCTTGCCGCGGGTGCCGGTCGGATGGCGGAGGAGGTGGGGCATGGTCCTGATCCTTCAGGAAGGGCGGCTGTGGTCGATCGTCAGGCCTGCCTTGGCGCAGACCTTCAGAATGTGGTCGTAGCCAAGTTTCGAATACTCGTAGGGTGGCGCCTTGGCCGGATCCTGTTCGGCCTCGACAACGATCCAGCCGGCATAATTCATTGCCTTCAGCCTGTCGGTCACGGCCTGAAAGTCGATGCAGCCGTCGCCCGGCACGGTAAAGGCACCGGCGATCACGGCGTCGAGGAAGCTGCGGTTGTTCAGCCGCACGTCCCGGACGACGTCGGGACGGATATCCTTGAAATGCACATGGTGTACCCGGTCGGCCCAGCGGTCGAGAACGCGCAGGACATCGGCCCCGCCGAACAGAAGGTGGCCGGTGTCGAACAGCAGCTTCACTTCGGGTGCGGAACCTTCCATGAGCGCGTTCACGTCATCCTCGGATTCGATGAACGAGCCCATGTGATGGTGATAGGCAAGCGTCATGCCCTGATCCGCCATCCATTTCGCCAGTTCGGAAAGCTTCGCGCCATAGGCCTGCACGTCTTCGGCGGCGAATTTCGGGCGGTTATTGACCGGAACCGCGATGTCGCCCTGAACGGTGTTCGAACATTCCGCATAGACGATGCAGGGGGCGCCCAGGGCCACGAACTGTTCCACCTGGGCGCGCACGGCCTCGATCTCGGTCTTCACGTCGTTGACCAGCAGGTTGCCGGAACACCAGCCCCCACAGAGGTAAAGCCCGTTGGCGTTCAGGTAGGACCGCAGGCCTTCTGTGTCCGCAGGCATGCGGCGGCCGCGTTCGACGCCGGTATAACCGATCTCGCGCGCCTCGCGGAGCGCCTGCTCCATCGTGTAGGCGGCAGTCAGGTCCGGCAGGTCGTCGTTCTGCCAGCAGATGGGAGAGATGCCGATCTTGACGCTCATCGCGGGTGCCTTCAGTTCAACAGCCATTGGGCCTTGCGGGCCGCTTCATAGCCCTTGCGGGCCTCGTTCACTTCTGCCCGGTCCGAGACTTCGGGCACCGCCACTTCCCACCAGGTGCCGCCGGCGCCGGTGCCGGGGGCGGGGTCGGTGTCGATGACGATCACCGTGGGGATGGTGGCAGTCTTCGCGTCCTTCATGGCGGCCTCAAGCTCGGTGATTGAGCCCGCCTTCACAACGTTTGCCCCCATGGCGCGCGCATGGGCGGCAAAGTCGATTTCGGCAGGGTTCACATGATAGGCATCCTGCAACAGGTTGTTGAAGGGCGCCCCGCCTGTGGCCTTCTGCAGCCGGTTGATGCAGCCGAAGCCGCGATTGTCTGTCAGGACCACGGTGAAGGGAATGCCCATCATCACGGCGGTCGCAAGTTCAGAATTGGCCATCATGTAGCTGCCGTCACCAATCATGCAGACGACATGGCGATCGGGCCGGGCCATCTTGATGCCCATTGCGCCGGCGATTTCGTAGCCCATGCAGGAAAAGCCGTATTCCATATGATAGCCGCCACGGGACGCCTTCCATAGGACATGCAGGACGCCCGGCATCGAGCCCGAGGCGGACATGACGATGGCATCCTTTCCTGTGGTGCGCTGGACCGCGCCCACCACTTGCGCGTCGGAGGGAAGTGCATTGCTCGTCGGTGCGGCGGTCAAGGTGTCGGTGGTCTGGAACCAGCGGGCGCGCAGGGCGAAGTCGGGGTCGGGGAAGCGATGGTCACCCAGCGCCGCGGACAGCTTTTCCAGCGTCACCTTCGCATCGCCGACAAGGGGTTGGGCCGCGCGCTTGTGCGCGTCGTAGCCGTGGATGTTGATCGACAGAAGCTTGCGGCCGGGGCGCGAGAACACCGTCCAGCTGCCGGTCGTGAAGTCCTGGAAGCGCGTGCCGACACCGATCACCAGATCGGCCCCGGCCGCAAGTTCGTTGCCGCAACCGGTGCCTGTCACGCCAGGAGAACCGAAGTTGAGCCGCTCCTCCCAGTCCACAGAGCCCTTTCCGGCCTGAGTTTCGACGATGGGGATGTTGTGGGCGCGCGCGAAGTCAATCAGTGTCTGTTCGGCACCCGAATATATTACGCCGCCGCCGGCCACGATCAGCGGGGTGGTGGCAGCACGGATCGCGGCGACGGCAGCCTCAAGCTCGCGTTGGTCGGGTTCGGGGCGACGGATGTGCCATACGCGGGGCTCGAAGAACTCGGCCGGATAGTCGTATGCCTCGGCCTGGGTGTCCTGGCAGAAGGCCAGGCAGACGGGGCCGCAGTTCGCCGGGTCGGTCATTACCCGCAGCGCGCGGGGCAGCGCAGTCAGGATGTGTTCCGGCCGGCTGATCCGGTCGAAATAGCGCACCACGGGGCGGAAGCAGTCGTTGGCCGAAACGGTCGCGTCATCGAAATCCTCGATCTGTTGCAGCACCGGATCGGGCGCACGGCTGGCAAAGACGTCGCCGGGGATGAACAGGACGGGCAGGCGGTTCACGTGGGCGACGGCGGCCGCCGTGACCATGTTGGTGGCGCCCGGCCCGATGGACGAAGTGACGGCCATCGCCTTCCGCCGACCCTGCGCCTTGGCATAGGCGACAGCGACATGGGCCATCGTCTGTTCATTGTGGCCGCGCCAGGTGGGCAGGGCATCGCGGTGGGCGTGCAGTGCCTCGCCCAGGCCGGCGACATTGCCGTGGCCGAAAATCGCCCACACGCCCTCGATGAAGCGCGAGCCGTCCTCGGCCTTCTGGGCCGAAAGCCAGCGCACCATGGCTTGGGCGGCAGTCAGACGGATCGTGGTCATTGCGTTCCTCCCTCGCGCGCCGCGTCCCAGACAGAGCACAGGCGCCTGTAGCGTTCGGTCATCATCGCGACGGCCTGGGCATCCGTCATCTCGCCCTTCAGCCAGCCGCGGGCCGCATCGCCAAAGATCGTGCGACCGATGGCGAAACCCTTCACCAGGGGCTGCCGGGCGGCAAGCGTCAGCGCGGCGGCCAGTTCCGTCTCTGGGGCGTCCAGCCCAAGGACCACAACGCCACGGGTGTGCGGGTCGTTGCGGGTGATCGCCGAACAGGCCTGTTCCCAGGCGGCGTCGGTGGTGAAGGGCTCCAGCTTCCACCAGTCGGGGTAGATGCCAAGGTCGTAGAAGCGCTGGATCACCCTGGCCGAGGTGTCGTCAGTGACGGGGCCGACCTTCGAGGGGATGATTTCCAACAGCAGCTCAAGCCGATTGCGGCGCGCCGCGTGGAAAAGGCGGCGGACGGTCTCTTCCTGCGCGGCCTTCGTCGCGGCGTCGTCCTCGGGGTGATAGAAGCACAGCACCTTGACCACATGGGCCAGCGGCCATTCCTGCAGGCCGCCGAAATCCGGGCCAAGCTCGGGCTCTAGCGTCAGTGGGCGTGATCCTGGCCATTCCACGGGCCGGCCGATCCAAAGGCCGGTTCCTGCTGCACGATACAGGGCGTCGCGCCCCAGGCGGCTGTCGCACAGGATGCCGTAGCCTGGCTGTCCATTGGCTGTGGCCAGGGCTGCTTGCAGGCAAAGTTCCTTAAACTGACCGATTCTGGCGGGCGTTGCGCCTTCCATCGTCTCAAGTTGCAGGCGATGATCAAAGGCAAAGACCCGCATCGTGGGCCAGTCGCCGTGCCGGTTGGTGGACCAGTGGATCTGTTCCAGTTCGGCGTCCTTGCGAAGTGCTGGCGTGACGATCCCGCGGTGCAGGAAGAACTGCAACTCCTGCCAGCTTGGGTAGGCCGGGGTGCAGCCGTGGCGGGAAACGGCGAAGGCGCCGCAGGCATTGGCGTATTTCAGGGCGACTGGCCAGGGCTCGCCGTCCAGCCAGCCTTTCAGCAGGCCCGACATGAACCCGTCCCCCGCGCCAAGGACGTTGAACACCTCTATCGGAAAGCCGGGGCCGGTTTCGCCGTCGTCCAGGCTGTCGGGGATGGCACCGGTGAAGGCGACTGCGCCCATTGGGCCGCGCTTGCAAACTAGGGTCGCCGCACTGACGGCCCGAACGGCGCGCAGCGCGGCGATCGTGTCGGTGCTGCCACCGGCGATGTGGAATTCCTCTTCGGTGCCGACGATCAGGTCGAACAGGTGAAGGGTGGATTGCAGCTTTGCCGTGACCTGAGCGCTTTCGATAAACCGGCTTTCGCCGTCGCCATGGCCAGCCAGGCCCCAGAGGTTCGGCCTGTAGTCGATGTCCAGCGCGGTTTGCGCCCCGTGCTTCCGTGCAAGGGCAAGGGCCTTCAGAACGGCAGCTTCGGTGCGCGGGTGGCTGAGGTGGGTTCCGGTGGCCACGACCGAACGCGCCTCGGCGATGAAGGCTTCGTCGATGTCGTCCTCGCAAAGCGCCATGTCGGCGCAGTTCTCCCGATAGAAGATCAGCGGAAACTGCCTGTCGTCGCGGATACCCAGAAGGACAAGCGCGGTCAGCCGTTCAGGGTCGGTCTTGACGCCGCGCACGTCCACGCCTTCGCGGGCAAGCTCTTCCCGGATGAAACGGCCCATATGTTCGTCTCCGACCCGCGTTATGAGGGCGGATTTAAGGCCCAGGCGCGCGGTGCCGGCAGCCATGTTGGTGGGGCTGCCGCCGATGTATTTCTGGAACGAGCCCATGTCCTCCAGCCGGCCGCCGATCTGCGCGCCGTAAAGATCGACCGAGGACCGGCCGATCGTGATGACATCAAGGGTCTTTGCAGGCTGAGGCATGGCGGGTTCCGGGCCTGAGTCGGGATAATGGAATGAATATTCCATTCTGATGAAGCGGGGAAGCCCTAAACTTCGCGCCGGGCGGCCACGGCCAGGGCAAGCGCAAGGGCCAGGGCGATGGCCGCCGAGAGCGAGCGGAAGGCACCGAAATCGACCTCGGTCACGGTCAGGATGGCATCGGCCGTCGGGGCAAGCCTGGTCGCGGGCGGATCGGTCAGGATGACCACTGGCAGCCCCCGCGCGCGGGCCTCGCGTGCAATGGTCAGGGTTTCTTCGGAATAGGGGGCGAAGGTGATGGCCAGAAGCGCATCGCCCGGCCGCAGCGCCGAAAGCTGCCCAAGCCCCGCCACCCTGTCATGCAGAACCGTCGGAACCCCAAGCTTGTCAAAGACATAGGCAAGATAGGCGGCAACGGGAAAGGACCGGCGGAAGCCGGCCAGGTGGATCGCGTCAGCCCCGGAAAGCAGAGTAACGCATTGATCCAGCTTTGTTTCGTCTAGATCCTGCGCCAGACGTTCCATTGACTGTCGTCCCGCCTCGACAAATTCGGCCACAAGGGCGGAGGGGCGGTCGGCGCCCCCGGCCTTCAATCTGGACAGACGGGTGGCATAATCCGGTGCCGGGCCAATCAGGGCAGCGCGAAAGAGGCGCTGCATTTCCGCATAACCCGAGAAGCCGAGCAGTTGGCAGAACCGCATCACGGCAGATGGCGGCACACCTGCCGCCGCCGCAACCTGCGCGACGGTCGATAGCGCAATGCTGTCGGGATGAGCGGCAATATGATCCGCACATTGTTGCAGGCGGCGCGGCAAGTTGCCGGACATCCGCGCCATCCGGTCCAGCAGTGCGGGGATGGTGGCAGGCGGGCTGTCGGTCATGGCTGGCTCGGGCTGACTGAACTGCGAGCATAACATATGGAATGAATGTTCCAAGATTATTCGCAGCGGTCAGCCAGGGCGCCGGCACCTGGTGGCGCCATGGTCGGCTGGGCAGGCTGCAACGCAGGTGCTGGCAACCCTGTCGCAGGGGCCGGGGGTACGGTCATCTCTGTCTGCCCTGGCCTAAAGGCAAAGGCCCCCACGCCTTGCAGCGCGAGGGCCGGAAGTCGGGCCGCAAAAGGCGCTACTGGCTGAGCTTGTTGTATTCAGCCAGGCCGGTGGCCAGGATATCGTACCATTCGCCGGATTCGCGCATTTCGGTGATGCCGCGGTTCAGCATGGCAATATAGACGCGGCCGCGCGGATTGCTTTTCGCAGTGATGAAGTGATAGCTGATGAAGGTTGCCAGCGCCGGGTTGGTGGACACGCGGTCGCCGGCATTCAGTTCCTTGAAGTTCGAAGCCGAGGTTTCTGCCTCGATCGAGTAGAGGTCGACCTCGCCGTCCAGCAGCATCCGCGCACAGTCGAGGGGCGACTTGGGGTGAACGTAGGACACCAGCGGTTCGACCAGGCCCTGCACCTCGAGATCGCTGATCGGCCATGCGTCGGGACGGCAGATCCTTGCGCCGGCATAGTCGCTGAAGCTGCGGGCGTTGGCATACTTGCTGTCGGCCAGCGTATTGAACGCATAGGCGGTCTCGTAGATCGGCAGCGAGAAGTCGAATTCGGTGCACATGCGAACCGAGAATTCGCCAAGCATGTCAAGCTTCGAACAGTCTGGCGCTTCCCAGGCGATCGACACGTCGAAGGCACCCGATGGCAAGAGTGTCTCGATGTGCGACATCCAGTGGTCTACATAGGCCACGGTATAGTCGCGGTCGTTCCCGCCGCGCTGCATGGCGGTGGTTGCCATCCGTACGAAGATGCCGCCGCCGGTCAGGGATTCGTCGGTGAATGGCGCCCAGTCGTTCGAAGTGACGAACTTCAGCGGCGGTTCATAGACATTGCTTTTCTTCCGGTTTGCTTCCTGCCGCGCGCTTTCGCGTTCGATGACCGCGCTCAGTTCCGAATCCGGCGTCAGACGCCCGTCCTCGCAGGGCAGGATCAGTTGCAGCCCGGCCGGCAGACTGTTCGGATTCTGCGCAAGTGCGTCGCGGTTGGCGTTGAAGATCATCTGGTAGTCATAGGAACCGTAAGCGGCCTGGGCGATCGAGCCGAGGGTATCCCCATCCTTGACCGTATAAGTCGTGCAGGCCTGCTGGGCCGAGGCAATCGCAGGGGCCAGGATCAGGACCGCAGCCAGCGCAGTCGACCGGTAATTGTGAGATGCAGTCTTCATCTTTGTCACGTCCTTCTGACGACTGGTGCCTTGGTGTTCGCGGTGACGTTTCCGAAACAATCCATGAATGGTGCTAGCAAGCCTTCCTGAAGTGGCACGATTAAGGCAATTCGGTGGATTCAAACGAGCAATTCGCCTTCGGGGTGAGTTGCGGTGTGAAAAGGGCGCCGCATAGCTGTCTTGGGGTTGCATTTGACCCGCGCATCCAACGCATGGGCGCGGCCAACTTCTGATCGTTCAGGAAACAAATCCCGCGATCTTGCGCGCTGGGCCTGCCGTGCGGGCGGAAAGGGCAGCATCTGTGCCGATCACGCCCGGCCTATTGCTGAAGCTGCGCGTTCTGGCTGAGCGCGGTCGATACAATGTCGTACCACTCGCCCGACTCGTACATCTCGATCAGCCCTTCGTCCATCACGCCGATCATGGCAACTGCGGCTGGGTTGGACTTGTGCGCGATGACATGCAGGCTTTGCAGCGTGAAGAGATGCGGGTTCTGGGCGAACCGTTTCGAAAGACCCAACCTCGCAATGGTGGAATCGCCCACTTCGACGTCGATCGAAACCAGATCGACCTTGCCCGCCTCGAGGGCTTCGAAACAGTCCACCGCCTCGATCGGGCGCATCAGTTCGACCACGGGGACCGACAGGCCGACAGCATCCAGAACCCCGGTGGTGAAGCCTTCGGGGCGGCAGATGCGCTTTCCCTCGAAGGCCGCATAGCTGGTTGCATCCACCAGATCGCTGTCGCTGCGCGCAAAGAAGCCATCGACAATTTCGTAATAGGGCGCTGAGAAGACGAAATTGTCGCACCGCGCCTGATCACCCGGAGAAAGGATCGTCGTCCCTTCGCAGTCGGGCTTGAGCCAGGGGAAGCTGAGATCATAGGCTTGCGACGGCAGCAGCGCGTCGATATGCGCCTGCCAGTCGCTGATGAAGGTCAGGTTGTAGGTGATGGCGGGATCGGCGCGAAAAATCGCCATTTCCACAAGCTGGGTGAACATGCCGCCGCCAGGCAGGGTCTTGTCGGCGAAGGGGGCATAGCCGTTCCCGGTAACGATGCGCACGGGCGGGGCCGTTTGCGGCACGGGCGCGCCGGCATCGGCCGCAGGTGCCGCGGCTGAGGTCACGGGCGGCTCGGCTTCGGTGTTCTCGACAGATCTTTCGGCCGGAAGCGCGGTCACGACTTCCGTCTGGTCTGCGGCGGGGTTCATGGCATCGCCGACTACGGCAGACCCGCCTGGGCCAGCCGCACCCATCTCCACCGGGGCGTTCGGATCGCAGGGAATGACCAGCCGTGAACCCACGGCGATCAGGTCTGCCTTGGCACCGATGACGGCAATATTGGCTTCATAGATCACGCGGAAGAGGTCGGGGTCGCCATAGGCCTTGCGGGCGATGCGGCGCAGGTTGTCGCCGGGGGCGATCGTGTAGGTCGTGCAGGCCTCTTGCGCCTGAACCGCTCCACCGGACAGCAGCGCCGCTGCGCAGCCGATCCACAATGTCCTAGCCGTCATCGTCATCCATCCGCTCCTCTGCCCGGGCGCCATAGGCAGCCCAGCGGGCATTGCATCGACCCGGCCGCGTCGCCGCGGCGGGATTGGAAACCACTTCCGGTACCTGCGCTCAGGAGTCCGGAGTGCCGGCGCTCCATGTCTCCCGCCTGGCGACGGCCTGGTCGAGCAGGTCGATCAGGATGTCCAGCTCGTGACCCGGCGCATAGGGTGTGCCCTGTTCCCGCGAGGGGTCGTCAGGAGCCGGCGATCGTTCGTGCCGGCGCTCGCCGCGCGGTCTTGTCGCTGCCTGTGCCATCTGGTGCCTCCTTACCGCGCGACAAGCTGCATCGCGGCGACTGTCACGCGGTTGTTGCGAATGATCGAGAACTCCGTCTCGCGCGCGCCGAGCCCGACCAGATCATTCATGATCGTTTCCAGTGACTGTGGTCCGTCCAGGGCGGTGCCAGTCGTCTTGTCGCGGAACAGAACGTCGCCAGGTTGCAGGGCGGCCGGCGATGCCTGTGGCACGCTGTCCACCACGGTGCGCCATTCGCCATCGGTGCTAGCGATCGAGACGGTCAACCCGTTGGCAAGGCTGACGATCCGCTTGGCCTTGACTGTAAGCAACCCGGTCTGCCGATCCTGCCCGGACGCCAGCGAATATTCCACCACCACGCGTGCCCGCCCGTCGGGGTCGACGTTCAGCGCATTCAGGATGGCCGCCGCAATGCTGCCGCTTTGCTGGACATCCGTGCCGTTGACGGAATGGATCACCAGGCCCGGAGCCAGCCATGTACCGGCCTCGGCGAGGTCGGCAGTCGGCAGAAGCCGTTCGATGACGGCGACCCGGCGATTGGCGACAAGTCGGTTGCCTTCGATGAAGGGCATTTCCACATCCCAGGCCGCAAAGCTGATCTGGTTTTCCAGAAGCTCGGTTGTCGGGACGGCCGGTTCCGGCGCAGCGTCTGCCCTTTCCGGTGCAGCGCCTGCCGTTTCCGGCGCTGCGGCTGTCGGTTCAGGTGCTGCCTGCTGTGCCTCGACTGCAAGGTCCGTTCCCGTTACGGCAACAGGCGCGGCAGGCACCAAGGTTTGGGCCGTGGCGACAGGGTCTTCGGCCTTGGGTGTCTCTGGTGCTGCCGCCGCGGCGGTTTCATCTGACACCGGTGCAACTTCGGGAATCGGCTTGCCCTCGGTCGCCGGTGCTGGTGCAGCTGCGGGTGCCGTCTCGGGCGGGGCAGAGGCAGCGGGCGCAGGAGCGGTTGGGGTAGCCGAGGCAAGGGTCGGTTCGGACGCGGGCGGTGCCTCGGTGCCGCGCAGCAGCACCATCCCGCCGCCCACCAGGGCCAGGACGACAACAATCCCCGCAGCTACCTGGACCAGTCCGACGCCGCCGCCCTTCTCGGAGGTGGCCTCTGCCTGCGGTTGCGTCTGTGCGGCTGTCAGCGGGGGCGTCGCCTCTGGTGCTGTTGGGGTCGGCTTGTCCGCAGCAGGCGATGCCGTGGCCGGCGCATCCGCGGCCTTTGCGGGATCCCTGAGGGAGGACTGAACCATCTGATGCACGGCAGCCGCGACGGGATCAACCGGACGCAGCGTTCGTGCCGCCGCCGGGCCCGACTTGAAGAAGGACAGCCATTCCTGCGCCGATTGCAGGCGCTGCTTCGGAAGGGTGTTCAGCGCAGTGTCGATGGCGCGCAGGAAGCCCGGCGGATAGCCCGGAAAGCGACCCTCGAGCGGCAGATAGGGATCGGGGCGGTCCTCTGCCAGGGCGGCCAGGCGCGCCTGCCCGTTGACCGGAGCCTGGCCGGAGATCAGGTGATAAAGGGTGGCGCCCAGGGCATAAAGATCGCTCCAGGGGCCCTGTTCAGAACCGGCGATGTAGAATTCCTGCGGCGAGTAGCCGTCCTTGACCACCCGCAGTGCCGACATGGCGCGGCTTTTCTGGCTGGCCTGTTCCCGCGCAGCGCCGAAGTCGATCAGGATCGGCTCACCCGCGCGGTCGATCAGGACGTTGTCGGGCGAGATGTCGCGGTGCAGCATGTCGTTGGCGTGGATGAAACCAACCGCTTCCAGCAGCTTTTCCGTGATCCGAACGATCCCATCCGGGCCGGGCATGGTGCCCTGGCCGTCGATGATCTGCTGAAGGTCCAGCCCGTCGACATAGTCGATGGCCATGTAGGCGGTGCCGTTGTCCTCGAACACCTGGTGCACGGCGACGATGTTCGGATGCACGATCTTGGCCAGGTTGCGCGCCTCGCGCACAAAGAGCTGCACGACCGACCGCAGCTCGGCCGAATGGGCGCGCGAGCGTGCGGTCACCATGGTCTGCGAACGGCGGCAGAAGGACGATGGGAAGCATTCCTTGATCACCACGTCGCGATCCAGGCTGTCCTTGGCAAGGTAGGTGATCCCGAACCCGCCGCTGTTTAGGAAGCGGGTGATCGTATACTGGCCCTTCAGCAGCTTGGTCCCGGGCTGCAGTTCATCGACCAGATCTTCAAGTTCTTCGGCCGGAGCCTCGATAGCCGTTTGCTGAGCCATCTCGCCCTTCCTTCCAGCAAGAATTCCCGTTCGATGCCCCTGTCAGCGTTTCCGGCTGCCGGGCGAAAGATCGAGGGCCCTGCAAACTTGCCGGCATCGTCCACACGAACGCACCAATCCACTGTTGGATCGTTGGTTGTGGATGACGGCGAAAATGGGGCGCTTGGATGGAATCTTGAAGGATGGGCTGGATCAACCCGAAGGCTACGCGGAAAGGACGTCCGTCGTTCCCGGGTGCGGAAGGGCGAAAAGGCCGTCACATGGGGTATCACCGCTTGGCGCAGGAAAAAGGCCGCGCCTGGCGACGGCAGGCCACGGTCGGGCTGCCTTTTTGTGGCAATGCAGCGGGGCCCTTGATCCAGATCACCAAAAGGTCGCGCAATCCTGCTAGAGTATCAAACAAAGGAGTGGCGACACGATGACCAGCCCAGACGAGACCGTCTTTCGCACGCGCGGCCTGACCAAGGTCTACCGCAGCGGCGCGCAGGAGGTGCATGCCCTGCGCGGGGTGGACTTCGCGGCGCGGAAGGGCGAGTTCGTCATCATCCTCGGACCGTCGGGGTCTGGCAAGTCGACCTTCCTGAACATCGTGGGCGGGCTGGACATGGCCTCGGGTGGCGAGGCCTGGTTCCAGGAACACCAGTTGACCGTGATGAACGAGCGTGAACTCACCCAATACCGGCGCGATCATGTCGGCTTCGTCTTCCAGTTCTACAATCTTGTTCCCAGCCTGACCGCGCGGGAAAACGTAGCCCTGGTGACCGAGATTGCCCGTCGCCCCATGTCGCCCGACGACGCGCTGGCGCTGGTAGGGTTGGCAGACCGGCGCGACAATTTCCCCGCGCAACTATCGGGGGGCGAGCAGCAGCGGGTGGCCATCGCCCGCGCCATCGCCAAGAATCCCGAGGTTCTTCTGTGCGACGAACCCACGGGTGCCCTGGACAGTGCGACCGGCATAAAGGTGCTCGAGGCCCTGAGCGAGGTGAACCGCACTGTTGGCGCCACGACGCTGGTCATTACCCACAACGTTGCCATCCGCGAAATCGGCGACCGTGTGGTGCGATTTGCCGACGGGCGCATCGTCGAGGAGACAGTCAATGCCGCCAAGAAGCGCCCGGCAGAGGTGTCATGGTGATCGCCCCCCTTCGGCGCAAGGTTCTGCGCGACCTGGTGCGGCTATGGCCACAGGCCTTGGCCATTGCGCTGGTGTTGGCGGCCGGGGTGGCGACGCTCATCCTGGGCAACGGGGCCTATGCCTCGCTTTATGAAACCCGCGCGCGGTATTACGAGGATTACCGGTTTGCCGATGTCTTTGCCGACGTGACACGGGCACCCAGGGCGCTCATGGCCGAGGTCGAAGAGATCGACGGCGTGCTGGCCGCCGAGGCGCGGATCGTCAAGCTGGGCCTCCTTGACATGCCGGGCATGGTGGAACCGGGGGCAATCATGCTGGTGTCGCTGCCCGAGGGGGACGAGGGGGCGCTGAACCGGCTGCATCTGCGGCAGGGCCGGCTGCCCGACCCGCAATCCCCGCACGAAGCCGTGGTGTCAGAGGGCTTTGCCGTCGCGCACCGGCTGACCCCGGGGGCGACTTTCGCGGTAGTGATGAACGGACAGCGGCGCGAGCTTCGCGTGACCGGCATCGCCCTGTCGCCCGAGTTCATCTATGCGCTGGGCCCGGGCGAAATGATGCCTGACCCCAGCCGCTTTGGCATCGCCTGGCTGCCGCGTCCCAGCCTCGAGGCCGCCTATGACCTGAAGGGCGCCTTCTCCAACCTGGTTCTGAAGCTGGCCCCCGGCGTCGATCAGGACCGGGTGATCGAGACGCTCGACCGGCTGACCGCGCCATATGGCGGGGCGGGGGCAACGGCGCGGAAGGATCAGATCTCGCATGCCTTTCTGGACGCCGAACTGAAACAGATGAGCGCCATGGTCAAGGTGCTGCCGCCGATCTTCCTGCTGGTCGCGGCGATGCTGGTGAACATGACGCTGTCGCGCCTGGTTACGCTGGAGCGGGAGCAGATCGGGCTTCTGAAGGCGATCGGCTATTCCGGCAGGGCGATCGCGCAGCATTACGTCGAATTCGTTCTGGCCATCGCGGTCGTCGGCATAGGTATCGGCTTTGCGGCCGGGGCGTGGCTGGGAAGCGAACTGGCGCAGATGTATGCGCGGTTCTTCTCCTTTCCCTTCCTCGTCTTTGCCCGCGATCCGCAGATCTACGGGCTTGCCGCGCTGATCACCGCGGGGGCGGCGGTGGCGGGGGCGCTGTTCGCGGTCCGCTCGGTTCTGGCCCTGCCGCCTGCGGTGGCGATGACGCCGCCCGCCCCGCCAGACTACCGGTCGCGGATGGGGCGCGCGCTGCGGATGGTGGCCTTGCGCCAGACTTCGGTGATGACGGTGCGACACCTGATCCGCTGGCCTTTGCGCACCGCATCCGGCATCCTGGGCGTGGCAATGGCGGTGGCCATTCTGGTGGCGTCGCTGTGGTCCTTCGGGTCGATCGACCGGATGATCGACCTGACCTTCTTCCGGGCGGAACGGCAGGACGTGATGGTGGCCTTTGCCGGCGCCGAACCGGAACGTGCGCTGTTTGCCGCGCGCCAGATGCCCGGTGTGATGGTGGCCGAGCCCTTCCGCAGCGTGGCCGCAAGGATCAGTCACCGTAACCAGTCGCGCAAGCTGGCGATCACCGGGCGGCCTGCGGTTACCGACCTGTCGCGGGTGCTGTCGCCGCAGGAACGCCCGATGACCATGCCCGAGGCCGGGTTGATCCTGTCCGAGGCCCTGGCCGAGGCGCTGGACGTGCGTCCCGGCGACCTGGTGACGGTCGAATTTCTGGAAGGCCGCCGCCGCACGGTGACACTCCCGGTCAGCGGGCTGTCGCTGGGCTATGTGGGGCTTGGCGCGGCGATGGAGATCAGTGCACTGAACTGGGTGATGGGGGAAGGCGCGCTGATTTCTGGCGTGAACCTGCGCATCGATCCCCTGCAGGACACCGAGTTCTTCACCGCGGCCAAGGCCACGCCCGAAACTTCGTTCGTGATCGTCCTGGGCCGCACGGTGCAACGCTTCCGCGACACGATCGCCGAGAACATCATCGTCATGGTCACCGTTTACGTGGCCCTTGCCTCGATCATCGCGGTCGGCGTCATCTACAATTTCGCCCGCATCGCGCTGTCCGAACAGGGGCGGGAACTGGCAAGCCTGCGTGTTCTGGGCTTCACCAGGGGCGAGGTGTCGGGCATCCTGTTCGGGGAACTGCTGGTGATCGTGCTTCTGGCACAGCCGCTGGGCTGGGCCATCGGCTATCTGATCGGGCTGGGAATGGTGGCGGCCTTTTCATCTGACCTCTACCGTGTGCCCTTCGTCATCGGGCGCGAGGTCTTGGGCACCGCAAGCCTGGTGGTCTGCCTCGCCGCGGTCGTTTCGGCCCTCGCGGTCCGGAACCGCATCAACAATCTCGACATGGTCGAGGTCCTGAAGACCAGGGAATGAACAGGGAATGACATGCGCCGTCTGATCTATGCCATTGTCGTGTTGGCCTTTGCCGGGCTTCTGGTCTGGACCTTCCTGCCCCGCCCGGTCGAGGTTGATCTTGCCGAGGTCGCCCCGCGGACCATCGAGGTTCACGTCGAAGAGGAAGGGCAGGCAAGGATCCGCGATGTCTTCACCATTTCGGCCACCATTGCCGGCAAGTTGCAACGGATCGGGTTGCATCCGGGTGATCCGGTCGTGGCGAACGAAACGGTGGTCGCGGTGATCGGCCCGGCGGCGCCCGTGCTGCTGGACAGCCGTTCGCGCGCCGTGGCCGAGGCAACGGCCGCCGCCGCACAGGCCGCGACCGATCTGGCCCGTGCCCAACTGGCCCAGGCAGAGGCGACGCTGGAGTTCACCACCAGCGAGGCGAACCGGGCGATTGCGCTGTTCAATCGTGGCGCGATCTCGCAACGGGCCTACGATAGCGCAATCCGCGAGCAGAAGACGGCAGAGGCTGCGGTTGCGAGTGCAAAGGCGAACCTTGCGGTGCGCGAAAAGGAACTTGAAAGCGCGCTGGCGGTGCTGCGGACAGACGGCGGCGGAGCAAATGATACCTGCTGCGTGGAAATCGTGGCTCCGGTCTCTGGCCAGGTGCTGCGGGTGCTGACGGAAAGCGAGCAGGTTGTCCAGCCGGGCACCCCCCTGCTGGAGATCGGCGATCCGGCAGGGTTGGAGGTGCGGGTCGAGCTTCTGTCGCGCGATGCGGTGCGGGTGACCGAGGGGGCCAGGGCCGAGATCACCGGCTGGGGCGGGCCGCCACTCTCGGCCCGGGTGGAACGGATCGAGCCCACGGCGCGTACGCGTGTCTCGGCACTAGGCATCGACGAGCAGCGGGTCGAGGTGATCCTGGCGCTTGAGGGGGATCCGGCCCAATGGAGGGCGCTGGGCCATGGCTTCCGCATCGTGGCGCGGATCACGATCTGGCGGGGCGATGATGTGCTGTCGATCCCGGTCGGGGCACTTTTCCGCGACGGGCCGGACTGGGCGGCCTACGTGGTGCGGGACGGCAGGGCCCGTCTTGTGCGGATCACGCTGGGTGAACGCAACGACACCTATGCCCAGGTCCTGACCGGCCTTGCCGCAGGGGACCGCGTGATACTGCATCCCAGCGATCTGATCACCGATGGCACCGCTGTGGTTCCGCTGGCCGATCGGGCAGGATGACCCCTGGCGGCAGGCGATCGGCCTAGGCCTGCTGAACTCCCCTTCGGAACCGCCTGCTGTCCCTCGCCGGGGCTGGCCCCGACGAGGAGTGGCGGTTTCAGCAACATGTGGTTCGCTGTCAGTGCCGCATGCAGAAAGTGTCGCGCAGTGCGGCGACAATGGCTGCCACCTCTTCGCGCGCGAGGCTGTAGATGACCGACTTGCCCTCGCGCCGAGTCTGGACGATCCCTTCGGCCCGCAGCCGCATAAGCTGCTGCGAGACGTTTACCGGGTTCGTTCCCAAGGCTTCGGCCAGCTGGGTCACGCTCATCTCATTCTCGATCAGCAGGCAGAGAATCTGCAATCGCCCTTCGTGCGACAGCGATTTCAGCAGCGCAACCGCACGGCTGGCCTGTTCCGGCGTGCCGCCGAAGCCTTCCAGTATCTCTGCCATCACCCCCACCTATTCGAAAGCGCAGCCCTTCTTCACGCCCATGGCGCGGAACACCGCGGCGGCCGGGCAGAAGCCGGTGAAGGAAGACTGGATCAGGTTCAGGCCGATGAAGACAGTGAACCAGACGAAATACGGCGAGACGTAGACCGTCAGCACGACGCTGAGCAGGACCATCACCCCGGCGAAACGCAGAACAGCAGCATCAAGTGTCATGTCAGACCTCATCCTTTCGTGGTTTCCTTGAGTTTGTCGATGCCCAGCACCTTCAGTGCCAGGCTTTCATAGAAGGGTTCAGAGGTTCCCTTCCGCAGCTTGCGGATGAAGTATTTCTCGAACCCTGCCTTTGCAAGATGAACCCATTTGCCCGACGACGACCAGTTGACGTTGCGCGGCGGGATCTGGGGCTGGGCGACGAAGGCGATGCCCCCGTCGCCGAAATCGGCAAGGCAGACGGCATTCCAGGTGCCGACGCTGTCGGGCTCCTTGCCGCGCACGAGGTTGCCGATGTTGTGGGCGGTCGCCGTCACCATGCTTTCGATCATGAAGCCGGTCTTGGGCACGCCGCAGGGCACGGGCGTCGGACCCATCGGCGGGATCGCCACGCAGACGCCCACCGCGAAGATATTGCGGTACTTCGGGTTCTGCTGGTGCTTGTCCACGATGGTGAACCCGCGCGGGTTCGACAGGCCCTCGATCCCCGAGACGGCCTTGATGCCGCGGAAGGCGGGCAGCATCATCGAGAAGGCGAAAGGCAGGTCCTTCTCTGCCTTCACCGTACCGTCCTCGTTGATTTCCTCAACGAACATGTGGCCTTCCTCGACCCGCTTGATCCGGGTGTTGGTCATCCACTTGATGTGCTTCTCGCGCATGGCTGATTCCAGAAGCCCCTTGGTGTCGCCCACCCCATCCAGACCAAGGTGGCCGATATAGGGCTCGGGCGTGACGAAGGTCATCGGCACACGGTCGCGCACCTTGGCCCGGCGCAGCGCCGTTTCCAGGATGAACAGGAATTCATAGGCCGGGCCGAAGCAGCTGGCCCCCTGCGCCGCCCCGATGATCACCGGCCCGGGGTTCGCGAGAAGCTTCTCGTAGACGGATTTCGCCGCCTCGGCATGGTCGATGTGGCAGACCGACTGGGTGAAGCCCCCATGCGGCCCCAGCCCCTCGATCTCGTCGAAGGCCAGCTCCGGCCCCGTCGCGATCACGAGGTAGTCGTAGGACACGGATTCGCCATCCACCAGCACGATGCGGTTTTCGTCGGGCAACAGTTTTTCGGCCGCCACCGGGATGAAGTGGATCCCCTTCTTTGCCATCGTGGGGGCGAGGTCCACGGTGATGTCCTCCCGGTCGCGCCAGCCGACGGCGATCCAGGGGTTCGACGGCACGAAGTGATACTTCGGATCCTTGGTGATGACAGTGATCCTGTCTTCCGGCCGAAGCTGGTCCTTCAGTTCGTAGGCCATGATGGCACCGCCAAGTCCGGCGCCAAGAACGACGACATGTGCCATTTCAGTCTCCTCTTCCGATATGGCGGGGGGTGCCGGTCATGTGCGGAACACGCGGTAGATGGCCGGGATGACAAGGACGGTCAGCAGCGTGGATGTCAGCAGACCGAACAGTAGCGATATGGCGAGGCCCTGGAAGATCGGGTCGGCCAGGATCACCACCGCGCCGATCATTGCGGCGATGGCGGTCAGCAGGATCGGCTTGAAGCGGATCGCGCCGGCCTCGATCAGGGTGGCGACGACAGGTCGCTGGCCCTCGGGTGTGGCGTGGCGGATGAAGTCTACCAGCAGGATCGAGTTCCGCACAATGATCCCCGCCAGCGCGATGAAGCCGATCATCGAGGTGGCCGAGAAGGGCGCGCCGAACAGCCAGTGGCCGAACATGATGCCCAGGAAGGTCAGCGGGATCGGTGTCAGGATCACCAGCGGCAGCTTGAACGAACCGAACTGCGCCACGACCAGGATGTAGATGCCCAGAAGCGCCACGCCGAAGGCGGCCCCCATGTCGCGGAAGGTGATGAAGGTCACCTCCCATTCGCCGTCCCACAGAAGCGTGACCTTGCTTTCGTCCTCGGGCTGGCCATGCAGGGCGATTTCGGGTTTCATCCCTTCGGGCCAGTCCATCTTCTCGATCTGGTCGGCCACGGCCAGCATGCCGTAGAGCGGCGCCTCGAAATCGCCGGCCAGTTCGGCCGTCACCATTTCTGCATTGCGGCCGTTGTGGCGGAAGATCGGGTAGCTGGCGGCCTCTTCGCTGACGCGGACCACGTCGCCCAGTTCGACCACCCCGCGCGCACCGGGAAGGGCGTTCGCCGGAATGGGCGTGGTCAGGAAGCGTTCGTCCAGAACCCGGTCCGACTTGTCGCGCCCCACGACCAGAGGGATCGGCAGGCGGCCTTCGCCGCGGTGCGAATAGCCCACGGTCTGCCCGCTGTTCAACAAGACGAGCGTGTCGAACACATCCTGTTCCTGGACCCTGTAGAAATCCAGGTCGTCGGTCGAGATCGTCGCGCGCAGGCGGCGGGTCTGTTCCCCGAAGCTGTCGTCGACATCAACGATGAAGGGAACCGATTCGAAGGCCTGGCGGATCAGCCGGGCGGCTTCACGGCGGGTTTCGGCATCGGGACCATAGACCTCGGCCAGCAGGGTCGAGATCACCGGCGGACCCGGCGGGGGTTCCACGACCTTCAGGCTTGTGCCTTCGGGAACGGGCAGGCTGGCCAGCCGCTGCCGCAGGTCCAGCGCGATGTCGTGGCTGGCGCGGTCGCGTTCGGTCTTTGGCGTCAGGTTGATCGCCACCTCACCCAGTTGCGGCTCTGACCGCAGGTAGTAGTGGCGGACCAGGCCGTTGAAGTTGAAGGGCGCGGGCGTGCCGGCATAGGTCTGAACGCTGGTCACTTCCGGCAGGCCCAACACCACGTCGGCCACATCGCGGGCCACGCGGTCCGTCGCCTCGACCGAGGAGCCTTCCGGCAGGTCGATGACCACGGAAAGCTCGGACTTGTTGTCGAAGGGCAGCAGTTTCACCGTCACGTCGCGGGTGTACAGCGCAGCCAGAGAGCCGAAGGACAAGGCGGCCGTGACCAGAAGGAAGGCCAGGCTACCGCCCTTCGACTTCAGCACCGGCCGGGCCACCGCCGTATAGGCCGTTGCCAGCCAGCCGCCGTGGTGGCCGCCGTGGATGTCGTCCTGGGCGTGCTCCTTCATGTCGGTGCGGCCGGCGATCTTGACCATCAGCCAGGGCGTGATGATGACCGCGACGAAGAAGGAAAAGATCATCGCGGCCGAGGCATTGGCCGGGATCGGCGACATGTAGGGGCCCATCAGGCCGGAGACGAAGAGCATCGGCAGCAGCGCCGCGACCACGGTCAGCGTGGCGACGATCGTTGGGTTGCCGACCTCGGCCACCGCCTCGATGGCAGCTTGCAGGCGGGGTTTGCGGCGATCCATGCCCCAGTGGCGGTCGATGTTTTCGATCACCACGATCGCGTCATCGACCAGGATCCCGATCGAGAAGATCAGCGCGAACAGCGACACCCGATTCAGCGTGTAGCCCATGATCCAGGCGGCAAAGAGCGTCAGCAGGATCGTGACCGGGATCACGATGGCAACCACCATCGACTCGCGCCAGCCGATCGCGAACAGGACCAGCGCGATGATCGACACCGTGGCGAGGCCCAGGTGGAACAGCAGTTCGTTGGCCTTCTCGTTCGCCGTCTCGCCGTAGTCGCGGGTGATCGTGACGTGCACCCCGTCGGGGATCAGCTTGTCTTCCAGCGAGTGGACGCGATGCAGCACCTCTTCGGCAACGACAACTGCATTGGACCCGGCGCGCTTGGCGATGGCCAGTGTCACCGCCGGACCGGTCGTCACACTGCCTTCCTCGGCCTTTGCCAGATGCGAGACGATGGCATCCTTCGTGTTTTCGACATACCGCACCCTGGCCACGTCCGAGACATAGACCGGCCGCCCGTCGCGGGTGGTAAGCAGCAGGTTTGCCACCTCGGCCGGCGCAGTCAGCGTCTCACCCGCAACGAGATCCACCATCTGGCCCTTATCGCGCAGCTTTCCGGTGTTCAGCGTGCGGTTGGCCTGGGCCACCTTTCCGGCCAGCTGCTGCAGCGTGACGCCATAAAGCGCCAGACGGTCAGGGTCGGGTTCGATGCGGATTGCGTCCTGGGCGTCGCCCACCAGATAGGTCAGACCAACGTTTTCGGTCTTGGCGACTTCGGTCTGAAGTGTGCGGGCAATGCGGGTCAGATCGTTCGCTGTTGCCGTTTCCGAAGAAAGGGTCAGGGTCAGGATCGCCACGTCGTCGATGCCGCGGCCGACGATCAGCGGTTCGGGGATGCCGACCGGAATCGTGTCCATGTTGGCGCGGATCTTGTCATGGACGCGCAGGATCGCGTCTTCCGACCTGGTGCCGACCATGAAGCGCGCGGTCACCATGGCGCCGTCGTCGCGGGTCGAGGAATAGACGTGTTCGACGTCGTTGATCCCCTTGACCAGAACTTCGAGCGGTTCGGTCACCAGCTTGACCGCATCCGCCGCCTTCAGGCCTTGGGCCTGCACATGAATGTCCACCAGCGGAACAGAGATCTGCGGCTCTTCCTCGCGTGGAAGCGAGACCAGCGCAACAATCCCGGCGGCAAGGGCGGCAAGGATGAAGAGGGGGGTCAGCGCCGAATTGATGAAGGCTTTCGTCAGGCCCCCGGCGATGCCCAGAGGGTGTTTCGCGCGCTCAGTCATGGGCCACCTCGGTGGCAGGAACCACGATGTCACCTGCGACGAGGCCCGTGATCACCTCGACCATCGCCACGCCGTCGATCTCGTGAACCTCGCCGGGCACGATCGACCGCAGGGCCACGCCGTCAGGGGTTTGCAGGGCGACGAAATCAAGGCCTGCGCGTGTCACGATGCTGTCCTTCGGCACCATGAGGGCAGTGCGTTCCGCCACCGGGAGGCGGACAAGAAGCCGTGCGCCGACGAAGGCATCGGACAGGCCCTCGATTTCAACATCGGCCGTGACGCGGCCGCCCTCGATCAGCGGATAGACCCTGGCCAGAGTGCCGGTCTGGTCCCCCTCGGCACCGGCAAGCCGGATCGTGTCGCCCGCATCCAGGGCGGCGGCATGGCGTTCGGGCACCGAGATGCGCAGGAAGGTGCCGCCGCCGCCGACGACCGCGACAACCTCGCCGGGCATGATGACAGCGCCCTTGGTCACTGGCACATCCAGCACCCGGCCCGCCACCGGGGCCAGCACTACGCCCTCGCGCGACTGCTGGGTGACGACTTCGGCCTGGGCATCCAGAGCTGCGATCTGACCCTTCAGCACATCTACCTGGGTTCGCAGCGCTTCAACCCGCTGGGTGGTGGTGACACCCTGGGCCAGAAGATCCTCGCCCCGCTTCAGGTCGGTCTCGGCATTGGCCAGCTGGGCCGACACGGCCTCGCGCTGGGCGGCGATGGCCTGCAGCTGGAAGTCGAGCTTGTCATCGACGATGCGGGCCAGTTCCTGTCCGGCGGTGACTTCGTCACCTTCGGCGACCGACAGCTCGACCAGGGTTCCCCCCAGCCGCGCGCGGGCCGGGATCCGGTCGCGCGCCTCGACCGTGCCATAAACGGCCTTCCAGTCGGTGACCGGCACGGGGGACACGGTGAAGGGATTGGCCAGAGCAGGGCCGGCCAGAAGGGTGACGAAAAGCAGCGCGTGGAAAGGACGGGACATGCGACTCGGGTCCTCAATGATGGTTTGTCATATATAAAGCTTTTAAGCTGAGGAATGCAAGCACAAAGCCGCCCGGTTGCGGAGGTGGCAGCAAGGGGCGGTCAGGTCAGGCAGAACCGGCCAGGCGGCGCTCTGTCGCTGCCGGCGCCTGTGTGCCGCCTTGATGGCGGATGCTCGGGTATTGTGGCTTGCAGGTCCGTGGCGGAATCCGCGTCCTTGCGGGATGTGCCGGGCTGCGGTGGCTATCAGTGGGCCGGCGTGAAGTCGAAGCGCATGATGTGGCGACAGGTCTGGACGGGGTCCAGTCGCGCCGAGGGGAAGTGTGGGCGGTTCGGCGTGTCGGGGAAACGCTGGGTTTCGGCCGCAAAGCCCGCAAAACGCGGGTAGCGCGCGCCAGATTTCCCGGGCGTGTCTGCGAAGTGCGCGCCGGTATAAAGCTGGACGCCGGGTTCGGTGGTCCAAAGCCGCATTCGCCGGCCCGAGGCCGGATCGGTCGCTTCGAGACAGGGGCGCAGGCCATCGGGTCCGGTTGGCGTCGAAAGACAAAGGTTGTGGTCGAACCCGCCGGGGCTGGGCAGCACCGCGCCGATCGGGCGGAGCTGGCGGAAGTCGAAGGGTGTTCCGGTGACGGAAAGCACCTCTCCGGTGGGAATGAGGTGGTCATCAACCGGCAGATAATATTCCGCTTCAACGCGCAATTCCTGGCCAAGCACGTCGCCCGTGCCTTGCCCAGCGAGGTTGAAATAGGCGTGATTCACCAGGTTCACCACAGTCGGGGCATCGGTCTCGGCCTCCATCTCTATCCAGAGGCCGCCGTCAATCCTGTAGGTCGTGCGCACATCAAGACGACCGGGATAGCCCATGTCGCCATCGGGCGATGTGGTGGTGAAGGTGACATGGGTTTCCGAATGGCTTTCGATATGCCAATGCTTGAGGTCGAGGCCTGCGCGGCCGCCGTGCAGGTGATTTTCCCCCTCGTTGCGGTCGACCTGCACCGCATGGCCGTCGATCATGAAGCGTCCCTGCGCGATCCGGTTTGCGTAGCGACCGCAGGTGGCGCCCATGTAGGCGCCATGGACCAGCCAGTCTTCCGGCCGGTCGCAGCCCAGCACGATGTCGGCGAAGGCGCCGTGCCGGTCGGGCACCCACAGCTCGGCGAGGCGGGCGCCCCAGGTCAGCAGCCGCGCCCGCAGGCCACCGGGGCCGCGCAGGGTGACGGCGTGGATGTCATGTCCCTCAACCTGCCCGACGCTTTCTATCTCAGCCAACGGTGTGCCTCCCGGCTAGTGAGCCCAGTCCTGCGGCAGCAGAGCGTCGGGCATGTTCTGGTAAGCCACCGGCCGCAGCCAGCGGCGGATCGACAGCGTTCCGACCGAGGTATGCCCAAAGTTGGTGCTGGCGGGGTAGGGGCCGCCGTGGACCTGGGCATCGACCACCTCGACCCCCGTCGGGAAGCCGTTCGCAAGGATGCGTCCCGCCTTGCGTTCCAGCACCGGCATCAGTGTGCGCGCCAGGTCCATGTCGGCTTCGTCGAGATGTAGCGTGCAGGTCAGCTGGCCCTGCAGGCTGCGGGCGATTTCCTGCATCTCGGCGGCGTGGCGGGCGCGGACGATCAGGCCCAGGGGCCCGAACACCTCTTCCGCCAGCATGTGATCTACCAGCCAGTCGGCGCCCGAAACCTCGAAGAGGTATGGCGTGGCGTCGCGCTGATCGCACATCGTGGTCAGGACGGCCCGGACCCCGGTGCCTGCGGCCACCCGGTCGCGGCCCTGACGGTAGGCCTGGGCGATGCCATCGGTCAGCATCGTCTGGGGGCCGACTGCACCCACCGCCTCTTTCGCGGTGGCCACGAAGGCGTCGGCGTCAGGCCCGTCGATCACCACCGCGATGCCCGGGTTGGTGCAGAACTGGCCCGCGCCCAGCGTCAGCGACCCGGCCCAGCCCTTTGCGATCGTCTCACCCCTGGCGGCAAGCGCGGCAGGCAAGAGGAACATCGGGTTCACGCTGCCAAGTTCGCCGAAGAACGGGATCGGCTCGGGCCGGGCGGCACAAAGGTTGAAAAGCGCCCGTCCTCCGGCAAGGCTGCCGGTGAAGCCCACCGCCTTGATGAAGGGATGCTGGACCAGCGCCTCGCCCACGTCGCGCTTGCCGCCCTGCACCAGGCTGAACACCCCCTTCGGCATGCCGCAGGCCTGAACGGCGGCCAGGATCGCCTGCGCCACGATCTCTCCGGTTCCGGGATGGGCGGAATGGCCCTTGACCACCACCGGACAGCCCGCCGCCAATGCCGAGGCAGTGTCCCCCCCAGCAACCGAGAAGGCCAGCGGGAAGTTCGATGCCCCAAAGACCGCCACCGGGCCGATCGGGCGCTGGATCATCTTGATGTCGGGGCGCGGTAGCGGCTGGCGGTCGGGCAGGGCCGGGTCGTGGCGGCGGTCCAGCCAGTCGTCCTTGAGGATATGGCTGGCAAACAGGCGGAGCTGCATCGTGGTGCGGCCGCGTTCACCTTCCAGCCGGGCGGCGGGCAGGCCGGTTTCCTGGGTCCCGATCTCGGTGATCGCGGTGCCGCGCGCCTCGATCTCGTCGGCGATGCGGTTCAGGAAGGCCGCGCGATCGGCGCGCGAGCGGGCGGCGTAGGGCAGGAAGGCGGCTTCGGCGGCCTGGCAGGCGGCATCGACATGGGCTGGTGTTCCCACGGCAAAGTCATGCGCCGGGCCATGGGCGGGAGAAGAGGCAAAGGTCTGGTCGCTTCCGACCCAGTCGCCCGCGATCAGGTGTTTTCCGGTCAGCATGGAAGGTGTCCTTTCAGAATTCGAAGGCGGCGGTCGTCACCCGCTCGCCCAGCGTAAGCGCATCGGCCACATGGACCATCGGGGCAAGGTCAACCTCGCTTTCGCCCTTGCGCACCAGTTCTGCCATGCGGGCGTAAAGCGCGGGGTATTCCCCCATGATCGAGTTCTCTCCGGCCATCGGTTTGCCGTCGATCTCCAGCACGTTGCCGCCCATACGCAGTGCAAGTTCGCCCCGGTCGGTCTGGACGATGATGTCCCAGGTCTGCGGGCCTTCCTGCCGCCAGTCGAAATCGGCGGTCACGTTACCGGTGAAGGCAAGCTGCGCGGCGATCGGGGTCTGGCGGTTGGCAGGAAATTCCAGCCGAGCCTTTGTCAGGTGGATGGGCTGCGGCAGGATCTCGGTCAGGATTGAAAGGGCGTTGATGCCGGGATCGAAGACGCCCATCCCGCCGGGCTCGAACACCCAATCCTGGCCGGGGTGCCATTTGCGCACGTCCTCGCGCCAGGTGATGTGGGCCTCGTGCACCGCCTTGTCGGCAAGCCAGGCCTTCGCCGGCGCGACGGCATGGGCCATGCGGCTGTGCCAGGTGGCATAGAGTGTCAGGCCCCGGTCGCGGGCGAGCCGTTCAAGTTCGTGCACCTCGGCCAGGGTGGCGCCGGGGGGTTTCTCGAGCATCACATGCCGCCCGGCCAGAAGCGCGGCCTCGGCATAGTCGAAGCGCGGAACGGGGGGCAGGCACAGCGAGACCACCTGCACATCCGGCCGCTCGGCCAGGAAGGCCGCAAAGCCGGTGAAGGCGGGCACACCCGGAACGCTGCCCTTGCGGCTGACGGTGGCGGCAAGTTCCCAGTCGGGGCTGGCAGCGATCGCCGGGACGTGTTGATCCAGCGCGATCTTGCCGATGCCGACCAGAGCGACCTTCATCTTCGGCATCAGTGGCTCTCCCGCGCGACGGCGTTGCCGCGGCACCCGACCAGAAAGTCCATGTCCGCGCCCTTGTCCGCGCCCTGCACATGATCGTGGTAAAGCTTGGCATAGCCCGAGGACGGGGGGTCCACGGGCGGTTTCCAGGCGGCAAGGCGGGCCTTCAGCTCTTCGTCGGAAATGTCCAGATGGATGCGGCGGTTTTCCACGTCCAGCTCGATCATGTCGCCGTTGCGGACAACGGCCAGCGGACCTCCGCGTGCGGCCTCGGGGCTGGTGTGCAGCACGACCGTGCCATAGGCCGTGCCCGACATGCGCGCGTCCGAAATGCGCACCATGTCGGTGATCCCCTTGCGCAGCACCTTGGGCGGCAGGCCCATGTTGCCGACCTCGGCCATGCCGGGATAGCCGCGGGGGCCGCAGTTCTTCAGCACCATGACGCAGGTCTCGTCGATGTCCAGGCTTTCATCCTCGATCTTCGCCTTGTAGTCGTCGATGTCCTCGAAGACGACCGCGCGGCCCCGGTGCTTCATCAGATGAGGACTGGCGGCCGAAGGCTTCAGGACGGCCCCGTCCGGGGCGAGGTTGCCGCGCAGCACCACGATGCCGCCCGATTGCGTCAGCGCCCTTTCCGCCGGCAGGATCACATCGTCGTTGTGGATGCGGGCATCCTTCACCTCGTCCCAGATCGGCCCGCCCGAGACGGTCAGCGCATCCTTGTTCAGAAGCCCCGCCTCGCCCAGCCGCCTGATCACCGCCGGAAGACCGCCGGCATAGAAGAATTCTTCCATCAGATACTTGCCCGAGGGCATGAGGTTCACGATGGTCGGCACATCCTTGCCCCAGGCGTCCCAGTCGTTCAGCGTCAGGTCGATGCCGCAGCGGCCCGCGATGGCCAGAAGGTGGATCACCGCGTTGGTCGAGCCGCCGATGGCCGCATTGGTGCGGATCGCATTCTGGAAGGCCTCGCGGGTCAGAATGTGGGAGGGGCGCAGGTCGTCCTTCACCATCTGCACGATGCGCCGTCCGGTCAGTTGCGCCATGACCCGGCGGCGGCTGTCCACCGCCGGGATTGCGGCGTTGCCCGACAGCGTCATCCCCAGGGCCTCGGCCATGCTGGCCATGGTGCTGGCAGTACCCATCGTGTTGCACGATCCGGGCGACCGCGACATCGAGGCTTCGGCCTCGACGAATTCCTCGGCCGTCATCTCGCCGGCCTTCACCGCTTCGGAGAATTTCCACAGATGGGTGCCAGAGCCGACCCGCTCGCCGCGATAGTATCCGTTCAGCATCGGCCCGCCCGAGACCATGATCGTCGGCAGATCGACCGAGGCCGCGCCCATCAGCAGGCTGGGCGTGGTCTTGTCGCAGCCGACAAGGCAGACCACGCCATCCATCATCTGGCCGCGGATCGTCTCCTCGACCGCCATGGCGGCCAGGTTGCGGAACATCATCGCGGTGGGGCGGAAGGCGCTTTCACTGACCGAGAATACCGGGACGATGATCGGAAAGCCGCCGGCCTCGTAAACCCCGTGCTTTACCCGCTCGGCCAGGTCGTTCAGGTGTGCGTTGCAGGGGTTGGCCTCGCTGAAGGTGTTCAGGATGCCGATCACCGGGCGGCCGTCGAACAGGTCGGCCGGCAGGCCCTGGTTCTTCATCCAGCTGCGGTGGTAGATGGCGTCCTTGGAGCTGCCCGCGAACCATTCCTGCGAACGCAGCTTGCGCGGCCAGGGGGCGGGTTTGAACGTGGTCATGGTCGGTTCCTTAAAGCGGATGGACGCGGACGGCGCCCTTCATTCGGGGTTCGAAGCTGAGGGTGTTGCGCAGGGGCTGGCCGAAATCGGCCGCCTCGATTTCAAAGGTGTCGCCTGGCTCCGTCTTTATGCCGTCGGCAAAGGACAGCGTGGCCGTGCCGAAGAAATGCACATGCAGATCGCCAGGCTGGCGGAAGATGCCATACTTGAAGTGGTGGTGTTCCAGGTTGGCGATGGTATGCGACATGTTCGCCTCGCCCGAGAGGAACGGCTTTTCCCAGATCACTTGTCCCCCCCGCAGGATGCGGCTGGTGCCCCTGATGTCGGCCGGCAGATCCCCCACCAGGATTTCCGGGCCGTAGGACGCGACGCGCAGCTTTGAATGCGCAAGCCACAGATAGTTGACCCGTTCGGTCACATGGTCGGAAAACTCGTTGCCCAGCGCCCAGCCTATGCGGTGCGGCGTGCCATCCGGGCCGATCAGGTAGATGCCGGCGATTTCCGGTTCCTCGCCGCCATCTTCGGCGAAACCCGGGGCTTCGAGCGCCGCGCCGGGGGCGACTGCGGCATGGCCGTTGCCCTTGTAGAACCATTCGGGCTGTGCTCCCACCTCACCCGGCGCCGGGCGGCCGCCTTCCAGGCCCATGCGGAACATCTTCATGCTGTCGGTCAGGTTTTCCCCTCCGTCCAGCTTGGCATGCATCGCATCGCGTGCGGCGGCGCTGCCAAGATGGGTCAGGCCCGTCCCGGTCAGGTGAAGATGCGCCGGGTCGGGGTGGCTGACGGGCAGATCGAATGTGGCGCGGGTCAGGTCCACGCCTTCCCCCAGGTCGCGCCGGGCGACCTCGGCTGCCAGCCCGTGGCCTGCCTTGATGGCCGCCTGTGCCAGTTCGTAGACCGAGCCCGTGTTGCGCAGAACCCTGGCCTCGGTGCCCTCGCGGACGACGACGCCGACACCCCGGACGGTGGACAGATGCATGACAGGCCTCACTTGGTCTTGTTGTAGACGTCGAAGATGACGGCGGCCAGAAGCACCAACCCCTTGATCATCTGCTGATAGTCGATGCCGACGCCCAGGATCGACATGCCCATGTTCATCACGCCCATGATAAGCGCTCCGATCACAACGCCAACGATCTTGCCCGAGCCGCCGGCCATCGAGGCCCCGCCGATGAACACTGCGGCGATGGCATCGAGTTCGAAGCCGGTGCCGGCCTTGGGCGTGGCGCTGTTGAGCCGTGCCGTCACCATCATGCCGGCAAGCGCCGCCAGCATCCCCATGTTGACGAAGCAGAAGAACACCAGCCGTTCGGTGCGGATACCCGACAGCTTGGCTGCCTTCTCGTTGCCGCCTACAGCATAGATGCGCCGCCCCTGAACGGTGTTTTCGGTGAAGAAGGCATAAAGGACGGTCAGAACCGCCAGCACGATCAGCACGTTCGGCAGCCCGCGGAAGCTGGCGAGCTGCCAGCCGACAAAGGCGGTTGCCGCCGCGATGATCAGCGTTCGGCCCCAGAACAGGCCGGCGGGTTCCGGGGTGATGCCGAATTCCGCATCCCGCGCGCGGGATCTGAGGCCGATCCAGATGACGACACCGATGGCCAGCGCGGTGATGATCAGCGTCAGGCCGTGCGGCTTCATCAGGCCGGTCAGGTCGGGGATGAAACCCGAGGACATGGCCTGGAACTCGCGTGGGAAGGGGCCGATGTTCTGCCCGCCCAGGAGCCACAGCGTTGCCCCGCGGAACACCAGCATCCCCGCCAGCGTGACAATGAAGCTGGGGATGCGCCAGTAGGCCACCCAGTAGCCCTGTGCAGCCCCGATCAGCCCGCCGACGATCAGCGTCAGCGGGATGACCGCATATACCGGCAGCTTGTGCGTTACCGTCAGCCAGGCGGCGACCGCCCCGGTGAAGGCCGCGACCGAGCCCACCGAAAGGTCGATGTGGCCCGAGACGATGATCAAGAGCATCCCCAGCGCCAGGATGATGACATGGCCGTTCTGCAGGAAGATGTTGGTGATGTTCGGCGCCTGCAGGAACATCGGCTTGCCCTGCATCGCCACCAGGATCGAGAACAGCACCACGATCGCCACCAGCGCCAGAAGCATCCCGTTCTCGCGCAGGTGGCTGCCCAGAGGATTTGTCTTCACGTCAGCCATTCACGCCACCTTTCCCGTGGTCTTGCCGTTGTCCGTCACGATCAGTGCCATGATCCGTTCCTGGCTTGCCTCGCCGCGCGCCAGTTCACCGACGATCCGGCCCTCGTTCATCACATATATGCGGTCGCACATGCCCAGGAGCTCGGGCATCTCGCTTGAGATCATCAGGATGCCGCGGCCCTGATCGGCCAGGTCCTTCATGATCGTGTAGATCTCGAACTTCGCGCCCACGTCGATGCCGCGGGTCGGTTCGTCCAGGATCAGAAGTTCGGGGTCGGTGAACAGCCATTTCGACAGCACCACCTTCTGCTGGTTGCCGCCGGACAGATTCACCACCTTCTGCTGCACCCCGGGGGTACGGATCGCCAGCTGCTTGCGGTAGCTTTCGGCCACCTGCATCTCGCGCCGCTTGTCCAGCACCCAGCGTTGCGCCACGCCGGCAAGGTTCGCCAGGCTGATGTTCTTGACGATCGGTTCGTCCAGGATCAGGCCCAGTGCCTTCCTGTCCTCGGTCACATAGGAAATGCCGGCCGCGATGGCCTTGCTGACGGTCGAGACATCGACGGGCTTGCCATGCATCCGCACGGTTCCCTGATGTCCCTTGCCGTAGCTGCGACCGAAGATCGACATGGCAAGTTCCGTGCGCCCCGTGCCCATCAGCCCGGCGATGCCCACGATCTCGCCCTTGCGGACGTTCAGGCTGACATCCTTGATCATCTGCCGTCCGGCCTGTTCAGGGTGCCAGCAGGACCAGTTTTCCACCTCGAACAGCACCTCGCCCGGGTGGCTTTCGCGTTCGGGGTAGCGGTGCGCCATGTCGCGGCCCACCATGTCCTTGATGATGCGGTCCTCGGAGATTTCATCCTTCGACAGCGTGGAGACGGTGGTGCCGTCGCGGATCACGGTGATCCGGTCGGCGACGCGGGAAATCTCGTTCAGCTTGTGGCTGATGATGATCTGGGTCACGCCGCGGGCCTTCAGTTCCAGCATCAGGTCAAGCAGCCGGTCGGCGTCGGCCTCCTGCAGCGCGGCGGTGGGCTCGTCCAGGATCAGCAGGCGGACGTTCTTCGACAGCGCCTTTGCGATCTCGATCAGCTGCTGCTTGCCCACGCCCAGCTTGCCGACGATCGCGCCCGGGGGTTCGTTCAACCCGACCTGGCGCAGCAGTTCCTCGGTTCTCTTGAAGGCCGCGGGCCAGGAGATGACGCCCCTCGAGGCGACCTCGTTGCCCATGAACAGGTTCTCGGCGATCGACAGCAGCGGGATCAGCGCAAGTTCCTGGTGGATGATGATGATGCCCTTGTCCTCGCTGTCTCGGATCGAACGGTTGCGCAGAGGGGCGCCGTCGTAAAGGATCTCGCCCTCGAAACTGCCGTGCGGATACACACCCGACAGCACCTTCATCAGGGTGGATTTGCCCGCGCCGTTCTCGCCGCAGATCGCGTGGATCTCGCCCGCCTCTACAGTCAGGCTGACCCGGTCAAGCGCCTTCACGCCGGGGAAGACCTTGGTGATCTCCCGCATTTCCAGAAGTGTGGTCATGTGCCCTCCGCAAGGGTCGCCCGCCTGCCGGTGAGAGCAAGCGCAGGCGGGCAACCCTGTGATCAGCCTATTTCAGCTGATCGGCCGTATAGTAACCCGAACCGATCAGGACTTCCTCGTAGTTCGAGATGTCCACCGAGACCGGCTCCAGCAGGTAGGACGGCACGACCTTGACGCCGTTGTCGTAGGTCGAGGTGTCGTTGATTTCGGGCTCGCCACCGCCAAGCACGGCATCGACCATCTTCACGGTGACTTTCGCCAGTTCGCGGGTGTCCTTGAAGATCGTCGAATACTGCTCGCCCGCGATCATCGACTTGACACTGGGGATTTCGGCGTCCTGGCCGGTGACGATCGGCATCGGCAGATCGCCCGAGCCGTAGCCCACGCCCTTGACCGACGACAGGATCCCGATCGACAGCCCGTCATAGGGCGAAAGCACGCCGTGCAGCTGCTTGTCGCCGTAATTCGAGGTCAGAAGGTTGTCCATCCGTGCCTGGGCCACCGCGCCATCCCAGCGCAGGGTGCCGACCACATCCATGCCCATCTGGCCCGACGGGATCACGATGTCGCCCGCATCAATCATCGGCTGCAGGATCGACATCGCGCCGTTGTAGAAGAAGAAGGCGTTGTTGTCGTCCGGGCTGCCGCCGAACAGTTCCACGTTCCACGGTTTCACGTCGGGGAAGCGTTCCTTCAGGCCCTTCACCAGACTTTCGGCCTGCTGGACGCCGACCTTGAAATTGTCGAAGGTCGCGTAATAGTCCACGTTCGCGCTGTCGCGGATCAGGCGGTCGTAGGCGATGACCTTGATCCCCATGGCGGCGGCGTTTTCCAGCGCGTTCGACAGGGTGGTGCCGTCGATGGCAGCGATCACCAGCGCCTTGACGCCCGAGGTGATCATGTTCTCGATCTGGTTCAGCTGCGTCGGGATGTCGTCCTCGGCATATTGCAGGTCGGTGGCATAACCGGCCTCCTGGAAGGCCTTCACCATCGACTCGCCGTCCGAGATCCAGCGCGACGAGGATTTGGTCGGCATGGCGATGCCGATGGTGCCCTTGTCCTGGGCAAAGACGGGCAGGGCCGAAAGCGCAGCAGTGGAGCCTGCAAGGGCCATGAGGCCGCGGCGGGTCAAGATCATCTGTTTCCTCCCGATGATACCTTGTTTGCATCCGCTATGAGCATGCCGAACAGGCCCCTGCTCACGGACGCAGCGCAGATTGCGTGGAAGTTGCATATCTGTCAAATGACGTTATCGAAAGAAAACATAACGGTTGCGTCATGAATTCGTCCATCGCAGGCCTTTCCAGCCAGTTGCGGCAACTGCGTCAGCAGCATCTGCGGTTGCTGGTGGAACTGTCCGACAGCGGCGCGCTGGGTGTGGCTGCGGCGCGCATGGGAATTGCGCAGCCCGCCGCTTCGCGCCTTCTGGCCGAGATGGAGGCGAATCTCGGCATTGCCCTGCACGAACGCCAGGGACGTGGCCTGCGCCTGACCCCGGCCGGTGCGGCACTGGCGTTGCGGGCGCGGCGCATCCAGATCGAGATCGCCGATGCCGCCCGCGACCTGGCCGAGGCGGCGACAGGCCGTGCGGGTGTGGTGCGCGTCGGGGCGGTGACCGGTCCGGCGCTGAACCTTGTGCTGCCGGCTCTGAAGGAACTTCAGCAGAGCCATCCCCACCTGCGGTCAGAGGTGACGGTGACCACGTCTGTCGCCCTTTGCGACCAGCTTCGTGCGGGCCGGCTGGACTTTGCCCTGGCCCGGCCCGGTCCCGAGGACGGTGAACTTGACGCGCGGCTGATCGCGGGCGAACCAGTGTCGCTGGTGGTGCGTCGTGGCCATCCACTTCTGGTCCTGCCCCGGATCAAGCCAGCCGACCTGATGTGCCACGACTGGGTTATGGGCGACGACGAAACGCTGCTGACCCAGTCGGTGAAGGCGCGTCTTGCCGAACTGCGCTTGCCGATGCCGCAACGGCGCATTTCGACCTCGTCTTTCCTGTTCACGCTGGCCCTGATCACGCAGACCGACTGCATCGCGCCGATGGCGACGCCGGTTGTCGACAGCTTTGCCGGGAACCCGTCGATTCCCTTCGTTTCGCTGCCGGTCGATCTCGGGCTTGCAGTTGCCCCGTTCAGCCTTGTGACCCGTGCCGGATCGCAGCCAACGCCCTCGGCCCGCCGGTTGATCGAGGCGATCCTTGCGCGTTGCAGCGAGGCGTCCCTTGCCCAATGGGCTGGCGCGGAATGACGCTGGCGGTGCCCGGCTCTGGCGGAAACGGTCGTGAAAGGGTGATCCGCCGCATCTAGGGTTGGGCCTGCCCCCTCGTCTAGAGGGGATGCCTTAATCGTACGACGAGCCGCCGCAGGAGGGGCCATGAGGATCGCGAAACTGGAAACCTTCGACACGCCCTACGTCTGCTTCGTGAAGGTCACAGCCGACACGGGCGATACCGGCTGGGGCCAGTGTTCGACCTATCAGGCGGACATCACCGCGGAAATCTTCCACCGCCAGGTCGCGCCCCATGCGCTGGGCACCCGTGTCGAGGACCTGGAGGACACGCTGCGGCGGATCTTCGAGCGCGAGCACAAGTTCCCCGGCAGCTACCTGCGCCGAGCGCAGGCGGGCCTGGACACCGCAGTCTGGGACCTGCGCGGCAAGGCCCTGGGCAAACCGGTGGTGGAGCTGCTGGGCGGCACGCCCGGCCGGGTGCGGGCCTATGCGTCGTCGATGAAGCGCGACATCACGCCCGAGGCCGAGGCAGAGCGTTTCCTGCGTCTGCGCGACGCGCATGGCTTCACCGCCTTCAAGTGGCGCGTGGGCGCGGAAGTGGGGCGCGACGAGGACGAATGGCCGGGGCGCACCGAGGCGGTAATTCCCATTGTTTCCAAGGCACTCGGCGACGATGTCGAGAAACTGGTTGATGGGAATTCCTGCTATTCCCCGGCCCGCGCCATTGAAGTCGGCCGCATGCTGGAAGATCACGGCATCGGCCATTTCGAGGAACCCTGTCCCTATTGGGAGGTGGACCAGACGGCCGAGGTCCGCGCCGCGCTGGACCTCGATGTCGCGGGCGGCGAACAGGATTGCGAATTTACCGCCTGGCAGCTGGCGATCGAGCACAAGGCGGTGGACATCCTGCAACCGGACATCCTTTACCTCGGCGGGATGTATCGCACGCTGGAGGTCTGCCGGATGGGTCAGGCGGCGGGCCTGCCGATCACCCCCCATGCGGCGAACCTGGGCCTCGTGACGCTTTGCACGATGCACCTTTTGCGCGCGATCCCGAACCCTGGCAAATACCTTGAGTTTTCCATCGAGGGGCTGGACTACTATCCGTGGCAGCACGGCCTGTTCCTGAACGATCCCTACCGGATCGAGGACGGCCATGCCACGGTGACAGAGGCCCCCGGCTGGGGGGTGGAGATCAACCCCGACTGGCTGGCCCGCGCCCGCCACAAGGTTTCGGAAAGGACCTGAGATGCCCGGACTGCACGCGCACATCGACCCCGAGGGGCTGGAGGAGTTTTCGGTCGTCTTCACCGACCGCTCGCTCAATCACATGTCGGCGCGGTTCCAGCAGGTGATGCGCGATGTCTCGGGCATGCTGAAGGAGGTCTACAAGGGAACCGCCGTGGCGCTGGTGCCGGGCGGCGGCACCTATGCGATGGAGGCCGTGGCGCGGCAGTTCGGCCAAGGGCGCGTCCTGATCGTCCGCAACGGCTGGTTCAGCTATCGCTGGACGCAGATCTTCGAGGCGGGCGGGTTCGCCGCCGAGACGACGGTGGTGATGGCGCGGCAGACCGGGAATGACGCGCGCGCGCCATACGCCCCGCCGCCGATCGAAGAGGTGGTGGCGAAGATCCGCGAGGTTCGCCCCGAGGCGGTGTTCGCCCCGCATGTCGAGACGAGCGCGGGCATCATCCTGCCCGACGACTACATCGCGCAGATGGCGGCGGCCGCGCATGAGGTGGGCGCGCTGATGGTGCTGGACTGCATCGCAAGCGGCGCTGTCTGGGTGGATATGGCCGCGACGGGGGTGGATGTGCTGATCTCGGCCCCGCAGAAGGGGTGGTCGGCCTCTCCCAGTGCAGGTGTCGTGGTGCTGTCGCCGGCGGGCGAGGCGCGGCTGGCCGAGACCACGTCGAACTCCTTCGCGCTGGACCTGAAGAAGTGGCGCGCGATCATGGAGGCCTACGAGAAGGGCGGGCACGCCTATCACGCGACGATGCCGACGGACGCGATTGTCGGCTTCCGCAACGCGATGGTCGAGACCAAGGCGATGGGCTTCGAGGCCGCCAAGGCCGCACAATGGGCACTGGGGCGGGCGGTCCGGGCCATGCTGGCGGAGAAGGGGGTAGCGTCGGTCGCGGCCGAAGGCTTCCAGGCGCCAGGGGTGGTCGTCAGCTACACTGCCGACCCGGACATCCAGAACGGGGCGAAGTTCCGGGCCGAGGGGCTGCAGATCGCCGCGGGTGTGCCCCTTCAGGTGGGCGAGGGGCCGGAGTTCAGGACCTTCCGCCTGGGTCTCTTCGGTCTGGACAAGCTGAAGGATGTGGACGCGACGGTCGCGCGGTTGAAGCGGGCGGTGGACGCGGTCCTTTAGCGACACACAGGCCGGAAGGGAGCATCCGGCCTGTGCGTTTCTGTTGTCTGGCCTGCGGATTACTGCGCGCCGAGTATGACAAAGACGCCCTGAGCAGCACCGGCAGGCGTGCGCAGGTTCCCGCTGTCACCAAAGAAGGTGACCATCTGGGCGTATTGGGTATTGGTCAGGTTAGACAGATCTGCGTTCGGAACAAGGGTCAGGATTTGCGAGGTGATCTCCGAAGATAGGGTGACCGGAGCTTCCTGAGCGAGGGCGCCGAAGCCGTTGTTGTGACCAAGGCGGATGCAAGAACGATGCGCTTCATGTTGTAATCCTTCGCTGGTTTCTTCCTGCCCAACCATGGGGCGGTGCGGCAGGGATGGGTTCTGAAACCGCAAGAGGGAAATCACGCCTTGATCGCCGCGGGTCGCCCCCAATGTGATGGTCCGTGCCTCTTGCCGCGCGGATATCGGGGTTTTCCCAGCACTTTCGGCGTGGCAGGCGAGCCGCAGTTCACATCAAGCTACGGCTTCAGCGCACCTGGTGGAGGTGCAGCATTCATTTGCGCAATTGCACGAAACCTCAGGAGGGGTCTGTCCCGGCGCCGACGGCACCCAAGCCGAGGCCTGCGCGCATCAGGGTCTGGCGCACGGGTTTTGTCGAATAAAGCAGATCCAGCGCCCTTGCCCGCAGATCGCGCAAGGGCCGCGCCTCGGCCATCGAGGCACGGTTCAGAAGGTCGATGCCGGTCACGCGGGCCCTTACCTCCCAGTGCCGGCGCCGATGATAGGCGTCCGTCACCGCTGCCACGCCCGGGTCATCGCGGTGCTTTTCGACAAGGGACAACAGGCAGGCCAGGTCGGCAAGGCTCATGTTAAGGCCCTGCGCTCCTATGGGCGGAACGACATGGGCGGCCTCGGCCAGCAGCACGCTGCGCTGGCCGGACATCCGGTCCGCAATCTGGCTGATGATCGGCCAGACCGACCGCCGGCTGATCAACCGAAGCTGCCCCAGAATGCCGGAGGAGCGAGCCGTCATCTCGGCTTCGAAGTCCGACACCGGCAAGGCAACCAGAAGGGCGACCTCGGGGCCCGACTCCATCCAGACGACGGCCGAGGCGGGTCGGCCGTCGCGATCGGGCAGCGGCACCAGCGTGAACGGGCCGCCCTTGCGATGCACTTCGGTCGAGACATTGCCATGCGGCAGGTCATGGGCCACCGCAAAGGCCAGGGCCTTCTGGCCGTAACGGCAGGTCTTCGCCCCGATCCCTAGCGCTTCGCGCACCGGCGACTGCCTTCCATCCGCGCCAATCACCAGATGGGCGGCGATCCGGGTTCCGTCAGTCAGCGTGACCAGCGCCTCGCTTTCGCGGACCAGCATCCGGGAAAACCCGATGCCGGGGCAAAAGCTGACATTCGCCAGCTCTTCCAGTCGTGCCACCATTTCGCGCCGCAGCAGCCAATTCGGCAGGTTCCAGCCGAAGGGCTGGTCGGAAATGTCGCGGGCGTCGAAATCCCTTGTCAGCCGCGCGATGGGTTCGGCTCCCCCCGCGTCGATGATACGCATGACCTGGAGGGCGGCGGCATGAGGTTCAAGGCGCGGCCAGAGGCCTGCGCCCTGAAGCACCGGGATCGATGGTTGCAGGAAGGCTGTGGTGCGCAGGTCGGCACCGTCTGCCTCATCCGAGGTCACGGGCGGCGCTGGATCAACGCAGATGACCCGAAAGCCCGCCGATCCAAGGGCACATGCCGCGGTCAGCCCGGCAACACCGCCGCCGGAAATCAGAATATCGGTCGTCTCGCGCATCTTGGGCCTCCGCATTGGACCATAGGTCGCGGCAGCGCTGGCGGCCAGAGGGCAGGTTGTCCCAAGGGCTGCGTCAGGGCAGGGTGATCCAGATCAGAAGCACGAAGATCACCGGGACCAGACTGACCGCCGTCACGACCAGCGCCGCCAGCCCCCAGGCCTGCACCGCCAGGACAAGCGCGGTAAGCAGGATGACGATCAGGTAGTAGATCGTGTCGATCTCGCGTTCGATCTCGCGGATCACTCGTCCGACGACAGGCAAGGCACGGAAAAAACGCGAAAGCGGGCTACGGGCGGGTGTGAGGGTTTCGAAGCTTTGGGCGGTCATGGCGTCCTTTCCTTGGTTGGTGCCTAAAAGATAGGACAGGGCTGGGAAAGGGTCAGGGGTTGTGACGTTTCGTCACCCCTGCAGCCGGGCCAGAAAGGCGGCGAGGTCGTCGGTGTGGTGGTGGATATGCGGCGCCGGCCTGGGTTCCGCGGCGACATGGACAGTTCGCATCCCCAGGCTGTGCGGAACGGCGAGGTTGCGGGGGTCATCTTCGAACATCGCGGCGGCGTCCGGCACCAGTCCGTCCTTGTCGAAGACCGCGGCGAAGGCCCGGGCATCGGGCTTGGGGTGGAAGCCGGCATGCTCTACCCCATAGATTGCATCGAACAGGCCAGCCAGGCCGCGGGCTTGCAGAACCTTTTCGGCATAGGGGGCACAGGCGTTGGTGTAGACGATTCGCCGTCCGGACAGCGCCGCAATGGCCTCGGCCAGGCGGGGATCGGGGGACAGAACCGAAAAGTCGATGTCATGCACTTCGGTCAGATAGGGCCCTGGATCGATGCCGTGCTCGGTCATCAGGCCGGCCAGGGTGGTGCCGTAGGTTTGCCAGTAGTGGGCGCGCAGGTGGTCCGCCCGCGCCCGGTCGACGTTCAGGGCGCGCATCACCCAGTTCGTCATCCGCACCTCGATCTGGTCGAACAGACGCATGTGCGGCGGATAAAGCGTGTTGTCCAGGTCGAAGACCCAGGTTGTGACATGAGTGAAATCGGCAGCCGGCATGGGCCGGGTCTAGTGCCAAGCTGCGCCCTTGGGAAGGGTTGATTGCGGGGCGGGCGGCGCGCTAGGGTCCGGCGATGTTGCGAAAGGCTGAAGCGGTGCAGAAAGACGCCTATACATTGATCATGGAGGCGATCGAGGCGGGGATCTACAAGCCCGGCGATCGCCTGGTCGAAAGCGAACTGGCCGAGCGTCTGGGTGTCAGCCGCACGCCGGTGCGCGAGGCTCTGCAACGGCTTGAGACCCAGGCCATGCTGACCCGCGACGGGCGCAGCCTGATCGTGGCCAGCCTGGACCACAACCAGCTGGCCGAACTTTACGCCGTGCGCACCGAACTGGAGGGTTTGGCGGCCCGGCTGGCGGCCCGGCATGCGACCCCGGAAGAGGTGCGGGTGCTGAAAAGCATGGTGGAGGACGACCGCGCGCTTCTAGGGGGCGATCCGAAGGCATTGAGCCGGGCCAACAAAAGGTTCCACAAGCAGATCCATCTTGCCAGCCACAACCGGTTCCTGGTGCAGCAGCTGGACCTGGTGCACCGGTCGATGGCGCTGATGGCCAATACCTCGTTTGCCGCGGAAGGGCGGGACGAGGTGGCGCTGGAGGAACATGCCCGGATCGTGGCGGCAATCGAGGCGGGCGACGGCGAGGCTGCCTATCAGGCCCTGAAATCCCACATCAGCCAGGCCTTCGAGACCCGTCTTCGGGTGGACGCCGGTGAACTGAAGATGCGTTGACGCCCAATTTGGCGGTGCAGCCATTCGACCGCAGGCAGCCCCACCCAATGCGCCCATGTCGTTATCCCCGGTTTCCTGCGGCATGGTCGAACAGGCCATGCGCGGTCTTGTCCCAGTAGAAGGGGCGCGTGACCAGTTCCAGCAGCGCCTTGTAGGCCGCAAGTGAAGCCAGGGGAAAGTAGACTTTCAGTGTCGGAACCCACCAGGCGCTGATCCGGTGCCGCGTGCGGCCGAGGCCGATGATGCCGACACTGAGGTTCACCACTTCGGACAGGATGAAGGTGGCAAGCATCACCCATACCACTGGCGGGGACAGCAGGCCCAGCAGCGGGTGCCGGATGCCGAACGGGATGCACAGGAAGGACCACAACAGCGGCGCCAGCAGGAACTGCGCAATGGTCCCCAGGAACATGATCTGAAAGCCGAGAAATGCGCGTGGCCCGAGTTGGCGCCATAGAAGCAGCGGGTCACGTATGTGGACGGCCCAAGTCAGCATGTAGCCCTTGATCCAGCGCGAACGCTGTTTGATCCAGGGCAGGGCGCGGCAGTTGGCTTCTTCCTCGGTTACGGTATCGATCAGCTCGGTCCGGTAGCCGTGGCGGGCAAGCCGGATGCCCAGATCCGCATCCTCGGTCACGTTGTGCGCATCCCACCCGCCAAGCTTTTCCAGCACTTCGCGGCGGAAGAACAGTGTTGTCCCGCCCAGCGGAACGGCAAGTCCAAGCCGCGCGATGCCGGGCAGGATCAGCCGGAACCAGCCCGCGTATTCGATGGTGAAGCAACGGGAAAGCCAGTTGGTGCAAGGGTTGTAATAATCAAGCACACCCTGCAGGCAGGCGACGTCGGGCCCACAGCGCTGGAAGTGGGCCACCACCTTGCGGATCTGGTCTGGGGCGGGGGCATCTTCGGCATCGTAGACGCCGACAATGGTGCCCCGCGCGCAGACCAGCGCATGATTCAACGCCCTTGGCTTGGTTTTCACCGTGCCCTCGGGAACGATGAGGATGCGGACCCAGGGGGGCAGTTCGGCCTTGTCCAGGGCTTCCTTCGTCATGCTGTCCCCGGCCTCGACCGCGAGAATGACATCCAGAAGCTCTTCGGGGTAATCAAGACGGGCGAGCCGGCGAATGAGGCGGCCGGCAATGTCGCCTTCGCGGTAAAGAGCCACGATGACCGTGACGATTGGCGCAATGTCATTGCCGTTTGACAGCGTGGGCTGCGGGGGCTGGCGAAGCGCGGCGATCATGGCGACAAACTTAAGCACGACACTTCCGGCAAGCGACAGGACTGCAAGCCAGAGCAGGGCAAGGCCACTCGCCATCGGTGCCGTCATGACAACTGCGATGGCGATGGCCAGGGTGGCCAGCAGGTGCAGTCGTGGCCAATCGCGGCAGCTTTCGGCGGCGGGCACCCGGTTTTCCGCCGAGTGGGCCAGTTGTGGCCCGCGCCACGCGTGCACCGCAGCCGTCACCGCCCGGCTGGAAGCCAGGGCGGCACAGACCGGGCCGAGGCTCGCCTCGAGCATCGGGCGAAGGCGACGGAACTCCTCTGGATGCGAAAGGGCGATGACGGTCACATCGCCTACCCGCCGCCACGGCACCAGGCCATATCGTAGACAGTCGGCAGCGCCAATCGCGTCGATCAGGCGCGGGTCAGGCAGGTGCCGCGACGGGTCAAGCAGGCCGATGCCCCAGGTCTTTGCCTCGGCCTCGAGAAGGTCGCGCTCTGCCACCAGTCCGCGCGCACGCAGCACATCGGGCAGACGCGCACCTTCCCGCCCCCTGCAGGTCAGCGCGCCGAGAATGTCGTCGGCAGAGACTACGCCATCCCGAAGAAGCCGGGCCGCGATCGAGCGCCGCGGCGATGCCGGTGCCACCAGACCGTCCATCTGAACCGCGCTCTGCCCCATCCGGCCCCCGTCATGCGGAAGGCATCCTGCGGCAAACGGGTTAACGGCCCGTTAATGCCGTTCAGCCGGTCCTGCGGCTTTGCATGGCGTTCGCGAAGCGCTCGAAAAGGTAGAAGCTGTCCTGTGGGCCCGGCGACGCCTCGGGGTGATACTGGACTGAAAACACCGGCCTTCCATCCACCGCGATGCCGCAATTCGTGCCGTCGAACAGGCTGATATGCGTCTGGCTGACGCCCTTCGGCAGGGTGTCGGCATCGACCGTGAACCCGTGGTTCATGCTGGTGATTTCGACCTTGCCGGTGGTAAGGTCTTTGACCGGGTGGTTGGCACCGTGATGGCCGTGGTTCATCTTGCGGGTCTTTGCCCCCAGCGCAAGCGCCAGCATCTGATGGCCAAGGCAGATGCCGAACAGCGGCAGATCCTTTTCCAGAACCCCCTGGATCATCGGCACGGCATAGCTTCCCGTGGCAGCGGGGTCACCTGGGCCGTTCGACAGGAACACCCCCTCCGGGTTCAGTGCCAGAACGTCCTCGGCAGTGGCGGTGGCGGGCAGCACGGTGACCTCGCAGCCGACCGATGCAAGGCAGCGCAGGATGTTGCGTTTCGCGCCGTAGTCGACCGCGACAACCCGCAGGCCCGGCCCTTCGCGCCGCTGATAGCCCTGCGGCCACGCCCAGCGCATTTCGTCCCAGCGATAGCTTTGCGCGCAGGTAACCTCTTTCGCCAGGTCGAGGCCGACAAGACCCTTCCATCCCCGCGCCTTCGCCACCAGATCCTCGATGTCGAACCGCCCCTCGGGGTCATGGGCAAGCGCAACATGCGGCGCGCCCTGCTGGCGGATCGCGCGCGTCAGGCGCCGGGTATCCACACCGCCGATCCCGATGCGGCCGATCTTCGTCATCCACTGGGTAAGTTCACCGGTCGCACGCCAGTTCGAGGGTTCGGTCGGATCCCATTTCACCACCATCCCGGCTGCGGCCGGGGTGCCGGTCTCGTTGTCCTCGGGCGTGACGCCGACGTTGCCGATGTGGGGAAAGGTGAAGGTCACGACCTGGCCCGCGTAGGAGGGATCAGTCATGATTTCCTGGTAGCCGGTCATTGCGGTGTTGAAAACCAGTTCAGCGACCGTTTCCCCGGTGGCGCCGAAGCCCCTGCCATAGAAGATCGTGCCATCGGCCAGGGCCAGGCAGGCGGTGGCATCGCGCGGGGCGGGCATGGCGACTCTCCTTAAGGGCAAATTGGCCGGAACCTAAGGGCTGCGGGTGTCTGGGTCAAGACCGGATGGGAAATGGATTATCAATATAATTCAATGCCTTGCAGAACAAGGCCACGGTTGCGGTTCCAGGCGGTAAGGGGTATGTTGCCAGACTTGGGGAACCATGGGGAAGGTGCAACCATGCTCTTGCGCGACCGTTTGCAGGCGGCTTTGAAAGAGGCCATGAAGGCCAAGGATGCCGACCGGCTGTCCACGCTGCGCCTGATCAACGCCGCCATCAAGGACCGCGAGATCGCCGTCCGCGGCGAGGGCGAGGCCGGCGAAGTCGGCGAGGCGGAGATCCTGCAGATCATGGGCAAGATGGTGAAGCAGCGTCAGGAATCAGCCAAGGCCTATGAAGAGGGCGGACGGCTGGAGCTGGCAGAAAAGGAACTTGCCGAGATCGCGGTGATCCAGGAGTTCCTGCCCCGGCAGTTGTCCGAGGCAGAGGTCGCGGCGGCCGTGGATGCGGCGGTGGCGGAAACCGGCGCGGCCAGCATCCGCGATGTCGGCAAGGTCATGGCCGCCCTAAAGGCGAAATACACCGGCCAGATGGACTTCGGTGCTGTCGGCGGCTTGGTGAAGGCGCGGCTGGGGTAGAACCTGGCCGGATCACCCTGAACCCGTCGCCGGGGCATCTGACGCTAGGGCGCTTCAGCGCAAACGGGCAAGGCGCTCTGCGAGTTCGTCCTTCAGCGCGATGCGTTCCTCTTCCGACAGGAAGGCGCCCAGCTCGACCTCGCGCCCTTCGCCCTTGAGCGTCAGATAGTTCGGCACCGGTCCACCAGTCTTGTGCAGGGTGACGCGCAGCCAATAGGTGTTTGCATCCCATTCCCGGCGCTGCCCGCGTGGCCCGTGGCGGACAAGGTGCACCCTGTCGCGCGTAAGGCTGAGATCTTCGACGATGTCGCGGTCGCGGCCGTTCTTGCGGAGCGCGAACCAGATCGCCCAGATCGCGGCCAGAAGGAAGGGCAGCAGTGCCCAGACCACCGGACTGCCGAGAATGCCGAGAAGTGGCAGGGCGATCAGCGCGGCGGTAAGTCCCAGAAACCAGACAAACCCCCGCTGCGATAGCGAACGGTGCGGCCAGACATGCAGCCTTGCCTCTGTGTCAGGGGTGGAAAGCCATTCGTAGGGCATGGCGCAAGATTAGTCGTGCCGTCGGAAATGGAAAGAGCGTCAAGCCTGGAAGGGGGCTAGTCTTCCAGGGTTTCCAGAAAGGCGAGGAACGCGCTGCGATAGGCGGCCGGGTCCGCCGTGTACGAGCCCAGGTGATCCGCGCCGGTCCACAACGCTGTCGTCTTCCCCGGGTGTGCAGCGGCCAGAGCCTGCGAGGGGCCGACCGGCACGATTCTGTCGCCGCTGCCGTGGGCGATGAACAGAGGGCCGGGGAAGGCCGCGATGGTGTCGGCGACTTCGGCACGTTCAAGCGGCAGCTCCGACATGTAGGGCAGCATCAGGCCCGCAGCCCATGCCATCGGCCCGGGAAGAGGTTTGCCGCTCTGAGAGGCCAGCTGCCCGATCACCGCCCGGAAGCTGAGGGCCGGGCTGTCCAGCGCCACGGCCGATACGCGGTTGGCCAGCGGGCTTTGCGCCAGGAACTGGCCGAGTATCGCCCCGCCCATCGATTCAGCCACCACCAGAACCCTGGGGCCGTCCGGTCCGGGCGACAGGTGCGCGACCGCCGCCTCCAGGTCCGGCCACTCTGTCAGGCCGAAGCCATAGCGGTGGTCCGCCCCGCCCGGCGCCGAAGGGTCGTTGCGGTAGGTGATCAGCAGGACGGACCAGCCGGCCTCGTGCAACAGGGAAAGGTGCCGATAGCCATCCTCGCGCGCACCGGCGATTCCATGAACATAGATCGCCCGGCCCCGTTCGCGCCCTGCAGCCGGCACCTTCCAGGCCTCGGCCGGGCCGAGGGGTGTCGCGATCCGCACGACCTGGAATGGCAGCGAGAGGGCCTGCATCGGATCGCCGCGATAACCAGGCGACATGGGATCCTCGGGCGGCGTGGCGGTGGCTATGAGCGAAGAGATGTTGCCGACCTTCAAAAGGTCCGTTGCGTCCTTGGCCAGGAAATGACCGGTGGCGGCGACATAGCCGACCGCGGCCAGGGCAAAGATGAAGACGAACATCAGAACAAGGCGCATCCGTCGTCTCCGGTGTGAAGAAAGCAAAGGGCCCCGGGTCTTTCTTCCCGGGGCCCCCTTGTCAGGCTGTCCGCCTCAGTGTGCGTGGGACTTGTCCCAGTCCTCTCGCTTCGGCAGCTGCTCGAACGTGTGTTCGGGCGGAGGCGAGGGCAGGGTCCATTCCAGCGTGTCGGCGTATTCGTTCCAGTAGTTCTTCTCGGTCACGCGGCGCCCGGCGGTCAGGGTGTAGACCACGATGCCGATGAAGAACACGAAGGACGCGAACGAGATGAATGCGCCGATCGACGAGAACCAGTTCCAGTAGGCGAAGGCCTCGGGATAGTCGATGTAACGGCGCGGCATGCCCTGACGGCCCAGGAAGTGCTGCGGGAAGAAGGTCAGGTTCGAGCCGATGAACATCATCCAGAAGTGCAGCTTGCCTGCCCATTCCGGATACTGCCGGCCCGACATCTTGCCCATCCAGTAGTAGATGCCCGCGAAGATGCCGAACACGGCGCCCAGCGACATCACATAGTGGAAGTGCGCCACGACATAGTAGGTATCGTGGTAGGCGCGGTCCACCGGCGCCTGGCTCAGCACGATCCCGGTCACTCCGCCAACCGTGAAGAGGAACAGGAAGCCGAAGGCCCAGAGCATCGGCGTCTTGAATTCCACCGAGCCGCCCCACATCGTCGCGATCCACGAGAAGATCTTGATGCCGGTCGGCACCGCGATGACCATGGTCGCGAGCATGAAGTAGGACTGCTGCGTCAGGCTCATCCCGGCGGTGTACATGTGGTGCGCCCAGACGACGAAGCCCAGCACCCCGATTGCCACCATCGCATAGACCATCGGCAGATAGCCGAAGATCGGCTTTTTCGAGAAGGTCGCGATGACCTGGCTGATGATGCCGAAGGCCGGCAGGATGATGATGTAGACTTCCGGGTGGCCGAAGAACCACAGGATGTGCTGGTAGAGCACCGGGTCACCGCCGCCCGAGGGCGTGAAGAAAGTGGTGCCGAAGTTGCGGTCGGTCAGCAGCATGGTGATCGCGCCGGCCAGCACGGGCAGCGCCAGCAGGATCAGCCACGCGGTGACGAAGATCGACCACGCGAACAGCGGCACCTTGTGCAGGGTCATGCCCGGCGCGCGCATGTTCAGGAAGGTCGTGATCATGTTGATCGCGCCCAGGATCGACGAAGCGCCCGACAGGTGAACGGCGAAGATCGCCAGGTCCATCGCATAGCCGCCTTCGGCCGTGGTCGAGAGCGGCGGGTAAAGCACCCAGCCGACACCTGCACCGGTGCCAAGGTCGCCGCCGCCGCCCGGGGCAAATAGCGAGGCCACGGCCAGCGAGGTGCCCGCGATGTACAGCCAGAACGACAGGTTGTTCATCCGCGGGAAGGCCATGTCCGGCGCGCCGATCTGAAGCGGCATGAAATAGTTGCCGAAGCCGCCGAAGAGCGCAGGAATGACCACGAAGAACATCATCAGGATGCCGTGCGCCGTGACGGTCACGTTCCAGACGTGCCCGTTCGGGGTGCAGGTCGCGCCCGCATCAGCCACCAGGCGCATGCCTTCCTGGCACATGTATTGAACGCCCGGCTCCATCAGCTCCATCCGCATGTAGACGGTGAAGATGACCGAAATCAGACCGACGATCCCACCTGCGAAGAGGTAGAGGATGCCGATGTCCTTGTGGTTGGTTGACATGAACCACCGGGTGAAGAACCCAGGTCGTTCATGTTCGTGGCCGTGAATGGCTGCGTCCGCCATTGGCTTCTCCCGCTTTGGTATTCTCTGTCCTGCCGGTTGACGGCCCCAAAGCCTGGGTCCGCCCGGTTCCCTTGTGCTTCCGTCTTTAGCCGCGCCCGGTCGATGTCGCAATGTCCGACTTTGCCGCAGGGGGAAGAAATCTTGCCTGAAAATGCGTCTTGAAATGGCAAGGGCGCGGCCCTGCCGGACCGCGCCCCATGACCTTTCCGCTAGCGCCTACTGCGAAACCGACTGAAGGTAGGCCGCGATATCCTCGCCACCCGCGGGCAGCTTGAAGGACATCTTCGATTTTGCGGCCGGATCGCCCAGTGCCTCTTTCAGATAGCCCGCCGGGTCGGCCGCATAGGCCGCAAAGCTCGCCGCGTCCCAGACCGCGCCGGTCGCACCCAGGGCGGCAATCGATTCGCCGTAGCGGAAGTCGGGGTCGGACGCGACGCGACGCCCGATCACGCCCCAGAGGTTCGGCCCGGTGCGGCCGCCTTTCTGGATTTCGGTTCCGTCGGGGGCCACGACCGAATGGCAGGCCTTGCATTTCTTGAACGCCTCCTCGCCCGCAGCCGGATCGCCCGCCAAGGCGGGGGCCGCAAGCGCGGCGGCGGCAATGGCCAGAAGGATGAACTTGCTCATGTTGTCCTCACGATCAGCGGAGGCCGGCAGACGCCTCACGACGTCGAACATGGGGGCACGAGGCCTTGATATGCAATAGCAACCTTGTGTTATGCGGCATCACGTCCCGCAGGCCGCCCCCCGGAACCGGCGCGGGAAAGTGGCGATCAGGGCGGCGTCGAGGTCGGACATCGTGACCGGCAGGCCAAGGTCGACAAGGCTGGTGACGCCATGCTCTCGGATGCCGCAGGGGACGATTCCATCGAAGTGCGTCAGATCGGGTTCCACATTGATCGCGATGCCGTGGAAGCTGATCCATCGGCGCAGCCTGATGCCAATGGCGGCGATCTTGTCCTCGGTCGGGCGCCCATCCGGGCCTGGCCTGTCGGGACGCTGAACCCATACGCCGACCCTGCCGGGGCGGATTTCGCCTCTGACGTTGAACTCGGCCAGTGTGTCGATGACCCATTGTTCCAGTTCTCGCACGAAGCATCGGACATCCTGGCCCCGGGCCTTTACGTCAAGCATGGCATAGATCACCCGCTGGCCTGGCCCGTGATACGTATATTGCCCGCCACGCCCGACAGAATGGACTGGGAAGCGGTGCGGATCGACCAGATCCTCGGCACGCGCCGATGTTCCGGCAGTGTAGAGCGGCGGATGTTCCAGCAGCCAGATCGATTCCCCTGCGCGACCTTCGTGCATTGCGGCGACATGCGCCTCCATCGCGGCGACGGTTTCCTCGTAGGGCGAAAGCCCCGGCATGTGGCGCCATTCGACCAAGCTGCGCTCCAATCCCCGATGCGGCCGCGGATTCCAGCCTTACGCAAGGGCAAAGCCGTGCTACGAACACAGCCATAGAATCCCTTTATTTCCAGGAGTCATGCTATGAAGATCAGGGCAATTGCAACCTCTGCGCTGATGGCCTCGTTGGCCATGTCGCCGTTGTCGCCCGTTTCGGCCCCGGCCCGCGCCGACAGCGCCGATTTCATCGCCGGCGCGATCATCGGGGGCATCATTGGCAGCGCGGTGACGAACGAGAACAACAAGATGAAGTCAGCGAAATCGACCAAGGCTGGAACGGCCAAGGCAAAGGCGCCCTCGATCAGCGCCGAGCAGCGCGCCGCGAACAAGGAGGTGCAGGTCGCGCTGAACTATTTCGGCTACCCTGTAGGCACCCCCGATGGCGCAATCGGGCCGAAGTCGCGGGCTGCCATCAAGGAATACCAGGCCTTCCTGGGATATCCGGCCACCGGCGAGCTGACCGAGCACGAGCGCACGATCCTGATCACCGCCTATCATCGCGCCGTGGCCGGGGGGCCGCTGGTAGCGCAGGCAGTTGCCGGCAGCATGCATGGCCTCAAGGCCGTGCTGATTGCCCAGCAGGACGAGATGGCGGGCCTGCCACCGGGCGGGATCATGCCGGCGGCGCCGGGCGATCCGGTGCAGGGCAGCGTGGCCGCCGCCGCGGCTGCCGCCCTGCCGAAGCTTGTGCCAGAGGCGCCACCAGCAGAGGAGGTGGCGGTCGAGGTCGCCACAAAGCCCGAGCCCGGGGCCCTCGTGGCCGAGGCGGCGCCAGAGCTGCCTTCGTTCATGGGATCTGCGGCGGCAAAGGGCTCGCTGGCAGCGGAATGCGGCGCGATCAGCCTGAAGACCGCCTCGAACGGCGGGATGACCACGGTCGAGGGCATGCAAGATGCAAATTTCGCGCTGGCCGAACAGTTCTGCCTGGCCCGGGGCTATGCCATGGCCACAAGCGACGAGCTTGCCGCGCAGATTGCCGGCTTCACCTCTGACCAGATCGCGCAACAGTGCGCGGCCTTCGGGCCAGTGCTGAAGGAACATGTCGCCGCCGTTTCGCTGAAGCCCGCGGATGAGGTGCTTAAGGGCGTCGAGACCTTCGTCCTTTCTTCGGGAATGACGCCGGCGCAGTTGGTGGGCACGGCCAGGGTCTGTCTCGGCATGGGATATGCGCGTGACGAAATGGATGTCGCCATCGGTTCGGCACTGCTGCTGGCAGCGATGGGTGAGCGGGGTTACTCGGAATACCTGGGCCATCATCTGAGCCAGGGCTTCGGCGCAACCCGGCGGCCCGATCTGGCCATGGACTGGTATCAGCTGTCGCTGGATGCCATGGGACAGGGGCAGATGGTCGTGGCGCCGGGTATTGGCGGACGTGACGCCCTGATCCGCAAGGCGGCCTACACGATCAACGGCCGTGCCGCGGAACTGCAGCCTGCGATGCCCGCCCCGAACGTGCAGGAGGCCGCTCTGCCCGTGTTCGACATTGTCCCCGAGCCCGCCCTCGTGGTCGAAGAGGCCGTGGTTGCGCCCGAGCCGGAGCCGGTCGCGCCGGCTGCCGATCTTGCATCGGCAGGGGGAGCGACCTTTCCGCCAGATCCCGTGGTCCTGCCGGAACCGTCGTCTGTGGCTCCGGCCGGGTCGCCGGTGTTTGTGGCGCCGAAGGTCCCTGATCCGGGGATCGGCACGCCTGCGGCACGGCCCGAGCCCAGTGCAGCGGCGTCGGACGAGGCCGGGATCCTGGCAGTCGGCGCCCAGGCCGCGATCACGGCGGCGCGTCTGCCGCTGTTGATCTTTTCCAGCTTCTGAAGGGTGACGGTGCCCGGTCTGCCCGCGCGGTCAAATGCGCGCGGCCAGCCAAGGGGGGCGCGGCACATGCGAATCCCCCTTTTCTTCGCCCGCAACTGCCGCTAGATAGCGGGCGTCCCGATGGGGCATGTGCGGATGTGGCGGAATTGGTAGACGCGCAGCGTTGAGGTCGCTGTTCCTTAACCGGAGTGAAAGTTCGAGTCTTTTCATCCGCACCAACCCAGCCGGAGGCAGAGCAAAGGACGCAAGGGACTATGCCCCCTGCGTCCTTTTTCTTTCTGCGCACTTCTTGCCGTGGATGGCGGTGCATGACGTTTTCTTGTCTGATCATGTCGGAATTTTTCCCGTCAGCGAGCAGATTCGCGTCCAAATGACCGGCGATCGACGGCTTTCCTGCCCGAATTTCCCGCAGTTTCGGAATCGCCCCTCGGGCCGCTGAATCTGCGTTGCAATGGGGCTGACCTTTCGCTTTAGTCGGGAAACAATAGAAGGCGCAGAGCGCCCGGAAGACCAGGGAGACACGGTTGACGCTTGAGTCCCGCAACGACGCTTTCGTCCTGTTTGAGCATGTCCAGAAAAGCTATGACGGCGTGACGCTGGTCGTGAAGGACTTGAACCTCACGATCGGCAAGGGCGAATTTCTGACGATGCTCGGGCCCTCGGGGTCTGGCAAGACGACCTGCCTGATGATGCTTGCCGGGTTCGAGACCGCAACCCATGGCGAAATTCGGCTGGACGGCGTGAACATCAACTCGGTGCCCCCGCACAAGCGCGGGATCGGCATGGTGTTCCAGAACTATGCGCTGTTCCCCCACATGACGGTGGCCGAAAACCTTGCGTTTCCGCTCGAAGTGCGCGGCATGGGCAAGACGGAACGCGAAGGCAAGATCAAGCGGGCACTCGACATGGTGCAGATGGGCGCCTATGCCAACCGCCGCCCGGCGCAGCTGTCGGGCGGACAGCAGCAGCGCATCGCCCTGGCACGGGCGCTGGTCTTCGACCCCAAGCTTGTGCTGATGGACGAACCGCTGGGCGCGCTGGACAAGCAGCTGCGCGAGCACATGCAGTTCGAGATCAAGCATCTGCATGAAAACCTTGGCATCACGGTGGTCTACGTCACGCATGACCAGGGCGAGGCGCTGACGATGTCCGACCGAGTGGCCGTGTTCAATGACGGCAGGATCCAGCAGCTTGCACCGCCGGCCGAACTCTATGAACGTCCCGAGAACAGCTTCGTCGCCCAGTTCATCGGCGAGAACAACAAGCTGCCGGGAACGATCGAGGAGCTTTCGGGCGACAAGGCGCTGGTGCGGCTGCGGACGGGCGAACTGATCGACGCAACTGCGGTAAACATCAAGGAAAAGGGGCAGCAGACGCTGGTCTCGATCCGCCCGGAACGGGTGGAGTTCAAACCCGAGATGATGCCGCCTGGCGCCCATACGCTGGATGCCGAGGTGGTCGAGGTCATCTACATGGGCGACATCTTGCGCGTCGTTCTGAAAGTCGCCGGCTCGGACGACTTCGTGATGAAGATGCGCAACACGCTGGGCCAGACCCGTCTGGAACCCGGCCAGAAGATCAAGGTGGGCTGGCATCCGCAGGATGCCCGCGCGCTGGACCCTTGATGAAGGGCCGGGAATAACCGGTCGGTAGCCAGTGAAACAAACAGGGAGCAAGACATGAAGAAGACCCTCATCCTCTCTACAGCCCTCGCAGGCTTTGCCTTCGCGGCGCAGGCCGACGTGACGGTGATGTCCTGGGGCGGTGCCTATGGCGAGGCCCAGAACGAAGCCCACGTGAAGCCCTGGTCGGCAGCGACCGGCCATGCCGCCATCATGGTGGACAGCGACAACCCCGCGCCCGCGATCAAGGCCATGGTCGAGGCGGGCAACGTCACGGTCGATGTTGCCTCGGTCGAATATGCCGACGCGATCCGCCTGTGCGACGAAGGTATCCTGGAGCCGATCGACGCGGCCAGCCTGCCGCCCGCGCCCGACGGCACCCCCGCGACCGAGGATTTCCTGCCCGGTGCGATCACCGAGTGCGGCGTTTCGACCGACATCTGGTCGAACGTGTTCGCCTACGACACGACCAAGTTCCCCGAAGGCCCGAAGACGGCTGCCGATTTCTTCGACCTGGAGAAGTTCCCCGGCAAGCGCGGCCTGCGCAAGGGCGCCAAGGCGGTTCTGGAATTCGCGCTGCTGGGCGACGGCGTGCCTGCGGCCGAAGTCTATGATCTGCTGCGCACCCCCGAGGGCGTGGACCGCGCCTTCGCCAAGCTCGACACGATCAAGAGCCAGGTTGTCTGGTGGGAAGCCGGCAGCCAGGCGCCACAGCTTCTGGCCGACGGCGAGGTGGCGATGACCACTGCCTACAACGGCCGGATCTTCGCCGCTGTGGTGAATGAGGGCAAACCCTTCCAGATCGTCTGGGACGGCCAGATCTATGAGAACGAGATGTATGTCGTTCCGAAGGGGGCCCCGAACAAGGATCTGGCGATGGACTTCATCCGCTACGCCACCTCGACCGAAGGGCTGCGCGCCCAGGCGCAGCACATTTCCTACGGTCCGGCCCGCAGATCCTCGATGAAGGAAGAGCTGATCTTCAAGGATGGCAAGACGGTCATGGCGCCGCACCTGCCGACCGCGCCGGAAAACATGGGTAACGCGCTGGAAACCTCGGCAGACTTCTGGGTCGACTACGACGCGGAACTGAACGAGCGCTTCCAGGCCTGGCTCACCCGCTGATCCGACCTGCCGGGCGCGGTGCATGCCGCGCCCGGTTCTCTACCTGACGAGGGCAGGCATGGCCGAAGTGGCTGGCGAACTTCTGACGACTGCGGACGGGCGTCCGCTGAAGGCTGCGCTTCAGGCGGCGCAGGCGCGTGCACGGCGCAGGGCTTTTCTTCTGGTCCTGCCGCTGCTGCTTTTCGTGCTTCTGACCTTCCTCGTTCCGATCGGCTACATGCTGAAGCGCTCGTTCGAGCATGACGGATTTGCTTCTTCGGCTCCGGCACTGGTTGCCTGGTTCGCCGAAAACCCGGACTTCGATCCCGCCAACCCGCCGGAAGAGGCTTTTGCCGCCCTGGTGTCCGACCTTGCCCGCATGCAGGTCGAAAAGACAACCGGTGTGGCAGGAACCCGCATCAATTATTCCGTGCCGGGTACGATCAGCCTGTTCAAGGGCGGCGCCCGCGTCGCCGCCGACCTTCAGCCGCCGTACAAGGAGGCGCTGCTGGCTGTCGATCCGGCCTGGGGGCGGCCCGCGCTGTGGCGTGGGATGGAGTCGGCCAGCCATGTCTACACCCCGGAGTTCTACCTGGTCGCCTCGGACCACAAGCTGACTGATGCCGGCTGGGCAAGGGGGGCGGAAAACGAACGGATCTACCTATACCTCTTCGGCAAGACTTTCCTGGTTTCGGCGCTGATCACCTTGATCTGCCTGGCTCTGGCCTTTCCTGTCGCACATCTGCTGGCCACTCTGCCGCTGGCAAAGTCCTCGCTTCTTATGATCCTGGTGCTTCTGCCATTCTGGACCTCGCTTCTGGTGCGAACGACCTCGTGGATCGTGCTGTTGCAGGAACAGGGCGTGGTCAACAACGTGCTGGTGGCGCTGGGGCTGATCGACAATTCCGGCAGGCTGGCGATGATGTACAACATGACCGGCACGGTGGTCGCCATGACCCATGTTCTGTTGCCGTTCATGATCCTGCCGCTCTATTCGGTGATGCGGGTCATCCCGCCCAGCTATGCCCGTGCCGCACGCAGCCTGGGTGCCACCAGCTGGACGACCTTCCGCAGGGTCTATCTGCCGCAGACCCTGCCGGGAATCGCGGCGGGCTCGCTTCTGGTCTTCATTCTGGCGGTTGGCTACTACATCACGCCGGCTCTGGTCGGCGGTGCGGACGGGCAGCTGATCAGCAATCTCATCGCATTCCACATGTCCAAGTCGAACTGGTCGCTGGCTGCGGCGATCGCGGCGATGCTTCTGGTATCGATCCTGTTGCTTTACTGGTTGTATGACCGGCTGATCGGCATCGACCGGCTGAAATTCGGCTGAGGGAAACGACCATGGCCCTGCCCACCTATGCCTCTCCGCTGGAACGCGTCTGGTATTACACCTACCTGGTGATCTGCGCGCTGATCTTTCTTTTCCTGATTGCGCCGATCCTGGTGATCCTGCCGCTGTCGTTCAACGCCGAGCCCTATTTCACCTTCACCGAAAAGATGCTGACCTTCGACCCCGAAGGCTATTCGCTGCGGTGGTATGACGCGCTTCTGACCCTGGGCCATCCGACGGCAGACGCACCCCGCGACGCCGCATGGTGGAGCACGGCCTGGGAGCGTGCGACCTGGATCAGGGCGGCGAAGAACTCGTTCTGGATCGGGATCTGGGCCACGATCCTGGCGACCACGCTGGGCACGATCGCGGCGCTGGGTCTGTCGCGACCGGAAATGCCCTATCGCCGGCTGATCATGGCACTGCTGATCAGTCCGATGATCGTGCCGATCATCATCATCGCCGTGGGGATGAGCTTCTTCTTCGCCAAGGCCTGCGTGGCGCCTGACAGCGCAATGGGCGCGATCTTCGGGATGTTCCTGTCGGAAAAAGGCTGCTTGGCCAATTCGCATCTGGGCGTGATCATGGCCCATGCGGTGCTTGGCATTCCCTTCGTCATCATCACCGTCACCGCGACGCTTTCCGGCTTCGACCAGTCGCTCATCCGGGCGGCTCATTCGCTGGGGGCGAACCCGCGCACGACCTTCTTCAAGGTCATCATGCCGTTGATCCTGCCCGGCGTGATCTCTGGCGCGCTGTTTGCCTTTGTCACATCATTCGACGAGGTGGTGGCGGTGCTGTTCATCGCCGGACCCGACCAGCAGACCATCCCGCGGCAGATGTTCAACGGGATCCGCGAGGCGATTTCCCCGGCAATCCTTGCGGTGGCGACGATCCTTGTGGTGATCTCCGTGCTGCTTCTGGCTTCGGTTGAACTTCTGCGGCGGCGGTCGGACCGGCTGCGGGGGGTGACGGGGCGGTAGGAGGTTCCCGATCGGACTGCGCCCCCACGTCGCTGTCCTGTCGCGACGCGGGGTGAAATCATGATGCGGCATCACGGCAGAAGGTGCAGCCAGAACCAGGCAGTGCCGATCGAGGCCGCTGTCGCGACCAGAACGGCGCTGGCGTTCACCCGTTTGCCGACACCGTACATGTGGGCAAAGACATAGGCATTGACGCCCGGCGCCATGGCCGCCGTGACCACGGCGGACCGCAATGCGTCCACACCCAGGCCGAAGACATGGGCACCCAGAACCCAGGTGACTGCCGGGTGCAGGACCAGGGAGGCAAGGCTCACCATGAGCACCGGGCCCAGGTCACCCTCAATCCGGTAGCGGGTGAGCACGCCGCCCAGACCGAAAAGTGCAACCGGAATCGCCGCTCCGGCCACCATGTCCACCCCCGACCAGATGAAGCCGGGCAGCGGGTTCCCGGCCAGGTTCACCGCAAAGCCAAGAAGGATGCCGATCACCAGTGCCTGTGACAGGATCGCCTTGCCGATCTGCTGGGCAAGCGTCGCCCCCGAAAGGCCCCGGCCGCGCGAGCGCGCCCATTCCATCAGGGCGATGCCGAACCCGTACAGCATGGGCGCATGCAGCGAGATGATGGCATAGTTCGCCTGCAGGGCCTGTGCCCCATAGGCCCGTTCGGTGATCGCCAGGCCAAGAAGCAGCGAATTAGAGAAGAGACCCGCAAAGCCGATCGCGACGGCATCGGGCATCGCCCGGCCGAAGATCGCCATGGCGCTGAAGAAGCAGGCGAAGAAGCCCGCGAAGGCCCCGGTGTAGAAGCTGACCATCAGCCCGGGATCATAGGCGCTGCCAAGGTCGAGATGCGCGATGGACCGGAACAGAAGGCAGGGCACTGCGAAGGTCTGGGCAAAGCGCATCAGCCCGTCGATGGCGGACTCTCCAAGCCATCCGGCGCGGACGGCCGCATAGCCGAAGCCGATGACCAGAAAGACCGGCAAGATGACGTCGAGCAGGGCGCTCAATTCAGGCCGTGGCCGGGGATTCCACATCCCCTGCCTCCCGATGGAACATCCTGCAGTTGGCAGGCGGCAGACTCAGGGCAGGTTGTCATAGGTCAAGGTCATGCCGTCATGGGCCGGGGTGATGTGCGGCGGCAATTCCGCCCTGAGCGTCTCGTAGTCGAGGTCGATGTGCATGTTGGTCAGCACGGCACGGGTGGGCTGCGCCCGGGCGATCCATTCCAGCGCAAGAGCTAGGTGCGCATGGGTCGGATGCGGCTTGCGGCGCAGCGCATCGACGATCCAGCAGTCGAGGCCGCGAAGCACCTCCCAGCTTTCGGCAGGAATTTCGACGGCGTCGGGCAGATAGGCCAGGGGGCCGATGCGAAAGCCCAACGCATCCATTGCACCGTGTTCGGCACGGAACGGGGTCAGCGTTACAGGGCCGCCCGCGCCGGTGACGAAAATCGGTCCCTCGATCGTGTGCAGATCAAGTATCGGTGGATAGGGGCTGCCCTCGGGCTGGATGAAGGCATAGCCAAAGCGCGTCAGCAGAGCCTCCTGCGTGGGGCCGTCGGCCCAGACGGGCAGACGGTTGCGCAGGTTGAAGACGATCTGCCGCAGGTCGTCGATGCCGTGCATGTGGTCGGCATGGCTGTGGGTATAGACCACGGCATCCAGTGTGCCCACGCCCGCGTCGAGAAGCTGGTCGCGCATGTCGGGCGAGGTGTCGATCAGGACGCGCGTCGAACCTGCCTCGGTTTCGCGCGTGACAAGGAGAGAACAGCGCCGACGCCGGTTCTTCGGATTCGTGGAGTCGCAGGCGCCCCAGTCGCCGCCAAGGCGTGGAACCCCGCCCGAAGATCCGCAGCCAAGGATGGTGAACGAAAGCCGGGCCATCAGGCCGCCTTGGCCGCGCGGGCGGCACGGGGAAAGACACGGTCGAAGTTCGCGGTGGTGATCGCCGCGAACTCATGCAGGGTAAGCCCGAAGACCGGCGCCAGCGCGGCGGCGGTATGGGCGACATAGGCGGGTTCGTTGCGTTTGCCGCGATGGGGCGGCGGCGCAAGATAGGGGCTGTCTGTTTCCAGGATCAGCCGGTCGAGCGGTGCTCTGGCAAAGATGTCGCGCAACGCCTGCGATTTCGGAAAGGCCGCGATGCCGGAAATCGAAAGGGTGAAACCCATCTCCAGCGCCGCTTCGGCAAGGCGCGGCCCGGAGGAGAAGCAGTGCATCACGCAGGCGTAGGGGCGTCGCGCCATGCCTTCGGCCAGAATCGCCTCCATGTCCTCATCCGCGTCCCGGGCGTGGATGATCAGCGGCAGGCCGGTTTCCTGTGCGGCCTCGATGTGGATGCGAAGCGAGGTCTGCTGGATGGCCTTTGTTTCGGCGGTGTAGTGGTAGTCGAGCCCCGTCTCGCCGATGCCGACAAAGCGCGGGTGGCGGGCAAGCGAGACGAGGGTCTCGACCGTGACCAGCGGTTCTTCATGGGCACTCATCGGGTGGGTGCCGGCGGCGTAGAAGACCTCGGGGTGTGCCTCGGCAATGGCGCGCACCCCTGGTTCGTTCCCAAGGCGGGTGCAGATCGTGACCATGCGGTTCACCCCGGCAGCTCGGGCGCGGGCGATGACCTCGGGCAGTTCTTCAATCAGGTCGGGAAAGTCGAGGTGGCAGTGACTGTCAACCAGATCGGGAAGGGCAGGTGCGGTGGGGGACATCTTCGGGCTACCTCGGGGCGAGGCTCCCCGCCGTCTCGTCGACCTTCAGGAGCATATCCATCAGAAGCGCGGCGGGGTCAAGATTGACCGCCTTGCCGCGACGGGCGCGGGCGGAAAGGGATTGCGCAAGGTCGGCCCAGGCGCGTGCGGCAAGGGGGTGCGGTGCAAGCCGCTGCAGAAGCTGGGCTTCGCCTGGCGCGGCTTCTGGCGGCAGGGCACCGGTCGCACCGAACCGGGCAAGACGTGCAAGAAACAGGTCGATCAGGGTGACAAGAAGTTCGAAGGTCTCGGCCGCACCCCGAGCGGCGGCAAGGTCGGCCAGCGCCAGAGCCTGCGGTCGGTCAAGGCGGGGCAGGGTGGCAAACAGGCGGACAAGGGCTGCGTACAGCTTCAGGCCTTCGAGGTTGGTCAACCGGAAGGCCTCGCCCACCGAGCCGCCGGACAATTCGGCCAGGGCGGTACGATCCTCTGGCGCGATCTCGCCGCCTGCCTGTGTCAGGGCATCGGCCAGATCCTGCGGACCCAGCGGCGACAGCCGAAGTTCGCGGCAACGAGAGCGGATTGTCGGCAAAAGCCGCGCGGGTTGATGCGCGATCAGGAAAAGCGTCACGTTTAGCGGCGGTTCCTCCAGAAGTTTCAGAAGCGCATTGGCGGCGGCGGTGTTCATTTCATCCACTGCGTCGATGATCGCAGTGCGCCGTCCGCCGTCGGCGGCAGAGAGGGCAAAGAAGGACTTCATCCTGCGCACCTCGTCGATCGAGATGACCTGAGACAGGGCGGTTTCCTTGTCGTTCGCGCCGCGGCGAAGCAGAAAATGCCGCGGTTCGGCCAGTTGCAGCAGGCGGCGGGCGACGGGGTGGCTGTCGGGGATGTCAAGCGTTTCGGCCCGGGGGGCGGCGAACATGCCGCCGTCATCATCCGGTGTGGCCAGCAGGAAACGGGCCATGCGCCAGGCCAGCGTGGCCTTGCCCACTCCCCTAGGGCCGGTCAGCATCCAGGCATGGTGCAGCCGGCCCGAGCCATGGGCGCGCAGAAACTCGGCCTCGGCAACGGCATGGCCGAAAAGCCTGTGCGTCTCACGCGGGTGGGGGGCGCCTTGCAGGCGATCGGGTTCGGGCAGGGGATCGGTCGCGGCCATGGCTGGCAGATTGCACAGGCAAGCGGGACGGGGGAAGAGGGGTAGGCGGGCAGTCGCCGCAGCGGTTGCCGGCATGGCAGCGAAATCACGCCAAGGGCAGGCGGTCAGGCAACAAGGTCAGGGCCACGCCCTGGCGCGCTGCGCATTGTCCGGCCTCAGATCGTCTGGGCGCCGGTCTTTTCCAGATCTTTGCTGCCTCCTGTTCCATTCCTGGATTGGTCCGGCTCAGCTCCGGCCGTTGGAAGAGGGCGAATCGCCGGGAAGCCGGCCGGTGCAGGGCCTATGCTTGGGGCAGATGGGGCGCGACCGCTGCCCAGGCGCGGGCGGCTACGGTCTCGGCGTCGGCGTCGGCATCGATCACCCGGAAACGTGCGTTCTGCGCGGCCAGCGCCAGAAAGCCGGCGCGGGCTCTTTCCTGGAAGGCAAGGCCCATGTCCTCGAACCGAAGCTCGGCACCGGGGCGGGCCGTGGCGCGCGCCAGACCAACAGCGGGGTCGAGATCGAACAGCAGTGTCAGGTCGGGTTCGATCCCGATAATGAGGTCGTGCAGACGATTGACCGTTTCGGTCAGGTCGCCTCGGGCAAGGCCCTGAAAGACACGGGTGGAATCCGCGAAGCGGTCGGTGATCACGATCTCGTCGCGCGCCAGCGCCGGGCGGATGGTCTTTTCCAGATGGTCGCGCCGGGCTGCCGTGAACAGAAGGATTTCCGTTTCGGCCGACCAGCGGTCGACGTGACCTTCCAGCACAAGGCGGCGGATCTCTTCGGCACCAGGGCTGCCGCCCGGTTCGCGCGTCAGGGTCACGGCATGACCGGCAGCGCGTAGCCGTTCGGCGAGCAGGCGGCCCTGAGTGGACTTGCCCGAACCGTCTATGCCTTCGAGGCTGAGGAACAGGCCCGGCATTCAGCTGGCCGGCGATCCGACATACTGCCGGTAAAGCACCTCGGCCGCGGTGGTCAGCCGCTTGACGAAGCCGGCCTTGCCGACCGCCGCCTCGGTTACCAGCGGGACGCGCCGATCGGGCAGGTCGGGGACATGCACGATCAGTTCGGCCACTGGCGTGCCAGCGGCGACCGGGGCGATCAGCGGGCCCTTGTAGACGACCTCGGCGGTCATGCTGTCCTGGACAAGCGCCGGGACCAGCAGGCGCACATCTTCGGCCGGAACCAGGCCGACAGTATCGGCATCGCCCAGATGGACCTCGGCCTCTGCCACGCGGGCCCCTGCCTTCGCAACCGTCTTTTCGGAAAACTGGCGGAAGGCCCAGGCCACGATGCGTTCGGATTCCTCGGCCCGCGCCTTTTCCGACGGCAGACCGGTGATCACAAAGATGATCCGTCGGTTGCCCTGCTTGGCCGAGCCGACAAGACCATAGCCCGCCTCTTGTGTATGCCCTGTCTTCAGCCCGTCGGCGCCGACGCCCAGCTCCAGAAGCGGGTTACGGTTGCGCGCATTTGCAGGTGCGCGATCCTTGTAGTTGAATTGGGTCTCGGCGAAGATCGGGTAGTATTCGGGGAAATCCTGGATCAGGTGCTGCGCCAGGATGCCGAGATCACGCATCGACATGCGGTGGTTCGGATCTGGCCAGCCGCTTGCATTGGCGAAGGTGGAATTCGTCATTCCCAAGGCCTTGGCGCGTTCGGTCATCTGCGCCGAAAACGCTTCTTCCGAACCGGCCAGCCCTTCGGCCACCACAACGCAGGCGTCGTTGCCCGAATTGACTATCATGCCGTGGATCAGATCCTTCACCGTGGGGCGGTCGGTTTCCTGCAGGAACATGGTCGAGCCGCCCATTGCCTTGGCGCGGGACGAGACAGCGAATTCCGTCTCCATCGTGACCCGCCCGTCGCGCAGCGCCTCGAACAGCATGTTGATAGTCATGAGTTTCGACATCGATGCCGGGGGAAGCGGCACATCGGCGTTCTTGTCCATCAGAACGGTCTGCGTGGACATGTCATACACCCAGGCCGCGGTGGCCGCCGTCTCGAAGGCACGGGCGGGCAGGGCCGCCAGACCAAGGGCGAGAAGGATCAGGACAGTGCGCAGGCGCTGAAGCATCGGGGGCCTTTCGGATGGGTCATTGCAGGAAATAGGCGTCGGCGAATCCCGCACCCTTGATCTTTTTCAGAAGCTCGGCGTCGCCCACGGCGACCACGCCCCAGACCGCCTTGCCGTCGCGTTCCGACCGCACGGGCCTGGCACTTATGCCGATTCTCGCCAGGGCTTCCACGGCGCGTTTGGCATTTTCTTCCTGAGAGAAGGACGCCACCTGGATCGGGCGGCCGGCCGCTGCGGGCGGCGCGGCCCCAGCGGCGGTTTCGGGTGCCCGGGCGTCAAGCGGCGCGGATTCGATTGCCGTCACACCAATCCCCTCGGCCGCGGCGGCATCTGCAGCCTGGTCTTCCGCGGCAGCCTTGGCTGCGGCCCGCGCTGCCCTTTCCGCTTCGCGCCGGGCCTTCGCCTCGGCGCGGCGCTCGGCCCAGGTCTTGCGCTGCGGTGCCTCGGGCGCGGCTGCGGGCGCTGCCGAAACGGCCTCCGTTCCGCCCGAGGTGGCGGTCGGCGCGCCGCTGTCGGCTGCCTCCAGCGCCGAGGCGGCCACTGCGGCGGTACTCGCCGCAGTCTGCGCCGGCGCGGCAGGCGGGGTTTCTTCCGGGGCGGCTACCTTGGGGGCAGGGGCGGCCGGCGTCTCGACCTCGACCTTGCGCAGCGCCGTCACGCGCAGTTGCACCGGCTGACCGGCCAGCACGCCCAGTGCTTCTGCGGCATCAGAGGACAGCTGCAGCTTGGGCCCGGGGTTCCCCGCCTCGCGCCGGAAAAGGGCGCCGGCCACGGACTTGCCGTTGGCGAGGTTGACCATGATGACCCGTTCGGGATCCTTCACATCGGTTGCGGCCACCCAGATGCCGCCCAGCGAGGGCCGCCCGTCCCAGAGCGCAGTGTCGGTGGTCTGGTAGATTTCCGGCGCTTCGACTTCGCGTGCAGCCCCGGAGCGCGAAGGCGAGGCCAGCATGCCTGCGCTGGCACCGGCAGCACCCGACCCTGCGCCGCCGCTGTCCACGCAGCCCGCAAGCAAGCCACCCGCCGCACAACCCAACAGAATATGCCGGAGTACCGCTCTTGCCATGTTCCGCCCTCAAGATCGCGCGGTCTGGGCGCCGCGCTTTGGTTCCATCCTGCCGGTGTTGCTGCCAACCGGGCTGTTGCTGCGCCGCTGGTCCGGTCCGGATACGCCTACCTTTTCGGCAAGCATACCGGCTTCGACGACCGGTGGAAAGGGCAGAGGCACAGCCCTTCAATCACGATCAGCGGAAAAACCCGCCGGATCACCCCCCTGAGGCTCTGGCCGCAGCCCTTTCAGAATCACGAGACCCCGGGTATGTGCGATGGGCCGGAGGAGTGGCGGAGTGGTTTAACGCACCGGTCTTGAAAACCGACGTAGGGGTAACTCTACCGTGGGTTCGAATCCCACCTCCTCCGCCACTTGCCCTCGCGAAAGCGTTCTCCCGATCCGGCTGCGGCGGGATTTTTCCGTTGTTTTCGAGGGTTATGCGGGAGGGGCTGAGCACTGCCCCTGCCGCCAAGAGCCCCGAAAGCGGTCTCTCTGGACCGATATTCTCCGGACCTGTTGCCTGCGCGGATTTGGTGAAGTTCTACAAGTCTCTGAAAATGGAGCTTTTTTTCACGTCCGGCTGAACACTTCGATCTCAGGGGCATCTACCGGATGGGACAAAAATCGAACAGGTGCCTGCCCAAGCCGATAGACGCGGCCGCATCTCAACTATAGGCTTCTCCCGATCTAGCAGGCAACTGAACGGAACGGGCCAACCGTATGGCAGCACAAGATAATCAGAATTTGGAGGGCCAGTTCTTCACTTGGTTGAAGACCTTCCTGAAGGACAAAGGGCTGCAGTTCTCCAAGTGTGGCTTCAAGACCAGAGATGGGCTTGGCGAACGCCACGAATTCGATCTCGCCGCTGGGTACTGGAAAGAACCGAACTATTCCGCGAACAAGCCCCCGCGATGGATCTATCGCATAATTCCCGAGCCCGCTGGGCTTCGCGCTGAAAACCCCGCTGGCGGTCCATTCAACCTAGGTGCGATCAACACGGCGCAGGAAGACAAGGCGGGTGTAGTGTTCCGTCTTGTGCCGCTGATCCAGCAGGGGCCGGGTGACTTTGTCCAAGACAAGAGCTTCGAGGTTCACGCGCTATTTGTCTTTCACGGTGCAACCCCACAAGGGTCGTCTGCCGAACCGTTCAATTTCGATCCCGCGACAGGAGCGATGCGCTTCAAGGGGGCTCCTCTGGTGTACATCGGCTGCGGCCTGCTCGGTCTGATGCCGCGCGACACCGAGTTGAAGATCACGGAGAACGGCATGGAGCGCACGATCACCTATGGAGATGTGATCGACGCACTCGCAGCGGACATCAAATGCGCGCCGGCAGGAAATCCAGCTGCTCCAATCCCGGTCTACGATCTCACAGCGCAAGCCGAAGTTGATCGACTCAAGAAAATGGTCGCGGACGCTTGGGCGGCGGCCGGGCCTGCGACGCCAAAGAATGTTGCAGTCGCTGCAGTTGACGGCGACGAAAATGACGATGACGGTGAAATTATTCCGCCCGAGTCTCTCGAGATTCCGGAGAACACGGACCTTCTTGGCATCGATCCCACTGTATATCGCCAAATCAATGCGGCGCTGAAATCGGGCAAGCAGCACATCATGCTGTATGGTCCACCTGGAACCGGGAAGACAACTCTCGCGCGCTGGATTGCAGCAACCCTCACTGGCGGGAAGTGGACCCTCGTGACAGGTTCGTCAGACTGGAGTTCGCAAGACATCATCGGGGGGTACCAACCAGTAGGCGCTGGCGCCGTTGCCTTCATTCCTGGCGTCTTGCTTCGTCGCTTTGATCGTCCGTTGATCATCGACGAACTTAATCGTTGCGACATCGATAAGGTGATCGGTCCGCTTTTTACGGTCTTGAGCGGCCAGCAGACCACTTTGCCCTACAGGCTAGGGTCAGGACCCATTGATTTTGTAGACTTGGCCTGATTCAATCTCCGAAAGGAGACTGGAGCATGAGCAACCTTTTCTGGCTGACCGACGCGCAGATGGCGCGGCTGAAGCCCTTCTTTCCCA
>NZ_SIJH01000016.1 GCF_004762095.1 Tabrizicola caldifontis
CCCTGCCTCGTGCTCTTTCAGAATGCCGATGATCTGGTCTTCGGTGAACCTGCTGCGCTTCATCTCTGGTCCTCTCGGTTGGGCCAGAGTCTACCTCAAACTGGATTAGGCGGAGGGGGCAACGTCATGGGCTTTGTGCCGGGCTACGTCGTTTCGCTGATCCTGAAGCAGCTGCGGCTTCTGCGGGTGCCGAAAGAGGCCGAGGTGCTGGGCCTAGACAAGGTGAAGGTTCCGGCAGTCGCCTATCCCGAAATCCTGGGTGAACCGGCGCGTGGGCCGGTGACCCCGGCACAGTAAGAAAGGATGATGACGATGGTCGGAACCGATATCGCCGACTGGGCCGCGGTCGAAGGCCCGTATTATGCCGGGATGGGTAGCGAGGCCTTCTGGCTGGGCCTGTCGATGGTGCTGTGTGTTGCCGTTCTTGTGCTGGGCGCACGGCACGAAAAAGCTGCCTACCGCAAGACGAAATAGCGCAACAAGGCGGGCCCACCGGTCGGGCGGGCCCGACGCTTCCGGCCCCAAATTCTCTGCTGGAAGAAAAAAAGTTTCTTCGAGGGCAAAAATTGCTTTGTGACCTGCGCCAACTGCGCCAATCTGTCCCTACGGGCAAAACGCCCGACGTCAGGATGCTGGGTCACGCGGCGATGGTGTCGGGGCACCCGGTTCCTGCGTCAACAACAACGGGAACAGGGAGTATGACATGGAAAGCGAAACGATCGCATTCTATGCGGATCAGGTCAGCCTGAATTCGCTGGTCCAGAACGTCGTCTATGCCTCCGGCACCGTCGGGGCAATCCTCGTCGTTGTCGGACTTCTGCTGATCGACGCAGGCACCACACGGCGGAAGAGCCTTTTCAACTCGACGATCGAAAAGGTGATGGGCTTCTTTCTGGGCTTCACGGTCTATTACGTGATCGGCTTCGGATTCTGGGCCGCGCAATACTACATCATGGTGGACGGCACGCTGACCGACAGCCTGAAGGACTGGTGGATCGGTGGCGCGATGCTGAACGCGCTGGCACAGGAGGTTGACCCGGCGGTCTTCCCGGGGCTGAACTCGTTCCAGATCTTCGTGTTCTTCCTGGCGTGCTTCGCCGGGATCGTGAACATCCTGTTCCATTTCGCCGTGTCCGAACGGATGAAGGCCTCGGCCTACTATGTCATTTCGGTCGTGGCCGCCGTGGCCTCGTCGGTGCTCAGCTGGATCACCTGGGGTTCGGTCGGGCCGCTGACCAACGCGGGTTTCCACGACTTCTTCGGTGTCGGTTTCGTCTACATGTTCCCCGCTGGCATGGCGCTGGTTCTCGTGAACATGCTGCCCGCCCGCCCGGGCGTGTTCGAGGCACATCCCCGGGTGCCGGGCTATTATGCTCCGTCAATCGGGTTGGCGGCGACGGGCCTTCTGACGATCTTCGCCGGCTTGCCGATGATCATCATGTCCTGCCTGTTCTTCTTCGATCCCGAGGCGCTTGCGGTGTCGGTCACCATGGCCACGACCAGCGTCGGCGTGGCGCTGAACAACTACGCGCTGGCTTGGGCCGGGGGCGCGGTGTCGGGCATGATCATTGCCTATGCGACCCGGAAATATGCCTATCTGCTGCTGGGGCCCCTTGCCGGCTATGTTTCGGGGGCTTCGGGCTTTGACGTCTACATGCCGTGGCAGATGTTCCTTGTGTCTCTGGGCGCCCCTGTTGTTGCCTGGCTTGTGTATGAGTTCACGTTCAAGCGCAGGTTCGACGAGCACAAGCTGACGCCCCTGTTCATCGGGGCGGGCAGCTACGGTCTTATCATGCTGGGCATCTTCAAGTCCGGCACGCCGCGCGGAGGATACTTCGGCATCGAAGAGGGTGCCTACGCCTTCCAGCACGGCGAGATCAGCCTGATCATGCAGCTGGCAGGGATCGTCGTCTGCATCGGTGCCGGCGTGGTGACCGGCCTTGTCACGGCAGTCATCCTTAGGGCGACCATCGGACTCAGGGTCTCGGACGAGGACATGGCCGAGGGCCTGGACAGCCTGCGCTGGGGCGTCGAGACCGATGTGGTGACGAAAGAAGACCTGCCCCGCGCCTGACGGGAAGAACTGTGCACGTCCCATCCCCGGGCGCGGGACCAAGCGCCCGGGTGGTGGCAGCAGCCGGAAGCCATTAAGGGCCGACGGCATGCAAGAAGTCGGACGTGGTTTAGCCAGTGCAGCCCATCATTCATCCATGCCTGCGGCCTTGCAGGAGACTTTCAGATGACCTGGCCCAATCCTTTCCTGCTGCCTGTCCGGACCCTTCCGGCCATGCGCGTTGCGGCGATGGTCTGCCGCCGGTTCGGCACCAGCCGCCCGCTGCGTCGAGGTCCGCAGCACCGCAAGCTTGCCCAGCCGCCGCCAGGCAACACTGCCTGACACGGAGCTAGCGAAGAAAATCGAACCGATACGCAGACGCGGCCGGGGTGCATGGATGATTGCAACCTGCCCGTGACGCGGTGCGTGACAACAGGAGTCAAGGAATGACGATGGAAACTGGATCGGGCCAGATGGTCCGGGCGCTGAGCTGGAGAGGGGCCTTCTGGGTTGCCGCCGGCGTGCCGCCCCTGGTGCTGTTCTCGATCGGCGGTATAGCCGGGACGACGGGCAAGCTGGCCTTCGTGGTCTGGATGATCTCGATGGTGATGGGTTTTCTGCAAAGCTTCACCTACGCCGAGATGGCGGGGATGTTCGGCAACAAGTCGGGCGGCACCTCGGTTTATGGTGCGACGGCCTGGCTGCGCTATGGCAAGCTGATCGCGCCCCTGTCGGTCTGGTGCAACTGGTTCGCCTGGACGCCGGTGCTGTCCCTGGGCTGCGCCATTGCCGCGGGCTACATCCTGAATGCGCTGTTCCCGATCCCGCTGGCCGACAGCCAGCCGGTCATGGACTGGGTGACGGCGAACCTGGCCAGCTATACGGCCGAGACCCCGGCGGTTGCCGACTACATCGCCAACAATGCCGGCGCGACGGTCGAGCAGGCGATCCAGGCGGTCGCCACGGCGGATGCGGTCTCGGCGCTGACGCCCTGGTTCCGCACCTACGAGGCGTTCCAGATCACCATTCCGGCGCTGGGGACGCTGCATTTCAACACCACCTTCCTGATCGGCGTGATCCTGATGCTGATCATCCTGGCGATTCAGGAAAAGGGCATCGCCAATACGGCGGCAGCGCAGAAATGGCTGGCGATCATCGTGCTGGTGCCGCTTTTCCTGGTTGGGTTGGTGCCGATCCTGACCGGAGCGATCGACTGGATGAACGTCACCAACCTGGTGCCGCCCACGGCCGCCTATTCCGGCGTGGACGGCGAATGGAACATTGGCGGCTGGACGCTGTTCCTGGGCGGTCTCTACATCGCGGCCTGGTCCACCTACGGCTTTGAAACCGCGGTCTGCTATACGCGCGAACTGAAGGATCCCAAGCGCGACACCTTCCGGGCGATCTTCTATTCCGGCCTTCTGTGCATGGTGTTCTTCTTCCTGATCCCGTTCTCGTTCCAGGGGGTGCTGGGCCAGGAAGGCATGCTGCAGCCTGGCATCGTGGACGGCACCGGTGTGGGCGAGGCGCTGGGCAACATGATCGGCGGCGGGCCGGTCGTCACCCAGATCTTCGTCATCCTGATGATCATGGCGCTGTTCCTGGCGATCATGACCGCCATGGCGGGGTCGTCGCGCACGCTCTATCAGGGTTCGCGCGACGGCTGGCTGCCGCGTTACCTCTCGAAGCTGAACGAGCATGGCGTGCCGCGACGCGCGATGTGGACGGATGTGGCCTTCAACATCTTCCTTCTGGCGCTGGCCTCGGACGCGGCGGGGTATTTCTACGTCCTCGCGATCTCCAATGTCGGCTACATCCTGTTCAACTTCCTGAACCTCAACGCCGGCTGGATCCACCGCATCGACAGCGCCCACATGGAGCGGCCCTGGAAGGCACCCTCCTGGCTGATCGGGCTGAACACGCTGCTGGCCTTCGTCAACGCCCTGTTCCTGGGCGCGGGCGCCAAGGTCTGGGGGTACGAGAATGCGCTGTGGTCGGGGCTGCTGTTTGCGGCCCTGATCTTTCCGGTGTTCTGGTATCGCCACTACATCGTGGACAAGGGCAAGTTCCCCAAGGAAGCCTATGACGATCTTGGCCTGCCCTATGGCGAGCTGGGCCAACGCAAGGCCGGGTTCCTGCCCTATCTGGCCCTGATCGCCGGGGCGGCCGTGGTGCTCTGGGCGAACTGGTTCTTCGTCCTGCCAGCCTGAAGTCCCTGATACGTGATGGAAAAGGCCGCCGGTTCGGGCGGCCTTTTTTCCTTGCATCTGTTTTCTGACAAGAAATTTTGTTGCACTTCATTATTGCTTTCTGGCGGGAATCGCCTGACACTGGGCGAAAATGACAACCCACTGGGAGGGACTGCGCATGACGAATTCCTGGCGTTTCTCGGCACTGATGGACCGGCACCGAGCCCTCGGCTCCAACCTCGAAGACTGGAGCGGGATGGGCACGGCCTGGTCCTATTCCAAGGGCGACCCGAATGCCGAATACATGGCGATCCGCACCAAGGCGGGGCTCATGGATGTGTCGGGCCTGAAGAAGGTGCACATCACCGGCCATGCGGCGTCCCATATCATCGACCGGGCGACGACCCGCGATCCCGAGAAGATCGCACCCGGAAAGTCGCTTTACGCCTGCATGCTGAACGATGCCGGGAAATTCATCGACGACTGCATCATCTACCGCTTCGGGCCGAACACCTATACCGTTGTGCATGGGTCAGGCCAGGGCCATGAGCAGCTGACCATGGCCGCCACGGGGCGCGACGTCTCGATCCGCTTCGACGACAACCTGCACGACCTGTCGCTGCAGGGCCCGCTGGCAGTGGACTATCTGGAAAAGCACATCCCGGGCGTGCGCCAGCTGCCCTACATGGGTCACATGCCGGCGATGCTGTTCGGCAAGCCGATCACCCTTTCGCGCACCGGCTATACTGGCGAGCGGGGGTATGAGATCTTCTGCCGCGGGCAGGACGCGGTGGAAATCTGGGACCGTATCCTGGAAGAAGGCGCCAGCATGGGCATCATCCCCTGCCGCTTCACCACGCTCGACATGCTGCGGGCCGAAAGCTACCTGCTGTTTTACCCCTTCGACAATTCCGAGATGTATCCGTTCGAGAACGAGGGGCCGGGCGACACGCTGTGGGAGCTGGGCCTCGAGTGGACGGTAAGCAAGGGCAAGACCGGCTTCCGTGGTGCGGAAGAGCATTACCGCCTGCAGGGCAAGGAACGCTTCAAGATCTCGGGTCTGAAATTTGCAGACAAGACGAAGGTTCCGGGCAACGCGCCGATCTACAAGGACGGAAAGAAGGTCGGCGTGGTGACGCAGCCGATGTATTCGCCGCTGAACGACTGGGTCGTGGCGATTGCCCGCCTCGATGTGGATTGCGCCAACAACGGCACCGAACTCGAGGTGCGTTGCGGCACGCACGGCCCGCTGAAGGCCGTATCGGCCCCGCTGCCCTTCTACGACGTGGAAAAGAAGCGGCGCACCGCCAAGGATTGAGCTTCCGGGGGCCCGCGCTTCGTCGCGGGCCCCTGCCTGCCCAAGGGAACTGCCCTCGTGAAAGTGGAACTGACCCCGGTAAATGCCCCCTCGATGCGCTCGCGCCCGGTCTATGCGCCGCTCGAGCCGCGGCCCGGAAAGCTGCATGTGATCGTCGCCGACGATGAAGGCGCGAACGCCGTGACCGATATGTTGGACAAGTCGAACAATCGTTCGGAAATCCTGGCGGACGCCCATGTGATGTATTGCCCCGGGCCGACCGGGACTGATCTTTCCACTAAGCTCGAAGTCCTGGGTGCGGCCCAGTTCTTCCGTGCCCCGACCATTCCGGCGCTGTTGCCACGGCTCGTGCGGGTGCTGGCCGACGCGCATATGGGCACGCAGTTCTACCTGGCCGGCACCGAAGGCCTGATCGGCCAGGCCGAGCGCGAGATCATGGCTACCGGCTTTCCTCATGCCTCGATCCAGAAGGAACATCGCGGGTCCACCCTGCGCCGGGTGCAATGCGTCCATTGCAAGGGGATCACCGAGAACGTGGCGACGGACCCGTTCAAGTGCAGCCATTGCGGGCTGAACCTGTTCGTCCGCGACCACTATTCCCGGCGGATCGCCGCCTTCCAGGGCGTCAACATCGACGCCGAGGATCCCGGCCAGGTGCCGGAAAGCGTGGTGAGGTTCAAATGAGCGGGGGCGCCAAACTCCTGGTCCGCGTGGCCGAGGTGGTCGAGGTCAACGAGCTGATCAAGCGTTTCCGCTTCGTGTCACGCGACGGGTCGGAATTGCCGGCCTTTTCCGGCGGAGCGCATACCGTGGTCGAGATGGACGATCACGGAACCCGCCGCCTGAATCCCTATTCGCTGATGTCCGACCCGGAGGACCGCTCGGGCTATGAAATCAGCGTGCGGCGCGACGATCAGGGGCGGGGCGGGTCGCTCTACATGCACAGGCACGTCGTGCCGGGGATGGAGATGGTGCTGTCCCACCCCGTCAACCTGTTCCCGCTGGACAATCGGGCGCGGAAGCACCTGATGATCGCGGGTGGGATCGGGATCACGCCCTTCATCGCGCAGATCAAGCAGCTGACTCATTTCGGGGGGCGGTTCGAGCTGCACTATGCCGCACGCTCGAAGGCGCTGGGAGCCTACATGGACGAGCTTACAGCGGCGCATCCCGACAGAGTGCACTGCTATTTCGACGGCCAGGGCCAGCAGATCGACCTGGCGCGGGTGCTGGCCAATCAGCCGATCGGCACGCATCTTTATGTCTGCGGGCCGAAGGGCATGATCGGCTGGGTGCTGTCCACCGCCGAGGCCATGGGCTGGCCGAAGCAGGCGCTGCACCACGAGGAATTCCTTGCCCCCGGCACCGGCCTGCCGTTCCAGGTGGAACTGGCCGCCAGCGGCAAGACCATCACTGTCGGCACGACGCAAAGCCTGCTCGAGGCGATGGAGGCCGCCGGGGTGGATGCCCCCTACCTCTGCCGCGGCGGGGCCTGCGGGCAATGCGAAACGACCGTTCTGAAATGCGACGGCACCATCCTGCACCGCGACCACTGGCTGACGCCCGAGGATCAGGCCTCGAACACCAAGATCATGCCCTGCGTCAGCCGCTTCGAGGGCAAGACCCTTGTCATCGACCGATAGGAGACGACCATGAGCCTTGATTTCAAGTTCGCTCCCGACGATTTCGGCGGTTTCTTCCGGGACGAGACCTTCCGCGACACCTTCACCTACCGCAACAGCGACCCGCGTCGGTTCCCGTTCCCCTTCGACCGCGACGACTACATGTATTCCGTCAACATGGAGCCGCATGTGCCGGGCCGGAAGGGTACGGCCTTCGAGCACATGCTGGACGTGGACGAACACTACATCGCCGAGATGATCGACCGCGCCAAGGTGCTGGCCGAGGATCCGTTGCGCTGCCAGTCGCTGCCGCACATGACGCTGGCCGGCTGGGACGTGCTGGAACTGATCATGGAGGCGAAGGCGCGCGACTATCCGCAGTGGTTTTCGCTGACCAAGGACGGCAACCGCTGGCACTGGGTGAACCGGCCTCTGGGTATCGAACAATCGTTCACATTCCTGGACGAAAGCACGCTGCCCTATCCGCCCTTCGAATACATCATGCGTCAGACCCAGGGCGACTGGACGCTGCAGGACGAACGCGACGGGACGCTGTGGATGGATGCGGGGATTGCGACCAGCCAGGCCGACTGGTCGGTGGATTTCGACGTGGGCATGAATTTCCACGAATGGCACGCCCCGGTGCCGCTTGCGCATGAAAAGGGCGTGTTCGACCGGGCGCTGAAGTTCCTTCTGAAGCTTCAGCACGGCGCGCCGGTCCGGCGGTTCAACTGGACGATGACGGTGAATCCGCTGCTCGATACCGCGCCCGAGACCTATCCGAAATGGGGCCCGATGCGCACCACCCTGACGCAGGAGAACATGGGGCAGAAGATGCATCTGCGGGTCGAGCTGCAAAGCCTCTATCGCCTGCCCCGGTCGAACGCGATCGCCTTCGACATCCGCTGCTATCTGTGCAGCTTCGAGCAGATCGTCGAGGTGCCGAAATGGGCCCGCCGCCTGCACCGGGTGATCCGCGACCTGCCGGTAGAACTGGCGACCTACAAGGGCTTCATCCGCAACCGCGACGCGATGGTGGAGTGGCTGTCCAAGTATGACGATGGTGCCCCCACCAGCCCCGGCTGGTTCCCCGATGACTGAGCGCGGACCGCTGCGGCTGGGGTTCCTGATGTTCCCCGGCTTTCCGATGGCCTGTCTGACCTCGGCCATCGAACCCTTGCGTGCGGCGAACGAAATCACCGGTCGATGCGAATTCGTGTGGCGCCTGCTTTCCGAGACGGCCGGGCCGGTCCGGTGCAGCGCGGCCATCGGCTTCGATCCCGACGAGACCCTGCAGGAGGCCGAGGGTCTGGATCAGCTTTATCTGATTGCGCCGCCGACGGCCGAATTCGCAGATCCGCGCCGAAGTCCGGCGCGGCTGCGCTGGCTGGACCGGATCGGCGTGACGCTTGGTGCCTTTTCCGGCGGTATCTTCCCGCTTGCCCGCGCCGGGCTTATGGAGGGACGGCCCTGTTCGGTGCACTGGTGTTACGAGGCTGCCTTCAAGGCCGAATTTCCCAATGTGCCGGCCTCTGACAGCACGATCCTGCGCGACCGCCGGCGGAACACCGTCTCTGGCGCCGGGGCTGTCTTCGACCTGATGCTGAAGCTGATCGAGGAACGGTTGGGCCGCGAAGTGATGACCGAGGTTGCCTGCTGGTTCCAGCACCCCTTTGTCCGCGACGAGGCTGCGGCCCAGAAGGTGCCCGTCGCGCGCGGGCAGGGAACCGCCGACGACCTTTCCCCGCCGATCCGCGAGGCGATCCGGCTGTTCGAAACCCACATCGAGGATCCGCTTCGCATTCCCGATGTGGCCCAGGCGGTGGGCCTGTCGGGCCGGCATTTCGAACGCATTTTCAAGCGCGAGACGGGGCAAAGCCCCTTGCGCTATTACCACCACCTGCGGCTGATGAAGGCGCGGCAGCGGGTGCTGTATTCCAACGACTCGCTGCGCGAGATCGCCGCTTCGGTCGGTTACATGACCTCCAGTCCGATGATCCGGCATTATGTGCAGCTGTTCGGGGTATCGCCGCGGGATGAACGGCGGCTTACACAGTCGATGCGACGGTCGGGCCCGCCCCGGGTCGAGGCGGCGGAATAGGGCGGCCCGTCCGCTGCGCGGCGTGAGGCCCCTTGCAGGCCCAGGGTGGCGATCCCTGCAAAGACCGTGGCGATGCCCAGCCATTGAACGGGCCGGACGCGCTCTTTCAGGAACCAGGCTGCCAGCAGGATTGTGGCCACCCCGAACAGGGATGACGTGACTGATGCATATTCCGCCTGCGGCAACCCGCCCGAGGCGGTGACCAGACCCAGCGCTGCCGCGTCAAGGCAACCCATCAGGGCCAGAACGCCGAACTGCCACCGCTGCGGCGCCAGCGAGCCCCGATGCCAAAGAAGCAGGGCCACGATCACTGCCAGAGCCACCACGCGCCCGATCAGCGCCACAGGCAGCTCCGAGCCCTGTCGTGTCGCCTCTTGGCCAAATGCGAAAGTTGCTGCGAAGCCGGCAGCCGAAAGCATGGCCCAGCCCATGGCCACCCCGGGTGACGACGCATAGCCTTCGGGTGCGTCGTCCCGCGCAGCGACGGCGACAATACTGATGCCGATGACGATGGCGCTGACGGCCAGCCAGTCTCCGGCTGTCACCGGCCGGCCCTGCGCAACCGCGATCAGCAGGGTAAGCATCGGGTAGGCCCCGATCACGGGCGAGACGACGCGGACCGGCGCCAGGCTGAAGGCCTTGTACAGCGTTCCGATCGCCAGCGCGAAAGCCAGACCCGAGGCAGCGGCCAGGGCAGCCGCCGCCCCGGTCATGGCTTGCCAGTCGCCTGCTGCAAAGGCGATCGGCAGCAGCGCCACGCAACCCGTCCCCACGACAATCGTCAGAAGTGGCAGGATCGCCGCCCCTTGGCTGAGCTTGCGCGCCAGCAGGTCATGAACCGCCCAGATCAGCGCCGCAGTCAGCCCGAAGCTCAATGCCAGCATTGCGCCACCTTCCCCTCACCCCGCGCTTGTGTCACGCTGACCCTGCCGCTATTCTTGTGAATGAACAAGTTTTATCCTTGTTAAACGGGCCCGACCTTGCCGCACCCGGCCCAGATGGGGAAGCCGATGCTCGACACGATCTATCCCGCCGTTATCCCAGGTCCACCGCGCCCAAGCCGGATTCTGACGCCGCAGGGCTTTTCGCGACACCACGGACAAGAGCGTCATGTCGTTCCGGGCGGCGGCGCACTGGTTTTGCAAATCATGACAGGCGACCGACTGACCGTGCTGAACGACGAAGGTGGACAGCCGGTGGAGCTGGTTGCGGCCGCGAAAGACGGGCGCATCGACGCGGTAATCCTGGGCCATGCCGCCAATTCCACCGCCGAGGGGCTGAAGGCGCTGCTTGTGTCGGGAGATTCAAGTCTTGATCGGCTGCGCAAGGGGTTGGAGGGGCGCAGCATCGATCTTGCGTCGGCTGGCGCACTGCGCCTGTTCGGGCAGGAAACCCCGGCTGGCACGCGGGCCGACCTGACGGTGCTTGATGACGGCTGGCTGGTCGTGGCCGCACCCGGCCTTCCGATGGCCCCGGACGCGCAGGATACGGCAACGCCCATCACCCTGCTGCTGCAGCGGGCCCGCCCGAGGCTGGTGGGGCACTATGACCTTCCCGATCCGCTGGCCGACCCGATCCTGGACCTTAGGGTGAAATCCGCCACGGCGGAAAGCTATTTCGTGAAGGCGGGCGACTATATCCAGATCCTCGACGTGGACGGCCGGCAATGCACCGATTTCCAGTGCTTCGATGCGCGCAAGCTGGACAGGGGGATCCAGCATCCGCTTGACGTGACGACCAGCCGGACCCTCATGGGCCATGCCTATTCCATGCCCGGTCTGCATTCGAAATACTATGATCAGGATTGGGTGCCGCTGGTCGAGGTCGTGCAGGATACCGTCGGCCGCCATGACGCCTTTGCGATGGCCTGTGCCAGCAAATACTACGACGACATCGGCTATCCCGGTCACGTCAACTGTTCGGACAACTTCAACAAGGCGCTGGCGCCACATGGGGTTGACTCGCGTCCGGGCTGGATGGCGGTGAACCTTTTCTTCAACACCAGCATCGACGCTCACGGCGTGCTGATCAGCGATGAACCCTGGAGCCGGCCCGGCGACTATGTCCTGTTCCGCGCGCTGACCGACATCGTCTGCGTCAATTCTGCCTGCCCGGATGACACGTCGCCCGCGAACGGCTGGTATCTCAGCGACATCCACATCCGCACCTATTCGGGGGCGGAAAAGTTCAGCCGCGCCATTGCCTGGCGCCCAACGCCCGCCTCGGAGCCGAAGATGACCAAGGAAACCGCGTTCCACGACCGGATCAGCCAGAAGACCCGGCACCATGTGGAATACAAGGGCTACTGGCTGCCGCAGGTCTATTCGGCGAATGGCGCGCTGGAAGAATACTGGGCCTGCCGTCAGGCTGCGGTAGTGCTGGATCTGTCACCCCTGCGCAAGTGGGAGGTCACGGGGCCGGACGCCGAAGCCCTGATGCAATGGGTGCTGACGCGCGATGTGAAGAAGCTGAGCCAGGGTCAGGTGGTCTATTCCGCGATGTGCTACGAGCACGGCGGGATGATCGACGACGGCACGCTGTTCCGGCTGGGCCGCGACCAGTTCCGCTGGATCGGCGGCGACGATTATGGCGGCATCTGGATTCGCGAGCAGGCCGAGAAGCTGGGGCTGAAGGTCATGGTGCGGTCCTCGACCGACCAGCTGCACAATCTGGCGGTCCAGGGGCCGAACAGCCGAGAGATCATGAAGCGCATCATCTGGACCGCGCCGCACCAGCCGACGATCGAGGAGTTGGGCTGGTTCCGCTTCACGGTGGGCAGGATCGGCGGACCTGCCGGCGCCCCGGTTGTGGTGTCCCGCACGGGCTACACCGGCGAATTGGGCTACGAGATCTTCTGCCACCCGAAGGATGGCAATGCCGTCTATGATGCTGTCTGGGCCAATGGCGCAGACCTGGGGCTGCGTCCGATGGGGTTGCAGGCGCTGGACATGGTTCGGATCGAGGCCGGGTTGATCTTTGCCGGCTACGATTTCAGCGACCAGACCGACCCGTTCGAGGCCGGGATCGGCTTTACCGTGCCGCTCAAGACCAAGACCGACGATTTCATCGGCCGCGAGGCGCTGATCCGGCGGAAGGAGCATCCGAGCCGGAAGTTCGTGGGCCTGGAGATCGACGCGAATGTCGATGTGGGCCATGGCGACTGCCTGCATGTCGGGCGGGCGCAGGTGGGCGAGGTGACATCCTCGGTCCGCTCGCCGATCCTGGGCAAGAACATCGCGCTGGCGCGGGTGGATGTCGCGCACAGCGAAATCGGCACCGCGCTGGAGGTTGGCAAGCTGGACGGCCAGCAGAAGCGTCTGCCAGCGGTGATTGTGCCCTTGTCGCATTACGACCCGAAGAAGACCCGACCGCAAAGTTGATCGATGCGCGCGGGCGGAATTTTCGGAGATTCCGCACCGGAGCCATCGAAGGCTCCGGTTCCATTCCTTCAAAGAAATCGGTTTTTCCCTGTGGGTGACCGGCGCGTCACTTGGTGGAGGCTGCGATGAAACCTATGATCGACCGGATCGGGGGCGAAAAGCAGGTTCATCTGCTGGTGAACCACTTCTACGATCTGATCGAGACGCTGCCGCAGGGCCGCGCGATCATGGAGATGCATCTGAAGGGCCACGGGCTCGCCCACGTGCGGCCCGAACAGTTCGACTTTCTCTGCGGCTTCTTCGGTGGCCGGCGCTATTATCAGGAACGCCATGGCCACATGAACCTGCGCGAGATCCACGCCCATGTGGAGATTCGCCGTCAGGATGCCGAGGACTGGCTGGAGGTGATGGAGCGCGCGATGGTCGACACGGGCGTGGGCGAAGGCGAGCGGGCCGAGATCATGCAGACCTTGCGCCGGGCCGCGCTGACGCTGGTGAACACCGGCTAGAGCTGGCCCTTCCGCAGCGCGTCAACCTTGTCGCGCAGGTGCAGGTCGGCAATCACCACCCGCCCCTGGCGCAGGAGGTCTTCCGCCAGGCCCACCGACAGCACCTGTGTGCGCAGGTAGAAATCGGCAATCTCGGCCGGGCTGGCCTTGCTGAGGAAGGCCTGCAATTCGGGCCTGAACTGATAGGCCCCCTTGGTCAGGCGGAACGGCAGCGCGGCCATCCAGGCCGCCCGGTCCTGGGCGTGAAAGTGCAGCAGCTTCAACTCTGGGTGCCAGTCAGGCGTCGGCACATGGCTGCCGTCCAGCATCACCGTGTGGATCTTGGGCATGAGCTTCGGCCCCATGGTACGGAAGATCACCTTTCCGACCGTATGGCTGAGCATCCCGTCGCGGATGATCTTGCGGTAGTCGCCAAGCGCCTTGCGGCCGCTGGGCCAGAAGTCATGCCGGAGTGCCCCCCGAAACTGGCGCGCGGTATAGATGTCGTCGGGCAGCAGCGGATCGTGCATCGCCTCGAACGGCTCCAGCTTCATCACAAGGGTCTCGCCCGGCGTATCGTCCAGGATCGCCGCAAGCGGGCGCGGGGTATGGATGAACTCGTCGATGTCGATGTGGACCAGCCACTCCGTCCTCGCGCGCCGAGATGCGTGGCGGGCATTCCGCGTCTGCCGGCTCTGGTGCTGCTCCGGGCGGCTCTTGCCGGCGCTGGCCCAGTGCGCATCGTCGCAAAGCGTAACGCTGACCTTTGGGTGAGCGGCTAGAACGGAAGGTATGGCCGTGTCGGGGTCGTCGAAATAGAGCGCCAAATGGTCGGCGCCAATCGACAGGTGATGTGCGACAAACGCGAGGATCTTGTCCTCGGGTGCCTTGACCGTGGTGACAATGCCCCAACTTGCCATCACAGCTGGTCCAGCAAGGCCCGTGTCGGCCAACCATCTGCCGGCAGCCCGAGGCGGATCTGCTCCTTCTGGACCGCCGCCCGCGTGCCTGCGCCCAGGATGCCGTCGATCCTTCCGACATCATGGCCGCGCGCGGCAAGCCTTTCCTGCAGCGCCATCATCTGCTCCGTCTCAAGCGCGGGGTCTGGCTTCCCTGCCAGATAGGGTTCCGCGCCCTCGATCCGTGTGGCGAAGTAGGCGGCCGTGGTGACATAGACGAAGCTCTTGTTCCATTCGAACAGCACAAGATAGTTCGGATAGGCAAGGAAGGCCGGTCCCTTCCGCCCCTGGGGCAGCAGGATCGAGGCCGAAAGGCCCGGCTCCAGCGCCCCCTGCCTCGGCGTGACGCCAAGGGCTGCCCATTCTTCGGTTGACCGTTCGGTTTCCAGCCCGGTCAACGCCCAATCGAAATCTGCGGGCAGGGTGATTTCGGTCAGCCAGGGCTCGTCCGCCCGCCAGCCGTGGTATTGCAGCATTCGCGCGCCCGACAGGATTGCGTCGGCTTCCGAGGACTTCAGCAGGATCAACCCGTCACCGTCGCCATCGACGCCGCGCTCCAGGATGTCCTTCGGCAACATCTGGACCATGCCGATCTCGCCTGCCCAGGCTCCTGTGGTGTCCAGATCGAATTCACCCAGCGCATGAAGCTGGGCCGCGGCAAGAACCTGCGGCTGGAACAGATCGGGCCGGCGGCAGTCGTGCGCGAGGGTGAGGAGCGCGTTCCGCGTGTTGAAGTCGCCCTGCACCTGGCCGAAATCGGTCTCGAAGGCCCAGAAGGCCAGAAGGATGCCGCGGCTGACACCGTATTCGGCCTCGGCGCGGTCCAGGATTGCGTCGAGGCTTGCCGATTTCGCCTTGGCGGTGGCAAGGCGTTGCTTCGAGATCAGCGACTGCGAGAAGTCGAGAAAGGTCTTGCGGAACACTCCCTGCGAGCGGTCGGCCTTCAGAACCTTTTCGTCGATCCGGGCACCGGCGAAAAACCTGGCCGCGCTGTCGGCGGGTATCCCGGCGGCGATGGCTTCTGCCTGCATTGTGGCCAGGAAGGCGCCGAAATCGCCGCCGCAGGGCGCGGCAGCAGCGGGGGCGGCCAGAACGGCGGCAAGCAGGCTAGCGCGCATGAAGCCTCCTTTGCGCCTAGAAAAGCGCAAGAAGAACGGCAAAGGCAAGTAGCGCGGCCCAGACCCGCCAAAGCGCATCGGCCGCGGCGTCGATGTCGTCCGGTCCGGGGTCGCGGCGCCCTTCCGGCCAGACCCAGGGAAAGTCCTTGCGGACACCGTTGTAGCTGCGCGGGCCGGACAGGGCCACGTTCAGTACCGGGGCCAAGGCCGATTCCGGCCAGCCGGCGTTTGGGCTGCGATGCTTGGGGGCGTCGCGCAGAATGGGTTGCGGGTCCACCCAGCCGTGGGTCAGCGCTATCAGCAGCGCAGTCAGCCGGGCGGGAACCAGGTTCAGCAGGTCATCAAGCCGCGCTGCGGCCCAGCCGAAATCGCGATACCGCGGGGTCATGTGGCCGATCATGCTGTCGGCCGTATTGATCAGCTTGTAGGCAACGATGCCCGGCAGGCCCGCGACCAGATACCAGAAGACCGGGGCCACCACCCCGTCCGACAGGTTCTCGGCCGCGCTTTCGATGGCGGCGCGGGCCACATCCGGCCCGGTCATGTCGGCCGTGTCGCGACCTACGATCATGGCAACGGCCCTGCGCCCTTCGGCCACCGAGCGGCGCAACGCCGTGGCGACGGCACGGACATGTTCGACCAGGCTTTTCTGCGCAATCAGGATCGCGACTGTCAGGGTTTCCAGCACACCGAAATCGGGAAGGATGCGAATGATCCAGCCGGACCCGAGGCCTGCGGCAAGCAGCACCACAACGGCAAGGACACCACGGGCCTTGCGCGCCTCTCCTTGGTTCAGATGACGGTCCAGCCAGTCCACCAGACGGCCCATGAGTACCGCGGGATGGGGAACGCGGTCCCAGATGGGCTTCGGTTCCCCGAAGACGGCATCAAGCAGAAGTGCGGCAATCAGCATCATGGCCCGGCTATCGGCGCGACGCAGGCGATTCGCAAGAGAGGTGCGACACTGCGCCAGGCTTGCAGGAAGCATCGGTGGAACCGCACGGATTCAACCGGTGCGTGCGGGATTTTCCATGATGAGGTCGCATCCCGGTTACAATCAATCGATATATTTGAAAAATATTGATTTTCTTCATGTCCGGTACAACAATTCCGTAACTGCTGCCAAAGAGCCCTGCGATGCTTGAGTTTCTGCCGAAAGAGATCCGCGAAGGGCTGGATGCCGCGCGGAAGAAGGATCTGAAGCGTCGCGCGCGACTTCGTGTTCAGGTGGGTGATGCGGTCTTTCCGGTGCTTCGCTTCTGGGACAGCGGCTTTGCCCTGGATGCCGACCTTTCGCCGGGCAAACTGCGTGGGCTGGTCGATGTGTACGATGGCTCTCGCCATGTGTTCCAGTGCCTGATCGTGGCCTCTTTCATCGAAAACGGCGAACTTGTCTGCGATTTCAAGCGGGCTACGGCAGTGCAGGACCGGGCGGCGCTGGACTTCTGGCGCGACGAGAATGCGCCCGTAGGCTATCTGCCACGCGCCTGACTTGCCAGGAATCCATGCTGCCAGTGTGTGATGGTGTGGCGGCGACCGAGGCACAGCCAGGCGTGCCGAAGACATTACCACGCGAATTCGGCTGACGCGCAACGCGGGCTTGGCACACCGGAAGGACCGGTTCAAGCTATCGGGGCTACAGTCAGCAATCGACAGACCGCGGCCGACCGGAAAGGGTGAACAGGCAGCCGGGCCACGGTGCTAGGGGCGGATCTCGACCTTGGTGCCGACCGGCGTGACCTTCCAGATTTCGCGCATCTCGGCGTTCGTCACCGCGATGCAGCCCGCAGTCCAGTCGCCGCGCAGCTTGAACCCCTCGGGCAGGGCGTTCGGTTGGCCATGAATGAATATGTCACCGCCCGGATCCGCCCCTGCTTCGGCTGCCCGGGCCCGATGGGTTCTCTGCGGGTAGTCCAGCCCGAGCGACAGATGGAAGACGCTTTTTGCATTGCGCCGGTCGATGGTGAACTCTCCTTCCGGGGTTCGCCCGTCGCCCTGCCGTTCCTTGTCACCCTCGGGCGCGAAGCCGAGCGCGATCCGGTAGGTCCGCACCGGCTTGCCATTCTGGATCAGTTGCATGCGACGTGCGGCCTTTTCGATCACGATCCGATCGATCTGGCCCGCAAGCGGCGGGGGTGGGGGAAGGGCAACCTCTTCACGCGGCACGAAGAATGACGCGATCATCACACCGAACAGCGCGATCAGCACAAGCCAGGCAAGAAGGCGGTCAGGGCGGGTCATTGCAGGTCGGCAAAGGCCCTCTGCAGGCGCCGGATCGCCTCGGCCACCTGGGCGCGCGGGCAGGCCAGGTTGAAGCGCAGGAAGCTTGCGCCGCCCTTGCCGAAACTTTCGCCATGGTTCGTCGCAATCTTCGCCTGTTTCTCGACCCGCGCGATGAAATCCGCCGCGGCCATCCCGGTGCCCGAGAAATCGACCCAGGCCAGATAGGTGGCCTCCAGCGGGGTTGAGCGCAGTCCGGGGATCGTTGCGATGCCCTCGTCAAAGAGCCTCCGGTTGCCGTCGAGATAGCGCATCAGGTCATCGACCCAGGCCGCGCCTTCGGGCGAGTAGGCTGCGGTCGCCATGTGCATGCCGAAGGAATTGGGCGATATGCCCATGGCATTGATCGTATTGGCGAAGGCCTTGCGCAGGTTCGGGTCGGCGATGATGACGTTGCCGATATGGGCGCCGGCGATGTTGAAGGTCTTGGTCGTGGCGGTCATCATCACAAGTTGGTCGGCGATTCCGGGCGCGGCCTTTGCCATGACAGTGTGAGTGTGACCGGGATAGACCAGATCGTGGTGGATCTCGTCCGAGACAAGGATCAAGTCGTGCCTTTGGCAGAAGTCCGCCACTGCGCGCAGTTCGTCGCCACTCCACACCCGTCCGCCCGGATTGTGTGGGGAACAGAGGATCACCATCCTTTCGCGCCCGGTCAGCTGCGCCTCCCAGGCGGGGATGTCCAGTTGCGCCTTGCCCTCTGCCAGCGCCAGCGGACATTCCACCACCTCGCGTCCGGCCGCTTTGATGATCCGCGAAAAGGCGTGATACACGGGCGTCATCAGGATGATGCCGTCACCCGGCCGGGTGAAGCTGTGGATGCAAAGCGCGGTGCCGTTCACAAGGCCATGGGTGGTGAATATCCATTCCGGCGCCACGTCCCATCCGTGGCGATTGGCCATCCACCAGCGGATCGCCTCGAGATAGGCCCGGTCATCGCCGAAGTAACCATAGACACCGTGGGCCAGCATCCGCTCCAGCGCCTGCTGCACACAGGCAGGCGGGCGGAATTCCATGTCGGCTACCCACATGGCCAACCCCTCATCCGGGGCAAGGCCGTAGAGCGCCGGCATCATGTCCCATTTGACGCAATGGCTGCCGGTGCGGTCGATGGGGGTGTCGAAGGTCATGTCACCAGTCCCGAGTGGGGGATTTTTGTCCGAATAATGCAAAATTTTAAAAAATCATTCCAAAAAATAACACAAGAGCGAAAATGGATCCGCAGTATACGTTTGAGGTGGGAAGGTGTCCCGATTGTCGTAATGCGCCGCCGCAACCCTGCCGGCTCACCCTCCCCTTGCCATGACGCATCGGCTTTCGTAGATCCCTTTCCATGATCCGCCCTATCCTGATCCATCCCGATCCGCGCCTCAAGAAGGTCTGCGAGCCGGTGGCCGAAATCACCCCCGAGCTGAGGGCGCTTGCGGCCGACATGCTGGAGACGATGTATGACGCCCCCGGAATCGGTCTGGCTGCGCCGCAGGTCGGCGTAACGAAGCGGCTGATCGTGATGGACTGCATCAAGGACGGTCCACCCGAACCGCTGATCCTGTTCAATCCTCGGATCATCTGGGCTTCGGAGGATGTCTCGACCTTCGAGGAGGGGTGCCTGTCGATCCCTGACCAGTATGCCGAGGTGAAGCGCCCGGCCGAGGTGCAGGTCCGCTGGCTTGACGAGACGGGGACTGAGCAGGAGCGGCAGTTCTCGGGTCTCTGGGCGACCTGTGTGCAGCATGAAATCGACCATCTGGATGGCAAGCTGTTCATCGACTATCTGGGCCCGCTGAAGCGCCAGATGATCACCCGCAAGATGGAAAAGCTGAAGCGCGAGCGCGCCCGCGCAGTCTGATGCGGCTTCGGGCGCAAGATCTGGTCTTATCCTTGGTGCCTGACCATTTGGCCTGGTGACCCGGCAGTCCCGACGACCCGCCGCGGTCATGGACACGCGCCCCATCCTGCCCACAGGCGTTCTGGGGTGACTTTTCCGGCCGGGAAGGCTATGCCGCAGAGCTGACACAGAGGTATCCCGATGCTGCTGCCTATCCTGCGATGGCCAGATGCCCGCCTTTCCCGCCCCTGCGCACCTGCCGTGCCGGACGACGATCTGCGGCGGCTGGCGGCCGACATGCTGGAGACGATGTATGCGGCGCCGGGCCGGGGACTTGCGGCGCCGCAGGTTGGCCATCTCTTGCGGGTTTTCGTGATGGATGTGGGCTGGAAGTCAGGCAAGCCGTCCCCCATGATCTTCGTGAACCCCGAGCTGCAGCCCTTTGGCGACCGCTTGACCGGGCCGGAGGGGTGCCTGTCGATCCCCGGCCCGGTGATCGAGGTCGAGCGGTACGCGCAGGTGCATGTGCGCTGGACAGATCTGGATGGCGCCGCGCGGGAGGCGGCCTTTGACGGCTTTGCCGCGATCTGCATCCAGCACGAACACGACCACCTGGACGGCATCCTGACGCTGGACCGCGTGTCGCCCGAGATGCGCGCAAGGGCAGAGGCAGAGGTGCTGCGATGACCGTTCGCCGCTGTCTGCCGTGGCCGCATCCGGTGCTGCGGTCGCCTGCCTCGGACGTCGAGGCCGTCACCGACCAGATCCGCGCGATCTGGGCCGACATGATCGACACGATGGAGGCCATGCCGGGCTATGGGCTTGCCGCGGTGCAGATCGGCGTGCCCCTGCGGCTGGCGGTAGTGGATTGCTCCGAAACCCGGGGGCAGGCGGTGCGGATGGCCAACCCCGAGGTGCTGCATGCAAGCATTCAGTTGCGCGAACATGAGGAAGCCTCGCCGAATCTGCCGGGGGTGTCGGCGGTCATCGCGCGGCCGCGTGCGGTTACGGTGCGTTTCCTGAATGATCGGGGCGTGGTGGAGGAGCGCGATTTCGTGGGTCTATGGGCCATCAGCGTGCAGCATCAGATCGACCATCTGGCCGGCAAGATGTATTTCGACCACCTCTCGCCTCTCAAACGGAAAATGCTTATCGCAAGGGCGGAAAAGGTGAGGCGTCAGAAATGAAAATCGTTTTCATGGGCACGCCCGAGTTCTCGGTTCCGGTGCTGGATGCCTTGCATCGGCGGCATGAGATCGCCGCCGTCTATTGCCAGCCGCCGCGACCGGCAGGTCGGGGGCGGGCGAACCGTCCAAGTCCCGTTCAGGCCCGGGCCGAGGCGCTTGGGTTGCCGGTGCGGCACCCGGTTTCGCTGCGCAGCGAGAAAGCCGCGCAGGATTTCGCTGCGCTGGGGGCGGACGTGGCCGTGGTGGTCGCCTACGGCCTTATCCTGCCTCCGCCGATCCTTGATGCGCCGCGCCATGGCTGCCTGAACATCCATGCCTCGCTTCTGCCCCGCTGGCGCGGTGCGGCACCGATTCAGAGGGCCATCATGGCCGGCGATGTCGAGACTGGGGTCTGCATCATGCGTATGGATGCGGGTCTTGATACCGGACCGGTGCTGCTGCGCGAGGCTGTGGCCATCGGCGCCGAGGACACGGCGGCCGACCTGCACGACCGGCTCAGCGCGCTTGGCGCGCGGCTGATCGTCGAGGCCCTGGCCCGGTTGCCGGAGCTGCGCCCCGAACCACAGCCAGAACAGGGTGTGACCTATGCCGCCAAGATCGACAAGTCCGAGGCGCGCGTGGATTTCACCCGCCCCGCAGTCGAGGTGGACCGGCTGATCCGTGGTCTTTCCCCCTTTCCCGGCGCGTGGATAGAGGTGCGGGGCGAGCGGGTGAAGCTGCTGCGGTCCCGCCTTGCCCCGGGCCGGGGGCAGCCGGGTCAGGTGCTTTCGGGCTTTACGGTCGCCTGCGGCGAGGGTGCCGTCGAGATCACCGAGGCACAGCGCGAGGGCAAGCGTCCAATGCCTGCCGCCGAGGTGCTGCGTGGTCTGAATCTTCCTGATCGGCTATAGTATACGGGGCAGGGGGTGCCCATATCACCCGCAGGATACGGGGGAGGGATCACATGCCGCTCATCTGGCTTCTGGTTGTGGGGGTTGCGGTCGGGTTTCTGGCCACCCGGATTCTTCGTGTCGATCTGGATACACCATCAACGATTGCGCTTGGTGTGCTGGGAGCGCTGATCGGCGGGATGGTGTTGCGCGGGTTGGTGATGCTTGTCGGAATGGGTGCCGGTTTCGTCGGTGCGCTGCTTGGGGCACTTCTGCTGATCTGGGCGTGGAAGACCTGGGCTAGGTAAGCCGCTTGACAGCATCCTTCAGCCGGAATCCGTCATCACCAGCCGCTGCCCATAGGGCCTGTCCCTGCCAGGCGGCGAAAAGCAGTGCAGCGCCCTCTTTCGCCTTGCTGCCCGTCCCCAGACGCAGGGCTAGCGCCGCCTCGACCGTCGCGCGCCAAGCCGCGGCCCGCTGGGCGAGGTCGGGGTCACGCAGGTCCGAGGCGATTGCAGCGATGTTCACCGGCCCGATGGCCTTCAGCAGGGCTTGGGGCCCCTTGTTTGCTGTCGCGCTGATGGCTTCTGTCGTGCGGTTGCCCAGTTCGTCCCAGGCAGCCATGCGAGCCGCGCGCACCATCGCCTCGCGGCTGCCGTAGCGCTGGACCAATGTCGGCGGGGCCAGTCCGGTTGCCGCAGCAACGGTAGCAAAGCTGACTGCCCTTTCGCCGCCCTCGCCAAGCAGATGGCGCACGGCGGCAAGAACCTGACTGTCGGGAATGGTCCGGGTGCGTGGCATGGGACCAGCGTAAACGAATGTTCGTTCATCCGGCAAGCCTAGCGTTTCGGGGCCCCGGGTCTTGGGGGCCGCGACCTGTACACCGGCAGGCGCCATCCGAAGGCGATGGAACCCGCCCGGAGGATGAAGACGATGCCTGCGCAGATCGTCAGAGCCGCACCCGCAGGCAGATCTGCAAGACCGGCCAGCACCGCACCAAGCGCCCCGGCAAAGGCGCAGGTGACGTAAAGTTCGCCCTGCTTCAGCACCAGCGGTACCTCATTGCAGACCACGTCGCGCATCAGCCCGCCCATGCAGCCGGTAATCATTCCCATCACCAGCACGATCGGCCAGTCCTTGCCTTCGGCCAGCGCGACGGCCACGCCGGCAGGCACAGCAACCGCCAGGGCGAAGGCATCGAACCATAGAAGCGCACGGTATCGGCTTTCCAGCCGATGGGCCGTGAAAAAGACCACGATGGCGGCAGCCGAGGCGACCGCGATCACCACCGGATCGGCGACCCAGAAGACTTCGCGGTTCAGAATCGCATCGCGGATCGTACCGCCCCCGACGGCTGTGAGGCACGCGATGAAGATGAAGCCCACGATGTCAAGCTGTGAACGGCTGGCCGCCAGCGCGCCGGTCAGGGCAAAGATCAGGACCGAGGCATAGTCTAGCGCCGCGAGAAGCGTGAATGCCGGGGTCATGCCGTGGCCTTGAAGGGCGCCATTCCCGCACGGGCCAGTTCGTCGGCCCGTTCGTTCTCCGGGTGGCCCGCATGGCCCCTGATCCAGCGCCAGGTCACCTTGTGACGTGCCTGGGCGGCATCAAGCCTTTGCCAAAGCTCGACGTTCTTGACCGGGGATCCCCCGGCCGTCCGCCAGTTCCTGCGCTTCCAGGCATGAATCCATTCTGTCACCCCGTTCTTGACATAGGCCGAGTCGGTAACGATGACGATCTCTGACGGTCGCGCCAGTGCCTCGAGGGCGGAAATGGCCGCCATCAGTTCCATGCGGTTGTTCGTGGTCAGCGGCTCGCCGCCGGAGAGTTCGCGTTCCTTGACCACTGTGTTGCCCTCACGCGCCTGCATCAGCACGCCCCAGCCGCCCGGGCCGGGGTTGCCGGAACAGGCGCCGTCGGTAAAGGCGAAAAGTTCGGGCATCAGACTATTCCTGCAACGGGATGGCCAGGCAGGCCAGCACCACGATGGTCAGCATCACCCGCAGCCGCAGCCACCAGCGCGGGGCAAGTCCCCAGGCCGAATACATGGCATCCAGCAGCAACAGCCCCACAAAGCCGGCCGCCAGGAAGATCACCGAGTTCGCCGATGCATCGGTGACCATGAAGAAGACCCACAGCGCAGGGATGACGGACAAGGCGTAGGCGATGCCAGCCTCCGATCCATCTGCCCGGGTGGCAAAGCCCCAGAGCACGCCGGACATGAACGACAGGATGACCGTTCCGTAGGTGATGCCGACATAGGCGCCCAGGAACATTGGCGGCAGCCATTGCCCGGCCCAGGCCAGCAGCCCGGGTGACAGGTGTGTTGCGGCAGACCATAGAAACGGGATCAGCCCGGCAAGGCCAAGCAGCAGGGCAGGGCGGGGGATGCGGCGGTCGTCGGTCATTTGGCTGATCTAGCCCGATGCAGCGGCCAAGACCAGCGGGATCAATCGTCAAGGAAACGGTCGAAGCGGTCCGGGATCGCGGCCCGGATCGCGCGCATCACCCCGGACACGCGGTCCAAGTCGTCCTCGTGCACCTCTGCCGGCAGGTCGATCCGCTGGCCGTCCAGCCAGACCAGACCGCCGGTCATGGCGCCTCCGACCATCACCACCTCTGGCGGGCGCGCCGGTTTGTCGTGCAGGCCGCTGGTCTTGGCCTCTGCACGGATCGCCTCCAGAGCGTCGGCTCCGACCTTCGCCTTGCGGGTCTTGCAGGCCGGACCATCGGTTTCATAGCCCCTGCAGTGCCTCAGCGTCAGCTGCCCGTTGTCGTGGATCGTGACACCGGTTTCCCAGGCAAATTCCGGCGGCAGGCTGCCGTTGTTCGCCCACAGCTCTGCCAGAACAGGCGCGTCCTGGGCCAGGGCCGGGGTGGCAAGCAGGGCAGCAAGGGTCAGGCTGCGTGCCAGGCGGTTCATTCCGGGCTTTCCATGGGTTTCACGATGCGTTTCCGGCAGGTCGGTTCCGCCTGTCCACCGCGATCCCGTGTAGCAGGCCCCGCCAACTTTCGGAAGTAAGGCTTTCCCACGTCACCGGACCCCTGCCAGCTCCCCTCTGGGCGGCCCAGGCCCGAAGGTGCCGGACGGTGCGGGTTGCGCGGTCCGGTGGGGGCACTGCCATACGGCTGCCGCCCGCGAACGGGCGTGTCATGCCGGTTCGCGCAGGATGCGGGGAACCTTGAATTCAATGTCCTCGACGGCGGTTTCGACCTGCTCCACCGTCACGTCGAACCGGACGCGGAAGGCGTCGAGCACCTCGTTCACCAGCACTTCCGGCGCGCTGGCACCGGCGGTCAGGCCGATTGCACGGGCCCCACCCAGCGCGCGCCAGTCGATGTCGGCGGCGCGCTGGATCAGCATGGAATAGCCGCAGCCCGCCGCGGCGCCGACTTCGACCAGCCGTTTCGAGTTCGAGGAGTTCGGCGCCCCGATCACCAGAAGCGCATCAATCTTCGGCGCGATGGCCTTGACTGCCGCCTGCCGGTTCGTGGTGGCATAACAGATGTCGTCGTGCGCGGGTGCGTGGATCAGTGGAAAGCGTTCCTTCAGCGCTGCTGCGATTGCGGCGGTGTCATCGACCGAAAGGGTGGTCTGGGTGATGAAGGCCAGCTTCGCCGGGTCGCGGACCTGAAGCCTTGCCACATCCTCGACGGTTTCCACCAGCAGCACCTCGCCGGGCGGCAACTGGCCCATGGTGCCGACAGTTTCCGGGTGGCCCGCATGGCCGATGTAGATCATCTGTACGCCATTTTCGTGGTGCCGCGCGGCCTCGTTGTGGACCTTGGTCACCAGTGGGCAGGTTGCATCGACGGCAATCATCTGCCGGCTTGCGGCCTCGAGCGGCACCGATTTCGGCACGCCATGGGCGGAGAAGACCACGGGCCGGTCGTCGGGGCATTCCGACAGCTCCTCGACGAAAACCGCCCCCTTGGCCCGCAGGCCATCGACCACAAAGCGGTTGTGCACGATCTCGTGCCGGACATAGACCGGGGCGCCCCATTTCTCGATCGCCATCTCGACGATGCGGATCGCCCGGTCCACGCCCGCGCAAAAGCCGCGCGGGGCGGCGAGGTATAGGGTCAGGGGCGTTCTTTCGGTCATCTGACATCCTTCGCTTGGCCCAGAGGTAAGCCGCGCCGCGCCGCAGGTCCAGCCCGATCGGCGCTCAGACCAGCGACAGGGCCGTGCCCCCGGCCCAGGCCAGCGCAAGATAGCGCCCGGTCTTGGCGATGATCAGCAGCAGCAGCACCAACGGAAGAGGCGCCCGCAGAAGCCCGGCGACAAAGACGATCAGATCACCCCCGGGCGCCCAGGACAGCAGCAGCGAACACAGACCCCAGCGCGCGAACCAGCCTTCGGCGCGCGCAAGCTGCGCCGGGCGGACCGGAAACCGCGGGTGTTCGCGCAGGCCGCCAAAGCCTCGCCCCAGCGCGTAGGTCAGGCACGACCCCAACACGTTGCCGGACGAGGCGACCAGGACCAGTATCAAGGCCGGCCATCCCGCGGCCTGAAGGCCCAGGAACACGATTTCGGACTGGAAGGGAACCGGAGTTGCGGCCAGGAAGGCCGCAAGGAACAGTCCCGCCAGCGGGATCATCTGGGCGAAGGGGCCGGCGTCACTTAGCCTCGACCGCGATCTCTTCGTTCGTCACCGGGCGCGGCTCGCGTGGCGGGCGTCCGATCACCTCGCGCAGCTCGTCCAGTTCGATGAAGTTGTCGGCCTGACGGCGCAGTTCGTCCGCGATCATCGGCGGCTGGCTGCGGATCGTCGAAACGACCGAAACGCGAACCCCCTGGCGCTGCAGGCTTTCCACCAGCGGGCGGAAGTCGCCATCGCCCGAGAACAGCACCACATGATCCAGGCGCGGCGCAAGTTCCATGGCATCGACGCACAGTTCGATGTCCATGTTCCCCTTGACCTTCCGCCGCCCCTGACTGTCGGTGTATTCCTTTGCCGGCTTTGTCCGCATGGTGAAGCCGTTGTAATGCAGCCAGTCCACCAGCGGGCGGATGGGCGAGTATTCCTCGTTCTCCAGCAGCGCCGTGTAGTAGAAAGCCCGCAGAAGCTTGCCGCGGCGCATGAACTCCATCCGCAGAAGCTTGTAGTCGATGTCGAAGCCCAGAGCCTTGGCGGCTGCGTAAAGGTTCGATCCATCTATGAACAGCGCAAGCCGTTCGTCCTTGTAAAACATTATGGTCCCCTCAAAGCGCTGCGCCGAACGTGCTTTCGTGTCTGGATCACGTGGTGTAGTGAAGCTCGCCGACCAACTGCCCGTGAATATCAGGCCGGCGCGGGCGCGGACAAGTCAACTGTGAGACAATAAACGTGAATGTCGGGAAAAACGGGCAGCTTCTGGTTGCATTCGGCGCAAATCTGCCGTTCGACGGCGCGGGTCCGGCTGAGACGATCCTGAAGTCTGTGGCGGCCTTGTCCGGGGAAGGTCTGCAATTATTTGCACTTAGCCGGTTTTTCGCCACGCCCTGCTTTCCGGCGGGGGCGGGCCCTGACTATGTGAACGCCGCAGCGCTGCTGACTTGCAGCGAAGATGTTGACCTTACGTCAATTCTTGCGCGTCTTCATGCCGTCGAGGCCCGCTTCGGGCGCGAGCGCGCGCAGCGCTGGGGTATGCGGACGCTGGACATCGATCTTCTGGCTGTTGGCGATTCGGTTCTGCCCGATGCCGAAACCCAGGATCGCTGGCGTCTTCTGCCGCCCGAAGCGCAGGTGCGTACCACGCCCGACCGGCTGATCCTGCCGCATCCGCGTCTGCAGGACCGTGCCTTCGTTCTGGTTCCGCTTGCCGATGTCGCGCCCGACTGGGTGCACCCGCGGACGGGGCTCGGCGTGCTGCAGATGCTGGATGCCCTGCCACCGGAAGATCGCGCCGCCGTGAAACCGCTTTGATTTGCAGCGATTCCGCGCTTGTCAAGTCTGTCCGATGGGCATAAAGAGGCGACTTCCAGCGAAGCTTCGGTATGGAGTAGCCCATGGCCCGCGTGACGGTCGAAGATTGCGTTGACAAGGTTCCGAACCGGTTCGAACTGGTGATGCTGGCCGCCCATCGTGCGCGCGAGATCCAGGCCGGATCCCCGATCACCGTTGATCGTGACAACGACAAGAACCCGGTCGTCGCCCTGCGCGAGATCGCCGAGGAGACCCAGTCGGCCGATGCACTGCGCGAACGGATGATCGAAAGCTACCAGACCCAGATCGAGGTTGACGAACCGGAAGAAGACCAGATGGCGCTTCTGATGGGCGGCGAGATGGATCGTCCGGTGGTCGATGACATGTCGGAAGAAAAGCTTCTGCGCGCATTGATGGAAGCCCAGGGCGAGCTCTGAGGGTTACGGCCCGGGTGGGGCGCTGATGATCGACGTCGAAGACCTCATCGCCCTGGTCCGCAACTACAATCCGCGGTGCAACGCCGATCTGATCCGCAAGGCTTACGCTTACGGGCTCAAGATGCATGAGGGGCAGTTCCGCAAGTCGGGCGAGCCCTATTTCACCCACCCGGTCGCCGTTGCAGCCATCCTGACCGAACAGCGGCTGGACGATGCGACAATCATCACGGCGCTTCTGCACGACACGATCGAGGACACACGTTCCACCTATTCCGAGATTGCCGCCCTGTTCGGCGAAGAAATCGCCGAACTGGTGGACGGGGTGACGAAGCTGACGAATCTGCAGCTTTCCTCGGCCGGCAGCCAGCAGGCGGAAAACTTCCGAAAGCTCTTCATGGCGATGTCCCGCGACTTGCGGGTGATCCTAGTCAAGCTGGGTGACCGTCTGCACAACATGCGGACGATCAAGTCCATGAGTCCGGAAAAGCAGGCCCAGAAGGCGCGCGAGACGATGGAAATCTTTGCGCCGCTCGCGGGCCGGATGGGCATGCAGTGGATGCGCGAGGAGCTGGAGGATCTGGCCTTCAAGGTCCTGAACCCGGAGGCGCGCAATTCCATCATGCGCCGCTTCCTGACGCTGCAACGCGAAACCGGCGATGTGGTCCACAAGATCACCGCCGATATCCGGCACGAACTGGAAAAGGCCCAGATCGAGGCCGATGTCTACGGACGGGCGAAAAAGCCCTATTCGATCTGGCGCAAGATGCAGGAAAAGGACCTGGCGTTCAGCCGGCTCTCCGACATCTACGGCTTTCGCGTCATCTGCGGCACGGTCGCCGACTGCTACCGGATCCTCGGGGTGATTCATCAGCGCTGGCGCGCAGTGCCGGGTCGGTTCAAGGATTACATCAGTCAGCCGAAATCGAACGGCTACCGTTCGATCCATACCACCGTGTCGGGCCGCGACGGCAAGCGGGTCGAGGTGCAGATCCGCACGCGCGAGATGCACGAGGTGGCCGAGGCCGGGGTCGCCGCGCACTGGTCCTATCGCGAGGGCGTCCGTGCGGTTAACCCCTTTGCGGTCGATCCGGCCAAGTGGATCGCGACACTGACGGAACGTCTGGACGAGGGCGACACCGACGAGTTTCTGGAAAACGTCAAGCTCGAGATGTATTCCGACCAGGTGTTCTGCTTCACGCCCAAGGGCGACGTGGTGCAGTTGCCCCGGGGGGCGACGCCGCTGGACTTTGCCTATGCCATCCATACGAGGATCGGCAACTCCTGCGTCTCGGCCAAGATAGACGGCATCCGGGTGCCCCTGTGGACCCGGCTGAAGAACGGCCAGTCGGTCGAGATCATCACGGCCGAGGGCCAGCGGCCGCAGGCCAGCTGGATCGACATCGTGACCACGGGCCGCGCCAAGGCCGCGATCCGGCGCAGTCTGCGGGAAGAGGACCGGGGCCGGTTCGTCAAGCTTGGCCAGGAACTGGCCCGCGCCGCCTTCGATCACGTCGGCAAGAAGGCGACGGACAAGGCCCTGCGCACGGCGGCAAAGATGCTGGGGCTTTCTGACGAGAACGACCTGCTCGCCCGCCTTGGATCTGCCGAACTGCCCGCGCGTCGCGTGGTCGAGACGCTGTATCCCGAACTTGCCCAGGCTGTGGCGGAAGAGGTGGACGCAAGGCGCCCCGTCGTCGGGTTGACCGCTGACCAGAGCTTTCGGCGCGCCCAGTGCTGTCAGCCCGTGCCAGGCGAGCGCATCGTCGGCATCACCTATCGCGGCCAGGGTGTCGTGGTTCATGCCATCGACTGCCCGGCGCTGGAGGAATTCGAGGACCAGACCTCGCGCTGGGTGGATCTGCACTGGCACTCGGGCCGTCACGCGCCGGTCTACACGGTGTCGCTGGACCTGACCATTTCCAATGACGCGGGCGTTCTGGGCCGGATCTGTACCCTGATTGGCGAGCAGAAGGCCAATATCTCGGATCTGCGATTCACCGACCGCAAGCCGGATTTCTACCGCCTTATCATTGATGTAGACTTGCGCGACGTGGAACACCTGCACATGGTGATGACTGCCCTTGAAGCCGAAACCGATGTTGCGCAGATCGCACGCCATCGCGATTTGACACGGCGTCCTTAAGGCGGCACATCGGGCAGGCGACCCGGGCAGAGAGGCACGCGAATTGGTCTTCAAGCGCAGGGAACCGTTGGGCTGGAGTGCGTGGCTGCGCGAGCAGGTCTATCCGCGCGGCGGCTTCAAGCGCGCGACCCGGTACGTCGTCCACCGCATGCGCCGCCTGCCGGACCAGCCGCACCGTGTGGCGCGGGGGGTCTTTGCGGGGTCGCTGATCGGCTTCCTGCCCCTGCCCGGCCTGCAATTCCTTGCCGCCTGGGGGGCGGCGCGCCTGGCGCGGGGCAATATGCTTGCCGCGCTTCTGGCGACCTTCAACACCAATCCCGTCACCACGCCCTTCTTCGCTGTCCTGGCCATGACACTGGGCCACTGGATCCTGGGGATCGAGGCGCCGCTCAATGCCGATTACATCGGTCATGCCTTCGCTGGCGCGGGCAGCGATCTGTGGTTCAACTTCACCGCGATCTTCGGCCCCGAAAAGGCCCGCTGGGACGGGCTGATCCAGTTCTGGCACGAAATCTACCTGCCCTATTTCATCGGTGCCCTTGGGCCGGGGATCGTGATCAGCGCGATTGCCTACTACGTCACGATCCCCCTGGTGGAGGCCTACCAGAAGGCCCGAGCCGCCACTGCGCACGAACGGGGCGAGCGGCGGCGCAAGATGCGGGCCAAGCTGGCCGAGGCCGCCGCCGCAATCTCGCGGCGCGACGAGGTTCCCGGTGACGAAGCGGGTGACGACGGCCCGGGCGCGCCCTAGACTGAACGGATGACAAGCGGGTGAGGACGGAACCATGACATTGCCATTGCGCGCTCCGGGCAGGTTGCGGCTTGGGGTCAACATCGACCATGTGGCCACCGTGCGGAATGCGCGCGGCTCTGCCTGGCCCGATCCGCTGCGCGCGGCGCTCTTGGCCGAAACGGCCGGGGCAGACGGTATCACCGCCCACCTGCGCGAGGATCGCCGCCACATCCGCGATGCCGACATCGAGGCGCTTATGGCGGGGATTGCCATTCCGCTGAACTTCGAATGCGCCGCCACGGCAGAGATGCAGGCGATCGTGCTGCACCATCGGCCCCATGCCGTCTGCCTGGTGCCGGAAAAGCGCGAGGAACGCACGACCGAAGGCGGGCTGGACGTGGCCGGCGACATTCCGCGCCTGACAGATTACATCGCCCCTCTGCGTGAGGCCGGCTGCCGTGTCAGCATGTTCATCAGCCACGACCCGCGCCAGATCGAGGCCAGCGCGGCCATCGGTGCGGCAGTGGTGGAACTTCACACCGGGCTTTATTCCGACCTGCTGGCGGAAGGCCACGGCGAATTGGCCGAGCGTGAACTGGCCGCGTTGCGCAAGGGCGCGGAACGTGCCGCCGCCCTGGGGCTTGAGGTGCATGCCGGTCACGGGCTGACCTACGACAATGTCGAAGCCATCGCCGCAATTCCGGAACTGACCGAACTGAACATCGGCCATTTCCTGGTGGGCGAGGCGATCTTCCGCGGGTTAGGTCCCGCGATCGAGGAAATGCGCCGTCGCATGGACCTGGCGCGCGGGGTGGCCGCGTGACAGCGGAATCCGGCATGAATTCCGGACCGCAAATCGGCGGCGGCTGTCGGAAGGGCCTCCCTCGATGATCCTGGGCATCGGCACCGATCTTGCAAACATCGACCGGATCGAGGCGACGCTAACCCGGTTTGGCGACCGTTTCCGCGATCGCGTCTTCACCGAACGCGAACAGCGCAAGGCCGAAGGCAGGCCGCGCGCGGTCGCAGCAACCTATGCCAAGCGCTGGGCAGCGAAAGAGGCTTGCTCGAAGGCGCTGGGCACGGGCCTGCGCATGGGCATAGCCTGGAAGGACATGGCGGTGACCAACCTTCGCTCGGGCCAGCCGGTGATGCATGTGACCGGCTGGGCCGCCGACCGCCTGCGCGCAATGACGCCCGAAGGGCATGAGGCAGTGATCCATGTTACCTTGACTGACGACCACCCATGGGCGCAGGCTTTCGTCATCATCGAGGCAAGGCCCATCACCCGGAGGTGAAGCATGTCCCAGCCGCAATACTCGCCCCGGATCGAGGCGCTGGTGGCGGCGGGCGTTGCGGTGGCGGCGCTGGGTGTGGCGGGCTGGCTGGGATGGATGATCGGCTGGCCCGGAAGCTTCGATACCTCCGACCCGGATTTCGTCAATCCGATCTCGATCATGATCCTGGGGCTTCTGGGCGCTGCGGTCTGGTTCGGGATCAAGGCCGTGGGCCACGAACGCCGGCACCGCGCCTTCGGGAATGGTCATCTGAACCTTGATCCACCCGGCCATCTGCGACTGGGCGGGGCGCTCAGCGGCCGGCTGAAGGTGCAGCGGCCGGTTGCTGCCGCCGGACCTTTCCACATGGTGCTGACCTGTTTCGATGTTCACGAATTCGAGGACAACGGGCGCTTCAAGACCGTGGATTTTCCGGTGTGGACCGATGAAAGGACACTGCCACGCGAAACCGATGCCACCCAGGGCCTTGCCTTCCGTTTCGTTCTTCCCGCCTCGGTGGGCCTCGACCCTGTGCCTTCCGGCATCCTGCCAGGGCAAGCGTCGCGTCACCGGCTAACAGTGCATGTCCCGGGAATGAAGCAGGTCGTTGCCAGCAACACCCCGCCCGTGGGGCGCTACTGGAAGCTCGTCGTAACGGCCCCGACGGCGGGCCCTGAGTTCCGTGCCGAGGTCGTCGTTCCGACCGACCGTCCGCGCGGTAACAGCCGGTTGCCTTGACTTCCCCCGACGCTTGCGCGCAAGAAGCGCGAGACCGTGAAAGGGCAAGGGGCAGGGCAGATCATGGCGAAGGCAAAGTCCGACGGCGGTTTTGTCGAGACGATCAAGACCGTCTTCTGGGCGCTGGTTATCGCAGGTGTCTTCCGCACGCTGTTCTTTCAGCCCTTCTGGATTCCCTCGGAATCGATGAAGGACACGCTGCTGATCGGCGACTTCCTGTTCGTCAACAAGATGGCCTATGGCTATTCGAAATATTCCTGCCCATTCGCAATGTGCCCCTTCGAAGGCCGCATCTTCGCCAGCGAACCCAAGCGCGGCGATGTCGTGGTGTTCCGCCACCCGGTGAACGGGTCGGATTTCATCAAGCGCCTGATCGGCCTGCCGGGGGACCGGATCCAGATGAAGGACGGGATCCTTTACATCAACGGTGTTGCCGCCCCGCAGGAACCGGCTGGCGTGTTCGAAGAGGTCTATGAACCCCAGGGCCCGATGCGGAACCTGCCACGCTGTGAGAACGGCGCTGTCGGGGCCGGGGGCATCTGCAAGAAGTCCCGTTTCATCGAAACCCTGCCCGAGGGCCGCCAGCATCATGTCCTGAACATCGACACGAACGGCTTCGGCGACAACACCGATGTCTTCACCGTGCCGGAGGGGCATTACTTCTTCATGGGTGACAACCGCGACAACAGCCAGGACAGCCGCTATGCCCAGGCCGTGGGCGGCGTGGGATTTGTTCCAGCAGAATATCTGATCGGCCGCGCCGACCGTATCATCTTTTCCTCTGCCGGAACCCGGATGCTGTATTTCTGGACCTGGCGGTCCGACCGTTATTTCAAGGCGATCGAGTGAGGCTTTCGGCCGAACTTGTCGCCTTCCAGGCCCGGCTCGGACACCGTTTCCGGCAGCCCGAGCTTCTTCTGCGTGCTGTAACACATGCCTCGATCGGAACGGCTACCCGACCCGACAACCAGCGTCTGGAGTTCCTGGGCGACCGCGTGCTGGGTCTTGTCATGGCCGAGGCGCTGCTTGCGGCCGACGAAAGCGCGCGCGAGGGCCAGCTTGCCCCCCGCTTCAACGCTCTGGTGCGCAAGGAAACCTGTGCTGCCGTGGCGCGCGAGATCGGTCTTGGCGATGTGCTGAAGCTTGGCCGGTCCGAGATGCTGACCGGCGGGCGCCGGAAAGATGCCCTGCTGGGTGACGCCATGGAGGCGGTGATTGCCGCCGTCTATGAGGACGCAGGCTTCGAGGCCGCGCGCGCGCTGGTCCTGCGGCTGTGGGGCGACCGGATCGCCGCTGTGGAGCCCGACGCGCGCGACGCGAAGACCAGCCTTCAGGAATGGGCGCAGGCGCGCGGCATGCCGCCGCCCGTCTATGAGGAGGCCGGGCGTTCCGGCCCGGACCATGCGCCGGTCTTCACCGTGCGGGTCAAACTGGCCAGCGGCGAGACGGCCGAGGCCTCTGCCGGGTCGAAACGGGTGGCCGAACAGGCCGCGGCCAGAGCACTCCTAGATCGGGTGGCGGACTCGGGGGGCTGAGCAGCCGCTTGTCCAGGATTGCGTGCAATCTTCGCGGGGGCTTGCCCGCACGCGAACGCAGTTCATGATCAGGCCTGCTTGGCGTTTCAGGGAAATCTGGCCTTTTCCGCCGGTTTGGCCTATGGGTTCGGGTCAAGGAAAGGGTGCCATCACATGACCACACGCGCGGGCTTCGTTGCCCTGATCGGCGAGCCGAATGCCGGGAAATCGACGCTTCTGAACCGGATGGTGGGCGCCAAGGTCTCGATCGTCACCCACAAGGTGCAGACGACCAGGACGCGCATCCGCGGGATCGCCATGGCGGGCTACACGCAGATTGTCTTCGTGGACACCCCCGGCATCTTCCGGCCGCGGCGCAGGCTGGACCGCAGCATGGTCAAGGCCGCCTGGGGCGGGGCTTCGGATGCCGATGTGATCGTTCTGCTGATCGAGGCGCACCGCGGGCTGACTGAAGGTGTCATGGCAATCATCGAGCGCCTGCGCGACGAGATGCCCAAGGGCAAGCCCGTGGCGCTGGCGATCAACAAGATCGACCGGGTGAAGGCTGAAACCCTGCTTGCGCTGGCCGAAGAGGCGAACCGGGCCTTCCCCTTTGTCCGCACCTTCATGATCAGCGCAGAGCGAGGACATGGGGTCGATGATCTGCGCGACTGGTTGGGTGCGACCCTGCCTGAGGGCCCGTGGTTCTACCCCGAGGACCAGATCGCTGACCTGTCGATGCGGATGATCGCCGCCGAGATGACGCGCGAGAAGCTGACCCTGCGCCTGCATGAAGAGCTGCCCTACCAGCTGACGGTCGAGACCGAGAAATGGGAGGATAGGCCCGACGGATCGACCCGGATCGACCAGGTGGTCTATGTCGCGCGGGAAGGGCACAAGGGGATCGTGCTGGGCCACAAGGGAGAGACGATCAAGGCCATCGGCCAGGCGGCCCGGGCCGAGATCGCCGAATTCCTGGGCCGGCCGGTTCACCTGTTCCTTCAGGTCAAGGTGCGGCCCAACTGGCTGGACGAACCCGAACGCTATTCGGAAATGGGCCTCGACTTCAGGGATGGCGATGCCTGATCTGTACGGAACGGATCGAAAACTCTGGCGGGGAACCCTCGGGCAACTCCGCTGGCCCGAGGGTAAATGATGGTGCCGCGTCTGGCAACCCACATCTGGGTCTCGGCCTATCTCAAGCGGCTGGAGCTTGCCGGAATCCCCGCCTATGTCACCGCCAGGGGCGATCCAGAGGCCGGGGCGGTGCTGGTCAAGGTTGCGCTCATGGACGGGACGGCGAGGGCGTGGGAGCGGCGGTCGGACATCCTGACCGGTGCTAGGGCGTGGTTCCTGCTGGCCGAGGGGCCGGAAACCGATGTCGATGCTCTGGTAGGCAGGACGCGGGCGCGCGACCCCGACCTATGGGTGATCGAGCTGGAAGACCGGCAGGGGCGCACATTGCTGGACGAGGAAGGCCTTTCGGAGTGAGTTGCACGGCCCGCAGCCGCGAAGGATAGTCGGCGCATGGACTGGCGCGACGAAGGCATCCTTCTGTCCATGCGGCCGCATGGAGAAAGTGCCGCGATCATCGAGGTGCTGACCGCAGTGCATGGCCGTCACGCCGGCGTTGTGCGGGGCGGTGCGTCGCGGAAGATGGCCGCCACGCTGCAACCCGGTACAGGGCTGATGCTGGACTGGCGCGCGCGGCTTGACGATCATCTGGGCAGCTTCACCGTCGAACCCATCCGAAGCCGGGCCCATCTGCTGTCGGACCGTCTGGCACTGGCCGGCCTTCTGTCGGCCTGCGCGTTGCTGCGTATCGCCCTGCCCGAGCGCGAGCCCCAGCCCGGGCTGTGGCCGGTCACACTGGCCCTGTTCGATACGCTGGGGCAGGGGGACTGGACCTCTGCCTATCTGCGCTGGGAACTGCACTTGCTGGAGAGCCTGGGCTACGGTCTGGACCTGTCCAGTTGCGCTGTAACCGGTGCTACCGAGGGACTGGCCTATGTCAGCCCGAAATCCGGCCGGGCAGTGACGGCCGAAGGCGCTGGCGACTGGGCCGACCGGCTCTTGCCGTTGCCCGAGGGGCTGGCAGGCACCGGCCCGCTGAACCGCGAGGCTGTCAACCTTGGGCTGAAGCTGACCGGGCATTTCCTTGACCGGGGCCTGCGCCCGGTTCTGCATGACAAGCCCCTGCCCGAGGCGCGGTCGCGGTTTCTGGACCTTCTGGCCCGCCCGACGTGAAGCGACACCGGATGTCGCGCCCGTGACAGACGGACCCTGGCTTCGGGCATCGAAGTTGGGGCATGGCCACCCGATACCTGCCCCTGGCGCTGAAGCACAGCCCCACGCCCAGCATCGAGCATTTCGCATTGCTGGCCGGCCTTGATGCCGCGATCCGCGGGGTTCTGATCTCGACCATGCCGTTGGTGGTCTATGATGCGCTGAAGGATGCGCAGACCACGTCGGTCGTCTATTTCGTCTCTGGCATCGTGGCGCTGGTCTGGGGGCTGATGGTCCCTTGGGCCACGCGCCGGGTGCCGCGCCGCTGGGCCTATACCGGCGGGGTCGTCCTTTACCTTGTGGGCAATGCGCTGGGCGCGGTCGGAACAGGCTGGTCAGTGCCGCTGGCGCTGGTGTGCAATGCCATGGCGACAGTGACGATCTTCGTCTGTCTGAACGCCTATGTGCTGGATTATGTGGACCGCGCCAACCTCGGGCGCAGCCAGTCGGTGCAGATGGCCTATGCCGCCGCCGCCTGGACGCTGGGGCCGATGGCCGGGGTCTGGCTGTATCATACCTGGGCGCCGCTGCCCTTTGTTGTGGCGGGGGGCTTCGCGCTGGTGTTGCTGGTCAGCTTCTGGGTTCTGCGGCTGGGCAATGGAAAGCAGATTGCGCGGGCCCGGCGGCCGGCAGTGAACCCCCTGGGCTATCTGGGGCGGTTCTTCAGCCAGCCCCGGCTGATCGCTGGCTGGACCTTTGCGGTGATGCGCAGCTGCGGCTGGTGGGTCTATGTTGTCTACTTGCCGATCTTCTGCATCGAGGCGGGCCTGGGCGACAAGGTCGGTGGCATTGCGCTTTCGATCACCAACGCGCTGCTGTTCGCCGCGCCTGCCCTGAACCGGCTGGGCCGACGCCTGTCGGTGCGCCGGTCGGTGCGGCTTGCCTTCGGTGCCTGTGGAGGGCTGTTTGTCGCCGCGGGACTGCTGGCATTCCTGCCCTGGGTCACTGTGGGGCTGATCATGAGCGCTTCGGTCTTTCTGGTGATGCTTGATGTGGTGGGGGGCTTGCCCTTCCTGATGTCGGTCAAGCCCAGCGAGCGCACCGAGATGTCGGCGGTCTATTCCAGTTTCCGCGATGTGTCGGGCATCCTGACGCCAGGGGCGGCCTGGGCGATCCTGCTGGTCGCGCCCTTGCCCGGCATCTTCGCGGCCGCAGGGGTGGGGCTGCTGGTGTCATGGGGCATCGCCGGACGGCTGCATCCCAGGCTGGGCGTCCAGCGCCCGTCGCGCGGGGGGCTGGGGCAGGGCTCGTCGATGATGTCGAACCACGCGCCATGTGAGACATCATCGCGACGAGGAGACGCAGTCGAACGAGGAGCGGTCGCTGTCACCCCCTCGCCGTCGCGTGGCTGACCAGCCACTCTGCCGCAGCGATTGGCGCCGCCTGAGGCGAAATGAGCTGCGTCCCCAGTTCCAGCGCGGCGCGAGTATTCTGCAGACTGTCGGTAAGGCCCAGCCGGGGCAGGATCGTGCGTATGTCTTCATCCAACAGCGACAGCTGACGGAGCACCGGCTTCGGCGCCTCGCGCAAATCGACGATTGCCAGCCCCATCGGCGGCACCATCGCACCGCGACCCTTCAGGAAACGCTCCACCAGCCCCAGCGAAGATCCGTGATGTCGGTCCGGCGGCGGGCCCGGGATGAAGCCGGGGCTGATCACCGTCAGGTTCAGGCCGCGTTCCTTGGCAATCTCCCACGCCTTGTGTTCGGCCGGGGTCTTCGACTTTTCGCAGGCGGTGGCCAAGGGCTTTGCCGAATCGTATCAGTCCAACGCGTCATGCAGGTGTGTGCCTTTCGACAGGTCCAACACCGCAGCGATCGATGAGGTCAGAACGACGCGCTTCACCCCGGCATTTGCCGCAGCCTCCATCACCCGGCAGGCGCCTTCGACTGCGGGGCGGATCAGATCGGTGGGATCCTTCGGTTGGGCAATCGGTTAGGGTGAGGTGGTGTGGACAACCGCAGCCACCCCGGACATTGCCGCGGACCAGCCGGCATCCGCTTCCCGATCGGTCTCGATCAGACGCGGCCTGCCCGCTCCCCGGGCCAGATGCGCAGCAATGGCGGCGCGCACTTCGTCGGCTGGTCCTGCCGCCGCACCGTGCCGCGCACATCGAACCTTGCATTCGGCAGTTTCAGGACAACGTGTCTGGCGATGAGCCCCCAAAATCTCGTCAGAACTGCAAGCATCATCGCCATCTCCACACCCATCTTTCCACCGCAAGGGTGGGTGTGCGGGGCGGAAGTCAACCTGTCAGTCGAACAGCCGCCGCGCGATGACCTGGGCCTGGATTTCGGCGGCACCCTCGAAGATGTTCAGGATGCGCGCATCGCAAAGGATACGGCTGATCCGGTATTCCAGCGCAAATCCGTTGCCGCCGTGGATCTGCAGGGCGTTGTCGGCAGCGGCCCAGGCGACGCGGGCACCCAGAAGCTTGGCCATCCCGGCCTCCAGATCGCAGCGCTTGTCGTGATCCTTCTGCCAGGCGCTGAAATAGGTCAGCTGCCGGGCGATCATGATTTCCACAGCCATCATCGCCAGCTTGCCGGCGACCCGGGGAAACTCGATCAGCGACTTGCCGAACTGCTTGCGGTCCTCGGCATATTGCATCCCCGTCTCAAGCGCCGATTGCGCTACGCCCACGGCGCGGGCGGCGGTCTGGATGCGGGCGGATTCAAAGGTCTGCATCAGTTGCTTGAAGCCCTGCCCCTCGACGCCGCCCAGCAGGTTTTCGCCCTTGACCCGGAAATCGTCGAAGTTGACGGTGTATTCCTTCATGCCGCGATAACCCAGCACCTCGATCTCGCCGCCCGACAGGCCGGGATCGACGAAGGGCGTCTCGTCTGTGCCGGGAGTCTTTTCCGCCAGGAACATCGAAAGGCCGCGCCAGTCGGTCGTGCCTTCGACGCTGCGCGCCAGTACCGTCATCACATGGGTCCGCGCGGCATGGGTGATCCAGGTCTTGTTGCCGGTGATGATCCAGTCGTCGCCATCGCGCCGCGCCCGCGTGCGCAAGCTGCCAAGGTCAGACCCAGTGTTCGGTTCGGTGAAGACGGCGGTCGGCAGGATTTCCCCGCTGGCCAGCCCCGGCAGCCATTTCGTCTTCTGCTCCTCGGTGCCGCCGCAGAGGATCAGTTCGGCCGCGATCTCGCTGCGGGTGCCCAAGCTGCCCACGCCGATGTAGCCGCGGCTCAGCTCCTCGGACACCACGACCATCGAGGCCTTCGACAGACCGAATCCACCGTATTCCTCGGGGATCGTCAGGCCGAAGACGCCCATCCCGGCAAGCTCGGTGATGACATCCATCGGGATCAGTTCGTCCTTCAGATGCCAGTCGTGCGCGAACGGGATCACCTTTTCATCGGCGTAGCGGCGGAACTGGTCGCGGATCATCTCCAGTTCCTCGTCAAGGCCTGTCGCGCCAAACGTCGCCCGTCCCTGATTGTCGCGCATCAGCCGCACGAGTGCATCACGCGCCGCCGGCGTGTTTCCGCCCGCGATCAACCGCGCTGCGGCCTCGCCCGGCGTCCAGGCCTGCCCCAGATCGGCGAGCCGTGCCATTTCGCCCTGGCTCATCGGGATGCCGCCCGCGATCTGCGCGAGATATTCACCGAAGCCGATCTGCAGGATCAGCGCCTCCATCTCGCCGAAGCTGCCCGTCGCAGCGAGGCGCCCCGCCCAGGCATCCAGCTGCCGCAGCGCCTCGACATAAGTAGCCAGCCAGGCCAGCGCATGGGCCTGGAACTGACGTTCCTCAAGCGCCGGTCCCGACAACTTGCCCGCCACCGTGACCTGGGCCCGCAGCCCGTCACGCGCAGAGGCAAACAGCGCCTCCACCTCGGGCAGGGCGGCGGTGGTCAGGGCGCGCAGATCGGCAAGGATCGGGGTCTGGGTCATCGGTTGTCCATCATGCGGCATTTCGGGGCTCCGGGCGAGATTCTGCACCTGCGAAGACCTAGCGCCTTCGCAATCGCAGAGCAACAAGATTTCAAATGAAGTTCACTACAAGACTGAAAATGTCGCGATGAACTTATGAGGTCGCGCCGCAGGCCTGGGCGATTTCGGGCAGGGCTTCGGCGGGAACCACCTCGAACTCTGCCGAAAACAGTTGGGTAGCGCCATCCCAGCCCTCGAAGCGCCACGACCCGGGGACAAGCTCTGTATCATGGTCGAAACGGAAGAAATTGACCGAACCGCCCATGTCGCCGAAGGCCGAATCCCAGACCTCCGGCCGGTCGCTGCCGGGCCGCCAGACCCGCATCTCGCCCATGGCGACGAAAGCGCCCGGCACCAGTTGCGCCCTGACGCCGAAGGCGATGCCCAGTTGTGCGGGCACCACCTGGCGGTCGGGCCAGTGAAAGGTGATTTCGCCTTCGGGTACATGGATCCAGCCCGACATGGTGCCCGGCGCAGGGCGCTGGTTCATCGGGTCCAGCGAACAGAAGACGCCGACCTGCAGCCGGGCCACCAGCGGTCCGGCGGCAGGCGGCGCGGGGTCGGCTGCGGCAGCGTCGGCCAGCAGCAGGGCAAGGGCGAGGCGGTGCATCGGTCCCCCATCTTGATGCGGAAGTCACTTCCCTCCACCCTTTCACTGCGCCACAAGGACGGGGAAAGGGCAAGTCATGCATCAATTCGTCCCGGTTGGGTTGAGCCTTGCGGAATTCGCTGTTGCGCTGGCGATCACGCTGTTCGCGGGCTTCGTGAAGGGTGCGGTCGGCTTTGCCATGCCGATGATCCTGATTTCCGGCTTTGCGGTCTTTCTGCCGCAGGACCTGGCCCTTGCGGGCTGATGCTGCCGACGCTGGTCACCAACCTAAGCCAGGCCTTCCGGCAGGGCATGGGCCCGGCGATCGAGACGGCGTGGACCTACCACAGGTTCCTTGTCGCCACGGTCGTCTGCATCGCGGTCTCAGCCCCCTTTGCAGATACGATCCCGCGCGCGGCCTATCTGCTCTTGCTCGGCATCCCGATCATCGCCTTCGCTGCGCTGCAACTGATGGGCCGCAGCCTTGCGATCCGGCTTGAACACCGCGACCGCGCCGAATGGGCACTGGGGGCGGTCGGCGGGCTGTATGGCGGGGTCTCCGGCATCTGGGGACCGCCGCTTCTGGTTCTTCTTCTGTCCACCGGCGCGGGGAAGCTGCAGATGATCCGCGCCCAGGGTGTCGTCTTCCTGATCGGGGCAGTGGCGCTGATCGGCTCGCATCTGGGCACGGGGCTGGCGAATGCGCAAAGCCTGGGTTTTTCCGCAGCGCTGTGTCTGCCGGCGCTGATCGGGCTTCACGCGGGCTATGCCGTGCAGGACCGGTTGGACCAGAAGCGCTTTCGCCGCTGGACCCAGGCGCTGTTGGTCCTGACCGGCCTGAACATGGTGCGCACGGCGCTTTTTTGAGGCAGGATCTTCGTGCTGGCGTCGCCGCCCGCCGGTGTTGCCGACGAGGCGACGACGATGCACGACGAGGCCTCAGCCGATTGCCGCCGCCCTGACGTCGGCATCGATATGCGGCACATACTGGGCGAAGTTCTTCTGGAACATCGCCACCAGTTTCGCCGCCTGCGCGTCATAGGCGTCAGGGTCGTCCCATGTGAAACGCGGATCCAGAAGCGCCGAGTCGACGCCCGGCACCTCGATCGGCACCTCGAAGCCGAAGACCGAATCCTTGCGGAAATCGACACTGTTCAGCGAGCCATCCAGCGCCGCTGCCAACAGCGCCCGCGTCGCCTTGATCGGCATCCGCCGCCCCGTTCCATAGGCCCCCCCCGTCCAGCCAGTATTGACCAGCCAACAGGAAGCGCCGGTCTTGGCAATCTTGGCTTGCAGCAGCTTGCCATAGACTTCGGGCCGACGCGGCATGAATGGGGCACCGAAGCAGGTGGAGAAGGTGGGCTGCGGCTCGGTGATGCCGCGTTCGGTCCCAGCGGCCTTCGAGGTGAACCCCGACAGGAAGTGATACATCGCCTGCGCGGGTGAAAGCCGCGCGATGGGCGGCAGCACGCCGAAGGCATCGCAGGTCAGCATCACCACATGCCGCGGCGGCCCGCCAAGGCCGGTGGCGCTGGCATTCGAGATCGCCTCTAGCGGATAGGCGCAGCGCGTGTTTTCGGTTAGGGAGCGGTCGGAAAAGTCCAGTTCCAGGGTATCGGGGTTGTAGACCATGTTTTCCACCACCGTGCCGAAGCGGTGGGTGGTGGCATAGATCTCGGGTTCGGCCTCGGGCGACAGGTCGATGGTCTTGGCGTAGCAGCCGCCCTCAAAGTTGAAGATGCCGCGATCCGACCAGCCGTGTTCGTCATCCCCGATCAGCGTGCGGTCGGGCGAAGCGGACAGCGTGGTCTTTCCGGTGCCCGACAGGCCGAAGAATACGGCGGCATCGACCGGATTGCCGATGGCGTGGTTGGCGCTGCAATGCATCGGCATGACGCCGCTTTCCGGCAGAAGGTAGTTCAGGACCGTGAAGACCGCCTTCTTGTTTTCCCCGGCATAGGCCGTGTTCGCGATCAGCACGGTCTTTTCATCAAAGTTCAGCACGATCGCGGTTTCGGTCCTGCAACCGTGGCGGGCCGGGTCGGCCTTGAAGGACGGAAGATTGATGATCGTCCAGTCCGGGGTGAAGCTGTCCAGTTCCTCCCGCGCCGGGCGGCGCAGGAGGTGGCGGATGAACAGGCCATGCCAGGCAAGCTCGGTCACCACGCGCACATCCAGCCGGTGCATCGGATCGGCCCCGGCATAGAGATCCTGAACGAAGACCTCACGTCCTTTCACATGTTCCAGCATGTCGGCCTTCAGCCGGGCATAGGCCTCTGGCGTCATGGCGGCATTGTTTTCCCACCAGATGGTGTTCTCGGTCGTGGCGGTGCGGACAACGAACTTGTCTTTCGGCGACCGGCCGGTGAACTGGCCCGTTGTACACAGAAACGCGCCGCCCTGGCCCAGACGACCTTCGCCACGCGCGACGGCCGCTTCGACCAGTGCCGCCTCGACATAGTTGTAATGGGCGACCGCCACACCCGAAATACCCTGGTGTTCCAGCTGGTGAACCGGGTTCACGCGTCCGCGGGTCGTTCCATCCGTCATCCTGCAAGCTCCGAAAGCCGCGGCACATGGGCGGCGGCAGTTTCCGTTCATGGCATCCGCAAGACCGGATGCCCCGACACCCCCATGAACGGGGAAGCCATGAAAGGGCTATAGCATGACGGTCTCAGCCCAGAATAGCCTATTTTCAATGCGTTAGCGCAATCATCCCGACGTTAGCGCCACCATTTCGGAAAGCCTGCCGGTTCCGGTGCCCTGTGGCAGAACTGTCGGCGAAATTGCCACCCTTTGCCGTAGTTCTGCCAAGGTGATTCGCTTTACTGTTGATTATCCGTGTTCAACGCCTGACAATGTGAGAAAAATATTGATCGGGCAGGAGCAGTTACAGGGAGGTCGAAGATGTCGCGCATCGCCCTTGTGGACGACGACAGAAACATTCTGACTTCGGTCTCGATGACCCTTGAGGCTGAGGGCTTTGAGGTCGAGACCTACAATGACGGCCAGTCCGCGCTTGAGGCGTTCAACCGCCGAATGCCCGACATGGCCGTGCTTGATATCAAGATGCCGCGCATGGACGGCATGGACCTTTTGCAGCGCATGCGCCAGAAAAGTTCGATCCCCGTGATCTTCCTGACCTCGAAGGATGACGAGATCGACGAGGTGCTCGGCCTGCGCATGGGTGCGGACGACTATGTGAAGAAGCCGTTCAGTCAGCGCCTACTGGTCGAACGGATCCGTGCCCTGCTGCGCCGTCAGGAGGCAATAAATACCGGAGAAGCCGCGGCGACCGAGGAAACCCGGATGATGGAGCGCGGCAACCTGCGGATGGATCCGCTGCGCCATTCGGTGACCTGGAAGGGAAGGGAGGTCTCTTTGACCGTGACCGAATTCCTTCTGCTGCAGGCGCTGGCCCAGCGGCCGGGGTTCGTGAAATCCCGCGACCAGCTGATGGATGTAGCCTATGACGACCAAGTCTATGTCGATGACCGCACGATCGACAGCCACATCAAGCGGCTGCGCAAGAAGATGCGCTCGGTTGACGAGACATTCTCGGCGATCGAGACGCTCTATGGTATCGGCTATCGCTACAATGAAGAGTGACACTGCCCCAAAATGACCTCGGCCCCGCGCCTGTCCAGCATGGAGGACCAGCCGCCGAAGCGCTCGGGTGATGTGCTTCTGGGCGAAGACTGGGTGTCGCCCGATGCGACCGTAGAACGGCTGAAGGAAGGCCGCGGCGCGCGCAGCATCGTCGCGCTGAACCGCTCGCCCCTGGCCCGCAAGATCGTCGTCTTCAACCTGATGGCGCTGGTCATGCTGGTGGTGGGCATCCTGTTCATGAACCCGTTCCGCGACAGTCTGGCGTTGCAGCGCCAGCAGGCGATGGCGCGCCAGGCAGAGCTGATCGCGCAGATCTACGAAGCCCGGCTTCGCCCCGGCTCTGCCGGTTTCGATTTTCGTCAGCCGCTGGAAGGCATGAACATCGATCCGTTCCTCGAAGTGTTCGTCTTCGATCCGACGGGGCGCATCGTGGCGTCGAAATCCGGCCAGGGAACCGACACGCTGGTGACCGACCCCGGCCGGCCGACCATTCTTGCGGATTTTCTTGAAGGGGTCTGGAACGGGGTGACCGTGCTGCTGCGTCAGGGGCGCGGAGTGCGGACCGAAACGATCGACCCTGCACAACGGGCCCTTGCCGCATTCGAAGGCGCGCGCGCAGGCGACACGTTCAGCCGCACCACGAAGGACAGCGAAGGCAGCCTGCTGTTTTCCGTCGCCTCGCCGATTGTCGTTTCGGGCGAGGTGGTGGGAGCGGTCGCGATCACCTCGACCTCGGCCGAGATCGACCGCCTTGTGCGCTATGAGCGCGAACAGATCCTGCAGATGTTCCTGCTGGCTGTTGTCGTTTCGATCGGACTTAGCCTGATGCTGGCCTCGACAATCTCGAATCCGCTGTCCGACCTGGCCGCGGCTGCCGAAATCGGGCGGGACCGCGACGCCCGCCGGGTTGCACCCAGCCGGGTCCGCATTCCCGACCTTGCTGCCCGACCGGACGAGATCGGTCGGCTTTCGGTCGCGATGCGCGGGATGGTCGCAGCGCTCTACGACCGGATCGACGCCAACGAACAGTTTGCAGCTGACGTGGCGCACGAGATCAAGAACCCGCTGGCCAGTCTTCGATCGGCAGTAGGCTCGCTGCGCTTCGTGAAGAGGGACGAACAGCGCGAGAAGCTTCTGGATGTCGTGGAACACGATGTCCGCAGACTGGACCGGCTGGTCAGCGACATTTCCAACGCCTCGCGGCTGGACAGCGAACTGGTGAAGGAGGAGGAGGAAGAGTTCAACCTTCTCAAGACCGTATCCAATCTTTGCCAGTATCTGTCGCAGCAGGCAGGTGAGAAGGGGGTCGACTTCATCATCGACCTGCCCTCTGAACCGATCATGATTCACGGACTGGAGGCGCGGCTGGCGCAGGTCTTCGTCAACCTCGTGACCAACGCGATTTCCTTCTGCGAGGAAGGCGATGCCGTGCGGGTCTGGGCACGGCGCCGGGAAAACCGCGTGCTTGTCGTGGTCGAGGATACCGGCCCCGGCATCCCCGAACAGGCGCTGACCAAGGTCTTCAAGAGGTTCTACTCTGAACGGCCAAAGGATGACTTCGGCAACCACTCGGGCCTTGGCCTTGCGATCTCGAAGCAGATCGTCGAGGCCCATGGCGGCGTGATCTGGGCCGAAAACATCCGCCCGACCGCCGCGGATCCGACCTCTGAACCCCTTGGCGCGCGCTTCGTCGTCGGCCTGCCGGTGTGAGCGCGACGATCCTGCATGCCTCGTGCATTTCGGTTGACGGGCGAGGACTGCTGATCCTTGGCCCGTCAGGTTCGGGCAAATCCTCCCTCGCGCTGCGGCTTATGGCGCTTGGCGCACGGCTTGTGGCCGATGACAGAACCGAAGTCGTCGCCATCGACAACCGGCTGATTGCCCGCTGCCCTCCTGCGATTCGCGGTCTGGTCGAAGCGCGCGGCGTAGGGCTGCTGCGGGCCGAGACATCGGGCGAGGTGCCGGTCGTCCTTGTCGCCGATCTTGGCCGGACCGAAGAGCAGCGCCTGCCCCCATATCGCCGGATAACGCTGATGGGATGCGAGCTGGACCTTGTGCTGCATCCGCGAAACGACCATTTTCCCGAAGCGCTGTTGCTCTATCTTCGCAACGGTCGGCAGGCATGATGCCTCCGGAGACCCAGGAATGACCAACGTGTCTGACCACCGCCTGATCCTCGTTACCGGCCCCTCCGGCGCCGGACGGTCGACGGCGATCCGCGCGCTTGAGGATCTGGGTTACGAAGGCATCGATAACATTCCGCTCAACCTTGTGCCCCGCCTGACCGAGGGTCCGCCGCTGGACCGGCCGATTGCGCTGGGCCTAGATGTCCGTAACCGCGATTTCAACGCCACGGCACTGATCGAACTGATCGAGACCCTTACCCGAAATCCGCGCGTATCCCTTGAAGTTCTCTACCTGGATTGCGAACCCTCGGTTCTGATCCGCCGCTTTTCTGAAACCCGCCGTCGACATCCGCTGGCCCCCTCTGAAACGCCGACACAGGGCGTCGAGCAGGAAATCGACATCCTGGCCCCGATCAAGGTCAGGGCCGATCATCTGATCGACACGACCGACCTTACCCCGCACGACCTGAAGGCAGAGATTGCCAGCCGTTTCGAGGCCGGGCCCTCTGGTCGCATGTCGGTTTCGGTGCAGAGCTTCAGCTATACCCGCGGCATCCCGCGCGGGGTGGACATGGTCTTCGACTGCCGTTTCCTTGCCAATCCCCATTGGCAACCTGACCTGCGGCCACTGGACGGCCGCGACGCGACCGTTGCGGCCTTCATTCGCAAGGATCCGCGTTTTGCGGAATTCTTTCAGAAATTGTGTGACCTGCTGCTGTTTCTGCTGCCGGCGCATCTGGCCGAGGGAAAGGCGCATCTCGCCATCGGCTTTGGCTGCACCGGCGGGCAACACCGGTCGGTTGCGGTGACCGAACTTGTGGGTAATGCGCTTGCAGAGGCGGGCTGGGCGGTGTCAAAACGACACCGTGAACTGGAACGACGGGCAGCCACCGGGCTGTCCGACGCAGGGAAGGTGGCTCAGGCTTGATCGGGATCGTGATCGTGGCTCATGGCGGTCTTGCGCGCGAGTATCTCTCGGCGGTGGAACATGTCGTGGGCAAGCAGAGCGGGGTCATGGCGATCTCGATCGAGGACGATCATGACCGTTCGGCCAAGCAGGCCGAGATCTGTGCCGCGGCTGATGCGGTGGACACGGGGCAGGGCGTGGTCCTGGTGACCGACATGTTCGGCGGATCGCCGTCGAACCTTTCACTTCCGGCCTGCGCGGCCAGCGGGCGGCGTATCCTTTATGGTGCGAACCTGCCCATGCTGATCAAGCTGGCCAAGTCGCGCGACCTGGCCGTATCCGATGCCGTGGCTGCCGCGCTGGACGCAGGGCGAAAGTACATCAACAGTCTTGATCTTGGGGGCGGAGCCTGAGGGATGGAAATCCGCACGTTGAAGATCGTGAACGAAAAGGGCTTGCATGCCCGGGCCAGCGCGAAATTCGTCGAGGTGGTCGAGGCACATGACGCCGATGCCGAGGTCTCGAAGGACGGCATGACGGTGTCGGGCGACAGCATCATGGGGCTTTTGATGTTGGCAGCCTCGCGCGGAACCACTATTGAGGTCCGAACCTCCGGCGCCGAAGCGGGGAAGCTCGCCGATGCCCTGGAAGCCCTGGTTGCGGCCCGCTTCGGTGAGGAGTATTGAAGCGCGCTGGGGATGAAGGCAGTCGCTTCGTGTCAGAACAGTCGCAGATCGATGGGACGGTTGAGCCGCTGGAGGTCACGCAGATCCGGCGGGCCGAGCGCAAGTATGACATGCGCCGCCTCAGTTATGCGGGCACGTTCAAGAACCCGGTCAAGGCCAACACGATTCGCACCATCGAATGGTTGACCGCTAAGGTCCAGCTTCTGCGGCTGATCCGCCAGTTCGAGAAGTCAGGCGCCCCTTTCGGCCCGCCATTCTGGCCGAAGGCGATCCGCCATATGGGCATCCGCATAGACACCCCAGCCGAGGAAATCGCCCGAATCCCCAGGACCGGCCCCCTGGTCGTGGTGTCGAACCATCCGTCGGGGCTGGTGGACGGCATGGTGCTGGCCGAGATGGTCAACCGGGTCCGTTCCGACTTCAAGATCCTGACCCGTTCGCTTCTGACCGGGATCCCCGAGGTCGAGGAGTTCATGATCCCCGTGCCCTTCCCGCACGAGGACAACGCCCGCGAGCTGGGTCTGCAGATGCGGGAGGAGACGATGAAGCACCTGAAGGCCGGGGGGGTGATCATCCTGTTTCCGGCCGGCAAGGTAGCGATGTCCGAAGGCTGGTGGGGGCCTGCGGTCGAGGGTGAGTGGAATCTCTTCACGCACAAGATCGTGAAGTCCACCGGGGCCACGATCCTGCCGATCTACTTTCCAGGGCAGAACAGCCGCTGGTTCCAGATCGCCAATCAGATCAGCGACACGCTGCGGCAGGGGCTGCTTCTCTATGAAATCAAGCGCTGCCTGTTCAAACCGACGCGCCCCGTGATCGGCGAGCCGATCCTGCCGGATGAGCTGAAGAACTGGGAAGGCAATCCGCGCGGGTTCCTGGCCTGGCTGAGAGAGCACACGCTGGCCCTGGGGAAGTCGTGACCCCTGAAGGAGCCGGCGTCGCGGTACATGAATATTTAGCCAAAGTCGCGCTAAGCGAACCTGCTTTTCGGGCCCCCGCCTCTGGGCGCTATCCTCTGCCTTTGCCCGACGGACGCCGGAGGCATCCGGAAAACCCGATGGCCCGGGAAACCCGGCCTTTGGCGCAAGTGAGGACCCGGCCCGACCGTCCGGCGCATTGCGGCCCCGTGGCGCATCGTCCGCTCTTCCCATGTCTTTGACCGATCACCAGACAAGACACGACCCGCCCGTTGCCGGGCGGGTCGCATCGGATCTTCTTCCGTGAACCGAACGGGTCAGCGGGCGAAGCGCTTGTATTTCACCCGCTTCGGCTCCAGCGCGTCGGGCCCAAGGCGGCGGATCTTGTCGGCCTCATATGCCTCGAAGTTGCCCTCGAACCATTCCACATGCGCGTCGCCCTCGAAGGCAAGGATATGAGTGCAGAGCCGGTCGAGGAAGAAGCGGTCGTGGCTGATGATGATCGCACAGCCGGCGAAGTCTTCGATCGCAGCCTCGAGTGCCTGGAGCGTTTCCACGTCGAGGTCGTTGGTCGGTTCGTCGAGAAGCAACACGTTGCCGCCGGATTTCAGGAGCTTCGCCATGTGCACGCGGTTGCGTTCGCCGCCCGAGAGAAGACCGACCTTCTTCTGCTGGTCGGTGCCCTTGAAGTTGAAGGCGCCGGTATAGACACGGGAGTTCATCTGCATGTCGCCCAGATGGATGATCTCGGCCCCGCCCGAGATTTCCTCCCAAACCGTCTTTTCGGGGTCGAGCGCGTCGCGCGACTGGTCCACATAGGCCAGCTTCACCGTCTCGCCGATCCTGATCGTGCCCGCATCGGGCTGTTCCTGGCCGGTGATCATGCGGAAAAGGGTCGATTTTCCGGCCCCGTTCGGCCCGATCACGCCGACGATGGCACCCGGCGGGATGGTGAAGGACAGATCCTCGATCAGAAGCTTGTCGCCCATCGCCTTGCGCAGGCCCTCGACCTCGATCACCCGGTTGCCCAGGCGTTCGCCGTTCGGGATGATGATCTGCGCAGTCGAGGCACGTTCCAGGACGGTCTGGCCGGCCAGTTCGTTGTAGCGCTGGATACGGGCCTTCTGCTTGGCCTGGCGGGCCTTGGCGCCCGAGCGGATCCATTCCAGTTCCTTCTCCAGCGCCTTCTGGCGCGATTTGTCTTCGCGCGCTTCCTGTTCCAGCCGCTTGGCCTTCTGCACCAGCCAGGCCGAATAGTTGCCCTCGTAGGGAATGCCGCGTCCGCGGTCGAGTTCCAGGATCCAGCCGGTGATGTCGTCCAGGAAATAGCGGTCGTGGGTGACGATCAGGATCGTGCCCTTGTAGTCGATCAGGTGCTTTTGCAGCCAGGCGATCGATTCCGCGTCAAGGTGGTTCGTCGGTTCGTCGAGCAGCAGCATATCCGGCTTTTCCAGCAGCAGCCGGCACAGCGCCACCCGGCGCTTTTCGCCGCCCGAAAGCGTGGTCACGTCGGCATCGTCCGGCGGGCAGCGCAGCGCATCCATGGCGACACCCACGGTGGCTTCGAGTTCCCACAGGTTCTCGGCGTCGATCTTGTCCTGCAGGGCGGCCATCTCGTCCGCCGTTTCGTCCGAATAGTTGACGGCAAGTTCGTTGTAGCGGTCCAGGATCGCCTGCTTGTCGGCGACGCCCAGCATGACGTTGCCCTTCACGTCGAGCGTCGGGTCAAGCTGTGGCTCCTGGGGCAGATAGCCCACGCGCACGCCCTTGGCGGCCCAGGCTTCGCCTTTGAAATCCTTGTCGATGCCCGCCATGATCTTCAGCAGCGTGGATTTCCCCGCGCCGTTCACGCCGACGACACCGATCTTCACCCCGGGCAGGAAGTTGAGACTGATGTTCTCGAAGCATTTCTTTCCGCCGGGATAGGTCTTGGAGACATTCTCCATGTGATAGACGTATTGGTAGCTGGCCATGGGTAGGGTTCCTGAATTCGGGGGTTGGCGCGTATGTAGCGGTGAAGGGGCGTCGCTGCAACGGGAAGCGGGTTGTGCAGGCGCAGCGCTTCGGGTTTTCTGGCCGCGAGGGATGGAGAGTGCCGATGCGGGCGGGATTTCCGGTGGCCAGCCGGGGGATGGTGATTGGTCTCTTGGGCGGATCCTTCGATCCGGCACACGAGGGCCACGTCCACATCACCCGAGAGGCATTGAAACGCATGGGGCTGGATCAGGTATGGTGGCTTGTCACGCCGGCAAACCCGCTGAAGGCGCGGCAGCCCGCGCCAATGGCGGACAGGCTGGCGCGGGCCAGAAAGTTGATGCGGCATCCGCGTGTCAGGATCACGGCGCTTGAAGCGGAGTTGGGAACGCGGGCGACAGCGGACACGATTGACCGGCTGCGGGCCATCTATCCCGGTGTCACCTTTGTCTGGCTGATGGGGGCGGACAATCTGGTGCAGTTCCATCACTGGGGACGCTGGCGCGACATCCTTCGCAGCGTTGCGGTGGGGGTGCTGGCGCGGCCGGGGTCCGGCGTTGCCGCTCGGCTCAGCGTCGCGGCCCGGGCCTTCCGGGTGCATCGCGTGGCACGCGGTGAGACGTTGCGGGGGCACAAGCCTCCGGTCTGGGCGTTCGTGAACGTGCCAATGAACGATGCCTCTTCGACCGAGATCCGCGCCCGCGGCGGTTGGAGATCGGGGCGCTGAACGCCTTGTGAACGGCAGCGCAGCATCGTCATGCTGGAGGAATCGCCCGGATCGGCGCTATGAGCGGGATGATGGAGGATGGATCGGTGCTGACGCGGCGGATGATGCTGGCCGGACTGCTGGCGGGGGCAGCCTTCCCCGGCTGGGGCGAGGTCATGGACAGCTCTCCCCGGCCCGTGCCCCGCGGTGGAAAGGCCGCGGCGGCGGTCGGTGCCTCGGCCGGTGATGCCGCGGCGCTGGTCGCCGCGGCGAAGCTGGGTGGCGAAGTTGCCTATGCGGTAGCCGATGCCCGGACGGGAACGATCCTCGAGTCGCGGCAACCCGATCTGCCTCTGCCGCCCGCGAGTGTCGTCAAGGCGGTCACCGCCCTTTATGCGCTGGACCGGCTGGGCGCGGGCCACCGGTTCACGACCCGGGTACTGGCGACAGGGCCGGTTCAGTCGGGAATCGTGCAGGGGGACATCGTGCTTGTCGGGGGCGGCGACCCGACCCTGCAGACAGATCAGCTAGGCGATCTGGTGGCGCGGCTGGCCGGATCCGGCTGCAAGGGCGCGACCGGGCGTTTCCTGTATTGGGACGGCGCGCTGCCCGTCATGAAGGAAATCGCCGAGGATCAGCCGGTGCATGTCGGTTACAACGCTGCTGTCTCGGGGCTGAATCTGAATTTCAACCGCGTGCATTTCGAATGGAAACGTGCCGGAAGCGACTGGCAGGTGGCCGTGGATGCCCGGGGCGAAAGGTTCCGGCCCGAAGTCGGCATGGTGAGCGTGGCCATTGCCCGCCGTGATGCGCCCACTTTTACCTATGCCCCGGGCCTGGTCGAGGAATGGACGGTGGCTTCGGCGGCACTGGGCAAGGATGGCAGCCGCTGGCTGCCCGTTCGAGACCCCGGCCGATATGTGGCCGATGTGTTCAGGACGCTGGCCCTGGCGCAAGGAATCCGGCTGGAGCCGGGGGGTCGCGTCGATGCGCTGCCGGGGGGAACCGAACTCGGCCGCGTGGAAAGTGAGCCGCTTACTGTCGTCTTGCGCGACATGCTGCGCTTTTCCACCAACCTGACAGCGGAATGCGTCGGGCTGGCCGCATCGGGACGACACAATCTTGCATCCTCAGGGCAGGCCATGGCGGATTGGGTGCAGGGCAGCTTCGGTGTTCGGATGGCAATACGCGATCATTCGGGCCTTGGCGGCGCCTCGCGCGTGACGGCCTCGGCGATGATAAGCATACTTGCCCAGGCCGAACGCGAGGGACGCGGGCTGAAGCCGATCCTGCGCGATGTCGGCATGAAGGACGACAAGGGAAAGATGGTCGAACGACACCCAGTGAAGGTGCTTGCCAAGTCGGGAACGCTGAATTTCGTCTCCGGGTTGGCCGGCCATATTGTTCCGCCATCGGGGCGAGAACTTGTTTTTGCCATCTTCACCGCTGACCCGGCGCGCCGCGATGCGGTTCCTGTTGCCTTACGGGAATCGCCGGAAGGCGGAAAGGCCTGGATAGGCCGTTCCCGTCGCCTGCAGGGACAGCTGATCAACCGCTGGAGTGCGCTCTATCTCTGACCTGGCAGCGCCACGCGCCCTGATCGCCCGCAAAGAGGGGGGTCTTGCGGCAAATCGCGGGTTTTGGATCAGAGGCAGCCGTCCGGCGTCATGCGTGCGGCTGCAAGGCAGATTCGATGCGGTGGGAAAGGGAAGCCAACTTCCCTGCTAGCGGGACAGATCCAGCAGACCCAGAACCTCATCGGCAAGGCGCGCGACCTCTTCGGCTGCCCGGCTGCGTACCTCGACGGCGCCGAGCCCCTGCCCAAGTGTTTCGGCATAGACGACACGCTGACCCAGGCTTGCCTTTGCCACACCGCCAACCTCTGCCGCGGCTGCGGCAACCTGGTCTTGCAGTCTGGTTCCCGACTTGACCCGGTTCAGGACGATGACCGCGCGCCTGCCTTCCCGTTCGATCAGGTCAAAGACGCCATCCGTTGCCCACAGGTCCACCATCGACGCTGCAACCGGGACCAGAACAAGATCCGCCTCTCTCAGTGCAGGTCGCAGATCGGCATCCACTTTGGGGGGCGTATCGACAATTACCAGATCGGCCTGCCGTTTCAGTTTCTCGCATTCATATCCGACGCCCCAGGCAGAGGCTGTGGAAAGTTCCATGCCAGCCTCGCCCAACCGCTCACGTCGTGACAGGAACCAGCGGCCAAGGCTGCCCTGGGGATCGGTGTCAAGAAGCGCGATGCCGAGACCTCGGCGGCGTAGTTCGACCGCGAGGTTGACGGCAATCGTCGTCTTGCCTGAGCCGCCCTTCTGTTGCGCCACGGTCAAGACCTTGCCCATTGCGAATCCCTCTTTTGCCGCAATGCAGCATAGCGTTTTTCGTGCGCATGGCACAGTCTGAAACGGCCCTGAGCGGCCGGGACTGTGGAAGCTCTTGGAACTCTGGGTGAAATGTGCGATGTTATGACTGCGACGTTATCTTTTCGACCACTGTCTCCGACCTTCGGCCACAGCAATCGACTTCAAGCTGACGGGGCCGGGCCGCCGCACTTCCGCGGGCGGCAGACTAGACAGGAGACTTCACGATGGCCAAAGGCACCGTGAAATGGTTCAATGAAACCAAAGGCTACGGCTTCATCGCCCCGGAAGGTGGCAAGAAGGACGTGTTCGTTCACATCACCGCTCTGGAGCGCGCGGGACTGCGCAGCCTGAAGGATGGCCAACCGGTCACCTTCGACATCGAGGCAGGTCGTGACGGGCGCGAATCCGCCACCAACCTTGCCTTGGCCTGAGCCGACGACAATGGCCGGGGGCAGTGAACTGCCCCTGGTCTTCTACATGTAGGTCACGGTTGCCCTGTCGCGCAGAACGTGGTCGAAGCCGAAACGGAACGCCTCCTCCGAGACGACTTCCGGAAGGCAGACGGCAGCGCGGCGCCCCAGCGGATAGGCTGGTTCATCAAACTCGCAGCTGACCAGCATCACCCGCATCCGTGCATCGGCGGCAATCAGCGTGGCAATCGCCCGTTCGGCAGCCGTGACGCCGCCGAACCCGTCACAATCCATCACGAAAAGATCGTAGCCGAGCGGATCGCCCAGAAGCGTGTTCAGGGCCGTGTCGAAGGTAGTCTCGATGTCAAGAAGGCTGCCATATTGGGCAAGACGCCTTGCTGTGGCACCGTCGGTCTGGTCGGTAAGAAGCAGCACACGAACGCCGGGCGCAGCGGCATGAAGCGGCTTCTGGCCTGTCCCGATCAAGATGTGCACGCGCGTTGCCTCCACCAAACCTCATCATTGTCTGGACCAGCAATGCGCCTAGCATCAGCCGGAAAAAAGGAAAGTCACAGGCATTTTAGGGCGTCCGGGCCACATTCCCGTCTTGGTTGCCCAATTGGCCGTGTCCACCCTCGCTTGGGTTGCATCTGCGGCCCGTCGCGACCTTCCGGCTATTCTTGGTCACCTTGATAAACCATTTTGCGACCGATTGCAGCCCTTCCTGCGCTACAGTGACACAAGAGTGATTCGGAGCCTGCGCCATGAACCAGCACGCGAACCTGACCCACTGGAGCCTTCGCCAGGATCTTGCCGTCGCCTTTCGCTGGACTGCGCGTCTGGGGATGCATGAAGCAGTGGCCAATCACTTCTCGCTGGCCTTGAACCCGGAAGGCACACGTTTCCTGATCAATCCGAACGGGCGCCATTTCTCGCGGATCACCGCATCATCGCTGATCGAGATCGATGCGAACGACCCCGAAACCCTCTCGCGCCCGGATGCACCTGACCCTACCGCCTGGGGCCTGCATGGGTCGATCCATCGCACCTGTCCGCATGCTCGCTGCGTGATGCATGTCCATTCCATTCATGCCACGGTGCTGGCCAGCCTTGCGGACAGCCGCCTGCCGGCCATCGATCAGAACACGGCGATGTTCCATAACCGGCTGGTCGTTGACGAGCACTTCGGGGGCATGGCTTTCGAGGAAGAGGGCAAGCGATGCGCGTCTATGCTGTCCGATCCACGGATAACCACGATGGTTATGGGCAACCACGGTGTCCTGGTCATCGGCGCGACCGTTGCTGAAGCGTTCAACCGGCTCTACTATTTGGAACGTGCGGCCGAGACCTATATCCGCGCGCTGCAAACCGGGCGGCCCCTGCGCGTCCTTCCCGAGGAGATAGCCGAAAAGACGGCGCGCGAATGGGAAACCTACCCCGGCTTTGCCGATGCGCACCTGCGCGAGTTGCGCGCCATCCTGGATGAAGAAGACCCCGGCTACGCGACCTGACCGCAGGCCATCGCCGGACCCAGCTGCAGCGGAGCCGAGCATTGAGGTGCCAGAAGTGCCCGAATTTCCGTGGCAAGTCGGGTCGCGAGACCCGCTTCGGTCGTCTGACTTGGCAGGCAGGACGTTTGCATCCTGGCGCTGTCATCCCCCGCCGGCCCGGCGCCCCAAGCTTCGCAGTTGGGGGTGACCAGTTTCAGCGAACCGGCATGCCTGCTGCGCAGGGCCTCCTGCAAGGGGCGATCCACCATGTAGGGGTCTGTTTCACCGCACGCAGATGGGGGGGGCGGCCATCCCGGTGAAAGCAGTATTCGCGGAGCTGTAAGACGGTCCAGCATCTCGCCCATGCGGAGCAGCCAAGTGTTGTGGACGCTGCGGGCAACCTGTGCATGCCTGCCGGCATCCATCCGTTCCAGAACCTGATGCAGATGCCGGACATAGTGGATTTCGGCAAGCTCGACCTCGGGAAACAGCGCGCGCAGGGCGGGCGTTGTGGCCACAACGCGATCGTTTCGGCGGCTGTGGACCCTATAGTACGGAGTCGTAAGCGCCCCCGGCCATGGCAGCAGGATGACGACAAGCACGGCCCGGGCAGCAGTCTCAAGCAGCGCAGGGTTGGAAAGGTAGTAATCCGGCCCTGCATGCGGCGCGGCAAGGTTGACAGTCTTAAGACCCGCCGCAGACCCGATAAGTTCTGCGAAGGATTGCGCCGGATCCTCGCCAGCCAATTGCAGGCCACCCAGCAGGGCGATGAAGGGTCGTGAAGGATCGACCGGTCGCCCGGACACGGCCGGTCGTGAACATTGGTCATTGTCTGCAGCATGCTCATGCACCGTCGCACCCGCATGGATTGGCAGCATGGCCCCCCCCGTTCGCCATTCACCCGCCGCGAAGCCTGCCCAAGGGTGGTTGCCGAATGGCTAAAATCGGGCAGATGCCTAAACTTCTTGGCATTTCTCGCCGGCTTGCACGACTGCCGGGCAGCAGGCATAACCTGGGACGGCAGAAGGAGACGTGCGATGGAGATCAGGCAGGTGGGCGTGGTGGGCGCGGGGCAGATGGGTAACGGCATTGCCCATGTCTTCGCCTTGGCAGGCTATGACGTGCTGCTGAACGACATCTCGGAAGAGAGCCTTGCAAAGGCTTTGGCCACGATCGAGCGGAACATCGAACGTCAGGTGGCGCGGGGCAAGGTGTTGCCGGCCGACAAGCGCGCGGCGATGGAGCGGATCCGTACCACACTGAAACTGTCCGATCTGGGGCAATGCGATCTGATCATCGAGGCCGCGACCGAACGTGAAACGGTGAAGCAGGCAATCTTCGAGGATCTCATCCCGCATCTGAAGCCCACGACGATCCTGACCTCTAACACCTCGTCGATCTCTATCACCCGGCTGGCCAGCCGTACCGACCGGCCGGAAAAGTTCATGGGCTTCCATTTCATGAACCCCGTCCCGGTGATGCAACTGGTGGAACTGATCCGCGGCATAGCCACCGATCAGGAAACCGTCGATACCCTGCACGAGGTCGTCCGCCGCCTGGGCAAGACCGCCGCCCATGCCGAGGATTTCCCTGCCTTCATCGTCAATCGCATCCTGATGCCGATGATCAACGAGGCGGTCTATACGCTGTATGAGGGCGTGGGCTCGGTGCAGTCGATCGACCAGTCGCTGAAGCTGGGCGCCAACCATCCGATGGGCCCGCTGGAGCTTGCCGATTTCATCGGGCTGGACACCTGCCTTGCGATCATGAACGTGCTGCACGAGGGGCTGGCGGATACCAAGTATCGACCCTGCCCGCTGCTGACCAAATATGTCGAGGCCGGCTGGCTGGGCCGCAAGACGCAGCGGGGGTTCTACGATTATCGCGGCGAGGTGCCGGTGCCGACGCGGTGATCCTGACGGTCGGGTTCCAGCGCACCTCATTTCAGGCTGTCTGACTGAACCAGACGCTTGATGGCGACAGCCCCGTGATCAGGCCCGGAGGCCCGGACAGGGCGGCCGCAAGCCTTCCCGGCAAGGATTCATGGCAAACCGTGCGTCGCCAACTGGCCCGCCCCGACCCGACCATACGGATACTGCACTGCCGCACCTGGGCCGCGTGCGGTCTGGCTGCCGTCCGAGATGCCGAAGGACACGGAGACAAGTGCTGCGTTCCGGGCTCAAGGCCCCCAGCACCCGGGATCGAAACCCGCGATCGGGTTACAGGCCCATGTGCCGCACCCTTGCCCCCCATTCGATGGCGGCGGCGTGGAGGCGGTCGATCCTCAGTTCGTGGCGCACCTCTTCCAGCATCCGAAGCTCGACCTGGCTGTGCCGACCGTCAGCGGTGACGACGTCGCAGGCCAGCGCATAGGCGGTCTCGTAAAGGCGCTCGGGCAGGGCCTCGCGGATCAGGCCGAAGAGGGCGTCGAGGCCGTCTTCCTCTTCGAACAGGTCGAACACCGTTCGGGTGACGCGCTGGATCCGATCGGGGTCATATTCGGCGAAGATCGGCATGTGGTTGACCATGCGGGTAATGGCCACCAGTTCGGCCGTCCGCACATCCTGATCGGCGGCGGAACAGGCGACCATCACGGCGACGAGCGCGTCTTGCGGAGACATGGCGGGTGTGTCGGACATTGGGGCCTCGGCTGCGGTTTGCGGCAGATTATTGACGGGGGGGCGGTGGGGCAATAGAGGACGACGGGTCACGGGCACAGGGTCCGGGGCGTTTCAGGAGTGGCGGACATGACTTCCCTGCGCGATGCGGCGATGAATTCGAAGGCCTGGCCTTTCGAGGAGGCGCGCGCCGTGCTGAAACGCTATGGCGGCAAGGAGCCTGAAAAGGGCTATGTGCTGTTCGAGACGGGCTATGGCCCATCGGGCCTACCGCATATTGGCACTTTCGGGGAAGTGGCCCGGACGACGATGATCCGCCGCGCCTTCGAGATCATCAGCGACATTCCGACCCGGCTGATCTGTTTCAGCGATGACGTGGACGGGATGCGCAAGGTGCCTGACAACGTTCCGAACCAGGAAATGCTGCGGCAGCACATGCAGAAGCCGTTGACCAGTGTTCCCGATCCTTATGGGGAGTTCGAGAGCTTCGGCCACCACAACAACGCGATGCTGCGGCGGTTTCTGGATACGTTCGGCTTCGAATACGAGTTCATCAGCGCGACCGAGTTCTACAAGTCGGGCCGGTTCGATGACACGCTGCGGCTGGCGGCGGAGCGGTATGAGCAGATCATGGAGATCATGCTGCCGTCCTTGCGGGAGGAGCGGCAGCAGACCTACAGCTGCTTCCTGCCGATCCACCCCGAGACGGGGCGCGTGCTTTACGTGCCGATGAAGCATGTGGACAAGCGCGACCACACCATAACCTTCGACGACGAGGAGGGGCGCGAGTGGACGCTGCCCGTCACCGGGGGCCATGTGAAGCTGCAGTGGAAGCCGGACTTCGGCGCCCGCTGGGCCGCGCTTGGCGTGGATTTCGAGATGTACGGCAAGGACCACAGCACGAACACGCCGATCTACGACGGGATCTGCGAGGTCCTGGGCGGACGGAAGCCGAACCATTTCACCTATGAGCTGTTCCTGGATGAGAAGGGACAGAAGATCTCGAAGTCGAAGGGCAACGGGCTGACCATCGACGAATGGCTGACATATGCGGCGACGGAAAGCCTGTCCTATTTCATGTATCAGAAGCCGAAGACGGCCAAGCGGCTGTGGTGGGACGTGATCCCGAAGGCGGTGGACGAATATCACCAGCAGCTCAAGGCCTTTCCGGAGCAGAGCCTGGAGCAGCAGGTGAACAATCCGGTCTGGCACATCCACAACGGCAAGCCGCCGGAAAGTCGGATGGTGGTGAGCTTTGCCATGCTTCTGAACCTGGCCTCGGTCGCGGCGGCAAAGGACGCGGCGGGGCTGTGGAAGTTCATCCGCCGCTATGCCCCGGAGGCGAGCCCCGAGACGCATCCCGACCTGGATGCCGCGGCGGGCTATGCCGTCCGCTACTTCGCAGACAAGATCGCGCCGAGCCGTCATTTCCGGCTGCCCACCGAAAGGGAACGTGCGGCAATGGAGGATCTGGTGGCGCGGCTGAAGGTCTGGGACGGGGGGCTGGACGACGAGGCCTTGCAGTCGATGGTCTTCGCGGTTGGCAAGGATCACGGGTTCGAGCCGCTGCGCGACTGGTTCAAGGCGCTTTACGAGGTGTTGCTGGGCGCGTCGGAGGGTCCGCGTTTCGGAGGCTTCATCGCGCTTTACGGCGTGGAGGAAAGCGTGGCGCTGATCGAGCGCGGTTTGCGGGGCGAACTTGTCGGCTGAGCCGAAACACGCGCGAGGCTGATATGCAGCTTTCCGACCCGGATCAGCGGGACCGGTGCCAGAGCTTGAGCCACGCAACCCAGGTATCAGCCATGGCTTCCGGGTCGCCGGCCAGAAGGCGGTCGCTGGCGGGGAATGCCCTGGCCAGGATGTCCGACCGGGCCTGGTCGATCTGCGCCTGAACCAGATCTCGCGCCGGGCCGGGCAACAGATCCTCGGGCAGGACGGCCAGATGGTTGGCCAGGATGGCCAGATCGTTATGGTTGCCTAGCGCCTCGCCCAGGGCGTCGGCCTCTGCCGTGAGAACGCGGAAGAGGTCGGGCCATACCGGAACGACCAGGCGGGTCTGATACCAGAGATCCTTCACGCGCTTGCGCCACTCGTGGACAAGATCGGCGCGTTCTGGCGCCTTGCGCGCGGCGTCGCAGGCCTGACGCGCCTTCCGGCGGGTGCGGGCGAGGCCATCCTTCAGCGCGCGATGCGGTTTGCCCTGCAGCCGCCAGGTGGCCGCCTGATCCCTGAGGTCCGACAGCCTTTCGGAAAGACCGTGCGGGATGTCCTGTGCAGGGGCGAGACTGTCGGCGACGAGGCGGATGCGCAAGGGCTGCAGGGCTTCGGGCGGTTCCGGGAAGAGGCGGTCGAACGTTGCCAGACGCACGGCCGCGTCACGCCGGGCAGAGAGTGCGGCCGCCACCTCGCGCAGGACGGCGTTGGCGGCGGGCTGTTCGGGCAGGGCCGAACGGAAGAGCCGTAGCAGGGCACGGGTCTTCTTCAGATTCTTGCGGATGCCATGAATGGCCTCGGGCGCAGGGACAGCCTCGAAGCGGTTCAGCGCTGTCGAAAGTTCCTCCGTCGCGATCCGGCGAAGGCTGTGATCGGGCGAGCGGTCGTCGCGGTGGAAGGCATAGGCCATGTGGTGGCTCCTGCGGCGGTTGGTCAGGCGGTCTTGCGGTCGATGTGGGGCCAATCCGCCGCCGTCGCAAGCAGGACTTGGTAGGTCGTGGTTGCAGCCTAGCTGACAGGTACGCAGTCCGGAGGGCCCGATGATGCGATCCCTTATTCTTGGATCCACCCTTGTCCTGGGCCTGAGCCTGGCCGCAGATGCGCAGGAGGGCCCGATCCGCGAGACGATCCGGCGACAGATAGAGGCGTTTCAGGCCGACGATTCCGCCCGCGCCTTCACATTCGCCAGCCCGACGATCAAGGGCATCTTCGGCACGCCTGAGAATTTCGGCGAAATGGTAAAGAACGGCTATCCCATGGTCTACCGCCCGGCCCAGGTCGAGATGGGAGAGCTGCGCACTGTTGCGGGAAATCTCTGGCAGCGGGTGCACATCGTCGATCAGGCGGGGCGCGCCTGGGCGCTGGACTACATGATGGTCGAGACGCCCGAGGGCTGGCAGATCAATGCCGTGCACATCCTTCCGGCGCCGGAGGTTGGCGCCTGAGGCGGTCAACCTTGCCCCGCTCGTTGCCCCTCTCCCCACAAGGGGGAAGGGCGTCACCGGGATGGAACGGCGTTGCGCGGCAGTCGCGCTGGCGCGCGGCGGTCTGAGAGTGGCTTAAGCCTTCCCTGCTACCTCGTCATGCCCAAGGCGGCGCGGTTACCGGGGTCTTTCCCTCCCGCTTCGCCCTTGGCATGGCGCAAAGCGAGGCGAGGGAATTCTCAGATGAACAAGGCAATCACCGACGGGCTGGTCCTGATGCCGCCGCCGTTCTCGGCCGGGCTGAACCTGTGGTCGCGCGAGGACGGGACGCCCGGATCGGCGTCGTATCAGGGCCAGCCAAACGCAGCGCTGGTAACGAATGACCAGGATTTCGCGGGCTGTCTGGAATTGCAGAAGACCGAAGCAACGCAGCGGCTGCGCAGCTTTGCCCACACGCCGATCCAGCCGGGTCTGTATCTGCGTGTCTCGGCGCGTGTCAAGGCGGTGTCGGGGAACCTGCCTTCGGTGCGCATCGCCGCCTGGGCGGGGGATGTGAACGGGCAGAATGTGGCGACTGTCGTGCAGGAGGGATCCTCGGTCGCGCTGACAGGCTATGGCGAGGTTGTGACGGTCAGCGCGATCATCTCTCCGGCCAGGCGGACGGGCGTGGATCTGGCATGGACCACCCAGGTTGCATATGCCCATGTCGGGCTGGATCTGACCGGGCCGAACGGCGGGGTGGTGCGGATCGACGATCTGGTGGTCGAGGATGTGACGAACATCTTCATCCGCAAGCTGATGGACTGGGTCGATGTGCGCGACTACGGCGCGCTGGGCAACGGGACAGCGAATGACAGCGCGGCCTTCCTGGCTGCCGATGCAGATGCGCAGGGACGGGCGATCCTGGTGCCTTCGGGTGTATTCCGGTTGAACAGCAACGTCACGATCAAAGGCCGGATCCGGTTCGAGGGAACGGTGTCGATGCCGTCGAACCGTCGGCTGGTCCTGACGCGGAATTACGACCTGGACACCTACAGCCAGGCCTTCGGGTCCGAGGTCGAGGGGTTCCGCCGCGCGATGCAGGCGCTGTTCTACTTCACCGACCATGTGACACTTGACCTGTCCGGGCGCCGGGTCGATCTGACCGAACCGCTGGACGTTGCAGCAGTGGCGGGGCTGACCAACTTCAGCACCCGCAGGGTGGTGCGCAACGGGTCGCTGAATGCCGTTCCCGGGCCGGGGTGGCAGACAGAGGAATTCACGTCGGTCGCGACCTATTCGCCGGCGAACAACCTGGTCCTGACCGGTGTGGCGAACGTCGCCAGCATCCCTGTCGGTTCGCTGGTGATCGGAACGGGCGTCGGGCGAGAGGTCTATGTGCGGTCGAAGAACGTGGCCGCGGGAACGATCGAGCTGAGCCAGCCCCTGTGGGGCGCAGCGGGGACGCGGCCCTACACCTTCCGCCGGTTCAAGTACATGCTGGATTTCAGCGGCTTCGATCTGTTGTCCCGCTTTGAACTGGAGGATATCGAGTTCTTCGGGCAGGGGGTCTGTTCGGGGGTCATGCTGCCGGTGACCGGGGCGACCATGCGCTTCGTGTCGTGCAGCTTCAACCGGCCGCGGGATCGCGGAATCACCTCGATCGGCACGGGCTGTCAGGGCATGTTCGTGGACATGTGCCAGTTCCTTTCGAACGAACAGGCACTGAACGCGGTGGACCGGACCACGATCGCGCTGAACATCAATGCGAACGATACCAAGCTGCGCAACAATCGCGTGGTGCGGTTCGCGCACTTCGCGGTTGTGAACGGCACGGGCCATCTGATCCATGCCAACCACTTTTTCCAGGGCGACGAGAATCCCGCCGGCCTGCGCCGTGCCGGACTGATCTTCACGCAGACCAATGTCTCGACAGTGGTGACGGGCAACTACATCGACAACTGCTTCATCGAATGGGGCAACGAGCATGATTCGGCGCCCGAATGGGATGGCGAGTTCTCGTTCGGCGGGCTGAACATCGTGGGCAACGTGTTCATCGCGTCGAACACCAGCAGTTCCTTTCGCTGGCTGGTGGTGCGTCCCTACGGGCCGGGGCACTATCTGAACGGCTTCTCGCTGGTGTCCAACAGCTTCCGCGTGTTCAATGCCACGATCGATCGGGTCGAGATGGTCGATTCCAGCCTTGCCACGCTGGATTTCGCCAGGTCGCGCAACGTGCGGGTCGAGGGTAACAGCTTCAACAACGTGGCGCAGGGCATTCTGAACCCGGTGATCGTGACCCATACACAAAACACCGCAGCCGAGACCTGGAATGTCAGCGCGGGCGGGTTCATTCCGTTTGGCGCGCGGATCAGGATGGTCGAATCGGTGCAGCCCGAAGGCACGATCAGCACAAGCTCCAACACGGCGCGTTACATGTTTCCGAACGCGACCCCCGGAACCGGCACCCAGGGCAACGAGGCGCAACTGCGCTGGGGCGAGGCGGTTCGCGGCAAGGCGATCGTGACAATGCGGATGGACATGCCGGCCTGAGCGAAGTGTCGAGGCTCGGGATGCCTGACCGGGCCATCGGACGGTGCCGGTGCACCGGCTTGACCTTTTCGAACACGGGCGGTCCTTCGGGGCCGCCCGAGCCACATCACAGATCCTCAGGTGCCAGTCGGAAGGCCCGGGCGAAGCCGCCGTTCAGAAGTGCCGAGACCGGGGTCAGCCGGAAGAAGGCAAAGTCGGGCAGGTCGATATAGGCCCGGGCCTTCGGGTTGCGGTCCAGCCAGCGGGCGCGGATCGCGGGCAGGGCCGGATCGTCTGGCGCAACGCAGGCCGCGCGGGCGCGGATCATCAGACGGGGATGGGTCAGAGGATCACCCTTGGGCCCGACCTCGCCCAGCATCAGCGCACAATCGGGCCGGTCGCGCAGGGCGCGGAAATGCGGCGCGAGGCCCGAGACAAGGGTCAGCATCCCGGCCTCGGGGTCGCGGGCGAAGGCGATACGGCTGATTCCGGGCGTCCCGGTGTCGGGGTCGGTCCATGCAAGGGCGGCGTGAGCCAGCGACAGAAGGTCGCGCGCCAGCCGCAGCGCCTCGGCATCGGCGGGCTGCACGGGATCGGTACGGGTGGGGTGGTCGGACATCGGGGCTTATCGCGGTTGACAAGGTGCGGGTCGAAGAGTCTGATGCGCTCATTCACACTGACATGTCAGCGATTACTGGCGCCATCCTTCGCCCGGACACGATCATGACCCACGCCCCTTCCGGCCGCAATGACCGGACCGAATTCCTGCCGAAGCTTTGGACCGTCTGGCGCGAGGGCTATGGTCTTGCCGACCTGCGGGCCGATGTGATGGCCGGCCTGACGGTGGCGATCGTGGCCCTGCCCCTGTCGATGGCAATTGCCATCGCCAGCGGGGTCGGGCCGGAGCGGGGGTTGTTCACGGCCATCGTCGGCGGGTTCCTGGTCAGCGCGCTGGGCGGTTCGCGCTATCAGATCGGGGGGCCGGCGGGGGCCTTCATCGTGCTGGTTTCGGCCTGCGTCATGACTATCGGGCTGCAGGGGCTGATCCTGGCGACCTTCCTGTCGGGTTTTGTGCTGATCGCGGCGGGGCTGCTGCGGTTTGGCACCTATATCCGTTACATGCCCTATCCGGTAACGGTGGGCTTCACCGCCGGCATCGCGGTCATCATCTTCGCCAGCCAGCTGCGCGAGATGTTCGGGCTGAGCCTGTCCGGAGGGGAGCCGGCCGAGATCCTGCAGAAGGTGCAGGCGCTATGGGCTGCAAGGGGGACGGTGACCCCGTCGGCGGTTGCAGTGGCGGCGCTGACGGTGGCGGCGATCGTGGGGCTGAAGCGGCTGCGTCCCGGCTGGCCGGGCATGCTGGTTGCGGTGGCGCTTGCCTCGCTTGTCGTGGCCGTGCTGGACCTTCCGGCGGAAACCATCGGCACCCGGTTCGGGGCGCTGCCGAACATGCTGCCCATGCCGGCACTGCCAGACCTGGGCTGGGCCGAGGTGCAGGCGGCGCTGCCCTGGGCGATGAGTTTCGCGTTGCTGGGTGCGATCGAGTCGCTGCTGTCAGCGGTAGTCGCTGACGGCATGAGCGGGGCGCGGCACCGGTCCAACGCAGAACTGGTGGCGCAGGGCGTGGCCAACATCGGCTCGGCCGTGTTCGGCGGGTTCTGCGTGACCGGCACCATCGCGCGGACGGCGACGAACGTGCGGGCGGGCAGCCGGGGGCCGGTCTCGGGCATGCTGCATGCGCTGTTCATTCTGGCGTTCATGCTGGTCGCGGCACCGTTGGCAGCTTACATCCCGCTTGCCGCCCTGGCGGGCGTGCTGGCAGTGGTGGCCTGGGGCATGGCAGAGCGGCACGAGTTCGTGGCCCTTCTGCGGTCGTCGCGCGGGGATGCCATGGTGGTCAGCGTGACCTTCCTGCTTGTCGTCTTCCGCGATCTGACCGAGGGCATCATCGTCGGCTTTGCGCTTGCCGGGATCGTGTTCATCAAGCGGATGTCCGAGGGCACGGCGATGCGCCCCCTTGCGGAACATCAGGTCACTGCGCGCGAGGATCGTGTCGTCTATTTTCTTGAGGGGCCCTATTTCTTCGGTGCGGCCGCGCAGCTGGGCGGCGTGCTGGACCGGATAGCCGAGGCCCCGCGCGCCCTGGTTCTGGACATGTCAGGCGTGCCGCTGATCGACAGTTCGGGGGCGCGGAGCTTCCATACGCTGGCCGCCCGGGTGCGACGGCGGGGCGGGCAGCTTTATCTTGTGGGCCTCCGCGACAGCCTGCGGCGGCAGCTGGAGGCACAGGGCCTGGGCGAGCCGGAAGTGCGCTTCCTGCCCGATGTCGCAGCGGTGGACCGGATCCTGGATCGGGCGGTCGAATCAAACTGACCCAGACAGAAGGCGAGCGCGCCGCGTCCGAACCTTTCCGGGACGGGAATGGCCCCTTCACGCCGCCGTGAACGGCAGGCATTTGAAATTGAACGCATTCCCCGACGCGATTTTCACGAATTTGCAGAATTGACGATGATTCCGTCAAGTAATTTACAGAATTATTCATGATAATTATGGGGTTACGATTTTCTTTACGAAGTGCTATCCTGCTTGGCGGTAGAGAGCATTCCGCGCCTCGCGGAGCGACGCAGAGCGATGGGGTCTTTGGCCGGACCCCGTCGAGAGGAGGACCGCCATGACCGACCAGACTGCCCTGAAATCCGTCTACCCGGCTTCGCCCGACTTCGTGGCGAAGGCGCATGTGGATGCCGACACCTACGAGGCACTCTATGCAGAGTCGGTGCGGGATCCGGACGTGTTCTGGGGCCGGGAGGGGCTGCGGCTGGACTGGATAAAGCCCTACACCAGGGTGAAGAACACCTCGTTTGCGCCTGGCAACATCAGTATCAGGTGGTTCGAGGACGGGGTGCTGAACGTCAGCGCCAACTGCATCGACCGCCACATGCTGACCCGCGCCAACCAGACCGCGATCATCTGGGAGCCGGACGATCCGAAGGAACCCGCCCAGCACATCACCTATGCGCAGCTGCTGGAAAACACCTGTCGCGTTGCTAACGTGCTCAAGGCGCACGGTGTAGGGAAGGGCGACCGGGTCATTCTCTACATGCCGATGATTCCCGAAGCAGCCTATGCGATGCTGGCCTGCACCCGGATCGGGGCGATCCATTCGGTGGTGTTCGGCGGCTTCTCTCCCGATGCGCTGGCCAACCGGATCAACGACTGCGAGGCGAAGGTCGTCATCACCGCCGACTGGGCCCCGCGTGGTGGCAAGAAGACGGGGTTGAAAGACAATACCGACAAGGCGCTTCTACACTGTTCGGACAAGGTCAAGGTGCTGGTGGTCAAGCGCACCGGCGACCAGACCAGCTGGGTCGAGGGGCGCGACTTCGACCTGACGGCGGAGATGGCCGCGGCCAAGCCCTATTGCCCCTATGTCGAGGTCGGAGCGGAAGACCCGATGTTCATTCTTTACACCTCGGGTTCGACCGGCAAGCCGAAGGGTGTGGTGCATACGACGGGGGGGTATCTGGTCTATGCCTCGATGACGCACCAGATCACCTTCGACTACCATGATGGCGACATTTTCTGGTGCACGGCGGACGTGGGCTGGGTTACCGGGCACAGCTACATCGTCTATGGCCCCTTGGCCAACGGAGCGACGACGCTGATGTTCGAGGGCGTGCCGACCTACCCCGATCCGGGCCGGTTCTGGGAAGTCTGCGCCAAGCACAAGGTCAACCAGTTCTATACCGCGCCGACAGCGATCCGGTCGCTGATGGGCCTTGGCGCGGAGTGGGTTGAAAAGCACGACCTCTCCAGCCTGAAGCTTCTGGGCTCGGTGGGCGAGCCGATCAACCCGGAAGCGTGGAGCTGGTACAATACCCATGTCGGCAAGGGCAGATGCCCGATCGTCGATACCTTCTGGCAGACGGAAACCGGCGGGCACATCATCACGCCCATTCCAGGCGCGATCCCGCAGAAGCCGGGTTCTGCGACAAAGCCCTTCTTCGGCGTCAAACCCGAGGTTCTGGATCCTGCCACAGGCAAGGTGCAGGGCGAAACCGCGACGGAAGGCGTGCTTTGCATCACCGACAGCTGGCCCGGGCAGATGCGCACGCTGTGGGGCGACCATCAGCGGTTCGAGGAAGCCTATTTCAGCCAGTACAAGGGCTATTACTTCACCGGCGACGGCTGCCGCCGCGACGAGGATGGCTATTACTGGATCACCGGGCGGGTCGATGACGTGATCAACGTCTCGGGCCACCGGATGGGCACGGCCGAAATCGAAAGCGCGCTGGTGGCGCACGAGGCTGTGGCCGAGGCTGCCGTCGTCGGCTATCCGCACGACATCAAGGGGCAGGGCATCTATGCCTATGTCACGCTGATGAAGGGGATCGAGCCCAGCGAGGATCTGCGCAAGCAGCTGGAAGCCTGGGTGCGCCAGGAGATCGGCCCGATCGCCAAGCCCGACCTGATCCAGTGGGCGCCGGGCCTGCCCAAGACGCGTTCGGGCAAGATCATGCGCCGCATCCTGCGCAAGATCGCCGAGAACGACTTCGGGTCGCTGGGCGATACCTCGACGCTGGCCGATCCGTCGGTGGTGGACGATCTGATCGCCAACCGGATGAACCGGGGCTGACGATGGCGCCGGTGATCATCCTTCTCGGACCGCCCGGCGCGGGCAAGGGCACCCAGGCACGGATGCTGGAAGAGGACTTCGGTCTCGTCCAGCTTTCCACGGGTGACCTTCTGCGCGCCGCGGTGGCGGCCGGAACGGAAGCGGGCAACAGGGCGAAGGCGGTGATGGAGGCCGGGCAGCTGGTGTCGGACGACATCGTTCTGGCGATCCTGAAGGACCGCATGGCGCAGCCCGATGTGGCCAAGGGCATCATTCTGGACGGCTTTCCGCGCACTACGGGTCAGGCCGCAGCGCTGGATCGGCTTCTGGCCGAGACCGGGCAGAAGGTGACTGCCGCGATCAGCCTTGAGGTGGACGATGACGCGATGGTTGCCCGTGTGTCCGGCCGCTACACCTGCGCTGCCTGCGGTGAGGGCTATCACGACGAGTTCAAGCGGCCCGCGCAAGCCGGGGTCTGCGACAAATGCGGCGGCACGGCGTTCAAGCGCCGCGCCGACGACAATGCCGAAACGGTGCGCGAAAGGCTGCAAGCCTATCACGCCCAGACGGCACCGCTGATCGTGCATTACGAGTGCCAGTCAGTGCTGGAACGGGTGCCGGCGATGGGATCCATCGACGGCATCCGTGCCATGCTGGCCGACATCGTGGGGCGCGTCTCAGCCTGACGGGAGGGGCCGTTCCCCTGGATCCCCCGGGGGTGCGGAAAACAAACAAGGGAGAGTACTCATGGCAGACAAATCATCTGCCAACGCCTATTGGGCAGCGAACGTCCGGATCATCCTGATTTCTCTGGCGGTCTGGTTCATCTGCTCCTTCGGGCTTGGCATCCTGCTTCGGCCTGCGCTGAAGGGCATCATGGTCGGCGGCGCCGACCTGGGCTTCTGGATGGCGCAGAACGGGTCGATCTACGTCTTCATCGCGCTGATCTTCATTTATGCGAAGATGATGAACAAGGTCGACCGCGAACACGGCGTGGAAGAATAGGGGGAACGGGACAGATGGATCAGTTTACCCTCAACCTGATCGTCGTTGGCTTTACCTTCGCCATCTACATCGGGATCGCGATCTGGGCCCGGGCGGGCTCGACCGCGGAATTCTATGCGGCCGGTCAGGGTGTGAACCCGATCATGAACGGCATGGCGACGGGCGCGGACTGGATGTCGGCGGCCTCGTTCATTTCCATGGCGGGGATCATCGCCCTGGCCCCGGTCGGCGGCTACACGCAGTCGGCCTTCCTGATGGGCTGGACCGGGGGCTATGTGCTTCTGGCCATGCTGCTTGCGCCCTACCTGCGCAAGTTCGGCAAGTTCACCGTGCCGGAATTCGTCGGCGACCGTTTCTATTCCAAAACGGCGCGACTGGTGGCGGTGCTGTGCCTGATCGTGATCTCGGTCACCTACGTTATCGGCCAGATGCGCGGCGTGGGCGTGACCTTCTCGCGCTTCCTGGAAGTCTCGACCGACATGGGCCTCTACATCGGCGCTGCCGTGGTGTTCGCCTATGCCGTGCTTGGCGGCATGAAAGGGATCACCTACACCCAGGTTGCCCAGTACATCGTGCTGATCATCGCCTACACGATCCCGGCGATCTTCATCTCGCTGTCGCTGACCGGCAACTTCCTGCCGCAGCTTGGCCTGATCGGCGGCTATGCGCCGCAGGGTGGCGAAATCTCGATGCTGGCCAAGCTGGACCAGGTGGTCACGGAACTGGGCTTCACCGCCTATACCGCCGACACGACGAACATGTTCAACATGTTCCTCTTCACCATGGCCCTGATGATCGGGACCGCGGGTCTGCCGCACGTCATCGTGCGCTTCTTCACCGTGCCGAAAGTGGCTGACGCGCGGTCGTCTGCCGGCTGGGCGCTGGTGTTCATCGCGCTTCTCTACACGGTCGCCCCGGCGGTCGGCGCGATGGCCCGTCTGAACCTGACCACCACCTTCTGGCCCGGCGCCAAGGAAGGCTCGGCCCTGTCGGCCCCGGCCCTGTCGCTGGCCGACATCGACAGCAAGCCGGAGCTGAGCTGGATCAACACCTGGAAGGCGACCGGCCTGCTGGAGTTCAGCGACAAGAACGGCGACGGGCTGATCCAGTACTTCAACGAGCCGAAGGCGGTGGCGGACGCCAACAAGAAGCTGGCCGAGGCCACCAAGGCCCTGGCGGATGCCCCTGCGGATGCCGACAAGACCCCGCTGGAAGCCGCCGTTGCCGAAGCCACCACGGCGCGTGACGCCGCGCTGGCCGAAGCGAAGCTGGGCGACAAGACCCTGGCCGAACTGGGCTTTGTCGGGAACGAAGTCACCAAGGTCGACAACGACATCATGGTGCTGGCGAACCCGGAAATCGCGGCCCTGCCGGGCTGGGTCGTGGCGCTGGTCGCCGCGGGTGGTCTTGCCGCCGCGCTGTCCACCGCCGCGGGCCTGCTGCTGGCCATTTCCTCGGCCGTCAGCCACGACCTGATCAAGGGTGCGATCAACCCGAACATCAGCGAGAAGGGCGAACTTCTGGCCGCCCGGATCTCGATGGCCTTCGCCATCGCCCTGGCCACCTACCTTGGCCTCAACCCGCCCGGCTTTGCCGCGCAGGTGGTGGCCCTGGCCTTCGGTCTGGCGGCAGCCACGATCTTCCCGGTCCTGATGATGGGGATCTTCTCGAAGCGCGTGAACACCGCCGGGGCCATCACCGGGATGCTGGCCGGTCTGGTCTTCACCTCGGTCTACATCTTCCTCTACCTGGGCTGGTTCTTCATCCCCGGCACGAACGTGTATCCGAACACGCCCGACCAGCACTTCTTCGGTATCTCGCCCCTGTCGATCGGCACGATCGGCGCCGTGGTGAACTTCGTCGTCGCCTATGCGGTCTCGATGGCCACCAAGGCTCCGCCGCAGCATGTGGTGGACCTGGTGGAATCGATCCGTGTGCCGAAAGGCGCCGGCAAGGCCGTGGCCCACTAAGCCCTCTGCGCCTCCGGGGAGACCCGGGGGCGCATCCCTTCAACCGGGCGCAGGATCATGGATCAGGACAGCAATCCGCTTCTGGCCTTCCTGGAGACGGTGCATCCCTACGACAGCCTGCCGCGGGACGAGATGGCGCGCGTCGCCGCCTCCTTCAGCCGCAGGCATTACGACGACGGCGCAATGATCTACACCGCCGGCGAACCGCTGACCGGGATCTTCCTGATCCTCGAAGGTTCGGTCGAGGTGCTGGAACCTTCGGGCGGCCTGGTCTCGCTGCTGGGCCCGCGCAACAGTTTCGGCGAACGCGGTCTGATGCGCGACGGCACGGCGGTGACGACGGCGCGCGCCAACGGCGGGGCAGAGATCCTGATGCTGCCCGCGGCAGAGTTCCGCCGCCTGATCGCTTCCTATCCTGCCTTCGAACGCTTTTTCCACCGTGGCCGGCATCAGGAAAACCGCGAGGCTGACATCTCGACCCGCAAGGTGGGCGACCTGATCGCCCGCGCACCGATCTCGGTGCCGCCCGAAACGACGATCCGGGCGGCCGCCGAACGGATGCGGGCGGCGCATATCTCCTGCCTCGCCATCACCGAGGGCGAGCAACTGGTCGGCATCATCACCGCGCGGGATTTCGTCAACAAGGTGCTGGCCGAGGGGTTGGACCCGGCCGCGCCAGTCAGCGCGGTCATGGCGCGCGATCCGATGGTGCTGACGCCGGACAGCCTGGGGTCGGACGTGCTGAACCGGATGCTGGAGCACCGGATCGGGCATCTGCCGGTGGTCGAGGACGGCCGGCTGGTCGGCATGATCACCCAGACCGATCTGGTGCGGTTCCAGGCGGTCAGCTCGGCGCTTCTGGTGCGGGATGCGGCCACGGCGCAGAGCGTGGCCGAACTGGCCGAGACCACCGCCCGCATCCCGCGGCTCCTCGTGCAGCTTGTGGGCGGCGGGTCGGCGCATGAGGTGGTGACGCGGCTCATCACCGACATCGCCGACACGGTGACGCGGCGGCTGCTGGCCATGGCCGAGGCCGAGCTTGGCCCGGCCCCTGTGCCCTACCTGTGGCTCGCCTGCGGGTCGCAGGGGCGGCAGGAGCAGACCGGCGTTTCGGATCAGGACAACTGCCTGATGATCGACGACGCCGCGACCGAGGCCGACATGGGCTATTTCGCCAGGCTGGCGAAGATTGTCTCGGACGGGCTGAACGCCTGCGGCTATGTCTACTGCCCCGGCGACATGATGGCCACCAACCCCCAATGGTGCCAGCGCATGGCAGTCTGGCGTGGCTATTTCCGCAAATGGGTGAACGCACCCGACCCGATGGCGCAGATGCTGGCCTCGGTCATGTTCGACCTGCGTCCCATTGGCGGGACGGCGAACCTTTACAGCGACCTGCAGGCCGAGGTGCTGGAGATGGCGGCGAAGAACTCGATCTTCGTCGCGCACATGATTTCCAACAGCTTGAAGCACACCCCGCCCCTGGGCCTTCTGCGCGGCTTCGCCACCATCCGGTCGGGGGAATACAAGAACCACATCGACCTCAAGCACAACGGCGTGGTGCCGGTGGTCGATCTGGGGCGGGTCTATTCGCTGATCGGGCAGCAGGGGGTGGTGAACACCCGCGCCCGGCTGGAGGCGGCGGTGGAGGCCGGGGTGATCTCGGACAGCGGCGGGCGCGACCTGATCGAGGCCTACGACCTGATCGCCCAGACCCGGCTGGAACACCAGGCGCGGCGGGTGAAGGCGGGCGAGAAGCCCGACAATTTCATCGCGCCGTCGGAACTTTCGGATTTCGAGCGCAGCCATCTGCGCGACGCCTTTGTCGTCGTGCGCACCATGCAATCCGCCGTGGGCCAGGCCCGCGGCGCACGGAGTTGACGCGATGGCCTTGGAACTGATCGGAGCCCTGATCGCCGCCGCCACGCTGGGCCTTCTGGCCTGGGCGCTGCGCCGCTGGCGGCCGGGCCTGCCGCGCTGGCTGGTCCCGTTTGCTGCCGCCGTCGGCCTGATCGGCGCGACCCTGGTGCTGGAATACAGCTGGTACGACCGCGTCGTGGCCGAGCTGCCGCCGGGGATCGAGGTGGTCCGCGTCGAGGAAGAAGCCATGCCCCTGCGGCCCTGGACCTATCTGAAACCGATCCGCATGCGGTTCTGGGCCATCGACCAGCGCAAGCGCATGATCCATCCCCAAGTCGGCAGCCTGCGCATGGTCCCGGTCCTGAAATTCGCCCGCTGGCGGCCGGTGGAGGACGGGCTGATCGCGGTCGATTGCGCGGGCGGACGGCAGGTGCCGGTCGTCGAGGGGGTGAAGATTTCCGAGACGGGAGAATTGACGGGGGCCGACTGGCAGCCGGCCCCCGCGGGCGACCTGTTGCAGGCTGCCGCGTGCAGGGAGGGGTAGGGCATGGACCGCAAGCCGCGCATCCTTGTGGTGGAGGACGAGGACAACATCGCCGTGGCGCTGGATTACCTGATGACGCGTGAGGGCTATGACCACGACCGCGTCGCCAATGGCGCCGAGGCGCTGCCCCGGATCCGCGAAACCCACCCCGACCTTGTTCTGCTGGACGTCATGCTGCCCGAGGTTTCAGGCTACGAGATCTGCGAGGGGATCCGCACCGACCCCTCGCTTGCGGATGTGAAGGTGCTGATGATGACGGCACGGGGCTCGGCAATCGAACGGCGCAAGGGCCTGGCGCTTGGCGCGGATGGGTTCATCTCGAAACCCTTCGAGCTGAAGGACCTGCGCGACGAGGTGCGCCGTCTGTTGGGCGGGGCGGGCTGAGGCCGTGACCGGGGCGCGACAGGGGCGTGCGGCGCTTCCCGCCCCCCCTTGTGGGGGAGGAAGAGGGAGCGGGGTCTTGACGCCCGCACCCCGGGCCCAACGCCTCCGACCGGGCGCGCCCCACCTTCGACATGGTGCCCCCCGCCTCCCGCCCTTCTCCACGGGGGGCAGGGGGGGAGCGGCAGCGGCCCTGTTGCGTCCGTGGCCAGCCGGGGGCTCATCATGCTGACGCGTCTCAGCCTGCGCCTGCGCATCTTTCTGATCTTCGCCGGTCTTGCCGGGGCGATCGTTGTCGCTACCACCCTCGGCCTCTGGCTGGGTTACAGCCGGCTGGGTGAACCGGGCGCGCTGCAGGGCTTCGTGCAGGCCGGGGTGCTGGCTGGTTTCGCGGCACTGGGGCTGGTGGCCTGGGTCTGGTATCTGTTCGACCTGCATGTGGCCAAACCCATCGAGACGCTCGCAGGTGCCTTGCGCGCCCGTGCCCATTCCGACGTGACGGCCGAGATGGACGCAGCCATCGCCCGCTATCTGGGCGATCTGGCCCCCGCCGCCCAGGCCGCCGCCCAAAGCCTGGCCGAGACGCGCAGCGCGCTGGCCGAGGCGGTGGCGCGCGAGACCCTACGGCTGGGGTCAGAGAAGGCCCGGCTGGAGGCGCTGCTGTCGGACGTGCCGGTTGGGGTGATCCTGTGTTCGGCCGACCATGCGCTGGTGTTCTACAATGGCCCGGCCGCCGACATCATCGGCACCGGACGGGCGGGGGGGCTTGAGGCGGGGCTCGACCGCAAGCTTTTCGACTACATTCATGCCGCGCCGCTGCGCCATGCACATGAGCGGCTCATGGCCACAGGCGACCCCGACGCGGTGTCGGACCTTCTTTGCACCACCACCGCAGGTGCCAGGGTGCTGGCCGCGCGGATGCGGCTTCTGGGCGAAGGCGGGGACGGCGGCTATGTGCTGACCCTGCGCGACATTACTGCCGACATGGCCGCTGATGCCCGGCGCGAAGCGATGCTTGAGGGCGCGCTCGACAGCCTGCGCCGCCCGGCCGCCGCGCTGTCCACCATCGTCGGCGTGATGCCCGAGGATGCGCTGCCCGCGCCGATGCAAGCCGCGCTGCGGGAAGAGGTCGCGCGGCTGGCGCAGGCCGTTACCCGGTTTGGCGCCGCGCGGGAGGAGGGTCAGGCCGAGGCCGCCGCCCTGCCGCAGACCCGCGCCTCGGACCTGGCGGAAGGGCTGGTCGCGCGCCTGGCCACGCAGGGGCTGATCGTGACGGTCGAGACGGCCGACCTGATCCTGCGCTGCAACGGCTATGAGATCATCACGGTGCTTGAGCATCTGGCCCGGCACCTGGCTGACCGCGCGGTGGGCCGGCTGCACCTTTCCATCGAGGAAGAGGACAGCGGCGCGACCATCCGCCTGTCCTGGACCGGCCCCCGGATCGGCGTGGGCGAGCTGGACAGCTGGCTGGCCCTGCCCCTGTCAGAGGAAACCGCCGAACGCCCGGCGCGCGCGGTCCTGTCGGCTCATGCCACCGAGATCTGGCCCGAGACGGCGGCAGACGGCCGTCACGCGCTTTGTCTGCCGATCCGCCAGGCCCGTCGCGCGGTTGCCCGCCCGAAGCCCGTGGTGCGCAAGGTGATCTATGACTTCGATCTCCTATCCCCCGCGCGCACCGATGCGCTGGCCGATCGTCGGCTGGACCGGCTGACCTATGTCGTCTTCGACAGCGAGACGACAGGCCTCAACCCCCGTCAGGGCGACGAGATCGTGCAGCTGGCAGCCGTGCGCATCGTCAACGGCCGCCGGGTCGAGGGCGAGGTCTTCGACACGCTTGTCAATCCGGGCCGGCCGATACCTGCGGTCTCGACCGCGGTGCATGGCATCACCGATGCGATGGTTGCCGATGCGCCGCGAGTGGAAGATGTAGTGCGCCGGTTTCACAAGTTCGCTGAAGGCGCGGTGCTGATCGCGCACAATGCGCCCTTCGACATGGAATTCCTCCGCCGGCAGGAGGGGACGCTGGGCCTGCGCTTCGACATGCCGGTGCTGGACACGGTGCTTCTGTCGGCGGTGGTCTATGGCCAGCACGAGGTGCACAGCCTCGACGCGCTGGCGCACCGGCTGGGCATCGCCATCCCGGAAGAGGCGCGCCATACCGCGCTGGGCGACACGATCGCCACGGCCGATGCCTTCCTGAAGCTTCTGCCCATGCTGGCGGGCCGGGGTCTGGCTACGTTCGGCGCGGTCCTGACCGAGGTTCGCAAGCATGGCCGGCTGCTGAAGGACCTTAACTGAGCCTTCCTGTTCGACTTCGTCTGCTCATAAGGGCACCCTCGTGAGGGGGGATGCAGTCCCGAGCCTTACCCGGCGAAGGGATCGACCGGATAGCACACCCCCACCAGATACAGGCCCTGCGGCGGCGCCACGGGTCCGCAGGCCGCGCGGTCTCGCGCCTGAAGCGCAGCGCGCACATCGGCAGGGGACCAGGCGCCCGTGCCGACCCGTTCCAGCGTTCCGACGATCGAGCGGACCTGATTGTGCAGGAAGGACCGTGCGGCAAGATCGAAGCGGTATTCAATGCCGCCGGGATAGGGGTGTTCGGTAATGTCGATCCTGTCCAGCGTCTTCACCGGGCTTTTCGCCTGGCAAAGCGTTGAGCGGAAGGTGGTGAAATCATGATGCCCCACCAATTCCGCCGCGCCGGCCCGCATCGCCTGCAGATCCAGACGGTTCAGCACCTGCCAGACCAGGCCCCGGTCATGGGTCACCGGCGCACGGCGCGCGACCAGACGGAAGGCATAGCGCCGCCCGGTGGCCGAGAAGCGGGCATGAAAGTCATCCGGAACGCGCGCGCAGGCGGTGATCGCCACCGAGGCGGGCCGAAGGTGCGCGTTCAGCGCCTCGGATAGCCGGAAAGGATCCCAGTCTCGGCGCAGGTCGGCATGGGCGACCTGCGCCGTGGCATGCACACCGGCGTCGGTCCGCCCGGCGGCAGCGATGCTGTGCGGGCCGGGCTCCAGCTTGGCCAGGGCCTGCTCGATGGCGTCCTGAACCGAGGGCAGGCCGCCGGCCTGGCGCTGCCAGCCCGCGAAGGGGCCGCCGTGATAGTCGATACGAAGGGCATAGCGTGGCATGCGCCCCACCTATACCGGATGGCGTGCCATGTGAATGCGCCTCGACGGCCTGCGGCCGGGCCCCCGCGTCAGCCGATCCGGTAGCTTGACGCAGTGACGCCGCCAAACAGGTCGGTGTCGTGATAGACCATGGTGGCCGGCTCGTCCTCGGCCGCGCCAAGGGCGGCAAAGAGGGGAACGAAGTGATCTTCCTGCTTGTGGCAGACGCGGGCATAGGGCGCGCTTTCCCAATGCAGAAGCCGGTCCGTGCGCTCTGCGGGCGGGGCGGCCATGGTTTCGGCCAGCCATGCATCGAAGGCTTCGGAGGGTTCCTTCGCGCCGGGGCCGAACAGGCGCAGGTTGTGGTAGGACAGGCCAGAGCTGATGATCAGCACACCCTCGTCGCGCAGCGGGGCGAGGGCGCGGCCAAGAGCGAAGTGCTCTTGCGGGTTGTAGCCCTTGCGCAGCGAGACCTGGAACAGTGGCGTGCTGGCATCGGGATACATCACATAGGCAGGCACGAAGGTGCCATGGTCGAAGCCCTGCTTGTCGTCCAGCCGAACCGGCAGGCCGGCGGCGCCGATCAGTTCGGCTGCGCGACGGGCAAGGCCGGGGGCACCGGGGGCAGGGTAGGTGATCTGGAAGGTATGAGGCGGAAAACCGTGGTAATCATAGACCATCGGCGGCCTGGGCGAGGACATGACGGCAAAGCCATCGTCCTCCCAATGCCCAGAGATCATGAGGATCGCCCTCGGCGGTTGCGGCAGATCCTTGACCATCCGGACAAACGAGGCCTCGAGGTTCGCGAACATCGCCCGCCAGTCGGGCATCCACGGCCACGGGCCGCCGCCGTGGCTGATGAAATAGGTGGGCATGCGGGTCATGTCAGGCTCCGTCCTTCGGGTGTATCCAAGATGCCATCCTGTGACCCTTCGCGCAATTAGGCATAAATAACGTATTGAAGTGCAATTATGCACAATACTTTTCTGTCGCAGGCCGGCTGCAGTACGGGATCTGGCGCTGTTGCCGAAGGATCGGGCAGCGACATGATTCGTCCCATTCGTTCCGGCCCCGGGCCAGGCGGGCCCGCTTGCATCGGCGGGGCGGAATGGCATAGTCGGCCCCTGACCATTCAGCCGGGAGCATGACCGATGAAATCCACCCTCGCCGCCCTTCTGGGCCTCAGCCTTCTTGCCGCGCCCGCCCTTGCGCAGGATCTGCCCGATCTGGGCGGCCGCGAGGTCGTGGTGGTGACGGAAAACGCCTATCCGCCGCTGCAGTTCCTCGACAAGTCGGGTGCCGCCGTGGGCTGGGAATACGACGCGATGGCGGAAATCGCCAAGCGGCTGAACATCACCGTGAAATACGAGAACATCAGCTGGGACGCGATGATCCCGGCAGTGTCGGAAGGCCAGTACGACATGGGGATGACCGGGATCACCATCCGCGACGACCGCAAGGAGCAGGTTGATTTCTCGGACAGCTACATGACCAGCGAGATGGTGATGATGGTGCGCGGGGATGAGGAGCGCTTTTCCGATGCGGCATCGTTCGCGGCCAATCCCGACCTGCTGATGGCGGCGCAACCCGGTACGACGCCCTTCTATGTCGGGGTCTATGATGTGCTGGACGGGAACGAGGCAAACCCGCGGATCAAGCTGTTCGAGACCTTCGGCGCGGGGGTCGAGGCGCTGAAGGCGGGCGACGTCGATCTGGTGTTGACCGATGGCACCTCGGGCCAGGGCTATGTCGACGCGTCGAACGGCGGGCTGAAGATCGTGGGCGAGAAGCTGGGGACCGAGGATTTCGGCTTCATCTTCCCCAAGGGCAGCGACCTGGTCGCGCCGATGAACGCGGCGATTGCCAGCATGAAGGCGGATGGCACGATCGACGCGCTGAACAAGAAGTGGTTCCTCGAATACAAGATGGCCGAGTAAGGGCCGCCGGTCCGGGCCGTTCGGCCCGGGCCCTCTAGCATGACGCCCAATCCCAAGCCTGATGCCGACTTTCCCTGGTGGCTGGTGATCGTCGCGATCACCGGCCTGTGGCTGTTCTACGAGGTGCTGGCGGACGACGTCTATTCGGCGTCTCTGGCCGTCCTGGCCAAGGGAATCTGGATCACCGTGATCGTCACGCTGGTCGCCTATTTCGGGGCCTGCCTTCTTGGCCTTGGACTCGCGCTGGCGGGGCTGTCGCGCTGGGTCGTGCTGCGGCAGGTGGCGCGGCTGTATATCGAGGTGATGCGGGGCATCCCGATCATCGTGCTGCTTCTTTATGTTGCGTTCGTTCTGGCGCCCGCGCTGGTAACGGCCTGGAACTGGGCGTTCGTGCCGCTCGGGTTCGAGGAGGTGCGGGGGCGGGACTTTCCGCTGCTCTGGCGGGCGGTCATCGCGCTGATGCTGGCCTATTCGGCCTTTCTTGCCGAGATCTTCCGGGCAGGGCTGCAGGCAGTGGACAAGGGCCAGATCGAGGCGGCAAAGTCGCTGGGCCTGAACGGATGGCAGCGGTTCCGCCACATCGTCTTTCCGCAGGCCTTCCGCATGGTGCTGCCGCCGCTCGGCAACGATTTCGTGGCCATGGTGAAGGATTCTTCGCTGGTCAGCGTGCTGGGGGTAACGGATATCACCCAGCTGGCCAAGGTCACGGCGGCCGGCAATTTCCGCTATTTCGAGACCTACAACGTCGCGGCGCTGTTGTATCTGACGATGACAATCGGTCTTTCGCTGCTGCTGCGCCGGCTGGAGGCGCGGCTGCGCGGGCATGAGGCGCGGCAGCCTTAGTGAGCGGCCTTGTGGCCGCATGCCATTTGTCTCGTCGTGGGGCCTGCGCCCTCCTCCTCGGTTGCCGGGGGCGCTTCGGCCCCCGGACCTTTCCGAGAGTATTTGCGCAATAGCAATCCGGGGTTGCGGGGTGGACCTTGGCGAGACGGGGGCCTAGCTTCCGTCGAAAAGGAGATCTGCGATGAACGTGCTTCTGGACCGCTGGGATACCCCGTTCGGCCTGCCACCATTTGCGGCCATCCGGGACGAGGATTTCGGACCGGCCTTCGACGAGGCGTTGGCGCGGGCGCGGGCAACCATTGCAGCGATTGCCGAGGGGCCGGGCACTTCCTTTGCCGAGGTGATCGAGGCGCTGGAACTGGCGGAGGGCGATCTCGATCGGGTGGCGGGGGTGTTCTACAACCTGGCGGGTGCGGACAGCAACGATGCTCGCGAGGCACTGATGCGCGATCTGGCGCCGAAGATGTCTGCCTTCTCGTCCGAGGTTACCAACAACAAGGCGCTCTGGGCCAAGATCGAAGCATTGTGGCAGGGGCGCGATGGTCTGGATCTGACGGCAGAGCAGGCGCGGGTACTGGAGCTGTATCGGCGGATGTTCCTGCGGTCGGGCGCGGCGCTGGAGGGGGCGGCGGCCAAGCGGCTGACCGAGGTCAAGGCGCGGCTTGCGGTGCTTGGGACACAATTCGCGCAGAACCTGCTGGCCGAGGAGCGGGGCTGGCACATGGAGCTGGCCGAGGCCGATCTGGCCGCCTTGCCGGCCTTCGTGCAGGATGCTGCTCGGGCGGCGGGGGCCGAGCGGGGCCTTGGCCCGGTGGTGACGCTGAACCGCAGCCTGATCGTGCCGTTCCTGCAGTTCTCGCCCAACCGCGCGTTGCGCGAACGGGCCTACCATGCGTGGGTGGCGCGCGGGGCGAACGGCGGCGAAACGGACAACCGGGCGATTGCAGCGGAAATCCTGGCCTTGCGGGCAGAGCGCGCGCAGCTTCTGGGCTATCCCGACTTCGCGGCCTTCAAGCTGGAACCGGAGATGGCGAAGACCCCCGATACGGTGCGCGAACTGTTGCTGCGGGTCTGGCAGCCGGCGCGGGCCAGGGCGCTGGCGGATGCGGCTGTGCTGGAAGCGATGCTGCATGCCGACGGGTTCACCGGGCCGCTGGAACCCTGGGACTGGCACTATTACAGCGAGAAACGGCGGAAGGCAGAGCATGACCTGGATGAGGCGGCGCTGAAGCCCTACCTGTCGCTGGAGGCGATGCTGCGGGCGATGTTCGACTGCGCGACGCGGCTGTTCGGGCTGGAGTTCCGCGAGATCGAGGGGCCATTCTATCACCCCGATGTGCGCGGCTGGGAGGTCACGCGCGATGGCCGCCATGTCGCGGTCTTCTTGGGGGATTACTTTGCCAGGGGATCGAAACGCTCGGGCGCCTGGTGTTCGGCGATGCGGTCGCAAAGGAAGCTTGGGGGCGATCAGCGGCCGATCGTGGTGAACGTCTGCAACTTCGCCAGGGGCGAGCCGGCCTTGCTGTCCTGGGACGATGCGCGGACGCTGTTCCATGAATTCGGCCATGCGCTGCACCAGATGTTGTCGGACGTGACCTACGGCTTCATCAGCGGGACATCCGTGGCGCGCGACTTCGTCGAACTGCCGAGCCAGCTTTACGAACACTGGCTGGAGGTGCCGCAGGTGCTGGAGGCCCATGCGCGGCACCATGAGACCGGCGAGCCGATGCCCGCCGAAATGTTGAAGCGGCTTCTGGACGCGGTCACCTATGACCAGGGCTTTGCCACGGTGGAATTCGTGGCTTCGGCCATGGTGGACCTCGAGTTCCACACCGGCCAGCCGCCCGCCGACCCGATGCAGCGCCAGGCCGAGGTGCTGGAGGCGCTGGGCATGCCGCGCGCGATCCGCATGCGCCATGCGACACCGCATTTCGCGCATGTGTTCAGCGGCGACGGCTATTCCGCCGGCTATTACAGCTACATGTGGTCGGAGGTGATGGATGCCGATGCCTTCGCGGCCTTCGAGGAGGCGGGCGATCCCTTCGACCCCGCAACCGCGGCGCGGCTGGAGCGGTATATCCTGTCGGCGGGCGGGTCCGAAGAGGCCGAGGCGCTTTATCTGAAGTTCCGCGGCAGGATGCCGGGGGTCGAGGCGCTCTTGAAGGGGCGGGGTCTTCTGGACGCGGCCTGAAGGGGCATCCGACGGTGCCCGGGCCCCCGCAACCCGGCGATGAGTTCAATGCAGCCTTGACCCCCGGGTGGACGGCTGCGTCGCCCGGGACGTGCTGACGCTTCAGATCTGGCGCCTCAGGGCGCCGGGTGGCTGGCCGAACCGTGCGCGTAAGGCGCGGGACAGGGTCGAGGGGCTGGAAAAGCCTGTGCGCAGCGCGACCTCTGCCAAGGGGTGCCGCGTATCGGTCAGCATCCGACGGGCGGCCTGCAGGCGCAGATCAAGTGCATGGGCCGCGGGCGTCGTGCCCAGGCTTGCCCGGAACAGGCCTTCCAGGCGGCGTGGCGAAACGCCGACCGCGCGGGCCGTGGCCGAGGCAGGTTCGGGCGCGTCGATCCGCGCCTCCATCCGCGCAAGCGCCGCAGCCACGCGGGGATCGAGGTCGGGATCGGGGCCCCGACCGATCTGCGGTTCAGACCCCTTGCGCACTGTTGCCAGAAAGCTGGCCGCAACCTGCCGTGCCAGCGCCGCGCCGTGGCGGGCGCGGATCAGATGCAGCATGAAGTCCGCAGCCGGTGCGGCACCGGAAATCGTCACCCGGTTACGGTCGATCACGAAACGGTCGGGAACCACGTCGATTTCGGGATGGGCCGCGGCGAGATCCTCCAGATCCTCCCAGTGGACCGTGGCGCGGTATCCGTCAAGAAGCCCCGCCCTGGCCAGCACCCTGGGGGCAGCATCGATGCCGCCGACCAGCCGAAAGCGCGGTGCGATCCGTCGCAGTTCGCTGATCAGCGGGCGGGTGGCCACCTCGTTCAGCCGGTATCCCGCAATAACGATCAATGCCTCGGCCCCGGCGGCATGCGCGAGGGGGCCGGAGGAGGGCAGTTCTAGCCCGCATGTCAGCGGCGCGGGACGGCCGTCCGGGGTGACGACACGCCAGCGATAGGCTTCGTTGCCGAGATGGCGATTGGCGTTGCGCAGCGGGTCGAGGGCACTGGCAACCTCCAGGATCGAGGCTTGCGGCAGCACGAACAGCGCTATCGTCAGGCTCTGGTCCGAAGGCAGAAAGATAGCGTTTTCCGTCATGAATATTTCGTAATACGCAAAGCGTGGGCTGGCAAGGCGGCTATGGTGTCGCCAACCTTTTGGGAGAAAGCCATGCCGCTGACCATGAATCGTGAGGTCTTCATCACCTGTGCCGTGACCGGATCGGGCGGAACGCAGGACCGCAGCCCGCATGTGCCGCGCAGCCCGAAGCAGATTGCCGAAAGTGCCATCGCAGCGGCCAGGGCGGGGGCTGCTGTGGTGCATTGCCACGTCCGCGACCCGGAAACCGGCAAGCCCAGCCGCAAGCTGGAATACTACCGCGAAGTGACCGAGCGCATCCGCGACAGCGACACGGATGTGGTACTGAACCTGACCGCGGGCATGGGCGGCGACATGTATTTTGACGGCACCGAGGCCATGACCCGGATGGCCGACAAGTCCGACATGTGCGGCGCGGAAGAGCGCGTGGCCCATGTCGTGGAATGCCGGCCCGAGATCTGCACGCTGGACTGCGGCACGATGAACTTCAACGAGGCCGACTATGTGATGGTCAACACGCCCGGCATGCTGCGCGACATGGCCCGGCGGATGACGGCCGCAGGCGCGCGGATCGAGATCGAGGCCTTCGACACTGGCCATCTGTGGCTGGCCAAGGAACTGGTGAAGGAAGGTGTGATCCCCGAGCCGGTGCTGGTACAGCTTTGCATGGGTGTGCCGTGGGGCGCGCCGGATGACCTGAATACCTTCATGGCGATGGTGAACAACGTTCCGCAGGGCTGGCACTGGTCGGCCTTTTCGTTGGGACGGCATCAGATGCCCTATGTTGCCGCGGCCGTGCTTGCAGGGGGCAATGTGCGGGTGGGGCTGGAAGACAACCTGTGGCTGGAAAAGGGGGTGCTGGCCACCAATGCCCAGCTGGTAGAACGTGCGGCTAACATCATCGAGAACCTTGGCGCGCGGGTCATCACCCCGGCCGAGGTGCGGGCGCGGCTGAAGCTGGAAAAGCGCGCACCGCTGGCAAGGTAGCCGCGAAACCGATCGCGGATCGGCCCCCCTCCCTTTCCCTCTTCGACGCGGGGGCGAGCGCGGAGCGGGTGCCCACGGCCTGCCATCGGAAGGTAAGAACTGCCCTTCCCCGCTTGCCGGGGATGGGCCGGGATGGGGGAACCGCAATGGGACGGGACACATGGCGCGCAAGGTAGCGATCATCGGTGGCGGGGTCATCGGCGGCGGCTGGGCCGCGCGGTTCCTGCTGAATGGCTGGGACGTCGGGGTGTTCGATCCCGATCCCGAGGCAGAGCGCAAGATCGCCGCGGTGTTGTCGAACGCGCGGGCGGCCCTGCCCGCGCTGTCGGATGTCCCGATGCCACCCGAAGGCAAGCTCAGCTTCCACGGCACCATCGGCGAGGCGGTCGAAGGGGCGGAGTATGTGCAGGAATCGGTCAGCGAGCGGATCGAACTTAAGCACAAGGTATATGCCCAGCTGCAACAGGCTAATCCCGGCGTCCTGATCGGATCGTCGACCAGCGGGTTCAAGGCAAGCGACCTGCAGAAGGGTTCTCCTGCGCCCGAAAACATCATCGTCGCGCATCCGTTCAACCCGGTCTATCTGCTGCCGTTGTCGGAAGTCTCGGGTAGCCCGGCGAACCCGCCCGAGGTGGTCGATCGCACCGTGCAGATCATGCGCGACATCGGGATGTTCCCGCTGGTGATCCGGCACGAGATCGACGCCTTCATCGGCAACCGGTTCCTCGAGGCGGTGTGGCGCGAGGCGCTGTGGATGCTGAAGGACGGCATAGCCACGACCGAAGAGATCGACGATGCGATCCGCATGGGTTTCGGTCTGCGCTGGGGGCAGATGGGCCTGTTCGAAACCTACCGCATCGCGGGCGGCGAGGCAGGGATGCGACATTTCATGGCCCAGTTCGGCCCGGCGCTGAAATGGCCCTGGACGAAACTCATGGACGTGCCCGAGTTCAATGGCGAACTGGTGGATCTTGTGGCCAGCCAGTCCGACGCGCAGTCCGGCATGTATGGCATCCGGGAGCTTGAACGCATCCGCGACCGCAACCTGGTGGGCTTCCTGCGCGCGCTGAAGGAGCGGAACTGGGGTGCGGGGAAGGTGCTGAAGGAACACGATGAACGCCGTGCCGCGGCCTTCCTTGCCGAGATGCAGAAGGGGTTGGACACGGGCCCGCAACCTGCGCCCCTGGTCATGTGGCAGGGGCAGGTGCTGCCGGGCTGGATCGACTACAACGGCCACATGACCGAAAGCCGCTACTATTTCTGCAATTCGGAAACTGTGGACAACTTCCTGCGGATGATCGGCGCGGGCATGGACTATGTAGCTGCCGGTCACAGCTACTATTCCGCCGAAACCCACATCCGCCATCTGGGCGAGGCAAAGCTCGGCGACCAGCTGCGGGGAGAATTGCAGATCATCGGCGCCGACGAGAAGCGCTTCCGCAGCTTCGTGCGGATCATGAAGGGCGAGGACTGCGTGGCGACGGTCGAACAGCTGTGCCTGCATGTCGACATGCAGGCGGGCAAGACCGTGCCGGCGTCGGTCGAGGTCTGGAAGAACCTGAAGGCCATTGCCGACGCCCACGCCGCGCTGCCGATGCCGGAAGGTGCGGGCCGGGCGGTCGGGCAGAAGAAGTGAACCGCCGGGTCCTCATCACCGCGGGCGCGAACGGAATCGGGCTGGTCATGGCCCGGGCCTTCGCCGCGCTGGGCGACCGGGTCCGGGTGACGGATGTGGACGAGGCCGCAGTGGCCGCACTGCCGGCGGGGATCCGGGGCACGGTCTGCGATGCGGCCAGCGAGGCGGCGATAGACCTCCTCTTTGCGGACATTGCGCAGGAGTGGGGCGGCCTCGACATCGCTGTCGCCAATGCCGGGATCAAGGGTCCGACCGCCGCCATCGAGGAAATGCCGCTGGAAGGCTGGCACCAGTGCCTCGGGGTGAACCTGGACGGGGCGATGCTGCTTGCGCGCGGCGCGGCGCGGCTGATGAAACCGGCACGGCAGGGGGTCATCATCTTCATCTCCTCGACCTCGGGCCTTTACGGCACCCCGTTCCGTGCACCCTATGTGGCGGCGAAATGGGGGGTCATCGGGCTGATGAAGACCGTGGCGATGGAACTTGGGCCGCACGGCATTCGCGCCAACGCGATCTGTCCGGGTTCGGTGAACGGCCCCCGGATCGACCGGGTGATCGAGGCGGAAGCGGCGGCCAAGGGAATGACCCCGCAAGCGGTGCGGCAGGGCTATGCCTCGGGCACGGCGATGAAGCGGCTGACCGAGGCTCAGGATGTGGCCGATATGGCGGTCTTTCTGGCGTCCGATGGCGCGCGCATGGTTACAGGACAGGCGCTGGCGGTGGACGGCATGACCTACAACGTGGACCCGTGAGGACAACATGGATTTCGGACTGACCGAAGAACAAGCGATGATCGTCGCCACGACGCGGGCCTTTGTCGAGGCAGAGCTGTATCCGCACGAGCAGATGGTCGAACGCACCGGCCACCTTCCCCTGGAGCTGATCCGCGAGATCCAGCAGAAGGCGATCGCCGCCGGGCTTTACGCCGCCAACATGCCGGTCGAGGTCGGCGGGGCGGGGCTGGATACGCTGTCCTGGCTTCTATACGAAAAGGAACTGGGTCGGGCCAACTATGCCCTGCACTGGACCTGCGTCGCGCGGCCCTCGAACATCCTTCTGGCCGGCAACGCCGAACAGCGCGAGCGGTATCTGATGCCCTGCATCCGGGGCGAGACGTGGGATTGCCTGGCGATGACCGAACCCGGCGCAGGGTCGGACCTGCGGGGGATGAAGGCATCGGCCCGGCGGGAGGGCGGCGACTGGGTGTTGAACGGCACCAAGCATTTCATCAGCCATGCCGATCTGGCCGGCTTCGCCATCGTCTTCATGGCCAGCGGCGAGGAACAGACCCCGCGGGGCCCGAAGAAGCTGATCACCGCCTTCTTCGTGGACAAGGGCACCCCCGGGTTCACCGTGCGCGAGGGCTATCGCAACGTCAGCCATCGCGGCTACACCAATTCGGTGCTGGAGTTCGACGATTGCCGGGTGCCGGCTGAAAACGTGCTGGGCGAGGTCCACAAGGGGTTCGAGGTGGCCAATTCCTGGTTGGGCGCGACGCGGCTGCAGGTGGCCTCTACCTGTCTGGGCAGGGCAGAGCGGGCGCTGGCCCTTGCGATTTCCTATGCGGCCGAGCGGAAGCAGTTCGGCCAGCAGATCGGCAAGTTCCAGGGGATCAGCTTCAAGCTTGCGGACATGGCGATGGAGCTGAAGGCGGCCGAGTTGCTGACGCGCGAGGCGGCCTGGAAGTACGACCAGGGCACGGTGACCGATGGCGACATGGCCATGGCCAAGCTGAAGGCGACCGAGGTGCTGGCGATGATCGCGGACGAGGCGATCCAGATCCATGGCGGGATGGGCCTGATGGACGAGCTGCCGCTCGAGCGCATCTGGCGCGACGCGCGGGTGGAGCGGATCTGGGAAGGCACCTCGGAGATCCAGCGCCACATCATCAGCCGCGAACTTCTGCGGGCGGTCGGGGGTTGAACGGTCGCACCGGGGGCGCTTCGCCCCCCGGACCCCCAGAGGATATTTGAGAACGGAAGAAGCAACGGAATGTTAACTTCGAATCGCCACAGTGGCGCCACGGTACAGGCGGGGACGCCGATGACCGTAACGGGAGAAGGCGCCCCGTCCGGCCTTTCCGGGCGGGGCGTTGCCATGGTCTGCCCCTTCTTCCGTTCCCAAATATCCTCGGGGGTCCGGGGGCAGACAGCCCCCGGGGCCGATGCCACAGCGCGAGGCCAGAGATGAGCCGCTTGGACCGTCTTCTGCGACCACGCCACATTGCCGTTCTGGGTGGCGGCTGGGCTGTGAACGTGATCGAGCAATGCCGCAAGATGGGCTTTCAGGGCCCGGTCTGGCCGGTGCATCCGACCCGATCCGAGATCGGAGGGCTACGGGCCTATCCCAGCCTTGCCGATCTGCCGGAACCGCCGGATGCGGCATTCATCGGGGTAAACCGCTTTGCCACTCTGGAGGTGGTCGCGGAACTGGCTGCGATGGGGGCGGGGGGCGCCATCTGTTTCGCCTCGGGCTGGACCGAGGCCGGAGAGCCTGGTCTGCAGGACCGGCTTGTCGCAGCCGCAGGCGAGATGCCGATCCTCGGGCCGAACTGCTATGGGGTGATCAACTATCTGGATGGCGCGCTTCTGTGGCCCGATCAGCATGGCGGGGTGCGCGTGGATAGGGGTGTGGCGCTGGTAAGCCAGTCCTCGAACATCGTGATCAACCTCGGCATGCAGCAGCGCGGATTGCCCGTGGCCTATGTCGCCTGTCTGGGTAATGCTGCGGTGGTGGGGCTGGCGGAACTGACCGGGGCGCTGCTGGATGATCCCAGGGTGACCGCCGTGGGGCTGTACATCGAGGGAATCGACGATGTCCCGGCCTTTGCCGAGCTGGCCGAGCGGGCACGCGCCATGGGCAAGGGCATGGTGGCGATCAAGTCCGGCAAGACCGAACTTTCCCGCAGTGCGGCCGCCTCGCATACGGCTTCACTGGCCGGCGGCGGGGCAGCTTCCAGTGCCTTCCTGCGCCAGACGGGGGTGGCGGAGGTGAATACTCCGGCCGAACTGATCGAGACGCTGAAGATCTTCCATGTGCATGGGCCGGGGCTTGGCAGGCGTCTCTGTTCGCTGTCCTGCTCGGGTGGCGAGGCAGGTCTGGTTGCCGATCTGGCTGCGCCTTTCGGGCTGGAATTTCCGCCGGTGCCGCAGCCGACGCACGACCGGCTTTTCGCCGTGCTGGGAGAGATTCCGACCATCTCGAACCCCTTGGACTACCACACCTTCATCTGGGGCGACGGGCCGAAGACGACCGAGGTCTTCAGCGCAATGCTGGAGGCTTATGACGCCGGCCTTTACATCATCGACGCGCCACGGGCGGACCGGAGTGATCCCTCGGGCTACGACCCGGCCTTCCGGGCGATTGTCGATGCCCAGAAGGCTGCGGGCAAGCCGGCCTTCCCGGTGGCATCGCTGCCCGAAAACTTCGGCGAGGCGCGTGTGCAGGCGATGATGGAGCAGGGCATCTGTCCCCTTCTGGGGATCGAGACGGCGCTTGCGGCAATTCGGGCGGCGCAGACCCCTGCGGGGCAGCCGGGATGGCGGCCCTTGGACAGCCTGCCCCAGCGCGAAACCCGGATGCTGGACGAAGCCGAGGCCAAGGCGCTTCTTGCCGCGGTGGGGGTGGCAGTGCCGAAATCCACGACGGCTGCAACGCTTGCCGGTCTCGACCTTGCGGGACTGGTGCCGCCCTTCGTGCTGAAGGGGCTTGGATTTGCGCACAAGACGGAGGCAGGCGCGGTGCGGCTGGGGCTTGCCACGCTGGAGGGGCAGGCAGAGATGCCGGGGGCGACCGGCTATCTGGTCGAGGAGATGGTGACGGGCGCGGTGGCCGAGGTGCTGCTGGGACTGCGCCGCGATCCGGTCTATGGCATCACGCTGACCCTGGGGCTGGGCGGCGTCACGGCCGAGGTGCTGGCCGATACGGTGACGCTCGTCTGGCCCGTCGGCGAGGCCGAGGTGCTGGAGGCGGCGAAGGGGTTGCGGCTCTGGCCGCTGCTCGACGGCTATCGCGGACGGCCGAGGGCGGACATGGGGGCTGTCGCGGCGCTGGCGGTGCGGCTGGGGGCGCTGATGGCAGCAGACGCGAGCCTGGAGGAAATCGAGATCAACCCGGTCATGGTGCGCGAAACCGGCGCCGTGGCGGTGGATGCGCTGGTCAGGAGGGCGACATGATGGAAATGCGGACCGAAGGGCCGATCCTAACAAGGCGCGAGGGCGCCATCCTCGAGGTCACGCTGGACCGGCCCAAGGCCAATGCAATCGACCTGAAGACCAGCCGGATCATGGGGCTGGTGTTCCGCGACTTCCGCGACGACGACAGCTTGCGCGTCTGCATCCTGCGCGCGGCGGGCGAGAAGTTCTTCTGCCCCGGCTGGGACCTGAAGGCCGCGGCCGCGGGCGATGCGGTGGACGGCGACTATGGCGTGGGCGGCTTCGGCGGCCTACAGGAGCTGCCGAACCTCAACAAGCCCGTCATCGCCGCAGTGCAGGGCATCTGTTGCGGGGGCGGGCTGGAGCTGGCGCTGTCGGCCGACCTTATCCTCTGTTCCACGAACGCCACCTTCGCGCTGCCGGAAATCCGGTCGGGCACGGTGGCGGATGCGGCCAGTATCAAGCTGCCCAAGCGCATTCCCTATCATGTGGCGATGGACCTGCTGTTGACCGGGCGCTGGTTCGACGCGGAAGAGGCGCATCGCTGGGGGCTGGTGAAGGAGATCTGCGCGCCCGAGGATCTCATGGCGAAGGCCTGGGATCTGGCGCGGCTGCTCGAATCCGGTCCCCCCCTTGTCTATGCCGCGATCAAGGAAATCGTGCGCGAGGCCGAAGACATGCGATTCCAGGACGCGCTGAACCGGATCACGAAGCGCCAGTTCGCGACGGTGGACCGACTTTATTCCAGCGAGGACCAGCTGGAAGGCGCCCGCGCCTTCGCCGAAAAGCGCGATCCGGTCTGGAAGGGGCGGTAGGCTGGCCCGGGGTGGGGTTGATGTTGACACCCCCCGCGATTCCCCCTATACGCCCGCCAACCCGAAGCCCGAGGTCTGTCCTCTGGTGCCGGGGTCAGAGCGCTTGAAGTGGTCATGATCCGGGCCTTCCGCCCCGATCCTCTGGAAGTCCACCGCGGCATCGCCGGGAACGGCGGTGGTTGCGGTTTTCGTGTTTTGCGATTCGCGCAAGACACGGTCGAGAAGCGGCGTCGGGGTGGCACCCGGCGAGTATCGAAACGAGGAACGTGAATGCCGACGATTCAACAGCTGATCCGGAAGCCCCGGGAAGCAGCGCCGCGGAAATCCAAGTCTCAGCACCTGGAGTCCTGCCCGCAGAAGCGTGGGGTCTGCACCCGCGTCTACACCACCACCCCGAAGAAGCCGAACTCGGCCATGCGGAAGGTCGCCAAGGTGCGCCTGACCAACGGGTTCGAGGTGATCAGCTACATCCCCGGCGAAAAGCACAACCTGCAGGAACACTCGGTCGTCCTGATCCGTGGCGGCCGGGTCAAGGACCTTCCGGGTGTGCGTTACCACATCCTCCGCGGCGTTCTGGATACCCAGGGCGTGAAAGAGCGTCGTCAGCGTCGTTCGAAATACGGCGCCAAGCGTCCGAAGTGAGGAGATAAGGAATGTCCCGTCGTCACGCCGCCGAAAAGCGCGAGATCCTGCCCGATGCCAAGTTTGGCGACCGGGTGGTCACCAAGTTCATGAACAACCTGATGCTCGACGGCAAGAAGTCGGTCGCTGAGCGTATCGTGTATGGCGCGCTTGATCGCGTGCAGAACCGACTGAAGCGCCCCGCCGTCGAAGCCTTCCACGAGGCGCTCGACAATGTGAAGCCTTCGGTCGAGGTCCGTTCCCGCCGTGTGGGCGGTGCGACCTATCAGGTTCCGGTCGAAGTCCGGGCCGAACGCCGTGAGGCGCTGGCGATCCGCTGGTTGATCCAGGCCGCCCGCAAGCGCAACGAGAACACGATGGAAGAGCGTCTGGCCGCCGAGCTGGCCGATGCCGTGCAGAACCGCGGCACCGCCGTGAAGAAGCGCGAAGACACCCACAAGATGGCCGACGCGAACAAGGCGTTCAGCCACTACCGCTGGTAAGGAGCGCAGATCATGGCACGCGAATATCCGCTGCACCTCTACCGCAACTTCGGGATCATGGCCCACATCGACGCGGGCAAGACCACGACGACCGAGCGGATCCTGTACTACACTGGCAAGTCCCACAAGATCGGCGAAGTCCACGACGGCGCCGCGACCATGGACTGGATGGAGCAGGAGCAGGAGCGCGGGATCACCATCACCTCGGCTGCCACCACCACCTTCTGGGAGCGCACCACCGACGGCAAGACCGCCGAGGGGCCGAAGCATCGCTTCAACATCATCGACACTCCCGGCCACGTGGACTTCACCATCGAGGTCGAACGCTCGCTTGCGGTTCTTGATGGTGCGGTGTGCCTGCTGGATGCCAACGCCGGCGTCGAGCCGCAGACCGAAACGGTCTGGCGTCAGGCCGACCGCTACAAGGTGCCGCGGATCGTGTTCGTCAACAAGATGGACAAGATCGGTGCCGACTTCTTCAAGTGCGTCCAGATGATCAAGGACCGCACCGGCGCGACCCCCGCCCCGATCGCCCTGCCGATCGGTGCCGAGGACAAGCTGGAAGGCATCATCGACCTGGTGACGATGAAGGAATGGGTCTACCAGGGTGAAGACCTGGGCGCGACCTGGGAAATCCGCGACATCCGTGACAGCCTGAAGGCCGAAGCCAACGAATGGCGCGGCAAGCTGATCGAACTTGCCGTCGAACAGGACGACGAGGCGATGATGGCTTATCTCGAAGGCCAGGAGCCGGACGTGGACACGCTGCGCAAGCTGATCCGCAAGGGCTGCCTCAGCATGTCCTTCGTGCCGGTCACCGCCGGGTCCGCGTTCAAGAACAAGGGGGTCCAGCCGGTTCTGAACTCGGTCATCGACTACCTGCCCTCGCCGCTGGATATCCCGCCCTACATGGGTTACGCCCCCGGCGACGAGACCGAGACCCGCAACATCGAGCGCAAGCCCGATGATGCCGAGCCCTTCTCGGCGCTGGCGTTCAAGATCATGAACGACCCCTTCGTCGGCACGCTGACCTTCACCCGCATCTACTCGGGCACCCTGAAGAAGGGCGACCAGATGCTGAACTCGACCAAGGGCAAGCGCGAGCGCGTGGGCCGCATGATGATGATGCATGCCGCCAACCGTGAAGAGATCGAAGAGGCTTTCGCGGGCGACATCATCGCTCTGGCCGGACTGAAGGAAACCACCACCGGCGATACGCTGTGCGATCCGAACAAGCCGCTCGTGCTGGAAACCATGACCTTCCCCGAGCCGGTGATCGAGATCGCGGTGGAGCCGAAGTCGAAGGCCGACCAGGAAAAGATGGCGCTGGCGCTGCAGCGTCTGGCGGCCGAGGATCCGTCCTTCCGCGTCGAGACCGATCTGGAATCGGGCCAGACGATCATGAAGGGCATGGGCGAACTTCACCTCGACATCCTCGTCGACCGCATGCGGCGCGAGTTCAAGGTCGAGGCGAACATCGGCGCTCCGCAGGTGGCCTACCGCGAAACCATCTCGCGGCCGACCGAGATCGACTACACCCACAAGAAGCAGACCGGCGGCACGGGCCAGTTCGCCCGCGTCAAGCTGGAGATTACCCCCACCGAACCGGGCGAGGGCTTCAGCTTCGAAAGCCGCATCGTTGGCGGCGCGGTGCCGAAGGAATACATCCCCGGCGTTGAGAAGGGCATCAAGTCGGTCATGGACTCGGGCCCGCTGGCCGGCTTCCCGGTCATCGACTTCAAGGTGGCGCTGGTGGACGGTGCCTTCCACGATGTCGACTCGAGCGTCCTTGCCTTCGAGATCGCGACCCGTGCGGCGATGCGTGAGGGCCTGAAAAAGGCCGGCGCCAAGCTTCTGGAACCGATCATGAAGGTCGAGGTGGTGACGCCGGAGGAATACACCGGCAGCGTCATCGGCGATCTGACCTCGCGGCGCGGCATGGTGACCGGGCAGGACAGCCGCGGCAACGCCAACGTGATCAACGCGATGGTCCCGCTGGCCAACATGTTCGGCTACATCAACAACCTGCGCTCGATGACCTCGGGCCGGGCGGTGTTCACGATGCTCTTCGACCACTATGACGCGGTGCCGGAGAACATTAGCCAGGAAATCCAGAAGAAATACGCATGACGGTGCGGCGGGGAGAACCCCGCCCTACCACCCCGTAGGGTGCGCACCCGCGCACCGCAACCGAGAACCGAATGAGGAGAAGCCATCATGGCGAAGGCAAAGTTTGAACGGACGAAACCGCACGTGAACATCGGGACCATTGGTCACGTTGACCATGGGAAGACGACGCTGACGGCGGCGATCACGAAGTATTTCGGTGAATTCAAGGCCTACG
>NZ_SIJH01000017.1 GCF_004762095.1 Tabrizicola caldifontis
GTCGATGCCCTCGGGCTGCCTGTGCGGCTGATCCCGACGGCTGGCCAGCACGGCGACAGCCCACAGGCCGCCGCCTTGGTCGACGGGCTCGATGGCGTGGGACAGGTCATCGCCGATGCGGCCTAGGATTCCGGCACCTTGCGGGCGAAGATCGCGACCGAACTCGGGGCAGAAGCCGATATCCAGGCCAACCCGTCCCGCGCGATCAAGCCACCCCTCGACCGCGAACTTCATGCCGAACGCCACAAGGTCGAAAACTTCTTTCAGCGGATCAAACGCTTCCGTCGCATCGCCCTGCGCTGCGAGAAAACGATGACCAGCTTCATGGGCTTCGTCTTCCCCGTCTCAGCCCTCGACTGGCTAAGGTGAATGCAGACAGGGCCTAGGCCGTTGAACAGACATGCGGATTTTCAGGGGTTGGAGGTCGGCTACGACATCCCCGCCCTGCCGGGGATGGATAAGGCCGACATCCAGACGCCCTTCCTGATCCAGCATATGGACGCGCAGGAAGGGAACATCACCAAGATGGGCGCCTACGCCCGTGTGCACGGGATGCGGCACCGGGTGCATGGCAAGATGCACAAGTCGTTGGACGTGGCGATGCTGCAAGTGCGTCTGGGCGGCGCGGTGGGTGTCTGCTGCCAGAAGGTCAGCAAAGCCGATGTCTTTGCCCGCGGCGGCATCAACGAAATTCGGGTGTCGAACCAGGGGCGCGACCTGGCCAAGATCGACAGACAGGCGCGACTGCCAAAACTTGGCGCCAGAACGCTGGTCTGCGTGGATGACCTGTCCAATGTCACCGATCTTTCGATGGCTGCGGCGCGCCACGGAACCTGGCTGGATGTGCTGGCCGAGATCGACTGTGGGGCGGGTCGCTGCTGAGTGCGCACCCCGGAACCGGTCGTCGCGATCGCACAGGCCGTGGCAGGCGCGCCGAACCTGACCTTTGCCGAACTTCAGGTCTATCAGGGTGCGATGCAGCACCTGGATTGCCACGAGGATCGAAAGGCAAAGCTTGATGCCGCCATCGCCCAGGTCAGACAGTGCGTCACGGCCCTGGAAGCGGCGGGCCTGAAGCCCGAACTCGTTTCCGGCGGCGGCACAGGATCCTACCAGTTCGAAAGCGGGTCCGGGGTCTTCAACGAGCTGCAATCTGGCTCCTGTGCCTTCATGGACGCCGACTATGGCCGGATCCTCGACCAGGAGGGGCGCCGTATCGACCAGAGCGAATGGGCCAATGCCCTGTTCATCCTGACCAGCGTGATGAGCCATGCAAGGCCCGACAGGGCGATCTGCGACGCGGGGCTCAATGCGCAGTCGTTGGACAGCGGGCTGCCGGTGATCTTCTGTCGGGATGATGTCGCATACGTCAGGTCCAGCGACGAACAAGGGGTGATCGACGACCCGGACGGGGTGCCGAAGGCCGCTGACAGGCTGAAACTGGTGCCCGGCCACTGCGACCCGACCTGCAAGGTGCATGACTGGTACGTGGGCCCGAGGAACGGCAAGGTCGAGGTGGTCTGGCCCGTCTCGGTGCGGGGCAAGGCCTATTGGCCGCCGCCGCGGCCGGTCATCACACGGTGCACGCTGTATTCCCCATCCTGGATCGGTTTCCTGTCCGGCTGCGCGTGGCACCTTGTCTGGCCTCGGCAGTGCAGCCTCAGGCCGCGGGGCCGGACCGACCCAAGGCCTGGCAAGAGACCCGACCGGCAACATCGTCTTCCGCGCAATTGTGATGGGAACAAGTTTTGATCAAACACCTGTTGAAGCGACGGCAAAGCCGTGCTGAGACTGCGCGAAGCAGCGCGGGGAGAGCGGGTGATGCGGGTCTTCATCAACGGCTTCGGGCGGATCGGGCGGTCGGTGCTGCGGGCATTTCTGCAAGATCCCGGCCGCTGGCCGGGAATCGAGATCGCCGGCATCAACGACATCGCCGCGCCGGAGATGTGTGCCTATCTGTTCGAATACGACAGCGTCTTCGGCCCCTGGCGCGGCAAGGTTGCGCTGGAAGGCGGTGCGCTGGTGGTAGACGGGCGGTCGATCCCGCTGCACCGTACGGCCGACCTGTCGCGGCTTGATCTGGCGGGGATCGACCTGGTGATGGAATGCACCGGCCGCGCCGAAACCCGGGAAGTGGCCGAGCGGGGCCTTGTGGCAGGGGCAGGTCGGGTTCTGATCTCGGGCCCATCGGCGGCGGCGGATGTCACGGTGGTCCTGGGCGCGAACGAGACGGCGTTGACGGGGCAGCGCATCGTGTCGAATGCGTCCTGCACGACCAATGCTCTGGCACCGCTGGCACGGCTGATCCACGACCGCTGGGGGATCGTCACCGGCAGCATGACCACCGTGCATTGCTATACCGGCAGCCAGCCGACGGTCGATGCTCCGGCCGCGGACTACCCGCGCAGCCGGGCGGCAGCCCTGTCGATGGTGCCGACCACGACCAGTGCGGCAAGGCTTCTGGATCGCGTCCTGCCGCAGCTTGCCGGGCGCATCGTGGCCCAGGCGGTGCGGGTGCCGGTGGCCAGCGTGTCCTGTGTGGATTTTCATCTGCTGACCGAGGCCCGGCCCACGGTCGATGAGGTCAATGCGGCCTTCCGCGCCGTCGGCGGCGTCATCGGCTGGACCGACCGGCCGCTGGTGTCAACCGATCTGCGGTCGCGGCCCGAATCGGTCATCATGGCTTGCCCCGAAACCAAGGCGACCCCCGGTGGGATGCTGCGGGTCTTCGGCTGGTATGACAACGAATGGGGCTTTTCCAACCGGATGCTGGACATGGCCATGCGTCTGGGCTGAGGGTGGCACCGCCGGGCGGAGGAATGGCCCGGCGGAACCCGAGATCCGGTCTCAGACGGCGAGGAAGTTGGTGAACTGCCAGGGATCGTCGTCGTCCCGGTCCTCGGCAAAGCTGTTGATCCGGTTCCGAATCGGCGTCCAGTCGGTGTAGTGGCACTCGATCGAGCCGAGATAGGGGCGCTGGACTTCCAGGCAGCGGACGTGATCCATCTCGTCAGCCTCGACAAAGCCTTCGTTCGGATTTTCGGCCGCCCAGACCATCGCCGCCAGCACCGCTGATGTCACCTGCATGCCGGTTGCGTTCTGATAGGGGGCAAGTCGCCGCGCCTCTTCGCAGGTCAGGCGTGAACCATACCACATCGCGCCCTTGGCATGGCCGTAAAGCAGCACGCCCAGGTCGTCGCCACCCGAAACGATTTCCTCGGGTGTCAGGATGTGCTGCGCATCGGCGAGTTTGCCTGCACCGTTGATCTCGTGCAGCGACAGGATCGCGTCGTTGCACGGGTGATAGGCGTAGTGGCAAGTCGGGCGATAGGCGGCGCGGCCGTCCTCCCAGACCGTATAGTAGTCCGGGATCGACAGCGCCTCGTTGTGGGTGATGACGAAGCCGAACTGCGGGCCGACGCCGGGGCACCAGCTGCGCACGCGGGTATCGGCACCGGGGCGGTCGATCCAGATCGCATGGCCGGGGCCATGGTCGAAGCGGTGGCCTTTCGGCGGCAGCTTCTTCTCGTGCGTGCCCCAGCCCAGCTCGGCCGGCTGGTAGCCTTCGGACAGAAGGCCGTCCACCGACCAGGTGTTGACGAAGACGCCAAGCGGCTTGGGGCGGGCGGCAACCTGCGTGTCGCGCTCGGCGATGTGGACGCCCTTGACCCCGAGGTCGCGCATCAGCCGCGCCCAGTCCTCGCGGTTTTTCGGGTTGGCCTGTACGCCGGTATCTGCCGCAAGACGCAACAGTGCCTCTTTCAGCAGCCAGCTGACCATGCCCGGATTCGCCCCGCAGCACGAAACTGCCGTCGGCCCGCCCGGATAGGACTTGCCCAGTTCGCGCACCTTTTCACGCAGGGGATAGTTGGTGCGCTCGGCATTCGGCAGGGTCGAGCCGAAGTAGAACCCCGGCCAGGGTTCGATCACCGTGTCGATGTACTGCACCCCCATCTCCTGGGCGAGCTTCATCACCTCGATCGAATCCACGTCCACCGACAGGTTGACGATCATGCCGCGCCCTTCCGGGAACAGGTTGCGCAGAACATCGGCGAAGTTGTCGGGCGTCAGGGCCACCTGAAGGTGACGGATGCCGTGGTCGCGCAGGATGTGCGCGAAGTCGGCCGAGGGCTCGATCACGGTGAATCGGCTGCGATCGAAGCCGATGTGGCGTTCGATCAGCGGCAGCGTGCCGCGTCCGATCGAGCCGAAGCCGATCATCACCAGTGCCCCGTCGATGGTGGCGTGCTTGGTCGTGATGGTCATGGTCCTTGGGTCCCCCCGATCAGAGAAGGGCGCGAAAGGCGCCGTAAAGGAAAAGGCCGCGCCGGGTGGCGCGGCCTCGGGTCACGATCCGCTAAGGGATCAGTTCTTCGCGTAGTATTCGACGACCAGGTTCGGTTCCATCTGCACCGGATAGGGCACATCGCCCAGGCCGGGGGTCCGCACGAACTTGGCGGTCAGCTTGTTGTGGTCCACTTCCAGATAGTCGGGCACGTCACGCTCGGTCAGGGCGATGGCCTCGGCGATGGCGGCCATCTGCTTCGACTTCTGGCGCACCTCGATCACGTCGCCTTCCGACACGCGGTAGGAAGCAATGTTGACCCGCTTGCCATTCACCAGCACATGGCCGTGGTTCACGAACTGGCGGGCGGCGAAGATGGTCGGGACGAACTTGGCGCGATAGACCACGGCGTCCAGGCGACGCTCCAGGAGGCCGATCAGCATCTCGCCGGTGTCGCCGCGCACGCGCTCGGCCTCGGTATAGATCTTGCGGAACTGCTTCTCGGTCAGGTCGCCGTAATAGCCCTTCAGCTTCTGCTTGGCACGCAGCTGCGTGCCGAAGTCCGACAGCTTGTTCTTGCGGCGCTGGCCGTGCTGGCCGGGGCCGTATTCGCGCTTGTTCACCGGCGATTTCGGACGGCCCCAGATGTTTTCGCCCATCCGGCGGTCGATCTTGTACTTGGCAGAGGTGCGTTTCGTCACCGCTGATCTCCTTCGTTCGTGAAGGGCGTTGTCCTTTCCCCGTCTCCGGGGCGACAGGCATCCCCTTGCGGGGGCCACCAACACCAATGATTGGCCCCGGGGCCAACCCCGGGACGGCTGGGCTTATAGAGGCTGGCGCGGCAGAGTCAACAGCCGCTCAGGCGTTCACGTCCACCACGACGCGGCCCTGCACGCCCCCTTTAAGGATCGCGGCACCAAGTGCAGGCACATCGGCCAGGGTCGCGGGCTTCACCATCGCCTCCAGCTTCTGCATCGGCAGGTCTGTGACGATGCGGCCCCATGCCTTGACGCGCCGTTCATACGGCACGGTCACGCTGTCGATGCCAAGCAGGTTCACCCCGCGCAAAAGGAACGGAATCACACTGGCAGGCAGGCTGGCCCCGCCGGCCAGGCCCACCGCCGCGACCGAGGCGCCATGCTTCATCTGCCCCAGAACCCGCGCCAGCATCGCGCCGCCCACGGCATCAATGCAGCCCGCCCAGGTCTCGCTTTCCAGCGGACGCTTCACCGTTTCGGCCAGATCGGCCCGCGGCACGATCCGCGCCGCGCCCAGATCGCGCAGATAGGCCTCGGTCTCAGGCCGGCCCGTCACCGCCGCGACCTGATAACCCAGCCGGCCCAGAATCGCGACGGCAACGGACCCCACGCCCCCGGCCGCCCCCGTGACCAGCACCTCGCCCTTGTCCGGTGTCAGCCCGTGCTCTTCCAGAGCCATCACCGCAAGCATCGCGGTAAAGCCGGCGGTCCCCACCGCCATCGCCTGCCGGGTGCTCAGGCCTTCGGGCAGGGGCACCAGCCAGTCCGCCTTGACCCGCGCTTTCTGCGCATAGCCGCCCCAGTGGATCTCACCCACCCGCCAGCCGGTCAGCACCACCTTGTCGCCGGGCTTGTAGCGGGCATCGTCCGAGGTCTCGACCGTGCCGGCGAAGTCGATGCCAGCCACATGCGGATAGGTCCTGACGATCCCGCCGCCGTTCGGCGACAGCGCAAGCCCGTCCTTGTAGTTCAGCGTCGAGTATTCCACCGCCACCGTGACATCCCCCGGTGGCAGCGCGCTTTCGTCCAGCTCTCGCAGATGGGCGACGGCGACATCGCCTTCCTTTTCCAGAACCAGTGCGCGGAACATTTCGGACCCCCCTCTTGTCTGGGCGCCAGTGCGCCCTGCCCGGCCAGGATTGTCAACCCGCCGCCGCCGGCCCCCCTTTGCGCGGCAAGGAAGATCCGCATGACCCGGGAACAGATCGGGTTCATCGGAACCTGCCTCATGGGCCACGGTGCGGCAAAGGACACCGTGGAACAAGCCTATCCCCCGAGCGTCAGCGCAATCGCAACCGCCCCCCGGTGCACAGCCTGATCGGCCGCGACGCGCCCGAAGCCGCGGTCAAAGACCTTGCCGCCCGGTCCACGATCATCTTCCTGACGCTGCCGGGCGCGCACCAGGGTGGCCTTGGCCGTGGCGCGCATGGCTCTGCACCCTGAGCCGGGCAACGTTGGGGGTGGTCTGCCCTACCTCCGACCGACCGTCACCAAACGGCCCGCCGCCGAACTTGGGCAGCGCGGCGTCCACTTCGCCGATACCCCGGGCCGCAGCCGGAAAGATGCCTGGGCCGACACGCTCGACTGCATGGCCGATCGCCACCGGAAAGGGCTTCTGAACCGCTTCCTGATGCTCGACCATGCCGCAATCCATACCGGGGCGCTGGCGCTGGCCGACAAGGTCGGCATCTTGACCATCACATTCGACAGCGTGATCCGCGGCGACCGGATGGACTAAGGCTTCTACCAGACCTTCGTGGGTTGCGCGCTGGCAGGCAATCGCGCGGCGGACCACTTCGCCCTGACAAAGGCCTGCAAGGATCTGCACGACGCGAAAAGCATGGCCAATGTCGCCACGGTTGCCACTGCCATGGTCAGCACCGCCAAGAACATCTTCCCTTCGGCCATGGCCCATGGCGGATCGGGGCCAGAGTGCCATGTGCCCTGCCTGACCGATTTCATCGCCAGGACGAGCGGGGTCAAATGACCCGACTGCGGCATGGACTTGTTCCTTGCGCAAATACTGTCAGGGGGTTCGGGGGGCGAACCGCCCCCGATGCCCGGCCCGGTTGCGCGCCCCCGGCGCGCAGGGGAACGACACCGGCCCCGCGCGGAACGCGCTGGTATCGGCTGGGACCGCTCCATTGCGCCCGCGGCTACAGAGGGCTAGGCTTCAAAAATGCAGGACGAAGACCTCGCCGCCCGCAAGCACACCGCCGCGCATGACCCGGCGTTCCCGGAACGCCGTGAAGCAGCCTTCGCCGCGATCCTGACAGCGCTTGGCGACAGGCTCTCGCCGCTGGGTTATGCGCTGAAGGGCACGACCTTCACCAGGATCTCGCCGCATGGCCGGTCGGCCGTCCATGTGCAGCGCAACCGCTATGGCTGGGAGGCGCAGATCGTGCTGCGGTTCCTTACCCCCGCCGGCAGCCCGCCCGACCATCCCGACTGGCCCGAGGACGAAGACCTGACGCTATGGCATTTCGCCGCGGATCATCCGCACGATCCCGGCACGCTGGCCTTTGTCGATGTGCTGGACGACCCTGCCCGGCTGGCCCTTGCACTTGATCTTCTGACGACACGCGCCCTGCCCTGGCTGCATACGCTGCACGACGGCTGATCCCGCTGGCCATCAGCCTCCGGCCCCTCAACTGCCTGTTGCCTCGCGCCAACCCTGCCCCTAGCGTGGCCGCCAGAACGAAAGGCCAGCCGTCATGACCGACCATGTCTCGACCCACCAGGCGGAAGAGGATACCCGGAACGAAAGCATCCTGATCTGGGTGGATGGTGCGTTGAAGCCAAAGGCGCAGGCGGTGGTCAGCGTCTACGATTCCGGCTTCATGCTGGGCGACGGGGTGTGGGAGGGTATCCGGCTCTACAACAACCGCTGGGCCTTCATCGACGAACATGTGGACCGTCTGTTCGAGGCAGCCAGGTCCATCGACCTGGACATCGGCCGCACGAAGCAGCAAGTGATCGACGCAGTGCTGGAGACGCAAGCCGCAAACGGCATGGTGACCGACGCGCATTGCCGCCTGATGGTGACGCGCGGGGTAAAGACCCGCCCCTTCCAGCACCCTCGCCTTTCGCAGCAGGGGCCGACCATGGTGATCATCATGGAACATTCCCGGCCGAAACTGCCGCGCCCCATCACCCTTGCCACCGTGCCGCATCTGCGCGGCCTGCCGATGACCCAGGATCCGAAGCTGAACAGCCATTCCAAGCTGAACTGCATCCTTGCCTGCATCGCCGCCCAGAAGGCCGGCGCGGACGAGGCCCTCATGCTGGACGTGCATGGTTTCGTGAACACCACCAACGCCTGCAACTTCTTCATCGTGCGCAAGGGCGAGCTTTGGACCTCGACCGGCGACTACTGCATGAACGGCATCACGCGACAGAAGGTGCTGGACCTGGCCCGCGCCAACGGGATCGTGGCGCGGGAACGGAACTTCAGTCTGGTCGAGACCTACAGCGCGGACGAGGCCTTCCTGACCGGCACCTTCGGCGCGCAGACACCGGTGGGCATGATCGATGGCCGGGTCATCGGCACGGGGCAGATGGGCCCGGTGACCGAACGCATCCGCGGGCTTTACAAGGCGCTGGTCGGCGCATGAGGGGGGGGATGACATGCAAGTGACAGATCGGGCACGGCTTCTGGAACGGAAGGTCTATTTCCGGGCCGAGGATTGCGATGTGGCCGACCTTGCCGCCCTTTGCGCGGTCGGCACGGACAAGGCCGACTGGCCGCTGGCTGCGGCAGTGGAAAAGGATGTGCTGATCTACGACTGCCCCGCCCTTCTGCCCCGGATCGTGGACCCCGCCCTTGCCCGGCAACTGGCTGCCGAATGGGCCGAGGCCCTGGCGAACGGTCCCGGAGTGATCGTGCTTTCAGGGGCAGAGCCTGATCATGCGATGCTGGATGCGGCATCCGACCTGTTCCGCGGCCTCATCGACCGGCAGAACCGCGATGGCACAGGCGGCGGCGACCATTTTGCCAAGCCCGGCGCCAACGACCGGATCTGGAACAGCCTGGAAAAGCACTGTCTGGCCGACCCGGCGAATTTCGCGCGTTACTACGCCAACCCCTTCCTGGCCCTGGTCAGCCGGGCCTGGCTGGGCCCGTTCTACCAGATGACTGCCCAACTCAATGTGGTGAACCCCGGCGGCGCGGCGCAGTCGCCACACCGTGACTATCATCTGGGCTTCCAGACTGCCGCGGCGGTGGCGGCCTATCCGGCCCATGTCCACCGTTTCAGCCCCATGCTGACCCTGCAAGGCGCCATCGCCCATGTGGACGCGCCGATCGAGGCCGGGCCGACGCTGCTGCTGCCGCACAGCCAAAAATATGCGCCGGGCTACCTGGCGACCTCTCAGCCAGGGTTCCGCGCCTATTTCGACGCCCATGCCGTGCAGCTGCCGCTGAGGAAGGGCGACATGCTGTTCTTCTCTCCGGCTTTGTTCCACGCCGCAGGCAGCAACCGGACGGCGGATGTCAAGCGGATGGTGAACCTCTTCCAGGTTTCCTCTGCCTATGGCAGGGCGATGGAAGCGATCGACCGGACGGCAATGTGCAAGGCCCTCTATCCCGTGTTGCTGGCCGCACAGGCCGAAGGCAGCATGACTGCGGCGCAGATCGCCAATGCCATCGCCGCCTGCGCCGAAGGCTACAGCTTTCCCACCAACCTCGACCGCGACCCGCCCCTCGGCGGGCTGGCGCCCAAATCGCAGGCGGCGCTTCTGGCCGAGGCGCTGGCCGCGCGCTGGGCGCCGGATGCCCTGAACGCCGCGCTGGATGCGCAAGCCGCCAAACGTCTGCCATGAAGACCACCCGATGAAGATTGCCATGTGGTCAGGCCCGCGGAACCTTTCGACCGCGCTGATGTATAGCTTCGCTTCAAGGGCCGACTGCGCGGCGACGGATGAACCCTTCTACGCCGCCTATCTGGCGGCCACCGGCATCGACCATCCCATGCGCGATGCAGTGATCGCCAGCCAGCCGACCGACCCGGCCAGGGTGGCCGCGTTCCTGACCGGCCCCAACCCGGACGGCAAGCCGCACTGGTATCAGAAGCACATGACGCTGCACCTGATCCCGACCTTCGATCGCGGCTTCCTGAAGAAGCTGACCAATGCCTTCCTGATCCGCCACCCTGCCCAGGTCATCGCCAGCTATGCCCGCAAGCGCGAGGCGCCGATGCTGGCTGATCTGGGCGTTGTCCAGCAGGCCGAACTGTTCGACCTTGTGGCCGACCTGACCGGAACCGCCCCGCCCGTGATCAGCGCCGAGGCAATCCGCGCCGACCCGCGCGCGGCGCTGACACGGCTGTGCGCTGCACTGGACCTGCCCTTCGACCCGGCCATGCTGTCGTGGCCCGCCGGACCCAAGCCGCAGGACGGTGTCTGGGCCCCGCACTGGTATGGCGCGGTCCACCGCTCGACCGGGTTCGAGCCGCCCGAGGGCGCCCTGCCCGACCTGCCCGCCGCCTTCCGACGCCTCGCCGATCAGGCGATGCCGCATTACGACCGCCTTGCCGCACTTGCCCTCTGACAGGTTCCCATGCGCCGCCTCGCCCTTGCCGCAGCCCTTTTCGCCAACCCGGCTGTGGCCGAGGTCTCGCTGTTCGAAGCGACCGCGGGGCTGGAGCTTTTCCCCTGCGAGATGTCCACCCTGTCCTGCACGACGCTGACGCTGCCGCTGGACCACATGGCGAACGACGGTGCGCGCACCATCGACATCACCTTTGCCCTGTCCTTCGCCAGTATCGAAAGCCGCGGAATCCTGTTCTATTTCGTCGGCGGGCCGGGCGCGTCGGGGTTGGCCTCGGCAGAAAGCTACCTTGCGTCCTTCGACGCCGACCTGACGCAATACATGGACGTCGTCTTTGTCGACCAGCGCGGCACGGGCCCCGATCACGGACTTTCCTGTCCGGTCGCCCAGGCGATCTACGATGCAGCCCCCGTCTCGGTCAGAGATCCTGAGGGCGCCATGGCGGCTGCACGCACCTATGTTGCCGATTGCACCCGGGAAATCGGACGCGACGACCTGCTGCCCTTCGTCAGTTCCGACCAGGCCATCCGCGACAGCGAGGCCTTTCGCCAGAAGATCGGGGCACCGAAGGTCTGGCTTTACGGCGAAAGCTATGGAACGCAATTCGTCCAGGCCTATGCCGCGCAGTTTCCCGATGCCGTGCGCGGTGTCGTTCTGGACGGGGTCGTGGACCTGAACCTTGATGCCCGCGGCTTCTACCGCAACTACACGCTGGCGGCCGAGACGATCCTGGCGCGAACCCTGGCTGCTTGTGACCGCATCGCCGAATGCGCCGAGGACATGCGCGGCGAGATGGGCAACACTGCGGCAGAGGTCTATGACAGCATCGCCGCGCGGCTGGCCAAGGGCCCGATCCCCGTGCGGTTCGTCCGGGCCGACGGGCGGGTCGAGGATCGGCGGATCACTTCGGGCATCTTCGAAGCCAGCGCCTTCTATGCCCTCTATTCGCCCAGGGGCCGGGCCGACTTTCTGCGCGCCCTTGCGGCCATGGGGCGCGGCAATCCGGTGCCGCTGCTGCACCTGGGCTATGCCAGCATGTACGTCGATCCCGAAACCGAGACCGGGATCGCGGATGCGGGATGGTATTCGGCTGCGTTCTACGCCATCACCTGCACCGATTACGACAGCGGTCCCGGCAAGACCCCGGACGAACGTGCCGACGCCATCATGGCCGAGGCGGCAGATTTCGCGCCCAGCGCGCCGCGGCTGATCCGGTCATTCTTCATGGAGCGCCTTGCCTGTGCCTACTGGCCACATCAGGGCCCGTCGGTGCGTCCGCCACCCTTTGCCGGCGGCGACTATCCGACCCTGGTGCTGAACAGCGATTCCGACCCGATCACGCCGATTTCCATGGCGCGGGCCGTTCTGGACAATGCCCGCAATGCCTATGGGGTGTTCATGTCGGGCGGCCCGCATGTGATCTGGGGGCGGGGGATCGCCTGCCCCGATGCCATCGTCCAGGATCTGATCATCGACGGTATCCTTCCCGTGGCACACGAGCAGCAGTGCGAACAGGATCTGATCGGCGACTATTTGCCCCTGACACTGACCGACCCGGCCGCGATGGCCGACCCCGTAGCCGTCGCCCAGGCCGTGGAGACAGAGCTTTACCTAAACAGCGCCCTGAACAACTGGGACGGCATGCAGCCGCTGACCGTGGGATGCGACCTTGGCGGCACCCTCAGCGCGACCGCAACCTATTCCGGCACCAACTATGCGTTTCGCGAGTGCCGCTTCTGGCCCGAACTGACCGTCAGCGGGAAGGGTGTCGAAATCGCCACCGGCGAGGACCGGGACGGTCTGACCCTGACCCTTTCGGTCAGCGGGCATCACTCGGGCGAGATCGTCTATCTTTATCGAACGCGCGACGAGGCGTGGAGCATCAGCGGCACCTGGGACGGAAAGCCTGCAACCCTGCCGCGCACCCTGCCATAGCGTCACCCCTGGGGCCCCGGGCCGTTGGCCCGCAAGGCATGCCTCCGATGTCGTCGCTGCCGACCGGCAGCCGATGCTGCGGGTGCAGGCCGTGTCGCCCGTTTCACTCGTTACGGCTGCTTCGGCGGTCCGGCAGCTACGGCTGTGCCAAATCTTGGGGCAGTCCGGCAAGCGCCCGATTCCTGATGCCGTCTCTGGCAGCGCGGGCACGATCCTGGGCCGGAAGCAGGCGGTCGCAGGCAGCAGGCGTCAAAGTGCCGGCCGCCCTATTTCCTGGCGCGCCAGGTGTTCAGCCAGGCCCGGATCCGCCCGAAGAAACCGCGCGCTTCCTTCCGAGCGGCATCGACCCGCGCGCTTGCCGCATCCAGCGTCTCGCCGACCTCGGCCAGGGCGGGGTCCACCATCCGTTCGCGGAATTGCAGCCACATCCTGCGGAACAGCACGGCCAGGAACAGCAGGAACGCGAAGAAAAAGATGTTGAACCATGGGATGATGGTCACATCCGGCCCATCGACCGGGCGGATGCCCACTGCATTGGGAAAGATCGAGATCAGTTCGTTTCGCCAGCCGTAATGGGTGATCACCACCCATTTAGGGGCCTCGGCGGTCGATTTCAGGTCATCGGCCTCGGTCTGCAGGCTGGCGGTGTCGAACTTGAAATAGGGCGGCCAGTTCCAGCCAGTATCCTCGTTGCGGTAGACCATCGGCTTGCCGTTGGGCTGGATGGTCTGGATGAACTGCACATCGCGGTTCGTCAGCGTGCCCGACTGGTCGTCGGGCGACGCCCAGAAGATGCGCGTCCAGTCGTTCAGATCCTGGCGTTCCTGATAGGTTCCGACGACGCGCACCACATCATGCTGTGGCAGCGTGTAGTGCAGGAACAACCCCACGACCAGGGCAAGTGTGGACCAGAAGGCCCATTTCACATATCGCATCGCGGCCTCATGCGTAGTTCATCAGATATAGAAGAAGGGCGATCACGATAAAAGGCAGGACGAAGATGATGACCAGAAGGCGGTTGCGCAGGCTGCCTTCGTAATCGGCCATGCCCTTTTCGATGAACGCCTTGCGCGCCGCATCGTCGCCCTGCGGAGAGGCATCCCATTCCTTTTCCAGCGCCTCGCGCCGCAATGAACGCGCATAGGTCCGCAGGATGAAATAGGCCACCGCCCCGACCACGGCCCAGATCAGGATAGCACGCAGGAAACCGATCATCGCTGCCCTCCGGTTCTGCCCCAGGGCCCCACCACGGGCGGCCGCACCGGCCTCGGCCCCTCGGCCATCTGCGGGCGGTGCAATTCGTCCATGCTCGGCTCCGGCCCGAACAGCGCGGTGCGCGCGCCCTCGCGGTCCACCTGATACTCCCGCGCCAGGAAATCCGCCACATAGGTCTTCTTGGCCTCGGACCAGGTGGCATACTGAGCGTAGAACAGCTCCTTGTGGACAATGAACATCTGCCGCACGTCCATGGGCGAGAGTTCCGACAGAAGCATGTTCACCAGGTCTCGGTCCGGCCCCTTGCCGCGCAGCGTGTAGAAATAGGCCGGATGCTCCGAGGTGATCTTCGGCCAGGGCCCCCCGGCCTCGACCCAGCGCAACAGGGCCGCGAGCCCCAGGAACTCCTCGGGCAGAGCGGTGCCCAGCCTGTAGGCCACCTTGCGGAGTTCGGTGCGGCGGGCATCGCCCACCTCGATTCCCAGCCGGTCGGCGGCATCGACCAGGATGAAATCCATCTTCTGCCGCAGGATGGCCGCCGCGTCGGCGCCGCGCGCCTGGACGATGGGTTCGACAAGGCCATTTCGCTCCAGCCAGTCGGCGATCTGGTTGCGGTGGGTCAGGTCCATGACCTGCGCGATGGGCACCTCGCCGAGGCTGCGCCAATCGAGCGTCGAGATCGCCGCCGGATAGCGCACGCCCTGAAAGATGTAGACCCCGCCGAAATGGCTGGTCCAGAAGTTCGACTGCTGGAACGTCATTGCCGGAAGGCTGATCGGCACCCGCGTCACGTCGCCCGTCTTCTTCGCCAGCCCGATCATCTCCGCCACCAGCACATCGTCGCGCCACCCGTCCGGCTCAACCCGGAACCGCTCGATCAGCTTCGCCAGCTTCCCCGCATCCGCCACATGCCCGCCAATCGTATCCGCCTCGACCGTCACTTGCCTGATGTCGAACAGCTTGGCGGGAGTGTCGAAGGCGTAGACCGAGTTCTGCAACTCCCCCGCCACCGCATCCCGCGCGGTCAGGGCAAAGAGCTGCGCCTCGTTCTTCTCGATGAACTGCGTCAGGATCCCCCGGCTGGTAGAGAACTTGATGTTGAGAAGCGGCGCATCCTTCTGCGCCGTGGTCAGCAGGATGAACTGCCGGTTCGCCCCGTTGGGGTTGAGGTAGAGGTGGTCCCCCAGCTCATCCCCGATCTCGGGCGAATAGCCGGAGAGGTCGATGTGGAAATCGTTCAGCTTCGTGGTCTTGCCGGTCAGATGCCTGAGCGCCCGGTTGTAGCGTTCGACAAGGGCCGGGGAGGAAACCTCGATCAGGTTCCCGAACATCAGGCCACGTTGGATGAGGCGTTTCATGTCCTTCCTCCGCTTGCGCTCTCGGCTGCCGGCGAGCCCCCCACCCCCCTCCCCTCCCCACGAGGGGGAGGGGAGGATCCCGCATCAACCGCCCCGCTCAACGCATCTTCGGAAGCGCCTCCCTCCCCCCGCGTGGCAGAGGGATGGGGTGGGGGGCGTCAGCCAAATGCGACTCCGCCAGCCTATAACGCACACCGCCAACCCCAAGTGCCTCTCCTCCCCCTCGTGGGGAGGGGATGGGGGTGGGGGGCACGCCTTCAGCCAAATCCTCACCGCTCACCGCATCGAAGATCACTTGCATCACCCCCTCGATATTCCCCGACACCTCCGAATTCCAGAACCGCACCACCTGAAACCCCTGCGCCGCTAACCACTCATCCCTCGCCATGTCACGAGGTCCACCATGGCCACCCCCATCGATCTCGATCACCAATCGCCGCCCCAGATCCGCGAAATCCGCGATGAACGGCCCAATCGGAGCTTGCCCCCGGAAATGCAGCCCCAGCATCCGGTTCAACTCCCGCAGCTTGGCCCAGACCTTCCGCTCCTGCGGCGTCATCTCCGCCCGCAGCTTCTTCGCGCGTTGTCGGGTGATCGGTTGAATGCCGGTCATGCCTCACCCCTGTGACCAGAACCTTCACCATCCACCATCCGCATCCCCAACCGCAGGTTCAGCTCCTGTGCCTTCACCAGCCAGACGAAGCCCAGGACCGGCCCCCACAAGAGCGCGAACAGCGGCGAGCGGCCCAGGAAGAACCCCGCCCGATCAAGTGGGGCTGCCAGAACCCCCGCCCAGACCCACTTGTTGATCGCCGCGTAAAGCCCGGCCGCCAGCACGGCCCCCACGACCAGCGCCACCACAGCCGTCACCCCCACCGCCCGCGCAAGCCGCGCCTGCGAAAGGTTCCCCGGCGCCGTCAGCCACCCCGGCAACCTCGCCACCAGCGCGCACAACCCCGCCAGCGCCAGGATGGAGTTCCAGAGGGTGACGCGCAGGGCTTCGGTCATTTGCGCTCCAGATACCGCCGCTTCGCCTCTTCCGTCCGACCGAACTCGCGCACCATCGCCTCGATGGCCACCTCGTCCGACTTGTCGGCATAGCGGAACTCGCTGTCGGCGTAGCGGTTGATCTCCTGGATCACCATGTCCACCGTGATCGGCGTCATCAGCCCTTTGATCATCGCCAGCTTCTCGTCATAGGGCTTGAAGAGGAACAGGTCCGGCTCCTCCATCCACTCGTCCGGCAGCTCGAAGTCCATCGCCCGGACCTTCACCGCATCGGTGATGTTCTTGATCGCCCGGCCCGTGAACCGCTCATCCGCCTGCTGGATCGCCTTCAGATAGGCCCCGATCTTCGCCAGCGTATCCAGCTTCCCGATCTCGGCCGACACCTTCTCCCACACCCTCATCAAGCCCTCTTCCTGCGGCTTCGAATGCCCCTCGAAGCTGGCGGCGACGGCCTTCCTGATCTCCTGCGCAGCGAACAACTGATGGTCCCCAACGGGGATGGAATGGTTCTTCCCCAAGAGAAGCGAGAGGATGTCGATGTAATCCTCCTTCGTCTGCGGCCCGTCCACCAGGAACCGTGCCCCGGCCCTTTGCCGCAGGGCGTCGTCCACGTTCTCCGGGTAATTACTGAACATCCCGAAGGTGCAGTTCCCCCGCACCACCGTCCCTGCGCCCGCAAAGGCCTGCATGAAGACCGCCGTCACCTCCTGTTGCCCCGCGCTGGACTGCCGGTCGCCCCGTTTGCCGGCCACCTGGTCGATGTCGTCGATGGTGCCGAAGCCGATGACCGAAGGGTCGAGGATCGCATCGATGAAGGCCTTGGCGTTCTGCCCCGACTTGCCCTGATAGCTGTCGATCTGGTCGATGGAGAAGTTCTGGTAGCGGAACGGATAGCCCGCCACCTTGCAGTAATCGTTCAGAAGTCCCGCCATCATCTGAATGAGGGTCGTCTTCCCCGTCCCCGGCCTGCCATCCCCCATGAAGGTGAAGATGAACCCGCCCAGTTCCGCAAACGGGTTCAGCCGACGCTCGAAGTCATAGGCCATCAGCATCTTGGCCAGCCGCATGGACTGATACTTCGCGATGTGGTTCCCAACCACCTCATGCGGCTGCTTGAAGGCCATGGCGATCATGCCGCCCTTCGCCGCCTTCGCCGGCTTGAACCCCGCGATGGTCAGCCCGTCCGCCTCGACCTTCCACGAGGCCCCAGTAAACACCGACACCCGAGCCCCATTCTCCGCCCGGATCTGCACCTTCTTCATCAGCGCCTCGGCAAAGGCCGACACCACCGCCACCAGCTTCGCGTCATCCGTCGCCAGCGCCCCGATGTCCTGATCCAGCTCCCACAGCGCGCCTTGCAAGGCGAGGGGAGCGTTATCGGTCAACACCTCCTCCACCTCGCCCAGCTCCACCGTCCCCGGCCCGACATGCGGCGCGATCAGATAGGCCAGCGCATTGGCGAAGGTGAACAGCACCACCAGCGCCTCGCCCTGCAACAATTCCCCGAACTCCGCCCGCCGGGCATCCGGCACCCGCCCCTCCAGGTTCGCCTTCTTCAGCTCCGCCAGACCAGACTGCGCCGAGAACGTCTCCCCCATCGCCAGCGCAATCGCCAGCGCCCGCCGCAGCGCGTTCAGCACCGCCGCCTGCACGGGCGAGACCAGCCCATCCCCCAGCCCCTCGATCCGCTCCGCCAGGCGCACCCCCCCGGGCCTGGCCGTCGTCCGCGCCGCCATTCCCGGCACGGTCGAGCGGAACGTGGGCCGCGTGCCAACCCCCGGAGACCGCTCCACCTGAACCGCCTGAACCAAGGGCTTCGCCAGCCGCGGCGCATGATCGAAGCCGAAGACCATCCCCAAGGCCGCCTCATACTGCGCCCGGATCGTCGCTTCCTTCAGCTCCATCGTGTCGCGCGTGCTCATCAATTCCTCCACCGAGAACCCTCGCCCCACCGTTCGCCTCCGGCGGGAGTATTTGGAAAAAGAGCAAGACCGGCCGGATTTGCCCTTTTCAGAAATACTCCGGGGTCCGGGGCAGCGCCCCGGGAGCCGCCCCAGGTCACAACGTCGGAATGAGCCGCCCCCCGGCACCCACGACGAACTTTCTGTAGCCGCGCAGCCCCGCCGGGTTCTGCTCGACCAGCACCTGATAGGGCCGTTCCGGCAGGATGATCATCCGGTCCTGCCGCGTGGCCCCGATCTCCGCCCCGGCGATCGGGTCAAGCCTGTAGACCTGCCGCAGCGACGAGGAAAACCACCCGTCCTTCACCGCCTCCTCGCGGTCGCTGACCAGATCCTCCACCGTCCAGACCAGCGCCCAGTCCTCGCCCTCCGGCGCCTTCGCCCCTTGCAGGACCATCGAGATCGGGCCGGATTGCAGAGTGAAACTGGCCGAATACATCGGCCCCAGGATGATCCGCCGCAGCCGTTTCGGGTGCAGGTCGTCGAAATCCTTGTCGAAGCCCGTGGCAATCGTCAAAAGCTTCAGCCCGCCCACCGACTGCGCCATCAGCGCCGCCTGCGCCTGCGGCCAACGGTAGGCATCGGTCGGCAGGGGCTTGCGGCCGGAATCCTCGAGATCCATCAGATAGACCACCGGCAGGTTGGCCTGAGTATCCCAGACCGCCCAGTGCACCAGAAAGTGCCGCCGCTCGCCAAGATCCCGGACCCACTGCGCATCCGGGTCGTTCCGCGCCCAGAAGATGCCGCCCGCCAGCAGCGCCTCGTAGTAATACCGTTGCGACAGCGCGAATTGCAGCGCCGTGGGGATGGTCAAATCCCCCACGATCTGCCGGATCATCCGGTCCTTCAGCTCGGCCTCCGAAGGCATGCCCGCCAGATGCTTAGCGGCCTGTTGGGCATCGACCGCCATGATCATCAGTTCCTGCGCCACCGGAAAGCCGCTCTCATGCCGGTCGATGGTGAGCCTGGGGGCGCCCTCGCCCCGCCCTGTCATCAGGTACTTGTTCGACAGCGCCCGGAAAGTCCCCGCCACCGCCATGAGATACCGCCCAAGCACCCGCGCCTCGGTCCGCGTCAGCTTCCCCTCATTCTCCAACTCCGCCGCCACCCGGCCCAGATGCCCCGAGATCGTGCCGAACTTGGCGAAATAGCGCCGCGCTGTAAGCGTGTCGTACAGCTCGTGATGGTCCGAGGTAAGGACGTCCTTGACGGTGGGGTCAGGCATGAGCGGACCCGTCGCCTGGCGCCAAGGTGCAGCCAGTGCAACCCCTCCCCCCCGTGGGGGAGGGAGGCGCAGCGTGCAGGCCGGAGTTCTGATGCTCGACCGGCGACCAGGCGGTCATGGCAGGACGGACAGGAACGGGCAGGACCATGATGCCGCGCCCCTACTCTCCATACGCGTTCTTGTCGTGTTTCTCGACAATCGCCGCGAACCTGCGCGCAAAGCGTTCATCCGCCTTCGCCTTCTGCTCCAGGATCTGCCGCGCGAACACCATGTGCCCCTCATGCGCTTCCAGCATGTCGGCCATCTTGTCGTTCGTCGCCGCCCCGATCGCCGCCATCGCGGTCTGGGCCTCCTGGTCGGTCTTCACCCCGATCTCGTTGATCCGGTGCGCCACGTCCTGCTGCTGCGCCGTCTTCAAGCTGGAGGTCAGCGCATCATACAGCACCACCCGCTGCTTCGTATCCGTCTGCAGCTTGTTGATCAGCACCAGCTGCGTCGCCGCCTGGTTCTGCAAGCTGTCAACCCAGGTCTTGCCCTTCTCGATATACCGCTCCAGCGTCTGCGACTTCGCCAGCTTCACCTGCTCGTCCTGCACCAGAGCGTTGTATTTCGCGTTCAGCGTCGCCAGCTCCGTCTCCAGCTTCGTCCGTGCCGCCGCGTCCTGTTCGACGGCAATCCGGTTCTCCAGCTCGATGATCTTCGGATCCATCGCCGCGATCTCGGCCCGCACCGCCTCCAGGGCCGCCACGGTTTCCTCGCGATCACTCAGCGTCGAGGCCAGATTCGCCTCTACCCGCGCCTTCTGGGTGTTCAGCAGGTCCAACTGGCCCTGCAACAGCTTCACGATCACGTCCGACTTGGAGATCAGATCCTGCAACTTGTCATCGATCGTTGCCGCCCGCATCCGCTCCTGCCGCATCGATTCCGCCTTGGCCGGGGCGAAGATGCCGATAAAGCTCTCAAGCCCGGTTTTCGACCGCATCTCGCTGAATTCCCTGGAAAATCCGGCAGTCACGTCGTCCAGCCCCATAATCAGCTCGGCGATGTTGGCGTTCATCAATTCGGTGTGCTTGTGCACGTCTTCCAGCGTTGCATTCTCCACGTCCAGGCTGATTCCCTGGTCCAGCTTCGACCGGGCCGCCTCAATCCGGCTGGTTATGGCAGAGATCTTCGCCTGCGCTTCGGCAACCTGCGCTTGGCTTTCCCTGATCTGCGTCTCGAAATCGGCCATGGAATCCTCCGCCAATGGTGTCGGCATCACATAGTAATGTTACGGCAAATTACATCATGCCTCTGCGCATTTCCTGCGCATCATAACGCCACAAGTCTTGCAGCAACTGCGAACGCACGCCAAGAGGGGAAAGCCCGGCGCAGTTGCAGTGTCGGCGCGTGCGCTCAGCCCCTTGGTGCCGCGGCCCGGCGCAGGCGATCATTGATTGCGCGGCCAAGGCCGGTTTCAGGTATCGGGGCAAAGGCGATACGCCCGCCGGGGCCGGCAAGCCGGTCGGCCTCGCGCAGGGCATGAAACAGCCGCGCTGCCGCCTGCACCAGATCGCCGGTCTCGGACAGGGTGAGCTGGCCCCTGACCGGGCCGAAGCCGACCAGAACCTCACCCGGCTGTGCTTCGGTCGCGTTCAGCCGCAGCGCCGCATCGGGGGCATAGTGCGATGCAAGCTGGCCCGGCGACATCGGCTTGCCCGCATCGCCGCCGATGGCAACAGGGACGCCCAATGCTGCCTCCAGGGCCTCGACCGGCAGGCCGCCAGGGCGAAGAAGGACAGGGTCGGGGTCGGGCAGAAGGATCGTCGATTCCAGCCCAACGGCGCAGGGGCCGCCGTCCAGCACGGCAGCGATGCGGCCAGACAGCCCGTTAAGCACATGATCGGCCCTTGTGGGCGAAACGCGGCCCGAAGGGTTGGCCGAAGGTGCCGCGACCGGCCCGCCAAAGGCGCGCAACAGGCGCTGCGCCAGCGGATGGGCCGGCACCCGCACCGCCACGGTCGGAAGGCCCGCAGAGACCAGTGGCGAAACCGCACCGTGGCGCAGAGGCAGGACCAGCGTCAGGGGCCCCGGCCAGAAGGCCCTGGCCAGATCGCGCGCCCGTGCGCTGATCTCGGCCACGCGTTCCACCGCGGCAAGATCGGGCAGATGCACGATCAGCGGGTTGAAGCTGGGGCGCCCCTTTGCCTCGAAGATCCGAGCCACGGCCAGGTCGGAACGCGCATCGCCGCCCAGACCATAGACCGTCTCGGTCGGGAAGGCGACAAGCTCTCCGGCTGCCAGCAGGCTTGCCGCCCGGGCGATTCCGGCATCGTCGGGGGCGAGGATCTCGGTCATGGTTCTGACGCAGCGTCCGGCTTGAAGGGCGAAGGGAATGGCTTAGCGTGCGGCCCTGGGCCGTCCATAAGCCAGCCCCTCTGCCTTGCCAAGCCGTCCGACGGAGGATCACATGCCCTATCGCGCCCCGGTCAGGGACATCCGCTTCATCCTGGACCACGTCGTGGGCTTTTCCCGGGTCGCCGCCACCGCGCGCTTTGCCGAGGCAACGCCGGACATGGTGCAGGCAATCCTGACCGAGGCCGGGCGGATTGCCACGGATGTTCTCGCCCCGCTGAACCGGGCCGGAGACCTGCATCCCGCGCGGCTGGAAAACGGGGCGGTTGTCTCAACGCCCGGCTTCGCCGAGGGGTATCGGGCCCTGGCGGAAGGCAGCTGGGTCGGTATGGCGGCCAGCCCCCACTTTGGCGGGATGGGGCTGCCGATCGCGCTGGCGACGGCGGTGGACGACATGATGTCGGGCGCCTGCCTTGCGCTGCATCTGAAGCCCGTGCTGTCCAAGGGCCAGATCGAGGCGCTGGAACATCATGCAAGCGACGAACTGAAGGCGCTTTATCTGCCGAAGCTGATCTCGGGCGAATGGTCGGGCACGATGAACCTGACGGAACCGCAGGCAGGCACCGATGTGGGCGCCTTGCGGACAAGGGCGGAACCTCTGGGCGACGGAACCTATGCGATCAGCGGGCAGAAGATCTACATCACCTGGGGCGACAGCGATCTGGTGTCGAACGTCTGCCATCTGGTGCTGGCCCGCCTGCCGGATGCGACAGAAGGAACGAAGGGCATCAGCCTGTTCATGGTGCCGAAATTCCTTCCCGACGCCGCCGGCAATCCCGGCCCGCGCAATGCTCTGCGCGTGGTCAGCCTGGAACACAAGCTGGGAATCCATGGCAGTCCGACCTGCGTGATGCAGTATGACCGTGCCAGGGGCTGGCTGGTGGGTGGTCCGCACAGGGGCATGGCGGCAATGTTTACCATGATGAACAACGCCCGCCTGTCGGTCGCAGTGCAGGGCGTCGGGCTGGCCGAGGCGGCCTTGCAGCAGGCGCTTGCCCATGCGACCGACCGGCATCAGGGGGCAACGCCCCTGGCAAAGGACGGGCCGATCCTGGACCACGCCGACGTGCGCCGGATGCTGGCCACGATGCGGGCAAAGGTCTTTGCCGCACGCGCGATCGCGCTGGCCTGCGCCGTCGCCATCGACATGGCCACCGCCACGGGCGAGGCGCACTGGCAGGCGCGCGCGGCGCTGCTTACGCCCGTCGCCAAGGCGTTCGGCACCGATATCGGCTGCGAGGTCGCCTCGCTGGGTATTCAGGTTCACGGCGGCATGGGCTATGTCGAGGCAACCGGCGCGGCGCAGTTCCTGCGCGATGCGCGGATCACCCCGATCTACGAGGGGACGAACGGCATCCAGGCGATGGACCTTGTGGGGCGCAAGCTGGCCGATGGCGGCGATGCCGCCTTCCGGCTGATCGACGAGGTGCAGCAAAGAGCCGAGGTCGCGCGGAACACGCTGCCCGATCTGGCGGGCGAGGTCCGGCAAGCGGCGGATGCGCTCCGCTGGGCAACCGGGGCGCTGGTCCAGCAGGCTTCGAACGACCGTTTCGCCGGAGCGGTACCCTATCTGCACGGCTTTGCCCTGGTACTGGGGGCGGATGCGCATCTTGCAGCGACGCTGGCCGACCCTGCCCGCGAACCGCTGGCGCGTTTCTTCATCCGTCGTCTCCTGCCCGAGCATCTGGCGCTTCTGGCGCAGACACGCGAAGGTGCGGCGGGGCTTTATGCCCTCAGCGCCAAGGATCTGGCCGCGTGACCGACTCCATCCTTCATCCCTTCGACGCCCCGCCCCGCGAAGGCGAGGCCATCGAGGTAGCGCCGGGAATCCTGTGGCTGCGCCTGCCGCTGCCGATGGCGCTGGACCATGTGAACATCCATGCGCTGGATGACGGCGAGGGTTGGACGATCATCGACGCCGGCCTGTCCTCCAAACGGTCGAAGGCGATCTGGCAGCGGATCCTGGCAGGCCCCCTGGCCGGCAAGCCCGTGACCAGGCTGATCCTTACCCATCACCACCCGGATCATGTGGGCCTTGCCGGCTGGTTCCAGTCCCGGGGGGCCGAGCTCTGGGCCAGCCGCACGGCTTGGCTCTACGCACGGATGCTGACCCTTGACGTGCAGGACCGGCCTTCGCCTGAGGCGCTGACCTTCTACCGCCGAGCCGGGCTGTCAGAGACAGAGCTTGCGAAACGGGCCGGGGAAAGACCCTTCAACTTTGCCGATGTCGTCGATCCGATGCCATTGGGCTTCATGCGGCTGACCGAGGGGCAGCGGCTGCGCGCGGGCGGGCGCGACTGGACGGTGCGCATTGGCCAGGGCCATGCACCAGACCATGCGACGCTGTGGTCCGACGACGGCATCGTGCTGGGCGGCGATCAGCTTCTGCCCGGAATCTCGGCCAACATCGGGGTCTATCCGACCGAACCCGAGGCCGACCCGTTGACCGAATGGCTGGCAAGCTGCCGCGCCTTTCAGGCCCATGCGTCCGACGACCAGCTGGTCCTGCCGGGCCACAAGCTGCCCTTCACGGGCCTGCCCTTCCGCCTGACGCAGATGATAGGGAACCATGAAAGCGCGCTCGCGCGTCTGCTAGACCACCTTGCCACCCCGCGCACCGCGACCGACTGCTTCCTGCCGCTTTTCCGGCGCGAGATCGGAGCGGCAGAGTTCTCGCTGGCTTTGGTGGAATCGGTCGCGCACCTGAACTGCCTGATGCGGCGCGGTCTGGTCACCCGGTGCCTGACCGCAACCGGCGCCTGGGCTTGGGAACGCGTGGCCTGATGCAAGCGGCGGCACGGCTGCAATGCCCAGGCCTGGGCTGGGGCGACTGCGCCCCCGTGACAGCCGGGGGTGAATCGGCTATGGGCATGGAAACGACCAATGAAAAGGGGAACGGGAACCATGGCCGACCAGCACCACGCCGAACACAAGCACGGCTCGATGGACATCCGCGAACAGGAAAAGACCTTCGCGGGCTTCATCCGCATGTCGGTCTGGGTGGCTGGCATCGCGCTGGCCATCCTCGTCTTCCTTGCGCTGGCGAACTCCTGATCCCGCGATCATCGGAATGCCGATGCTGCGCCTGGTCCTTGCGCTGACTGCGCTTTTCGGTCTTGCGGCCTGCGGGGCCGAGCCGGTCTGGGCGCCAGAGGAACAGGTGCAGGCCGCGCGCTTCGTTTCGGACGACCCCCCGTCGATCACGCTTTACACGGTGGTCAACAAGTCCTCGGGTTCGGGCGCGCATTCTGCGATCCTGGTGAATGCTTCGGAGCGGGTGATCTTCGACCCGGCGGGAACCTGGCATCACCCCCGCCTGCCGGAACGCAATGACGTGCATTTCGGCATGACCGACAAGGCCCTTGCCTTCTATATCGACTACCACGCGCGCAAGACCTACGACGTGATCGAGCAGAAGGTATATGTCTCGCCCGAGGTGGCCGAACATGTGCTGCGCGAGGTGAAGGCCTATGGCGCCGTGCCGAAGGCGATGTGCACGCAGGCCACGTCCAGCGTGCTGCGTTCGACCCCGGGTTTCCAGTCGATGCCGTCCACCTTGTATCCGAAGAAGCTGTCCGGCGCCTTTGGCGAGCTGCCGGGCGTATCGACGCGCGTCATCACGGATGACGACGACGACAACAACCACGGGGTGCTGATCGTCCAGCGCAACGGCGACCCCCTGGAAGGATGACGCCGGCCCGATCGCTCGTCGATGAAGGCGGCACTCCTTGCTGAGCGTCTGGGCTGTGGGGCGGCAGCGGCAGGTGCCCCCGGATGAGGCGAGCGGAGCCCAGCCCTACCGGATCGGACCGGGTCTGGTGAAATTTCCCGTTGGGAACCGCCTGTCCTGTGCAATAGTCGGTCCGGGTTTCGGCACCCGTCAAGTCAGAACGACTGCCGGTCAAGGCAGGCGAACAAAGGGAACCGTGGAATGCTTAACGAATTCAAGACCTTCATTGCGCGCGGCAATGTTCTGGACCTGGCCGTTGGCGTGGTCATCGGGGCGGCCTTCACCGCGATCGTGACCTCCCTCGTCGATGACCTGATCAACCCGCTGATCGGGCTTATCGTCGGCGGAATCGACTTCTCGAGCTGGGGCTTTGCGATCGGTGACGCCAAGTTTGCCATCGGCAGCTTCATCAACGCGGTCATCAAGTTTCTTATCGTGGCCTGGGTGGTGTTCCTGATCGTCAAGGCGGTAAACCGGCTGATGCCAAAGAAGGAAGCAGCCCCGACCGCCCCCCCGGGACCGTCGGACAACGACCTGCTGAAGGAAATCCTGGCCGAGCTGAAGAAGCGCTGAACACCGGACACCGGCCTGCGGCAAACCCCGCGGGCCTGGTCAAGCTGGCCTTCCGGGCCTTTCGCGCAGATACCAGTACCATGCGCGATAGGCCCACAGCGCGACAAGCGGCGCGAAATGCACGGCGGCGGGCTGCCAGCTGCCCCAGTTGTGCAGCGCGGCCCAGTGGATCAACACCAGAACCGCCGCCGGATAGGCGGCGCGTTGCAACAGTTTCCAGCCCCCATGCATCCGGCGTTGCGCGGCGTCGTTCGACGTCAGCGCGAGCGGCACGAAGATCAGGAAGGCAAGCCAGCCGGTCCAGATCTCGGTGTGCTTCAGCGCGTCGATGATGCGGTCAAGGCTGCCACGGTCGATCACATAGACCAACGTGTGCAGCGCGGCATAGGCGAAGGCCGCCACCTCGATGTCGCGGCGGTGGTGAAGCAGCCAGCGCGGCCAGCTTTTCCCCTTGAACAACAGCATCAGCCCTGACGCCATCATCCCGATGATCATGAACCGTGCGGCCCATTCGCCGGTCGGGCGCAAAAGGTGGTGGAAGGCTTCCGGATCGTCGCCCAACAGCGGGCCGATCATCGGCAGGACGGGCAGCGCAAGAACGGCCCAGAGAATCAGGGTAGAGGGTTTCTGGCCTGTCAGGGTCATGGGGCACCTTTCATCCGGTGCCCCATTCATGCACGAAACGGGGGCGTCCGTCGTGATCTGGATCAGAGTTTCAGGGCCTCTTCGCCGGAAATCGTGGGCAGGCCCAGTGCCTTGCCTACGGCTTCATAGGTCAGCTTGCCGGCGTGCACGTTCAGCCCGTTCAGCAGATGCCGGTCCTCGGCACAGGCCCGCCGCCAGCCCTTGTCGGCCAGTGCAAGCATGAAGGGAAGCGTCGCATTGCCCAGCGCCTGGGTCGAGGTGCGCGCCACCGCGCCCGGCATGTTGGCCACACAGTAGTGCATGATCCCATCCACCTCGTAGATCGGATCCTGATGCGTGGTCGGGCGCGAGGTCTCGAAGCAGCCGCCCTGGTCGATGGCCACATCCACCAGCACCGCGCCTGGCTTCATCTCGGACAGCTGCGCCCGGCTGATCAGCTTCGGTGCCGCCGCGCCGGGGATCAGCACCGCGCCGATCACCATGTCGGCGGTCCGCACCAAGTCGGCCAACGCGCCGGCGCTGGAATACTGGGTCACCAGCTTGCCGTGGAAGATGTCGTCCAGATAGGACAGCCGCGGAACCGAACGGTCCAGCACCGTCACCCGTGCGCCCATGCCCACGGCAACCCGCGCCGCCGCCGTGCCCACGACGCCACCGCCGATGATCACCACATTCGCCGGGGCCACGCCCGGCACGCCGCCCAGCAGCACCCCGCGCCCGCCATTGGCCTTTTGCAGCGTCCAGGCACCGACCTGCGGCGCCAGACGGCCGGCAACCTCGGACATCGGGGCCAGCAGCGGCAGGCCGCCGCGTGCGTCGGTGACGGTTTCATAGGCGATGCAGGTGGCGCCGCTGGCCAGCAGATCCCTGGTCTGTTCCGGGTCGGGCGCAAGATGCAGATAAGTGAACAGCACCTGCCCCTGGCGCAGGCGCTTGCGTTCGACCGCCTGTGGTTCCTTGACCTTCACGATCATGTCGGCGGTGGCAAAGACCTCTTCCGCCGTGTCCAGGATCCTGGCGCCGGTGGCCAGATAGTCGGCATCGGAAAAACCGGCACCAACCCCGGCGCCAGTCTCGATCACCACCTCATGGCCGTGGGCGATGGCCTCGCGCGCGGCATCCGGGGTCATGCCCACGCGGAATTCCTGCGGCTTGATCTCTTTCGGGCATCCGATCTTCATCTGTGTGTCTCCCTGCGTGGCACGGCGGCCCGCTGTCATGCTTGTGAGGAAAGTTTGCGCCTCTTGCCGTGAAAATGCTTTGATTTCCGGGTGACCGAAGGGGCAGGTTGCAGTAGATTTCTGCGCAAGACGCCTTTTTGACCGAAGAAATCACCAGCGACATGGATCTTGACGCCACAGACCGCCGCATCCTGACCGTCCTGCAAAAGGACGGCCGCATCACCAACGCCGAACTGTCAGAGGCGGTGAACCTGTCGCCCTCGGCCTGTCATCGCCGCGTGCAGCGGCTGGAGGAAGAAGGGTTCATCGCCGGCTATGTCGCGTTGCTGGACCCGCGGAAGATGGGCCGGATGACCACCGTCTTCGTGGAGATCACGCTGCAAAGCCAGGCAGAGGAGCTTCTGGATGCCTTCGAGCGTGAAGTGGCGCGGGTGCCGGACCTGCTGGAATGCCACCTGATGGCGGGGACGGCGGATTACCTGCTGAAGATCATGGCCGAGGATACCGAGGATTTCGCCCGCATCCACCGTCAGTTCCTGTCGCGCCTGCCGGGGGTGCGGCAGATGCAGTCCTCCTTCGCCTTGCGGACGGTGGTGCGCACCACGGCGCTGTCCGTCTAGACCCGATCACTCCGGCCAAGTCGCAAGGCGCTTCCCTCCCCCCCTTGTGGGGGAGGGAGAGGGGCTCCGCAAAGGCTCATCACCCCCTATCCCCTTCCACAAGGGGGCGGCGCGGGGCGCATCCTGGGTCGGGGTCAGACCTGGAAATAGTCGCGATACCAGGCGACAAAGGCTGCCACGCCCTCGCGCACGCCGGTTTCGGGGCGATAGCCGGTCAGGCGTTGCAACAGGCTGCAATCGGCCCAGGTCTCCGGCACATCGCCCTTCTGCATCTCCTTGAATTCCTTCGCAACCGGAAAGCCCAAGGCGCGCTCTATCTCGTCGATGAACGTCATCAGCGGCACGCGGGTCGAGTTTCCGATGTTCACGATCCGCCAGGGCGCGACGGGGCTGAGGCTGTCGCCGGGCTGGATGTCCTCGGGACTGGCCGGCTCTACCGGCGGGGTATCGATCAGCAAGCGGATGCCGCGCACCAGGTCGGTGACATAGGTGAAGTCGCGCGCCATCCGGCCATGGTTGTAGACCTCGATCGGCTCGCCTGCCAGCGCGGCCCTGACGAACTTGAACAGCGCCATGTCCGGTCGCCCCCAGGGCCCGTACACGGTGAAGAAGCGGAACAACGTGGTCGGCAGCTTCCACAGATGCGCATAGGCATGCGTCATCGCCTCGTTCGCCTGCTTGGTCGCGGCGTAAAGCGTCAGGGGATGGGCGGTCTTCTGCGTTTCGACGAAGGGCATCTCGGTATTGGCGCCATAAGCCGACGAGGTGGAGGCCATCAGCAGGTGGCTCACCCCAACGTCGCGGGCACATTCCAGCACGTTGAAGGCGCCCACCAGGTTCGCTTCGACATAGGACCGTGGATTTTCCAGCGAATAGCGCACGCCGGCCTGGGCCGCGAGGTTGACGATGATGTCAGGGCGTTCGCGCCGGACCAGCGCCTGCAGGCGGGGCATGTCCTCCAGCATCCCTTCCTCGCAGCTGAAGCCGGGGGATTGCAGCAGGATCTGATGCCGTGCGCGTTTCAGGGCAGGGTCGTAATAGGCGGTCATCCCGTCATAGCCGACGACCCGGAAGCCTTCGGCCAGCAGGGCCTTTGCCAGATGAAAGCCGATGAACCCGGCGGTTCCGGTGATCAGGACTGTGCGCATCTTCCGCCCCTTCTTGCGGCTTCAGCCGTTCCCCTTCCGGTGCGGGAAAGTCAAGCGGGCAACGAAAAACCCCCGACCATCGGGACGGGGGTTGATCGATCGGGCATCGCTGCCCCAGTGTCGCGGTGTCTTACAGACCGCCTTCACGCTGAAGCTTTTTCCGGGCAAGTTTCCTTGCGCGACGGATCGCTTCGGCCTGTTCCCGTGCCTTCTTGACCGAGGGCTTCTCGAAATGCTGCTTGAGCTTCATTTCCCGAAACACCCCTTCCCTCTGAAGTTTCTTCTTCAGGGCACGAAGAGCCTGTTCGACGTTGTTGTCGCGGACGCTGACCTGCATGTGGTTGTCACCACCTTCCTAAGCTAGAGTTGCACTATGATGTGCAGGCCTGCGCCCTATAACAAAGGGGGCGGGGCTTGTCCACCGCCAGAGGGAACGGAGAAGCGGATGACCGATGACATGAAGGACCGGCTGCTGGATGCGGCCCTGTCGCATGTGCCCTTCGATGGCTGGTCCGAACGCACCCTGCGCGCCGCGGCATCGGATGCCGGGGTTGACCTTGCGCTGGCCCGGGCCCTTTACCCAAGGGGCGGCGTCGATCTGGCGCTGGCCTATCACGCGCGGGGCGACGCCGAGATGGCGGCGCGCCTTGCAAGCATGGACCTGTCGGCCATGCGTTTCCGCGACCGCATCGTCACCGCGGTCCGCACAAGGCTGGAGCTTGCGGATCGCGAACTGGTGCGGCGCGGGGCAACCCTGTTCTCCTTGCCACAACATGCGCCCGACGGGGCGCGGGCGATCTGGTCCACAGCAGACCGGATCTGGACTGCCCTGGGCGATACCTCGCGCGACGTGAACTGGTACACCAAACGCGCGACGCTGTCGGCGGTCTACGGGGCGATGGTCCTGTATTGGCTGGGCGACGATTCGCCCGGGCATCAGGCGACCTGGGATTTCCTGGACCGCCGAATAGAAGGCGTGATGCAGTTCGAGAAGCTGAAGACGAAGGTCCGGGAAAATCCGCTGGGCAAGGCGCTCGCCTCTGGCCCAATGAAGGTCTTCGACCGCATTCGCGCCCCCAGGCTTCCCGACAACCTGCCCGGACGCTTCCCGCGCTGACCTGAAAGATCTTGTGATGACCCTTTCGCATTCGATGCTGGCTGTCGAAATCCCTGCCCCCGGTGGGCCCGAAGTCTTGCAGCCCTGTTCGGTGCCCGTCCCCGTGCCCGGCCATGGCCAGATCATCATCCGCGTCGCCTGGGCCGGGGTAAACCGGCCCGACGCGCTGCAACGCGCCGGGGCCTATGCGCCACCGCCCTCGGCCTCGCCGCTGCCGGGGCTGGAATGTTCGGGCACGGTGGTCGAGGTGGGCCCGGGGGTGACGCGCTGGCAGATCGGCGATCAGGTCTGCGCGCTTTTGCCGGGCGGCGGCTATGCCGAATATGCCGTCACCCATGAGGCGCACGCCCTGCCGATCCCGCTGGGCCTGTCCCTGCGCGAGGCCGCCTGCCTGCCGGAAACCTGCTTTACCGTCTGGTCGAATGTGGTGATGCGCGGGCGACTGAAGTCGGGAGAGCGGTTTCTGGTGCACGGTGGCACCTCCGGCATCGGCACGACGGCGATTCAGATGGCACGCGCGCTGGGGGCCAGGGTTTTCGCCACGGCCGGAACGGACGAGAAATGCCAAGTCTGCCACGAGCTTGGCGCCGATGTGGCGATCAATCACCGGTCGCAGGATTTCGTGGCCGTCCTTAAGGAACAGGGCGGGGCGGATCTGATCCTGGACATGGTGGGCGGACCCTATATCGAGCGCAACATCAAGGCCCTGGCCGATGACGGGCGGCTGGTGCAGATCGCCTTTCTGCAGGGGCCTAAGGTGACGCTGAACTTTGCCGAGCTGATGATGCGGCGGCTGACGCTGACCGGCTCGACCCTGCGGCCGCAGTCCGATCTGGCCAAGGCCCGTATCGCGCGCGAAGTCGAAGAAAACATCTGGCCCATGATCGCCCGGGGCGCGCTCAGGGTCGTGGTGGACAGCGAATTCGACCTGCGCAATGCCGCCGCCGCACATCGGCGGATGGAATCAGGCGCACATGTCGGCAAGATTGTCCTGAAGGTGCAGGACTAGGTTCCTTCTGCCTCTGCAGGCATCATCCCTGTTGCCCCGGCCTTATCCGGGATTGGAACGGGCGGGTCTGCCTGCGGGCCGCGCCTGGTGCGGCATCGTCTTCTCGTCGCAGGGCGCGAGACTTGGCGAAGCCATCGACGGTCGTTGCCAGCCTAGCACCTGTCTGGCACCCGCGCCGCTGAGGGACGGCATTTCCGTGCATGAAACCAGGTCAGCAGTCGTGCCAGCGCCGCCACCCTGCGGGCCTGCCGCGTCTCGCGCAGGGCTTTGCGGTGTTCGGCGCGATGAAAGGCGTGCCGATCGCGCGGCGTGCCGTCGGCATGGTAGGGGGTAGTTTGCAGAAGGTCGAGGTTCACGCCATGCATGGCTTACGTTCCAGGTCAGCTATTTCCGATTGGAATGCCAGAAATACTGGGCTAACGTAACTCAGGAATATCCCCAGAACGTAAGATGAAATTACGTCATGCGATGGCGCGACCTGCCTTCCCTGTCGTTGTTGCGGGCCTTCGATGCTACCGCCCAGGCCGGCAGTTTTGCCGAGGCAGGCCGTGTGCTGAACGTCACCCACGCCGCGGTAACGCAGGCGGTGCGCGCCCTGGAGGCCGACCTGGGGGTGCAGCTGGTGCGCCGTGCAGGGCGGACCGTGGCACTGACAGGGGCGGGCGAGGCGCTGGCGCGGTCGCTAGCCGAAGGGTTCGGAGCAATTGCGGCGGGGGTCGAGGCCCTGCGCCAGCGCGAGGCGCGAAGGATCGTTCGGGTCACCACCACGACATTCATCGCCGAAACCCATGTCATGCCGCGCCTGCCCGAGTTCTGGGCACGGCACCCCGGCGTCGAGGTGGCGCTATCGCCCAGCCCGGCAAGGATCGACCTGGCGCGTGACGGTTTCGACATGGCAATCCGCGCTCTCTCCGACGGCTGGGAAGAGGCCCCGGACGAAGAGATCCGGCCGCTCTGCCGGTCGCCCGTGATCGCGGTCTGTGCGCCGTCGCTGCTGGCCCGTGGCCTGCATCCGCAGGACATGCCCTGGGTGATGGGCGCGGACCGGCATCTGGAACTGGCCGAGGTGGCGGGCACGGGCCTTGACCCGGACCGGCTGCGGCGGGTGGAGGTCGGCAGTCCGCATCTCGAGATGTCGGCCTGCCGGCAGGGTCTGGGCGCGGCCACCGCGACCGAGATCATCTGCCGCGCCGATCTGGAGGCCGGGCGGCTGGTGCGGCTGCCGCTGTCCGGCCTGCCGGTCGTGACCTATGCGCTGGTGCTGCCCAAGGGTCCGCGACGGCCGGCGGTGACGGCGTTTGCTGACTGGCTGGCGACGATCTTCTAGGCTCAGGCCTTATCGCGCACGATCAGGTGGTTGCCCTCGCCCTTCAGCACCTCGAAGCGGCCGGTGCGCTTGAGGAGGTCGGAGAGTTTCTGGCAGCCGTAGCTGCGGCTGTCGAAATCGGGGTAGAGCTGGGTCAGCACCTGGCCAAGCTGCCCGAGCGAATAGGTGTCTTCCTCGATCCCGATCTTCTTCATCGCGGCAAGGACAAGCGGGATCGCCTTGGACGGCGGATCCTTTTCGGCCTTTGCCGGTTCCTTCGCAGGCTTGGCCGGGGTCGGCGTGTCGGGGGCAGGTTCGGGCGGGTTGGCGATGTTTTCGAGGAACAGGAAACGGTTGCAGACGTTACGCAGGGATTCGGGCGTCTTCTTCTCGCCCACCCCGATGACCTGCAGCCCGTCCTCGCGGATGCGGCTGGCCAGCCGGGTGAAGTCGCTGTCCGACGACACCAGCACGAAGCCATCGACCTTGCCGGCATGCAGGATGTCCATCGCATCGATGACAAGGCCGATGTCGCTGGCGTTCTTGCCCTTCGTGTTGGCCGATTGCTGGTGCATGACGAGGCCCAGATTGCGGGCCTTTTCCTTCCATTGCGACAGCGCCTGCGAGGACCAGTCGCCATAGACCCGGCGGACCGAGGGCTCGCCATAGGCGGCGAGTTCGTCCAGCACCGCCTCGATATGGCGGGCGGGGATGTTGTCGGCGTCGATCAGAACGGCCAGGCGCGGGGCGCGGTTCGGGTCTGCGGGCATGTGGTCCTGTTGCTTTGCTGGCTGGCCTTTGGGCGCTGCCTAAGGTGCAACCCTAGGTTGGTGCCGGGAAATCAAATCCGCCATCCCTCCGCACGGTCCTGTTCGGGGTCGAGGTGGGGAAATGACGCTTGAGCCGGGAAATCGGCTCTTCAATCAGATACCACGACAATGTGGCCGCGACCATCGTCAGTATGGTGATCACCAGAAAGGTCCGCAGGTCGCGTTGATAGAGGTCCGGAAACGCCTCGCCCACAGCCCACCAGACCAGCATGTGATACATGTAGACACCATAGCTGATCTGACTGAGGAACCGTGCCGGCCTGGAACCAAGCAACCACCCGACCGGCCCCCGAAACCCTTGAAATGCCCCAACAACAATCACTGCCAGGGCCGGCATGCTGAGGATGCGGTAGCTGTCGCTGTTGCCGAACCCTTCCCACAGCAGAAGCGGCGAAAACAGAACCGCGGTGCTTGTCACCAGCGCCAGCGGGGTGACAACGACCTGACGAACTGCGTCGTTGCGCTGCAGAAGATAGGCGAAGGCCCCGAAGGCAATAGGCGCCCCGCTAAGGACAAGTTGCTTGACCCATCCGCTGATCCCCATGGCTTCGGCATTCGCAAACACGAAGGTCAAGGCGGTGATCAGGACCAGCGTCACCACATAAATGCGCGGCAACGGCAGAAGCAGGATGACGACCGGCCAGACCAGGTAGAACTGTTCCAGCACGTTCAGGCTCCACAGATGGCTGAGCACCCAGGGCTGGTAGGCCTCGATCATCACGAAGCGCACATTCGACAGTTGGGCAAGGTGCCACAGCGCCTCGCTGCGGAAACCGTCAATGTCGAAAAACGCTGCAAGACCGACCAGAATGCACAACGCCGGAAACAGGCGCAGGGCGCGCCGGACATAGAAGTTCAGAATGCGGATCTGCCCGCCACGTTCCTTTGCGGTGTAGAGGATGTGTGTGATCAGAAAGCCGCTGACGACAAAGAACAGCGCCACCCTCAGCCCCTCGGTCAACGGGTTCTTGTCGTAAAGGTGAACGTACAGGACACCGATCATGGCCAGGGCGCGCAGCCCGTCGATCTGTGCCCGGCGACCTGCTCCCTCCTCTCGAACGCCGCTCCGCTGTGCGAGTGTTCCCACCGACATGATCAGGGGCCTGAACCTGTGCTGCGACCTCACCTAGTGCCGATCAGGCAAGCATCCAATGACAGGGCAACGGGGCATGGGCATGTCACCTCCTGCGGTGATTTATGCAGGGCCGGGGAATGCTGTCCAGAGGGTGTCCGGGTGGTGCCCCGGGCATGGTGGTCAGCCGTCGGGCACCTCGGCACAGGACGGGCCGGCAAGCAGGGCCTCAAGCCGGTCGATCCGCGCGGTGTCGGTGTCGGAGATGACGAAGACCGCCTCGCCGATAGGCGCGTGCAGGACCGGCTCGACCACCGTTTCGGCACAGATCATCAGGCGGCCGGTGTCGCCGACATGGGCAGAGGTCAGCGCCAGCATGGCGGCATCGAAGGCCGGTGAAAGGCGGATGAACAGCGCAGAGCCGCGCGCCTCGTCGATGCGACGCACGGCCCGGATGTCTTCGGCCTGGGCTTCCAGCGTGTCGGTGCCGAAGACAAGGCTGATGCGGGGCGGCTCGGCCAGGGCCGGAAAGGCGGCGAGGCCGGCGGCGGCAGGAAGGGCAAGACAGATGCGCATGGGCAGGACCGGAACAGGTGCCCACGATGGTAGCGGCGAAAGCCCGGCGGACAAGGCAACGGCGATGGTCGGGGGCTTGTCTAGCCGACGACAGACTGGCTGACATGGGGGCCGAACAGCCGCGCCTGGGCCAGAACCAGGGCATAGAAGGCCCAGTGCAGGCTGAAGGCGGCGGCGATGCCGAAGCGCGTCCGCAGGATCAGCCAGGGCAGAAGCGCCCCGAACAGGCTGGAAGCGCCAAGGAAGATGAGAACCGCGCGCGGCGGCAGGCCGGACAGCGCCAGCAGCAGGTGCATGCCCCCGAACAGCAGCGCCGAGAACCGGGCCAGCGTGCGCATCGGCAGGCCGTCCATCGACAGGCTGACGATCATCGCCAGCACCAGAAGCTGCTGAAACAGGATCTCGACCGTCTTGGGGAAGAAATAGGCCGGCGTGGCCAGCAGAAGGTCGGGTGCTTCGCCCAGTTCGGCAGGCCAGGTGGCCTTGGGCAGGGCAGGCAGGCCCCAGTGCAGGAAGGCGATGGCGGCGGCAAAGGCGGCAATCCAGATCGTCGCGGCCAGCACCCGGTTGCGCAGCGTGGGAAAGGGGCCGTCGGCGTTCCAGCGCGAATAGAGCGGCCAGAACACGATGGCGGCCAGACCCGACCAGAACAGGTAGAAGGTCGCAACCGGCAGCGGATTGGTGTTGTAATCGGTGCCTATGTCCAGCGCGGGCAGGACAAAATAATAGCACAGATCCGACACCAGCCAGAATCCCGCCAGCCATCCCAGGATGCGGATCTGACGGCGTTTCCACGGCCCCGGGCCGGGGGCTGCCACCACCTGCGGTCTGCCAGGCATCAACCGACCACCCCGCCGCGGATCAGCCGTCGGTCACGCGCCAAGGCGAAGGCTTCGCTGCATCGGCTGTGTGGCAGCACAGGGTTTGTGCGCGCCTGCGCGGCCCGGTCCGGAGGCGTGGTTGCGGCGGAAGGGGTCAGGCTGCGCATTGGGTCAGGTTAGCCCAGCCAGAGCCGGACGCAAGTCAGGCGGCGCGGGCCGCGGGGCGGTCGGCCTCGTCCAGCAGGAAGGCGGAGAAGGGTTCGGCCAGCGGAAGGCCGGACATGCCCTCGATGAACAGGAACTGACCCTGGGGGTTGACCTCCAGCCACCAGACCTGGCCCTCGGGGTCGATCTTGAGGTCGAAGATTCCCATCCGCAGGTCCAGCGCACCCATGACCCGGCGCAAGGCCGCGGTCAGGCCGGGGTCAAGCCCGACCGGGCTGACGGCGGTCTTTTCCAGGTGAACGCGCCAGCCGAGTTCCGGGCAGTCGAGCTCAGCCGCGACGATCCGGTCGCCGAAGACATGGACGCGCAGGTGCCGGGTGCCGTCGATATGTTCCTGCCAGATCGCGGGCGACAGGCTCAGCGCGGCGTCGTTGGCCAGAAGCGCAGGCGTGACCGGCTGGGCCATCAGGGGCGTCTTCACGGTGCCGGCGATGGCCTTCACGATCATCCGCCCCCCCGCGCAGAAGGCACGGATTTCCTGCGGGTTCTGGCTGATCAGCGTGCGCGGCACCTTCAGCCCGGCCTGATGCGCGGCGCGCAGCTGGACGAATTTCATCTCGGCCCGGCGGGTGGCTTCGGGATGGTTGACCCAGGCTCCACGGAAGTCGGTCTGCACCAGCCCGTTCAGCGCGGCCACGCAGTCGTTGTAGATCAGGTCGCGGGCGGCCTCGTCGGTGACGCTGGCCAGGAAGCCCGAGTTCGGGTTCCAGCCCTTGCCCGAAGGACGGCGCCACCAGATCAGGTCCAGCGCCGTCAGATCCACCGGGCGGCCGTCGCAATCGGGCAGCGTGGCGGGGCGCGCGGCATCGGCGGACCAGTTCACCAGGCCGGTGGCGGCCAGGCGGTCGGAATGGATGATGGCAAGGTCGCAGGCGTGGCGGTCGCGCAGAACCTTGCGCAGGACATGGGCATGCAGGTCATCGGCCACGGTCACGACCGCAAGGCGGGGGGGTCTGGTCATCGGAAAAGTCCTTTCGGCGAATACACCGGGGCACGCGGCCTGCGTGCCCCGGCAGGTCAGCCTAGAAGCAGTCGCTGTCGTCCCAGCCCGAGCGGCAGCCCGAGGTGGTGCCGCAGCGGTTCACCGGCTCGTCCCCGAAAAGCCAGTCCAGAAAGCGCATGGCGACCTGGGTCTCTTCGACCTGCTCGCGTTCATAGGCCGCCAGCCGGTCGGGGATCGCAAAGCCCTGCGGCAGCGCCTGCATGACGGCAGGCAGCTCTCCGGTGGCGGGCACGACGGCCGAGCCCACCGCCAGAGCGGGACCGGCTGCGGCAAGCGAAAGGCCCGAGGCGACCAGGACCGCGGGCAGAAGGGCCGAAACCTGGCCCCGGGACATGTCTGACATGGTTTGCTCCTATATCCTCAAGAAAGACCGGCCGCAAAATCACCGGCCGGAACAGAGGATCGCGCCAGTCAGGCCACGCACCAAGTCAGGTATTCATATCCTTGCCCGCGTTGCGCCTGATCAGAACACCACCACCGAGCGGATCGACTTGCCCTGATGCATAAGGTCGAAGCCCTTGTTGATTTCGTCCAGCGTGAGGATGTGGGTGATCATCGGGTCGATCTCGATCTTGCCGTCCATGTACCAGTCCACGATCTTCGGCACATCCGTCCGTCCCCGCGCGCCGCCGAAGGCAGTGCCTTTCCAGACCCGGCCGGTGACCAGCTGGAAGGGCCGCGTCTCGATGGTCGCCCCGGCCGGCGCCACCCCGATGATGATCGACTGGCCCCAGCCGCGGTGGGTGCATTCCAGCGCCGCCCGCATCACCTTGACGTTGCCGGTGCAGTCGAACGAGTAGTCGACGCCGCCGATCTTGTCGAAGGGGGTCTTCGTCATGTTGACGATGTGGGGAACGATGTCGCCCTCGATCTTGGTGGGGTTGACGAAATGGGTCATGCCAAAGCGGCGGCCCCATTCCTCCTTGTCGTCGTTGATGTCGATGCCGATGATCTTGTCGGCGCCCGCCAGCTTCAGCCCCTGGATCACGTTCAGCCCGATCCCGCCCAGGCCGAAGACCGCCGCCGTCGCCCCTGCCTCGACATTGGCGGTGTTCAGCACAGCGCCGACCCCAGTGGTCACGCCGCAGCCGATGTAGCAGATCTTGTCGAAGGGCGCGTCCTCGCGCACCTTCGCCAGCGCGATTTCCGGCAGGACCGTGTGGTTGGCGAAGGTCGAGCAGCCCATGTAGTGATGGATCGGCGTGCCGTCGAGCATCGAGAACCGCGTCGTCCCGTCCGGCATCAGCCCCTTGCCCTGCGTGTCGCGGATCGCGGTGCAGAGGTTGGTCTTGCGGGAAAGGCACGAGGGGCATTCCCGGCATTCGGGGGTGTAAAGCGGGATGACGTGATCCCCCGGTTTCAGCGTCTTGACGCCGGGGCCGCACTTCACCACCACCCCCGCGCCCTCGTGCCCCAGGATCGAGGGGAAGATGCCTTCGGGGTCGGCGCCCGACAGCGTGAATTCGTCGGTATGGCAGATGCCGGTGGCCTTGATCTCGACCAGAACCTCGCCCTCTTTCGGGTCGTCGAGGTTCACTTCCATGATTTCAAGCGGTTTTCCGGCGGCGACGGCGACGGCGGCACGGGTGCGCATCAGGTTTTCCCTCCCTTATGGTCCGGGCCAAGGTGTGACAGACTGCCGCGAAAGGCAATTCAGGAAACGACCATGAGACATGCGATTGTCGCCCTTGCGCTTGCCGCGCCGCTGCTGGCCGCCTGCGTGGTGACCGAGCCCCTGCCGACCGAGCCCCCCGACGCCTGCGGTGCATCGGCCTATCAGTATCTGGTGGGCAAGCCCGGGGTGATGCTGGACGGGATGCGGTTTTCCCAGGACGTGCGGGTGATCCAGCATGGCATGGCAGTGACGATGGACTACCGCGCCGACAGACTGAACTTCTGGCTGGACCGGCGCGACGTGATCGAGCGGGTGGTCTGCGGCTGATCCGCGCCCTCTGGCGTTACTCTGAACACCTTAGATGACCGTCAGCGGAACGGCTGCGGCAAGGTTGGGGTGATCGGCTGCGGCAGCAGAAGGCCCCGGCTGGATCGGACCGGGGCCCTGTATCCTGCCCAGTGGGCCGGATCAGTTCTTCATCACGCGGTATGTGGAATGGCAGTCGCGGCAGGTGCCGCCGATGGCACCCATGCCCGCGCCGATGCTTTCGACCGAGGCGACGTCGATGGCGCCAGCGGCATCGCCCATGGCCTTGGCCTTGGCCAGGAAGTCATCCCAGTTCGCCCAGATCTCGGGCTTGGCCTCGGAGGCCGGGTCAGCCCCGCCCTGTTCGGCGAAGGTGGCCTCGATCTTGCCTGCGGCCTCGATCAGGGCGGCCTTGGCCGCCTCGGCCTTGGCGGCATCATAGGGATCCTTGCCCTGGGCCATGTTGCCAAGGATGCCCGTGTTCATGCCCACCAGCTTCATCAGCTCGGACCGGGCAACGGCATTGGGATCGGTGGGTTCGACATCCTGGGCAAAGGCGGCACCGGCAGCCAGAACGGCCCCGATGGCGAAGGCTTTGACATGTTTCATTCTTTGGCTCCCGTGCTGGATTGCCGGGGAAGTATAGGGGCGGCAGTCCGTCGCGGAAGTGCGGGCTTCCGGCCCTCACGCAGTTGTCATCCGGGGTCGCAGGGGGGACTCGACCTGCCGCATATCAGCTGGCAATAAGGAACATATGGCGAACAAGAGAGTCGGAGATGGCCGGGCGTCGCATCCTTTCGCTGTGGTTTCCGCGGCTGGCGGCGGAACGGGTGCTGCGGCGCCGGCAGGACATCGACGCCCCGCCCCTGGCCGTGGTGGGGGACAGGGGCGGCGCGCAGGTGCTGGTGTCGCTGTCGCCGGGGGCCGAGGCGGCAGGGCTGGTGCCCGGCCAGGCCCTGCGCGATGCCACGGCGATCTGCCCGGCCCTCTTGACGGTGGCCGAGGATCCGCTTGCCGAGGCACGGTTCCTGACCGGTCTTCGCCGCTGGGCGGGGCGCTTCTCGCCCTGGGTGGCCGAGGAACCGCCCGCCGGGCTGATGATCGACCTGACCGGAACGGCGCATCTGTTCGGGGGCGAAGAGGCGGTGCTGGCGCAGGTCGCGGGCGATTGCGCCGATCTGGGGCTGACGGTGCGCGCGGGGATCGCCGACACGCCGGGCGCGGCCTGGGGGCTGGCGCGCTATGCCCGGGCCGGGGTGGCGCCGCTGCGGTCGGGCGACATGATCGACCAGGAGGCGCGGGCCACCCGCTCACGTGCCGCCAGGCGCCGGGGCTGGGAACGGGGCGGCAGCCCGCCGCGCCCGGTGACGGCGCGGGGGGCGGAGGCTGCGGTGATCGCCCCCCCGGGCGGTTTGCGCGAGGCCCTGGCCGACCTGCCGCTTGCCGCCCTGCGGCTGGAAGGCGCGACGGTCGAGCGGCTGATGCGGCTGGGGCTGAAGCGGGTGGCCGACCTGATGGAGCTGCCGCGCGCCGCACTCGCCCGCCGCTTCGGCGCCGACACGCTGCGCCGGCTGGATCAGGCGATGGGGATGGAGCCGGAGCCCATCACCCCCGCGCGCCCGCCGCTGCATTTCGCGGTGCGCCTGACGCTGCCCGACCCGATCGGCTTGCGGTCGGATATCGAGGCGGCGCTCGACCGGCTGCTGCCGCCCCTCTGCGACCGGCTGCGCGAACGCGGCCGGGGCGCGCGGCGGGTGGCGGTTCAGGCCTTCCGGGCCGATGGCGGGGTCTCGGTGATCGAGGTCGGTCTCGCCCGCGCCGCCGACACGCCCGACCGCATCCGCCCGCTGCTGCATCTGAAGCTGGACCAGATCGACCCCGGCTTCGGGATCGACTGCCTGCGGGTCGAGGCGCTGGTGACCGAGGCGATGGTGCAGGTCCAGCATCGCGGCCAGATGGAGGTGACGGCGGCGGCCATGGCCCGCGCAGCGGACCGCGCCCATGCGCTGGACGATCTGGTCGGCCGGCTGGGCGCGCGGCTGGGGCACGAGGCGGTGACGCGGCTTGCCCCTTCCGACAGCCATGTGCCGGCCAAGGCGGCGCAGGTGCTGATGGCCGCCTGGAGCCAGGCGCATGACGGACCCTGGCCGGCATCCCCCACGCCGCGCCCACTGATCATCTTCCGGCCCGAGCCGGTGGACGCGCCCGAAACCCCCGAACCGCCCGCGCGCTTCCGCTGGCGGCGGCGCGACTTCACCCTGCGCATGGCGGCAGGACCGGAGCGGCTGATGCCGGAATGGTGGCTGGAGGATCCCGACTGGCGTGGCGGCGCACGCGACTACTGGCGGGTCGAGGTGGAAGGCGGCGAGAAGCTGTGGCTCTTCTACGGCCGGGGCGGCGCGGTGACCGACGGCTGGTATTGCGAGGGGCTGTTTCCCTGAGCACCGCTGGATTAGGCTCGCCCCGACACGGGGGACGGTGATGGGTTTGATCGAGGATCTTCAGGCGGCCATCGGTGCGGCGAACGTGCTGACCGGGGCTGATACGGCTGGCCATGCGCGCGACTGGATGGGCAAGTATCACGGCGCCCCGGTCGCGGTGGCGCGGCCTGCCTCCACGGCCGAGGTTGCGGCCTGCGTGAAGATCGCCGCTGCCCATGGGCTGCCGGTGGTGCCGATCGGAGGCAATACCGGGCTGGTCGGCGGCACGATGACCAAGGGCGGGCTGATGGTCAGCCTGGAGCGGATGAACCGCATCCGCGCCGTCAAGCGCGACGCGCGCCTGGTGGTGGCCGAAGCCGGGGTGATCTTGTCGCGCCTGCACGACGCGGCCGAGGCGGAGGGGCTGTATTTCCCCCTGTGGTTCGGCGCGCGGGGGTCGGCAATGCTGGGAGGCGTTCTGTCCACCAATGCGGGCGGGTCGAACGTGCTGCGCTATGGCTCTACCCGGGGCCTTTGCCTGGGGCTGGAGGTGGTGCTGGCCGACGGACGCGTGCTGGACCTGATGAGCGAGCTGCACAAGGACAATTCGGGCTATGACCTGAAACAGATGTTCATCGGCGCGGAAGGCACGCTGGGGATCATCACCGCGGCGGTGATGAAGCTGGTTCCGGCGCCCAAGGCTTATGCAACGGCGACGCTGGCCGCGCGGTCGCTGCCCGACGCACTGGTGCTTCTGAACCAGATGCAGGAGGCGACGGGGGGCCGGGTCGAGGCCTTCGAGTTCATGCCGCGCAGCTATTCCGAACGGCTGCGCGCCGCGCGGCCCGACCTGGGCCTGCCCTTCGACCATATCCCCGAGGTGACGATCCTGATCGAGGCGGCGACCACCGTGTCCGCCGAGGCCGCGCCGGACGAGGCCGGCGAGGTGCCACTGGTGAGCCTTCTGGAAAGCGTGCTGATGGGCATGATGGAGGAAGGGCTGGTCACCGATGCCGTGGTGGCGCGCAACGAACAGCAGCGCCGCGCGATGTGGGCCCGGCGCGAGGCGGCGGCGGAAATCTGCGTCGGCCTGACCCCGGTCGTCGATACCGACGTCTGCCTGCCGCTGGACCGGGTGGAGCGCTTCCTGAACGAGGCCCTGCGCCGACTCGAGGTGCTGGACCCCGGACACCGGACCCTGACGGTTGCCCATCTGGGCGACGGCAACCTGCATTTCACCGTCTTTCCGACCCGTGAGGATGCCGCGCTGAAGGACCGCGTGATGGAGACGGTCGAGGATGTGGTGGCCGAGCTTGGCGGCAGTTTTTCGGCTGAACACGGGGTAGGGTTGTCCAAGCTGAACTCGATGGCGCGGCGGAAGAACCCGGTCGCGCTGGAGGTGATGCGGGCAGTCAAGGCGGCGCTGGACCCGGACAACCGGATGAACCCCGGCAAGGTCATACCGGCCCCCCAGGGGTCAGGATCCGTTCCTTCGCCTGATGGCGGACGGTCGGCGTGATTCAGGCCCCCGAACCGGCGGGGATGATGAGCAATCCATTCTCGCTGTCCAGGACGCAGATGGAGGGCGGCGCCCTTCTTTCCCAAGGGCCAGGGCAAGCCACACGTCGATGATGGGCGCGGGTCGAGCGGGATTGTCTTCATCAATCGCGACAGGTTGCAATGGCGAGATGCGCGTCGGGAGCATGACTGCCGAAGACCACCCTGCAATCGCTGAAAGCGGAGGGACCGGGGAGAGGGGCGCCATGATCGGCGCGACGTATCGCAAGGCATCAAGCCTTGGGGCCGAAAGGAGCACCTTATGACAGGCACGGGCGCCTGATCGGGTGCTTGAAGGGTGCAATGAACACCGGGCGGTAGGCCTTTGCAGACGTGAGAGGGCGCCAGCTGCGGTTCTTCATGGCCGCGGGCCAGGACAGCGCCTGCACCGCTGCTGCGCCCCTGCCGCGCAGTCTGCCTGCCGCCGAATGGCTGAATGCCCATCGGGGCTAAAGCGCCGGCTGGTTCCGCAACGCGTTGAAAGACACGGGGTTGCGCCCCTGCATCCCGGGCCGGAAGTCGGTCGGCAAGGCTTTACGCTACGACCGCTTCACAAAGACCTTCCTCGCCTGCGCAGACCTTGCAGCAATCGTCTGTTCTGGATTGGAAGATCAATGAATCTGAAACTCAAGGCGTCGCGCCTTGACGGTGCTGGCGCCAGACCTGCTGCGCACGGCGCTACAGGCGCAGCCGGAAAGATCGGCAGGGCAATCAGTCAAATAGCTGCTTTCACATCATTTCCTTTCTGCTCGGCACGGTCCGGCCTCTCACCTTGTCCCCTCTGCCCCAGGCGTCTAAGCTTTCCGCAACAGGAGTGTCCATGTCAGACCAGCCCGCCTATCAGGTCCTTGCCCGCAAATACCGCCCGCAGACCTTTGCCGACCTGATCGGGCAAGAGGCGATGGTGCGCACCCTGAAGAACGCCTTCGCCGCAGACCGGATCGCCCATGCCTTCGTGATGACCGGCGTGCGCGGGGTCGGCAAGACCACCACCGCCCGCATCATCGCCAAGGGGCTGAACTGCATCGGCCCCGACGGCACCGGCGGCCCCACCACCGAACCCTGCGGGGTCTGCGAGCCCTGCCGCGCCATCGCCGAGGGCCGCCACGTCGATGTGCTGGAAATGGACGCAGCCTCGCGAACCGGGGTCGGCGACATCCGCGAGATCATCGACTCGGTCCACTATCGGGCGGCCTCGGCGCGCTTCAAGGTCTACATCATCGACGAAGTGCACATGCTGTCCACCGCGGCCTTCAACGCGCTTCTCAAGACGCTTGAGGAACCGCCTGCGCATGTGAAGTTCATCTTCGCCACCACCGAGATCCGCAAGGTCCCCGTCACGGTCCTGTCGCGCTGCCAGCGCTTCGACCTGAAGCGGATCGAGCCCGAGGTGATGATGGCCCATCTGGCGAAGGTCGCTGAGGCCGAGGGCGCGAAGCTTGCCCCCGAGGCGCTGGCCCTGATCACCCGCGCCGCCGAAGGCTCGGTCCGCGACGCGATGAGCCTGATGGACCAGGCCATCGCCCATGGCGCGGGGGAAACCACCGGCGACCAGGTGCGCGCCATGCTGGGGCTGGCCGACCGGGGCCGGACGCTGGACCTCTTCGATCTGATCATGAAGGGCGACGCAGCTGCGGCGCTGGCGGAGCTTTCGGCGCAATATGCCGACGGGGCCGACCCGATGGCCGTGCTGCGCGACCTGGCCGAGATCACGCACTGGATTTCAGTCATCAAGATCAACCCGGCCTCGGCCGAGGATCCGACCACGCCGCCCGACGAACAGGCGCGCGGGCAGGACATGGCGGCGCGCCTGCCGATGCGGGCGCTGACGCGGATGTGGCAGATGCTGCTCAAGGCCATCGAAGAGGTGGCGCTGGCCCCGAACGCGATGATGGCGGCCGAAATGGCGGTGATCCGCCTGACCCATGTCGCCGACCTGCCCGACCCCGAGACGCTGGTCAGGAAGCTGTCCGAAAGCCCGCGCCCGCCCGCGATGCCGGGTGAGGCCGCGGCCGGCGGCGGCACGGGGATTGGCAACGGCGGCGGCACGGTCCATGCCCCACGCCTTGCGCCGGCCCATGCGGCCCCCAGCCTCGGCCCGACCATGACCGCCGCCGCCCCGGCGCTGGCTGCGGGGCAGCTGCAGGTCTATGCGACCTTTGAATCGGTGGTCGAACTGATCCGGTCCCGACGCGACATGCTGCTTCTGAACGAGGTGGAAACCGGCCTGCGGCTGGTGCGCTATTCGCCCGGACGGATCGAATTCGAACTCGCTCCCGGTGCAAGATCCGACCTGGCCGCACGCCTTGGCCAGCGTCTGCAGGGCTGGACCGGCACGCGCTGGGCCGTTTCGGTCGTGTCGTCGGGCGGGGCCCCGACGATCGCCGAGGCGCGGGATCTGGAACTGGCACGCCTGCGCGCGGAAGCAGCAGGAAACCCCCTGGTCCAGGCGATCCTGACAGCCTTTCCCGGCGCGAAGATCACCGAGGTCAGAACCCCCGAAGCCCTGACCGCCGAAGCTGCTTCGTCGGCGATGCCAGCCGCCGAACCCGAAACGGACGAGGACTGGGATCCCTTTGAAGAATGACGCCCACCTTGCGCCGGTGCGGTCGGGACCGTATCTCGGACGAAACGGACGGAGAACGACATGCTGAAAGGTCTGGGCGGATTGGGCGGGCTTGGCGACATGGCCAAGATGATGAAGGCCGCCACCGAGATGCAGGCGAAATATGCCGAGCTTCAGGCGGAACTGGCGCGCACCGTCGTGATCGGCGAGGCCGGGGCGGGGCTGGTAAAGGCCCGAGCCACCGCCAAGGGCGAGGTGACGGGGCTGGACATCGACCCCTCGATCCTGGTGGCGTCGGAAAAGGAAGTGGTCGAGGATCTGATCCTTGCCGCGATCCGTGACGCGCAGGCGAAGGCGCGTGAGCGGACCGAGGCGGAAATGGCGAAGCTGGCGGAAGCCATGGGCGTGCCGCCGGGCATGAAACTGCCGTTTTGAGATGGTGGACCAAACCGGCATCGAGGCCCTGATCGACCTGATGGCCCGGCTTCCCGGCCTTGGTCCCCGGTCAGCGCGGCGGGCGGTGCTGGTCCTGTTGAAGAAGCGCGCGCAGTTGATGGCACCGCTTGCCCAGGCCATGGCCGAGGTCGCATTGACCGCGAAGGACTGTCAGGTCTGCGGCAACATCTCCACCACCGAGACCTGCGCGATCTGCGCCGATCCCGCGCGCGCGACGGGTGAAATCTGCGTGGTCGAGGATGTGGCTGACCTCTGGGCGATGGAGCGGGGGCAGGTCTTTCGAGGCCGATATCATGTGCTGGGCGGCACGCTGTCTGCGCTGGACGCGATCGGCCCCGATGAGCTGGGCATCCCGCGTCTGGTCGAGCGGGTGGCCACGGAAGGCACCCGCGAGGTGATCCTGGCGCTGAACGCGACGGTCGATGGCCAGACCACCGCGCATTACATTGCCGATGCGCTGGCCGGCACCGATGCGCAGATCACGACCCTGGCGCAGGGCGTGCCGATCGGCGGGGAACTCGACTATCTCGACGACGGCACCATCGGCGCGGCCCTGCGGGCGCGGCGCCGACTCTGACCCCCCTACGACCCGGACGCAAGCGCCGCGAGAATCGCCTTGGCGCTGTTGCTGTCCCATTCGGCATCGCCGATCAGACGGGCGACCTCCTGCCCCTCGGGGTTCAGGATCACGGTTACCGGCAGGCCCATGACCCCCATCCCGCGCGCCAGTTCGGATTTGGGGTCGCGCAGAACGGGCAGATGCCGGATCTCGATCTCGGCGAAGAAGCGCTCGATCCCGGCCACGGCATTCCGGCCGGTAGCTACCGGCACCACCGCAATCTCGGGCATCGCCGCCTGCAACCGGTCAAGCGAGGGCATCTCGTGCCGGCATGGGGCGCACCAGGTGGCCCAGAAGTTCAGCACCACCCATTTGCCCCTGTAGCCGGACAGGCTGTGCTGGCCGTCCCGGGCATCCAGCAGCACGACCTCGGGGATGGCGACCGGTTCGTCATGCAGGGCAAGCTTCTTCATGTCGCCGTCGCGCAGGGATGCGACATCGGCCGCAACCGGGTTTGCACCAAGCAGGAAGCCCGTGTAGAGGACGACCAGAAATTTCCGCACGTTCCACCTCATCCGAAGGCCGCCCTCATGACCGACAGCCCCCCGTCCAAAGCCGCCAACCAGATGTGGGGCGGGCGTTTCTCAGCCGGGCCGGATGCGATCATGCAGGCGATCAACGCCTCGATCGGGTTCGACCAGCGGCTTTACGCGCAGGATATCGCGGGCAGCCGGGCCCATGCCGCCATGTTGGCCGCGCAGGGCATCATCAGCAATAAGGATGCCGAGGCGATTGGGGAAGGGCTGCTCGCGATCTTGTCAGAGATCGAGGCGGGCCAGTTCCCCTTCACGCCCGAGCTTGAGGACATCCACCTGAACATCGAGGCCCGGCTGACCGAGCGGATCGGCGAGGCGGGCAAGCGGCTGCACACCGGACGGTCGCGCAACGATCAGGTGGCGGTGGATTTCCGGCTGTGGGTCCGCGACCAGTGCGATCAGGCCATTGCCGGGCTGACCGGGCTGATGCGGGCGTTCCTGGCGCAGGCCGAGGCCGGGGCGGATTGGGTGATGCCTGGCTTCACCCACCTGCAGACCGCGCAGCCGGTGACCTGGGGCCACCACATGCTGGCCTATGTCGAAATGCTGGCCCGCGACCGGTCGCGGTTCGAGGATGCGCGGCGGCGGATGAATGAATGCCCGCTGGGCGCGGCGGCGCTGGCTGGAACCAGCTTTCCCATCGACCGGCACATGACCGCGAAGGCCCTGGGCTTCGACCGGCCGACGGCGAACAGCCTGGATTCGGTCAGTGACCGGGATTTCGCGCTGGAGTTCCTGTCAGCGGCCTCGATCTGCGCCATGCACCTGTCGCGCTTTGCCGAAGAGCTGGTGATCTGGTCCAGCGCGCAGTTCCGGTTCGTGCGCCTGTCGGACAGGTGGACCACCGGGTCGAGCATCATGCCCCAGAAGAAGAACCCCGACGCGGCCGAGCTTCTGCGCGCCAAGCTTGGGCGGATTCTCGGGGCGACGGTGGCCCTGTTCACAGTGATGAAAGGGCTGGCGCTGACCTATTCCAAGGACATGCAGGAAGACAAGGAACAGGTTTTCGACGCCGCTGACAACCTGATGCTGGGGCTGGCCGCGATGACCGGGATGGTCGGTGACATGGCCGCCAACCGCGAGGTTCTGGCGGCAGCGGCGGCCAGCGGGTTTTCCACCGCGACCGACCTGGCCGACTGGCTGGTGCGCGCGCTTGGCCTGCCGTTCCGCGAGGCGCATCATGTGACGGGTGCCCTGGTCGCCATGGCCGAGGCGCAGGGCATCGACCTGCCGCAGCTGAGCCTTGCCCAGATGCAGTCTGTTCACCCCGCAATCACGGCCGAGGTCTTCAGCGTTCTCGGGGTGGAAAATTCGGTTCGCAGCCGCACATCCTATGGTGGAACGGCGCCAGAGCGGGTGCGGGAACAGATCGCGCGCTGGAAGGCAATCCTCGGGTAAGGCCGGGCGATCCCCGCCTTGCCAGACGCGGGCCGGGGTGCAACCCTCGGTCCCGACCTGACCGAAGCAAAGGATCCGCGATGACCCGTCTTTTCCTTGTCGCCTGCCTTGCCCTTGCCGCCTGCGGCGCCGATGGCGAACCTCAGCCCCCCGCGAAACCCGGACTGAGCATTTCGGGCGAAGCGCAGATCGGCGTGGCGGTCAAGTGAGCCCGCTGCGTCTGGCCTACCTTGCGCTGGCGATCTGGGGGGCGGTGCATCCGATGTACTGGTTCGTCACCTACATGCGCGAGACGGGCACCGGCCTGTCCGGGCTGATCGACGCCTGGTATGTCAATGCCTCGACGACGGGGCTGACCTGGGATCTGACCATCGCGGCGATAGCCCTGACCGTCTGGATCCTGGCCGAGGCGATCGGTCGCCGGGCCTGGGCGCATCTGGTGGCGATCCCGGCGACCTTCTGCATCGGCGTCAGTTGCGGGCTGCCGCTGTATCTGTTCCTGCGCTCGGCCCGGCGACCGCATTGAGCGCATTGCGCGCAAGGTTCTTGCCCCGCCTCCGGCGCAAGCGCCAGCGCGCCTTGGCGCCGGGGGCCTTCACGACCGGTCCCTGTGAGGATGCGCGAGCAGACAGGAAGATCAGGGCGTCAGGATGGTCTGCCCGGTCGTGGCGCGGGATTCGAGCGCGCGGTGGGCATCTGCCACCCGGTCGAGAGGGAAGCGCTGGTCGATGCGGATCTTCACCTTGCCCGACAGGACCATGTCGAACAGTTCGCGCGCCATCTGCTGGCAGGTGGCATGGTCTGCGATGTGGGTGAAGATCGTCTGCCGGGTCAGCTTGAGCGAGCCCTTCGCCGCCAGGATGCCGATGTCGAAAGGCGGTACCTTGCCGCTGGCGTTGCCGAAGGAAATCAGCATCCCCAGGGGTTTCAGGCAGTCAAGGCTGCCGTCGAACGTGTCCTTTCCGACCGCGTCCATCACCACATCGACGCCCTTGCCGCCCGTCAACTCCTTCACGCGGGCGACGAAATCCTCGCTCCGGTAGTTGATTGCGTGGGCCGCGCCATGGTCGAGCGCAAGGCGGCATTTCTCGTCCGACCCGGCCGTGGCGATGAGGGTGATGCCTTCCGCCCTGGCCCACTGGCAGGCGATGAGACCGACGCCGCCGGCGGCCGCATGAAACAGCACCGTATCCCCGGCCTTCAGGGGCGTGGTGCGGCGGAAAAGGTAGTGTACCGTCATGCCCTTCAGCATCATCGCCGCCCCTTCGTCGAAGCCGATGCCTTCGGGCAGGGGGCAGACCTGGGCGGCAGGCATGACGCGCGCCTCGGCATAGGCACCGGGCAGGTTCGCCGCATAGGCCGCCCGGTCGCCCGGTTTCAGGTGGGTGACGCCCGGCCCCACCGCCTCGACCACGCCAGACCCTTCCATGCCCAGCGCCGCCGGAAGCGGCAGAGGATAAAGCCCCGTGCGCTGATAGATGTCGATGAAGTTCAGACCGCAGGCCATGTGCCGGATGCGGATTTCCCCGGGCCCCGGTTCCCCGACCGGGCGGTCGATCAGTTTCATAACCTCGGGCCCACCGTGGGCCTCGATGATGACGGTGCGTGCCATGGCGATCTCCTTGCTGGCGGACATCCTAGCCAGCCGGGCGCGAATGGCCAGAGGTCCGAAATCGGCGCTTTGCACCCGCGCGGCGCTTGGCTATGACGGCACGGGCGAATGGGGGCGACGATGGACCATTTTCTTTACCGGAACGGCACGCTGCACGCCGAGGGTGTGGCGATCCCCGATATCGCCGCGACAGTGGGCACCCCGTTCTATGTCTATTCCACCGCGACGCTGACGCGGCACTACCGGCTGTTCACCGATGCTCTGGCCCCCTTGCCGCATCTGGTGTGCTTCGCGATCAAGTCGCTGTCGAACGTCGCGGTGCTGAAGACACTGGGCAATCTGGGCGCGGGGATGGATGTGGTCTCGGGCGGGGAATACCTGCGGGCAAAGGCCGCGGGTGTGCCGGGCGAGCGCATCGTGTTCTCGGGCGTGGGGAAAACGCGCGAGGAGATGCGGCTGGCGCTGACCGGCGGGATCCGCCAGTTCAACGTCGAAAGCGAACCAGAACTGCGCGCCCTGTCCGAGGTGGCGACCTCGCTTGGCCTGACCGCGCCGATCACCATTCGCGTCAACCCGGATGTGGACGCGCGCACGCACGAGAAGATCGCCACCGGCAAGAAGGAGAACAAGTTCGGCATACCGATTGCCCGTGCGTCCGAGGTCTATGCCGAAGCCGCCGCCCTGCCGGGGCTTCAGGTGGTCGGCATCGACGTCCACATCGGCAGCCAGCTGACCGAGTTGGAACCCTTCGAACAGGCCTATCTCAAGGTCGCCGACCTGACCCGCCGCCTGCGCAGCGAAGGCCACACCATCACCCGCCTCGACCTCGGCGGCGGGCTTGGCATCCCCTACACCCGCTCGAACGAGGCGCCGCCCCTGCCCACCGACTATGGCGCGCTGATCAAGCGGACGGTCGGCGATCTGGGCTGCGAGATCGAGATCGAGCCCGGAAGGCTGATTTCCGGCAATGCGGGTCTTCTGGTGGCGTCTGTCATCTACATCAAGAATGGTGAGGGGCGCGATTTCCTGATCCTCGACGCGGCGATGAACGATCTGGTGCGCCCCTCGATGTATGGTGCGCACCATGACATCGTGACCGTGGCCGAGCCCCCCGTTGCGGCGCCGACGCAGGAGTTCGACGTGGTCGGTCCGGTCTGCGAGACCGGTGACACCTTTGCCAGGGGGCGCGAGCTGCCGCTGGTGGCAGAAGGCGACCTGATCGCCTTCCGCTCGGCCGGTGCCTATGGCGCGGTGATGGCCTCGGAATACAACACCCGGCCGCTGGTACCGGAGGTGCTGGTCAACGGGGATCACTTCGCTGTCATCAGGGAAAGACCGACCTTTGACGAAATCCTGCGGCGCGATACCATTCCGCCGTGGCTGTGACGCGATGCAGCGTGTCGGGGCCGTCCCAGGGCAGGTGAGATGACTGGAAAGACCCCGGAACCGCCGCTGAAAACACTTGTCTGGCCGATGCGCCTGACGCTTCTGGGGCTGTGGTCAGAGCGGCTGGCGCGCGCCTTCTGGCCACTGTGGTCGCTGATTCTGCTGGTACTGGCGGCGCTTGCCTTCGGCGTTCAGGATGTCGGACCCCTGCGCTGGGCGCAGATCGGCGGGGGCTTGGTCGGTCTTGCCGCGCTGGTCCTTCTGGGGCTGGGCCTGCGGCGCTTCCGCAAACCCACGATGATCGACGCGCTTGTCCGGCTGGATGCAACGATGCCGGGGCGCCCCATATCGGCCCTGCTGGACCGGCAGGCCATCGGCACGGCAGACCCCGCTTCGCTGGCCGTATGGCAGGCACATCTTGACCGCATGGCCGCCCGCGCCGCAACTGCCCGCCCCGTGCCGCCCGACCTGCGACTGTCGTCGCGCGACCCGTTTTCCTTGCGCTACGTCGCGCTGACCGCCTTTGTCATGGCGCTGATCTTCGGATCCTTCTGGCGTGTGGCCAGCGTATCGGGCCTGGCACCCGGCGCAGCTGTCGCCATGCCGGGCGGGCCAAGCTGGGAAGGCTGGGCCCAGCCGCCGGCCTATACCGGAAAGCCATCGCTTTACCTGAACGAAATCACCGCCGACACCATCGAACTGCCGACCGGCACCCGGATCCAGATCCGGGTCTATGGCCCGGAAGGCGGCCTGACGGTCACGCAGACTGTCGCCGACCCACCACCACCCGCCACGCCCTCGGAAGGCGGGGCCACACCTGCGGCAGCCGCGCCCGAGGGCATGGCCGGCGTCAGCGACCTGACCGTCACCCGCTCCGGCCACCTGGCGATAGAGGGACCGAACGGCCGCGAATGGCAGATCAAGGCGCTGCCCGACGGCCTGCCGGTGATCGCGGTTTCCGGCGCCATGGGGCGCGAGGCGGACGGCCGCTTCAGGCAGGGGTTCACGGCCACCGACGATTACGGCGTCGTCGCGGGCCGGGTCACCATCACCCTTGACCTGGCCAGGATCGACCGCCGCCACGGGCTTGCCCCCGACCCCGAGCCGGTAGAGCCGGTGACGCTGGATCTGCCCATGCCCCTGTCGGGCAAGCGGACCGACATTGCCGAGACGCTGATCGACGACCTGTCGAAGCACGTCTTCGCCAATCTTCCGGTGACCATGGTCTTCGCGGCGGTCGATGCGGCGGGTCAGGAAGGCCAGTCCCAACCCTACAGCGTGACGCTGCCCGGCAAACGGTTCTTCGACCCCCTGGCCGCCGCGCTGATCGAGATGCGGCGGGACATCCTGTGGAACCGGATCAACGCCCCGCGTGCGGTGGAGCTGCTGAAGGCGGTGACGCACCGGCCCGAAGGTTTCATCCGGCATGAGCGGGCCTTCCTTTACCTGCGCGTACTGATCCGCGAGCTTGAGGCGCGTGAGGCCAGCCTCTCGGTCGAGGACCGCGACCGGCTGGCCGAGGATCTGTGGACCATCGCGCTGATGGTCGAGGAGGGAAATCTTCAGGACGCCTTCGAACGGCTGCAGCGCGCGCAGGACCGGCTGGACGAGGCGATCCGCAATGGCGCCTCGCCCGAGGAGATCGACCAGCTGATGCGCGAGATGCAGCAGGCGCTGAACGAATACATGCGCGAACTGGCCGAGGAGGCGCAGCGCAACCCCGATCAGCAGCAGCAGGGGATGATGCAGGGCCAGATGATGTCGGGCGACCAGCTGCAGCAGATGCTGGACGAGCTGCAGCGCCTGATGGAGGAAGGCCGCACCGCCGAGGCTGCCGAACTGATGGAACAGCTGCGCCAGCTGATGCAGAACATGCAGGTCGTTCAGGGCCAGGGCGGCCAGGGCCAGGGCGGCCCGATGGGCGAACTGGGCCAGACCCTGCGCGACCAGCAACAGCTGTCCGACGATGCCTACCGCGACATGCAGGAAGGCCGGAACGGCCAGCAGCCGGAGGGGCAGGAGGGCGGCGAACAGCAGGGCGACGGCCAGGGCCAGGGCTCGCTGGCCGAACGCCAGCAGGAACTGCGCAACCGGCTGGACCAGTTGCAGCGCGGCCAGCTGCCGGGCGACGGCACTGCTGCCGGAGAGGAAGGCCGCCGCAACCTGGACCGCGCGGGCCGCGCGATGGAACAGGCGGAAGAGGCACTGCGCAGCGGCGATCTGGACGGTGCGCTGGACCGTCAGGCCGAAGCGATGGAAGCGATGCGCGACGGCTTGCAGAACTTTGGCGAGGCGCTGGCCCAGGAACAGCGTGAAAACCGCGATGCGCAGGGTGGCGACCAGCGCTTCGGCAGCGCCGACCCCGCAGGCCGCGACCCGCTCGGCCGTCGCCCGGGCGAAACCGCGCGGATCGGATCGGACGAGAACATAGTGCAGAACGACCCGAACCGCCGCGCGCAGGAACTGCTGGACGAGATCCGCCGCCGTTCGGGCGAGCTGATGCGGCCGACCGAGGAACTCGACTATCTCAAGCGGCTGCTGCAACTGTTCTAGGGCAAGGCGCCGCATCGCAGCCGCGGGCAGGGCCTTCGGGATGCGGGCCGGGGTTGCGCGCGGCCCTGCGCCTTGCGCCCCACGCCGATCCGCACCACTCTGGCCCTCATGACCGACCCCGACCATCCCGCCGGCCGCCTGATCGCGCTAGACCTTGCCCGGACGATCGCGATCGTCTGCATGGTCATCTTTCACTTTACTTTCGACCTTGCGCTTTTCGGCCACATCCCGCCCGAAACGATCTATCAGCCGTTCTGGTATTATTTCGCACGGGCGATCGCGGGCAGCTTCCTGTTCCTTTCCGGCGTCAGCCTGTGGCTGGCCCATGGGCAGGGCGTCCGCTGGCGGCCTTTCTGGGTCCGATGGGCCAGAATCGCGGGCGCGGCCGTTCTGGTCACGCTGGCAAGCCTTTGGTTCGTTCCCGGCGGGCCGATCTGGTTCGGCATCCTGCATGCCATCGCGGCGGTCAGCCTGCTGGGCCTTGCGGCCCTGCGCCTTCCCTGGCCGGCGACGCTGGCGCTGGCTGCCGCTGTCTTTGCAATCGGCGTCAAGGTGCAGAGCCCGGCCTTCGACCCGATCTGGCTGGTCTGGACGGGACTGGCCGAAAGCCGCCCGATGATGGGCGACTATGTGCCGCTCTTTCCCTGGGCCGCGCCGGCGCTGGCCGGGATCGGGCTGGCCCGCGCGCTGCGGATCGACCGCTGGCCCGCCCGGCTGCCGTCGCCCACGCTGCGGTGGCTTGCCTTTCCCGGCCGTCATTCGCTGATCATCTACCTGGTCCACCAGCCGATCCTCATCGGGCTGTTCAGCCTGCACGCCCGGATCACGGGCGGCTGACCCGGCTTCCCCTTGCGCGCCCTTTGCGCTAAGCCCGGTCGCGCCAAGCACACCGGGAGCCCGCATGATGAAATTCACCCTGTCCTGGCTGAAGGACCACCTCGACACCGAGGCCAGCGTCGCCGCCATTGCCGAGGCGCTGACCGATCTGGGGCTTGAGGTCGAGGGCATCGAGGATCCTGCGGCACGGCTGGGCGCCTTCCGCATCTGCCGGGTGATCGAGGCCGTGCAGCACCCCAATGCCGACCGCCTGCGCGTCTGCCGGGTGGAAACCTTTCCCGATGGCCCCGGCGGCCGGGCCGAGGAGGTGCAGGTCGTCTGCGGCGCACCCAATGCGCGGACCGGTCTGATCGGTGTGTTCGCGCCACCGGGAACCCATGTTCCCGGAACGGGAGTCGATCTGAAGCCTAGCGTGATCCGCGGGGTGGAATCGAACGGGATGCTGTGTTCCGAACGCGAACTGATGCTTTCGGACAATCACGACGGCATCATCGAACTGCCCGCCGATGCGCCCTTGGGGATGCGCTTCATCGACTATCGCGGGCTGAACGACCCGGTGATCGAGATCAAGGTCACCCCGAACCGTCCCGACGCGCTTGGCGTGCGTGGCATCGCCCGCGACCTCGCCGCGCGCGGACTGGGGAAGTTGAAGCCGCTCGCCGTGACTGCGGTCAAGGGCACCTTCCCCACCCCCATCGGCGTCCGTATCGACCCTGCGCTGAAGGCGAAGGGCTGCCCCCACTTTGCCGGCCGGCTGATCCGCGGCGTGAAGAACGGCCCTTCGCCCGACTGGATGCAGGCCCGCCTGAAAGCCATCGGCCTGCGTCCGATCTCGGCGCTGGTGGACATCACCAACTACTTCACCTTCGGCCTGAACCGGCCGCTGCACGTCTTCGACGCCGCCAAGGTGAAGGGCGACCTGGTGATCCGCCCGGCTCGCGACGGGGAAGCCCTGCTCGCGCTGGATGGCAAGACCTATGCGCTTTCCCCCGCCAACATGGTCATTGCCGATGACAACGGCCCGGAGTCCCTTGCCGGGATCATGGGCGGCGAGGCTTCGGGCTGCACGCCGGACACCACCGACGTCTTCCTTGAATCGGCCTACTGGGATCCCATCACCATCGCCGCGACGGGGCGTGCGCTGAAGATCAACTCGGACGCCCGCTACCGATTCGAACGCGGGGTGGATCCGGCCTTCACCCTGCCGGGGCTGGAACTGGCCACGCAGATGATCCTCGACCTGTGCGGCGGTGAGGCCGGGACGGTGGTGCAGGACGGCGCGCCGCTGGACACCATGCGCAGCTACCGGCTGGACCCCGCCCGCGTTGTCAGCCTTGTGGGAATGGAGATCCCCGAGGCCACCCAGCGCGCCACACTTGAAGCTCTGGGCTTTACCCTGAACGGCAACGACGCGATCCCGCCCAGCTGGCGCCCCGACATTCTTGGCGATGCCGACCTGGTCGAGGAAGTCGCCCGTATCGCCAGCCTGACGAAACTGCAGGGCGCGCCGATGGCCCGCACGCAGCCCGGCGTGCCGCGCCCGATCCTGACGCCGCTGCAGGTCCGCGAACGCACCGCGCGCCGCACGATCGCCGCGCTCGGCTACAACGAATGCGTGACCTACAGCTTCATCGACGCCAGGGCCGCCGCGCTGTTCGGCGGCGGGTCCGATGCTGTGCGGATCGAAAACCCGATCTCCTCGGAAATGACGCATCTGCGCCCCGATCTTCTGCCCGGCCTTCTGGCGGCGGCGGCGCGCAACCAGGCGCGCGGCTTCATGGATCTGGCGCTGTTCGAGGTCGGCCCTGCCTTCCATGGCGGCGAGCCCGGCGAACAGCACCTGCAGGCCGCGGGCCTGCTTGTCGGCGCCACTGCACCACGCGATCCGCACGGGTCGCGCCGGATGGTCGATGTGTTCGACGCCAAGGCTGATGCCGAGGCGGTGCTGGCCGCCTTGGGCGCGCCGGCCCGGGCGCAGATCAGCCGCAAGGTCGCCCAATGGTGGCATCCCGGCCGGTCGGGCGCGATCGGGCTGGGGCCGACCGTGATGGCGACATTCGGCGAGGTGCATCCCCGCATCCTGCAGGCGCTGGATGTGAAGGGCCCCGCTGTGGCCTTCACCGTCCTCGTCGCCAACGTTCCGGTGCCCAAGGTCAAGACCCCCACCCGCCCCGCCCTGTCGATCAGCGATCTGCAGGCGGTGGAACGCGACTTCGCCTTCGTCGTGGATGCCCACGTCGAGGCGCTGACGGCCGTCAACGCGGCGCAGGGGGCCGACAAGACGCTGATCGAAAGCGTCCGCGTCTTCGACCAGTTCAGCGGGCCAAAGGCCGAGGCGCAGATGGGACCGGGCAAGAAGTCCATCGCCCTGACCGTTCGGCTGCAACCGACCGAGGCGACCCTGACCGAGGCCGAGATCGAGGCGGTTTCGGCGAAGATCATCGAAAAGGTGACCAAGGCCACCGGCGGCGCCCTGCGCGCCTGAACTCTGCAACGGTCGGAAAAGCCCCTGACAGGGGATGGTCCGGCCACCGAGATCAGCGGCGCGTCATCGCGATGCGGATCAACGCACGTTCCATCAGCGCCATGCCGGGTGCACGGCTGGCCGAACGCAGCATGAGATCGGTCTCCAGCAGGATCGCGATGGCGCTTTCCAGCGCCCGCGTTCCCCATTGCCCGGCCTGGCGCCCCATCGCATCCTTCTGCTTGAAGTTCACGCGCGCCTTCTGGATGCCCACGGCCGGTCCTGCCGGATCGGTCGCCGCGGCATGCAGGATACGGAAATGCCGCAGTGCCGCGATGCAGATTGTCACCGGTAGCGTCCCCTGCCCCTCGAGCCGCCGGAACAGCGGGCCGATGGCATTTGTCCGCGCCTCAGCCACGGCAGAGATCAGTTCGTCCACCTCGGCCTCGATGGTGGCAGGTGCCAAGGCGGCGACATCCGTCGGGGTCAGGGGCGTGGGATCGCCGTATTTGTAAAGCGCGATCTTTTCCAGCGTCTGACGGAAATCGCCGGGGTCAAGCGCGCGGGCCAGGGTGTTCAGGTCGTTCATCGCCTCATGGTCGATGTCGGTCAGACCGGCCTTCTTAAGCGCATCCTCGATCTCTTCCCGGCTGGGCGGATCGTCGTACAGGCCGATGCTGACCGCCGAAGGATGCTTTTCGAACAGGGTCTTGAGAGCGGATTTCCCGGTCAGACCGCCGGCCGTGACCACGATCACCGCATCGCCCGGCAGCCAGGCTTTCAGCGCGGCGCCGACGGCATCAGCCAGGCTGTCGGTCGCATCCTCGACAAAGGCAACGCGGGGGCCGGGGAAGAAACCGACAGCCTTGATCGCATCCAGAAGCAGGCTGCCGTCCTTGCGCAGATCGCCACCCGCGATTCGCGTCAGCCGCATCTCGGCTTCGCCGTCAGGCCCTACCAGGGCAGCGATCGCCTCTTGCCGCTTCAGGGCCACCCGCATCGCGTCGGCCCCAAAGATCAGAAGGCCCGCCCGCGACGGATCCGGTTTCGCGCAGTAGCGGGCGGCCTCGACCCCTTTCAGGATCATCGCCAGGAGGCCGAGGCGGCAATCAGCCGGGCCACGATCTGGTCGGCCAGGATGTACATCAGCCGGGTGGCAGCGTCCTCTTCGGCGGCCAGGCCCGCAACGGTGGATCCGGTTGCCGAATATGCGGTGAAGCTTTGCACCCGCCCGCCGGCGACGCGCGCCCCAGTGGCGCGTTCCGTCAGCCTGTATTTGACCACGCCTTTCAGGTTATAGCGGGTGATCCGGTTGTCCGAGGTGATGCCCACACCCACGGCCTCGGTCGTGATCGTATAGGCAAGGTCATAGCGAATGTCGCGGGGCCGGCCCAGGCGCTCTTCCAGCCGTTCGACCAGATCGAAGCCGTTCTTGTCGGTCGGATCCTGCACCCAGATCGCGCCGACCAGACGATCAGCCCCCGCCCCAGGCGCATAGGCCGGCGTGAAGCCGCAGGCGGCAAGGGCAAGGGGCGCGGCCAGGATGGCGCGGCGGGACAGGTGGCAGGACTCTGCTGCACCCACCCGTCCTTCTGCAACAGAGGCAGAGGACGGCACCGCATCAGGCGCGTTACCGCGGTCAAGGGGCGCAGCCGTGGCTTTCTTCCCCTTGCGGGGGAGGGTCCGGGTGGGGAGGCTGGCCTTAGACGACGACATTGATGATGCGGCCCGGAACGACGATGATCTTCTTGACCGGCTGGCCGGCAAGAAATCTGACCACATCCTCGTCCGCCAGCGCCAGCTTTTCAACCTCGGGAATGGCCATGTCCTTCGGCACGCTGATTTCCGCCCGCCGCTTGCCGTTGATCTGGATCGGCAGCGTCACCGTGTCGTCAACCAGCAGCGCCGGGTCCGCCTTGGGCCAGGGCGCCTGCGCGCAAAGCCCCTCGCCGCCCTGCATCGCCCAGACCTCCTCGGCAATGTGTGGGGTCATCGGCGACATCAACTTCGCCAGCGTGCGGATCGCCTCTTTCATCACCGCGGTCGAGGCGTTGGCCCTGGCGATGGTATTGGTGAAGGCATAGAGGCTGGCGATGGCCTTGTTGAAGGCAAAGCCTTCGATCCCCTTCGTCACCTCGTCAATGGCCCGGGCGGTCGCGCGCGCCAGTTCCTCGTCGCCCTCGCCCTTGTGCCCCTCTGGCATCTCGCCGATGCGGGAACACAGCGACCAGACCCGGGAAAGGTGCTTGAAAGCCGCTTCGGCCCCGGCGCTGGTCCATTCCACGTCGCGTTCGGGCGGGCTGTCGGACATCACGAACCAGCGCGCGGTATCGGCGCCGAACCGGGCGATGATGTTCATCGGATCGACGACGTTCTTCTTCGATTTCGACATCTTGGCCGAGGGGATGATCTCGACCGGGGTGCCGTCCTTCAGGGTGGCGCCAGTTTCGGTGCGCACCACCTCCTCGGGCAGGTGATAGACCGGCCGGCCCGCCGCATCGCGGGTCATGTAGATTTCGTGCGTGACCATTCCTTGCGTGAACAGCGCATTGAACGGCTCGATCGCCTTTGCGGGCAGGTGGCCGGTCCGGTGCATCGCCCGGGCGAAGAACCGGCTGTAGAGCAGATGCAGGATCGCGTGTTCGATGCCGCCGATGTACTGATCGACGTTCATCCAGTAATCGGCCTCTTCCGCCACCGTGGGGGTCTTGGCGCGAGGGGCGGTGAAGCGGGCGTAATACCAGGACGAATCGACGAAGGTGTCCATCGTGTCCGTCTCGCGCTTCGCCGGCTGGCCGCATTTCGGGCAGGCACAATCGCGCCAGGTCGGGTGCCGGTCCAGCGGATTGCCCGGCTTGTCGAAGCTGACGTCATAGGGCAGCTCGATGGGCAGGTTTTCCTTTTTCTCAGGCACGACGCCGCAGGAGGGGCAGTGGACGACCGGGATCGGGCAGCCCCAGTAGCGCTGCCGCGAGATGCCCCAGTCGCGCAGCCGGTACTTCGTGACCCCCTGGCCATAGCCGTGCCGTTCGGCATGGGCGATGGCGGCCGCCACGGCCTCTTCCCCGGTCTGCACCGTCTCGCCGGCGAAACCGCGGACATAGCGCACCCGTTCCGACTTCATCGGCACGAAGGCTTCGGTGAGGGGGGCATCCTCGGCCGCTTCGGCCACGAACACCGCCTTGATCGGCAGCCCGTATTTCGAGGCGAAGTCAAAGTCGCGCTGGTCATGCGCCGGGCAGCCGAAGATCGCGCCGGTGCCATAGTCCATCAGGATGAAGTTGGCGATCCAGACCGGCAGCTCCCACGCCGGATCAAGCGGATGCTTCACCCGGATGCCGGTGTCGTAGCCGATCTTCTCGGCCGTCTCGATCTCTTCGGCGCTGGTGCCGCCCTTGCGGCATTCCGCGACGAAGGCGGCGACCTTCGGGTCGGTCTCCAGCGCCTTGGCCAGCGGGTGATCCGGGCTGATCGCGGCAAAGCTGGCCCCCATCAGCGTGTCGGGCCGCGTGGTATAGACCTCCAGCCTTTCAAAGCCTTCCGGCGCACCGACCGTCTGGAACGCGAATTGCAGCCCGCGCGACTTGCCGATCCAGTTCGCCTGCATCAGGCGCACCTTCTCGGGCCAGTTGGTCAGCCCGTCCAGGGCGGAAAGCAGTTCCTCGGAATAGTCGCTGATGCGGAAGAACCACTGCACCAGCTCGCGCCGCTCCACCGCCGCGCCGGACCGCCAGCCCTTGCCGTCGATCACCTGCTCGTTGGCCAGCACCGTCATGTCCACCGGGTCCCAGTTGACCACGGCGGCCTTGCGATACACGAGACCCGCCTCCAGCATGTCAAGGAACATGGCCTGCTGCTGGCCGTAATATTCCGGGTCGCAGGTCGCCAGCTCCCGGCTCCAGTCGATCGACAGGCCCAAGGGCTTCATCTGTGCCTTCATGTCGGCGATGTTGCCGTAGGTCCAGTCCTTGGGATGGCCGCCCCGTTCCATCGCGGCGTTCTCGGCAGGCATGCCGAAGGCGTCCCAGCCCATGGGGTGCAGCACGCTGAACCCCTGCGCCGCCTTGTAGCGCGCCACCACATCCCCCATCGTGTAGTTGCGCACGTGCCCCATGTGGATGCGCCCCGAGGGGTAGGGGAACATCTCCAGCACGTAATACTTGGGCTTCGCGGGGTCGCGGCGGGCGGTGAAGGCCCCCGCCCTTTCCCAGGCGTCCTGCCATTTGGGTTCGATCAGCGAAGGGTCATAGCGCGACATCGACGGGCCTCATGCGGAATTGCGCGCGGAATTACACATGTGCAGCGGGAAAGGTCCACCCCTTCCCCGACACAAGGCCCCGGGCAAGCGCCCTAAAGCTTGCTGTCGCGCACCCGCAGCTGCCGGGCACGGGTCAGGATCGCATCCTCGACCGCGCGCACCGTTTCGGGCGCGACCGGCGCGCCGCCCTGGCCCTGCAACGCCACCTTCAGGCTGCGCGCATCCAGCGCCGGATCCTGCACATAGATCGTCGCCCGATAGGCCCGCCCGCCACCCGGGGGCCGGCCATAGCCGGTCACGATCACCCCGGTGAACGGATCGACCGATTCGATGGGCAGAAAATTCAGCACCTCAAGGCTGGCCTGCCAGATATACTTGTTCACCTCGACCGTGGTGTTCGGGTTGTCGGCAGCCGAGAACAGATCCCAGACCGTCGATCGCGGCTGATCCTTGCCCTCTGCCTTGGCGATGGCGGCACGCTGGGCCTCGGCGCGCTCCTTCCGGGTCATCTGCTGTTCGGTCGAGGTGCCCCCGTTGAACAGGCCGCCGCCGCAGGCCGAAAGCATTGCGACCAGACCCGTCGCCAGTCCGATGCGTGAAACGCGATGCCAGTTCATCCGACCACCCTGCCTGTCCGTGCCTTGCTGTCTAGCCCACCCACCCCGGCGTGCCAAGGGCTTTTGCCGGACGCGCAAGGTGACGCGCGCGCGTCAGCTGATGGCAAAGGGGCCGGCTTTCCCGACCTGTGGCATAGCTGCACCAGCTTTGCGCCGATTTCGTGTGGCCGGTCCGTTTGGATTGCAATCCGCGGCGTGCCAGATGAAAAACCGGTCATTCCCCCTGCGGATTCCCCTGCGGCGGGCTTACCTTGAAGAAAGAGGGAAAAGAGATGAAAAAGGTTCTCCTCGCGTCCAGCGTTCTGGCCCTGTCGGCCGGCTTCGCTTCCGCGGAAATCACGTTCTCCGGCTCGGCCGTGATGGGTGTTGGCGACAACGGCATCGGCGATCCGCGCTCGATCCTGGAAACCTATCTGACGGCCAGCGCCTCGGGCGAAACCGATGCCGGCCTGTCGTTCGGCTTCGAAACCACCATCGCGACCTACAAAACCGATGGCGACCTGAACGACGACGGCACCTCGGCTTTCATCTCGGGCGCGTTCGGCAAGCTGTCGATGGGTTCGGTCGCCGAAGCCGACGAAGTTGCCACCCTGCCGGACATCGGCGGCCTGTCGGGCCTTGGCGTGGACAACATCGCCGAAGCCTTCACCGGTGACAGCTCGGACCGTGAAACCCACGACGTGAACTACACCTATTCGGGTGGCCCGCTGACCTTCGGCGCGTCGGCCCACATCGGTTCTGCGGGTGAAGGCGATGGCTATGCCGTTGGCGTGAAGTACAGCTTCGGCGATGCCTATGTCGGCATCGGCTACAACGACGACAACGTGTCGGCGGCTGCTGGCACCGTGGTCTCGCTGTATGGCGGCGGCACCTTCGGCGCGGTCAGCGTCAAAGCGATGTGGTCGGAGTGGGATCCGGATGCCGCTGGCGACAAGCTGAACGCCTACGGCGTGCACATGGACTACACCGTGGACGCGCTGACCATCTCGGCTCAGTACTCGGCGAACGATCTCGAGAACTTTGCCGGCAACGGTCATGAAGCGTTCGGTCTGGGTGCTGCCTATGATCTGGGCGGCGGCGCCAAGGTGGTTGGCGGTGTTGCCAACGTGACCAACGATAACCTGGACGATGATACCGTCTGGGAAATGGGTCTGTCGTTCACGTTCTAATCCTTCGGGATCGGACGATAGGGAAAGAGCGGGCATTGCCCGCTCTTTTCTTTTTTGCGCCAGGGGCTAGGGTCTGCCCGGCAGCTAAGGGGGCAGATCATGGGCCTGGCGGATATCATGGCACGGATTCGCGCGGCGGAACGCGCGGCGGGGCGGGCCGAGGGCTCGGTCACGCTGATTGCCGTATCCAAGGTGCAGCCGCCCGACCGGGTGGAGGCGGTGCTGGAACAGGGCCACCGCGTGTTCGGCGAAAACTATGTGCAGGAAGCTGCTGCGAAATGGCCGGCCTGGGCCGCGCGGTTCGGCCCGATCGAACTGCACATGATCGGCCCCCTGCAGACCAACAAGGCAAAGCTGGCGGTCGATCTGTTCGACGCGATCCACACGCTGGACCGCCCCTCGCTGGCGCAGAAGCTGGCGAACCTGCAACAGGCGCGCGGCGGCCTGCCGCAGCTTTTCGTGCAGGTGAACACCGGGGCCGAGCCGCAGAAGGCCGGCGTGCTGCCTGCCGATCTTTCCGGCTTTCTGAAGGACTGCCGCGCGATGGATCTGTCGCCTATCGGCCTGATGTGCATTCCCCCTGAAGGCGAGGATCCGGTGCCGCATTTCGCGATGCTGGCCCGAATGGCGGCCGATCACGGGCTTTCCGCGCTGTCGATGGGGATGAGCGGCGACTTCGAGACGGCAATCGCCCAAGGCGCAACCCATGTGCGGGTGGGCAGCGCGATCTTCGGGGCGCGGTCCTATCACGCCTGACGCGCACCGCCGGACAGCAGGCGCCTCTCCTCCCCCCTCCGTGGGGAGGGGAGGGGGTGGGGGCATCCGGGCAGCCTGATTGACAGCCCCCTGGTGCGCAAACGCACATCACCGACAAGGCCAGCGAGGCAGGACATGCCCACAGTGGACAGGGTCAGGTCAGCCAGACCCTGGCATAGGGTGGCAGGACGATCTGGCCATGGTGAGTTTCCACCCGCTGATCGGACAGCGCATCGTGCATCGCCTGCGCCCCCAGCGACCGGGCCCAGGCTTCCGGCACCTGCTGCCAGCCCTCGGTGAAGTTGAACAGGCCCAGCAGGGTTCCGGTGGGGGCAAGCCGCTGGAAGGCGAAAACCCCGTGATTGCCGCAGGTCGCGACACGCACGGGCACCGCGCCGTGCAGGGCGGGCGTGGCGGCACGGCGGGCCAGGATCTGCCTGGTGCCCCGGAACACCCGCGCGGCGGGCGTGTCGCCGGTATGCCGCGTCTCGGCAAGCGCCCAGTTCATCCTGGGGCGGTGGACCCAGCGGCTGTCATGCGCATGGTGCGGGTCGCTCTGATAGCTGTAGTCGTTCGTCAGGGCCAGCTCGTCGCCCATGTAGATCAGCGGAATGCCGCCCCAGGCCGCGATCAGCGCATGGCCCATGAGGATCCGCTGCACCGCCATCTCGACCCCGGCAGCATCGCCCGCACTCCCGGCGCGCTCCAGCCCCGCCAGTGAGGCGAAGCTGCCCGAGATGCGCTTGTCGCCCGTTGCCGGATTCGCCTGAAACAGCGCCCCCTGCGCAAAGCTGCCCGGAAAGCTGCCTTCATAGAAATCCGAGAGGAAGGCGCGGTGCGCCTGGCCGGACAGGCCGACGGCGGCGGCGTCCTCGTCGGTCACAGCCCAGCCGATGTCATCGTGGCAGCGGATGTAGGTGGCGTAGGTCGCGTTGGTCAGCCGGTCGGGGAAATGGGTGGCCAGGACATGCGTCATCAGCCGCGTGTCGCGGGTGGCCAGCGCCGACCAGAACTGCACCATCAGGCTGTTGTGGTAGGCGAGGTTGCCTTCCTTGCCGTCATGCCTGCCGCGGCCGAGGTAGGGCAGCATCTCGGCGGGTGCGACGATTGCCTCTTCCAGATGGATCACCGCAGCCGAGGCGATGCGCGAGCAGGCCCGCAGGGCCTGGAGGATCATGTGGACCTCGGGTTCCGACTGGCAACGCGTGCCCATCCGTTTCCACATGAAGGCCACCGCATCCAGCCGCAGGACATCGACGCCCTTGTTGGCCAGGAAGAGCATGACCTCGACGATCTCCAGGAACACGGCCGGGTTGGCCCAGTTCAGGTCCCACTGGTGTTCGTTGAAGGTGGTCCAGACCCATTTGCCGAATTCGGGATAGTGCGTGAAGTTGCCCGGGGCATTGTCGGGGAAGACCTCGACCAGCGTCCGTTCATATTGCCGCGGCAGATCGGGCGTATCGAACATCAGGTAGTAGTCCTGATATTTCGGGTCGCCCTTGGCGGCCTTCCTCGCCCAGGCGTGTTCCTTGGCCGTGTGGTTCAGCACGAGGTCCACGCAAAGGGACATGCCGCGCGCCCGCAAGGCGGCGCTGACGGCCTCGAAATCCGCCATGGTGCCGTAGGCCGGGTTGATCTGGCGGTAGTCCATCACCGAATAGCCGCCGTCGCTGTCGCCGGGGCGCGGCTTCAGGCAAGGCATCAGATGGACATAGGTAACGCCGAGGTCTTCGAGGTAATCGAGCCTGCCGAGGATGCCTTTCAGCGTGCCGGCGAAACGGTCGATGTAGAAGACATAACCCGCCATGCCGGGGCGCTGGAACCAGTCGGGTTCGAGGTCGCGGATCAGGTCGAGCCGCTTCAGGTCGGCCGGGCGATCAGCCCAGCCCTTGCGCAGCGCCTTGACCAGACGCTCACGAAAGGCCGGATAGTCGGGCCGCGCGCCGTAAAGCGCCTCGAGCATCGGGAAAAGATCCGGGGCCGAACGCGCCAGCCGCAGTTCGAAGAGGTCGTCATCCGGTGCGGACGGCGGTCTGGCCATGGGTCTCCTCCAATGTCGGGGGCAGACTAGGCAATCCAAAGCGGTTTGGAAAGGGGTTGCGGGAAGAAGCCCCTACCCCACGGAGAGGGAGCGGAGCAGCCCCCTTCCTGCATCATGCGCGGACGATCAGCCGGGTCTGGTGGGTGATGCGCGGGGCGATCCAGTGCAGGTCGCGGCGCGAGAATGCCACGCAGCCGGCGGTGGGCGCGCCCGGGCGGCGCCACTGGTGGAGGAAGATCGCCGAGCCCCGGCCCGGGTCGGCATGGGGCCAGTTCCAGTCGGTGAGGATGACAAGGTCATACATCGGGTCGGGCCGGCGCAGGCGCTCGTGGCTGAAGTCGTGCGGGGCGCGGACCATCAGGTTGTAATCCGGGTCGCGCGGGTCGTCCGACCACAGGTCCAACGGCCCGATCGGCAGCGCCCATTCGGCGGGGCGGGTCAGGCGCTCGGGGCGGTAGAACATGCCGACCAGCCGGTGCTCTCCGGCCGGGGTGGCCCCGTCGCCCTCGCGCTTGTCCCGGGCGGGGACGATGCCGGCGCGCCCGATGGTGCAGGCAAAGCGGCGGCCCATGAACCGCGCGCCGGTGGCGGTGACGACGATATCCTCGCGCTTCACAAAAGGTGCCCCGACTTCGCGGCCTTGGTTGCCAGATAGCCCCGGTTCTGCGCGGTCTGGCCGACCTTCAGGGGCACCCGTTCCACGACATGCAGGCCGCAGGCTTCCATCATCGCCAGCTTCTTCGGGTTGTTGGTCAAAAGTCGCACACTGGAAAACCCCAGCTTGCGCAGGATCTCGGCCCCGATGCGGAAATCGCGCTCGTCATCCTCGAAGCCCAGCCGGTGGTTGGCCTCGACCGTATCGAAGCCCTGGTCCTGCAGGGAATAGGCCCGCATCTTGTTCGCAAGCCCGATCCCGCGGCCCTCCTGGTTCAGATAGAGCAGCACGCCCGCGCCTTCCTCGCCCATCTGCTGGAGCGCCGCGCGCAGTTGCGGGCCGCAGTCGCATTTCAGGCTTCCCAGGACGTCGCCGGTGAAGCAGGCGGAATGCAGCCGGGCCAGAACCGGTTTCGACCGGTCGGGCTTGCCGATCTCGATGGCGTAATGTTCATCGCCGCCGTCATCGGGCCTGAAGATGTGCACACGCCCGGCTTCGCTGGCCGCCAGCGGTACCCGGGCAGAGACGACCTCGGCCATCGGCGGCAGTGTGGCCAGCGCCGGGGCGATTTCGTCCAGCACCAGAACCGTCAGGCCGTGATCGGCAGCCAGTCGCAGCGGGTCGGTCACCGGCACGACCAGCGCGGCGGGCAACAGATGCGCGGACTTGGCCAGTGCCAGCGCCGCGCGATGCAGATCGGCCGCCCCTTCGCGCACCGAAACCAGTGGCCCCTTCATCGGCATCCGCAGATCGTCGGCCGGGTCGGCAACCGCGCGCAGCCAGGCGAGGTCGGCATCGGCCGGCGGCAGGATGCGCGCAAGATCCCCGTCGTAGGCGCGGGCCTTCAGCGTCTCGGCCCGGCGGGCGGTGATGGCCAGAACCGGTTGCCCGAGGCTGCGCAGATCGGCCAGCCGGTCTGCATCCAGCGCCTCGACTGCGGCGACCAGAGCCGCGCCGCCCGAACTGCACAGCATCACTGGCACGCCCATGCGAAGGTCTCCCTTCGCACGGGACAGGCGTTCGGCAGTGGTCAGGCGCAGGCTCATGCGGCCATCCATAGCTGCCGGATGAAGAAATTGAAACATTCTGCGGCACCCCGACACGACCGCGTGAGAAAACGGTCGCAAATCTTGCGGGCTTCGTGATCGGGACGCATCTGAGGCCAAACGGCAAAGGAGGCAGACATGGCCCAATTGCGGAAGATCCTGCTGGTCGATGACGATGACGACCTGCGCGAAGCGCTGAGCGAGCAACTGGTCCTGACTGAGGACTTCGACGTGTTCGAAGCGCGTACCGGCGCCGAGGGGATGGAAAAGGTCAAGGCCGGGCTGTTCGATCTGGTGATCCTGGACGTGGGCCTGCCCGACACCGACGGGCGCGAGCTTTGCCGGCGGATGCGCAAGGGCGGGGTGAAATGCCCGATCCTGATGCTGACCGGCCATGACACCGACAGCGATACGATCCTGGGCCTCGATGCTGGCGCGAACGACTATGTGACCAAGCCTTTCAAGTTCCCGGTCCTGCTGGCGCGTATCCGCGCACAGTTGCGCACCCATGAACAATCGGAAGACGCGATCTTCCAGATGGGGCCCTACACCTTCAAGCCGGCGCAGAAGCTGCTGATCGACGAAAAGGACAAGAAGATCCGCCTGACCGAGAAGGAAACCAATATCCTGAAATACCTTTACCGCGCACAGTCGGGCGTCGTTCCCCGCGATGTGCTGCTGCACGAGGTCTGGGGCTACAATGCGGGCGTGACAACACACACACTGGAAACCCACATCTATCGCCTGCGCCAGAAGATCGAGCCTGATCCCTCGAACGCAAGGCTGCTGGTGACAGAAAGCGGAGGCTATCGCCTGGTCGCCTGAGAATTGCCTGTGGCGGTGTGGCGCCGCAGCCTGCGTCCGCCATGCAACAGCCAGGAAATCTTGCCTGTCAGGGCTTATTGTTGCCGGAATCGCTTGCTACGTTCTATCATGCACAGGTTGTGCTGCAAGTTCCCCTTGTCGCGTCGGGGTTATGGCGCGGCATCCTCCCTGTTGGACCTGGCCGGGCTTCTTGCCCGGCCTTTTTTCGGCGCCTCCCGACACCCGGACAGCAAGGCACGCCCCGTGCCGGTCATGGCCAACCTGCCGGCCGGAGTGGCCGGCGCCCCCATTGACCGCGCCGAAGGATGTGGGCCATATCCCTCGGGACCAGGGCCCCGGCAAACTGCAACGCGGCCCCCATTGCCGTCCCCTCCGTCCTGCCCACCACAAGCCGAGGCCACATGCCTTTCACCCTTGCAACCTGGAACATCAATTCCATCCGCCTTCGGCAGGCGCTGGTTCAGCGCCTGCTACGCGAAGAGACACCCGACATCCTGTGCCTGCAGGAATGCAAGTGCCCGGTCGAGCTGATTCCTCTGGAAGGCTTCCAGGCGCTGGGCTACCGGCACATCGTCGCCCGGGGGCAGAAGGGCTATAACGGCGTCGCGATCCTGTCGAAGTTGCCGCTTGCAGACGTGGGCGGACATGATTTCGCCGATTTGGGCCATGCCCGGCATGTGGCGGCCCGGCTGGAGAACGGGGTGACGATCCACAATTTCTATGTTCCCGCGGGCGGGGACATTCCCGATCGCACGCAGAACGAAAAGTTCGGGCAGAAACTGGACTACCTGGCGCAGATGCGGGATCACTTCCGCGCCGACCTTCCGGAAAGGGCAATCCTGGTGGGCGACCTGAACATCGCCCCGCGCGAGGATGATGTCTGGGATCACAAGGCCCTGCTGAAGATCGTCAGCCACACTCCGATCGAGGTCGATCATCTTGGCCAGGTGATGGAGGCCGGGCAATGGCAGGACGTGACGCGCAACGACATCCCGACCGGGAGGCTCTACAGCTGGTGGAGCTATCGCAGCCCCGACTGGGACGCCGCGGACAAGGGCCGCAGGCTTGACCACATCTGGGCCACGCCCGACATCGCCGGCGCGGCCCATGGCAGCCGGATCCTGCGCCCGGTCCGGGGCTGGGACCAGCCTAGCGACCATGTGCCGGTGCTTGCCAGCTTCGATCTCTGATCCGGCCGCGCCGATTGCAATTCGCGGCCTGCGGGCTTATCTCGGGTCACCGACCGGAACAGGCTGAACAGGCGCCGCATGAACTGGATCACCAACTACGTCCGCCCGAAGATCAACTCGCTGTTCTCGCGGCGCGAGGTGCCCGAGAACCTGTGGACGAAGTGCCCCGAATGCGGGACGATGCTGTTTCACCGGGAACTGGCGGCGAACCTGAACGTCTGCACGAACTGCGACCATCACATGACGATCAGCCCGCGCGAACGCTTTGCGGCGCTGTTCGACGCCGGGGTTTTCACCGAGGTGAAGGTGCCCGAACCCGTCGCCGATCCGTTGCAGTTCCGCGATCAGAAGAAATACCCCGACCGGATCAAGGCCGCGCAGAAGGCGACAGGGGAAAAGGACGCGATGCTGGTGGCCGAGGGCGAGATCGGGCGCACGCCGATCGTTGCGGCGGCGCAGGATTTTGCCTTCATGGCTGGCTCGATGGGCATGTATGTCGGCAACGCAATCATCGCCGCGGCGGAACGGGCGGTGAAACTGAAGCGGCCGCTTGTTTTGTTTTCGGCCTCGGGCGGGGCGCGGATGCAGGAAGGAATGCTCAGCCTGATGCAGATGCCGCGCACGACTGTCGCGGTGCAGATGCTGAAAGAGGCAGGGCTGCCCTACATCGTAGTCCTGACCCACCCCACCACGGGCGGAGTGACCGCCAGCTATGCCATGCTGGGCGACATCCAGATCGCCGAACCGAATGCGCAGATCGGCTTTGCCGGCGCGCGGGTGATCGAACAGACGATCCGGGAAAAGCTTCCCGAGGGCTTCCAGCGTGCCGAATACCTGCTGGATCATGGAATGCTGGACCGGGTGGTGCATCGCAAGAACATGAAGGATGAACTGGTCGCGCTGATCCGCATGCTCATGTCCCTGCCACCGGCGATCAAGGGCGACCTGTCTCCGCCGGCGCCCGAAACGGTTCTTGCCCCCAATGCAAAGGTGGACGCCAAGACGTGACCCTGACCTCCGACGTCATCCTTGAGCGGATGATGACGCTGCACCCGAAGGTGATCGACCTGACCCTTGGGCGCGTCGAACGACTGCTGGCTGCTCTGGGCCATCCCGAAAGGTGCATCCCCCCGGTAATTCACATCGCTGGGACGAACGGCAAGGGATCGACCCAGGCCATGATTCGCGCTGGCCTGGAGGCTACGGGCGAAAAGGTCCACGCCTACACGTCACCCCACCTGGCGCGCTTTCACGAACGGATCCGCCTTGCCGGGGAACTGATCGACGAACCGGCGCTGACCGCGATTCTTGACGAGTGCGTCCAGGCAAACGGTCCGGACGAGATCACCTTTTTCGAAATCACGACTTGCGCGGCCTTCCTGGCCTTTGCCCGCACCCCTGCGGACTGGACGCTGCTTGAGGTGGGCCTTGGCGGGCGGCTGGATGCGACGAATGTGGTGGACCGACCGCGCCTGACGATCATCACGCCGGTGTCGATGGATCACGAGGCGTTCCTGGGCGACACCATTGCGAAAATCGCCGGCGAAAAGGCCGGGATCATCAAGCGCGGCGTGCCTTGTGTCGTTGGCCCCCAGCATCCCGACGGGCTGGCCGTGATCGAGGCAAAGGCAGCGGCTTCGGGCGCACCGCTCTGGGCGTATGGACAGCACTGGACAGTGAGTGAAGACCGTGGCCGTCTGGTCTATCAGGACGAGAACGGTCTTCTGGACCTGCCCCTGCCGAATCTGCCGGGCCCGCATCAGGTGCAGAACGCCGGCGCAGCCATTGCGGCACTGCGCCTGTTGGGCAAGGGCGAGGCCGCCTGCGAGGCCGCCGTGACGCGCGCCGACTGGCCCGCCCGGATGCAGCGACTGCGCCGTGGCCCGCTGGTCGATCTGGCACCCAGGGTGGAGCTATGGCTTGATGGCGGGCACAATCCTGCGGGTGGCGAGGCGGTGGCGGCAACACTTGCCCGGATGCCGGCCCGCGAAACCCATCTGATCTGCGGCATGCTGAACACCAAGGACGTGGCCGGCTACATGGCCCCGCTGGCAAGGCATGTGAGGCGACTGCACGCAGTGCCGATCCCGGGCGAAAAGAACACCCTGCCCGCAGAGATGACCCGGGACGCCGCGCGAAACGTTGGAATGGATGCCGTGACGGCCAGCTCGGTTGCCGAGGCCCTGGCGGGCATTGCCGAAACATCGCCCGAGGCGCGTGTCCTGATCTGCGGGTCGCTTTATCTTGCCGGTGCGGTCCTGCGCGAAAACGGCTGAGCCTCACGCACGGGCCACCGGTCTGCGGACCAGCCCTCGGGCGCCTGTCGCGGCCGGATCAGCGCCGGGATCGCCATGCCCCCCATCCTTCACCGGTCAGGTGTCGGCCGTCCCGACACGGGCCGTCTCAGGCGCCCGTTCCGTAGCGGGCAAGGAACATGTCGACCGCCCCGTGAACACTGCGATGCACATCCTCGGGGGTCAGTTTCTCGGCCATGCCGAACAGAAGCTTCTCCTGAATTCCGGCCTTGCACAGCTGCGCGAACTGGTCGGCCGCAAGGTGCAGATCGTCGATCTTCAGCACGCCCTGTTCGACATAGCTGGCCAGATGATGCACCAGCCGTTCATGGATGAGCCCGGGTCCGAAATCGTAGAATTCGCGCCCCAGACCTGGAAACCGCTCTCCCTCGCCGACGACGATGCGGAACATGCGCTGGCCGAAATCCGACATCTGGAAGGCGGCAATCCGTTCCGCCGCGATCGTCAACGCGACCCTGACCGGCACTTCGCCACCCACCATCGCCTCGGCCTCTTCGGTCTGGCGGTGGCATTCGCAGCGGGCGACTTCCAGGAACATCAGCTGCTTGTCGGGGAAATAGGCATAGATCGTCGCCTTGGAGACCCCCGCCACGCGGGCAATCTCGTCGACCGAGGCACGCTCGAACCCGTCGCGCAGAAAAACCTTTCGGGCTCCCTCGAGGACCTGGTCGAATTTCCGGCCGCGCCGGACGCCGTGATCGGACCTTGCGTTCATCACCCCCCCCTTGGGGGAAGCATAGATCATCGGCCTCGGGCGCGGCAAGCAGGGCCGTTCACCCCTCGGTCCGGCAAACCCGCGCTTCCGCGGGAACGCAGCCCTTGGTCGAAGGCGTGGTCGCCGGTTCCGGAAAGCTGATCTGCGGCAAGAGCGTCGAAAGCGATTGCGCCGAGGCCGGAACACCAAGCGCGGTCGTGGCGGCCAGAACCATGATCAGGCGAGGCATGTCCATCTCCGATATGAACTGATAAGTTCATTTCAAGAATTGAACCGAATGGTTTGCTTTTGCAAGCGAAAAGTGAACTGATCAGTTCGTAATTGACCATTGCGCCCACTGGCGGCAACGCTAAATTAGAATGGTTCCAAATTGGTCAAAATCATGCTCTCTGCCCTCAGCTTCCGCCGCCGCTTCGCCGACCTGACCGAGCAGGAAATCCTGGCCCTGGCCATTTCATCGGAAGAGGATGACGCCCGCATCTACCGAAGTTTCGCCGAACGCCTGCGGGCGGACTACCCCGCCTCTGCCGCGATCTTCGACGGCATGGCCGTGGAAGAAGACGACCACCGACAGCGACTGATCGATCTGCATCGTGCGCGCTTCGGCGAGGTGATTCCCCTGATTCGCAGGGAACATGTCGCCGGCTTCTACGCGCGCCGCCCGACCTGGCTGGCGCAGAACCTGTCGCTGGACACCATCCGAGGCGAAGCCCGGGCGATGGAGAAGGCGGCGCACGATTTCTACATCCGTGCCGCGGCCCGCACCCAGGATGCGGCCACGCGCAAACTTCTTGGCGATCTCGCCGCGGCGGAAGCCGGGCATGAGGCCCATGCCCAGGGGCTGGAAGACCGCCATCTGTCCGAAGATGCCCGCGAGGTCGAAAACCGGACCGCAAGGCGCCAGTTCATCCTGACCTGGGTGCAACCGGGGCTGGCCGGACTGATGGACGGTTCGGTGTCGACCCTTGCGCCGATCTTCGCCACGGCCTTTGCCACGCAGGATACATGGACAACCTTCCTGGTCGGCGCGGCGGCGTCGGTCGGGGCCGGCATCTCGATGGGCTTCACTGAAGCGGCCCATGATGATGGCGTGCTGTCGGGCCGCGGCTCGCCGCTGAAACGGGGCCTTGCCTCGGGGGTGATGACCACCATCGGCGGCATGGGCCACGCCCTGCCCTATCTGATCCCCGACTTCTGGACGGCGACGACCATTGCGGTTGCGGTGGTCTTCATCGAGCTGTGGGCCATCGCCTGGATCCAGAACCGCTTCATGGAAACACCGTTTCTGCGCGCGGCGCTGCGGGTCGTTCTGGGGGGCGCTCTGGTCTTTGCGGCCGGCGTCCTGATCGGGGGCGGCTGACAAGCGCCCCCCGATGACAACCGGGAGGCGGGTGCCTTCTTCGCCCGCACGCCCGCGCTGTCAGCGCAGGAGGGTTATCCTGCGCGGAACGACGACGGTTGGCTCTGCCTGCGGTTCGTCCGGTTCGATCAGGTGAAGCAGGTCAAGGTCCGCCGCGGCAATGTCTCCTGCCACGATCATGGGCTGCGCTGCGGTACCGGTTTCTGGCAATGTTTGGGCGGGCATCGGGTTGAGGGGTAGGATCTGTGGTTCGGCGGCGACGGTGGTCAGGCGCCTTGGGCGGGTGAGGGCGACCGAGGGGTGCGGCGGGCGGTCCTGCC
>NZ_SIJH01000018.1 GCF_004762095.1 Tabrizicola caldifontis
TTGGGAAAGAAGGGCTTCAGCCGCGCCATCTGCGCGTCGGTCAGCCAGAAAAGGTTGCTCATGCTCCAGTCTCCTTTCGGAGATTGAATCAGGCCAAGTCTACAAAATCAATGGGTCCTGACCCTAGTTCATTAATTTTGTTGGATTAAATGGTGCCCAGAGCCGGAATCGAACCAGCGACACGCGGATTTTCAATCCGCTGCTCTACCAACTGAGCTATCTGGGCACCGTTTGGTGGGCGGGTGATACCCAAGGCGCGGGGGGCTGTCCAGAGGGAAAACGCCCTTCAATGCGGCTTCTGCTCCGGGCGATCTCCGGGCAGGTCTTCCGCCTGGTCCGCAGTCTCGGCCGGGATGCGGTAACCCTCGGTCAGCCAGCGTCCGAGGTCCACGTCGGCGCAGCGGCGCGAGCAGAAGGGGCGGTAGGCGGGGGCGGTAGGCTTGCCGCAGATTGGGCAGGTCATGGCAGCACCTCGGCCAGCGGCAGACGGTCGCGCTTGCGGGTAAGCTCGTAAAGGCCCAGCGTGGTCCAGCCGGCAAGGTTGGTCTCGCCCTCGGCCCTGAACGACGCCTTCAGCACCTGGTCAAGCACCTGCCGGTCGCGCTTCGGCATCGGGGCGAAATCCACCACCACCTGTCCGCCCAGCCCTCGCAGGCGCAACTGGCGCGGCAGGTCGCGGGCAGCTGCGATATTGGCCTTAAGCGCCGCGGCCGGCGACGTGTCCGGCCCGGTGTTCACATCCACGGCGACCAGGGCGCGTGTCGGCTCGATCATCATGTGCCCGCCCGCATCCAACGCCACACGCGGGCTGCGCAGTGCCTCCAGCGCCTCGGTGACACCTTGCCGCTGGAAGCTGCCAGGGGCGGTGTCGGCCTCGTCCACCGCGGGGTCGAGCCAGTCGCGGAACGCCAGCTCGTGGGCCGAAGGGCCATCGACCAGAAGCTCCGGACCGCCGGACAGATCGGCCAGCACCGCCTCGGCCAGACCGCGCATCGCGGCGATGTCCTCGGCGATGGCCTCATCCTGGGCTTCGGCGCAGCCCGAGCGCAGGATCAGGCCAAGACGCGGGTCGGCCCCTTCCATCCCGGTCTCGGCCAGCGCCTGAAGATCGGCCCGCAGACCCTCGTCCCGGATCCGGCGGCTGATGTTCAGGCCAGGCGCGTCCGGCGTGATGATGGCAAAACGCGACTTGAACAGCAGCCGCGTGGTGACAGGGGCAGCCTTGCCGGGTTCAGCCGGGCCGGTGACCTGCACAAGAAGCCGCTGCCCCGGCGCCACGCCGGAAATCTGCCGCAGAAAGCCCGAGCCTTGGGGCAGCTTCACGAAGATGCCGCCCTGCCCTTTCACCGGTCGGTCGGCAACCGCACGGTAGATCGCGCCGGGCAGGATCACGTCGCCTTCCGGGTCGATGGCCAGTTCCTCCAGCCGTCCGTCCACCATCAGCGCAGCAGCCTGACGGCCCGCGATCTCGTCCAGAACCAGAACCCGACCCTTCATGACTGCCTCCAGACCGGATAGCCCACCGCCGTCAGAAGCGCAGCCGTCTCTGCCACGGGCAGGCCCATGATCCCCGTGTAGCTGCCGGAAATCCATGGAATCAGCGCCCCGGCCAAACCCTGGATACCGTAGCCTCCGGCCTTGCCCTGCCATTCGTTGCTGGCGAGATAGGCATTCAACTCGGCATCCGACAGCCGCTTCATCTTGACGACGCTCATGCTTTCCCGCGTCAGTACGCGCTCGCCCCGGCGTACGGCAACGGCGGTAATCACCTGGTGCCGCCGCCCGCCCAGTGCGGTCAGGAAGGCCGCCGCCTGGCCGGCATCTTCGGGCTTGCCCAGGATGCGACGGCCCAACGCCACGGTGGTATCGGCGCACAGGACCACATCCTCGGGCCCCGCCGGCACGGCCTGCGCCTTTTCCCGCGCCAGACGCAGACAATAGGGCCGCGGCAGTTCGCCCTTCCGCGGGTCTTCGTCGATGTCGGGGGGCAGGATCAGGTCGGGCACAATCCCCATCTGCGCCAGCAATTCCTTGCGGCGCGGGCTGCCCGATCCAAGGATAAGGCGCAATTTACTTGAAGCGATAGTTGATGCGGCCCTTTGACAGGTCGTAGGGCGTCATCTCGACCTGCACCTTGTCGCCGGCCAGAACACGGATGCGGTTCTTGCGCATCTTTCCCGCCATGGTCGCGATCAGTTCATGGCCGTTCTCGAGTTCGACCCTGAACGTCGCATTGGGCAGGAGTTCCTTCACGACACCGGGGAATTCGAGAATGTCTTCCTTGGCCATGGTCTCTCCAATGTGGCGCGGCCCGCGGTGGACCGCAGGTTCAGACCGGCCATATGCCCACGAAAGGGCCGGTTTTCAAGCGGATTCTTTGGTCACCCCACCTGGCCCCGCACGCAGGCCAAGGCGAATCTGCTTCTCGATCTCGACCAGTGCGAAGAAGACCGCCCCGACCGCAACGATCAGGATGCCATCCCAGAAGGGCACGGCTTCGGTGCCCAGGATTACCTGCAGCGCCGGAACGTAGGTGATGGCGAACTGTGCGGCGGTGACGGCGATCACCACGATCCAGACCACCTTCGTGCCCTTCACCGCGCCCCAGGTCAGCGAGGTTCCGTGGATGTTCCGGATGAAGAACAGATGGAAGGTCTTGAGCACGACCAGCGTGTTCATTGCGATGGTCTGCGACAGGGCCAGCGAATAGCCCCGGTCCTGCGCGTAGTTGAACATGGCAAGGATCCCGGCAATGAACAGCCCCGCCACCAGCACCACGTGCCAGACCAGTTCACCCGAAAGGATCGGCGCAGTGCGCGCGCGGGGCGGGCGCTGCATCGTGCCGGCCTCGGTCGGCTCGAAGGCCAGCGCCAGGCCCAAAGTGATAGCTGTGATCATGTTGACCCACAGGATCATCACCGGGCTGAGCGGCAGCAGAAGCCCCGCAAGGATCGCAAAGACAATGACGATGGATTCGCCGGCATTCGTCGGCAGGGTCCAGCTTATCACCTTCTTGAGGTTGTCATAGACCGTCCGCCCCTCGCGCACCGCCGCGGCGATCGAGGCAAAGTTGTCGTCGGCCAGCACGAGGTCCGCCGCCTCCTTTGCGGCTTCAGATCCCTTCAGGCCCATGGCGATGCCTGCATCCGCGCGCTTCAGCGCCGGGGCGTCGTTCACCCCGTCGCCGGTCATCGCGACCGACAGTCCGTTCGCCTGCAGCGCCGTCACCAGCCGCAGCTTGTGTTCGGGGCTGGTACGGGCGAACACATCGACATCCATGACCTCCATCGCCAGTTCGGCGTCGTCCAGCTTGTCCAGGTCCGCCCCTGTCAGAACACGATCTGGCCGGGCAAGCCCGATCTGCGCGGCGATGGCGGCCGCCGTGCCGGCATGGTCGCCCGTGATCATCTTCACCCGGATCCCGGCCGAACGGCATTCGGCCACCGCCGCGATCGCCTCGGGGCGGGGGGGATCGATCAGGCCGAGAAGCCCCAGGAAGGTCAGCCCCCCGTCCAGGGTTCCCGCGTCGATTTCGTCACTGCCCTCGACCCGCTCGGCGAAGGCAAGCACGCGCAACCCCTGACGGGCCATTGCCTCGGCCCGGTCATGCCAACAGCCGTAGTCGATGTCGCGGCACATGCGCAGCACCCGTTCCGGGGCGCCCTTTACCCGGGTCACACCGTCGGCGCTGAGCACGGCCATATAGCGATGGCGGCTGTCGAACGGCACGACATCCAGGCGTTCTTCGGGGCCGGCGGCCCCGGCCTTGGCGGCAAAGGCCAGAAGTGCGCCCTCCATCGGGTCGCCCTCGACAAACCAGTGGCCGTTCCGGCGGTGGAGATGCGCGTCGTTGCACAGCGCGGCCGCCCGGCCCAGGCGGCCAAGGTCTCCGGGCGGGGTGATCTCGCCCTCGGGCGCATAACCGTCGCCGGTCACGGCAAAGGCACCCTCTGGCGTCTCGCCGGCCACGACGACCATCTCGTTCCGGGTCAGGGTGCCTGTCTTGTCGGTGCAGATGACAGAAACCGAGCCGATCGCCTCGATCGCGGGCAGGCGGCGGACAATGGCATTCCTGCGCGCCATGGCCTGAACACCGATCGCAAGGGTGATCGTCATAACGGCTGGCAATCCCTCGGGAATTGCCGCTACGGCCACGCCGATCACCGCCATGAACAGTTCGCCAAAGTCGTGGTGTCCGACGAAATAGCCGTAAATCAGAAGAAGTGCCGCGATCAGCAGGATCAGGAACGAAAGCCAGCGCGCAAAATGATCCATCTGCGCGACCAGGGGTGTGGTCAGCTGCTCCACCCCGGCCAGAAGCCCACCGATCCGGCCGATCTCGGTCTGCGCGCCGGTCGCCACGACCAGCCCCTTGGCCGTGCCTTGCGTGACAAGCGTCCCCGACCACAGCATCGAACGGCGGTCGCCAAGCGGAGCATCCGCCGCCACGGGGTTGGGATCCTTGTCAACCGGCACGGACTCGCCGGTCAGGATCGCCTCCTGCGCTGCAAGCCCTCGGGCTTCGATCACCCGCAGGTCGGCCGGCACCTTGTCGCCGGCCTCCAGCAACACGATGTCACCGGGCACCAGGTCCGCCCCCTGCACCGTCACCCGCACCCCGTCGCGCAGCACCGCCGCCTTCGGCGCCAGAAGCGAACGAATGCCGGCCATGGCAGCTTCGGCCTTGCCCTCCTGGATGAAACCGATCACCGCATTTGCAAGGACGACCGCAAGGATCACACCGGTATCGACCCAGTGCGCCATCAGCGCCGTCACGGTGGCAGCGCCCAGAAGCACATAGATCAGCACATTGTTGAACTGGGTCAGGAACCTTGCAACCGGTCCGCGCGGTTTCACCTCGGGCAGACGGTTGGGGCCGTATTCGGCCAGCCGTCGCGCGGCCTCGGCCGCCGTCAGGCCCTGCGGCCGCGACCCCAGACGTTCAAGCGCCGCCTTTCCCGTTTCGGCATGGAACGGGAGCTGTTCTGCTGCCATCGCCTTGATCCTTTTTCCTAATCAAGGGACCGCATCCAGAATTGCAAGGGTTTCTCGGTTTCTTCCGTGTCGCCCAGATCCTTCCAGCTGAACCGCGCGACCACGCCGGGCAGCTGCTCATACCCCCTGCCCCGCCAGAAGGCGTCGTTGCTGCGATAGACGGCCGGCCGGGCCGGGTGATCATCGGGCCGGATCACCGAACAGAAGGCGACATGCGTGCGGCCCAGCGCGCGGGCATGGGCCTCGCGCAGGTCAATGAAGCGATGGCCAAGGCCGATCCCGCGGTAGGGGCGAAGCAGCACCGATTCCGCCCCATAAAGGATCTTGTCGGTGGGAATGCCCATCTCGCGGAACGGAGCCGAGAATTCCGGGGCGTGGTCCTCCATCGGGGTGGAGGTCGAGGCGCCCACCAGCCGGCCCTCGTGAAAGGCACCGACCAGCAAGGCGCCAGGATTGTCGCGATAGGTCGCAAGATACTGCCGTTCGTAGTCGAGAGTGCCATCATAAAGATAGGGCCAGTCGCGGAACACGGTGATCCGCAGTTCGGCCACCGCGTCCAGTGCGGCCTCTAGCTCGGCCCCGCGCAGCGCGCGGACATCGATTTCGTCGATGTTCATTTCGAAACCTGCGCGATCCAGTCGTTCAGGTTGTAGAAGGTGGTGATGCGTGAAATCCGGTCGTCGCGGATGTCGAAGAAACCGCCGGCCGGCAGCACATAGGTCTGGCCCTTCGCCTCGGGCAGGCCGGGATCGGTCTTCAGATATGTGCCATGCACGACGAATTCCGCCGCTGCGCGGGTGCCCTCGTCATTGGCGAAGATCACCATGTCCTTCAGCTGCTCGCGATAGCTGTCACCCATGTGGGCGCAGAACTCGCGGAACTTCTCTTTCCCAATCCTGTGCGCGCCCTCGTTCACCCGATGCTCGATGTCATCGGTCAGGCAGGCAAGCATGCCTTCCGCGTTCCCGGCGTTGAAGGCATCGTAATAGCGGCGGATCAGGGCGATGGCGTCGGTGCGGGTCATGGGCTTCTCTCCTGTTTTGCCGGAAGACTAGCCGGGCACCCGGGTCATTCCAAGCCGAAGCCGGACGGCTTGCGGCCCGAAAACGACGCAGCGCCTTCAGCGCCCCCACCCCTGCCCCGCGCCGCCCTTGCCCTGCCGAACCCGACCCCGCCAGGGCAAGCGCATGATCCTGCACGGAACGGGCGCAGGAAATTCCGCAACCACCATTGACTTCCCGAAGGCTTCCCTGTCGCCTGTCGGTGATGCGACCGCATGACAATCGCGCCTGGCTTCTGCTTCTGCCTGCCCTGCTGCTGCTGGGCGTGGTCGGTGCGGTTCCGCTGCTTGCCGTCTTCAACTACGGTTTCCACGACATTTTCACCCTGACCGACGTGCATTGGGTGGGGGTGGAATGGTTTGCCGACATCCTTGCATCCGACCGGTTCCTCGCCTCGCTTGGCCGAAGCCTGCTGTTTTCGGCGATGGTGCTGGCCATACAGGTGCCGCTTGGCGTCGGGGTCGCGCTCATGTTCGTCGGCCTGGGCACGCGGGCGGTCTGGGGGTTGATGCTGGTAGCCATGCCGCTGGTCGTGCCGTGGAACATGATCCCGATGCTATGGATGGGGCTGGTCCAGCCTCAGAACGGGCTCATGGGGCCGGGGCTTCTGGCCCTGGGCTTCGACTGGAAGTCTACCGCCTGGCATGCCTGGGCGCTGCTGCTTGTCATGGATACCTGGCACTGGCTGGGGCTTGTGGTGGTGCTGGCCTATGCCGGGCTGTCCGCCATTCCGCCAGCCTATCGCCAGGCCGCACGCATCGACGGCGCGACCCGCTGGGCCATCTTCCGCTACATCGAACTGCCGAAGATCGCGGGTGCGCTGGCAATCATCTTCCTGCTGCGCTTCGTGGACAGCTTCATGATCTACACCGAGGCATTCACCCTGACTGCTGGGGGTCCGGGCGACAGCACCCGCTTCCTGTCCATCGAACTGGGCGAGGAAATCAGGGGCTTTTCCTACGGCCAGGCTGCCGCACGGGCGAGCCTTTACTTCCTCATCGTCCTTGCCGTGGTCTGGGCCTTCGTCCTGGCAACGCGGGGGCAACAGGGGGCTCGGTCGGCATGATCCGCGCGCTTGCCCTTCTGGCGCTGGCCTGTTTCATCCTTTTGCCGCTGGTCCAGGCGGTGATCCTGAGCTTTACCGCCACCCTTCCCCGCCCGAATGTGGCCGAGGGAGCAATCGGCCTGATGAACTACCGCGCGGTGCTGGCCGCGCCGGAACTTCGCGCGGCGATGGTCAATTCGGCTGTCTATGTGCTTCTGAACGTCGCGCTCTGCATCGCCGTGGCGCTGCCTGCGGCCTATGCGCTGGCGCGCTTCCGCTTCACCGGAGACCGGCATTTCCTGCTGGCCATCCTGGTCTTCCGGGTGACACCGCCGGTGGTGCTGTCGCTGCCGATCTTCATCCTCTTTGCCCGGATCGGCCTGGTGAATTCGCCCGTCGGCATCGCGCTGGTGCATTGCCTGTTCAACCTGCCGGTGGCGATCTGGATCCTGGAAAGCTTCATCCGCGCCGTGCCGCCCGAATTCGACGAGACCGCCTTTCTGGATGGCCATTCGGCCCCCGGCTTCTTCCTGCGCCACCTGATCCCCCAGATCGCGCCCGGGATCGGTGTGGCGGCCTTCTTCTGCTTCATCTTCTCCTGGGTCGAGGTGGTGTTCGCCCGCATCCTGACCGTGACCGGGGGCAAGCCGATCACCATGGCGATCCAGGCCATGTTCGGCTTTCAGACCGACATCGGCATGGTCATGGCAATGACCTGCCTTTCGCTTCTGCCGGGCATGGCGATGATCTGGTTCGTGCGGCATCATCTGGCCCGCGGCTTCTCGCTGCGCGCCTGAGCGGGGACCGTGCCGCCCGCCAGCTATTGGGCGGCCTCAGCGGCCGTCTTGGGCACGCCAGCGCCCAGCAGATCCTCGACGAAGAACGCTGCGAACTGGGCACGGCCCGAGACGCCGGCCTTGGCATAGATCCGCGTCAGCTGTGCGCGCACCGTGCCCTGCGCCGCGCCGCGCAGACCCGCAATCTCGGCCACATCCAGCCCCTTCAGCGCCAGCAGACCCACGTCGCGTTCCGCCGGCGTTAGGGCCCAGGCCTCGAACTGGCGGTCGATCACTTCGGCCAGCGCACCCCGCGCCACGTCCAGCGCCTGCTCCTGCGCGCGCAGCAGCTCGATCGTGCGGCGCAGCGCAAAGGCCCCGAACAGGATACCCAGCACAAGGGCCGAGGTCACCAAGGCCTCGAAGATGAAATGGAAAGAGGTCGGCTCCGCCCTCAGATCGCCGATCACGTCCCCGACAAAGAACACCGTGCCCAGTGTCTGGACCAGCAGGAAGATTGACAGGGCGACAGCCTGGCGCCGCCCTGCGCTGCGTAGACCAGGTTCAGCGCTCATTTCTTTCTTTCGCCCAGCACCATCGGCGCAACCAGGTTACGCCGCATGGCGCGGCTTTCCACGAAGACCCCCGCCACATGCAGGGCGGCCAGGATCAGCAGCAGGTTCGCGGCCACTTCATGTACCTCCTTGGCAGCGTCGGAGAGTTCCGACTCGTCCTCCTCGCCACCTTCACGGATCAAAGCAGACCAGTCGCCGGATGCAACCGCCGCCTTGTCATTGGCCACCTGCATCGGTGTCGCACCGCCGGTCATCACCAGACCGGTGGCCGTCACCACCAGCAGCGTGGCCCAGAAGGCATAGGCCATCAGCGCCCCGGCGGGGTTGTGCGAGGGATAGTCGCGAACCCGCCCCGTCACCAGTTCACGCAGATGTGCCAGCGCCGCCAGGGGGTTCGGCGGGAAAGCCGAGAACCGCGCCTCGTCGGGCCCCACCAGCCCCCAGAGCAACCTCAGCACCAGCAAGGCCATGACGATCCAGCCCAGCGTGACATGAGTCACGCTGCCGCCTCGATTCAGAAGGGCATTCGACAGGACCGACACCGCTATCCCCCAATGCGTGATGCGCACGACCGGGTCCCAAAGACTGGGCGGTGCATCGCGCCGCCCAGCCGGGATCGCCCCGGGATACGAGCTCCGGGGGGCAGCCATCTTACTCCTCGCCCGAGATCTTGACGACCTTGCCCGTGGCGGGGTCCAGATAGACCTCCATCATCTTGCCGGTGGCCGTGTCCTTGCACTTGGCCTCGATCTTGCCGCCCTCGGCCTCGAACTCGCCCACCATGCAGCCGACCTTCTCCAGCGCGGCCTTTGCGGTTTCGGGATCAGTGCCGATCAGGTCGCCCACGGCGGGCATCGCCAGCGCCGCCATCGGGGTCAGGACGACCAGAGAGAGGGGGAGGATCAGTTTCTGCATCGCGTCTGCCTTTCGGTCTGCCGGGACACCGCGCCCCGGACGACGCCCACCTGCCCGCCGCCGCCGCCCCAGTCCATCGGCCCGGGGCTTAGGCACCCGTGACTAAGCGGGTGCTGACAGCGAATTTCCGCCGGAAACCCGGCCCTTGCGCAGCTCTCCGCCAAGGGCGATATCTGTGGCGCAGCCGAAAGGATCCCCACATGGCATTGCCCGCCAAAGACCAGATCCGTTACTGGGGCATCGCCGCGGCGGTCTTCCTGCTGCTGCTGTGGTTCCTGGGTGACGTGCTGCTGCCCTTCATCGTGGGCGGCGCGATCGCCTATTTTCTTGACCCCATCGCCGACCGGCTGGAGCGTCTGGGCCTGGGGCGTGCAGCCGCGACCACGCTGATCTCGCTGATTGCGCTGCTCCTCGTGATCCTGCTGGTGCTGGCCGTCATACCCACATTGGTCAACCAGCTGACCGCGTTGGTGAACGCCGCCCCCGACATCGCCCGACGCCTGCAGGGCTTCCTGCTGGAACGGTTCCCCGATCTGGCCGACTCGACCTCGGCCATCCGGCAGACCCTGGCCGAGATCGGCATGGCGATCCAGTCGCGCGGTGGTCAACTGGTGCAAGGCGTAGTGAGCGGCGCGCTCGGCTTCATCTCGGTCGTGGTCTTCATCGTGGTTGTGCCGGTCGTGGCCTTCTATCTGCTGCTGGACTGGGACCGGATGGTGGCCCGGATCGATTCGATGCTGCCACTTGACCACGCACCCACGATCCGCCGCCTGGCCAGCGAGATCGACACGGTGCTTGCGGGGTTCGTGCGGGGGCAGGTCTCGGTCTGCCTTGCGCTTGGCACGTTCTATGCCGTGGCGCTGATGCTGGCCGGTCTGCAGTTCGGCCTTGTCGTAGGCGCCATAGCCGGGGCGATCACCTTCATTCCCTATGTCGGCTCGATCGTCGGCGGGGTTCTGGCCGTGGGGCTGGCACTGTTCCAGTTCTGGGGGGACTGGGTGCAGATCGCTATCATCGCGGCGATCTTCGCCGCCGGACAGTTCATCGAGGGCAACATCCTGACGCCCAAGCTGGTGGGCAAGTCGGTCGGATTGCACCCGGTCTGGCTTCTTTTCGCGCTGTCGGCCTTCGGCTCGGTCTTCGGCTTCGTCGGCATGCTGGTGGCCGTGCCGGTCGCCGCAGCCATCGGCGTACTGACCCGCTTCGGAATCGAGCAATACCGTGCAAGTCTGCTGTACCGCGGCGCCTCGGCCCTTGCCGACAGTACGCCGCCGGCTCCGCGCGCAAGACGCAGCCGAAAGGCTTCGGGTGGGGACGCCACTTGATCCGCCAGCTGGCCTTTGACCTGCCCGGGCGCGAGGCGATGACCCGGGCCGATTTCCTCGTCGCGCCGTCGAACGCGCTGGCCTTGCACAGCATCGACAGCTGGCGCGACTGGCCCGGGCGCAAGCTGATGCTCGTCGGGCCCGAGGGTGCGGGCAAGACGCATCTTGTCACGATCTGGGCGGCGATGACCGGCGGGCTGATCCTGCCGGCGGCCGAGCTTGCCGGTGCCGACCTTTCCGCCTTCGCAGGGCGCTGCGTGGCGGTCGAGGATGCCGACCGCCCCGGCCTTGCCGAAACCGCGTTGTTCCATCTGCACAACATCGTCACGACCGGCGGCGCACTTCTGGTGACGGCGCGCACTCCGCCACGCGACTGGGGGCTTGAGCTGCCCGATCTGCTCAGCCGGATGCAGGCCGCCGCAGTGGCGCATATCGAAGGTCCGGACGACGCTCTTCTGTCGGCGGTTCTGGTCAAGCTTTTCTCCGACCGGCAGGTTTCGGTGCCTGCGAACCTCATCCCCTATCTGGTGGCGCGCATGCCCCGGTCGATCGGCGCGGCACGGGCGCTGGTCGCGGCCCTGGACGCAGCCGCGCTGTCCCGCGGGCGCCCGATCACCCGCGCGCTGGCTGCCGAACTGCTTGGCGGCGAAGGCCCCGACGATCTGCCGGACATGTCCTGATCCGGGCGCGACCGCAGGTCCGGGGCTCAGGATCAACGCCCGCTGGAAGCGACGGAAGGAAGGCGGATGGAACGTCCGGTACAGGCCGGAAATTCCGGCGATTGACACAGCGTTCCCGATCGCTTCGGGTGCGCCCCTCCTTACCGAAGCTTCGCACGCCGCTGCTGGTTTCGTCTTTCCCTTATCCGACTGCCTGTTCCTCGTGCCATGGGCCCGGTCGCCCGCCGCTGCCCCGCTGGACAGGCGAAGGCGCCGATGAAAGACTGTCATCGTTCCGTCACCAACCGCGCGGCATAAGCCAGCCATGACCCAGGCCGATTTCCTAACGTCCCCCTTTCCCGCACCGGTCGAGCTTCCCTTTGCGGAAACCGCCGGGCCGGGGCGGTTCTTCAATCGCGAACTCAGCTGGCTCGCCTTCAACTGGCGGGTGCTGGAAGAGGCCGCGAACCCCGCCGTGCCGCTTCTGGAACAGCTGCGCTTCCTGTCGATCTCGGCCACCAACCTGGACGAATTCTACACCGTGCGCGTCGCCGGCCTGCGGGCACTGGTCAGGAACGGCAACGCCACGCTTTCGGAAGACGGCCGCAGCCCGGCTGAACAGCTGCAGCTGATCAACGCCGACGCCCGCCGCCTGATGCAGGCCCAGCAAAGCACCTTCAACCGCCTGCGCAAGGCAATGGAGGCGGAAGGCATCAGTATCCTCAGCCGTTCGAAACTGACAGCGCGCGACCTGAAGCATCTGGAAAATCATTTTCTGCACAATGTCTTCCCGGTTCTGTCGCCACTTGCGATCGACCCGGCACACCCCTTCCCCTTCATCCCCAACACCGGCTTTTCGCTGGCGCTGGAGCTTGAACGCGTCACCGATCGCCGTCCGCTGAAGGCGCTTCTGCCGATTCCGCAGCAGATCGCGCGCTTCGTTCCCCTGCCGGGCAAGGAGGGCGAGCATCGCTTCCTTCCGCTGGAGGAACTGCTGCTTCTGCACCTCAACATGCTTTTCCCCGGCTATACCGACCGCGGGCACTGCACCTTCCGTGTCCTGCGCGACAGCGATCTGGAAGTGGAGGACGAGGCCGAGGATCTGGTCCGCGAATTCGAGACCGCGCTGAAACGTCGCCGCCGGGGCGAGGTGATCCGGCTGAAACTGTCCGCGGGCGCACCCGAGGAATTGCGCGCGCTGATCATGGAGGAACTGGGCGTCACCGAGGACGAGGTGGTCGAGGTCAAGGGTCTGCTGGGCGTGGCCGACCTGAAGGAGTTGATCCTTCCCAGCCGGAAGGATCTGATGTGGCCCCCCTTCTCCCCCCGAGTGCCCGAACGGGTGCAGGACCACGACGGCGACATGTTCGCCGCCATCCGGCAGAAGGACATGCTGCTGCATCACCCCTACGAGACGTTCGACATGGTGATCCGCTTCCTGGAACAGGCGGCGCGGGATCCGAACGTGCTGGCCATCAAGCAGACGCTTTATCGCACCTCATGGGACAGCCCGATCGTCTCGGCGCTGTGCGAGGCGGCCGAGAACGGCAAGTCGGTCACAGCGCTGGTCGAACTGAAGGCGCGGTTCGACGAGGCCGCGAACATCCGCCAGTCGCGACGGCTGGAACGCGCGGGCGCCCATGTCGTTTATGGCTTCGTCAACTACAAGACCCATGCCAAGATCAGCACGGTCGTGCGGCGCGAAGGTGACCAACTGGTGACCTACACGCATTACGGCACCGGCAATTACCATCCGATCACCGCGCGCATCTACACCGATCTGTCTTTCTTCACCTGCGACCCGGCGCTGGGGCGCGATGCGACCAAGGTCTTCAACTATCTGTCGGGCTATGTGCAACCCGAGGGCCTTGAAAACCTTGCGATTTCGCCGATCACCCTGAAGCCGCGCCTGTTGGAGCTGATCGCGGCCGAGGCCGAGCACGCGCGCGCCGGACGACCGGCGGAAATCTGGGCCAAGATGAATGCCCTGATCGAGCCCGACGTGATCGACGCCCTCTATTCGGCCAGTCAGGCTGGCGTGAGGATCAGCCTCGTCATTCGCGGCATCTGCGGGCTGCGTCCCGGCGTGAAGGGGCTTTCGGAAAACATCCGGGTAAAGTCCATCGTCGGACGGTTTCTTGAACATTCGCGCATCGTCTGCTTTGGAAACGGCTACGGTCTGCCGGCCAGGAAGGCGCGAGTGTTCTTCTCGTCGGCCGACTGGATGGGCCGCAACCTGCTGCGCCGGGTGGAAACCCTGGTCGAGGCGCTGAACCCGACGGTGAAGAACCAGATCCTGACCCAGATCATGGCCGCGAACCTACGCGACGAGGCGCAAAGCTGGGTTCTGGCGCCTGACGGAAGCTATTCACGCGATCTCAACCCCGCAGACGGACAGTTGTTCAGCTGCCACCAGTTCTTCATGGAAAATCCTTCGCTGTCCGGCCGCGGCACTGCCGGGGCCAAGGATGCGCCTCGGCTGATCTCGATCAAGGACGACGAAGCCGGTGGGGCGGCCGCGGCGCACTGATCGCGAAGTCAAGGTTTGTCGGGTGACATCGCCACTTCTCGTGGCGACCTCCGAAGCAAGGGCGCAGTCGGGTGACCATGGGCTGCGCTTGGGGGAGCACGGTTGACCCCACCGGACGTGGCCGGCACCATGGCCACACGAAGACCCGGGGGATTCTGTGATGGCTGACGGCACCGCGCCCTTGAACGAGGACGAAGACGAAGGCCCGTTCGGCAAGCCCCTTTTCGATGACCCATCGGCCCGCGCCCTGTCGCGGGTGGGCGTCATCGACGTCGGTTCGAACTCGGTCCGCATGGTGGTGTTCGACGGCGCGGCGCGTTCGCCTGCCTATTTCTACAACGAAAAGATCATGTGCGGCCTGGGCAAGGGCCTGGCGGAAACAGGCCGGCTGAACCCGCAGGGCCGTGTCCGGGCCTTGGCTGCGCTGAAGCGATTTGCGCTGCTGGCCGAAGGCATGCAGATCGAACCTTTGACCGTGGTCGCCACCGCAGCCACGCGCGAGGCCGAGGATGGCCCCGAATTCCAGGCCGAGGTCACCCGCCAAACCGGCCTGAAGCTGCATGTCATCGACGGCGACGAAGAGGCGCGACTTTCGGCGCAGGGCGTGCTGTTGGGCTGGCCGGACGCCAAGGGGATCGTCTGCGATATCGGCGGCAACTCGATGGAACTGGCCCGGATCGGCGATGGCCGAGTGGGCAAGCGCATCTCGACGCCGCTTGGCCCATTTCGTCTGCAACAGGTGTCTCAGGACACGAAGAAGCGTCGCGCCCATATTGCCAAGGTTCTGAAAGAGGCGCAGTCGGTGATGAAGTCGGCCGGAGAACGCATCTATCTGGTCGGCGGCAGCTGGCGGGTCATCGCGCGCCTTGACATGGAGAGGCGGAATTATCCCCTGACCGTCCTGCACGAATACCGGATGACGCCCAAGGGGTTGACCGACACGCTCGACTGGCTTTCGGTTGCCGACCTGGCGGTTCTGCGCGGCCGCACGGGAACCAGCGCCGAACGGATGGAACTTGTGCCCCTCGCCTGCGAGGTGCTGCGCGAAATCATCAGACAGTTCCACCCGGCCGAGATCGACGTTTCGGCCTATGGCATCCGTGAGGGGCTGCTTTACGAACACATGCCCGAGAAACTGCGTGCACGCGACCCCTTGATCGAGGCCGCGCGCATGGCCGAGATGGTTCAGGCCCGGATCCCCGGCTTCGGCAAGAAGCTGTATGAATTCCTGCTGCCGCTTTTCCCCGACGCGCCGAAGGAAAGGCTGCGCCTGGTCAAGGCCGCCTGCCTGCTGCATGACACCACCTGGCGCGCACACCCTGATTTTCGGGCCGAGGCCTGCTTCGACAACGCCACCCGTGCGAACCTTGGCGGGCTCGACCATCCGGGCCGGGTCTTCCTGGGCCTTGCGCTTCTGCACCGCTACAAGAACAGCCGCTCTGGCTCGCGGCTGGAACCGATGTTCCGGCTTTTGTCCGAGGACGAGATTCAGGCGGCAGAGGTTCTGGGAAAGGCGATGCGCTTCGGCGCCATGTTCTCGGTCGGCGATCCGGCAAAGGCGGGGCGGCTCAGCTGGCAACCGAAGAAGCGGGTGCTGGGCCTCGAACTGACCCCAGCGGGCGAGGGACTGTTCGGCGAGGTCGCTCAGGCGCGCTTCCAGTCGCTAGCCCTGGCACTGAAGGCAGAAACCCGCGTAACAAGGGCAGCCTGATGCTGCGTCTGGACCATGTCGCAGTCTCTGCCGAACGGCTGGAGGATGGGGCGGCCGCGGTGCAGGCAGCACTTGGCGTGCCCATGACAGGCGGCGGCACGCACCCGGCGATGGGCACGCACAACCGGCTGCTGTCGCTGGGCGACCTGTATCTGGAAGTCATCGCCATCGATCCCGAGGCCCCAGCCCCGGACCGACCGCGATGGTTCGACCTTGACCGCTTTTCCGGCCCGCCCCGTCTGACGAACTGGATCGTGGCCTGCGATGACATGGAGGCTGCGTTGCGCCATGGGCCACCCGGCTGGGGGTTGCCCATGCAACTGGCGCGGGGCGACTACCGCTGGCAGATGGCCGTGCCGGAAAGCGGACGGCTTCCCTTTGACAACTTTTTCCCGGCTCTGATCCGTTGGCAGGGCATGCTGCACCCCGCCCCTGCCCTGCCCGACCACGGTCTGCGGCTGGCACGGCTGGAGGTCAGCCATCCCGATGCCCGGGCCCTGCGCGCAGCTCTCCCGACGCTGACCGATCCGCGGGTTGCAATCGGCGTCGGGCCGCCCGCCCTGCGCGCGGTCATTGATACGCCGAACGGCCCGCGGACCCTGACATGATACGCCGCGCCACCTCTAGCGATGCCAGCGCGATCGCCGCGCTCTGGAACCCGTATATCCGCGGCACACTCGTCACCTTCAATTCGGCAGAGAAGTCCGCCGACGAGGTTGCAAGGATGATCGCCGATCGGGATGCCGCGGGCCATGCGACCTTTGTTGCTGCGGACAGCGAAATCCTGGGCTTTGCCTCCTACGCCCAGTTCCGGGGCGGGATCGGCTATGCCACCTGCATGGAACACACCGTGCTTCTGGCACCGCAAGCCCGGGGCCGGGGCCTGGGCTCTGCCCTTCTGACAACGGTCTGTGACCATGCACGCGCGGCCGGCGCGCACCAGATGATCGCCGGCGTCTCGGCCGAGAACCCCGATGGCTTTGCTTTCCACGCCCGTCTTGGCTTTGCCGAGATCGCCCGGGTGCGCGAGGCGGGCCGCAAGTTCGGCCGTTTCATCGACCTTGTGCTGATGCAGAAATTCCTCTGACAAGCCACGCGCACAGGGATAGACTGTCCCCATGTCGATCTGGACCCGAATTGCTGAAGCCCTGTCCGCCCTTGCCGGGGGCGAGCCCCTGTCGGTGGTCTTCGACCGGCTGCGCGGTGCATCCGCGCCCGAGCAGTCGGTCGGTTTCACCATCGCCGTCCTGGCCCTGGGTGCCAAGATGGCCAAGGCAGACGGCACCGTGACACGCGACGAAGTCACCGCCTTCCGCCGCATCTTCACCTTCCCGGAAGGCGAAGAAGCCCACGCCGCGCGCGTCTTCAACCTGGCGCGGCAGGACGTTGCGGGCTTCGACGCCTATGCCCGCAAGATCGCCCGCCTTTTCAACCCCGAAGGCCGCCGGATCTGCGCCGATGACCACCATGTGCTTGTGGACATTCTCGAGGCGCTCTTTCAGATCGCCATAGCCGACGGCTCCTATCACCCCGGCGAGGACGCCTTCCTGCGCCATGTGGCCGAGGAATTCGGCCTTGACGAAGCCTGCTTCCGCATCGTCCGTTCGCGCCTGGTGGATGGTGCCCCGCGCGACCCCTATGATGTGCTTGGACTGCCGCACGGCGCCTCGAAGGCCGAGGCGCGCCGCGCCTGGAAGCAGCTGGTCCGCGATACCCACCCCGATGTGATGAACGCACGCGGCGTTCCGCCCGAGGCCCTCAAGCTTGCTGAACGCCGTCTGCAACTGATCAATGAGGCCTGGCGCCAGATTTCGGCGCGCGAGGCGGCATGACGACCGCCCGCCCCCTGCGGCTGGCCACCTACAACGTCGAGTGGTTCAATGCCCTGTTCGATAACAACGGCCGCTTGCTTGAGGATGACAAGCCCTCTGCCCGCTATCAGGTCAGCCGCGGCGAACAGCTCGGGGCACTGGGCATCGTCTTTACAGCGCTAGATGCCGACGGCATCGTGGTGATCGAGGCACCGGACACCAACGGCAAACGGTCCACCGTCAAGGCGCTGGAAAACTTCGCGCGCAAGTATGACCTCCGGGCGCGCAGGGCCCTGATCGGCTTTCCCAGCGAGACCGAGCAGGAAATCGCCTTTCTGTACGACCCCGATCGGCTGACGGCCCGGCACGACCCGAAGGGTCCGACCTCGACAACCCAGGACGTGCCGGGCGCACCACGGTTCGACACCACGTTCCGCTACGACCTCGACGCCGACAACGTGTTCGAGAACATCCGCTTTTCCAAGCCGCCGCTGGAACTTGCCGTGACCACGGCGGGCGGACGTTCCCTGCGCCTGATCGGGGTGCATGCCAAGTCGAAGAACCCCTACGGTGCCATCGGGCACGAGGCGCAGATCCGCCTGTCGATCGAGAACCGCCGCAAGCAGCTGGCGCAATGCCTCTGGATCCGGCAGCGCGTCGAGGAACATCTTGCCGCAGGCGACAGCCTGATCGTGCTGGGCGATTTCAACGACGGTCCGGGAATCGACGAATTCGAAAAGCTCTTCGGCCATTCCGGGGTGGAAATCGTTCTGGGCACCGACCCGGACCCTGCGCGCCAGCTGATCGATCCGCATGCCGCAATGGCGCTGCAAAGCCGGGTCAGCATTGCACCGGCCAGCGCCCGCTTCTACCTTGCGCCGCAGAAACGCTATTTCGAGGCATTGCTGGATTTCATCATGGTCTCACCCGACCTTGCGGCAAGAGCGCCCGAATGGCGGATCTGGCACCCGTTCGACGATCCACAGGTGGCCGAGATCCCGGAACTGCGCGAGGCACTTCTGCAGGCTTCCGACCATTTCCCGGTGACAATCGACCTGCCAGATGTGATTTGAAATGCCGTGGTCGCTTCAGCATAATGAAATCATGCGACTGCTGCCCGCCCTGTTCCTGGCCGCCTTGCCTGCCGTCGCGCAGGAAACTCCGCCTGATGTGCCCGAGGCCGAGAAAGACGGCTTCAGCCTGATGGAAGAGGGCGCGAAGCTCGTCCTGCGGGGCCTGATGTCGGAAATGCAGCCGGCCCTGGACGAGATGGAAAAGGCGCTCACCGGAATCGGCCCCAGACTGGAGACCTTCGGTGACGAGATCGCACCGAGGCTGCACGAACTGATCCGGCTGATCGACGATTTCAAGAACTACGATGCTCCGGTGATGTTGCCGAACGGGGACATCCTGATCCGCCGCAAGGCGCCGCTGCTGCCGCCGCTGCCGGATCAGCCCGGCCCTAACGGGGAAACCGAGCTGTAACCCCATTGCGCGGCTTGCGCCGCAAGGCCTTCCTCTCGTCGTCGGCCTTCGCCATCTCCTCGTCCATTGGGGGCATCCTGCCCCACCCCCCGGGCGTATTTGGCAAGAAGCAAACGGATTTGCTCCTTCCCGAATACTCCGGGGTTCGGGGGTGAAACCCCCGGCGCCCGAGCCGGTTGGCCGGAACGGCCAGAGGCGAGACAACAGGCCGGCGCGAAACGCGCTCCTGTGGAAAGCTGCGGCTAGCCCCGCGCCGCGCGGATCAGGTCCAGTATTTCCTTTGCCGCCGCGGGGATGTTCGTTCCGGGGCCGAAGATCGCCTTCACCCCTGCCGCCTTCAGGAAGTCATAGTCCTGCTGAGGGATCACTCCGCCGCAGATCACCAGGATATCCTCGGCCCCGCGCGCCTTCAGCACTTCAATCAGCTTCGGCGCCAGGGTCTTGTGGCCTGCCGCCTGGCTGGAGATGCCGATCACGTGCACATCGTTGTCGATGGCATCCTGCGCCGCTTCCTCGGGCGTCTGGAACAACGGGCCCACGTCCACATCAAAGCCGATGTCGGCAAAGGCCGTGGCGATGACCTTCGCGCCGCGGTCGTGCCCGTCCTGGCCCATCTTGACCACCAGCATCCGCGGGCGCCGGCCCTCGGCCTCGGCAAAGGCCTCGACATCCTTCTGGATCTGGGCAAAGCCCTGATCGCCCTCGTAGGCCGCGCCATAGACGCCGGCGAGCGTTTTGACCTCCGCGCGGTGGCGGCCGAAGACCTTTTCCATGGCGTCCGAAATCTCCCCGACCGTGGCCCGGGCGCGGGCCGCTTCGATGGCTGCTTCAAGAAGGTTTCCGCCCTGCGCGGCCCGCCGGGTCAGTTCGGCCAGAGAGGCCGCGACCCGGCCCTCGTCGCGTGCGTCGCGCACGGCCTTAAGCCGGGCAATCTGCGCCTCGCGGACGGCAATGTTGTCGATATCCAGGATGTCGATCGGATCTTCCTTGTCCTTGCGATACTTGTTGACCCCGACGATCACCTCGTCGCCCCGGTCGATCATCGCCTGCCGGCGCGCCGCCGATTCCTCGATCCTGAGCTTCGGCATGCCACTGGCCACGGCCTTGGTCATGCCACCCATCGCCTCGACTTCCTCGATCAGCTTCCAGGCCTCTTCGGCCAGCTGGTTGGTCAGGCTTTCCACATAATAACTGCCTGCCAACGGATCGACGACATGGGTGATCCCGGTTTCCTCCTGCAGAATCAGCTGGGTGTTGCGCGCGATCCGCGCCGCGAATTCGGTGGGCAGCGCGATCGCCTCGTCCAGGGCATTGGTGTGCAACGACTGTGTGCCGCCCAGCACCGCCGCCATCGCCTCGTAGGCGGTGCGCACCACATTGTTGTAGGGATCCTGTTCCTGAAGGCTGACGCCCGAGGTCTGGCAGTGGGTTCTCAGCATCAGGCTGGACGGTTTCCTTGCCCCGAAGCCGGCCATGATCCGGTGCCACAGCATCCGCGCAGCGCGAAGCTTCGCAACTTCCATGAAGAAGTTCATGCCGATGGCAAAGAAGAACGACAATCGGCCGGCGAAATCATCTACATCCATGCCACGGGCTACGGCGGTGCGGACGTATTCCTTGCCATCCGCCAGCGTGAAGGCCAGTTCCTGGACCAGGTTCGCGCCGGCCTCCTGCATGTGGTAGCCGCTGATGCTGATCGAGTTGAACTTGGGCATCTCGCGGCTGGTGTATTCGATGATGTCGGCAACGATCCGCATCGAGGGTTCGGGCGGATAGATGTAGGTGTTGCGCACCATGAACTCCTTCAGGATGTCGTTCTGGATGGTGCCCGACAGGGCGGCGCGCGGCACACCCTGCTCTTCCCCCGTCACAATGAAACTTGCGAGGATCGGAATGACCGCCCCGTTCATCGTCATGGAAACGCTGATCTTTTCCAGGGGTATACCGTCGAAGAGGATCTTCATGTCCTCGACGGAATCGATTGCCACGCCCGCCTTGCCCACATCGCCCACAACGCGCGGGTGGTCGCTGTCATAACCGCGATGGGTGGCAAGGTCGAAGGCGACCGAGACGCCCTGCTGCCCCGCCGCCAGCGCCTTGCGGTAGAAGGCATTCGATTCCTCGGCCGTCGAGAACCCGGCATATTGCCGGATCGTCCAGGGTCGACCAGCATACATCGTGGCGCGCACGCCCCGTGTGAAGGGTGGCAATCCCGGCAATTCGCCCATCTGCGGCAGGCCCTGCACGTCCGCCGCCGTGTAAAGCGGCTTCACCGTGATTCCCTCCAGCGTCTGCCAGTTCAGGCTGTCGGGCGCAGCGCCCTTAAGTTCCTTCGTGGCAAGGGCCTCCCAGGCCTTCAGATCGTCGGTCATGTCACACCCCGGAGAAGTCGTTCATCATTGCTTTGGAATTCTGCGCGCGTCGCCTATATCGAAGACAAAGAGAGGCCCCATGAAACCCCTGCACGCGCTTGTTTTCGTTGCCCTTCTGCCCCTGATCGCAGTCGCCGAGGCGACGGAAGAGGGGCCTGCGCCCTTCGGCCCCCTTCCTGCGACAGAGGTCGCCTTCGACGAACAGCTTTACGTCAGGCGGCCCCTTGTCGTGTTCGCAGACAGCCCCAATGATCCAAATTTCGTGCGACAGATGGACCTTCTGTCGCGCTCTTACGCCGATCTGGAAGAGCGCGACGTGATTCTGGTCATCGACACCGACCCCGCGGCGCGCAGCGAATGGCGCCAGAAACTGCGCCCGCGCGGCTTTTCGCTGGTGATCATGGACAAGGATCTGCGCCCGGTGATCCGCAAGCCCCTGCCTTGGGATCTGCGCGAAATCACGCACGCCATAGACAGGCTTCCCCTGCGTCGGCAGGAAATTCTTGAACGGAACCCGGCCGGGCGCTGACATCATTCGAACTCGAGGATCACGTCATCGACCTTGAGGCTTGCGCCTGGTGCGGCCCTGACGGCCTTGACCACACCCTTGCGTTCGGCCTTGAGAATGTTTTCCATCTTCATCGCCTCGACGGTGGCCAGCGCCTGGCCCTCCTGAACCTCGTCGCCCACGGCCACGTCGATCTTCACCACCAGGCCCGGCATCGGGCAAAGCAGGTATTTCGACGTGTCCGGCGGGGCCTTCTCCAGCATCAGGGCAGCCAGCGCCTTCTGGCGCGGGGTCTGGACATGGACCTTCAGGTCGGCCCCGCGCAGACGCATGCGGAAGCCCATCGGAATCTTGCCCACCTTGATCGCCAGCACCGTGCCTTCGACCCAGAGCCGGGCCAGCGGCTGGCCCGGTGTCCAGTCGCTTTCGACGCGCAGGCTTTCGCCATCGGCGAAGGTCACGGTGGACCCGTTCGGATCTGCCGCGATCCTGACCGAATGGCTCTGGCCTTGCAGGGTCACGATCCAGTCATCTCCCACGCGGCGGGTGTGGTTGTCCATCGTGCCGGAAATCCGCGTCCGGCGGATTTCGGCCACCCGGTTCATCGCCGCCGCCGCCGCTGCTACCCGGCGCAGGGTCGCTTCCTCCAGCACCGCGCCCTGAAAGCCATCGGGGTATTCCTCGGCGATGAAGGCCGTGGTGATGTTGCCCGAAACAAAGCGCGGATGGTCCATCACCGCGCCGACGAAGGGCAGGTTGTGGCCAATTCCCTCGACCTCGAACGTGTCCAGCGCAAGGCGCATCTCCTCGATCGCCGCGGCGCGGGTCGGGGCCCAGGTGCAAAGCTTGGCGATCATCGGGTCGTAGAACATGCTGATCTCGCCGCCCTCGTAGACGCCGGTATCATTGCGCACGATCCCGCCGCGTTCTGTCGGGCCTTCCACAGGCGGCCGGTAGCGGGTGAGACGGCCGATCGAGGGCAGGAAGTTGCGATAGGGATCTTCGGCATAGAGCCGGCTTTCGATCGCCCAGCCGTTGATCTTCAGATCCTCCTGCCGGAAGGGCAGCGGTTCGCCGGCGGCGACGCGGATCATCTGTTCCACTAGGTCGATGCCGGTGATCAGTTCCGTGACCGGATGTTCGACCTGCAAACGGGTATTCATTTCAAGGAAATAGAAATTGCGGCTGCCATCGACGATGAACTCGACCGTCCCGGCGCTGGTATAACCCACGGCGCGGGCCAGCGCGCAGGCCTGTTCCCCCATGGCCTTGCGGGTTGCCTCGTCCAGGAAGGGCGAAGGTGCCTCTTCGATGACCTTCTGGTTCCGGCGCTGGATGCTGCACTCACGCTCATGCAGATAGACGCAGTTGCCGTGCTTGTCGGCCAGGACCTGGATCTCGATATGCCTTGGCTGGGTCACGAACTTCTCGATGAAGATGCGATCGTCGCCGAAGCTGGCCGCCGCCTCGTTCTTCGACGACTGGAAGCCCTCGGCCGCTTCCTGGTCGTTCCATGCGATCCGCATCCCCTTGCCGCCGCCGCCCGCGCTGGCCTTGATCATCACCGGATAGCCGATCTCGTGGCTGATCTTCACCGCCTCGGCAGCGTCCGAAATCAGGCCCATGTAGCCGGGAACCGTGGAAACACCAGCCTCCATCGCCAGCTTCTTCGAGGTGATCTTGTCGCCCATCGCCTCGATGGCGGGGCTAGGCGGGCCGATGAAGGTGACGCCCTCCTTCTCCAGCGCGGCGGCGAAATTCATGTTCTCGCTGAGAAAGCCATAGCCCGGATGCACGGCCTGCGCACCCGTCCTGCGGATCGCATCCAGGATGCGCTCGATCACGATATAGGACTGTGCGGCGGGGGGCGGCCCGATATGCACCGCTTCGTCCGCCATCTGCACATGCAGCGCGTTGCGGTCGGCATCGGAATAGACCGCCACGGTCTTGATCCCCATCCTGCGCGCGGTCTTGATCACGCGACATGCGATCTCGCCCCGGTTGGCGATCAGGATCTTGTCAAACATCGGCTCCCCCTTGCGGCACGAATGGCAAAGGGCCACCCCGGCGCTCAGCCCGGATGGCCCTTGTAAAGGTTTGGACCCGCCTGAAGGCGGTCAGATCAGTAAGACGGGCGGCAGGGCGGCAGGCCCAGTTCGATGCCGCAAGTAGCAGCACCGGCAAGGCCGCCCAGCGCGGCACCGGCGATGATGTTTTCGTCCAGCGCATCGGCGACCAGCGCGCCTGCGGCGGCACCAGCCAGCCCGCGCGACGTGGGATCCTGCATGCAGCCGGAAAGCGGCATGGACAGAACAGCGAAAAGGATGAGCGACTTGCGCATGAAGAACTGCCTCGTTCAGTTGTCGTTATTGCTGCGGATTTTACTGCAACGGCACTGGATTCAAAGCAGTTTCTCGGCCGGGTTGCGCAATCGGCAGAGGACTGCCCGCCAAGGGTAGGCCCGGCCTGGGATGGGCCGGGCCGAAGGGAAGGGGAAGGGTAACAACTGTGTCTGCGCACACCACGGGCAAACTGCCAATGATCCGCAAGGCAATCGTGCCGCGCAACGGTGCCCGGTGCAATGGCATCGCCACCACGTGCGCAGCCTTGCGCAAAAGCTTGCCGAGACGGGTGCAGCATCGGCGCCTTCATGCCTGCTCGTCCTCGTCATCCCAGTCGTCGGACGCTGCGGGTGCATCCGGGGCGAACACTTCGGGAAAGGACGCCTCGGCGCGCTTCACGTCGATGCGCAAAAGCGCCTCGTAGGAACAGGGATCAAACGGATCCTCGGCGGGCACAACCTCGCGGCCGAACAGCCAGGACAGCCGCCCTGCATCCAGGTTGCCGCGCTGGAATGGTTCTTCGCCGAAATACTGCCAGAGTGCGGCCATGAAGGCCGCATCCGCAGCCCGGTCCAGCTTCTTGCGGTCCTTGAACCGCTCGCGCCGGATGAGTTTTGTCGCGCCTTCCTTCACGTTGGCGCGGCGGATCGTGAACTGGAAATCGGTTCCCGGCATCCGTCCGGGAAAGCCGCGGTGCTTCAGCATCTGACCAGGCTCCCTTTTGTGGCAGTGGCCGGACGCATAAGCAAAATCGACCGGGTGGCCCATAGGCTCCGACCGAAAGGGGTAGGATGTCTGGGGGGAAAATCCGGCCCGAGGGCTACACCGAACCCGTCAGGGCAGAGGTGAGGGACGGGCCTTTCCGCCCAAGGCAGCCAGGCCCGTCCCGAAAGATCACTTGTACTTGCCGGTGTAGGTCGGCTCGACGGTGACCGGCTCGACGGGGGTCGGCTCTTCCTTCTTGGCGCAAGCAGCCAGGGTTGCAACCATAGCCATGACCAGAACGATTCCGCTCTTCGACATCCTCTACTCCATCCTTTTTGCGGCCCGGACATGCCATCACCGGCAGTACGTTCCGATTTGTTGCATTCGGCCGATTTGGGCCGGCCTGCCAATACCATACCCGAACGGGTAACGGAAGAACACGACAGCCGAACCAAGTTTGCGACCTGTTGCGTTCCTACATCAGCCTCTTGGGTCGCGCCAGCCGGAAATACAAGATTTTGTTCATGCATCAGAACTGTTCCCACATGCAGGCCCCGTCCTGAAGACTGTAGGCTTCGAAGAACTGCACGACCCCAGGCGCAGCCTGGCCAAAGGGAACCTTTTCTGCGGAAAGCGATATGATGATCTGGCGCGGTGCAGGAACCATGCCCGAAGTCCGGGGCAGAGCATATTCATCGCACAGCACCTGCATGTCGTCCTGTGCCGCAGCAGCTTCCTCGGGTTTCAGGCCCGGGGCAAGGAACCGGAAGCGCGCGGTCGCCCCTTCTGGCCCGGGCACATTCGTCACGACCTCGATCAGCGACAGCGCCCGCCCCGATGGCACCGAAATCGCATCGGGTGCAGGCGCCTCGTCCTGACAGGCGGAAAGACCTGACAGGATCAGAATAGCCGGGATCAGGCGGCGTAAATCCATCATCGTCACAGCGGAATGTTGTCGTGTTTCTTCCAGGGCATCGCCGCCTTCTTGCCCCGCAGGGCCGCAAAAGCCCGCGCCACCCGGCGGCGCGTCGAATGCGGCATGATCACCTCGTCGATGAACCCCTTTTCCGCCGCCACGAAGGGATTGGCGAAACGATCCTCGTAATCCTTCACCCGCGCAGCGATCTTCTCCGGCTCGCCCAGCTCGCTGCGATACAGGATCTCGACCGCCCCCTTCGCCCCCATCACCGCCACCTCGGCCGTGGGCCAGGCATAGTTGAAATCGGCCTTCAGGTGCTTCGACGCCATGACAACATAAGCCCCGCCATAGGTCTTGCGGGTCAGCACCGTGACCTTGGGCACCGTCGCCTCGCCGTAAGCGAAGAGAAGCTTCGCCCCGTGCTTGATGACGCCCCCGTATTCCTGCCCCGTCCCCGGCAGGAAACCCGGCACGTCGACGAAGGTCAGGATCGGGATTTCGAAGGCATCGCAAAAGCGCACGAACCGCGCGGCCTTGCGGCTGGCGTCGATGTCGAGACAGCCGGCCAGCACCATGGGCTGATTGGCCACCACCCCCACCGTCTGGCCCTCCAGCCGGATGAAGCCGATGATGATGTTGGCGGCAAAGTCCTTCTGGATCTCGAAGAAATCGCCCTCGTCCGCGACCTTCAGGATCAGCTCCTTCATGTCATAGGGCTGGTTCGGATTGTCCGGCACCAGAGTGTCAAGGCTGGGTTCGATCCGGGCGGGGTCGTCGAAGAAGGGCCGCACTGGCGGCTTCTGGCGGTTGTTCAGGGGCAGGAAGTCGAACAGGCGGCGAATCTCGGCCAGGGCCTCGACGTCATTCTCGAAGGCCCCGTCCGCGACCGAGGACTTGCGGGTGTGCGTCGAGGCACCACCCAGTTCCTCGGCCGTGACCATCTCGTTCGTCACCGTCTTCACCACGTCGGGACCGGTGACGAACATGTAGGAACTGTCCTTCACCATGTAGATGAAGTCGGTCATTGCAGGGGAATAGACTGCGCCGCCTGCGCAGGGGCCCATGATGAGGGAGATCTGAGGGATCACGCCCGAAGCTTCGATGTTGCGCTGGAACACTTCGCCATAGGCGGCAAGGCTGGCTACGCCTTCCTGGATGCGCGCCCCACCCGAATCGTTGATGCCGATGACCGGAGCGCCGTTCTGCATTGCCATGTCCATGATCTTGCAGATCTTCGCGCCGTGGGTTTCGCTGACCGACCCTCCCATGACCGTGAAGTCCTGACTGAAGACATAGACCTGCCGTCCGTTGATCGTGCCCCAGCCGGTCACTACGCCATCGCCCGGCGGGCGGTCTTTCTCCATCCCGAAGTCGGTGCAGCGGTGGGTGACGAACATGTCGAATTCCTCGAAGCTGCCCTCGTCGAGCAGAAGCTCGATCCTTTCGCGCGCGGTCAGTTTGCCCTTGGAATGTTGCGCCGCCACGCGGCGCTCTCCCCCGCCGGCCCGGGCAACCTCGCGACGGGCTTCCAGTTCGTTCAGGATGTCTTTCATGGCTTCCCCCCTGCCTGACGGCCACGCCAATCTAGGGGAATGGTCCGCAGGCGAGAAGCAAGAAACAGAAAATTTGCAAATTTGTTTGAATGCCTGCCGTTCAAATTGCAAATCCGCGAATATCTGGAGAGCCGCCACGCGCAGGCGTATGGAAGCCACGACAATCAAGCGAGGACATCATGCCCAGCCTTCCCGTTCCCGTCCTGACCATTGGCCTGCTGCTTGCGTCGAACATCTTCATGACCTTTGCCTGGTACGGACACCTGAAGTTCAAGTCAGCCCCGCTTCTGACCGTCATCCTGGTCAGCTGGGGGATCGCCTTTTTCGAATATCTCTTGCAGGTGCCTGCCAACCGGATCGGGCATAGCCATTTCTCGGCGGCCGAGCTGAAGACGATCCAGGAGGTCATCACGCTTTCGGTCTTCGCTGTCTTTTCCGTGCTGTATCTGAAAGAGCCCCTTGCCTGGAACCATGCGCTCGGCTTTGCCTTCATTGCGGTTGGCGCCTTCTTCATCTTCCACAAATGGGGCTAGGGGCGGCCCGGCGTCTCTGGCCGCGCAGTCCGACGGTGGACAATGCCCTGCGCCGGGCGTAGCCGTTGCGCATGCAATCATCCCGCTTCCTTGATCGAACGACCCCGCCCAGGATCGTCACCCTTATCCTGCTGGCCGGATTGTCGGCATTGACCATGAACATCTTCCTGCCTTCGCTTCCGGGGATGGCGGTCTGGTTCGGGGTGCCCTACGGCGTGATGCAGCAATCGGTCGCGCTGTACCTCGCCCTGTCTGCTGCTCTGCAGGTCGTCATCGGGCCGATCTCGGACCGCTACGGGCGCCGCAAGGTGCTGATCTGGTCGCTGCTGCTGTTCCTGATGGCAACGGTCGGAACGCTGCTGGCACCCAATGCCACAGTATTCCTGATCTTCCGTATGGCGCAGGCCGTCATCGCCGCAGGCATGGTGCTGTCACGCGCCGTCGTCCGCGACATGGTGGATGATGCGCAAGCCGCCAGCATGATCGGCTATGTCACCATGGGGATGAGCCTGGTGCCGATGATCGGCCCGGTGATCGGCGGCGTGCTGGACGACCTTTACGGCTGGCAGGCGAACTTTGCCCTGCTGCTGGTGCTGGGCGCCGGGGTGCTTTGGCTGGTCTGGGCCGATCTGGGCGAGACGGCGACCCTGCGCCTGGTGACCTTGCGCCAACAGGCGCGGACCTATCCCGCACTTTTCGCCTCGCGCAGGTTCTGGGGCTATACACTGGCGGCGGCATTTGCCTCGGGCTGCTTCTTCGCCTTTCTGGGCGGCGCGCCCTATGTGGGCGACAAGGTCTTTGGCCTGTCATCTTCGGCAGTTGGCGGGCTATTTGCCCTTACTGCCGTAGGCTATGCAGGCGGAAATTTCGTTGCGGGGCGATATTCGGTGCGAATTGGCATGAACCGGATGATCCTGATCGGCACGCTGGTGACCACCCTGGGACTTGCCCTGCTGGCAGTTCTGACGCTGGCTGGACTGTCGGGGCCGATCACCTTCTTCGGCCTCACCCTGTTCATGGGCCTGGGGAATGGTATCTGCCTGCCGAATGCCAATGCCGGAATGCTTTCGGTGCGGCCCGAACTTGCCGGCACCGCCTCGGGTCTTGGCGGGGCGATCACGATAGGCGGCGGCGCGGGACTTGCAGCGTTCGCAGGCGTGCTGCTGGGTCCGGGGGCTACGGAATTGCCGCTGGTGCTGCTGATGCTGGCCTCGTCCCTGGCCTCGGTACTTGCGATTCTGTCGGTGATGCGCCGGGCCCGGCAACTGGGCGCTTGACCATGGCGCTTTGCAAAGCGAAGCTCGGCTTTGCAAAGCTGGAGGTCCGATGCCCACCCAGAAGCTCTATGCCGGAGTCAAGCTGCGCGAGATAAGGGGCCGGCTTGGCCTGACGCAAAAGGCCTTTGCCGACAAGCTGTCGGTGTCCCTGCCCTATCTGAACCAGATGGAAAACAACCACCGACCCGTCAGCGCGGCGGTTGTCCTGGCCCTGGCGCAGGAATTCGGCCTGGATGTGACCGAACTGACCGTTGGCGAGAGCGAGCGCCTGGTCACCGACATGCGCGAGGCCCTGGCGGATCCGGTCTTCACCTCTGCCAGCCCACCGCTTGCGGACCTGCGGCTTGCTGCCTCAAACGCCCCCGCCCTGGCACGAGCCTTTCTGGACCTGCATCGCGCCTACCGCCAGACGCACGAACGCCTGGCTTCGCTGGACGAGGCACTGGGGCGCGAGGATGCCGCCCTGCGCCCTTCCCCTTGGGAAGAGGTGCGCGATTTCTTTCACTATTGCGACAATTACCTTGATGCGATCGACCGCGCAGCCGAACATTTTGCAACGTCTGCAAATAACGGCAAAACAATTGAAAACCTGGCCCAAGAAGTGCTTAGACGCGCGGGAATCAGCTTGCACTATTCGAACACCGCGCCCCTTCGTCACTATGATCCGTCAGCGCGACGGCTGGACATTTCCGCCCGCGCTTCCGGCCCCTCTCGGCGCTTCCAGCTTCTGCATCAGATCGCTTTGCTGACACAGAACGATCTCTTGGAAGCCACGCTGGACCTAGCCCGATTTTCTACACCCGAGGCCCGCGACATCGCCAAGATCGGCCTTGCAAACTATTTCGCCGGCGCCGCGCTGCTTCCCTACCGCGCCTTCCTGACCACCGCGCAGGAGGTCCGGCATGATCTGGAACGTCTGGCCGACATTTTCGGCGCCTCGATCGAGCAGGTCGGCCACCGCCTTTCAACCTTGCAACGCCCCGGCGCGAAGGGAATTCCCTTCTTCTTCGTCCGCGTGGATCAGGCCGGCACGATCACCAAACGCCACTCTTCCACACGCCTGCAATTCGCACGCTTCGGCGGCGCCTGCCCGCTGTGGAATGTCCATCAGGCCTTTGAAACCCCCGGACAATTCCTGAGACAACTAGCCGAGACGCCGGACGGTGTCCGCTATCTCTGCCTGGCCCGCGACGTGTCGAAACCCGGCGGGGCCTTCCTCGCCCCGGTCCGCCGTTATGCCATCGGACTTGGCTGCGAGGTTCAGCATGCGCCGCAGCTTGTCTATTCCGACGGGCTGGACCTGAAGGGCCGGTTCGAACCCATCGGCATTTCCTGCCGGATCTGCGAACGCACCAACTGCCACCAGCGGTCGGTCCCGCCACTGGAAGGGCGACTGACGATCAACCCCAACGCCCGCGACATCCTGCCCTACGGGATCGGCTGAACCTCGTCATTCGCTTTGCGCCCTCCCCGGAAGCTCTGCGAGGAGGGCACCATGTCTTCCACCAGCTGCTGCTATTTCCGCAGCGCCGCAGCGATCTGGTCCTTCAGGCGCGAACGTGTCTTGCGCAGCACCTCTTCCTCGGCTTCGGTCAGAAGGTCCAGCCGGGTTTCGGCGCGATGAACCTTGTCGTTGACCGCATCGTATTCCTCCAGCAGCCGGGCAAAATGCGCATCCGAAACCTTCAGTGCGCTGATCTTTGCCGCCATCCCAGGGAATTCCTCCTGGAGGGTATGCGGGGTGTTCGACATTCCGGTCTCCTTTCGATTGTCTTTGTGCATCTAGACCCGGATCGAATACCCGGGCCTTGACCGGGATCAAGTCAGCGCTGCGATACCCGCCAGTTCGGGTTGATCCAGGGTTGCAGGTTCGAGGCCGGCAGCGGTGTCCGCCCCAGGATGTGATCGGCGGCTTTCTCGCCGGTCATGATAGAGGGACCGTTCAGGTTGCCGTTCGTGACCTGCGGGAAGATGGAGGAATCGGCAACCCGCAGTCCCTGCACCCCGATCACCCGGCATTCCGGGTCCACGACCGCCATCGGATCGCTGGCGCGCCCCATGCGGGCAGTCCCGCAAGGGTGATAAGCGCTTTCGACGTGTTCGCGCAGGTAGTCGTCCATTTCCACGTCGCTCTGGACCGTCGGACCGGGGGCGAGTTCTGCCTTGACGAAGGGCTTGAAGGCCTCCTGGGCGAAGATCTCGCGCGTCAGGCGGATGCAGGCGCGAAAATCCTCCCAGTCTTCGGGGTGGGACATGTAGTTGAAACGGATGACCGGCGCATCCGCCGGATTTGCCGACCGCAAGGTGACCGAACCACGCGACTTGGACCGCATCGGCCCGACATGGGCCTGAAAGCCGTGGCCTTCGGCCACTGCCTTGCCGTCATAGCGAACGGCGATGGGCAGGAAATGATACTGGATATCGGGGTATTCCACCCCGGCGCGGGACCGGATGAAGGCACAGGCTTCGAACTGGTTCGACGCGCCAGGTCCGCCGCCAGTCAGAAGCCACTGTGCCCCGACCCACGCCTTTCCGATGAGATTCCAGTACTTATAAAGCGTTATCGGCTGCAGGGCCGAAAACTGCATGTAGATTTCAAGATGGTCCTGAAGGTTTGCACCCACGCCCTTGCGGTCGGCCACGACCTCGATTCCATGCGCGCGCAGATGCTCGGCCGGACCGATGCCCGACAGCATCAGGAGCTTCGGCGTGTTGATCGACGAGGCCGCAAGGATGACCTCGCGCGCCGCGCGGATGACCTGCATCCGACCGCCACGCTCGATTTCCACGCCGACGGCGCGGGTGCCTTCCATCACCACCTTGCGGGCGAAGCCACGCACGATGGTCACGTTCCCGGTCTTCAGCGCGGGCTTCAGGTAGGCGTTGGCCGCAGACCAGCGGCGCCCCTTCCAGATCGTCGCCTCCATCGGGCCGAAGCCTTCCTGCTGCTGGCCGTTGTAATCGGCGGTCACCGGGTATCCAGCCTGCTCGCCCGCCTTGATGAAGGCATCGAAAAGCGGGTTCGATCGTGAGCCGCGCGTCACATGCAGCGGGCCGTCCGTGCCCCGGAACTCGGGCCCGGAACCGCCGTGCGAATGTTCCATCCGCTTGAAATACGGAAGGACATCGGCATAGGACCAGCCGTCCGCCCCCATCTCGGCCCATGTGTCGAAGTCGCGCGCATGGCCACGCACATAGACCATCCCGTTGATGGACGAGGATCCACCCAGCACCTTTCCGCGCGGCGTCGCAAGAACGCGTCCCCCGAGATGCGGCTCGGGTTCCGTGGTGAAGCCCCAGTCGTAGATGCCCATGTTCATCGGGTAGGACAGCGCGCCGGGCATCTGGATGAAAGGTCCGGCATCAGAACCGCCGTGTTCGATCACGGTGACCTTGCGGCCAGCCTCGGCCAGACGGTAGGCCATGGCGCAGCCTGCCGAGCCGGCACCGACGATCACATATTCTGCCGTCATTCCCCACCACCCTGCTCGAGTTCTGCCTCCAGATGACGCAGCGCCATGGCCACGGCCGCCGCACCGTCAGGGGGACCGGATTTAAGAACCTCACGCAGATAGAGGCCGTCGATCATGGCCCCCAGCGATTCGGCGATTTCGAGGGCCCGCCGCCCCGCAAGGGGGCGCAGCGCCGCGACAAGATTCGACTGCAGCCGCCGCTGATAGATCGCCAGAAGCCGCTTTGCCTGTGGCACGGATTGCGCCAGAACCCAGAAGTTCAGCCAGGCGCTGACCGCCTCGCGCCGGAAATTGCCCGGGCTGAAGCTGGCAACCAGGATCGCCCTGATGCGCCCTTCCGGCCCCTCTGCCGCGGCCAGCGCCCCCCGCACCTCGGCCCCGTAAAGCGTCAGAATGTGACGCATGGCGGCGAGGAACATCTCCTCCTTCGACCCGAAGTAGTGATGCGCCAGCGCAGGCGACATTCCGGCCCGCTTCGCGATCTGACCGACCGTCACATCCAGCGAACCCACCCTGCCGATCTCGACAATGGTGGCTTTTACCAGGGCTTCCTTGCGGATAGGCTCCATCCCAAGCTTCGGCATCGGCGCGGCCTCACAAAGTGCTTGCCAAACCGTATCAGCACGAAGTTTATTGACTCGTCAATCAACAAAAACGCCACAGGGAGTAGCCATGCCCATCCGTTCCACCCTTCTGACCACAGCGGTCACTTTTGCCATGGCCGGCAGCGCCTTTGCCGCAAGCTGCGACCGGATCGTCTTCTCCGATGTCGGCTGGACCGACATCACCGCCACCACGGCCGCCACGACCGTCGTTCTGGAAGCCCTGGGTTATGAGACCGAGACCAAGGTCCTGTCCCTGCCCGTCACATTCACCGGACTGGCCGAGGGGGATATCGACGTCTTCCTTGGCAACTGGATGCCCACGATGGAGGCCGACATCGCCCCCTACCGCGAAGCCGGAACGGTAGAGACAGTGCGCACCAACCTTGAGGGCGCAAAGTACACGCTGGCAACCAACGCCGCAGGTGCGGCTTTGGGAATCAAGGACTTCGCCGACATCGCCACCCACCGGGATGCGCTGGACGGAAAAATTTACGGGATCGAGCCCGGAAATGACGGCAACCGCCTGATTCTCGACATGATCGCGGCCGATGCCTTCGGGCTGTCCGGCTTCGAGGTGGTGGAAAGCTCGGAACAGGGGATGCTGGCCCAGGTCGCCCGTGCCGATCAGCGTGGCGAACCCATAGTCTTCCTGGGTTGGGAACCGCATCCGATGAACTCCAGCTTCCAGCTGACCTATCTTTCCGGCGGCGATGACTGGTTCGGACCCGATTTCGGTGGTGCGATCGTGGCGACCAATACCCGCAAGGGCTATGTCCAGGAATGCCCGAACACGGGAAAGTTCCTGCAAAATCTTGTGTTCTCGCTTCAGATGGAAAACGAGATCATGGGGGCCATCCTGAATGACGGGGCCGATCCCCAAGAGGCGGCAAAGGCCTGGCTTGCGGCCAATCCCGCAACCTGGGAGCCGTGGCTGGAAGGTGTCACGACCAGGGATGGCGGCGATGCCAAGGCGGCCGTCGCTGCGGCGCTGAACTGAGTGCAATCAATCACGGCCCGCGGCAGTGGCTGGTATGCTGCCGCGGCCTCGTTTCCTAGCTAGCGAAAGGGACTCTGCGTGCTGGACTTGCTGACCAGTTACAAGATTCCGGTGGGGCGAACGGCGCAGACGATCTTTGACTGGCTGAAGGTCAACGCCGCGCCGATCTTCGACGCCATCGCTTCGGCGCTTGAGGCGATGGTGCGGTCCTTCCTGTGGCTTCTGCAGACGCCGCACCCGCTGGTTGTCATCGCGATCTTTGTCGGGCTGACGTGGATCCTGCAGCGGTCGTGGAAGACCAGTCTGCTGGTTCTTCTGGGTTTTCTTTTCATCCTCAACCAGGGCTACTGGAAACCCACGACGGAAAGCCTGACGCTGGTCCTCGCCTCCTGTGTCGTCTGCATGGGGATCGGCGTGCCCATCGGCATCGCCGCTGCTCACCGGCCGCGACTTTACCGCGCAATGGTGCCGGTACTCGACCTCATGCAGACGCTACCGACCTTTGTCTACCTGATCCCGGCGATCGTCTTCTTCGGCCTCGGCATGGTACCTGGCCTGATCGCCACGGTGATCTTCGTCCTGCCCGCGCCGATCAGGCTGACCCAGCTGGGCATCGCCTCGACCCCCACGGCACTGCTTGAGGCCGCGACCGCCTTTGGCGCCACGCCACGTCAGCGCCTTTGGAAAGTCGAACTGCCTTCTGCGATGCCGCAGATCATGGTGGGGCTGAATCAGACAATCATGCTGTCTCTGTCGATGGTGGTCATTGCCGCACTTGTGGGGGCCGATGGCCTTGGCAAGCCGGTCATGCAGGCGCTAAGCCGCGTGAACACCGCGCTTGGATTCGAGAGCGGCTTCATCATCGTCGTGGTGGCCATCATCCTTGACCGCATGCTGCGCGTGGGGGCGAAGAAATGACTGTGACCGGCGATCCCAACGCCACCTCCAGGCTTGCCGTGCGATTCGAGAACGTCTCGATCGTCTTCGGCGACCACCCCGACCGGGCCCTGCCGCTGATGGACCAAGGGCAAAGCCGGGGCGAGATCCAGCAGGCCACTGGACAGGTGCTGGGAGTGCACAATTGCTCGCTCGATGTGGCAGAGGGCGAGATTCTGGTGCTGATGGGCCTTTCAGGCAGCGGAAAATCCACCCTGCTGCGCGCAGTGAATGGCCTGAACCCCGTCTGTCGTGGCGCAGTCCATGTCTGTGATGGCAATGTGCTGGTCGATGTCACCCACGCCGACCCGGCAACCCTTCGGCGCATCCGTCTGCATCGCGTCGCAATGGTCTTTCAGCAGTTCGGCCTTTTGCCATGGCGTACGGTACGCGAGAACGTGGGGCTCGGGCTGGAGCTTGGCGGCATGTCCGCGGCCGAACGGCGCAGCCGGGTGGATGCGCAACTGGCGCTGGTGAACCTGACGCAATGGGCCGACCGGAAGGTGGGCGAGCTGTCGGGTGGCATGCAGCAGCGCGTTGGCCTGGCCCGTGCCTTTGCAACCGAGGCACCGATCCTTCTGATGGACGAGCCGTTCTCGGCACTGGACCCGCTGATTCGCGCGAAGTTGCAGGACGAGCTGCTGGAGCTGCAACGGACCCTGAAGCGCACGATCATCTTCGTCAGCCACGACCTGGACGAGGCCTTCAAGCTGGGCAACCGCATCGCGCTGATGGAAGGTGGCCGGATCGTGCAATGCGGCACCGCGCGCGAGATCATTGCCAACCCGATCAGCGACTATGTCGCCGATTTCGTGGCCCACATGAACCCGCTGGGCGTGCTGACGGCGCGCGACGTGATGGCACCGGGTAACGCATCGGGCCCCGAGGTGGCACCCGAGACCCCGGTCAAGACCGTGATGGAGGCGCTGAAGGCAGGTGCAGAGGCGCTGGTCGTAGCCGAGCACGGGCGCAGGCTTGGCGTGATCCGGGCCACCGACGTGCTGGGCCGCCTGCTCGACCCGCGCCACGGCTGACGCTCATCACCAGGGCCGGTTCCAAGGCGAGGCGCTGTTCAGCCGCCGCGGAACAACTGCGGACAGACATGAAGTTTCACCTGCGTGGCGGCCGATCATTGACACGAGAGATTGCCGGGCAGGCTAAGTCTGGGCGCCCTTTCCGGCAGACGCCTTCTTAACCGGCGCCTTCCTGCCTGCCGACTTTGCAGTCGATTTCTTCGTGGCAGCCTTCTTTCCTTTGCCGTTCTTGCCAGCCTTTTCGGCGACCAGAGCAAGCGCCTCTTCCAGTGTCACGGCCTCGGGCTCAATGCCTTTCGGCAAAGTGGCATTGATCTTGCCCCATTTCACATAGGGGCCGTAGCGGCCTGGCATGACCTGCACCTCGCCGCCATCCGGATGCTCGCCCAGCACCTTCAGCGGCGCCGTCGCGACCGACGGCCCGCGGCCACGGCTCGCCTTCTGCGCCAGAACCTCGACTGCACGATTCATGCCGATCGTGAACACTTCTTCCACGTCCGCGATGTTGGCATAGACCGATCCGTGCTTCACATAAGGCCCGAACCGACCGATCCCGGCCTCGACCGGCAGACCATCGTCGGGGTGCTTGCCCACCTCACGCGGCAGGGACAGAAGGGCCAGCGCCCGCTCGAGCGTCATGCTGTCAGGAGACCATCCCTTCGGCAGGCTGGCGCGGTCCGGCTTGGGATTGGCCTCACTGGCATCGCCGCGCTGAACATAGGGGCCAAAGCGGCCCGCACGCAGGCTGATCTCGTTGCCCTGGTCATCCTTTCCAAGGATTCGGCCATCCGAGGCGACGCTTTCCGAATCCCCCGCAAGCGGTCGAGTATAACGGCATTCGGGGTAATTGCCGCATCCGATGAAGGCCCCGCCCGAGCGCGCCGTCTTCAGATGCAGGCGTCCCGTGCCACAGGACGGACAGGCGCGCGGATCGCCGCCATCGGCGCGCGGCGGATAGAGGTGCGGGGCGAGGAACTCGTCAATCTTCTCCAGAACCTCGCCGATCCGCAGGTCGGCCGTCTCGGCCACCGCTGCCGAGAAGTCGCGCCAGAAACGCGCCAGGACATCCTTGTAGTCGCGCGCCCCGGCTGACACATCGTCAAGTTCCTCTTCCAGGTCAGCGGTGAAATCATATTCCACGTAGCGGCGGAAGAAATTCGTCAGGAAGGCCGTCACCAGACGCCCCTTGTCTTCCGGGATCAGCCGGTTCTTTTCCTTGCGGACATATTCACGGTCAACGATCGTGGTCAGGATCGAGGCATAGGTGGAAGGGCGACCGATCCCCAGCTCTTCCATCCGCTTGACCAGTGTCGCCTCAGTATAGCGCGGGGGGGGCTGCGTGAAATGCTGTTCGGGTGTGATCGCACCCTTGTCCAGCGCCTCGCCCTGCATCACCTGCGGCAGGCGGCCTTCGTCCTCATCCTCGCCCTCCTGCCGGTCGTCGCGGCCCTGGTCATAGACCTTGAGGTAACCGTCGAAAAGCACCACCTGACCAGTCGCGCGGAACACCACCTCGCCATCGGGGCTGGTGATGTCCACCGCCGTCCGCTCCAGCCGGGCCGCTGCCATCTGGCTGGCTATGGTGCGTTTCCAGATCAGTTCGTAAAGCTTGCGCTGGTCCTCCTCGACGCGGATCTTCTCGGGATCTAGCGCCATGTCGGTGGGCCGGATGCATTCATGCGCTTCCTGGGCGTTCTTGGCCTTGTTCTTGTACATGCGCGGACTTTCGGGGACGTAGGCCGCCCCAAATCGTCGCCCGATCTCCTCGCGCGCGGCCATCACCGCCTCGGGCGCCATGTCGATGCCGTCAGTGCGCATGTAGGTGATGTAGCCCGCTTCATACAGGCGCTGTGCCGCATTCATGCACTGTTTCGCCCCCATGCCGTACTTGCGGCTGGCCTCCTGCTGGAGGGTCGAGGTCATGAACGGCGGCCAGGGATTGCGCGTCGCAGGCCTGGATTCGACCGCAGACACCGAGAATGTTCGAGAAGTGCAAGCCTGAACGGCAAGTTCAGCCGCTGTCGCCGTAGGAATGTCGAATTTCTGCAATTTCTTGCCGCCAAGCGCGACCAACCCGGCCTCGAACTCCTGCCCGCGAGGAGTGCGGAAGACGGCCTTGATGGTCCAGTATTCCTGCGCCTTGAAGGCCTCGATCTCCATCTCGCGCTCGACGATCAGGCGCAGGCAGACCGATTGCACCCGGCCTGCCGACCGGGCCCCCGGCAGCTTGCGCCAGAGGACCGGCGACAGGGTGAAGCCTACAAGGTAATCCAGCGCCCGGCGGGCGAGGTAGGCATCTACCAGCGCTTGGTCGACATCGCGCGGTTCCTTCATCGCCCGGCTGACGGCATCCCGGGTTATGGCATTGAAGGTGACCCGTGCGACCTTCTTTCCCTTTTTCAGGCTTGAGGCCAGCGCCTCCTTGAGGTGCCAGCTGATGGCCTCTCCCTCGCGATCAGGGTCGGTGGCCAGGATCAGCGTGTCGTCGGATTTCAACGCCTCGGCAATGGCGCGCACATGTTTCTTCGACTCGGGGGCGACCTCCCACTGCATCGCGAATCCATGCTCGGGATCGACCGAACCATCCTTGGCCGGCAGGTCCCGGACATGGCCGTAGGAGGCAAGAACCGTGAAGTCCGGGCCGAGATACTTGTTGATTGTCTTTGCCTTGGCTGGGGATTCAACGACGACGACTGGCATGTGTTCCCGATACTCCAAGGGCCCGGCGAATGGCGCGGCACCATGTGGGACAAGAGGCGGGCTTGTCAACCAGAGCCCCCGTGCGCCGGGCGATCCATGGCGAACACCTCTCGCCAGGCGCCGCAACAGCGACTACAGCCGAAAGGGTGGATGGGCCTTCAGTCCACCCGCGCGAGCAGGCCGCCCGGCTGGCGGACAATGCGGCCCTCCAGCTCCAGCGACAGAAGTTCGGGCGCCAGTTGCGCCGGACTGAGATTCAGGTCGCGGACCAGCTGATCCTCGGCAATCGGGCTGGGCCCGAGGCGGGACAGGATCATCGAATGCAGCAGCGCCACCTCTTTCAGCGGTGGCTGCGGTACCTCCGGCCCCGGAAGGGAGGGCTCGCGAACCTCGGTTCCGGGATGCGCGGACGCGACCAGCGCCTCCAGCACATCTTGCGGGCCACGAACCAGAACTGCTCCATCCCGCAGCAGCATGTTGCAGCCCGATGCGCGGGCATCGAACGGGTGGCCTGGCACGGCCATCACCTCCCGCCCATAGTCGAGCCCTGCTTTCGCTGTGATCAGGCTACCCGATTTCGCGGCAGCCTCGACCACGACCACCGCCCGCGACAGGCCAGCGACGATCCGGTTTCGCAAGGGGAAATGCCGTGCCTGTGGCTCCAGTCCCGGAGGGTGTTCGCTGATCAGGCACCCCTTGTCGGCAATTTCCCGTGCCAGCGCATCGTTTTCAGGTGGGTAGACGACATCGATCCCACCCGCCAGAACGGCAATCGTCGCCCCGCCGGCTTCCACCACGGCAGCATGTGCGGCTGCGTCGATCCCGCGGGCCATGCCCGAGATGACCGCGAGGCCTGCACCTGCAAGCCCCTGTGCCAGACGGCGCGCCATCCGCACGCCAAGCGACGAGGCATTCCGCGCCCCGACCAGTGCCACGCCCGGCCGGTTCAGAAGCGAAACATCGCCCAAAACCCAAAGCACCGGGGGCGCATCGGGCAGATCAAGCAGGGCACGGGGATAATCGGCCTCACCATGCACAAGCAACCGCGCGCCCAGGGAATTGCCGCGTTTCATCTCTGCCTGGACCACGCCTTCGGGACAGGGCTCATACCCCTCCACGCCTGCGGCCGCAGCGATCGCCGGCAGCGCGGCCAGGGCTGCCCGCGCATCACCGTGTTCGCCGATCAGCCTGTGCCAGGTTGTCGCCCCGACCCGGCGCGAACGGGCCAGGCGCAGGCAATCAAGCCGCATGGCGCGGTTCATTGACTGCATCGAGTGCGCAATCTGTCCGTCTGCCATCATACCCCCCGGTCAAGGTCACGACTCGCAACCTGCCTTCGGAAGGGTTAACGAAGGCTGAATGGCCACAAGACGGATTGAACCCGCCTGAGTTATTTGATCAAATGGCGCAAAGACCTCGAGGGCTCGGGGTCTGCATCGATCTGGGGAGCAAGACAATGCTGAACGCCGAAGTAGCTAAGCGCCGCGACGAGGCCATCTCGCGCGGGGTGGGGATGATGACGCAGATCTACGCGGACAAGGCGTTGAATGCGGAAGTCTGGGACATCGAGGGCAACCGTTACATCGACTTTGCCGCCGGGATCGCGGTGGTCAACACCGGGCATTGCCACCCCAAGGTCATGGCCGCGGTGGCGAACCAGATGCAGAAGTTCACCCACACCTGCCACCAGGTGATGCCCTATGAGAATTACATCCGCCTGGCCGAACGCCTGAACGAGAAGGTGCCGGGCAACTTCAAGAAGAAGACGATCTTCGTCACCACCGGGGCCGAGGCCTGCGAGAACGCGATCAAGATCGCCCGCATCGCCACCGGCCGCAATGCCGTCATCGCCTTCGGCGGCGGCTTCCACGGCCGGACCTTCATGGGCATGTCGCTGACCGGCAAGGTGGAGCCCTACAAGAAGGGCTTCGGCGCGATGATGCCCGATGTCTTCCACGTCCCCTTCCCGATGGAGCCGCACGGGATTTCCACCAAGGACGCCATGTCCGGCATCGAAAAGCTCTTCAAGGCCGACCTCGACCCCGCCCGCGTCGCCGCGATCATCTTCGAGCCCGTGCAGGGCGAAGGCGGCTTCTACCCCGCGCCGACCGAGCTCGTGAAGGCGATCCGGGCGCTCTGCGACCAGCACGGCATCGTGATGATCGCCGACGAGGTGCAGACTGGCTTTGCCCGCACCGGCCATCTCTTCGCGATGGAAATGCACGGCGTGGCCGCCGACCTGACCACCATGGCCAAGGGCCTGGCGGGCGGGCTGCCGCTTGCCGCCGTCACCGGCCGGGCCGAGCTGATGGATGCCGCCAACCCCGGCGGCCTCGGCGGCACCTATGCCGGCAACCCGTTGGGCATCGCCGCGGCCAACGCCGTTCTGGACGTGATCGAGGAAGAAGACCTCTGCGCCCGCGCCAACGAACTTGGCAGCCGGCTGAAACAGCGGCTCGAGGCGATGCGCGCCACCACGCCGGAAATCATGGATATCCGCGGTCCCGGCTTCATGGTCGCTGTCGAATTCGGCAAGCCGGGAACGAAAGAGCCCGACGCGGGCTTCACCAGCCGGGTGCGGATGGAGGCCCAGAAGCGCGGCCTGATCCTTCTCACCTGCGGCGTCTATGGCAACGTGATCCGCTTCCTGGCCCCTATCACCATCCCCGACGCCCATTTTGCCGAGGCGATGGAGATCCTGGAAGCCTCGGTCGCCGCCGCCCGTCAGGGCTGAAATCTGGCCGCGGTCCGGTGGGTGACAACGCATGCGGTCGAATGATCGCATGCGACTTCACCAGTCCGGTCTTGCCGTGCTGTGCCCATCGCAGGCGATCCTTCGGCAACGGATCGCAGTCACCCGGCAACCATGCTTGCCATCAGGGGATCGCGGTGCCTGAACGCGATTGTCCAGAATCGTTCATGAGACGATCCTGTTACCCTCGGCATGTATTTTGCGCGCACCACAGATCCGGGTGATTCGCCTGCCTTGCTTGCAGTCGTTGCGTCAGCATGGATGGTCCATGCATCGAGCGGGCCGTTGACGTAACGCGCAGCTGGATCACCCGCCCTACCCTCGGCTCACACCCTTCTCTCGATCTGGGGCATTCCATGCCGCGGCGGCCTGTGCTGTGCGGACTTGGCCTGCCTCGCAGACGTGCCACGGCAAAGGTCAGTCGGGCAAGGCTTGATCCGACCCCGTCCACGGCCCGACCCATTCCTGACCGATGAAAGCCTATCTCTGGACAAGGCGAACCCCAATCCGGTTTGCATCGGGATGAAGTCGGCGCGGCCACCTGCGTCGGGCCCGCAAGGACACCCCGGAACTTGCAGGCTGGGACCACGGCGGCATCGGCGGTTTCTGACCGACCAGACGCCGGAAATCCGTCATGCCGAAGCTTTGAGTGGAACTTGCCCTGCAACTTGAGATTACATGGTGACGTTTCAACCAGGAGAGTCTCTCATGACCCGTTCGCTTCTTCTTATCGTCGGCCTGTCGCTGGCCATCTCGGCCTGCACACCAGCCGAACAGCGCACTGCAATCGGCGCGGTCGGCGGGGCTGCCGTTGGCGCTGCCGTGTCGTCGGACAAGGACCGTGAAAAGGGCGCGATTGTCGGTGCCATTGTCGGCGCCACAGCCGCCCAGCTCATCGGCCCTGCGCCAGGCGGTAAGTGCTACTATCGCGACCAGTACGGCAACCAGTACGTCGCCGCCTGCCGCTGACGCCTTGCGGGCGCGGCCGGCCTGAACGGCTTGCGGCGCCCGCCCCGCGACCCTAGAAGGGCGGCGGATCATCAAGGACCGCCCCATGTCCGATACCAGTTCCGGCATCCGCCTTGCGGCCGCCAGCGTCAGCCTTGGCGGGCGCAAGGTGCTTGATGACCTTACTCTCGACATCACCGAAAGGCGCGTCGGCATCCTGGGCCGCAACGGATCGGGCAAGACCACGCTTCTGCGGCTGATCGCGGGTCTGATCGCGCCGGCCCGGGGCAGCGTGCGTGTCGAAGGCGCAGATCCCTTCAGCGACCGCAAGGCGGCCCTGTCGGCCATCGGCATCCTGTTCCAGAACCCGGATCACCAGATCCTTTTCCCCACGGTCGAGGAGGAACTGGCCTTCGGTCTTGCCCAGCAAGGCCAGCCGCAGGCCGAGGCAATGCGCAAGGCACATGCCCTGCTGGCGGCCGAAGGTCGCGCACATTGGGCCAAGGCGCCGGTATCGACGCTGAGCCAGGGGCAGCGGCATTATCTCTGCCTTCTGTCGGTTCTTCTGATGCAGCCCCGCACGATCCTGCTGGACGAGCCCCTTGCGGGCCTGGACCTGCCGACCCAGGCGCGCCTTGCCCGCCGCTTTGCCACCCTTCCACAGCGGCTGATCACGATCACGCACGATCCGGCAACGCTGCACGCGGCCGACCGGGTAATCTGGCTGGAAGCCGGTCGGATTGTCGCCGATGGGCAGCCGGACAAGGTCATTCCGGCCTTCACCGCCGAAATGGAACGGATCGGAGAGCACGATGCTGACGCTCACCTCGCCGGTTGAAATCTGGGCGCACCGCCTGCCCGCCGGGGTAAAGCTTGCTGCGATGGCGCTGGCGACGACCGGGCTGTTTCTCATGGGATCGCCCCTTGGCCTTGGCCTGTCTGCACTGGCAACGGCCACGCTATACCTTGCCGGGGGCGGCGGCTTCGCCATGACCGGACTGCGCCTCTTGCGCCCTCTCTGGCCCTTCGTGCTGGTCGTGGCTGCGTGGCATCTATGGACAGGGGACTTCGCAGGTGGGGCGGCGGTCACTCTGCGCATGTTGACCGCAGTAGCCTTGGCGAACTTTGTCACCATGACCACGCGCCTGTCCGACATGATTGCCATATTCCAGGGACTTGCCCGCCCTCTGGCACCTTTCGGTCTGGCGCCTCGTCGCCTGGCGCTGGCGATGGCACTGGTGATCCGGTTCATCCCCGTGATGCTTGATCGTCTGGCCCAGATCACCGACGCATGGTCTGCCCGCTCTGCCCGCCGCCCGCGCTGGCGGGTGCTGGTGCCCGCCACGCTTGCCGCCCTTGACGACGCCGACCGGGCGGCCGAGGCCTTGCGAGCCCGAGGCGGCACCGGATAGAAGCGCGACAAAACGGAGGAATACATGGAACGAAGCCTGACCCATATCGCCCTGTTTGCCGCCCTGATCGCGGTGCTTGGCCTGATTCCGAAGATCGATCTCGCTGCCGGCGTTCCGATCACGGCGCAATCGCTGGGGATCATGCTGTGCGGCACGGTGCTTGGGGCGCGGCGGGGCGCGCTGGCCGTTCTGCTGTTCCTTGCCCTGGTTGCCGCAGGCTTGCCGCTGCTCTCTGGTGGGCGCGGGGGGCTGGGCGTGTTTGCCGGGCCGTCTGTCGGGTACCTGATCGGCTTTCCGGTCGCTGCATTTGTGACCGGCTGGCTGATGGAACGCACCACCCTGCCGACTGGCCTTGCTGCAGGCGCTGCTTCGGTCATCGGCGGGATCGGCGTGCTTTATGTCTTCGGCATCAGCGGCATGGCGATCATGCTGGACAAGAGCCTGACCGAGGCCGCCTTCCTGGGCATGGCCTTCCTGCCGGGCGACATCCTGAAGGCGGTCATTGCCGGGCTTGTGACGCAAAGCCTTGCACGGATGCGCCCCGCCTCGCTGTTGTCACGCGCCTGAGGCTTCGACCAGAAGGGCCGAGCCGATTCCACCCGCAGCGGCGATGGCGGCAAGCCCCCTGCCCCGCCGCAAGTCGTGGAACAGCCGCACCGCCAGAATCGCGCCCGAGGCACCTACGGGGTGGCCTCGGGCAAGCCCGCCGCCGCCCGGATTGACGATGGCCGGGTCCAGCCCCGCCCCGTCAACCACCGCAAGCGCCTGCACCGCGTAGGCCTCCATCACCTCGGCCATCGCAAGCGGCTCGTCCGCCCAGACAGCCCGGATCGCCGCAAGCGGGGCCAGGCCGGGCTCCATAGGGTCAGCCCCGACCGTGGCGCCGGCCAGAATCGCCAGCCCGCGCCCCTCGGCTATCCCTTCGCTGACCACCAGACAAACCGCCGCAGCATCCGCCGCCACTGCCGCCGTGGCCGCCGTGATGCTGCCGCGAACCACCGGTGCCCGAGCCAGCAGCCGAGGCGTAAGCGCACGCGGAAACGCGTCGCGGGCCACACCGCCGACAGGCACGATCTCGGCAGACCGGTCGGATCCAAGCGCCTTGGCGTGGCTGTCTGCGGCCCAGGCCTCTTGCCTTGCACGATTGATCCCCAGCCGCAGCGCCAGCGCCTCTGCCGCCTCGGCCATTCCGGGGTTTCGGTCCGGCCAGGGGGTGAAGGGGGCCTCGTCATAGGGAAGCGGCGGTCCTCCATCAGGATCGGTGGCAAACCGAAGCGGCCGGCGGGAATAGCTTTCGACCCCTCCAGCCAGAACCACCTGCGCGGCGCCACTGTCCACCAGCGCACGCGCCAGCAGGATCGCATCCAGCCCGCCCGCACATTGACGGTCGATGCTGAGACCCGCCACTTGATCCAGCCCCGAAGCCAGTGCCACCCGCCGCGCGGGATTGCCGCCCGCACCCAGGGCGTTGGACAGGACAAGCTCATCCACCTGCGCTGCGGCGATGCCGGCATCGGCCAGAACCGCCTGCACCACGGGGGTTGCCAGGGCCTCGATCCCGAGGCGGGCGAAGGCTCCGCCCCGGGGAACCACCGCCGTCCGCCGTGCGGCGATCAGGCGGGCCAAGGCAAAAGCGCCTCCAGCGCGCGAAGATCCGTCTTGCCGGAAGGCAAGGCGGGCCAATCCTGGATCCAGACCAGCTTTTTGGGCGCCCTTGTTGCCCCAAGCTGCCCGCGCAGACTGGCCAGGACCGCTGGCTCGGTCGATGAGTCGCCCTGCACGAAGGCGACAAGCGAATGCCCGCGCCGGGTGTCGGCCATCGGCAGCACGGCAGCACGGCGGATGCCTGGCATGGCTTCGATCAGTGCCTCGATCTCTTCGGGAAAGACATTCTGATCGGCCACGGTAACCATCCGCCCGGCCCGGCCATGCAGATAGAGGAAGCCGTCTTCCATCCGCGCGATCTCGCCCACCGACAGCCAACCGTCACGCCAGCGCGCACCGCCGGGGCTGCCAGCGTAATCCATGAACAGGTAGGGGCTTTTCACCCATAGCTCACCCGCCGCATCCAAGGTCAGCGCCACGCCCGGATAGGGTCGGCCGACCGAACCCGCTGGCGTCGCCGAATCGGACAAGGTGATGAAGCTGGTTTCCGCCGCGCCATAGAATTCGCAGATCGCTGCTGCCGGCGCCAAGGCCTGAAACCGCCCGCGCAAGGCCGGGTCAAGCTTCGATCCCCCGACAAGAACCCGTTGCAGATCAGGCAATGTTTCCTGCCCCTCGGACAACATGCGCAGTTGCGCCGGCGTGGCGTAAAGATGAGAAATCCTTTGCTGTTTCAAATACCTGCCTTGCCGATCCGGGCGCAGCGTGTCCAGCAGGTGAACTGCAGCTCCCAGGTGCAGCCCTTCGATCGCGCCATAAAGCGACAGCGAATGCACCAGGCGGCCCAAGACCGCCACCCGCGCGCCCGGGCCGATGCCCAAGCCCGCGTTGACCTTGAAACTTGCGATCCACGATCCTTGCGTCCGCCGGATGCGCCGGGGCGTCCCGGTCGAACCCGAGGTGAGCGTCTCGAAGGTGGGAACCCGGCCCTCCTCTGGCGGCGGCTGATCCGGTGCTCCGACCCGGAAGGCTGGCAATCCGATGACTTGCGCCAGGCCCTCTGCAGTGGCATCAGCTACCGGACCCTGCGGTACTGCCCGGCCGACCTCTTGCCCGGCAGCAGACAGCCGCGCCTTCGGATGCCATTGGAACCGGTCAGTCATCCGGCCAGAAGCGACGCCATCCGGCGGACAGCCAACAGGTAGCCCTCTGTGCCGAAGCCTGCGATCACCCCGTCGGCGCGCAGACTGACATAGGAATGGTGTCGGAATGGCTCGCGCTTGTGAATGTTCGAAATGTGCACTTCCAGCACCGGCCCCTCGAAGGCGTTCAGCGCGTCCAGAATGGCAATCGACGTATGCGAATAAGCCCCTGGATTCAGAATGATGCCCGCCGATGTGCCGCGGCATCCCTGGATCCAGTCAACCAGCTGCCCCTCGTGGTTCGATTGCAGGGCACGCAGGGAAAGTCCAAGTTCCTCGGCCAGATCGGCTGCCTTGGAGGCGACATCATCCAGTGTCTCGCGCCCGTATATCTCGGGCTGGCGCAGGCCCAGAAGATTCAGGTTCGGGCCGTTCAGAAGGGTCACAAGCTTGGGCATGGGGCGCATCCACGACAGGGTTGGGCGACATTAGCCGATCGGGACCAAGGGGCAAGCCGGGAAAAATGGCGGCTTTCCGGGCACCTGCTGGGGTCAGGTCGGAAAGCCGCCCAGGGAGACGACGGTTGGCCCCGCAGGGGCCGGAAGTCAGGCCACCTTCTCCAGCACCACCTCGGGCTTGATGCCCAGGGCGTGGACGACCTCGCGGGTCAGGTGCGGGCGGTTCAGCGTGTAGAAATGCAGATCCTCCACCCCGCCCTCGATCAGCTTGTCGCAAAGCTGCGTGCACTGGGTCAGCGCCAGCAGCTCCTCGCGCCCGTCGCGGGCGGCGGTGGCAAAGGCCTCGTCCAGCCTGTGCGGGATCGAGGTGCCGCAGCGCCGGGCAAATTTCTTCGCACCCTCCCACGAGGTGATCGGCAGGATGCCGGGGATGATCGGGGCCTCGATCCCCGCCTTCACGCATTGATCGCGGAAGCGGAAGAAGGTGTCGGCATCGAAGAAGAACTGGGTGATGGCGCTCGATGCACCCGCGTCGATCTTGCGCTTCAGCCAGGTCACGTCCGACGTGGCATCGGCGGCATCTGGATGCGGCTCGGGGTAGGCGCCGACGCGGATCTTGAACTTGCCGGTGCGCGCCAGCTTCTCGACCAGCTCCACCGAATTGGCAAAGCCCAGGGGATGCGGCACGAAGCGCTGCGCCCCCTTCGGCGCATCACCGCGCAGCGCGACGATCTCGGTCACGCCCGCCGCCGCATAGGCCTCGGCGATGGCCAGCGTCTCGGTCCGGGTGGCATCGACGCAGGTCAGATGCGCCGCGACCGGCAGGCCATAGTTGCGATGGATGGTCGAGACCGCCTCATGCGTCAGCGTCCGCGTCGTGCCGCCCGCGCCATATGTCACCGAGACAAACGAGGGCTGCAATGGCGCCAGCGCCTGCACCGTTTCCCACAGCCGGAAGGAAGCGTCCAGGGATTGCGGCGGGAAGAATTCGAAGCTGATACGCGGGGTGGGCATGACGGTCTCCTTCGATGCCCCCTTGTCGCAGATCGACAAGCCTGAGACAAATTCATAGTTCTCACGATCTTCATGAGGTTCATTCATGTATATCGAGCTGCGCCACCTGCGCACGATCCGGGCGATCCAGCAGGCCGGGGGCCTCGCACGGGCCGCCGACATGCTGAACATGACGCAGTCGGCGCTGTCGCATCAGGTCAAGGGGCTGGAGGACCAGGCGGGGATGGAGCTCTTCGTGCGCCGCTCGAAACCCATGCGGCTGTCGGCGGCGGGCCTGCGGATGCTGCGGGCGGCCGAACGCATCCTGCCCGAGATCGACGCGCTGGAAGAGGAATTCCGCGCGCTCCGCGCCGGGCGAACGGGCCGCCTGCACATCTCCATCGAATGCCACGCCTGTTTCGACTGGCTGTTCCCGGTCCTCGAACTCTTCCGCCACGCCTGGCCCGAGATCGACGTGGACATCCGTGCCGGCCTCGCCTTCGAGGCCCTGCCCGCGCTGCACCGCGAGGATGTGGACCTCGTCATCTCCTCCGACCGCGAACCGCCGCCGGGAATCGTGTTCAACCCCCTGTTCGACTACCACCCGACCTTCGTCGCCTCGTCGCAGAATCCGCTGGCGCAAAAGGCCTTCATCACGGCAGAGGACTTCCGCGACCAGGTGCTGATCACCTACCCGGTCAGCCGCGACAAGCTGGATGTCTTTACGGAATTGCTGACGCCCGCAAAGGTGGAGCCGCGGGCACAGCGAACCGCCGAACTGACGGCCGTGATCCTGATGCTGGTGGGATCAAACCGTGGGGTGGCGGTGCTGCCCGACTGGGTGATGCGCGAGGTCAGGACCAATGCCGACTACATCACCCGCCCCCTCGGGCCCGACCCGGTGACCAAACGCATGTATGCCGCCACGCGCGAGGAGGACGCCGGCAAACCCTACATCGCGCATTTCCTGCGGCTGGCACGGTCGGAGCCGGTGAAATTGCAAAGAAGCACCTAGCCTCCGCGCCTTGCCAGAGCGATCAGAGTCGGTACTGCACGCTTCACATCACATCGGGCCGCAGGACCATCGGCCTGCGAACCATGCGCGTCAATCGGCCAGTAGCCCGTTCCGCAGTGGCAGGCCGAGAAGCGCACTGCCTATCTGTGCGCCAGCTGGCGCTCGCGGTGTCATCCGGCAGGACAGAAGAACAACGAGGTGCGTTCGCGGGTGACGGAAAGGCCCTTGCGGGTCCTGCGGTGGCCAAGTTTGCAGGTGACGGCAAGCGGCGGGCTATGGTCACCATTACCCGGACCGGCCTTGGCGCGGCAGCCCCGGCCGCTGCCGGCCGCTTGTCCTCCTTCTGCGGTTGTTTGCCCATTGGGCGCGGCGACCGCTTGCCGGGCGGAAAGACCGCAGCACGCAAGTTGATCGCCGGACCTCAGGTTTTCCTTTGACTTGTCAAAGTCAGCTGGAATCCTTGAGCCGTTGTTCGAGTCATTCGGAGGTCGTCATGGTGCGCTTTTTTGTTGCGCTTCTGCTTGCCCTGACCCTGTTGCCCGGCGTGGCCCTTGCAGACAGAATTTTGGCACGGGTCTCGATTTCAACCCAGACGATGAAGGTATACCACGAAGGCAGGCACATCTACACTTGGCCGGTCTCGACCGCACGGCCGGGGAAGGTTACCCCAACCGGGGTCTATGCGCCGGAATTCCTGTCGCGCAACCACAGATCAAGCCGCTACAACAATGCGCCGATGCCTTTTGCAATCTTCTACGACGGCCATTACGCGATTCACGGTACCGATCAGATCAGGCGTCTGGGCCGCCCCGCTTCGGCCGGCTGCGTGCGGTTGCATCCCGGCAATGCGAAGATCCTGTTCGACATGGTGAAGTGGGAAGGCCTTGAGAACATGAAGGTCATGATTGCGCAGTAGTTCGGCCCTTGCTGTCCAGCCCTCTTCCGTTCAGACCGCCGACCGTCTATAGGGCCGGGTCTGACAGCTGCGGGAGCGATGGATGCAGGGCTCGGCCAACCTAAACCTGATGATCAAGGCCGCGCGGAAGGCGGGACGGAGCCTCGTGAAGGATTTCCGCGAGGTGGAGAATCTGCAGGTCTCGACCAAGGGGCCGGGCGATTTCGTCAGCCGGGCGGACCGCGAGGCCGAGCGACTGATCAAGGAAGAACTGCTGGGCGCGCGCCCGACCTATGGCTGGCTGGGCGAAGAAACCGGGGCCGCCGCAGGGGCCGACCCAACGCGGCGCTGGATCGTTGACCCGTTGGACGGGACGACGAACTTCCTGCACGGGATGCCGCACTGGGCCGTGTCGATCGCACTGGAACACAAGGGCGAGATCGTTTCCGCCGTCGTCTACGACCCGGCGAAGGACGAGATGTTCTGGGCTGAAAAGGGTGCAGGCTGCTGGCTGAACGACAATCGCCGTCTGCGTGTCTCGGGGCGGCGGGCGATGCATGAGGCGGTCTTTGCGACCGGCGTGCCATTTGGCGCAAAATCCACCCTGCCTGCAATGCTGAGGGATCTCGGGCGGCTGATGCCCGCCTGCGCCGGTGTGCGGCGCTGGGGGGCAGCGTCGCTGGACATGGCCTATGTGGCTGCGGGCCGCTTCGACGGCTACTGGGAGCGCGAACTGTCCGCCTGGGACGTTGCGGCAGGCATCCTTCTGGTCAAGGAAGCCGGTGGCATGGTGCAGGGCCTGCGCGAAGGTACCGATCCTCTGGACGGTGCGCTGATTGCGGCGAATGACGGGCTGTTCGACACCTTTGCCGCAACCCTGCGGGGCTGACCGTCACCCCCTGTCGTGCGAGGGCGCCTTTCCCGAAGGCGCACGATAGGGGCGGGTCACATCGTCCAGCCGTACTTCCAGCGCCTCGACATCCAGGGCTATGGCGCCATCCCCGGCAAGCGTCAGTGTCACCCGACCCGAACCATCTTCGGCCGGAGTGAACTCCATGGACAAAAGCGACAGTACAAGATCCTTATCGCTGCGATCAAAGCCAAGGCTTTGCACTTTTCGGACATCCTCGATCACAAGGAGCGAGCGCACCCGTTCATAGGCGCGGCCCACGCGTTCAGCCTGGTCACGGTCTTCCCAGCGGAAACGGTTCACCAGCAGCGCGAAGCGGTGGCGCTTTGCGTCATATTTCAGTTCCGTCACCGGCAGAACCGCGTCCTGGATCAGGGCCGAGATCACCTTCAGATCCTCGGCATCCTGTGCCACCAGCCGCAGCGGCGCTTCGCCGCCATCCTCGAACTTCGCGTCGGTCATGCCTGGATACGTTCGATATGCGCGCCACAGGCGCGGAGTTTCTCTTCCACCCGTTCGTAACCGCGATCCAGGTGATAGACACGGCTGACCACGGTTTCGCCCTCGGCCGCAAGTCCCGCAAGAATCAGTGACACGCTGGCGCGCAGATCAGTCGCCATGACCGGGGCGCCGCGCAGCCTTTCGACGCCGGTCACGGTGGCAGTACCGCCGTGAACATCGATCCGCGCGCCCATCCGCATCAGTTCAGGCGCATGCATGAAGCGGTTCTCGAAGATCCTCTCCTCCAGAACCGACACGCCCTCGGCAGTGCAGAGAAGCGCCATCATCTGCGCCTGCAAGTCGGTCGGGAAGCCGGGGAAGGGCTCGGTCGTCACGTTTACAGCCCGGACACGGCCGTTCTTGCGAGCAACTTTCAGGCCCCGGTTGGTCTGAGTGACCGAAACGCCCGCCGCCTCCAGCCGTTCGGCGAAGGCTTCCACCAGATCGAGCGTACCGCCGATGCATTCTACCTCGCCACCACAGATCGCCGGCACCAGCATGTAGGTACCCAGTTCGATACGGTCGGTCACCACCTGGTGCGTTGCCCCGCCAAGACGGTCGGCGCCCTCGATCGTGATGGTCGAGGTACCCTCGCCGTCGATCTTCGCCCCCATCTTCTTCAGGCAGCGGGCAAGGTCAACGATCTCGGGCTCGCGCGCTGCGTTCTTCAGGACGGTCGTCCCTCTGGCGAGGGTCGCCGCCATCAGCGCGTTTTCCGTGGCGCCGACCGAGACGAAGGGGAACTCCACCACCGCGCCCTTGAGCCGCCCGCCGGGGGCCTTGGCATGGACATAGCCGTCGCGCAGGTCGAGCTCTGCCCCCATCGCCTCAAGCGCCTTGAGATGCAGATCGACCGGCCGCGCGCCGATGGCGCACCCGCCGGGCAGCGACACGACCGCGTGGCCATAGCGCGCCAGCATCGGCCCCAGCACCAGGATCGAGGCCCGCATCTTGCGCACGATGTCGTAGTCGGCCTTGTGGCTGGTGATCGAATGGCTGGACAAGGCCAGCACCAGCCCATCCTGAAGGCTGGCGACCTCGGCCCCCAGCGATTGCAGCAGCTGGGTCATCGTGCGGATATCCGAAAGCCGCGGGGCGTTGGTCAGCGTCAGCGGCTCATCCGACAGAAGCGTGGCAGGCATCAACGTGAGGCAGGCATTTTTCGCCCCCGCGATCGGGATCGCCCCCGAAAGGGCCCCGTTGCCGCGCACCAGAATCGAATCCATCCGCCCTATTCCCCTTCGCTTTTGCCCGGCCGTTCCTCGGCGTTGCGGGCCTTTGCCTGTGCCTTCCGGCGCGCCATGTTGGCCTTCAGCGCCGCCTTGAGCCGATCGTCGCGGCTTTCAGGGCGTCTGGGCTTCCGGGACTTTTCCCCAGGCGAGGTGTCCAAAGGGCTGCGCATGGCCAAGGCTTCTACCCCAAGGGCGCGGATGGGTCCAGAGAGGGTAGGAATTCCCGTGCATACCCCCTTGCACCTCAGTGCGAATGCGTCTATTCCGCCGCCACCAACGGCGCTGCAGTAGCTCAGTGGTAGAGCACTCCCTTGGTAAGGGAGAGGTCGAGAGTTCAATCCTCTCTTGCAGCACCATTCATCTCCCCACTTGCAAGTATGGCCCTATGGCCCTGGCTAGTAAGCGGCTTTCGTGATTGACCTCGAGGGACATCGGATCGAGGCAGTTTCCGAAGGTGCCTGACTACAGGAAACCCTGCGTTTCTAGCCACCATGCTTGGGGGCGCTTCACTCGCCTTCACCCTCGACCTTGGTGCCCCAACCCGTTGCGACCCTGCCGCAGTCCGGGCCGATCCGCGATCCCGGGAACTGCGGTGTGGTCAGGCGGTGGCTCCGGCAAAGATCTCGAAGCCGGTGTCGATGGTGGTCTTGGTCGCGGGGCGTTCGGGGGCCTGAAGGATGGCCTCGATGGATTTCTGGCCGATGAGGAAGCGGTTCGAGCGGATCGTGGACAGGGGTCTTGGCAATTCACGCCCGATTTCCAGGCCGTTGAAGCCGAAGATCGCGAACTGATCCGGGACCGAGATGCCTGCTTCGATGCAATGAAATATCCCGCCCACAGCCATGTCGTCGTTCGAATAGACCGCTACGTCCACGTCGGCCATGTGGCGCAGCTGCGCTGTCTGCTCCTTGCCGGCGCCAATCGAGCTGGAGCCGTCGGCGATGGCATGGGCGATAACGGACAACCCTGCCTCGGACAAGGCCTCGGAAAGACCGTCATACCGCTGGCGCGCGCGGCGATCCGAAGTCCAGTCGTGCCCGACATAGCCAAAGCGCCGGTAGCCGCGCTCGATCAGGTGCCTGCCGGCTGCATAACCGGCCTTGCGATGCGACATGCCGACCGCAATGTCGATGGGGGCGCTGTCGATCTCCATCATCTCGACCACCCGCACCCCGCTTTGATCCAGCATGCGCCGCGTCGCAAGCGTGTGCTCGAAGCCCGTGATGAGGATCGCCTTGGGCTGCCATGACAGGATGCCGCGAACCAGCGTTTCCTCGTGATCCATCTCGTAGTCGCTTACGCTGATCACCGCCTGATACGGGGTGCCGCGCAGACCGGCATTGATCCCCTGAAGCACCTCGGGAAAGACGATGTTGGAGAGCGAGGGAACCACGACGCCCACAAGATGCGTGTCGAGCGAGGCGAGCGATCCGGCGATGCGGTTCGGCACATAGCCAAGCGCGCGGACGCTTTCCATGACCCTCTGTCGGGTCGCCTCGGCCACCAGACCTTCGTTGCGCATGATGCGCGAGACGGTGGATTCGCTGACATCGGCGTGCAGCGCCACATCCCGCAGGGTAACCTTGACCTTCCGGTCGGGCAGCCGCAGCTTGGTCTTCGTCACTCCACGCTCCCCTTGCGCAAGGCGCGGCCTTTCCGGCCGCGCCCCGGTTCTGCACTGATCCTAGCGCTTTACATAGTTGCGCCAGTCATGCGCTTCCTTGAAGCCCAGAACCTCGCGGATCTTGCGGTTTGACAGCGGTGCCTCACGCGGGCCCATCGGGCGGGTGATCGGCGTGTTGGGCGCGTATTTCTTCAGGAATTCTTCGGTAGGCAGGTCGGCCGTGATGGTGTCGTTCACCGCGTTGAACACCTGAAAACCCAGGCCGTCCTTCTGGATGCAGAGATGCACGATCTCGCCGAGGTCGCGGGCGTCGATGTAGCTCCAGGCGTTGCGCTTGCGTGACATCGGATTGTCCAGGTAGCCCGGGAAGTTGGAATATTCGTGCGGCTCGATCACGTTGCCGATGCGCAGGGCATAGATGTCAGCCCCGTAGCGCATGGCGAAGGCGCGGGCAGTCTTTTCGTTCACCAGCTTGGACAGGCCGTAGCTGTCCATCGGGTCGATGTCGTAATCCTCTTCCAGGGGAAAGGCGTGATAGTCCTTGTCGCCTTCCGCGAAACAGACGCCATAGGTCGTCTCCGAGCTTGCGACGATCACCTTGCGCACACCCAACTTCATCGCCGCTTCGATGACGTTGTAGGTGCCCACGGTATTGGCGGCGAAGGTAACGTTGTCGGGCTGGATCATCACCCGGGGCACAGCGGCGAAATGCACCACGGCGTCGGGCGCCTTGGGCGGCGCACCCTCGTCATAGCCACTGAAGCCGAAATGGGTGGTCAGCGCGTTGAACACCTGGCCACTGTCGGTGATGTCGGTGATCAGCGTGTTGATGCCCGGATGGTCGAAGGGCTTCAGGTCAAGGTTCAGGATCGAATAGCCCTTGTTCAGCAGATAGGGCAGCATGTGCCGCCCCGCTTTTCCGGTCCCGCCGGTGAAGATGATGCGTTTGGCCATTGTATGTCTCCATGTCTTCTTTCTCTTCTCAGCCCGTCGCCGCCAGCATCACCCGTTCCTGCGTCGCATCATGGCGGCCAAGGATGCCGCTTATCCGGCCCTCCTTCAAGACGACCACCCGGTCGCTGATCGCAAGAATCTCGGGCAGATCCGAAGACACGACGATGATCGACATGCCATCAGAGGCGAGGCGGTTCAGCAGGGCATGGACCTCGGCCTTGGCGCCGATGTCGATGCCGCGGGTGGGTTCATCCACGATCAGGATGCGCGGGCGTCGTGCCACCCATTTCGCGATCACCACCTTCTGCTGATTCCCGCCCGACAGGTTCAGCACTTTCTGTTCGGTCGAAGGCGTCTTGATCCCTAGGCTGCGCACGAAGCCGCGGCAGGCTTCGGTCTCGCGCCGGCGGTTCACCACATCCAGGCGGCAATAGTTCGCGAGATGTGTCAGGCTGAAATTCTCGCACACGGACATGCCCAGCACCAGGCCCTGTTCCTTGCGGTCCTCGGTCACGAATCCGATGCCCTGCGCAATGGCGTCCGAGGGACTTTCGATCCGCACCTCGCGCCCGTCGATGGCGATCTGGCCGACATGGGCGCGGCTGCCGAAGATCATCTCCATCACTTCGGTCCGCCCGGCGCCGACCAGGCCGAAGAAGCCCAGGATCTCGCCCTTGTGCAGATCGAACGACACATCGCTGACCCGCGCCCCCTGCGCTGTCGGGCGCTTCAGCCCCAGTCCACGCACAGACATCAGCACCTGGCCGGTGGCATGCGACAGATGCTCGCCAAAAAGCTGCGACAGCTCGCGGTCCACCATCTTGCGCACCAGAAGGTCACGCGTCATCTCGCTGGCCGGGCGGCTGTCCACAGTCTCGCCATCGCGCAGCACGGTGATCCGGTCGGCGATCTCGAAGATCTCGTCCATCCGGTGCGAGATGTAGACGATGCCGATCCCCTGGCCCGCCAGCCGTCTGACCATCCGCGTCAGCACCGTGGCCTCGTGGTGGCTAAGCGAGGCGGTGGGTTCGTCCATGATGATCAGCCGCGAACTGTAGGAGATCGCGCGCGCGATCTCGACCATCTGCTTCTGGCCGATGCTGAGACCGCCGACCTTGGTGTCGGGGTCGATCGAAATGTCTAGCTCTGCCAGAACGGCGCGAGCCTCGGCGTTCATCCGGCGCCGGTCGATCAGGCCGGCCGCGGTAAGCGGCTCGCGGGCAAGGTAGATGTTCTCGGCCACGGTCATGTTGTTCACGACCGCAAGCTGTTGATTTCCACCCAGAACTGAGCCGGGTTTTCCATCGAGAAGTGAGCCACCTCTGATTATGGATTTCGGCTCAGGCTGGGGTCAAGGCATGGCTGTCTTCCTTCTTTTTGCGGGTCGCTGCG
>NZ_SIJH01000019.1 GCF_004762095.1 Tabrizicola caldifontis
TTCAAAAGTCCCATGTGGATCACTCCGTTGCCCCCGCCGCTCACCGCTCTGGGGGAAGGTTCACATGGCTCAATTCTCAGTGGAAATTATACGCCTACCCGGCTCAGTTCTGGGTGGAAATCAACACGCCAAGCTGTTCCTGATGTTGCGTGACCACGCCTTGCGGACCTTGACACCCGAGCAGCTGGCCGACCTGCGCCGTCGCTTAAACTTGACCTGATCCCCTACCGGAGACACGAAATGACCGCCACGAAAGAAAAGATCGGCTTTGTCGGCACGGGGCTGATGGGGCATGGCATGGCCAAGAACATTGTCGAGAAGGGCTATTCCCTGACCGTCATTGCCCATCGCAACCGCGCCCCGGTGGATGACCTGGTGGCGCGGGGCGCGACCGAGGCCGCCTCGCTGGCCGATCTTGCCCGCAGCTCGACCATCATTTTCCTGTGTCTCACCGGCGCGCCCGAAGTAGCGGCCACCGTGGCGGCACTGAAGCCGGGGCTTGCCAGGGGTTCGGTCATCGTCGACTGCTCGACCTCGGACCCGACGGTAACGCTGCGTCTTGCGGCAGAACTTGCCGAGGTCGGTGTCGAGTTCGTTGATGCGCCGCTGAGCCGCACCCCGAAGGAGGCCTGGGAGGGTACGCTGGATTGCATGGTGGGTGCGAAGCAGGAAACATTTTCCCGCGTCCAGCCGGTGATCGCCACCTGGGCCGCCAAGATCGTCCATATCGGCGGCGTCGGCGATGGCCACAAGATGAAGCTTCTGAACAACTTCCTGTCGCTTGGCTATGCCGCGCTCTATTCCGAGGCGCTGGCGCTCTCTCGCAAGGTGGGCATTCCGGTGGCCGAGTTCGACAAGGTGATCCGCGGCGGGCGGATGGATTGCGGCTTCTACCAGACGTTCATGGGCTACGCGCTGGAAGGCAACCGCGAGGCGCACAAGTTCACCATCGGCAACGCCTACAAGGACATGCGCTATGTCGAGGCGATGGCCAATGCCGCAACCGTGGCCACACCCATGGCCAGCGCCGTCAAGAACTCTTTCGCGCTCGCCATGGCAACTGGGGGCGACGGTCCGACGGACTACGTCCCTCACCTGTCTGATTTCGTGGCGCGGGCGAACGGCATTCGCTGAACGCCGTCCATGGGGGCGTCGATCGCCGTATTCCCGCTGGCTTGCTGGTGCAAAATCATGTTCGGCCGCCCGAAGGATCGGCGCCCCATTGCCACCCGCCAAGACAGGCACCCGAACGCCTTTCCCTCCGCTGTCGTTGTTGCAGGAATGGTCCTGTTTCGGCTTTTACGATCAATGAGCTTGGAGTCCGGGTCAGGCAGCGTGTGCCGACGAACTTGTGCCAGCGCCCGGATGGCATGATTGCCAGCCGGCCCCTGCCGATGAAGGACAAAGGGCAGGCGCGCCGTTCATTTCGAAACTTCGGCCACGGATCGCTGAGGTCCAGGTGCACGAAGCCGTGTTTCATGAATCTTGCGCGCTTCGCGTTCCCGTCATGTCAGCCGCGCGATGGATCCGTTCGGGGAAATGTTCAACGCTCCCATCAGACGACTTGCGCAACCGGGCCAATTGCAGGCGACCATGGCAGCATGGACCCTACTCATTGGCCCGGCAGCGCGCTAAGGTCGCTGCGGTGCGTCAGACCGGGAGCAGCCATGACAAAGATCGCCGAACCTGTCGTGCATATCCATGACGATCGTTTCAAGGTAACCGAATGGCGCTTTTCCCCGGGGGCAGAGACGGGGTGGCACCGGCACGAGCACGACTATGTGATCGTGCCGTTGACCGACGGAACCCTGACACTGGACATGCCGGATGGCCAGAGGGCGCAGGCACAACTTCGGCAAGGTGTGCCCTACTCGCGCCGGGTTGGGGTAGAGCACAATGTGACCAACGGTTCGTCCGTCGCCCCCCTGTCGTTCCTTGAAATCGAAGTCGTGGATGACGCCCTTGCCCGGAAGCGACGTGCGACCATGGAACGGTTGATGGCGGCGTTCAACATGCGGGATCTGGATGGGCTGATGGCCTGCATGTCAGCCAATTGCGCCTTTCATGCCGCTGCCGGGCCGGATGCCGAGGGCCGGGTTCACCGCGGCCGCGAGGCGGTTCGCACGGCCTATGCGGCCATCTTCGACACTTTCCCGCAGGCGGCCTGGACCGAGGGCGCGCATGTCGTAGCGGGTGATACGGGCCTGTCGACCTGGCGCTTCGTCGGCACCACGCGCGACGGGGTGTCGGTGGATGTGCGCGGTTGCGATGTCTTCGCCTTCGAGGGCGACCTCATTGCTCTGAAGGACAGCTACCGCAAGGCACGCGGCTAGCTGCGCCGTGCAGAGCCGCACCGACGGGCAGACGACGCCGCATGAGGAAGCTGCCCGCGTCGCGCGGTCTGCATACTGACCTAGCGATTGTAGCGGATGAAAGGCGTCTGCCTGCCGATCCGGTCATACAGCCGCCGACCGGCTTCGTTGAAGTGCTGGGTCAGCCAGTACACGGCGGGCGTGCCGTTGGCATCGGCTGCGGCATAGACTGCCTCGATAAGGCGGCGGCCAAGTCCGGTGCCGCGTGCGGCAGGGTCGACGTAGAGATCCTGGAGGTAACAGACGTTCTCGACCTTCCAACAGTGCCGGTGGAACAGATAATGCGCCAGCCCCATCGCGCGCCCATCAACCTCGGCAATCAGGGCGTTGAAATCCTGCGGATCGTCGCCCAACAGGCGCGCAAAGGTGGTGGCATAGACCACCTCGGGCACCGTGGTTTCGTAATAGTCAAGATAACCCGTCCACAGACGCCGCCAATCGGTTTCGTCGGTGGCACGCAGCGGGCGGATGCTGACCTCGGGCATGTTCCCCTCCGACAGGAAGGCCGGCCCTGAACGCGCGGGGCCGGCCATGCCTTGGCTGTGCTTTACTTCATCAGGTCGGCAACCGGAATGGGCGAGGAGATCGTCCATTCATCGACCACGCCCGGCTTGCCGTTGTTCGTTTCGACGATCAGGTAGCGGGCCCGGTTCTGGTGGTGCAGTTCGCTGGTGAAGGTGCGTGGGCCGAAGAGGGTAGGTTCATCGACCATCTTTTCCAGCTCTGCCACAACGGCGCTGGTCTCGGTCGTGCCGGCACGCTCGACGGCCTTGGCCCAGACGTCGATCATCACATAGCCCGGATAGGTGTATTGCGTGGCCGGCGGCGCACCGGTCACTTCGGTGTATTTCGCGTTGAACTCGTTCACCGCGGGGTTCGGGTCGTCGCCATAGATCGAGCCCTGAACCGGCACGTAGAAGTTCGACAGGTCCGGCACCGCAGACAGCCAGTAGCTGCCATCCACGCCCGAACCGTTCAGGATCATCGAGTTGATGCCCGCAGCGCGCAGCTGCTTGATGGCCGAAACCGCGCCCGGCATCATGGTGCAAAGCATGATCGCATCGGGCTCTTCAGGCAGTGACTTGATCCGGGTGATCTGCGCAGCGATCGAGGCGTCCTCGTTCAGGAAGGTATCCTCGCCGACCAGCTTGGCCTCGGGCAGTTGCGGCAGCATCCAGTCGAAGCCGTCGCAGATGCCTTTGTTGTATTCGGTCCAGGTGTCCAGAAGGCGGTAGAATGTCCGGGCCTCTTTCTTGTTGTAGGCCCATTCCGCCATGGTTGCGCCCTGAACGGCAGCCAGGACCGAAGCCGAGAAGGAGTTCGGCCCGACACCCTGGATGCCGGCCTTGATCGATTCGGCGCAGAGGAAGAACGAGATCAGGCCATTCGATTCCGCCGCCAGCGCGGCGGGGGCGCCAAAGTCGTAATCGCAGGAGACCACGACCATGTCTGCGCCTTGGTCGATGACGGAAAGGCCAGCCTTTGCGCCTTCGGCCCGGTCGGTCTTGGTGTCGGCCTTCACCACCTCGATCGGCTTGCCCAGAAGGCCGCCGGCCTCGTTGATTTCCGCGATGCGGATCATCGCCGCGTCCTGCGCGGGCTTGTCATAGGCCTGCATGAAGCCGGTCTCGGCCGTGGCGAAGCCCACGATGATGCGGTCGTCATCCGCAAGGGCCGCGCTGGAAAGGCACGTCGTGGCGGCAAGGATTGCTGTCAGTTTCTTCATCGTTCAACTCCCGTTGGTTGGTTTCAGTCCGTTCCCGGTTCGACCGGTTTTTCCGTCCGGGCACGCAGCCCGGTCAGTTCGCTGTTGCCCATGATTCCCGATGGCCGGAACATGAGGATGAGGATCATTACCACGCCCAGTGCGATTTCCTGCACGCCGCCCGGCAGGGCGAAGGTGCTGGCGCCCACCTGCACCCCGGCCTCGAGCCAGCGCAGAACCTGGATGAGGCTGGACAGGATCAGCACACCCAGCACGGCGCCCGACAGGCTGCCCATGCCGCCAACGACCAGCATCGAAAGGGTGGTGAAAGTCAGTCCAAGATAGAAGGTATCGGGCGTCACAAGGCCGATGGAATGGGCATAAAGCGCGCCCCCTGCCCCCATGATCGCGCCCGAGATCACGAACGCAATCAGCCTCACGCGGGGGATGTTGATGCCGCTGGCGGCGGCGGCCGTGGGTTCGTCACGCGCGGCACGCAGCGCAAGGCCATGGCGACTGATCGAGAAGGCCCAGGCCACGAAAACCGCCAGAATCGCGGCGATCATGTAAGGCCAGATCGAGCGGACGATCGGAATCCCAACGACCGAGGAGGTCGCGGCCGTGACGCTGCTCCAGTTGGAATAGATGGCGTTGACCATCGCCAGCATCGCAAAGGTCGCAATCGACGCCGCGATGCCCGACAGGCGCATGAGAACGGCACCAAAGACAAGGGCCCAGAAGGCCGCGAAGGTTCCGCCCGCAAGCGCCGCCGCCCAGAAGGGAATCTCCATCTGCATCAGCCAGTCGGGCAGGCCGGGCATGGCGGTGCCCTTCATCATCGGCTTGATCGTCGTCCAGGCCGCGACATAGCCGCCAAGACAGGCAAAGGCGATGTGGCCAAAGCTGATGACGCCGGAATTGCCGATGAAGGTGTAAAGTCCGACGACGAACACCACCTGAAGGAAGATGTCGATCACGGTCTGATTGAATGGCCGAGACCCGACGAACCATGCGATCAGGGCGAAGGCCAAGAGTAGCGCCGAAAGGATCAGCGGCGTGGCGATGGTGCGGCGCAGGATCGAGTAACGGGCCATCACACGCGCTCCTTCGTGCCGCGCGCCGCAAGCAGGCCTTGCGGGCGGAAGATCAGGACGAGGATGACCGCGCCATAGACAAAGGCATCGCGGAAGGCGCGGGCATCGGGCGGCAGGATCACCTGCATCACCGTGGCGATCGCCCCCAGCGCAAAGCCCGCGATCACTGCCCCGGCCAAGCTGCCCATGCCGCCGATCACGGTGGCAATGAAGGCCATCAGCATCACGGATGCGCCCATCATGATGTTTGCCGTTCCGGTCTGGCTTCCCAAGATCAGCGCGATTGCGGCAGCCAGCGCGCCCGACAGCGCGAATGCCCCCATGATCACGCGGTTCGCCCTGACCCCCAGCATCCGCGCCATGGTGAAATTTTCGGCCGCGGCCCGCATCTCAAGGCCAAAGCGGGTGCGGCGCAGAAAGGCGGTCAGGCCGATCAGGACGGCGATGGTCACAAGGATGGTGATCAGCTGCAGAAGCGGGATACGCGCGCCCAAGATCTCGACAGGCTGACTGAGGCCTGGCAGCAGCGAGATGCTTTTCGGTCGGCTGGAGAACAGCATCAGCAGGAAATACCGGATCACGAAGCCAAGAGCAAACGAGGCGATCATCATCGTTGCGGGGTTCGCGCGGCGGAAGCGGCGGAACACCACCACCTCGGACAGCACGGAAAGCCCCGCGCCCACGGCAAGGGTGAAGGGAATCAGCAGGAACCAGGGGAGGTTGCCCGCGAAGATGATCGCGACCGCATCGACCGAGGGCCAGAGCAGCGCGAAGACGCAGAAGGCGATCACGTCGCCATGCGCGAAATTGACCAGCCGCATCACGCCGAAGATCAGCGCGATGCCAAGCGCGCCAAGAGCGTAAAGCGACCCCAGCGACAGCGCGTCGAAGATGACCTGCATCAACCCGCCCATCAATGTTCCCCATATCCGAAGTATGCAGCCTGCATCGCCTCGCTTTGCCCAAGCGCGCGGGCATCGCCGTCCAGCACGATTTCGCCCCCCCGCATCAGCATCATCCGCCCACCCACCATCATCGCGCGGGTGGAAGACTGTTCGACGATCAAGAGCGTCAGCTTGCGTTCGGCGCGAAGCGCGATCAGCCGTTCGTAGACCTGATCGGTGATGTTCGGCGCAAGGCCAAGGCTGGGTTCGTCGATCGCCACCAGACGCGGCGTCGTCATCAGCGCCCGGCCGATGACCAGCATCTGCTGCTGGCCACCCGACAGAAGCCCCGCCTGGCTGTGACGCCGCTCCTTCAGGATCGGGAAGGTGGCATAGACGGCCTCAAGCTCGCTGGCTGCCCGCGCCCGCCAGCCGCGGGTGCCGGAATGCATGCCGGTGCCGACCATCAGGTTTTCCTCGATCGTCAACGAGCCGAAAACGTCACGCCCCTCGGGCACCATGGACAGGCCCAGACGCGCGATGTCCTCGGGCGCCCGGCCGGTGATGTCGTGATCGGCAAAGTCGATCCGGCCCCCGGCAGGGGGTGTGACCCCGGCGATGGCCCGCAGAAGCGAGGATTTCCCTGCGCCGTTCGGGCCGGTAATGAACAGGATCTCACCCTCGGCAAGGGTGAAGGTCACGCCGCGAACGGCCGTAAGCCGCCCGTAACGGACCGAGATGTTGGACAGGGCCAGCAGGCTCATGCCTCTACCTCCAGCACGGGAAGATCGGTGTCGGCGGCGCTGCCCATGTAGGCGTGACGCACCTTCTCGCTGGCGCGGATCACATCGGGCGGGCCGGCCTCGATTACCGCACCGCTGTCGAGGACGACAATGTGGTCGCAAAGGCCCAGCACCAGGCCCACGTTGTGTTCGATCAGCAGGACACCACAGCCCATTTCCCCGGCGATGCGGCGGATCAGGGCGGAAAGTTCGGCCGCCTCCTGTGCGCTCATCCCGGCGGCGGGTTCGTCAAGCAGCAGGAACTTCGGCCGTCCCATCAGCGCCCGACCGATGGCGACGCGGCGTTCGTCGGTATAGGGCAGCGCGCCCGCGATCCGGCCCGCCAGGGGGGCGATGCCAACCCAGTCGAGCATCACCTCGGCCTCGGCGATCGCTGCCGCGCGCGACTGGCCCAGGCCGACGCCGGTGACCTCCAGATTGTCGATCACCGGCAGGTCACGGAACAGCCGCCCGCCCTGAAAGGTGCGGGCAATGCCGCGGCGGCGAACCTCATGCGGCTTCAGTCCCGAAAGGGGCTGTCCGTCCAGCAGGACAGCCCCTTCCGTTGCGGTCTGAAACCCGGTCAGCACATTGACAAGCGTGGTCTTTCCAGCCCCGTTCGGGCCGATCAGCCCGACGATCTGACCGGGCGACACTGTCAGGTTCACCCCCGACAGCGCCTTCAGCCCGGCGAAGGCCACCGATACCTTGTCAGCGCGCAGGTCGTTCATCTTGCTCCTTTCCGGTCGCGGGTGATGAGGTAGGAACCGCTGGCATCAAGCCGCGCCGTCCAGCCCGGTTCGATCACGATGGTTGTGGTGACCTCTTCGATCACCGCCGGCCCCTTTATCACGGCATCGGCCCCAAGCGGCGTTCCGTCATAGATCGGCGTCCTTGTCCGCTTGCCATCGGCGCTGAACACCGCATCGCGGTGGCCCTTCAGCGCCTTCTGCGGCGAAACGCCCTTGCCGATGCTCATGCGGGCGGGCTTGTCTACGACGCCATAAAGCGTGCTTTCGATGTTCACCACTTCCACGGTCGAGGCAGGCTCGGCATAGGTGTAAAGCTCCTTGTGGCGCTTGTGGAAGGCGTCCTTGATCTTGCCGATCGACCTTGCATCGACCTTGAATGTGCCGATTTCGACGGTGCATTCGTGCACCTGCCCGACATAGCGCATGTCGAGGCTGCGCTTCGTCACGATATCCCTGGCCTTGAAGCCGTCAGCCTTCAGATGCGCCACGCCCTGCGCCTCGATCTGGTTGAACAGCTCGTCGATCCGGGCATAGGCCGCGTCGTTGTCCAGCCGCAGGGGGGCGGTGGCCATGTAGTTGTATTTCACGTCGCTGATGATCTGGCCGAAGGCACAAAGACCCGAGGCAAGCTTGGGCAGGACGATGGTGTCGATCCCCATGGCCGAAGCCAGTGCCGTGATATGCGCTGCCGTCGCCCCGCCCGCACCGACCAGCACGAAGTCGCGCGGGTCGTATCCGCGCTCCACGGTCACCCGGCGGATGCCATTCACCATGTTGGCGTTGACGATGGTGAACATCCCATAGGCGGCACGTTCCACGCTCATGCCCAAGGGATCGGCGAGGTTCGCCTTGATCGCCTGATGCGCCTTTGCCGCATCAAGCGGCAGGCGCCCGCCCACCAGCCCGTCGGGGTTCAGATAGCCCAGTACCAGGTTCGCATCCGAAACGGTGGGAAGCTTGCCGCCCTGCCCATAGCAGGCCGGTCCGGGATCCGAGCCCGCCGATTGCGGGCCCATCTGCATCAGCCCCATCTCGTCGATCCAGCCGATCGACCCGCCGCCCGCGCCCAGGGTTTCCACCTGGATCATCGGCACGCCGATCCGGTAACGCAGGAAGTCGATGTTCTTGTTGATGTTCGTCGACCCGTCCTTGGTCAGCGTGATGTCGAAGGACGTGCCGCCCATGTCCACGGTGATGACGTTGCGGTGTCCGAAGGGTTCGCACACATACTGACCCGCTGCCGGTGCCGAGGCAGGACCCGAATTGATGGCATAGACCGAGCGGTCCGTCATCGCCTGGCCGATGGCAAGCCCGCCGTTCGACTGATAGTAGCGGACCGGCTGCTTCGCCCCGAGGCTGCGGAAGTAGCTGTCCACCGCCTCGACATAGCGCTTCATGATCGGCGCAAGATAGGCGTTCACCACCGCCGTCGAGGTGCGGGTGTATTCCCGGACCTGCGGATAAAGTTCGCTGCCCAGGGTCAGGACCACGCCCGGAAGCATTTCGCGCACGATTTCCCCCGCGCGGCGTTCGTGGTCGGGGTGCAGCACCGACCAGACGAAGCTGATCGCCACCGTCTCCACCCCTTCGGCGCGGAAAAGTTCGCAAGCCGCGCGCACGTCGGCTTCGTTCAGGGGCTCGCGCACGCTGCCGTCCGACAGCACCCTTTCGCGCACGCCCCGGCGCAGATACCGCGGCACCAGCATCGTGGCGGGCGGATATTCCGGGTCGTAGCGGTAGCCGTCCTCCTTGTGACCCAGCCGGATTTCCAGGCTGTCCTCATGTCCGGCGGTGCAGATCAGGCCGGTCTTGGCCCCCTTGTGGGTGATCAGAGCGTTCAACCCCACCGTCGTTCCGTTGATGCACAGGTCGCAGTTCGACACCACCTTCTCTGCGGGTATGCCAAGATCCTCGGAGATCAGCGCCAGGCCGTTGCGGATTGCCTGTGTCGGGTCCTGCGGGGTGGAGAGCGCCTTGTAAAGCCGCACCTGCCCGGATTTGTCGGCCAGAACGAAGTCGGTGAAGGTGCCGCCCGCGTCTATGCCCAGTCGGTAATCGGATTTCATCTCATGTTCCCCCTTATTTCGCGGCCATGGCGGCGCGACGACGCGCCCGCAGCTCTTCGGTTGCCTTGATGTCCACATGCAGTGTGGCGGGGTCGGTGATGATGACTCCGTAGTCCTCCCTTGCTCCGTCGATGGAAACGAGACCGTTCTTTACGTCCCAGACCACCTTTTCAACGGCCCGGTCCATCGGGTTGCCGTAGCCGCCGCCGCCGGGGTTCATGTTGGTGATCCGATCGCCCGGCTTGATGACCTTGATGACGTTCTCGCGGATGGTTTCGGTTCTTTCGCCTTGCACCAGTTCCAGCCGCCCGACCTTGGTGTCGATGATCGTGCTGGCCGCGCCCGCCGCGCCCACCGCAGGGATGCGGCGGCCTTCCCCGAAGGTGATGAAGGTCATTTCATCGTTCAGCGGTTCCACTTCCCAGGCGGTGCCGCTGCCCCCGCGGAACTTGCCCGCGCCCCCGCTGTCGGTCATCAGGCTGTAGCGGTGGATGATGATCGGGTAGCTGTATTCCAGAAGCTCCACGTCGCCCGACGTCAGCGCGCCGAAGCAGCATTCCGGCCCGCAGGCGTGCCATCCGTCCTGCGACGGCGTGGCCCCCGCGCCCGAGATGATGGTGGCCAGCACCATCGTGACGTATTCCTCGTTGTGGCGCTTGTCCCAGCCGGCGATGTTCAGCCCGTTGGCATGGCCCCAGCTGGCCGAAACCTTGGACGGCACGGCCTTTTCGAAGGCCAGCCGGACCGCGTCGGTCAGCGTCTCCATCGGGGTGGTGGTGCAATTCATGTGCGGCGCGGGTTCGGCCGCGTTGCAGATCGTGCCCTTGGGGCCGAAATCCACCGTCACGCAGCGGTAGAGCCCCTCGTTGTAGGGGGGCGGCAACTGGGCGAACATCATCAGGCCCAGATAGACGCCAGAATGGCTGTTCCCCTCGTAGCTGTTGATGAAATAGGGGATCTGCGGCGGGCTCGAGATGGCGATATGGCAGCTGTCGCCCTTGATCGTGACAGTCGCCTTGATCTCGAAGTCGCCGTAGCCGTGACCGGCATCCTCCAGGATCGCCGAGCCCTCGTAGGTGCCGTCGGGTACCGCTGCGATCAGGCTGCGCATCTGGCGCTCGGCCATGTCGAGCAGCGTTTCGATGCAGGCATCGACCTGTTCTTCGCCGTATTTCTCCAGCATGGCCAGAAGCGCGCGCTCGCCGACCTGGCAGGCACCGATCAGGGCATTGAAATCGCCTTCCTGGTCACGCCGGGCGCGCATGTTGGTCAGAAGCAGGTTCAGCACATCCTTGCGTGGGGTGCCACGGTCCCAGACCTTGACCGGGGGGATGCGCAGGCATTCGGCATAGATTTCCTTGGCGTTGGGATTGTAGCCAGCCGGCACCGGCCCCCCCACGTCGGTCAGGTGGCCCTTGCAGACCGTCCAGTATTTCAGTTTCCCCTTCCAGAACACGGGCTTGTAGAAACAGGTGTCGATCGCATGGCTGCCGCCCCAGGCCGGATCGTTGTGAATGATGAGGTCGCCTTCATGGATGTCGCCCTCGAAATACTTCGCCACAACCTTCATCGCCGGGATCAGCGAGCCTAGGTGGATCGGAATGTCCTGCCCCTGCAGGATCATCTCCGGCCGGTGGTTGAAGAGCGCGGTCGAATAGTCGTGTGCCAGGTTGAACACCGACGATCGCGCGGTCTTTTCCAGGCTCAGCGTCATCTCGCGCTGCGTCGTTTCAAGAATGCCCCGGACCACCGACAGGGTGATCGGGTCCACCTCGACCTTCTTCCTTTTCCTTGGCGTGCCCGCCATCACGAAACCCTCCCGTAAGGGCCGCGCAACAGGGAAATGGCCGGGCAGGAAACCCGGTGCAGTCGTCTGCCTTCCCTGTCGCGCGGCGTCTGTTGCGCCGTTGGTCGGGGAAGGCTAGCGACGCCATCGCGCTCACGTCTTTGCACCGGGTGCACCGCTTCTTGCGTTTCAGTGCAGGGCGGGTTGATGACCGCTTGTCCGACTCGCACGTCCGTGCCCTGATGCGGCAAAGGGGGAAGGACGCGATGAAGACGACGATCACCACCCGCGGGGTGGATCAGGCAGCCCGCAGCCGGCACTGGCACGAAACGATCGCGCGCATCTACTTTCCGCTGGAACTGACCTTTCACCGCCCCGAGGCCTTTGACGGTGAGCTGACATCCTGGGATCTGGGCGGGGTATCGATCTCGCGCCTGACCTCGGACGCGCTGCTTTACCGCCGTCTGCCCAAGCATTTCCGCGAACCCGGACCCGAGGAATTCCTGGTCACCCTGCCCGCGCGGTCCGAAGTCCGCTTTGCACAGGCAGGAAAGGAGGTACGGGCCAACCCCGGCGCCTTCTTCATTGAGCGCAGCCACGAGCCGTACGAATTCAGCCACGCCGAACCTGCCGACCTCTGGGTGATGAAGCTGTCGAAGGACATGCTGGGCGGTCGCATCCGTGCGCCGGACCGGTTCTGCTCGCTTCAGTTCGATGCAACGAACGGGGCGAACGGCCTTTTCGTAGACATGGTCCACCTGATCCCGCAGCGCTATGACGCGATGAGCGAAGAGACCCGCGCCATCGTGGGCCGCCAGCTGGTGGACCTTCTGGCGCTGGCCATCCAGTCGGACGAGCGGGTTCTGACCTCGGGCGCCTCGACCGTGCGCGCCGCGCACCTGGCGCGCATCGAGGCTTTCGTGCGCCGGAACATCGACGACCCGGACCTCGGGCCGGAAGAGGTGGCGGCAGGCTGCGGAATTTCGGTGCGCTATCTGCACGAGCTGTTGCGCGACACGAACACCACCCTGGGCCAGTGGATCCGCGACACGCGGCTGCAGGCAGCGATGGAGGATCTGAAGAACCCGGCCGACCGCCGCGCCATCGGCGAGATCGCGTATGCGCGGGGCTTTACCGACCAAGCGCAGTTCAGCCGTGCCTTCCGGGCCCGGTTCGGCGTGACGCCGAAAGAGGCCAGGGGCAGGTAGGAAACCGCTCATCGACGCACTTCGTGCGCTTTTCGCTGTGTCGCGACCGGCAGCCAATGGCGCACGATGAGCGGTTGCGTGCATCATTTCCCCAGATGATGACGCACGCGTTGCAGGGCGGCCTGCCGGTCGTGCCGGGCCGCCAGTGCCTGTTCCATGCTGACCTCGACAAAACGTGCCGGGGCATGCGGCTGCAGCTGGCCGATCAGGTCCATGTCGGCACTGATGACGCAGCCAAGCATCATGTAGCCGCCGCCCGACACGGCGTCGCGGTGCAGAACGATGGGCTCGGTTCCGCCCGGAACCTGGATCGACCCGTAAGGATAGCAGGCATCGACGATGTTTGACGGGTTCGACCCCGCTCCGAAGGGCTGTTCGCGCGGGACGAACTCCAGCGCGGTGCCTCCGCGGAAGCGGTAGCCGATCCGGTCCGCCTCGGGCGCAACCTTCCAGGTGTCGGCGAAGAAGCGTTTGCCCGCCTCGGCCGTGATCCGATGCCAGTAAAGACCCGGCAGCATCCGCAACTCGGCCGGGTTGCCCGGCATCCGCCGCAGGGCCGCCGGCACGCTGCCCTTGCCCGCACTGCCCGCGCCCACCGGCAGTTCGTCGCCTGCCTTCAGCGCGCGTCCCTCGTGCCCGCCCAGCGCGCCCAGCGTATAGGTCGAGCGCGACCCCAACTTCAGCGGCACGTCGATCCCGCCAGAGATGGCGATATAGGCCCTGGCGCCGGACTTCAGGAAGCCGAAGGACAGCCGGTCCCCGGCCTTCACAGGAAACGCCTCCCAGCCTGCACGTTCATCGCCGTTCAGCTTCGGCGGCAGGTCCCCCCCGGTCACCGCCACCCAGGCCGGCGCGGTGAATTCCAGTTCCGGGCCCATGAACACTGCCTCCAGCACCGCCGCGCCCTCGTCGTTGCCGACCAGCATGTTGGCCACACGCAGGGCAAAGCGGTCCATGCCCCCGGAGAGGGGGATGCCCAGGTGGTAGTAGCCCGGGCGGCCAAGATCCTGCACGGTCGTCGAAAGCCCCGGAGAGATCACCTTAACGGCCATTGAGTGCCTCCATCAGCTTGGCATTGGTCCCGGCCATGTCCTTGTTGAACTCGGAGAGCGAGAAGGTGGCGGGCCGGATCACCGGCTCGAATCGGTTCTGTTCGACCGCTTCGATAGCCGCGTCGTATTCGTCGCGGCCGATAGGCTTCCACTTGACGATGTCGCCGGGCCGGAACAGGCACATCTCGTCGCGCAGATAGGACACCTGCTGGTTCGGGTCATAGATCGGCATCGGCGTGATCCCGAACATCTGATACCCCCCCGCACCGCGCACCGAATAGATGCAGGAGAAGCAGCCGCCGTGCCCCACAGTCAGCTTGGGGGTGTCGGTTCGCGGCCGCAGGTATTTCGGCACCTGCAACTGCCGCTCCCGCTCCACCATCTGATAAAGGAAAGGCAGCCCCGCCACGAAGCCCACCATCGACACGAACCAGGGCTGGCTGGAATGGGCCTTGATGAAGTTCTCGACCGTGCCCAGCCCGTTGATCTCGGCGGCGTATTCGAGGTCGGTCTTTGTCGGATCCTGGTGCCGCTCGCGGAATCGCATCAGCGTCTCGTGCGTCCAGGGATCCTGGTAGAAGACCGGGATCTCGATGATCCGCGTCTTGAGGCTGGCATCGGACTGTGCCGCTGCTACCTCCATCCCCTGCAACTCTTTCAGCAGGTCGTCCGGCTTGATCACGTCCGGGTCGAACTTGACCTGAAAGCTGGCATTTGCCGGGCAGATCTCGGTCACGCCCTTGATGCCTGCGGCGCGGACCGCATTGGTCATCGACAGCGAGGTGAAGAAGGCCTCGAGCGACATGGCTTCGGAAACCTCTCCGAAGATGTGCTCATCGCCTCCGAAGCTGAAACGGATCGACATGGTCCCTCCCTCCTACGGTTCCAGTTCCGGCAGCAGCCGAGCGGAATGGGTATCCAGCCAGCCTTCCAGCCAGCGGGTATGAACGGCATTGGCCTGAACGTGTTCGTCTTCGGCCAGTGCCAGGAACAGCGGCCTTGTGGTGCGGAGGCCCTCGATGCGGGTTTCCTTCAGGGCCCGCACAAGACGGGTGATCGCCGCCTCTCGCGTTTCGCCATGCACGACCAGCTTGGCAAGAAGCGAGTCATAGAAGGGTGGCACGGTGTAACCCGCGTAAAGCATCGATTCGAAACGCACCCCTGGCCCGCCCGGCACCCGCAGGGCCGAAACGGTTCCCGGGAAGGGTGCAAAATCGCGCGACGGATCCTCGGCGTTCAGACGCACCTCGATGGCGTGGCCGCGCGCCACGATGTCCCGCTGCTTCAGCCGCAGCGGCTCGCCCCCAGCGATGCGCAGGCCCTCGGCCACCAGGTCGATGCCGGTAATCATCTCGGTGACCGGATGTTCCACCTGGATGCGGGTGTTCATCTCGATGAAGTAGAAGCGGTCGCTTTCGTCGTCGTAGAGATATTCGATGGTCCCGGCACCAGAATAGCCGACCGCCCTGGCAAGGCGCACGGCGCTTTGGCACAGATCGTCGCGCACACGGTCGGACAGGGCCCGCGAGGGCGCCTCTTCCCAGACTTTCTGGCGCCGGCGCTGCAGGGAACATTCGCGCTCCCAGCAATGCACGGCATCGGTGCCGTCGCCCAGCACCTGCACCTCGATGTGGCGCGCCTTCGTGACGACCTTTTCCATGTAGAGTCCGCCATCGCCGAAGGCGGCCAGCGCCTCGGCCGCGGCCTGGGGGAAGGCAGCCTCGAACTCGGCTAGGTCGTTCGCGATGCGGATGCCCCGCCCGCCCCCGCCGGCCGCTGCCTTGATCATCACCGGAAAGCCCGTGTCGATCAGGATGTGCCGGGCTTCGTCGATGTCGGCCACGCGGCCCATGCTGCCCGGCACCACGGGAACCCCTGCCGCATGGGCAGCCGAGCGCGCGGCAACCTTGTCGCCCATCGTGCGGATCGCGTCCCCGGACGGACCGACGAAGATCAGCCCAGCCGCCTTGCAGGCATCGGCGAAATCGGCGTTCTCGGCCAGAAAGCCATAGCCGGGATGCACACTGTCTGCCCCCGTATCGGCGGCTGCCTTCAGGATAGCGGCCTGATTCAGATAGCTTTTCTTCGCCGCCGGCGGTCCGATGTTCACGGCCTCGTCAGCGATCTGGACGTGCAGCGCCTCGCGGTCCGCATCGGAATAGACTGCAACAGTCGCGATGCCCAGATCCTTCGCCGCACGGATCACGCGCACGGCGATCTCTCCGCGGTTGGCGACCAGAAGCTTCTGCAGCATCAATCCACCTCGGCCAGCACGGCGCCCGCCATCACGGGCTCCTCGTTGTCGGCAACGAAGCGGATGTTCGTGCCGGCCACTTCGGACCGCACCTCGTGGAAGGATTTCATCACCTCGATCAGCCCGATCACATCGCCCACGGCGACGGAGTCGCCATCGGCCTTGAAGGGCGGCTTGTCGGGGGCAGAAGCGCGGTAGAACGTGCCAGGAAGCGGAGACTGGATCTGGGCCATGGGAAATCCTCTCAGGTGTAGGGCTGGACGGCCGCCCGCACCGCGCGGGCGATGTCGATGGCATTCGGCGTGTCGGAATGGATGCAGATCGAATCGCAGCGCACGGGGATGTCCGACCCATCCGTTGCCGTGCCCTTGCCTTCCGTGATCGCCCGGATGCAGCGCGCAGCCATCAGCGCGGGATCCTTGGCGTCATGCTCGCGCGTGACGATCAGGCTGCCGTCGGGGCGGTATTCCAGATCGGCATAGAACTCTGCAATGAAGCCGTGCCCCCGGGCAGGATAGATCTTTTCATGCAGCGTGCCAGTCATGCCCAGAAGCGGCACCTTGAACACATCTGCCGCGTCGCAGACCGCGTGGGCGATCTCTTCCTGACGCGCGGCCATTCCGTAAAGGCTGCCGTGCGGCTTTATGTGGTTCAGCTCCATCCCCTCGGCCTTCAGGAAGCCGCAAAGCGCGCCCACCTGGTAGATGATGCAGTTGGCCATTTCCTCGCGGCCCATCTTCATCTCGCGTCGGCCAAAGCCCTGAAGGTCGGGCAGGCTGGGATGGGCGCCAACCTTCACCCCGTGCTTCTTCGCCAGCCGCACCGTGGCGCGCATATGGTCGAAGTCGCTGGCGTGAAAGCCGCAGGCAACATTGGCAATGTGGATCATGGGCATGATTCCCGCATCGTCGCCCATGCGCCAGAGCCCGAAGCTTTCCCCCATGTCGCAGTTGATCGTGACCGGCATCGCCCCCCCTACTGCTACTCGATCCCGCCGCAGGTTCGCCTCGGGATGGCTTCATTGCAAATTCGAATTATTGCGATACGATATCAAAAAATCAGATAGGCGTTCGGTGTCCCTTACCATCCGGCAACTTCGCTATTTCATCGCCGCGGCCGAGACCGGTCAGGTCAGCCATGCCGCAATGGAACTGAACATCTCGCAGTCGGCGGTGACGGCGGGGATCAAGGGGCTGGAGGCGACGCTGGGCGCCAGATTGCTGGCGCGAAACGCACATGGCGTATCCGTGACCCCCGAAGGTGCGCGTTTCCTTTCGCGGGCCAAGGCCATAATCGCAGCGGTCGAGGAAGCCACCCGCAGCCCCCTGGGCGAGGAGACCCAGGTCACCGGCCGTCTGCGCCTGGGGCTGACCTACACGGTCGCGGGCTATTTCATGGCCCGCCACTACGCTGCGTTCCGCCGCATCTACCCCGGCATCACGCTGGAACTGTCCGAACAGCCCCGCGCGGCGATCGAGAATGCGCTGGTCTCTGGCGGTCTTGACCTTGCGGTGATGCTGACCTCGAACCTGAGCAACACGGAAGACCTTGCCTCGGAAACCCTGTTCCGCTCGCGCCGGCGGCTGTGGCTGCCGTCGGATCACCGCCTGCTGGCTGCGCCCGAAATCAGCCTGCACGACGTGGCGCAGGAACCCTATGTGATGCTGACCGTGGACGAGGCCAGCCGGACCGCAGGGCGCTACTGGGACAGATACGGTCTGGTCCCGAAAACGGTCTTCACGACATCGTCAGTGGAAGCCGTACGGTCGATGGTGGCCGCGGGCATGGGAGTGACCATCCTCAGCGACATGGTCTATCGACCGTGGTCTCTTGAAGGGCAACGGATCGAACAGCGCCAGACGATAGAGCCGATACCCTCGATGGACGTCGGTCTAACCTGGTCGAACGCGCGGCCCCTGTCGGTTCCCGCCCGTGTGTTCAGTGCTTTCATCACGGCGACCCTGGGATCGGGCAGCTGACGGTCAGCCTGGTGGCACGCAGGGTGCCGCATGCGGCCCGGCGCCCGGCAAGATGACGGATGACACCCTGATGCAGATCAAGGGCAGATCGCCAGCCGCCGGACTAGTTTGCGCACCATGCAGACCCGATTGCCGGTTTCGTGCGAGAGATCACATGACATCATCGGCACGGGTAGCCGATAGTGGGCACAGCCCGGTTGGCAGCCGCGCGAAATGGCGCACGGGGCCGGGCAAGAGCTGAGGGGGCTCGATACCGCGATGGCAAGGACCGGAAGATCTTTGACAGGCAAGCCCGCCCCTGCCCATCCGATCCGGCGTGAGCGTCCGCTGCCCTGGACCGATCCGAAGCCTGACAGCGACGATCCGCGATCCTCGGATCTGGTCAATGCCATTCTGGCCAGCCCCGAATACCGCGAGGCAGACGGCGATCTGGACTTCCTGGAAAGCGGGGTGGCGCGCGGCCTGAGGCTGCAGATGGACTTCCTGAAGACCGAGACACTTTTGCAGGCGCGTGGCATCCGGCATTCCATCGTGGTCTTCGGCAGCACGCGGGTGCCCGAACCCCGCGCAGCGGCCAGGCGGGTCGAGGATCTGGAGGCCGACTGCGCGCGGAACCCCCAGGACGCCGAACTGGCGCAGCGTCTGCGCATCGCGCGGCGCGTGCAGGAAAAAAGCCGCTACTATTCAGTGGCGCGCGACTTCGGCCGGCTTGTCGGGACGGCGAGGGTCGCACCGGGTGGGCAACTTACCATCGTCACCGGCGGCGGGCCCGGCCTGATGGAAGCCGCGAATCGCGGCGCGCATGATGCCGGCGCCCCTACGGTCGGCCTGAACATCACGCTTCCCCACGAACAGTTTCCGAACCCCTATCTGACCCCGGGCCTCTGCTTCCGGCTGCATTATTTCGCCATCCGCAAGCTGCACTTCCTGCTGCGCGCCCGGGCGCTGGTGGTGTTTCCCGGCGGCTACGGCACACTGGACGAACTGTTCGAGACGCTCACCCTGATCCAGACCCGCAAGATCACGCCGATGCCCGTGATCCTGGTCGGGCAGGACTACTGGCGGCGCGTCTTCGATCCCGACTTCCTGGTCGAGGAAGGCGTGATCGACCCCGAGGATCGCGACCTGTTCTGGTTCGCGGAAACAGCCGAGGAAATCTGGTCCGACATCCTGCGCTGGTACGATCAGGCCGGACTTCCCCTTCTGCCCGCAACGACCGACAAGGGAGACTGACCATGCGCCTGACCTTTCACGGAGCCGCAGGCGGTGTGACCGGATCATGCCACCTGCTCGAGGCGAACGGCAGACGCATCCTGATCGACTGCGGCATGTTCCAGGGCGGGCAAGAGCTGGACGAAGAGAATGCCGCCGATTTCGGCTTTGATCCCGGATCGGTGGACCTGCTTCTGCTGACGCATGCCCATCTGGACCACTGCGGACGCATTCCGCTTCTGGTCAAGCGCGGCTTTTCCGGAGAGATCATCTGCACGGCGGCGACACGCGATCTGACGAGGCTGGTCCTGCTCGATTCCGCCAAGCTGCATGAAGAGGAAGCACGTCGCAAACGGCGGCACGGGGAAAGGACCGAGCCGCTTTATGACACCATGGACGTGTTGGACAGTCTGGACCGCTTCGGCCGGATCGCAATCTATGGACAGACCATCGACCTGGGCGATGGAATCGTGTCGCGCTGGCATGATGCGGGACATATCCTTGGGTCCGCCAGCATCTGCCTCGACATCACCAGGAAGGGCATGACCAGGCGCATCCTGTTCTCGGGCGACATCGGGCCGGCGGTCCGGCCGCTGCTGAATGCGCCGCAGCCCCCTTCGGGCGCGGATGTGGTGGTCATGGAAAGCACCTATGGCGACCGCGACCACAGGTCGATGGAAAGTTCGGTTGCCGAGTTCCTGGCCGTGATCCGCCGCACCGTGGCGCGCGGCGGCAATGTCGTCATTCCCACGTTTGCGCTGGAACGGGCACAGGAACTGCTGTTCGTGCTGCGGGAAGGCGCAGGCAGGGGTGCCCTACCGCACGGGCTTCAGGTCTTTCTGGATTCGCCCATGGCGATTTCGGCCACGCAGATCTACCGCCGGCATCCCGGTGATCTGAAACCGGACCTGGCCGCGCTTCTGGCCCAGGGCCGGGATCCCTTTGCCGTGCCGGAACTGCACTATGTCGAAGAGGCAGCGGAATCCATGGCACTGAATGCCATAAGATCCGGCGCGGTACTGATCGCGGGGTCCGGCATGTGCACCGGCGGGCGTGTGCGCCACCATCTGCGGCACAACCTGGGACACGCCGATTGCAGCGTGATCTTTGTCGGCTTCGCCGCCAGGGGCACGCTGGCCCGGATCATCATCGACGGGGCACGCACGGTGAAGCTTTTCGGCGACGAGGTGCCCGTTCGCGCACAGATCCATACGATCAACGGCTTTTCCGCCCATGCCGGCAAGTCGGACCTGATCGACTGGCACAGGAGAACCGGCAACCCGGAGGTAACCTTCCTTGTCCATGGCGAGGACGAGGCGCGCAGCGCGCTTGCCAAGTCCCTGACCGGAACACGGGTCGAGCAGCCCGTCCAGCACGAACGCCATGACCTCTAACCATCCAGATCCGGCCACGGACGGAAGCGCAGGGCAAGGCAAAGGGAGCCGAGACATGGACGCCCGCCCCCATCCTGGCCTGCGCAGAGCCTTGAGTGACCGGCGGCCCCGGCATGCTGCGGGCAATGGGTCGAGGGCCGGGGGGTTCTGCCATGGCTGAGGTTCCGGCTGCCTGGTGGTCATGCCCCGCCTCCGACCTGTTTGAGGCGCTGGGATCGGATTCAGCGGGTCTAGACAGCGTCGAAGCCGCAAGGCGGCTGGAAGAGGCGGGGACGAACCTTGTTTCCGCGCACCGGCGGACTGGATGGGCGGGCCTGCTGCTGCGGCAATACGAAAGCCCGCTGGTCCTGATCCTGATCTTCGCAGCCCTCGTCTCGGCGGTCGTGCAGGAATGGACCGAAGCCGCCATCATCCTGGGTATCGTCGCGGGCAGCACGCTGCTGAGCTTTGCGCAGGAATACCGTGCCGCCCGCGCCGTCGAGGCGCTGCAGGCCCGCCTCGCCCTGACCGTCACCGTGCTGCGCGATGGCAAGCGGGTCGAGCTTCCAGCGCAGGACGTGGTGCCCGGCGACATCGTGCTTCTGTCGGCAGGCGACCTGATACCGGCGGATGGCGTGATCATCGAGGCGCGGGATTTTCTGGTCAGCCAGGCCTCGCTGACCGGAGAATCCTTTCCGGTAGAAAAGCGCCCGGCGCCAACACCACCCGAAGCGCCGCTGGCCGAGCGGACGAACGCCGGCTTCATGGGAACATCAGTCCGCAGCGGCACTGCACGCATGCTGGTTGTCGTCACGGGCAGGGCCACGGCCTACGGCGACATCGCCAAACGGATGAGCCAGCGTGACCCGGAAACCGAATTCGAACGCGGCTTGCGGCAGTTCGGCACGCTTCTGATGCGGGTCATGATGATCATCACGATTTTCGTGCTGACGGCAAACCTGCTGCTGGACCGCCCGGTGATCGACAGCCTGCTTTTTGCCGTTGCACTTGCCGTCGGCCTGACGCCTGAACTTCTGCCCGCCATCGTCAGCGTCACCATGGCCACGGGAGCGCGGCGCATGGCGAAAGACGGGGTTCTGGTGCGCCGATCGGCGGCGATCGAAAACCTGGGAACCGCGGATATCCTGTGCTCTGACAAAACCGGTACGTTGACCAGCGGCCAGATGGCGCTGACTGCGGCAACTGACCCGCTGGGGCAGGAGTCGGACGCCGTATTCCGCCTGGCCCTGATCAATGCCCATTTCGAGACCGGAATCGAGAACCCTCTGGATGAGGCGATGGTGGCCGCGGCCCCGGCCCGAGGCGTGGCCCTGCCCGACAATCCGAAGGTGGACGAGATTCCTTACGATTTCCTGCGCAAGCGGCTGACCATCGTGGTCGATCTGCCGGGCGAGGAAGCCCATCTGGTCGTCACCAAGGGATCCTTCGATACGGTTCTCGACTGCTGCGATACGATCGAAACGCCCGAAGGCACCCTGCCGCTTGACACGGCCCAGCGGGCCCGCCTGGCCGATCTGGTCGCCGACCAGGGGGCGGAAGGGATCCGCGTGCTTGGCCTGGCCTACCGGCGGCTTCCACCAAAGGCGCGCTACGAAGTTGACGACGAAGCCGGAATGACTTTTGCCGGCTTTCTTCTGTTCTCGGATCCGCTGAAGCCGGGAATCGAAAGAACCCTTGTGGATCTGGCCAACCTGGGCGTTTCGGTGAAGATCATCACGGGCGACAACCGGCATGTGGCCGAACACGTCGCCCGCGCAGTGGGGCTGCAACCCGTCGTCATCACCGGGCCCGAACTGGTGGCCGCGCGGGACGAGGCGTTGTGGCACCTGGCCGAAGAATGCAACGTCTTTGCCGAGGCAGACCCGCAGCAAAAGGAAAGAATCGTCCGCGCCCTGCAAACGCGCGGCCATTCGGTGGCCTACATGGGCGATGGCATCAACGACGCCCCGGCGCTGCGACAGGCAGACGTCGGCATCTCGGTCGAGGATGCGGTCGATGTCGCCAGGGAAAGCGCCGACATCGTTCTGCTGGCACCCGACCTGGACATCCTGCGCCGGGGTATCGTCGATGGCCGCCGGACCTTTGCAAACACTCTGAAATACATCCGCATCACCACCAGTGCGAATTTCGGCAACATGATCAGCATGGCGCTGGGCACGCTGTTCCTGCCTTTCCTGCCCCTGACAGCGGCGCAGATCCTGCTGAACAACTTCATGTCCGACATCCCATCGCTGGCAGTGGCCAGTGACCAGGTCGATGCCGAAACCGTGGCACATGCGCCGCGTTGGGACCTGCGGTCGATCCGCAGTTACATGATCGTCTTCGGATTGATCAGCACGCTGTTCGACCTTGTGACCTTCGTCGTCCTCATCCGCGTCTTCGGCGCCGACCAGACCCTGTTCCAGAGCACCTGGTTCGTAGTCTCGCTGTTGACCGAGCTGGCTGTCGTCATGGTCCTGCGGACGCGCCGGGTGTTCTGGTCCAGCCGCCCCAGCCCGCTGCTGCTGCTGGCCACCATGATCATCGCCGTGCTTGGATTGTGCCTGCCCATGATGGGCGCCGTGGCGGGGCTTTTCGGAATGGCGCCCCTGCCTGTCCCGGTGCTGGCCACGGCGATCGGAATTGTGGTGCTGTACATCGCAACCACCGAAATCCTGAAGCTGGCCTTCTATTCAAGGCACGCAGACTGACCGCTGGCGGAAGTGGCGGACAGCCTTCCGGGCCGGCAGACCGCAACCCATGACGCAGCGTACGCCGGACCTCAGCGACCGCCACGGCTGCGCTTTCCGCCGCGCTGGCCTGCCCGTCCGGCGGTGGACCGACCACTGCGCTTCACGGCCTCTTCCACCGCCTCCTCGATCACCTCCTGCCGGGCAAAGGGATCGTCGGCGATGGCCAGTTCCACCGCTTCCAGCCGCTTGATCTCGTCGCGCAGCCGCGCGGCCTCCTCGAACTCCAGGTTCTCGGCCGCCTTGCGCATCTGGGTGCGCAGCGCGTCGAGGTGGGCTGCCAGGTTCTGGCCGACCATCGGCTTTTCCACCTTTGTCGTGATCCGGGTCTGGTCCGTGTCGCCCTGCCAGAGGCCCGCCAGCACGTCCTCGACGTTCTTTTTCACCGTCTCGGGCGTGATCCCGTGCGCCAGGTTGTAGGCCATCTGCTTTTCGCGGCGCCGGTTGGTTTCAGCCAGTGCCCGTTCCATGCTGCCGGTGATTCGGTCGGCATACATGATGACCCGGCCTTCCGCGTTCCGTGCGGCGCGGCCGATGGTCTGGATGAGGCTCGTCTCGGACCGCAGGAAGCCTTCCTTGTCCGCATCCAGGATCGCCACGAGGCCGCATTCCGGGATGTCCAGCCCCTCGCGCAGCAGGTTGATACCCACCAGAACGTCAAAGGCCCCCAGCCTCAGGTCGCGCAGGATCTCGATGCGTTCGATCGTGTCGATGTCGGAATGCATGTAGCGCACCCGTATGCCCTGTTCGTGCAGGTAATCCGTCAGGTCCTCGGCCATGCGCTTGGTCAGCACCGTGACAAGGGTCCGCAGGCCGCGGGCCGAGACCTTGCGGATCTCGTCCAGAAGATCGTCCACCTGCATCTCGACGGGGCGGATTTCGACCACGGGGTCCAGAAGGCCCGTGGGGCGGATCACCTGTTCGGTGAAGACACCGCCGGTCTGTTCCAGCTCCCAGGCGGCGGGGGTGGCCGAGACGAAGATCGACTGCGGGCGCATCGCGTCCCATTCCTCGAACTTCAGCGGGCGGTTGTCCATGCAGGAAGGCAGCCGGAAGCCGTGTTCGGCCAGCGTGAACTTGCGCCGGAAGTCGCCGCGATACATGCCGCCGATCTGCGGCACGCTGACGTGGCTTTCGTCGGCAAAGACGATGGCGTTGTCGGGGATGAATTCGAACAGGGTCGGCGGCGGCTCGCCCGGCGCGCGCCCGGTGAGGTAGCGGGAATAGTTCTCGATCCCCGCGCAGGACCCTGTCGCCTCCAGCATCTCGAGGTCGAAGTTGGTGCGCTGTTCCAGCCGTTGCGCTTCCAGCAGCTTGCCCTCGGACTGCAACTGCTTGAGCCGGTGGAACAACTCCTCCCTGATCCCCTTGATCGCCTGTTGCAACGTCGGGCGCGGGGTGACGTAGTGGCTGTTGGCGTAGATGCGGATCTGCTTGAAGCTGTCGGTCCTGGCACCGGTGAGCGGGTCGAATTCGGTGATCGCCTCCAGCTCTTCGCCAAAGAAGCTGAACCGCCAGGCGCGGTCCTCGAGGTGGGCCGGCCAGACCTCCAGGCTGTCGCCCCGCACCCGGAAGGCGCCGCGCTGGAAGGCGCCGTCCAGCCGGCGATACTGCTGCGCCACCAGATCGGCCATCACCTTGCGCTGGTCATAAAGCTGGCCGACGATCAGATCCTGCGTCATCGCCGAATAGGTCTCGACCGAGCCGATGCCGTAGATGCAGCTGACCGAGGCGACGATGATCACGTCGTCGCGCTCCAGAAGCGCCCGGGTCGCCGAATGGCGCATCCGGTCGATCTGTTCGTTGATCTGGCTTTCCTTCTCGATATAGGTGTCGGTCCGCGGCACATAGGCCTCGGGCTGGTAGTAGTCGTAGTAGGAAACGAAGTATTCCACCGCGTTGTCGGGGAAGAAGCCCTTGAATTCCCCGTATAATTGCGCGGCAAGCGTCTTGTTGGGCGCCAGGATGATCGCCGGGCGCTGGGTGGCCTCGATCACCTTGGCCATGGTAAAGGTCTTGCCGGTGCCGGTCGCACCCAGAAGCACCTGGTTGCGTTCGCCCGACAGGATGCCCTTGGTCAACTCGGCAATCGCGGTCGGCTGGTCACCCGCCGGCTGGAAGGGCGTCTGCATGACGAAACGGCGGCCGCCCTCCAGCTTGGGCTTCGTCAGGACATCCGGGCGCTCGGTGATCGCGTTGGAATTGTTGTGCGGCATGCTGCGAGCCTTTCCGGGGGAAGTCACGGGACGCAACAGATTTGATCCGTTCTTGTTCCCGGACAAGCGCCAATCCGAAGGCCAAGGTTGCCCAGGGAAGGTCAAGCCGCTAAGGCAGACCGGAAGAGGTGCTTGATGGCAGAAAAGATCGACTCGCGCGCGGTGGGGCTTGATGTGGGGCTGGCCTTCATCCGCTGGCTGACCGGGGCCGAAAACCTGCACTACGGGTTTTGGACGGGCCTTGACGTCACCGCCGGCAACCTGAAGGCCGCGCAGGAGGCCTATACGGCCAAGCTGTTCGGTTATCTTCCCGAAGGTCGCTTGCGCATTCTGGATATCGGCGGCGGCGCGGGCGAAACGGCACGAAAGCTGATTGATCTGGGACATGAGGTGCAGATCGTCGTGCCCTCTGCCTTTCTAGCCCAGCGCTGCCGCAAGAACGCGCCGGGTGCTGTGGTGCATGAATGCACATTTGAAGACTTCACAGGCACGGGACCGTTCGACCTGTGCCTGTTTTCCGAAAGCTTTCAGTACATTCCGCTGGCCGAAAGTCTGCCGAAGTGCGCCGCCCTGCTGGCACCGGGCGGGCAGGTGCTTGTCGCCGACTGTTTCCGCACCGAGGCCTACAAGGGCCGGCAGGCGCATGGCCCGCAGCCGGGCGGTGGCCATCCTCTGGCTGCCTTTCGTGAGGCGCTGAACCGTTCTGCCTTCCGTGTGGCGGCCGAGGAGGACATCACCGACGCTGTCGCCCCTTCGATCGACCTGGAACAGCAGTTGTTCAACGTGATCGGGCACGCCGTGACCAGGGTCTCGGACGAGATCCGCGCGAAGAAGCCTGCCGCGCACTGGACACTGGGCCGCTTCATCGGCCTGTTCCTGTCGAAGAAGCGCCGGGCGAACCTGATGCGACGCCTGACCGGAACCGACCGCAACGCCCAGGCATTCAGACGGTTCAATCGCTATCTGATCCTGCGGCTGGAGCAGACGGCATAGGCTGCAGATCAACTTTTGGTTATTTTCTGCCCCGCGCGACATCCCACGGTTGCAACATCGCCCGGGGTCGGGCAACCTGACACGGCAAGCAGCAACTGAAGCTGCCGGTTGGCCCCTTTCCACACACCACCCACACTCCCCGGGGCCGACCGGCAGCCCTTTGCGGACCCTTGCGCTTTCCGCGAAGCTTGGGAATAACGGGGGCCATCTGCCGGAGGACCGAAAATGCGTGCCCGCATCTACCAGCCCGCCAAGACCGCGATGCAGTCGGGGACCGCCAAGACCCATCAATGGGTACTGGAATTCGCGCCCGCCACGGCGCGCGAGGTCGATCCTCTGATGGGCTGGACCTCGTCAGGCGACACTCAGACCCAGGTGCGGCTGCGTTTCGACACCCGCGAGGCGGCCCTGTCCTATGCAGCCGAACACGGAATCGAAGCCGACGTGGTGGACCCCAAGCCGCGCAAGCCTGTGATCCGTCCGCGCGGCTATGGTGAAAACTTCGCCACCGACCGCCGGGGTGCCTGGACGCATTGAATGCCCGCCATTATCGCCGAGGAACACCCGCTGACCCCCGACCTCGCGCTGCTTTTCGAGCGGCATACGGCGGACATGCATGCAGATACGCCGCCTGAATCGATCCACATGATGGACAAGGGCGCACTTGCCGCACCGGGGATCCGGTTCTTCGTGCTGCGCGAGGATGGCGTTCCGCTGGCCATGGGAGCCTTCAAGCGGATTGACGCGACGCACGCAGAGATCAAATCGATGCATGTGCTGGCCGAAGCCCGGGGCCGCGGCTTGTCGAAGGCGATGCTCGACCATCTGATCGCCGAGGCCAGGAAAGACGGTTTCACCCGTCTTAGCCTTGAAACCGGAGTGCAGCCGACCTTCGTGGCTGCCCGCGCGCTTTATGCCTGGGCGGGGTTCATCGAATGCCCGCCCTTCGAGGGCTATTGGGACGATCCGAATTCGATATTCATGACGAAGGTGCTTGCCTGATCCCTTGCCATGCCGCAAAAGGGCGCGGCGCGGGCTCATAGCTCAACTGGATAGAGCAAGGACCTTCTAAGTCCGAGGTTGAGGGTTCGAGTCCTTCTGGGCCCGCCACTTTCCCGCAGGCCGCCGCCGTCGAGGGCATCAAGCCCCCTCCGCCGGCAGTGCCATAAGATGGATGGTCAGGTCGGCGATGAAGGCGCCCCGCCCTCGAAGCGGTTGCCGTGGCGATAGTCGCAGGGCGCTTCCTGCATCTGCAGATGCAGGCCCGTGCCGGTGAAGGGATGGGCGCGGGCCACCTCCTCGTCGAACTCGATCCCCAGCCCCGGGGCCTCGGGCGGCAGGATGTAGCCGTCCTCCCAGCGGATCGAGTTGCGGATCAGCTTCTGGTGGAAGGTGCCGCCGGTTTCGATCGTCTCGGCGATGAGAAGGTTCGGTATCGAGGCCGACAGGTGGATGTTGGCCGCCCATTCGACAGGGCCGGCGTAAAGGTGCGGTGCCATCTGGGCGTTGAAGACCTCGGCCATGGCGGCGATCTTCTTCGCCTCCCAGATCCCGCCGACCCGGCCCAGCGCCGGTTGCAGGATCTTGACGCCACCGGCGCGCAGGAGGGTGCCGAATTCCGCCTTGGTGGTCAGCCGTTCGCCGGTGGCCAGCGGCACGCGGACCGATTTCGCCACCTCGGCGAATTCCAGCAGGTTGTCGGGCGGGATCGGCTCTTCGTACCAGAGCGGGTTGTAGGGTTCCAGCTCCCGCCCCAGCCGGATCGCACCGGGCGTGGAGAACTGGCCATGCGTCCCGAACAGAAGGTCCACCCGGTCGCCCACCGCCGCGCGGATCGCCTTGCAGAAGGCGACCGACCGGGTGATGTCCGACATCGCCGGTTCGTGCCCGCCGCGGATCGTGTAGGGCCCGGCCGGGTCGAACTTCACCGCGGTGAAGCCCGCGTTCATGAACCGCACCGCGGCCTCGGCGGCGGCGTCGGGATCGACCCAGAATTCAGCCGATTCCTTCCCGGGCTCGGGGTAAAGGTAGGTATAGCTGCGGATCCGGTCGTTCATCCGCCCGCCTAGCAGTGCCCAGACCGGGCGATTGCGCGCCTTGCCCAGGATGTCCCAGCAGGCGATCTCCAACCCCGCGAAGGCGCCCATCACCGTTGGGTCGGGGCGCTGGGTGAAGCCCGCCGAATAGGCGCGGCGGAACATCAGTTCGATGTTTTCCGGGTTCTCGCCCTGCATGTGGCGTTCGAACACGTCCTCGATCACGGCGCGCATCGCCTTCGGTCCGACGGTCGAGGCGTAGCATTCGCCATAGCCAACGATGCCGCTGTCGGTGATCAGCTTCGGGAAGATCCAATAGCGCCCGCCCCAGCCGGGAAAGGGCGGGGCAACTACGAAGATTTCAAGATCCCTCAGTCTCATGCGCACACCCCTGCCTGACCCGCATTGCCCCGGGACATGACACATACCGCCCGTGGCCCCCGGCTTGCTGTCCGGAAGGCTAGGGAAGGACGATCCACCCCGCCGTTCTGAAAGCGACAGAAATGCGTCGCCAGCGATTGGGCCCGAGAGGATCGACCGTGCGTGACCCTTGCGGTTTGCGCCCGCAAGGGCTGAGGCCTGTCATGTCAGCCAACCGGATCCGTGATGGAGCCTGCGATTTCCGCCAGCAATGCGGCCAGCCGTCCCGGCATCGACAGAAATGGCGAATGCCCCGACTGCAGCCTGTGGATGCAGCCTGCCGGCAGGATTGCAGCCATGCGCGCCTGATATTCAGGCGGTATGGTCTGATCACTTTCGCAAATGATGTAATGCCTTGGCATCAGCTGCGTCGACCGTGGCCAGAGCGGCGTCTGCTGCGGCAGCACGGGCTGCGGGCAGAGGCGGGCAACGGCATCGGCCGCGACATCGTCGCTGCAGTCCTGGTAGAAAGCCGCCGGGGCAAGGCCCGGATCGATGGTGAAGCTCTGCCTGTCCTCGGCCATCCGTATGGCCGGCAGCAGGGGCTGCGAGGGGCCGGCGCGCCGCATGTCGGCAAGGGTCTGGCCCGCAAATGGAAGATAGGCGCACAGGTAGACCAGGCCTGCAAAGCGCGAGGGATCGGTCTCGGCCGCCGCGGTGATGGCGTAGCCTCCGGCCGAGTGGCCGACCAGAACCGTGCCGGGTGTAGCGGCGGCAAGGATGGCTTGCGCATAGGCATCAAGCGTCGTGGGGCTGCCGTCCCGGCCGGGCAGGTCGATGGCGCGGGCCCCGACGCCAAGTCTGGCAAGTTCGGGCAGCAGCCTGTCGAAGCACCAGGCTCCATGGCAGGTGCCGTGAACCAGAAGCAGGTCAGACATGTCCGATCCGGGTCAGAAAGCCGAGCAGCACCTGGGCAAAGGGGTCAGGCTGGCTGAGCATCGACAGGTGGCTGCCCCCGCGCAACAGTTGAAAGGAAGAACCTGCGATAAGCTCGGCAAGTTCGCGCTGCATGTCGGGCGGTGTCTTGCGGTCGTCACCGCCGGCAAGCACCAGCGTTGGCAGGGTCAGCGTGGCAGTCGTCTGGTATAGATCGGCCGTCGCCACGGCTGCGGCGAGGCCCTGCCAGCCCTCTGGTCGCGTGTCGGAAAGCATCGCGCGCGCGGGCTCGACCACCGGAGAGGTGCGCCAGCGCGGCCCCAGCAGGGCTGCACATTCGGCATCAAGGTCAGGGCCGACCGAGCGCAAGCGGGCGATCCGGGCCTGCCAGGTTGCGGGCGTGGCAAAACGGGTGGCTGACCCTGTCAGCACCAGGGCACGCACAAGGTCGAGGCGCTTCACGGCCAGACCCTGGGCCAGTAGCCCCCCCTCCCCCGCACCCAGCACGACCGCATCCCTGATGGCAAAGTGGTCCATCAGCCGTTCGACATCGCGGATCAGCATGCCTAGGGTGTACGGCGGCGCGGGGCTGTCCGACAGACCGTGACCGCGCAGGTCCAGCCATAATGTACGTGTCGGCAGATGCGGCAGCAGCCCGTCCCAGAGCCGCCGATCCAGGCCGAGGCCGTGGATAAGCACAAGCGGCGGGGCGTTTTCTGGCCCGGTCAGTTCGGCATTCAGCCGCAGATCGTTCAGCCAGACCAGCATCAGGCGAACCGCTTCAGCGCCATGGCAAAGACGGCAGGATCGACATTTCCGCCAGTGGCGACCGCGATCACCGTCTCTGACAGGTCTGGCTGGAAAAGGGCCGCAGCCAGAGCGACGGCGCCACCGGGCTCCAGGACGATGTGCAGATGGGCAAAGGCCAGCGCCATCGCTTGCAGCGCCTGCTCGTCGCTGACGACCAGACCGGGGCCGGCCAGGCGGGAAAGGATCGGCAGGGTCAGCGCGCCGGGCGCAGGTGTGAGGATCGCATCGCAGAGCGATCCGCCCGCGGTCGGGTTCCGCTGACGCCGGCCGGTGGACAGCGACCGCGCCATGTCATCGAAGCCGTCGGGTTCCACGGTCCGCACCCGCAGCTCAGGCGCCCGAGCTTCAAACGCCAGTGCAATGCCGGACGCAAGGCCCCCGCCCCCGCAACAGACCAGCACATCGGCCCCGGCAAGACCGGCCTCGGCCGCCTGCTCGGCGATTTCCAGCCCAACAGTGCCCTGCCCGGCAATCACCTGCGGGTCATCAAACGGCTTGATCAGGGCAAGACCACGCTCGGCTGCAATGGCGGCACCCAGCGCGTCGCGATCTTCGCGGGCGCGGTCGTAGAGCACGACCTCCGCGCCATAAGCGCGGGTGTTGCCGATCTTCACGGCAGGGGCGTCTGCAGGCATCAGGATCACGCAGGGGCTGCACAGACATGCCGCCGCGCGCGCAACCCCCTGGGCGTGGTTTCCCGAGGAATCGGCGATCACCCCGCGTGCCCGCGCCCTGCTGTCCAGCGCGGACAGGGCGGCCCAGCCGCCCCTTGCCTTGAAACTACCGGTCACCTGCAGGCACTCGGCCTTCACAAACACCTTGCGACCGGCAATCCGGTCAAGCAGCGGGGCGTGCAGAAGCGGTGTGCGCCGGATGTGGCCGGCAAGGCGTTCAGCCGCGGCGTCGATCAGCGCGATGTCGGTCATTGCAGGCTTGCCACGAACGACCGGATAAGGGCTACCGCCTCCGGTTCGTCGAGGAAGGGAATATGCGCGCGGCCCGGCACCTCGGCAAACATCATGTCGGGGCGGCGGGCGCGCATCTTGCGGACCGTCGCGGCGGTGAGAAGGTCGGAATTCGCGCCGCGGATCAGCGCAAGCGGCAACCCTGCAAGCGCATCGAAAAGGGGCCACAGGTCGGCGGGCGGACCGTCGAAGGCGGCAAGGAACGCGTCGCGCAGCGCAGGATCGTAGGTGATGCGCAGGCCTTCCGGCGTTTCGATGGCATGCTTGCGCGCCTCGGCCAGCCATCTGGTCATCGGCACCCCGTCGAAGCCCGGGGTCTGGGCCAGACGCTCGGCAAGGCCCTGAAAGGTCTTGCCGGCAGGATTGCGACCGACGTAGTCAAATATCCGCAGCAGCCCTTCGCGGGCGATCTCGGGTCCGACATCGTTGAGGCAAAGTCCCAGAACCCGATCGGATGCCACCGCGCCTAGCAGCATTCCGATCAACCCGCCGCGCGAGGTTCCCAGGATCGCCGCCCTTGCCACGCCCAGGTGGTCAAGCAGCGCCTGCACGTCCTTCGCCTCCTGCTCGACAGAATAGGTCGCGGCACCGGTCCAGTCGCTGGCACCCCTGCCCCGGTAGTCCATCCGGATAAGCCGCAGGGGCGGCAGGTGCGGGATCAGGTAGTCGAAATCGGCCATCGACCGGGTAAGGCCCGGCAGGCACAGCAGCGGCAGGCCCTCGCCTTCATCCCGGAAGGCAAGGCGCGCCCCGTCTGCAGCTTGGAAGTGCTGGATTGCGTCGGTCATCGGGCGAAACTGGCACAGACGGCGCACGGGGGAAAGGGGCAGCGCGGCCATGGCCAAGACCGCCCAACGCCCACCGCTGGACCCGCAGGCTCACCAGGGCTCGGCAGCCAGGGGGTGAACTTTCACGAGGATGGTCACCCCCAACGGCATCTGGCTGCGATCACCAGACTTCAGCTTTGGGCGAGCAAGGCTGAAAACCCTGCTCGGAACCCAAGGTTACCGCCCGTCGGAGACCATGCGATGGAACAGATGCGTGAAGGTCGCCACGCCTAGAACCGGGATCACGAGGTTGAGGATCGGGATCGACAGCGGTGCGGCCATCAGGGTGCCGGCGATCCAGATCCTGATCCCGTTGCGCCGCCGCATTGCCCGGACCTCGGCCACCGGCAGGCGGCGCAGCGCGACCAGGGTGAAATATTCGCGGCCCAGCAGAAAGCCGTTCACGACCCAGAACAGGACCGGCACGAAGGGCCCTGCCAGCGGATAGGCGAAGATCGCCACCACATTCACCGCGATCAAGATTCCGAGGAAGTTCACCGACTGGCGCAGCGCCTCGCCCCAGCCGGGCGCCAGGGCGGGCGGCAGTTGCGGGTAATGCCGGTCTTCGACGGCCTGGGCCACGTCTTCCAGGAACAGCCCGCTGAAGGCCGCGGCGACCGGCACCATCAGAAAGATCGACAGCCCCAGCATGACCAACAGCGAGGTCCATCCCAGAAGTGTCTCGATCCCGGTCACCGGGCCGACGAACGGTACCTCGACGCTGTCCGGGGTCAGCCACCAGATGACCTGCAGGAACCCCGCATAGACTGCCACGAGAAGCGCCAGCGCCAGCAGGATACCAAGCAGCACCACCCGGCGGAAACGCTTGTCGCCCAGCTGCCCCACCGCACGCAGGAAGGAGGAGAGGATCACGCCTCGACCCATGTCACGATACGCCCGAGATCGGGACGGGGGCGGTCCGGGCCATCCGCGGGCGGGGTGCCGATATGGACGATCCCTGCAACGGTTTCCCCTTCGACGCAGCCGAAGGCGCGGGCCGCGAAGACGGGGTCGTGCGCCGGCCAGCCAGTCAGCCAGCAGGCCCCCCAGCCCGCGGCCTCGGCTGCATTGACGATGCCGAAGCACAGCGCGGCAGCGGACATCAGCTGTTCCACTGCCGGGATCTTGGGCGAAGGTCTAGGCGATGAGATCACCACCACGGCCAGCTTGCCAAGGTCATACTGGCCGCGACCCTTGGCCACCATCTCGGCATCACCGCCCAGTTCCCCCGCCCGTTCTTCGGCCAGATTGGCCAGCCGCGCGAAGGCTGCCCCCCGCAGCACGATCAGTCGCCAGGGTTCAAGCTTGCCATGATCGGGGACGCGTGTGGCGGCGGTCAGGATTTCGGTCAGCTGGTCACGATCCGGGACCGGATAGGTGAACAGCTTCGCCGGCCGTGAGCGGCGGGCTTTCAGAAAGGCAAGGGCTGCATCGTTGCGGGTGGGCATGGCGGTCCTGTCGGTTCGCATCGCGCCGGAGCCTAGCCTGGACCATTGGGGGATGCCAGAACCTGCACCCGTTCGGCAAGGCCGGGTCCGCGGCTCGTCGATGATGGCGTCAGTCCTCGCGTCGGGCCCGACGAAGGGTTGCAGTTGCACAAGCGGGCGTTAGGCACGCAAATCGGTATTCCGCGCAATCAGACCCCTAAGGCGCCGGCAGCGTCTTCGATCCACCCGCGCGCAAAGGCATCGAAGCGGGCGTCGGGCTGGCGTTTCTCCAGCACCGGCGCAAGAGGATCGGGGGCACTGACGGGGGCGGCGCTCAGTTCTTCCAGCACGGCGTGGCCACAGAACGGGACATAGACCTCGGAATAGCCGCCCTCATGTACCAGAACCAGCCGCCCGTCGCACAGCGCCGCTGCGGCCTGCATCATCTGGCGGGTCATCAGACGGAAGGTTTCGGCCGTGCAAAGCATCCGGCCCAGCGGATCGACCGCCGCCGCATCGAAGCCGCAAGCGACAATGAGCACCTCGGGCCTGAAACGATGCAGGGCGGGAAGGACCACCCGCTCCATCGCAAAGAGATAGGCGGCATGGCCGCAGCCGGGAGGCAGCGGCAGGTTGATGTTGCTGCCGGGTGCTTCCGGACCTCCCGTCGCCTCGATGCCGCCGGTGTCCAAGGGGTAGTTCCGATCCTGATGCAGGCTGATCGTCAGCACGTCCGGGTCGTTCCAGAAGATGGCCTCGGTCCCGTTGCCGTGATGCACATCCCAGTCGACAACCGCGACACGACGCACAAGCCCTTCGGCCTGCGCTGCCCGGATCGCCACCGCGATGTTGTTCAGCAGGCAGAAACCATTTGGGAAATCGGCGGTACAATGATGCCCCGGCGGGCGCGAGAGCGCATAGGCATTGGCGACCTCGCCCCGCAGGACCGCCCGCAACGCCGCCTTGGCCAGACCCGCCGACAGGGCCGCGATCTCATACCCGCCCTTGCCGAAGGGCGTGCGCAGGCCCAGCTCTCCCCCGCCCGCATCCGACAGTTCCCTGAAGGCCGCAAGATAGCTTTCGGGGTGAACACGCAGCAGGTCGGCGTCGCTGGCCGGACCGGCGCTGCGCATGTCGAGGTGGTGGCAAAGGCCTGTCACATCAACCAGGTTCTTCAGCCGCCGCTTGGTTTCGGGGTTTTCCGGCAGACCGCCGGGCATCGGCTGGACCAGGCCGCCGACCGGAAGGGTAAAGGCATAGTTGCCGCCGCCATGCCAGAAGCAGCGTTCATCGGTGTAAAAGGCGGTCGTCATTGCCAAGCTCTCCCGGGGTGGCAGGCAGCCTAGCCGGCTGGACGCCGGATGGCCAGCGTCAGACCGTGTGCAGGTAGAGGTCGAAATCGACTTCGCTGACTGTGCGCATCACACGCTGGTATTCCGCCGCCTTGATCGCTGTGAAGGTGCGGTGCATGTCCTCGCCCAGGGCGTCCCTCAGGAAAGCCGACCGTTTCGCCGCCTCGATCGCCGACTTCCAGTCGGCCGGAATCTCGGCGCTGCTTTCGTCCTCATAGCCGTTGCCGGTGGTTTCGGGGCCGGGGTCGATCCTGTTCGTCAGCCCGTGACGGATGCCGGCCAACACGGTTGCGGCCACCAGATAGGGGTTGGCATCAACCCCGGCCGGGCGATGCTCGATCCGCCGGGCCCTGATGTCGCCTGCCGGGATGCGCAGGGCGACCGAACGGTTGTTGACCCCCCAGGTCGGGCTGACCGGCGCGTAGGACTGGTTCGCGAACCGGCGCCAGGAGTTCGCATGAGGCGCGAAGACCAGCATGCTTTCGCCCATGGTGCTTTTCAGCCCGCCCAGCGCGTGCAGGATCGTCGGGTTCCACTTGCCCTCTTCCGCTTCCACGAAGACGTTCTTCCCTGCGTCATCCAGCAGTGAGACGTGGAAATGCATCCCGGAACCGGCGTAGTTCTCGTTCGGCTTGGCCATGAAGCAGGCGACGACGCCATGCGCCCGTGCCTGCGCCCGGACGATGCGCTTCAGCCGCATCAGGTCGTCGGCGGCCTGCATCACATCGGTGCGGTAGTGCAGCGTCAGTTCATACTGCCCGGGGGCATATTCCGAGATCAGTGTTTCGGCCTTGATCCCCGCCTTCTCGGCCCCGGCGTAGATGTCGCTGAAAAGGGGCAGCATTCCATGCAGGTGATCGACCGAATAGACCTCGGTCTTGCGGCTGACCCGGCCATCCAGAACGTCGCGGGCGGGTTGCATCTTGCCGTCGGGGCCGCGTTCGGGGTCAAGCAGGAAGAATTCCAGTTCGAAGGCCCCGGCCGGATGCAGCCCTTCGGACGCCAGCGCATCGACCTGACGTTGCAGGGCGTGGCGCGGGTCCGAGGTCATCGGCGCGCCGTCGAGGGTGTACATCGACATGAACACCTCACCGCGCGGGGGCTGGGTGTTGTGCAGGGCCTTCAGCGTGCCCGGAATCGGCCAGGCGCGCAGGTCGCCGTCGCCCTGGTCCCAGATCAGACCCGTTTCGTGCACGTCCTCGCCGCAGATGTCCAAGCCGAGGATGGAAATCGGCAGATGGCGGCCATTGTTGTAAAAGGACAAAAGCTCATGCCGCCGGATGATCTTGCCGCGCCCGATCCCGTTGGCATCGTGCAGGATAATGTCAAAGGCCTCGATTTCGGGATGGGCTTCGAGAAAGGCTTCCGCCTCGGCGGGGGTCGAGCCGGAGGGGCTGGTCGTGGTCATGGTCAGGCTGCCTGGAAAAGATCGGAGAGGATGGCGTCGAAGCTGGCGATCAGGCGATCGACCTGGGCCTTCTTCGTCGCGGGGCTGATCAGCATCATGTTGTGGAAGGGCGCGATCAGCGTGCCCCGGTTGATCAGCGCGGTGTGGATCGCGGCCTCTACCTGCGGCTGGTGGGCGAGGGCGGCTTCGGTCCCGTTGCGCAGAGGGCCGGGGGCGCAGATGAATTCCACCCGCGCGCCGACGCGGACCACATGCCAGGGCGCGCCGTGCCGCTCGATCGCCTTGCGCAGACCGGCGGAGAGGCGTTCGGCCAGTTTCTCCATATGCGCATAGTTTTCGGGCGTCATCACCTCGGCGAGGGTCGCGACGAGGCAGGCGAACTGCATCGGGTTGGCGGAGAGGGTCGTGCCCATGCCGGTGCGGCCGGGCTCGCGTCGGGCGTCGGCCTCATGGTAGCGTTTCGCGGTTTCCTCGGTCAGGCCCCAGACGGCGGTGGGCATGCCGCCGGCCACGCATTTGCCGACGACGAAGATGTCTGGGCGCAGCGAGTGGACGCGGGTATAGCCACCGAGGCCGGACGAGATGGTATGCGTCTCGTCCATGATGAGGAGCGCGCCGTATTTCAGCGCGAGCTGCCGCAGCCCGTCGTGGAAGCCCGCGTGCGGCAGGACCATGCAGGAATTGGTCATCACCGGCTCGGTCAGGATAGCGGCGACGTCGCCCTTGGCCAGCGCGGCCTCGACCCCGGCAAGGTCGTTGAATTCGCAGGCGACGGCGGTCTGCGACAGGTCGTTGACCTGGCCGAGGAGCCCCGGCGCGTTCACCGTGCGGCCGTTTTCCAGCACGACGAAGGTGTCGTCCACCGTGCCGTGGTAGCAGCCGTTGAACACCAGCACCTTGGGCTTGCCCGTGATGGCCCTCGCCACGCGCAGGGCAAAGCGGTTGGCATCGGTTGCGGTGGTGGCGATCTGCCAGCGGAAGGATCCGAACCGTTCGGTCAGAAGGCGCCCGGCCTCAAGCGCGGTCTCGGTCGGCAGCATGTAGGTCAGGCCGCGGCGGGCCTGGTGGCGGATGGCTTTCGCCACGGGCGGCGGCGAATGGCCAAACATCGACCCGGTGTCGCCGAGACAGAAATCATCGAGCGTGATGCCGTCGATGTCCTCGATCCGCGCGCCATGGGCCTTTTCGACCAGCGGCAGGTGCGGCATGGGCCAGTCGGACATCCAGTGCATCGGCACGCCGCCGAGGAAATGCCCCGCTCCCTTCGCAAGGGCCTTGGCGGCCTTCGGTCGGGCCTTGGCATAGGCCGCCGCCTCGCGCGCGGCAAAGGCGGCAAGGCGGTCCTGCGGGATTCCTGCGATCAGGGTGTCGGGCATGGGCGTCGTCTCTCGGATACTGCCCGTATATGCGACAGAATTTGATCAAAAAGCAAGCGGCGGCTCGTCCTGCATCTGCGACGCGCCCTCGCAGCGGCCGCGAGCGGTCGCAAGGCCGCCGACGACCTGTATCCGTCAGGCCCAGCGGCCCTCGAAATCTTCGGGCACCAGCAGGTTGTGCCGCCCCATGTCCTTCACATCGCGTTCGCCGCACAGGGCCATGGTGATGTCCATCTCCTTGCGGATTACCTCCAGCGCCGTGGTCACACCAGCCTCACCCATTGCGCCGAGGCCGTGGATATAGGCCCGGCCGATCATGGTGCCCTTCGCGCCCAATGACAGGGCCTTCAGCACATCCTGGCCCGAGCGGATGCCCGAATCCAGCCATACCTCGGTCTGGTCCCCGATTGCCCGGACAATCGACGGCAGCATTCGGATCGAGCTCAGTGCCCCGTCCAGCTGCCGTCCGCCGTGGTTCGACACCACGACGGCATCGGCCCCGGCATCTGCGGCCATCCTCGCATCCTCGGGGTCGAGAACGCCCTTCAGTATGAACTTGCCCTTCCACTGGTCACGGATGCGGGCAACCTTCTTCCAGTCGAGCTTCGGATCGAACTGTTCGTTCGCCCAGGCTGTCAGGTCGGCAAGGCTGGTGACGTTCTTCACATGGCCGACAATGTTTCGGAACTGCCGCCGCGGTGTCTTCAGCATGTTCCACGACCACCGCGGCTTTGTCGCCATGTTGATCAGGTTCGGAATGGTCGGCCGCGGCGGGCTGGTCAGCCCATTCTTCAGATCCTTGTGCCGCTGGCCGAGGATCTGAAGGTCCAGCGTCAGCACCAGCGCGCTGCACCTCGCGGCACGGGCACGTTCGATGACGCCGTCCACGAAATCCTCGTCCTTCATCACATAAAGCTGGAACCAGAACGGGTCGGGGCTGTGGGCGGCCACGTCCTCGATGGAACAGATCGACATGGTGGAAAGCGTAAAGGGAACGCCGAATTTCGCAGCCGCGCGCGCGGCGTGGATCTCGCCGTCGGGGTACTGCATCCCGGTCGAGCCCACTGGGGCCAGAGCCACCGGAATCGTCACCTTCTGCCCGGCCATCGTGCTTTCCAGAACGCGGCCCGACAGGTCGCGCGCCACGCGCTGGCGGAAGCGCAGCAACGCAAAGTCGGTAGTATTCTCGCGAAAGGTCTGTTCGGTGTAACTGCCGCTTTCGCAGTAATCCCAGAACATCTTCGGCGTGCGCTTCCTGTGCAGGCGCTTCAGATCCTCGATGCAGGTGATGACGGGCATGGGCGCGGTCCCTCGCGGCGGATTGGTAAGCTTGTGTTACCAATGCCGCAGGGTCACGTCCATCCTTTCGGCACGGGCGAGGAAAGGCGTGCAACGGGGTTCATCACCGGCGGCGGGCCCGATCCCATGGTGGACGCCGGCGCCGCGCGGCGTGTCAGGCCGAATGCGCCCCATCCGACAGGGCCTTGACGCGGGCCAGCACCTCGGGAACCGGCACGCCGGCACCGATGTCCTTCACGATGGCCGAGCCTACGACACAGCCGTCGGCGACGGAAGCGATGGCCTTCGCGGCCTCGGGCGTGGTGATGCCGAAACCAACGATCACCGGCAGGTCGGTAGAGCGCTTGATCCGCGCGACCTCGGGGGCGACATCCGCCGCCTGCGCCGCCGCTGCCCCCGTAATCCCGGTGATCGAGACATAATAGACGAAACCGCTGGTGTTCTGCAGCACCTTGGGCAGGCGCTTGTCATCGGTGGTGGGCGTGGCAAGGCGGATGAAGTTGATGCCGGCCTTCTGGGCCGGGATGCACAGTTCGTCGTCCTCCTCTGGCGGCAGGTCAACGACAATCAGGCCGTCTATCCCGGCTGCCACCGCCTCGTGCAGGAAGCGGGCGACGCCGCGGGAATAGATGGGGTTGTAGTAACCCATCAGCACGATCGGCGTGGTCTTGTCCGCCTCGCGGAAGGCGCGCACCATGGCCAGCACCTTGTCCAGCTTCATCCCGCCTTCCAGCGCGCGCTGCCCCGCAGCCTGGATCGTCGGGCCATCGGCCATGGGGTCGGTGAAGGGCATACCCAGTTCGATGATGTCCACCCCAGCCCCAGGCAAGCCCTTCATCACCGCCAGAGAAGTCGCCTGATCGGGGTCACCACCCATGATGTAGGCGACGAAGGCCTTCTTCCCCTCGGCCTTCAGCCGCGCGAAGGTATCGTCGATCCGTGTCATGGCATCCCCCGGTAAACCCGGTTCCATCTGCCATGCGCAGGCGGGGGAAATCAATGGGTGCCGGGCACCCTATCGCAGGCCCACTGCGCGAAACCAGGCGCCAAGCGCGGCCTGGACATAATCAGCCGCTGTCCCCTGCCGCGTGAAGGCCCACCAGATCAGCGCCCCCTGCCAGACCTGCAGCATCTGCCAGCCAAGGCCCAGGCCGACTTCTGGCGCAGGGTCAAGCCGGCGCCCCAGGGCCGCCGCCAGCCGCTCGCCCCAGGCCTTGCCGCGGGCTCGCAGCACCGGGTTGCGGAAATCCTCGCGCAGCAGGAGAAGGCCCTCGGTCACATCCGTTTCCGCCTGATCCAGAGGCATCAGGGCTGCCAGAAGATCCATCGCACCCTCTGCCCCTTCAGCCGCCCCGGCATCCGCCGCATCGGTCGCCGCGTCCAGCCGGTCCCATGCTCGCAGCAGGACCGCCTCGATCATCGCCTCGCGGCTGCGGAACCGCTGCACCAGCGTGGCCGGAGACACCCCCGCTGCCGCCCCGGCCAGCGCAAGGGTCAACCCGTCCGGCCCATGCCGGACAAGTGCGGGCATCAGCCGGTCAAGCAGGTCGCCGTCGGAAACGCTCTTGTGTCTTGCCATGGGCGAAAATATTAAATGTGCGTTTATTTATTTTCAAGAGGGAATCGCATGGCGCGCATCCTCGGTTACATCGCGGCCAGTCTGGACGGGTTCGTCGCTGCCGCGGATGACAGCCTAGACTGGCTTTTCGCCTACAACGACATGGACCTGGGCGAGCACGGCTACGACCGGTTCCTGAAGCGCATCCGGACCGTAGTCATGGGCCGCGCAACCTACGATTTCCTTGAAAGGACCAGGGCCCCCTGGCCCTATGCCGCGCAGCGCGCCTTCGTGGTAACCTCGCGCCCGATCCCTGCCCCACTCGGCCCGCTGGAAACCCGCAGCGATGTGGACGCGCTGATCGCCGAGTTGCGCGCCCTGGACGACGGTGATGTCTGGATGGTCGGCGGCGGACAGTTGCAGATGGCCTTTCTGGAACGCGGCGCCGTGGACGAGATCGAGATCTACGTCATCCCCGAACTGATCGGCGGCGGCCCGCCGCTCTTTCCGCCGACCGGCCTGCGCGCCAGCCCCCGGCTGATCAGCGCCAAGGCATTGGATCGCGGCTGCGTGCGGCTGCACTATGCGCTGACCTGACGCCCAAGCTTGATCCTGTCGCGCCTCGCCCGTAGAAGGCGCGCTGTCGCCAATGGAGGGCATGATGGGTTTCAAGATGGGCATCGTCGGGCTGCCGAACGTGGGCAAGTCCACGCTCTTCAACGCGCTGACCCGCACGGCGGCAGCGCAGGCGGCGAACTTTCCCTTCTGCACGATCGAACCCAACGTGGGCGAGGTGGCCGTCCCCGATGCCCGGCTGGAGAAACTTGCCGCGATTGCCGGGTCGAAGCAGATCATCCCGGCGCGGATGACCTTCGTGGATATCGCGGGTCTCGTGCGCGGCGCTTCGAAAGGCGAAGGGCTGGGCAACCAGTTTCTGGCCAACATCCGCGAATGCGATGCCATCGCCCATGTGCTGCGCTGCTTCGAGGACAGTGACATCACCCATGTCGAGGGCCGGATCGACCCGGTCGCTGACGCCGAAACCATCGAGACCGAGCTCATGCTGGCAGACCTCGAGTCGATCGAACGCCGCCGGGCGAACCTGGCGCGCAAGCTGAAGGGCGGCGACAAGGAGGCGGCCGACCAGGACCGGCTTCTGGCCCAGGCCCAGCAGGCGCTGGAGGCCGGCCGGCCGGCCCGCACGGTCAAGGTTGCCGAGGATGACCGCAAGGCCTGGCGCATGCTCCAGCTTCTGACTGCCAAGCCCGTGCTTTACGTCTGCAACGTCGAGGAAGCCAGCGCCGCCACCGGCAACGCGCAGTCGGCCCGCGTGGCAGAAATGGCGGCAAGACAGGGCGCCGGAACGGTGGTGATCTCGGCCCGGATCGAAGAGGAACTTGCCCAGTTGCCGGAAGACGAGGCCGCGCTGTTCCTGCAGGAGATGGGTCTCGCCGAGCCCGGCCTCGACCGGCTGATCCGTGCGGGTTACGCGCTGCTCGGCCTGCAGACCTATTTCACCGTCGGCCCGAAGGAGGCGCGCGCCTGGACGATCCCCAAGGGGACGCTTGCCCCGCAGGCGGCCGGCGTGATCCACGGCGACTTCGAAAAGGGCTTCATACGCGCCGAGACCATCGCCTACGACGACTACATCGCCGGAAATGGCGAGGCAGGCGCCAAGGAAGCCGGCAAGTTCCGCGTGGAAGGCAAAACCTACGAGGTCCAGGACGGCGATGTCCTGCACTTCCTGTTCAACGGCTGATCCACAAACCTGACGTCTGCCCATGGGCAGGATCTGACAGGCGATCCGGGCCGCAGATATGCCGACGTTCCAAGGGATGGCTTTCCCGCAGCCGGATTTGCGGTCTGGGACAACCTTTCCCTTGCCGACAGGATGATCGGCTCTTTGTTTGAAATGCGGATCAGCCGCAGGCAGCGGCCTGCAAAGGCGGTGGGCCTGCCGGGCGCCGCGACTTTTCTGCGCACCCGTACATGGAAGCGCATCACATGCGGCGGGACAGGCGGACCTAAAGGCGCCTTATTCCTGTTTCTTCCGAATGCCGATGACCCGACCCTCGGCGCACCGGCCACGCTTTACCACCTGGGCCATCGGTTGGGTTTGCGTCCCTGTGGAACCGGATCGGGCGTAGGGGCAATGTCAGCCAGAACCTGCCTGAGAAGATCAGTCGCGATCCTGGCCTGATCCAATCAGATCATGAAAGGTGCTACCGCATCTCTTGCCTGGCAGGCCCACAATTGTCCCCGCCATCCCCTTTTCCCGTGCCTTTCCCCTTGCCCCCGCCGCACCGCCCCGATAAACGGGCAGGCGGAGACGTGGCCGAGTGGTCGAAGGCACACCCCTGCTAAGGGTGCAGACCTCTAAAGGGTCTCGAGGGTTCGAATCCCTTCGTCTCCGCCATATCTGATTGATTTAGCGGAATTTTCCCAAAGATGAGTGGCTCGGCTACAACCTCATCGATCTTCAAAGCCAGAACTGGACGGTTGCGGCCAGGGCGACGGCGGAGAGGAAGGCCTTCGGGCATCTGTCGTAGCTGGCATCTGGCGCAGTCGTTCAGCCGGCCGAACATGATCTCGATGCGTTTGCGGCGTTTGTAGCGGCGCCTGTCGTAGCGGATGACCCTTCCGCATGACTTCCGACCGCGGATGCAGGGGCGTATCCCTTTGTCTTTCAAGGCATCCCGGAACCAGTCGACATTGTACCCCCTATCGGCGATAAGCCATTCCGTGGCCGGCAAACTGCCCATTAGGGCTGCGGTGCCGGTGTAGTCGCTGACCTGGCCTGCCATCATGAAGAGCCGCAGCCAGCGGTCCTTGGCATCGGTCACGGCGTGCAACTTCGTGTTCAGCCCGCCCTTCGTGCGCCCGATCACCCCAATCAATTCGGGAGACTGCATCACGCAGACCGGGCGTCATCAAGCCAGGTAATGGGTTCTGACCCTAGCGTTCCAGAAAGCTGCGCCGCCGGCTTTCGAGGATGGGGGCAAGGAAATACTCCATCGCGCTGCGCTCCCCATCGAGGAGCATGACCTCGGCCGGCATCCCGGGCACCAGCTGGACATGCGAGAGCCCCTCGATATCCTGCGGGTCGACCTCGATCTGGGCCAGGAAGTAGGCGGCGCCACTGCGCTCGTCCACGAAGGCATCGGCCGAGATCGACTGAAGGCGGCCATGGATCTGCGGCATGTTCCGCTGATTGTAGGCCGACAGGATCACCCGTGCAGACATGCCCGGCGTGATCCGGTCGATGTCATGCGGCTGCACGCGGGCGCTGATCATCAGATGGGCCTCGTCCGGGACGATGTCGGCGATGGGCTCGCCGGGCCGGATGACCCCACCCCCGGTCGTGGCGCGCAGGTTCATTACCCGGCCGGCAATGGGCGCGCGGATCACCGTCCGCTCCAGCATGTTCTCGCGCGAGGGCATCTGGCCGCGAAGTTCGGCAAGGACACGCCGGATCTCTGCAAGTTGTCCCGCGATCGCCTCGCGGCGCTCCTCGTCAACGGCCAGAAGCTGGAGCCGGGTCTCGCCCATGGCCTCGGCGTTCTGGGCGATGCGCGCACGGTTCATCGCGATCGAGGCCGCAACCTCTGCACGCGTGCGCTGAAGGGCAAGGATGCGCGGCTTGCGCTCGAGTCCCTGGGCCAGCAGGTCGTCGGCTGCGGTGATCTCCTCGTCGATCAGGGCAAGTTGCTCCTCCTCGGCTGCGATCACCTGATCAAGGCCCGCATTCTGTTCGCCGAGTTGCAGAATGCGGGCCTCGAGAATCGAGATGCGGCTGGCCAGCGTGGCGCGCCGGCTAGCTAGAAGCTGCCGCTGGCCCTCGATGACCTGCCGCATGGCTGGGCTGTCGTCGGCAAGCAGAACGTCGGGAAAAACGATCTCGGGCGCATCCGTGCGCTCGGCCTCAAGCCGGGCCTCGGTGGCGAGGACGTGAAGATATCGCTCGCGGATCTCGGCATCGAGCGAGCGCGCGGCGGTGTCGTCGAGGGTAATCAGCGGATCCCCGGCGGAGACGGGGTCGCCCTCGCGGACATGGATCGCGCGGATGATGCCACCCTCGAGGTGCTGGACGGTCCTGCGGTATCCGTCAGGGCTGATCACGCCGGGAGCGAGGGCCGCGCTCGCGAGGGGCGCATAGATGGACCAGGCGCCGAACACGAACACGAACACCGCCGCCGCCACCAGACCAAGCCTCTTGGCCCCGCGCGTCAGCGCAGCGAGGTCGCCATTGGCACCGGCACCGAGCGACCTGCGGCTGCGTCGGCCACGGATCCAGACTGCTGTCAAAAGCGCGACCAAGAAGGCGAGCGAGACCAGGAGTCCTGCGGCCTGCTTGCCCGCATCGATCCCGGCGAGGCCCGGGAACTGGCCAGCGATATCCATGAACCAGTCCTGCGCCGCATCCCACAGACCCGCCAGAGTGATGGAGCCGGTCATGGCGTCATTCTCCTGCCGTCACGTTTTCTGGTAGCCCCGCATCAGGCTGCACTGCGGCGCTGCCGGCCCGCCGCACCGCCATGGTGGGGACGTGCCGCACCGGCTGGAGGAGCTGGTCGCGCGGTCCGAAGCCGGCAACCGTGCCGTCGTGCATTGCAAGGATCATGTCGGCGCATTTCAGCACCGATGCCTGGTGCGTCACGATCAGGACAGTCGTGCCGGACCGCTTCAGCGCGGCCAGGGTCTCGATCAGTGCGCGGTCGCCCACCTGGTCGAGGTTGGAGTTGGGCTCGTCTAGCACGACGAAGGCCGGATCGCCATAGATCGCACGCGCCAGCGCCAGCCGCTGCCGCTGGCCCAGAGAAATGCGGTGCGAGTGCAGCGAAATCTCGGTCTCATAGCCGTTGGGCAGCGCAAGGATCAGCTCGTGCACCCCGGCGATCTTGGCGGCACGCACCACGGCGTTGCTGTCGATCTCACGGAAGCGGGCAATGTTCTGCGCCACTGTTCCGGGCAGGAGTTCGACCTGCTGCGGCAGATAGCCGATATGGGGGCCAAGATCCTCGGGGCTCCAGTCGAACACGTCTGCCCCGTCTAGCCGGACATGCCCCCGCGTCGGTCGCCAGGCGCCTACGGCAAGACGGCAGAGTGTGGATTTGCCCGATCCCGAAGGGCCCAGGACGGCGCAGTTCTGGCCGGGCTCAAGCGCGAAGCTGATCCCGTGCAGGACCGGCACGCTCGAGCCTGGTGGCGCATATATGACATTTTCGAACGACAGCCGGCCCTGCGGCCGGGGCAGCATGACCCGCGGCGCATCAGAGCGCGCGGCCTCGGCAAAGAGGTCGGTCAGGTTTGCCCGCGCCGCCCGCGCTGCCACGAAGGCCCGCCAGGCACCCGTCGCGCGCTCGATGGGCGCCAGCGCACGCCCCATCACGATCGAGGCCGCGATCATCGCTCCGGCCGTGGTCTGGCCATTGAGCACCAGGTAGGCCCCGGCAGCCAGGATGCCGATCTGCAGGCCCTGGCGCAGGCTTCGTGCGATGGAGAGGATCGTTGTCGTGCGATCGCTGAGCGTCTGCTGCTCGGCGTTGAGGGTGCTCTGGGCCCGGCCCCAGGTGCCAAAGACGCCCTGCGCCATGCCGAGGGGGCCTATGGTCTCGCCGGCATCGACAAAGCGGTTGGCGTTGTCCTGCTGGGCCTTGGCCATCTGCGCCAGCTGCATCTGGCGGTTTCGCGTGAGCGCATCGTTTGCCAGCGCAAGCCCGAGAAGCGCCAGCGCCCCCACCGTCGCGAAGACACCCAGCGCCGGATGCAAGAGCCAGATGAACGCAAGGAACACCACGCTCCACGGTGCGTCGAGGAAGGCCAGCACCGCATCACCCGCATAGAAGCGGCGCAGGTCGCCCACATCGCGCGTGCCGGCGCGGCCGCTCCTGCCGGCCAGCCTGGATTCCATCGCCTGCTGCAGCATCGGCGCGCTGAGCTGGTCATCCAGCCAGCTTGCGGTGCGCGCAAGCGTCTTGCGCCGGGCGTGTTCCAGTACGCCGTAGATCACGATGGCAAAGACGGCAATCAGCGTGAGCCAGATCAACGTGTCGAGTGAGCCGCTGGAAAGCACGCGATCATAGACCTGCAGCATGTATATGTTCGTCACGAGCAGAAGCAGGTTCAGAAGGCAGCTGAGAAGGACAAGAACGGGAAACTGGCGCCTGACGGCACGCAAGGCGAGGGTAAGACGGTCTGCTCCGGGCGTTGGTGTCATGGTGCAACTTCCACCGCTGGGGGAAGGGGGACAGGCCCGCCGTGGCGATGGCGGACCCGCATGATCGGCGTCAGGTCATCATTCCGTCAGCCGCGAGATCGATCGAGAAGGTGTCTGTGGCGAAGTCGTCGTCGCCGTCGAACAGCGTGGCGGTGAAGTCAAGCCGCAGCGGTTCGGGGTTCAGAGTTTCCTCGATGCTCCACTGGATCACCGGGATCTTGACGGTGCCCAGCCCCATGGTCAGCTGCACCGCATCGATCCGTTTGTCGCCGGCATCGATGTCGAAGTAGCTGCCGCCCTGCGCCGCCTTCGGCACCGTGGGATCGCCACGCAAGGCGGGCTTCACCATGTTGGCGGTGACAAGGACGTGATCCGTCACGGTGCCATCGGTGTGGAAGACCCGGAAGTACAGCTCCTCGGTCGCGGTGTTGTAACCCCCCACAGAGTTCGAGATGAAGACCCGGACGTTGTCGACCACCTCCTCCGGGTTGAACACGAAGCTCTCGTCGCCCGCCTGGATGCCGGCACGCGACCCGTCGAGGTTATTGTTGTTGATCCCGATTCCTGCGGTCGACACGTTCATCTGCGTCGAGGCGCTTATCAGGGTCGGGATCTGGTTGGTCGGGGTCAGGAAGCTCCGGATCTGCGCCTCGCTAAGGTCAGTCGCACCGGGAACGACAAGGTCGAGCAGGTCGTTCGGGGGCGTGTTGCCCATGATGCCCGAGGCAGATGCCGTGGCGACAACCCCGAAGAACACGACATCATCGGCCCCGCTCTCGCTGCCGCCGAACATGAGCGTACGCACCGGGTTGGGACCGCTTGCCTTGAGCGTACCCTGAGAACTGTCCTTGAGCGTGGTCCCAGACGGCGGCGTGGTCACCACCAGGCTGTAGCTTTCGGGATCGTCGGGATCAAAGGTCAGCGTGAACTCGACCTTGTCGGGCTGGCCGTCGCCGTTGAAGTCGCCCGTAATCCAGCCGTCGAAGCTGCGGTCGCCGGTCCGGACGAGGCTGCTGTTGTCGCCGGTGGCGATGACCGTTCCGAACTGGCTGATCTCAAAGCTGTTGAGCGCCACGTTCAGCGACTTCAGGCCATCGTTCCCCGCATCAGGGGTCCAGCTTCCCTTGGCGCCCGTCATGTAGGTTCCACTCGCGTTCCCGACGGTGACCATCGGATTGTCATCCGCGAACGAGAAGTAGTCACCAACCGAGACAGTGTGCGTGGCGGTGTCGCCGTCGCCATCCTTGGCGGTTGCGGTCACCGAGATCACCACATCCGCCAGGGTAACCGTGTCGCTGGGATCGTTGGCGTTGGGATGCATGATTGCCCGCATCTGTTCCAGTTCGACCACGCCCGTGCTGGCGTTGATCGAGATCTCGAACACCGTCGGTCCGCTCGCGGCGCTCGCAAGGCTGGTGCCGGCCTTGCCGGTGATCGTTGTCCCGTCAGAAGACATGAACAGGAACACTGGATTGCCGGTCGCGGTATCAAGAACCCCGCTGTTTGCGCTGGCCACCCCGATCGAAAGGGTATAGGTCAGCGCGTCTGTGGCCGCCGGCCCGTCGGCGCCATAGGAGACGTCGAACAGCGTCGCAAAGCTGGCCGAGGCCTTCGCGTTGAGAGCGGCATCGCTCGCCGTAAGAGACTGCGGATCTGTGCCGGTCTCGATGGCGGGCGTGTCGTCGTTGACATGGACCGAGACGGAGGATTCCGCCCAGTCGCCGTCGCCGTCCGTCACCCGGTAGTTGATGGTGAAGGTGACGTTCTCCTCGCTGCTGCCAGGGGTCGGGTGGAACACCGGGGCGAGATGCGTCATGGTGTAGGCGCCCGTGGTCGGGGTGACCTCGACCTTCAGCACGGCAACCGGCGCACCGTTCTGCATCTGGCTGATGGTCAGGGTCGCGGCGTCGGGCGACAGCTCTTGGCTGAAGCCGCCCGTCACGGGCAGCGTCGCGAGTTGCAGAAGCACCGTGCCCGCCTCGTCGGCCCCGAAGCCGTGGGCCAGCGTGCCCGTGGCCGTGGCCGAGGTGCCCGCCACATCGTCCGCGCCGCCCGGGTTGGCCGCGGCGTTCGTCGTCTGTGCCGTCTCGTCGTCGAACTGCACGGCGCTGTTCGCCCCGGCCTCGGGCGCATCGTCCCTGAAGGTGAAGCGGTCGCCCACGTTCACGCTCTTCTCGACCCGGTCGCCGTCGCCGTCGGTCGCAATGGCGGTGATCGAGATGGCCTCGTCGGCCAGCGTCAGCGCCTCGTCGGGATCGGTGGCGTCGGGATGGGCGATGGCACGCTGCTGGTCGAGCGTGACCTTGCCATCGGCATCGACGCTGATGACGAAGACGACCGCGCCATCCTCGGCAGCAGCCTTGTCCGGTCCCGCGCGCCCGGTGACGGTCTTTCCGTCCGCCGACAGGAACAGGAACACCGGATTGCCGGTCGCGGTGTCCGTCAGCCCGCTGTCGGCGTCCTCCACCCCGATCGAAAGGACATAGCTCAGCCCGCCCCCGCTCGCAGCGCCATCAGCCCCAAAGCTGGCCGAAAAGAGCCCGGCAAAGCTGCCAGAGGCGTCCTCCGAAAGGTTCGTCTCGTCCACCGTCAGCGCTTCAGGCCGGGTGCCGAGCATGATCGAGGGCCCGTCATCATGGAAGATGATCTTCGAACCGATCTCCATGGTGGAACTTGCCGCCTCGGTCAGCGCGAAGCCGCCAAGGTCGAAGCCGATATTGCTGCCCGAGCCCTGCGCGGGCTGGTCGTTGCGGATCAGGACGCGGTTATGATCGGCATCCGTTGCATAGCGAATGATATCGCCCGTGAGTACGCCGGTAATGACAGCCGAGGTACCCGAAAGGTCGACGCTAACGCCCTGCGTCCCGACCACATTGGAACCACCGCGGATCACCTGGACGCCCGAGATGTTGATCGCAATGTCGCCAGACACCAGCGGATTGCCGTCGACGTAATTTACGCCGGGGGCATCTGCCGTGAAATAGGCCTCTACCCGCACGGTCGCGGTAGCGTTGTTCGGCTGCATCTGGGAGATGGTGAATTCGGCAGCCCGCACAAGAAGAGTGGCCGTGAACTGGATGTTGGCCTCGACGTTGGCCTCGGTCGAGCTCAGCGGCTGGCCGGGGTTGTTCCCTGCGCCAGGTCCGGCAAGGTAGTCTGGGTTCGCGCCCGTCACAAAGGTCAGGACCAGCGCCTCCTTCGCGTCGATCCGCTGGTTGTTGGTGCCGAGGGTCGTTGTGCCGCCGCCCTGGCTGCTGTTGACGGTGCTGCCGCTCGAGACGTTGGCGCCCGCGGACTGATTGGCGGGGTTTTCGCCCGTCACGAGAATTGCCTGCGACGAGGTTCCGAACATCATGAAGAGATTCTGGCCAGACGGTGCGTTGGCGAAGGAGAAGTTCTGCGCTGCATTGGCGGTGACGTGGACGAGGTTCGACAGATCGACCGCATCGTCGGGATCCGCGGCATCGGGATGCTGGATCGCCTGGTACTGTACGGTCCACAACTTGGCACCGGTCGGCGGCATCCCCCCCGTGGGTTGAAGGTAGACAGCAAAGACGATGACGCCGCCCTGGGTCTTGCCAAAGACGATGTTGTCGTCCACCCCGTCGGTCCAAAGATAGATGGCGTCGCCGCTTGTCGTCTGCAGACCGCTATCGAGACCGGCCAGAGGTTTTCCATCCGCACCGGAAAGGGAGATGTTGCCCAGCGTGCCGGTGGCACCGAAGTTCACGACGTTTCCGTTGCTTCCGGCAGCCCCGATCGCGGTTGACGCGCCAAGGTCCGCCAGTCGAGACGAGAAGGCAAGAGGAATTGCCGGGAAAAGGACATCATCGTCCTGCAATCCCGCAGTCTCGTCGTGAATGATCGAGGTTCCGGTAAGCGTGATGAGGGTCAGGACCCATTGATTTTGTAGACTTGGCCTGATTCAATCTCCGAAAGGAGACTGGAGCATGAGCAACCTTTTCTGGCTGACCGACGCGCAGATGGCGCGGCTGAAGCCCTTCTTTCCCAAGA
>NZ_SIJH01000002.1 GCF_004762095.1 Tabrizicola caldifontis
CGTCGCGCCCAGGAAGATGCCCCTCGATCCGCGCCCACTGCGCGTAGGTCAAGGTCCGCCGGCTCAAGATCGCCTCCGTCTTCGATCTTGAAGCAGAACTCACGACAAACGGGAATCCCCAAATGCAGACAGGACCTAGGTGTTTGATCCCCCGGTTTGATTGTGTGATTCTTTCGCATGAATGGAAGGAAGCACTATGGGACAAGTTCGTCACGGGAGCGCCACGACCACGCACGCCGTCAGAGCTACAATACAGCGATCGCAAGCTTCGCTCGCGTAGCTGAGCCGGGAGCTGGGCATCAATCCGAAGACGCTCGCAAAGTGGCGCAAGCGCGCGACGGTCGAGGATATGAAGACCGGGCCGACGGAACCGCGCTCGACGGTTTTGACTGAAGCCGAGGAAGCGGCAATCGTCGCAATCCGGCGCCATACGCTCCTTCCGCTGGACGACTGCCTCTATGCCCTGCAGCCGTCGATCCCGCATCTGACGCGGTCAGCGCTGCATCGGTGCCTGCAGCGTTATGGGATCTCGCGTCTTCCAGATGTCGAGGGTGACAAGCCAAAGCGCCAGAAGTTCAAGCGCTACCCCATCGGGTTCTTTCATATTGACATCGCCGAGGTGCAGACGGCAGAAGGCAAGCTCTATCTCTTTGTGGCCATTGACCGAACTTCCAAGTTCGCGGTCGCTCAAATCGTTGCAACAGCTGACAGAAAGACTGCCTGGGAGTTCCTGCAGCACATGCTCGAGGCCGTGCCCTGCCAGGTCCACACGGTCCTTACCGATAATGGCATCCAGTTCGCCGAGCAGCCCCGGAAACGGAACACTATCTGTTCCCGGCCAATGCGCTTCGACATGATCTGCGAGGCCAACGGGATCGAGCATCGCCTGACCAAACCATCCGTGGACGAACGGCCAAGTCGAGCGGATGAACCGCACGATCAAGGACGCCACGGTGAAGCGCTACCATTACGACAGCCACGACCAGTTGTGCACGCACCTCGCCGACTTTCTCGCAGCCTACAACTTCGCCCGAAGGCTCAAGACCCTGAACGGCCTCACGCCCTACGAATACATCTGCAAAATATGGACATCAGAGCCTGATCGATTCATCCTCAATCCGATCCACCAGATGCCAGGACTGAACAACTAGGCTCAGCACCGCCCGGTGAAATCGGCTGTCGCACCGGAAAGCGGGGCGATTCCCCCTGGCGGCAGACTTGCCCTTTCCCTTCCCGCATGACACGAAGCCGCATGGTCGAGATCTTCCTGAAGACCCTGCCCTTCTTCGCGGTGATCGGGCTGGGTTACGCCTCGGGCCGCGCGCAGTTCTTCAGCGCGGAGGCGACGGCCTATCTGACACGCTTCGTCTTCTATTTCGCGCTGTCGGCGATGCTGTTCGGCTTTGCGGCGAACCTGGACGTGGCGGCGATCTTCTCCTGGTCCTTCGTCTTTGCCTATCTTGTGGGCACCAGTGCCGTCTGGCTGGTGGTGGCGGCAGTCGCGCTCTGGCGTGGCGCCAGCCGGGAAGAGGCGGTGTTCGAGGCACATGCCGGTGTCATCGGCAACGTGGGCTTTCTCGGCATCCCGATGCTGGTGCTGCTTCTGGGGCCGGGGGCAGTGGGGCCGGTCCTTCTGGTGCTGGCGGTCGATCTGATCGTGTTCTCGTCGATCCTGACAATGCTGATCACCGGACTGCGCGCGGGGCGCGTAGGCGCACAGACCCTGGGCATCCTGGGGGTGGGTCTGCTGAAGAACCCGATGATCGTTTCGGTCGTCCTGGGCATCCTGTGGGGCACGACGGGTCTGACCCTGCCTGCCCCGGTGAACGAATTCCTGACGCTGCTCGGCGCGGCGGCCACGCCCTGCGCGCTGTTTGCCATCGGCGCCTCGCTGGCCGGGCGCAATGCGGAACGGGTCGAGGTCGCGGCCTGGCTTTCGGTCTCGAAGCTGATCCTTCACCCCGCCGCAGTGGCCGGAGCCTGCTGGCTGTTCGGCGTCACGGGCTATGCCGCAGGCGTGATGGTCGCCGCCGCAGCCTTGCCGGTGGCGGGCAATGTGTTCATTCTGGCGCAGCACTACCGCGTTGCGCCGCAACGGGTTTCCACCGCGATCCTGCTGTCCACGGCGGCCTCGGTGCTGACGGTGACCGGGGTGATCGCACTGGTCAGTCAAGGAGGGTTCCCATGAAGACCGTTTCGGAAAACCGCGCCTTCGGGGGGGTGCAGGGGGTCTATACCCATGCCTCCTCCGCCTGCGCCTGTGACATGACCTTCGGCCTTTTCCTGCCCGCGCAGGCCGAGGACGGGCCGGTGCCTTTGCTCTGGTTCCTCTCAGGCCTGACCTGCACGCATGAAAACGCCATGGTGAAGGCGGGCGCGCAACGCTGGGCGGCCGAGATGGGCATTGCGCTGGTCTTCCCCGACACCTCGCCGCGCGGCGAAGGGGTGGCGAACGAGCTGGACTTCGCCATGGGCCAGGGTGCGGGGTTCTATGTGAACGCCACGCAGAAGCCTTGGGCGCCCCACTTCCGCATGTGGGACTATGTGACCGAGGAACTGCCACGCCTTCTGTTCAACGCCTTCCCCCTGGCCGAGGAGGCGCAGGCGATCACCGGCCATTCCATGGGCGGCCACGGCGCACTGACCATCGCGATGAGCTTTCCGGGCCGGTTCAAGTCGGTCTCGGCCTTCGCCCCGATCTGCAACCCCACGACGAGCGACTGGGGACGCCCGCAATTTTCCGCCTATCTTGGGCCCGATGAATCGCTCTGGGCGGCGCATGATGCCAGTCTGCTGATGCGGCGGCGGGGCTTTGACGGGCCGATGCTGATCGACCAGGGCACGGCGGACCAGTTCCTGGACAAGCTGCGCCCCGAGGCTTTGGCAGAGGCGATGGCCGCTGTCCGCCAGGGGGGCACGTTCCGGATGCAGAAGGGCTATGACCACAGCTATTTCTTCGTCTCCAGCTTCATGGAAGACCATGTCGCATTCCATGCCGCGGCGCTGGCCGGCTAGGGTGGCGGCTGTTGCGCTGGCCGTGGCGCTGGCAGCCCTGCCTGCGGCGGCTTCGGATGCGGCGCAGGGCGTGCTGGCGCAGGTCAATGCCCTGCGCGCAAAGACAGGATGCGCGCCGCTGAGCCTGAACCCGGCGCTGATGGCAGCGGCCAGAACCCATGCCCGCAACATGGCCGAGCAGAACTTCTTCGGGCATACCGGCAAGGACGGACGCGGCTTCGCGGCGCGGATCCGGGCACAGGGCTACAGCTACGGCCTCGCCGCCGAAAACATCGCCGCCGGCCAGCCGACGGTGGACCGAGCCGTGCAGGCCTGGCTGAAAAGCCCGGGCCACCGCCGCAACATGCTGAACTGCCGTTTCCGCGACACCGGCATCGCCATGGTCCATCAGCCCGACGATGCGCCCCTGCGCGGCCAGAGCCGCGGCCTGCGCTATTATTGGGTGCAGGTCTTCGGTTCGCCGCGATGACCCGCCTGCTGATCGACGCCGATGCCTGCCCGGTCAAGGCCGAGGCGGAGCGGGTGGCCACCCGCCTGGGGGTGCGCATGGTGCTGGTGTCGAACGGCGGCATTCGGCCCTCGGCCAATCCGCTGGTCGAAAGCGTCCATGTGGCACAGGGCCCGGACGAGGCCGACAAGTGGATCGCCGGGGCCTGCGGTCCGGGCGATGTGGTCGTGACCGCCGACATCCCGCTGGCTGCGAAATGCGTGGCGGCAGGCGCCCGTGTGCTGAGGCCGAACGGCGAGGAGCTGACTGCGAGGAATATCGGGATAGTGCTGGCGACGCGCGACCTGATGGCCGACCTGCGCAGCGCGGACCCGTTCCGCCAGGGCGGCGGAGCGCTGTTCTCCAGGGCGGACCGCAGCCGGTTTCTGGAGACGCTCGACCGCCTGCTGCGCGCCGCCCTGCACAGCTGACAGCGGGCGCTTCCCGACCAGCCCTGTCGCGGGCAGGACAGACGCCTGCTGGGCGTCCGGATCATCTGCCGCCATGGCCCGTTCCCAAGCCCTGACCGGAATCCTGTTTGCCGCCGGCGGCACGATGATCTTTTCGATCAATGACGTGGCGATCAAGTTCCTGTCCGGCGGCTATGCCCTGCACCAGGTCATCCTGATCCGCGCCTTTGTCGCCATGGCCTTCATCCTGACCGTGATCCACCTGTCGGAACGCGGCTGGTCTCAGGTCGGCACCAGCCGGCCGGGCACGCATCTGCTGCGCGTGGCGATCATCATGGTGTCGAATGTGACCTTCTTCCTCGGCCTTGCCGCCCTGCCCCTGGCCGACGCGGTGGCGGTGGCCTTCATCAGCCCGATCGTCATCACGCTGATGTCGATCGTCTTCCTGCGGGAAAAGGTCGGCCCACGCCGCTGGGCGGCAGTTGTCGTGGGCATGGTCGGCGTCGTCGTGATGCTGCGCCCCGGCGCCGGGGTGATCCAGCCCGCCGCCCTGCTGGTGCTGGTCTCGGCCGTCCTATATGCCAGCGGCAACCTGCTGGCCCGGCACATGGGGGGCACCGAAAGCGCAATGACGCTGTCCTTCTATGTGCAGGCGGGGTTCATCGTCGTCAGCCTGTGCATGGGGCTCTGGGCTGGCGACGGGCACATGGCAACCGACGATCCGATCTGGGCCTTTCTCTTCCGCCCCTGGATCTGGCCGCCCCTGGCCGACTGGCCGGTGTTCCTGGCCACGGGCCTGTCGGTCGGCATCGGCGGGCTTATGGTCACCCAGGCCTACCGCACCGCCGAGGCCGGGCTGATCGTGCCCTTCGAATATGTCGGCATGCCGCTGGCGATCTTCTGGGGCGTGGTGATCTTCGGCACCTTCCCCGATGCCACCGCCTGGGTGGGCATTGCGCTGATCTGCGGATCGGGCCTTTATGTCCTCTGGCGCGAGACGGTGGTGCGGCAAAGGACGCAGGATGCAGCCTGAGGCAGTGGTCTTCGACATCGGCAACGTGCTGGTGCACTGGCAGCCCGAGGCATTCTACGACCGGGTGATCGGCGAGGCGCGCCGCCGCGCGCTGTTTCGGGCGGCAGAGCTGCCGCAGATGAATGCCCTGATCGACGACGGGGCGCCGTTTCGCGAAACGATCTACGACCGGGCCGACCGCCATCCGGAATGGCGCGCGGAAATCCGCCTGTGGCACGACCGCTGGATCGAGCTGTTCGGTCCCCGGATCGAGGGATCCATCGCCCTGATGCGTGCCCTGCGGGCCAAGGGCGTCCCGGTCTTTGCGCTGACGAATTTCGGCAGTTCCACCTACGAGACGGCGCGCGACCGGCTGGAGTTCCTGAACGAGTTCGACCGGGAATATGTCTCGGGCCGACTGTTCGTGTCGAAGCCGGAACCCCGCATCTACCAGATCGTCGAGGAAGACAGCGGCATCCCGCCCGACCGGCTGATCTTCACCGACGACCGCGCCGACAACATTACCGCCGCCGCCCGCCGGGGCTGGCGGACGCATCAGTTCGAAACCTGGCAGGGCTGGGCGCGGCGGCTGGTGGCCGAAGGGCTTCTGACGGAAGGGGAGGCAGGGCTGTGATCAACATCGTCCCGAAGGAGGCGGAAGCACATCTGGACTGGCCGGGCCTTCTGGCCGCGCTGGAGGCCGGGCACCGCCTGCCCCGGGCCGAGATCGCCGATCTCTTCCTGCATCGCGGGGCCGACACGGTGCTGGACCGCGCAGCCTGGATCGACGGCCTTGGCGCGCTGGTCAAGGTGGCGACCGTGCATCCCGGCAATACCGCGCTGGGCAAGCCCACGATCAACGGTGCGGTCACACTTTATGACGACGTGACCGGAGAGCTGACGGCGCTGGTCGATTTCCACCTGGTGACCAAATGGAAAACCGCCGGCGACAGCCTTCTTTCGGCCACCCGCCTTGCCCGCAAGGATGCAAAAAAGATCCTGCTGGTCGGTGCCGGAACCGTCGCGCGCTCCATGGTCGAGGCCTATTCCAGCGCCTTCCCCGGCGCCCGCTTCACCGTCTGGAGCCGCAACCGCAGTTCGGCCCTCGCCATGGGCCTGCCCGTGGCCGACGACCTTGAGACAGCGGTCCGCAAGGCTGACATCATCTGCACCGCCACCATGGCGACAGAACCCCTGATCCGGGGCGACTGGCTGCAACCGGGCCAGCATCTCGACCTGATCGGCGCCTTCAAGGCGGGCATGCGCGAGGTGGACGATACCGCGATGCGCCGTGCGCGCCTGTTCGTGGACAGCCGCGCCACCACGCTGCACCACATCGGCGAACTGATCGAACCCCTTGCCTCGGGCGCGATCACCGAAAGCGATGTCATTGCCGATTTCTATGACGACCCGGCGCTTTATGCCCGCCGGTCGGATGACGAGATCACCATCGCCAAGAACGGCGGCGGCGCCCATCTGGACCTGATGACCGCGACCTACATCGCCAATCGCTGGCGCAACCGCAGCCAGGCGGAATAACCGGCGGCCCCCCGGCTTGTCCTCTTGCCGCCGGGGCTTGTCGCCCTCGACATCCGGCAGACGCGAGCTGCCATGAACGACCGGCTCTGCTGCGCAAGACACCGGCGATCGCTGAATTGCGGGTCTGACGACGAGTGGCCGTGGCACGCCCGTGACGACCTTGGCCCATGGCGTTTGCTTCCATTCCCGAGAAAGGAACGCACCATCAAACCCTCATTGCAAGAACCTGTCGGCCGCGCGCCCCCCTTCCCGCGAGGGGCCCCTGTCCCGGTCGGGCAGTCGGATCAGCCGGAGCCGCGCTTCGCGGGGTGGTGACGGGCAGGGGTGCCGATCGGTGCCGGCGCCTCGCTGTCAGGGTTTGCGTTACCCCCGGGATACAGATCGATCACCTCAACCCATTGCAGGACCGTCTGGCCGGTGGCATGACGACCGGGAAACGGGTTGTGGAGGACATCATGACGATCAGATTCGGGCTTCTGGGTGCGGGGCGCATCGGCAAGGTGCATGCGAAGGCGGTGACGGGGAACCCGGCCGCAAGGCTGGTGGCGGTGTCGGATGCGATGCCGGCTGCGGCGCAGGCGATCGCCGACCAGTATGGCTGCGAGGTGCGCACGATCGACGCCATTGCAGCGGCAGGCGACATCGACGCGGTGGTGATCTGCACGCCCACCGACACCCATGCCGACCTGATCGAGCAGTTCGTGAAGGCCGGGAAAGCGGTATTCTGCGAAAAGCCGATCGATCTCAGCCTTGCGCGCGTGAAGCAGTGCCTTGATGTCGTGCGTGCCAGCAAGGGCACGCTGATGGTCGGCTTCAACCGCCGCTTCGACCCGCATTTCCGCGCCGTGAAGGCCGAGATCGACAACGGCCACCTTGGCGCGGTCGAGATGGTGGTGATCATCAGCCGCGATCCCGGCGCCCCGCCGGTGGACTACATCCGGCGGTCGGGCGGCATCTTCCGCGACATGACGATCCATGACTTCGACATGGCCCGGTTCCTGCTGGGCGAAGAGGTGGCCGAGGTCTCGGCCATGGCCTCGGTTCTGGTCGATCCCGAAATCGGCAAGGCGGGCGACAGCGACAGCGTGCAGGTGATGCTGCGCACGGTCAGCGGCAAGCTGGCGGTTATCTCGAACAGCCGCCGCGCGACCTATGGCTACGACCAGCGGATCGAAGTGCATGGGTCCAAGGGCATGGCGGCGGCCGAAAACCAGCGCCCGGTCAGCATCGAGGTCGCAACGGCTGCCGGCTACACCCGCCCGCCACTGCACGATTTCTTCATGACGCGCTACACCGAGGCCTATGCCGCCGAGATCACGGCCTTCATCGACGCGATGGCGGGCAAGGCCGAGGCCAGCCCTTCGGGCGAGGACGGGCTTCTGGCGCTGGCACTGGCAGAGGCAGCCCTGAAATCGGTTGCCGAGGGGCGCACCGTGAAGGTGAGCGAGGTTCTCTGACCCCGCAGCGACCGGGACGGGGCCATTCCTGTCACGTTGACGAAAAGAGAAAGGGTTGCCCTGCGCAGGCAACCCTTTCCGAGATCCAAGGAGATGGGCCAGTTAGGCATCCAAATCCAATCGTGGTGGTCATTTCCAAGGGGCTGCCCTCAGAAAATCATCCCTCCGACTGTCCCGACACCTCTCTCCAATATCACTCTAGACACTGGATCACCTCCTTTCAAATGGTTGCCGATGAGAGGAGCGTGCCACAGATTTTGTGTTTGTCAAAACAAATCACGCAACCTTTGCCGTCAGGCGGGCAACCGCGACCCGAAACGGCACAAGTGCCACCAGGGCGAGCAGAAGCTTCACGATCCAGTCGCCAAGCGCCAGCGAGACCCAGAACGGCGCGACAGGGCCAAGGCCGATCAGCGGCATCGGGTCGGCGGCCCAGGACACATCGTTGGCGGGCTCGATGAAAGTCAGCGTGCCGGAAAAGGCGATGGTGAAGAACAGCGCGGTATCCACGCTGGATCCGACCAGGGTCGATACCAGGGGGGCCTTCCACCAGCTGCCCTGACGCAGGCGATCGAAGATCGTCACGTCAAGCAGCTGGGCGGTCAGAAAGGCCAGGCCCGAGCCGATTGCGATGCGCAGGGTAACCAGCGGGCCGAACTCGCCCGTGATCTGCGTGCCGATGAACGAGCAGACAACGCCGGTGACAAAGCCCGCCAGCACCACGCGCCGCGCAACCGCAGGGCCGGCCAGGCGATTGGCAAGGTCGGTGACCAGAAAGGCGAAGGGATAGGTCAACGCCCCCCACGTGAGGTAGAGCCCAAGCGGATACTGGACAAGGATGTTGGACGCGGTGACGATCACCGCCATGGCAATTATGCCGGGCAGAAGCAGGCGCATGATGTGATCCGTTTTGACAAGGTCGCGGAGACTTGGCCCCCGACATGAGGGCGCGGGCGACCTATACCTGCGCCCTGCGTCTGTCAATCGGTATCCTTCCCGGCTCAGTTTGCCGCCAGCACCGCCTGACACTGTTTCGGCAGGTCGGCCATGGTGAATTCGCGCGGCCCCTTCTTGCGAGGTGCATCCTCGTCCTTCGGCTTCTTTCCATCGGACTTGGGCGGGTTCAGATAGTCGGTCACCCACCACATCAGCGTGTCGTCGCAGCCGTCACCGCCCTTTGAAAGTTCAACCACCGTCGGGGTCTGCGTCTCGCACAGCCGCGCGCCTTTCGGGCATTTCAATCGGACGTGAAAGTGCGTGTCGTGTCCGGCGACCGGACGGATCTTCTGAAGCCATTTCCTGTCCTGGGCGGTGGCCGTCCTGCACATCTCGATCTTGACCGCCGCGGCAACGAAGATGCGATCCACCCGCGGGTCGGAGGCCGCCACCTTCAGCAGGCGGTGATGCACGCCGGTCCAGTTCCCGGTCACCGAACGCTGGTCGGCCGAACGCACTGGGATCGAGCTGATCTCCTCGCGCTGCTCGCGGGTCAGCGACAGACTGCGTGGCGGCAGCATCCAGATGTCGGCGTCCAGTCCGATCTGGTGGCTGGCGTGGCCGCTGGTCATCGGCCCGCCGCGCGGCTGGCTGATGTCGCCGATGTAAAGGCCCTTGCCGAAACCGATGTCGCGGGCGGTCTGCGACAGGTCCATAAGGAACTGTATGGTAACCGGATGGCCCCAGTTGCGGTTCCGCGACAGCCGCATCGCCTGCCAGGTCGGGCCGGTTTCCGGCAATTCGACCAGACCTGCCGCGCAACCACGGGCATAAGAGCCTATGGGCATCGCATCCTCGCGCGAGGGCGTGGCCATGGCGCCGAACAGCTTGTTCGCCAGTTTTTCCGCCTGGGCGGGCGCTGCCAGGCACAAGATCAGCAGAACTGCGCGGGTCAGCATCAGGCCTTCATCTCTCCCCTGGGTCGAACGAAGGATAGCAGGAAAAGACCGATCAGGAACAACACGATCAGCGGAGCGATGCCGATGCGCTGCGATCCGCTGATCATGGTGACCAGCGCGATCAGGGCCGGCGCAAGGAAGCTGGTGACCTTGCCCGACAGGGCATAAAGCCCGAAGGCCTCGGTCGCGCGGTCCGGCGTGGTGTGGCGGGCCATCATCGTTCGGCTGGCCGCCTGCAGCGAGCCGCCCGCCGCCCCGATCAGCGCACCGCAGCCGAAGAAGATCGCGTCGGGCAGGCTGGATGCAGGGTCAAGGGCAAGGCCCCACAGGCTTTCCCGCGTCATGCCGACGATGACGATGCAGACCAGGATCAGCACAAGGATCGACGCCACGATCACCGGTTTCGGCCCGTAGGCCCGGTCGGCCCGGCCACCGATGAAGGCAACGATCATCGCCGTCACCACGCCGACGATGCCGAAAATGCCGATCTGGGTGATGGACCAGCCCAGCACGCCCGAAGCATAGATGCCGCCGAACCCGTAAAGCGCATTCAGCGCGTCGCGGTAGAATAGCGAGGACAGAAGATAGGCCGTCAGGCTGCGCCGGTAGCGCAGGCTGCGGATCAGGTCGCCTAGGCTGGCCAGGGCACGTTCAAGATGCAGCGGGCGCCGCTCGGTGCGGGGTTCCTTAACCCACAGGAAGAATGGGATCATGAACACGACATACCACAGAGCGGTGAAGGGGCCGACGAAGCGGGTGCCCTCGCGCGCTTCGGTATCGAGGCCGAAAAGCGGCGGGATGCCCAGAAGCGTCAGACCGGTATCGGCGCCCTCGGCAAAGAACAGCAGCATCACGATCAGCGCCACAAGACCGCCCAGGTAACCGAAGGCAAAACCCGTGCCCGAGATCGCGCCGAGGTCGTCCGATTGCGTCAGCGAGGGCATCAGCGCATTGGTGAAGATCGTGGCGAACTCCATGCCGACAAAGCCAAGCCCGAACAGCAGAACGGCCCAGAACAGCATCCCCGCCTCGCCGCCCGGCGCCACCCACCACAGGCCCGCTGCGCCGATCACATAGCATGCGGAAAAGGCCCAGACCCAGACCAGCCGCCGCCCCGTGCCGTCGGCGATGGCGCCCAGGACCGGGGCCAGCACCGCGATGATCAGCGAGGCGATGGCCAGGCCCCAGCCCCAGTAGGCCTGGGCAGCAGCCTTGGCGGCCTCTTCGTCGAGGCCCGCACCCATGTAGTAGCCTCGGGCGATCTCGGCGAAGTAGGGGCCGAAGACGAAGGTCAGAAGCAGCGTGTTGTAGGGCTGGCTGGCCCAGTCGAAGAAATACCAGCCCCAGATGCGCTTCCTGTCGCCGACCATGCCCTGCCCCTTGGTCTTTCCCGAAGTGAACCCGGAAAAGCCGCCTGGCGCAAGCTGTCGCGCTTCCGCCCTTGCGGGCGTCATCTCGGGCGCGGCGAAAAGACCCGTCAGGGGCGATGAGCGGACCCGACCCGCCCGGGCGGCCAGGGGCGGGTTGCCTCGGCCGCGCACCAGGCCGTGACCCAGTCGGGCAGGGGCGGGCTTTCCGGGGGCAGGCCCATGGCCAGCGCCAACTCGCGCGGAGGGACGATCCCGGCCTTCGACACGATGGCCGACCGGATCAGCACCTGCGAGGTGCACTCTTCGCCCTTCCACATCGACTGGTCCATGTAGATGAACCGTTCGTCCCAGCCAAGGCAGCGGCTGCGCATCGTCAGCCGCATGAACATGGTCACCCGGCGCCGGTACCGCACCGAGGCCCCCGCCACCGTCATGCCCCAGCGCATTTCCCGCAGGATGCGGTGCAGGCCTGTCCGGACCCCCAGCGGCAACCGGCCCAGGTCGTACAGCGTCAGCGTGCGGCCGTTGTTCAGCTCCACCCACGGGTCAAGATCCCAGGGCCAGCAGATCAGACTGTCTTCATGCGTGTCGAAAATGCCCAGCGGCGCTTGACGGCGGGCCCGGGCCATGGCCCTGAACATGCGCAGGAAAGGATACATCTGCTTCTCCCGTTTCCCGCCCGGATTTGCCCGGGTCGGCGGCAAGGTCAAGCGCAACGCTGCGGAAGGCATTGCCCTTCCCCGCCCCTGCGGCTACCTCTGGCCGAAACCTGCGCCGGAGTGCCCGATGACCTCGCTCTTCCAGATCCTGCTTCTGATCCTAGACATCGCGCAGTTCATCATCATCGCCCACATCATCATGAGCTGGCTGATCAATTTCCAGGTGCTGAACCTGCGCCAGCCGCTTGTCGCCTCGATCTGGGACGGGCTGAACCGGCTGCTGGAACCGGTCTATTCCCGCGTGCGCAGCATTCTGCCGAACATGGGCGGACTTGATCTTGCGCCGCTGGTCGTGCTGATCGCGGTCTATGCGCTGCGGATCATCCTGATCAACAACGCCGCCGTCTTCCTCTGATCCCTTGGACCAGGCGGCCCGGCTTCTGCACTCTGTCTTCGGCTTCCCCGATTTCCGCCCCGGTCAGGCGGAAATCGTGCAGTCGGTGCTTTCAGGGCGGAACACGCTGGCCATCATGCCCACTGGCGGCGGCAAGTCGCTCTGCTTCCAGCTTCCGGCGCTTTGCCGCGAAGGGGTGACGGTCGTCATCTCGCCGCTCATTGCACTGATGCGGGACCAGGTCCGCGCGCTGCGGGCGGCGGGGGTAGAGGCCGGGGCGCTGACCTCGGGCAACACCGGCGAAGAGACGGAGGCAGTCTTTCAGGCCATCGACGACGGTCGCCTGAAGCTTCTCTACATGGCGCCGGAACGGTTGGCTTCGGGCGGAGCGCTGGCCTTGCTGCGACGGGCTCGATGCAGCCTGATCGCGGTCGACGAAGCCCATTGCGTCAGCCAGTGGGGCCATGACTTCCGCCCCGACTACCTGCGGATCGGCGAACTTCGCCGGTCGCTGAAGGTGCCGCTCGCGGCGTTTACCGCCACGGCCGACCACGAGACCCGGGCCGAGATCGTCGCCCGGCTGTTCGACGGCGAGGCGCCGGCCACCTTCCTGCGCGGCTTCGACCGGCCGAACATCCACCTGGCCTTCGCCGTCAAGTCCAGCCCGCGCGAGCAGATCCTGCGCTTTGCGGCGGCGCGAAAGGGGCAATCCGGCATTGTCTATTGCGGCACCCGTGCCAAGACCGAGGTGCTGGCCCAGGCCCTGCGCGAGGCGGGCCATCCCGCGGCGGCCTATCATGGCGGAATGGAGGCGGAAGAGCGCCGGCAGGTCGAGGCGCGCTTCCAGCGCGAGGACGCGCTGATCGTCGTTGCGACGGTCGCCTTCGGAATGGGGATCGACAAGCCCGACATCCGCTGGGTCGCCCATGCCGACCTGCCGAAGTCGATCGAGAGTTATTATCAGGAAATCGGCCGCGCGGGCCGCGATGGCAGCCCGGCCGAGACGCTGACGCTTTACGGCCCCGACGACATCCGTCTGCGCCGGTCGCAGATCGACGAAAGCGCAGCTCCGGCAGAGCGCAAGGCCGCCGATCACGGGCGGCTGAACGCGCTGCTGGGCCTTGCCGAGGCCCTGGCCTGCCGTCGGCAGGTGCTGCTGGGCTATTTCGGGGAAGAGGCCGGGGCCTGCGGCAACTGCGACCTGTGCGACCGCCCGGCGCAGACCTTCGATGCAACCGAGGCCGTGCGCAAGGCGCTGTCGGCCATCCTCCGCACCGGGGAATGGTCCGGGGTCGGGCATCTGATCGACATCCTGACCGGCACGCCGACGCCCAAGGTGCGCGAGCGCGGGCACCATCTGTTGCCGACCTTTGCCGTCGGCCGCGACCTGTCGAAGGCGGCCTGGGGTGCCGTGTTCCGGCAGATGATGGGGCGCGACCTCGTGCGACCGGACCCCGAACGCCACGGTGCGCTGCGCATGACCGAAGCTGCGCGGCCCGTCCTGCGCGGCGAGGCCACGGTGATGCTCCGGCGCGACACGATCGCAGCGTCGGCGGATCGTGAAGTCGTGCGCACACAGGTTGCAGACGAGGACGCGGCCCTGCTATCGCTGCTGAAAGCGAAACGCCGCGCGCTGGCCGAGGCGCAGAACGTGCCGGCCTATGTCGTCTTTCCAGACCGCACCCTGATCGAGATGACCGAACGCAAGCCCCGGACGCTGGACCAGATGGCCGGCATCACCGGGGTCGGCGCGAAAAAGCTGGAAAGCTATGGCGCGGCCTTTCTCGAGGTGATCGCGGGCGAGGCAGAGCAGCTGCACCCGGCGCGGATGCGGCTGGCCGGACGGCCCGAAGGCGCGCTTTTCGACCGGCTGGCCGAGGCACAGCTTGCGCTTGCGCGCGGCGCGGACGGGACGGGGAAATATCTGTCCTGCACCCATTCCACCCTGCGCGCCATCGCCGAACGGCGGCCCTCGACCCTGGCGGAACTTGCCGCGATACCCGGAATGGGCGAGCACAAGCTGGAACGCTTCGGCGCTGCCTTTCTGGCGGTCCTGCGCGAGGGCTGATCCTGCTGCAAGGTCAGTCGTGGCGGCGTTCCAGCTGGGCCAGCCGCACCTGCCGCAGCGCCTCGACCAGAAGCGCGGTAAGAAGGCCGAAGCTGAGAAAGCCATTGACGGCCGTCATGGCTGCCAGAATGCGCCATTCCGTTGGCGGCACCATGTCGCCAAGGCCGAGGGTGGTGAAGCATTCCAGCGCGAAGTAGACCGCCTCTTCCATGGTCGCGAACGCGCCCAGAAGGTGCAGCGTTCCGGCCCAGCTCCAGACGCCGGCGGTGACGACGCCAAGCACCCACAGGCCGACGCCGATCAGCATCAGCAGAAGCTTCGGCCGCTGCGGCTGGGCGATCAGCCAGGGGTGGGCGCTTCGGAAGACGACTTCCAGCACCAGCGCGGCCACCGCCATCACCACGAGATTGGCGATGAGCAACCCGGTTCCAAGCGCGATCTGTGTCAGCATGGTGTCCCTTCTGGACTAAGGCCTCGCCAAGGCTTATCTCAGCGCGATCATGGTGGCCAAGTCCGATCCCAATTCCAGACTGATTGCCGAGAACCGGCGTGCGCGGTTCGATTACCACATCGAATCCGACCTGGAGGCAGGCATCGTCCTTCACGGATCGGAAGTGAAAAGCCTGCGGCAGGGCGGCGCGAACATCGCCGAAAGCTATGCCTCGGTCGAGGGCGGCGAGCTTTGGCTCATCAACAGCTACATCGCCCCCTATCTGCAGGCCAAGACCTTCGGACACGAGGAACGGCGGCGCCGCAAGCTTCTGGTGTCGAAGAAGGAACTTTCGCGCCTGTGGAACGCGGTGGGCCGCGAGGGCATGACCATCGTGCCGATGAAGATGTATTTCAACGACCGCGGCATCGTGAAGCTGAAGCTTGGCATCGCAAAGGGCAAGAAGCTGGCCGACAAGCGAGAAACCACAGCCAAGCGCGACTGGGAGCGGCAGAAGGCCCGGCTTCTAAAGCAGAACAGCCGGGACTGACCTGCACCATTCGTTGACCGAAATGGCCATGTCTGGCACCATTTGCCGACCGGACAGCAAATCCGGGGTCGTCCGGACGCCCTTCCCGGGCCCACCGGACCAGAGGGAAGGGCTGTGGTCATGGGAATGGAACTGATCATCCAGATCATCGCGGGTCTGATCGGCGGAAATGCCGCAGGCGCCGGGCTAAAGAACCTCAGCCTGGGCACCGCAGGCAATTCGATCACCGGAGCCGTGGGTGGCGGTCTGGGCGGGGTAATCCTTGCAATGCTGGGCGGCGACGGCGCGGCCGCGGATGCGGCGAAAAGCCTGGACCTGAATGCCATCATACAGTCGGTGGCCGGCGGCGGTGTCGGGGGTGCGGTGCTGACGGCAATCCTTGGCGCGATCAGGAAGGCGCTGGTGAAGTAAGACGACTGGCACAGGCGCCAGGGGACGCCCGCCCCGTGCCGTACCGCTGTGCCTGTCCGGTGTGCTTGCGTCCGGGGGCCACCCGCGGGTATATGCGGCTGACCCTACGGGAGGCCCCCAGATGACCCCATCGCCGCAGGACGACCCCAGGACGCTGGTCTCGACCGACTGGCTGGCCAAACACCTGCGCGACCCCGACCTGCGGGTTCTGGACGCCAGCTGGTATCTGCCCGATGCCGGGCGGGATGCGAAGGCCGAATATCAGGCCGCCCACATCCCCGGTGCGCGCTTCTTCGACATCGACGAGATTTCCGACCAGCGCTCCAGCCTGCCACACATGGCGCCTCCGCCCGAAAAGTTCATCAGCCGGATGCGGGCGATGGGCGTGGGCGACGGGCATCAGGTTGTGGTCTATGACGGTGCCGGCATCTTCAGTGCGGCACGTGTCTGGTGGACGTTCCGGCTGATGGGCAAGACCGATGTGGCCGTGCTGGACGGCGGCTTCCCCAAATGGCGCGCCGAGGGCCGCGAGATCGAGGACATGCCGCCGGTGATACGCGACCGGCACATGACGGTTTCCCGCCAGAACCATCTGGTCAAGGATGTGACCCAGGTCGCCCATGCGGCAAAGCTGGGCGAGGCGGAAATCCTGGATGCCCGATCGGCCGCGCGCTTTCGGGGCGAGGCACCGGAACCCCGCCCCGGCCTTAGGTCGGGGCATATTCCGGGGTCCAGGAACATCCCCTTTACCGAGGTGCTGAACACTGATGGCACGATGAAGACGCCGGCCGAACTGAAGGCCCTGTTCGAAGCTGCGGGGGTGGACCTGACCAAACCCGCGATCACCACCTGCGGCTCGGGTGTCACGGCTGCGATCCTGAGCCTGGCGCTGGAACGGATCGGACATCGCAACCACGCGCTCTATGATGGCTCCTGGGCCGAATGGGGCATGTATGACGACCTGCGGGTGGCAACCGGGCCCTAGGTCCGGCGCCCCGCGCCACCCTGTCCGTAGCTTTCGCCGGAGTTTCCCATGCTTGAATCCCTGTCCCCCCAGCCGCAGGACAAGATCCTGCAACTGATTGCCATGTTCCGCGACGACCCCAGGACGACGAAGATCGACCTTGGCGTTGGCGTGTACAAGGACGCGAACGGCCTTACCCCGGTGATGCGCGCCGTCAAGGCGGCCGAGAAAAGGCTGTGGGAGACCGAGACGACAAAGACCTATACGGCCCTTGCCGGCGACCCAGCCTACAACGCCGCCATGGTGGGGATGATCCTCGGGCAGGGCTTTGCCGACCGCGCGGCCAGTGTCGCGACCCCCGGCGGCACCGGCGCGATCCGGCAGGTGCTGGAACTGATCCGCATGGCCAACCCCAAGGCCCGCGTCTGGATGAGCGCGCCGACCTGGCCGAACCATCCGTCGATCGTGAAATACCTCGGCATGACGGGGGTTGAGTATCGCTATCTCGATGTCGCCACATCGGGCATCGACTTTGCCGGACTGATGGCCGACCTCGAGGGCGTGGCGGCGGGCGATGCCGTCCTGTTGCACGGCTGCTGCCACAATCCGACAGGTGCGAACCTGGATGCCGGGCAATGGGACCAGGTGATCGCGCTTCTGCAACGGAAGGGCGCGGTACCTTTCGTTGACCTTGCCTATCAGGGGTTCGGTGACGGGCTGGAACAGGATGCGGCGGCAACCCGCAAGATCGCCGCGGCCTTCCCCGAAGTGCTGATCGCCGCCTCGTGCAGCAAGAACTTCGGCATCTACCGCGAACGCACCGGCATCCTGATCGCGCTGACATCAGCCGACCGCAAGGCTGTGGTGCAGGGCAACCTGAACTTCCTGAACCGGCAGAATTACAGCTTCCCGCCCGACCACGGCGCGCGTGTGGTGACGATGATCCTGGAAGATGCGGCCCTGACCGCCGACTGGATGGCGGAACTGGAAGAGGTGCGGCAGAACATGCTGGACCTTCGCAGGCAGCTGGCCGACGAGTTGCGCCGCGCCACAAATTCCGGGCGGTTCGACTTCGTGGCGCAACACCGGGGCATGTTCAGCCGGCTTGGCCTGACCGAGGCGCAGGTCGCCCGCCTGCGGGAAGAGCATGGCATCTACATGGTCAGCGACAGCCGGATCAACATTGCCGGTCTGAACGCGCATACCGTGCCGGTACTGGCCGCGGCGATCGCACAGGTGATCTGACGCATCATGCTTGCCGTCGTGCTTTCACTTGCGGCGGCGGCGTGCTTCGCGCTGTCGGCGATGCAGATCGACAGCCTGACAGGCCGGGTGGGCGCGCTGCAACTGGCGCGCTGGCAGATGACGATGGCCTTCGGGATGACTGCCGCCGCCTCGCTGGCCCTTGGCGGATGGCGCACGGTCGGGCTGGAGCAGTTCGCCTGGCTGGCGGGATCGTCTGTCGTGGGGATCATGCTGGCCACCGTCTGCTTCGTCGCCACGATCCAGCTTCTGGGCGCGCGGCTGAATGCACTGGTCTTCACGCTTTCGGCGCCTTTCGCGCTGATCATGGGCTATGCGTTCCGGGGCGAGACGGTGAACCTGCTGCAAGGTGCCGGGGTCGGGCTGATCCTGGCGGGAATCGTGCTGGCTATCCTCGGTCCCGGCGGACGCGAAGGCGCGCGCGGGCAGGGCGCGCTGGCGCTTGGGCTGGGGCTGGGTGTGATCACCGCGCTTGGCCAGGCGGGCGGCAGCCTTCTGGCCCGCCCGGCGATGCTGGCGGGGGTCGAGCCCTTCACGGCGATGGCGATCCGGTCCGGGCTAGGGGCGGCGTTCTTCCTGGCCCTGCTGGCGCTGCCGCCGCTGCGGCCAGCGGCTTGGCCTGCAATGCCAGAGGTGCGGCGGATCGGGGCCTCGGCCTTCTCGGGGATGTTCCTGGGCATGTCGCTGCTGATGGCCGCGCTGGCACACGGCGATGTGGGGATCGTGACGACGCTTTCCTCGACCACGCCGATCCTGATCCTGCCGATGGTCTGGGTTGTTTCCCGCCGCGTACCGGCCCCCATGGCCTGGCTTGGGGCTGCGCTGGCCGTGGCAGGGACGGCGCTGATCACGCTGGGCCAGACGGCCTGACCCGCGCCGCTTTCCACGCGGCCAGCAGGCCCGCGGCGGCGATCGCGCCCATGCCGGCAAAGCCGTACAGGTCCGGCAGCTGCCCGAAGACCAGCCAGCCCAGCACCGTGGCAAAGGCGACGTGCAGGTAGTTGACCGGCGCCAGGACGGCTGCCGGCGCCTCGCGGTAGGCGCTGGTGAACATCAGGTGGCCCAGCGTCGCAAGCGCCCCCAGTGCCAGCATCAGCGCAGCATCGACCGGGCCGGGCAGCGGCCCGGCGCCCAGCAGCGGAACCAGCATCAGGAAGACTACCGCTCCGACAAGAGCGGTGTGGACCATCAGCGCCATCGTGGTCTCGGTGCGGGTCAGGATGCGGGTCAGCAGGTGGTAGCCCGTGGCCAGGGTCGCATTGGCCAGCGCCAGCGCCACGCCCCAGGGGTCAAGGCCGCCGCCCGGCCGCGCGATCAGCAGAACGCCGGAAAAGCCGAGGGCCGCGGCGACCCAGCCGGCGGTGCTGACGCGCTCGCCGAGAACGGGGCCAGAGGCCAGCATCAACAGGACCGGTGTGATGTAGATGATCGCCACTGTCTCGGCCACCGGCATGATGCGCAGCGCCAGAAGCATGGTGATCGAGGCCATCGCAAGGCAGAGGCCCCGCAGGATCACCAGGCCGGTCCGACGCGTCCGCCACAGGGCCGCACCATGCCGCGGGACCATGACGGCAGCAACCAGCGCAAGGTTCACGGTATAGCGTGCGGCAAGGATAAGCATGGTGGTGTAAAGGGCGGCAAGATGCTTGCCCAACGCATCGGCCAGAGCGAACAGGAAGGTCGCGGCGATCACCAGAACCGCGCCTTTCAACAGAGTGCCTTCGCGGTCCATGCGGGAAATCCTTCGACGGGCGGACACTAGACTGGCCATGCGACAGAGGGAAGGCGCATCGACGGGGTGCCCGACGGTGTCGGCAGACTGCGGAAGAGGCCGCCGACATGAACCCTGCAATGGAAATGGCCCGCGGGGGGAGGAACCCGCGGGCCGACGTGACCTTTGGCGGCAAACCGGGAGGAGGCGGCCCGCCGCCGGGTCGTCTGTTTACGAATGGTAGGCCTGCTCGCCGTGGCTGGTGAGGTCAAGGCCCTGCCGCTCGGTGTCGTTGTCCACGCGCAGGCCCATGGTCATGTCCACCAGCTTGAAGGCGATGAAGGACACGACGCCCGACCAGACGATGGTAATCAGCACGCCCTCGATCTGGATCCAGAGCTGGGCCATCATCGCATAGTCGTCGCCCTTGACCCCGCCGAAGGCCGCGGCCGAGAAGACGCCGGTCAGCACAGCGCCGACGATCCCGGCGACGCCGTGGATGCCGAACACGTCCAGGCTGTCGTCATACTTCAGCTTCAGCTTCACCACGGTGACGAAGAAGTAGCTGGCCAGCGTCGCAAGCACACCCAGCAGGATCGCCCCCATCGGGCCGATGGTGCCGCAGGCCGGGGTGACAGCGACAAGCCCGGTGATCATGCCCGAGGCCGCGCCCAGCATCGAGGCCTTGCCGCGCGCCATGCCCTCGATCGCACACCAGGCCAGCGTCGCCGCTGCGGTGCAGATGAAGGTGTTGATCATCGCCAGCGCCGCGCCGCCATTGGCTTCGAGGTTGGAGCCGACGTTGAAGCCGAACCAGCCGACCCACAGCATCGAGGCGCCGATCATGGTCATGACCATGGAATGCGGGGCCATGTTGTCCTTGCCGTAACCGATGCGCGGTCCGATCACGATGGCGCCGACCAAGGCGGCGATCCCGGCGTTGATGTGCACCACCGTGCCGCCGGCGAAGTCGATCGCACCCTTGCCGTAGAGATAGCCGCTGGCATCCCAGACCATGTGCGCGATCGGGAAGTAGGAGAAGGTGCCCCAGAGGACCGAGAAGGCCAGGACCGACTTGAATTTGACCCGTTCCGCGAAAGCGCCGATCACTAGCGCAGGGGTGATTGCGGCAAAGGTCATCTGGAAGGCGATGAACAGGTATTCCGGGATGACGTAGCCTTCCGAGAAGGTCGCCGCCATGCTGTCGGCGGTGACGCCCGAAAGGAACAGCTTGCCGGTGCCGCCCCACCAGGGCGAGGTCGAGCCGCCGAAGGCGAAGGAATAGCCGTAGATCACCCAGACAAGCATCATGACGCAGGCGATGGCCGTGGTCTGCATCAGTATCGACAGCATGTTCTTCGACCGCACGAGGCCACCGTAAAACAGCGCAAGACCCGGCAGCGTCATGAACAGGACGAGGACGGTCGAGATCATCATCCAGCTGACGTCGCCCTTGTCCATGACCGGGACGACTTCGGCTGCGACCTCGGCGGCGGCCTCGGTCGCCTCGACCGTGGCCTCCTGCGCCCAGGCGGGCAGGCTGGCCAGAAGCGCGGCAGACAGCGCGCCGAGGCCTGCGAATTTCGATTGCATCTTCATGTCAGGTGTTTCCCCTTTTCCCCGCCGATCACAGCGCGTCGTCATTGGTTTCGCCGGTGCGCACCCGCACCGCCTGTTCCACGTCGAGGACGAAAATCTTTCCGTCGCCGATCTTGCCGGTCTTTGCGGTCTTCTGGATGGTCGCGACCACCTGGTCGGCCAGCGCGTCCGAGACCACGATCTCCAGCCGGACCTTCGGAACGAAGTTCACCGCGTATTCCGCGCCGCGGTAGATTTCGGTATGGCCCGACTGGCTGCCGAACCCCTTGATCTCGGTCACCATCATGCCGCGCACGCCGATGGCGGTCAGCGCCTCGCGGACCTCCTCCAGCTTGAACGGCTTGATTGCTGCAATGATGAGCTTCACGTTCTTCCCCTTCTGTCTTTTGGCAGGCACCTCAGGGCACGGGACCCTCGTCACGGATCAGGCGGACGAATGACGTGACAGCACAAGGAAACGGCTGAAGTCCTGCCGCCGTTTTCCAAAGGATTTGCACAATTTTTGCACTTACGAATTGTCTTGCACAAATTTTGGGCGGCAATCATACGCGAATCGTCCCGCGCCCGACTTCGCTTTCCGGCGGAACGGGATTATGTTCCCGCTCAAACGGGCCAAGATAACCGGCCCATGTCACAAGTGGCTGAGCAGGCATGGCACCAGGAAACCGGGGGCGTCGCCCCCTTGTCGCAGACCGACGCTATCCGCCCGCATCGCGCGCCGGTTCCTCTGCCGGCGGGCCGAAGAAGCCTGCGAAACCGTCGCGGCGCACGGCGCGGCAACCCGGCAGACCCCGGCGGCAGCATGGGCTGATCGTCGGGTTCTTCCTGCTGGTTTGGCGCGTGATCTGGGGCATCGCCTGGCGCACCACGGCCATCGGGGCACTGATCCTGGGCGCGGTCGTGTGGTATTTTCACGCCCAGCTTCCCCCGGTGACCGAACTGGTCGACGGCCGCGCGCGAGGTTCGGTCACCATGCTGGACAACAGGGGCGAGGTCTTCGCCTGGCGCGGCGAGACCTTCGGCGGCATGATCACTGCCGGAAGCGTCGCCAAGGTGCTGCATGATGCCGTGGTTGCCACCGAGGACCGGCGCTTCTACTGGCATCTCGGCATCTCGCCCCGGGGCATTGCCAGCGCGATCCGCATCAACCTTTCCGAAGGCCGCGGGCCGTTCGAGGGCAACGGCGGTTCGACCATCACCCAGCAGACGGCAAAGCTGCTGTGCCTGGGCGTGAAATGGGATCCGGCCGTCTGGAAGACAGAAGCCGATTACGAACGCGACTGCCGCCGCGGCGGGATCTGGCGCAAGATCAAGGAAGTGCCCTTCGCCCTGGCCATGGAGCTGAAATACTCCAAGGAAGAAATCCTGACGATCTACCTGAACCGCGCCTATCTGGGCGCGGGCACCCGCGGGTTCGAGGCTGCGGCGCAGCGCTATTTCGGCAAGTCGGCCAAGGATGTCTCGGCCGCAGAGGCGGCGATGCTGGCGGGTCTGCTCAAGGCACCCTCGACGTTTGCGCCGACCAGCAACATGGAACGCGCGCGCAGCCGGGCGAACGTCGTGATCGGCCTGATGGAGGAGCAGGGCTACCTGACCAAGGCCGAAGCCGACGAAGCGCGGCGCAATCCTGCGCAGCTGTCGGCGGCGGCGCGGCAGCGGTCGGGCGGTTACTTCGCCGACTGGGTGATGGAAACCACGCCCGACTATCTGGCCCGCGACACGACCGAAGACGTGATCATCGAGACGACGCTCGACCAGAAGATGCAGAAGCAGGCCGAAGAGGCCCTGGCCTGGGTTTTCGAGAACAAGGTCAAGGCGGGGTCGAAGGCGCAGGCCGCCATCGTGGTGATGGGCGCGGACGGTGCGGTGCGGGCCATGGTGGGCGGGCGAAACATCCCCAATGCGGGCGACTTCAACCGCGCGACGCAGGCCCTGCGGCAGACAGGATCGACCTTCAAGCCCTTCGTCTATGCCGTGGCGCTGGACCTGGGCTACAGCCCCTTCGACTATGTCGAGGACGTGCCGCTGACGATCAACATTCCCGGCTCGGGCCCGTGGACGCCACAGAACTACGACAGGAAGTTCAAGGGCACGATTACCCTGACCCAGGCGCTGGCCGAAAGCCGCAACATCCCGGCCGTTCGGGTGTCCGAGGCGGTGGGACGCGACCTCGTCCGGCAGGTTGCGACGGAATTCGGTGTGGCACAGAACCTGGCACCCGGCCCGGCGCTTGCGCTGGGGGCATCGGAATCGACGCTGATCGAGATGACGGCGGCCTTCGCCGGAATCCTGAACGGGGGGTCGGCGGTAACGCCCTACGGCCTGAAGTCACTGAAACTGAAGGGAGAAAACGAGGAACTCTTCGGTGCGGGCGGCGGGATCGGCGAGCGCGTCATTTCCGAAAAGGCCGCGCGCGAACTGACCTACATGATGACCGAGGTGCTGAAGTCTGGCACCGGCACCCGAGCGCGGCTGAAGGATCGCGAGGCCGCGGGCAAGACCGGCACCACGAACTCGGCCCGCGATGCCTGGTTCGTAGGCTTCACGGCGGATTACGTCGTGGGGGTCTGGATGGGCTATGACGACAACTCGCCGCTGACGGGGGTCACGGGCGGAGGACTGCCGGCCGAGATCTGGCACGAGGTCATGGTGCGGATCAACGAGGGCGTACCGCCGAAGCCGCTGATCACCGAAGCGCCCGACACCACCTACATGCCGATCGACCCAAGCACTACCGAAGGTGCGATCGTGCCCGAGGACGTGCCCTATTTCGACGACCCGAATGCACCTGTGTTCAACGGTCAATCCTACCAGGCACCGTTGCCCGAGGCCTATTATGCCCCCCTGCCCGACCCCGGCGCGCTCCCCCCGCCCGAGGCCTATACGGCACCGCTGCCCGAAGCCTACACCGCACCGCTGCCCGAGGCCTACGTCCAGCCGGTGCCGGACTGGCCGGCAGAGCAGGACCTGGCCGACCAGATCCTGCAGGAAGTGCTGGGTACGGTGGGGAACTAGCCCGACGGCTGCCGCAGGCACCCGGGCGTCGTCAGAGCCTGGACATGTCGGCGATCAGCCGGTCAAGGTCGCCGCGCCGCTGGTCGAGCATCGCGCCGATTTCCGTGCGCTCGCTGGCCAGCATGTTCACACCCTCGATGATGATGTTGAAGAACAGGCTCTTGCCCGACCGGTCGCTGACATGCCAGCGCACCTCGAACGGTGCTTCGCCCTTCAGATAGGCGGTCGAGATCACCTCGTAGAAGCTCTTCACCGCCTTGGCGCCGGTCACCTCGATCCGCCCGCCGATGAATTCACGGAAGCGGCGGCCGTATTTGCGGCTGATGTAGCCCTGGAAGGCCTTGGTGAAGGCGGCGATCTGCACCTGCGAAGCCTGACGCGCCGCCGGGCCAAGGGCCGATCGCGCGATGGCGGGCACATCTGCATAGCGGGCGAACAGCTTTTCGAATTCGCGCAGCATCGCGCTTTCGGACTTGCCCGAATTGATGATGGCGTTGATGTCGGCCACGGTCTTGTCAACCAGGCTGCGCGCCTGCTCTACCGTCAGTGCCGATGCCTGACGCGGCAGGGCAGCCAGGGCCAGACCGGAGGCAAGGCCCAGCGTCAGGGTGCGGCGGTTCAGAAGCAGGTCATTCGGCATATGGATCCTCGTAAGGGTCGATGAAGTCGTCATCACCGCCCACAGCGCCTGCCCCCCGGCCAAGCTGGAATCGGCGGTTCTGCAGATACAGCAGCCGTGCCTGGGCGTAACTGTCTGCGCTTTCATATAGGATCGATTCGACCGTGTTCGAGAAGCGGTTGCGGTCACCAAGGCGTGAGAAAAGCTTCAGAAGCGTCGCGGCATTCGCCTCGCGCGGGGGGACGGCCAGGCGGACCGGGTTCAGCGCAAGATCGACCAGGGTGCCGACCGTGTCTCGCGTGGTCGAAGGCCCGGTAAAGGGCAGTTCCAGATAGGCCCCCTCGCCCATGCCCCAGACATGCAGCGTCTCGCCGAAGTCGGTAGGCTTCTGCGGCAGGCCAAGAGCAGTGGCCGCATCAAAAAGCCCCCCGACCCCCATCGTCAGGTTGGTCGCAAGCCGCAGCGTGTTGGTGGCCGCATTGGCAATGCGGCCTTGCAGCAGATTGTTCATTATGTCGCCCGGCAGATCCAGCGTGCGTGCGACATTGCCCACCACGCGCTGAGCCGGTTCGGGCACCACGCTGCCATAGCCCCTGGAGGCAGGCCCGACCAGCGCCTCGTCAAGTCTGCGGTTGAAATCGTGCACCTTGCGGTTCGTGGCCTCGTAGGGGTCATTGATCCCCTCTGCCGGCGGGGGAGCGCCGCAGGCCGCCAGCAGACCAAACGCAATGCTGGCAAGCAAGATCCGGGCGGAGCGCCCTGATATCAACGAATTGTTCAGACCCATACCCTTACCGTTCGGCCACCTGAAGTGCTTAGCTTAGCGTCATGCCGCGGTTGGCAAGGGATAAGCCCACGGATTGCCGAACACAACGCGGAAGCATGATCCCTGTGCAGCGCATGGCGGGATGATGCCAAGGAATGCGACAATGCCGCCACCCCGCGACGCCGCGACCGATGCCCGCACCGGACTGGCGGAAATTGCCGCCGCCCGCTCGCCGCTGCGCGCGGCCCTTGTGCTGGCCTTCGTCTTTTCGGGCCTCGTCAACCTGCTGCTTCTCACCGCGCCGCTGTACATGCTGCAGGTCTATGACCGTGTGTTGACCTCGCGGTCGGAAGAGACGCTTGTCACGCTGTCACTGCTGGCGGCGGTGCTGTTTCTGGTCATGGGGCTGCTTGACCATGCCAGGTCAAGGATCCTCGCGCGGATCGGCGCGCGGATGCAGACGGTGCTGGATGGGCGCGTGCATCAGGCCGGGATTGACCGTGCCGTGCGGGTGCCGGGCGACATGGCCGCGCCGGCTGCGACGCGCGATCTCGACTCGGTGCTGCGGCTCTGGACATCACCCATACTGCCGGCTCTGTTCGATGCGCCATGGACGCCACTGTTTCTGGTGGCGATCTTCATCCTGCACCCGCTGCTCGGCTGGCTGGCCCTGGCCGGGGGCGCTGCGCTGGTTCTGATCGCATGGATCAACCAGCGCACGACCGAAGCCACGTTGCACAGGGCCGGCGCGGCAGCCCTTGCCGCCGAACGCGAGGTGCAGACCCAGGCGGCCGAGGCCGGGTTGCTGCGCGCCCTGGGCATGCTGCGGGCGGCGCAGACCCGATGGCGAACCCTGCGCGACAGGGCGCTGATCGAAGGGCTTGCCGCTGCGGACATCGGGGGGCGGTGGTCCGTCGTGACGCGGACCTTCCGGCTGTTCCTGCAATCGGCGATGCTGGGGCTGGCAGCCTGGCTTGTCCTGCATGACAAGGTGACAGCCGGGGCCATGCTTGCGGCGCCGCTTCTGATGGGGCGGGCCCTGCTTCCGCTCGAGCAGGCCATCGCCCACTGGCCTGCCCTCACCCGTGCACGACAGGCACGGGCCAGGCTGGGCCAGCTGCTGACCGCCGAACCGGCGCGCGCCTTGCGCACCGCCCTGCCCCGCCCAAGAGCCGTGGTCGAGGTGCGCGGGCTTGGCGTCCGCCCGTCCGCAGCCGCGCGTCCCATCCTGCATGGGGTGAGTTTCACGCTGAAGCCCGGTCAGGCGCTGGGTGTGATCGGCCCCTCGGGTGCGGGCAAGACGGTGCTGGCGCGGGCACTGGTCGGGGCCCTTGTCCCGGATACAGGCGAGATCCGGCTGGATGGTGCGGGATTCGACCAGTTCGGGCCAGATGGTCCTGGGCCGCTCGTCGGCTATCTGCCGCAACGCGTCAGCCTGTTCGACGGCACCATCGCGACGAACATTGCCCGCCTGGATCCCGATGCCCCGGCCGAACGCATCGTTGCCGCCGCCCGCGCCGCTGCCGCGCACGAGATGATCCTATCGCTGCCCGAAGGTTACGACACCCGCGTCAGCGCGCCCGGAACGCCCCTGTCGGGCGGGCAGATCCAGAGGATCGGCCTGGCCCGTGCGCTTTATGGCGATCCGGTCCTTCTGGTGCTGGACGAGCCCAATGCCCATCTGGACAGTGACGGCGCGCTGGCCCTGAACCGGGCGGTGGGCGAGGCCAAGGCAGCAGGGGCGGCGGTCGCCATCATGGCGCATCGGCCAGCGGTCCTGCAGGAATGCGATCTTCTGATGGTGCTGAAACAGGGGGCCGTCGCCGCCTTTGGCCCCCGCGACAGCGTCCTGCGCGATCAGGTCGGCAATGCGGGGGTCATCAGCCGCAGCCTGGGCCTGGGAATCGCGGGATGACGACGGCCAACCTTTCCGTCCGCGGCCCGGCAGTGTTTGGCCTTCTTGCGACGGCCATGCTGGTTCTGGGCCTTGGCCTGTGGGCGGCGACGGCCACGCTGTCTGGTGCCGTCGTCACCCGCGGCCGGGTCGAACCGGATCAGGGTCGCCTGCCCGTCCAGCATCCCGATGGCGGCGTGGTGGCCGAGATTCGGGTAGCGGAAGGTGCGCAGGTATCGGCAGGCGAGGTGCTTCTGGTGCTGGACGGTGCTGCGCTGCGCCATGAACTTGCCGTGACAGACCTGCGACTGAACGAGCTTCTTGCCCACAGTGCCCGGCTACGCGCCGAACGCGACGGGCTGGACGCCGTGGAATTTCCGGCCGAGGTGAAGGCGCGTGCCGCAAACGACCCTGACCTTGCCGCCCGGATCGAAGGACAGCAGAAGCTGTTCGCAGCGCGCCGTGACACGCAGCGCGAAATGCAGGCACAGCTTGCCCAGCGGATCGTGCAGATCCGTGCCCAGATCGCGGGGCTGACTGCCCAGCGGCAGGCAGTTGACCTGCAGTTGCGCCTGATCGGAAAGGACCTGGCCGCGCAACAAGGCCTGTTCAAGCGCGGGCTTGTCCCGCAGGCGTCTATCCTGGCCCTGCAAAGGGAGAAGGCGCGACTGTCGGGTCAGGCAGGGGAATTGCAGGCAGCCCAGGCTGTCGCGGTAGGGCAGATCACCGAAATCGGCATCGAGGACACTGCCCTTGCCCTCCGTCGCAAGGAGGCCGCCGCAACCGAGCTGCGCGAGATCGAGCCCCTGGTCCTGGAACTACAGACCCGTCGGGCGGCCCTTGCAGAACGTATCGCCCGGCTGGACATCCGGGCGCCGGTGTCTGGCAGGGTCATGGGCCTTGTCCTGTCAGCCCCCGGCGAGGTGCTCCGCGCGGCAGAAACGGCGCTTGTGATCGTTCCGGAAGGCCGCCCTCTGGTGGTCACGGCAGGAATCGCCGCGACCGACATTGACGATATCGCACCGGGCCAACGCGCCGATCTTGCCTTTCCGGGCCTGGCGGGGCGCGACTCGCCCCGGCTTGCCGGAAGGGTCATACTGGTCTCACCCGATGCGGTGACCGACCAGTCGACCGGGGCAGCCCGTTTCCTTGTCCGGGTCGAGATTGCGCCGCAGGAACTGGCGCGGCTGGGCGATCGCAGGCTGGTTCCGGGGATGCCGGTGGACGTCTTCCTTGCCACCCGCGCCCGAACGCCGCTGACCTATCTGATCGAGCCATTCAGCGCCTATTTCCGCCGCGCGCTGCGTGAAAGCTAGCGCCAAGGCAGGCCCCGGGGCGCCCGTGTCCGTCGGGTCAGAAGTCGATGGCGAGGCCCTTTCTTTCCCAGTCGCCATAGCGCACGGGCTCTGGCCCGTCGCGTCCACCGAACTCCGGGGGGAGGGGCGCTCTGGCTTCGGCCGCCTTGCGGCGCTCTTCCGCCTCGGCAAGGGCGCGGCGGGCGGCGGGGGGAAGCACTTCGGGTTCGGCCATGGCGGGTTTCCTTGTCCTGCGCGTTGATATACGGCGCAAGCCTTAGGCAGCAAGGGGCGGATCATGGCCGAAGGCGTGGCGGCACGGGCGGCAGCGGTGGACATCCTGGGCGGCGTCCTTGGCGAGGGCCGGATGCTGGCAGAGTTCGCCGGCGTCGACCTGATGCCCTCCGACCGGGCCCGGGCGCTGCGGCTGGCAGAAACAGTGCTGCGCCACCTGGAGCCTGCCGACCGCGTGCTGGACCGGCATCTGAGCAAGTCGCCTCCCCTGCCGGTGCGCAACGTCCTGCGGCTGGCAGTGGTAGAACGCGCGATGGGCGCGCCGGCGCATGGCGTGGTCAACGCGGCGGTCGAGATCGTGCGCAAGGGCAGGCGGACCCGGCACCTTGCCGGGCTGGTGAATGCCGTGCTGCGCGCCCTGCCCGAGGACGGGATGTTCGACGGCCTGCCGCCGCAGCGACTGCCGCGCTGGCTGCGCCAGCCCCTGGTCCATGCCTGGGGTCGTGAGGCGGTAGGTGCGATCGAGGCGGTGCAGGCCGGGGAACCCCCGCTGGATCTGACGCTGCGGCCCGGCTTCCCCGCGCCCGCGGGCGAGGTTCTGCCGACCGGCAGCCTGCGGCTGACCTCGGCCGGACAGGTTTCGGCCCTGCCGGGCTATGCAGCCGGCGGCTGGTGGGTACAGGATGCCGCCGCCGCCCTTCCTGCCCGGCTGCTGGCAGCACGCCCCGGCGAGCGGGTGCTGGATCTTTGCGCCGCACCCGGGGGAAAGACGCTGCAACTGGCGGCGGCAGGGGCCGAGGTGACGGCGCTGGACATTTCCGAGCCGCGCATGGCCAGGCTGCGGGCGAACCTGGCGCGGACCGGGCTTTCGGCACGCGTGGTTGTGGCCGATGCGCTGCACTGGCAGCCGGATGGGATATTCGACGCGATCCTGCTGGATGCACCCTGTTCGGCGACGGGCACGATCCGGCGGCACCCCGACCTGCCCTTCGTCAAGGACGGGTCAGAGGTGGCGGGACTGGTGGCCTTGCAGGCGCAGCTTCTGGACCGGGCGCTGGGCTGGCTGAAGCCTGGCGGCCGGCTGGTCTTCGCCACCTGCTCGCTTCTGCCGGAGGAGGGCGAGCGACAGCTTTCCGCGGCCCTGGCACGGCACCCGGAGCTGGCGGTGGAACGCGTGGAGCTTTCCGGGGTCGAAACCCGGTGGTGGACAGCAGAGGGCGGCCTGCGCCTGCGGCCCGATTACTGGGTCGAGCTCGGCGGGATGGACGGATTCTTCATGGCGCGGTTGCGCCGGGGCTAAGCCCCCGCAACGCGACCGCCCGGGGCACACCCCGGGGCCCTTGGATATTCTTGCAGAGAGGTGGGACTGATCCGGGAGAGCTGCCCGGTTCAGCCTTTCGGCGGGAACATGCGATAGTAAAGCCAGTCGGGCAGGAACTGGCCGCCGCGGAAGACCCAGCTGAACAGCGTGGGGAAACTGACCTTGAAACGGTCCGATTGCATGTGGCGGAACATGATTTCGGCCGCCTCGTCGGGTTCCATGATGAAGGGCATGGCGAAGTCGTTCTTTGCCGTCAGCCGGGTGCGGATGAAGCCGGGGTTCGCCAGCTGCACCTTGACGCCGGTCTTGCGCAGATCGGCATAAAGCGATTCCGCCAGGACCATTGTCCCGGCCTTTGACGCGGCGTAGCCAATGGCGCCGGGCAGGCCGCGAAAACCCGAAAGCGACCCTGTGATGACGATATGGCCGCGACCCTTCGCCACCATTCCCGGCAGAACCGCCCCGACGGCACGGACGCAGCCAGTGAAATTGATGTCGGCCATCGCCTCGGCGGCCGTGGCGTCCCAGTCCTGTGCGCGCATCGGCCAGTAGACCCCAGCCAGGAAGACCATGCCATCCACGGCGCCCAACTGCGCGGCGGCGGCGGTCACGCTGGCCGAAGATCCAACATCGACCGGCAGCGCGGTCGCCTTGCCCGGCAAGCTGGCCACGGCTTCTGCCAGCGCCTCGGCATTGCGGGCCGACAGGATCAGATCTGCCCCGGCGGCGGAAAGCTTCCGGGCCAGCGAAAGGCCCAGCCCTTCCGAGGCCCCCACCAGCCAGTAGCGTTTCCCAAGGAAGGATCTCATTCCGCTGCGGCCAGGTCGACACGCTGGCTGGCTGCGGGCACACGGCGCATGGTGGCGACCAGCTCGGCCACCTTGATCCCGAACTTGCGAAACTGCGAACGGTTGATGATGGTGCCGTTCTCCATCAGGTACATCCAGTCGGTCACGTCCAGCACATGTCCGCCCGCCTCGGGCGTGAGGCGGATGCGGTAGCGCAGCATGACGCCCGGCCCCTCGGCCCGGCCACGGCCAAGGCCCACCACATCGGCGGCGGTTGCGGTGATCTCGCCGGAATTGCCCAGCGCCAGGGTCCAGGCCCGGCGCTGGATGGTGCCGCTGTCATAGCGGAAAACCTCGGACAATGTGCCAGTGTTGCCCTGCCATGTCCCTTCCATGTCCGCAACAAAGCGCGAGGCGACGCGGCCGGAGGGGCCGAAGATCACGCCTTCGCACTGTATCGGGCCCGAAAGGTGCTGGCGCAGGTCGAAGCGGGGCCCAAGACCGGCATAGTCCGACGGCGACTGCGCGTGGAAGCTGGCATAGCGGCTGCGGATCCCGATCACGAGGATGACGATCAGGGCTCCGAGCAGGGCGGCAAAGATCTCGGTCACGGGGCGTCCTTGGTGGGCGGCAGGGGTGTAAGGGCGAGCAGCGCGATGGCTGTCATCTTCAATACGCAAGGCAGGCCTGCGTAGATCAGTGTCAGTGTCCAGATCGCCTGGGGCGGATTGTCGGTTCCAGGGCGAAAGCCGGCGGCGTCGAGCGCGGGCAGGATCGTCAGGGCAGCCAGGGCAAGGGACAGTTTCGAAACGAAGGACCACAGGCCGAAGGCAGCGGCTGCGGGCCTGCCGGTGCGGGCAAGGCGTTGGGCGAAGATCGCAGGCAGAAGCGTCAGGTCGGCGCCGAGCGCCGCGCCGGACGCGGCACAGATCAGCGCGAAGGGGATCAGGTCGCCGGGGCCGAGGGCGATGGCCCAGAGGAAGGAAAGCACGGCCAGCGCCATGGCGGAAAGGAGGACTGGCCGGGTGGAATGGCGGCGGGCAAGCAGGCTCCATGCCGGGGTGGACAGGGCGGCCGCGAGGAAGAAGAGCAGAAGCAGCGGGCCTTCCCAGCCGGGCAGGACAAGGCGGCTTTCGACGAAGAACAGGAACAGGGTGGAGGTGACGGCGACGGGCGAGGCGTTCAGAAGCGCGACCAGCAGCAGACGGCGTGCAAGGGGGTCGGCAAGCACTGGCCGGAAAAGCGCGAACGGGCCGGGCGTGGGCGCAGGTGGCGCCCCCTGCCATTCGGGGCGCATGGCAAGGGTTGCGACAAGGGCCAGGATGGCGAAAAGGATGGCAAAAAGGGTAAAGGGGGCGCCGGTCAGCGGCATCAGGGCCACGGGGGCCACCGCAGCAAGACAGACACCCAGAAGCGAGCCGCCCTCGCGCCAGGCGGCAAGACGGACATGGCCTTGCGGGCCAAGCGTTTCGGCCTTTGCCACGCCTTCGGCGTAGAAGCAGATCGTCAGGAAGGAAAAGGCGCTGAACAGTGCGGTCAGGCACAGGGCGAACCAGATGAGCGGCGCGATGGGCGGGGGAACGGCGAAAAGGGCGATCATCCCGGCGGCCATGACGGCTGTGGCAAGTGCCACGCCTGCACGGCGACGGGGCCGGGTGGCCTGCGCCAGCCAGCCAAGGGCAGGATCCTGCACCACGTCGATCAGGCGCAACGCGGCGAGTGTGAACCCGAGCGATGCCAGCGAAACACCGTAGCTGTCGACGTAGTATTTCGGCGCGTGAATGTAGATCGGCAGGCCTGCCATGGCGATCAGCGCCGCGAACAGCGACCACGCGGGAAGGCGGTCTGTCATCGCGAGGCATTCGCGCAGGGGTCAGCCATCTCGCGCAATCCCGCGCCGGGCTTGACCCGGGATCTCTTGCGTCCCTGTCGGCATGCGGGGGCTGCGCCGGCTCTGGGGTCGGGGCGGGGCTGCCCGATCATCGTGACACGTCTTCGGTGGGGGGCGCGGGGCGATGGTTGAAGTGGACCTTCTTCCACCAGAGCTTCAGCGCCTGCCAATGGATCAGCGCAAGCACCCGGCGCGAACCAAAGGGACGACGCAGCGCAGAAGCCAGGATGCCTGCGGTGGTCAGCGGCAGGCGGGGGCCGACCAGGTTTGTGAACAAGCCACCGCCGTCAGGGGCGGTATAGTCGATCCAGATTCCGATCCGATCCGGCCGGATATCGAAACGGAAGGAATAGGTTCCGGCCACGGGCTGGAAGGGCGAGACGTGAAAGATCTTCCGCGCAAGGATCGTGTCCTCACGGGTGATGGGGGCGCGGTCCTCGCGGTGGCAGAGGTAGGAATGACGGTCGCCGTAGGTGTTCGTTACCTCGGCAATCACCGCGCGCAGGTGGCCGAGGTGATCGTATGCCAGCCAGAAGGAAACCGGGTTGAACACGTGGCCCAAGAGGCGCGGCTGCGCGAGGAGGAGGACGCGGTCGTGGGCAAGGCCGTGCCCGGCCAGCACCTCGCGCGCCCAGGCGACTCCGCGCCCCTCGCCCGGTGCGCCGCCGTGGTCGGCATCATGAAGCGACATCAGGTTGCCGCGGTTACGGGAAAACAACGCCGGCCCTTCGTACCTTTCAGGGTCGAGCAGGAGGTAGTCTACCGAATAGCGGAAGGCGTTCTTCACCGGGCCCTTGCGGCCGTGGAAGGTTTCCGCCCGGATCCGCTGCACCCGCATCATGCCGCCAACCTCAGGCTTTGGCGTTCGGCCATCGCGTTGACGACATCGACAGCCGAGGCAAAGCCATCCTCGTGAAAGCCGTTACGCATCCACGCACCACAGAACCAGGTGTTGCGCGCGCCGTTCATCACCCGGATCCGTTCCTGCGCGGCGAAGGCGGCCACGTCGAACACCGGGTGATGGAAGGTGATTACATCGTGGATCAGATCATCCCGGATCGGCCGGGCGGTGTTCAGCGTCACGAACAGCGGATCATCCTGCGGGATCGGTTGCAGAGAGTTCATCCAGTAGGTCAGGTCGATGCGGTCGCCGGGCCCGGTCGCGGGTTCGACATACGACCAGGAAGCCCAGACCTTTTGCGATTTCGGCATCAGCGACGGGTCGGAATGCAGCACCGCCTCGTTCGGCTGATAGCGGATCGCGGCCAGTGCCTGCGTCTCGTGCGGGGTGGCGTCGGACAGAAGCCGCAGGGCCTGGTCGGAATGGCAGGCAAGCACCACGTCATCGAACAGCTCCCAATCGGCCCCCGACGCGCGGACAAGGACCGATCCCGCCTCGCGCCGGATACCGGCAACGGGCGCGCCGGTGCGGATGTCAACGCCCTGGGCAGTCATGGCGGCCTGCAGGCGGCGGACATATTCGATCGACCCACCCCTGACCGTATACCACTGGTGCTGCCCGGTATAGTCCATCAGCGCATGATTGCGGAAGAACCGCACCAGCGCCTGCGCCGGGAAGTTCAGGATGCCCGAGGTCGGGGTGGACCAGATCGCGCCCGAAAAGGGGGTGATGTAGTGGTCGCGGAACCAGGCCCCGGTGCCGAGGCGCCCAAGCAGTTCCCCTATGGTCATGGTGGGATCGCTGGCGACCGCTTCGGCGTTGCGGTTGAAATGCAGGATGTCGGCCAGCATGCGCAGGAAACGCGGGTCGAAGGCGTTCCGGCGCTGGGCAAAGATCGTGTCAAGCGATGCAAGACCGTATTCCAGCCGCCCTCCTCTGAACGAGGCACCGAAGGACATGTTGCTTTCAGTGACGGGCACGCCCAGCTGCTGGAACAGCCGCACCAGGTGGGGATAGTTCACCTTGTTGAACACGATGAAGCCGGTATCCACTGGCTGATCCCTGCGTTTGCCCGCAATCACCGTTCGCGCATGGCCGCCAAGGCGGGGTTCGGCTTCGTAAAGCACGACGGAATGGGTATCGGCCAGCATGTGTGCAGCAGCCATCCCCGCAATGCCCCCCCCGATGACAGCGATGCGGCGGGGGGCCTGGCCCAGGGTCTCGAACGGCATTCAGGGGACTTCCTTCAGTGGTTTTGTTGGCTTACGCGGCAGGCCCCCTGTCGGATCACCCTGACAGCGCGGAAAGCAGATTGTCAAACAGAGTTGACATGACACCCTTGACAGATTTCGGCCGCGCTCCAGATCGGCCTGACAAGTGATCCGTCCGGCAGCGTGGTGCGTAAGAGAACCATGATGCTTGACGCTTCAAGACCCGTTATGACGGAGCAAGCCGGTCAGCCGCAGCCCTCGGGGGCGGCTGGCGGGCAGGGATTGCCCCGCAGGAAGGAAAGGGTCTTGGCGCAGGCAGAGGATGGAACGGATTGGGCGGGCCTGATGCTTCGGGTGCGCGACTGTCAGGACCGGGCGGCCTTTGCGGCGCTGTTTCGGCACTTCGCCCCCAGGGTGAAGGCCTTCCTGATGAAGTCGGGCGCCGGTGCGGCGCTTGCCGAGGAATGCGCGCAGGATGTCATGGCGGTGCTGTGGCAGAAGGCGCATCTTTTCGACCCCGCGCGGGCGTCGGTGGCGACCTGGGTCTTCACCATCGCGCGGAACAAGCGGATCGACGCGCTGCGCAAGGATCGCCGCGCCGAGCCGGAGGAACTGGACTGGGGACCGGAGCCCGAGCCTGACCAGGCCGAGGTGATGGAAGCCCAGCAAGAGACGGAACGGCTGGGTCGCGCGCTTGCGGCACTGCCCGAAAAACAGCGCGCGCTGATCGAACGCGCCTTCTTCGGCGAGCTTTCGCACAGCGAGATCGCCGCCGAGACGGGGCTGCCCCTGGGCACGATCAAATCGCGCATCCGGCTGGCGCTGGAAAAGTTGCGCCAGCAGATGACGTGAAGGACCGAAGCGAATGAAGATACGCCACCATCTCTCGGACCAGCTGCTCATGGCCTATTCGGTCGGGCAACTGCCCGAGGCCTTCAACCTGGTCGTCGCCACCCATGTCTCGATGTGCGACGAATGCAGGGCGAGGCTTGCCTCGTTCGACGCGGTCGGCGGCGCGCTGATCGAGGAAATCGATGAGATCGCCATGGGCGAGGCCGCGCTGGAGGCGGCACTGGCGCGGATCGACGGCCTGCCGCAGGCGACACGCACCGAGCCGCTGAAGACGGCCGGGATCTTCCCGGCCCCCCTGGCGGATTATGTAGGCGGCGATCTTTCGGCGGTGCGGTGGCGGCGGATCGGCGGCGGGGTGAAACAGGCGATCCTGCCTACAGGGCGAAGCGCGACCGCCCGGCTGCTTTACATCCCCGCCGGGGTCGCCGTGCCGGACCACGGCCACAGGGGTATGGAACTGACGCTGGTCCTGCAGGGCGCATTCGCCGACGAGAACGACCGCTTCGACCGTGGCGACATAGAGATCGCCGACGAAGAGGTGGAACACACTCCGGTCGCTCTGGCCGGTGAGGATTGCATCTGCCTGGCTGCGACCGATGCGCCGTTGCGGTTCCGCGGGCTGGTTCCGCGCCTGGCTCAGCCGTTGTTCCGCATTTAGATGCCGGTCAGGCGGACCGCGATGACCGGCCAATCACCCTGCAACCGCGCCGCGCCGTCGGTTAGGACAAGGTCATCGCGGGCAATCGCTTCGCCATTCACCCGGACCGGACCAAGAGCATAAAGCGCCAGCAGCCCGCCCGCAGGCAGAAGATCGTTCTGTGCGGGCAGAACCTCGGGCCTGGGCAGAAGGCGCAAGGTCATGACGTTGAAATCGTCGGACTGCTGGCCCATGGTTTCGGTCGCCTGCAAGGGCACGTCGCCCGGGAACGCCACCGGCACCAGCGGCTCGCAGCGGAAATCAAGCCCCCCACCCTTCAGCCGGAAGCCGGGGCCCGAAAGTACGGTCAGATTCCGTTCGATGCCCGGAAAGACCGAGAAAGGCCCGTCCTCGACCACCGCTGCACGCGACAGCCGCACCAGAAGCTGACCGTCGCGTTCCAGCCGCCAAAGTTCGACGGTCGTGCCCCGCCCGTTCTTCCAGGGCTGGCGGACATAGTCGGTGGGGCGCAGGTGGATCATTCCGCCGCCCTCGGGCCGGCCACCCGGGCGGGGATGTCCGGGGCCAGTTCCTCGAAGTCGAAATTGTCCAGCCGTCGCGCGCGTTTCGTGGCCTTGTCGGAGGAGATCTTGATTTCCTCGATGTCCTTCGCCGCCTGGCCGAAATGGCGGTCGAGGTTTTCCACCCGCGCGCCCAGCCGTTCGACATCGGCGTAGAGGAGCGACAATTCCCGCCGGATCGCGCCAGCCTGTTCGCGCATCCGTGCGTCCTTCAGCACCGCCCGCATCGTGTTCAGCGTCGCCATGCAGGTGGTGGGCGAGACGATCCAGACCTTTGCCGCAAAGCCTTCGCGCACCAGGTCGGCGAAATTGGCGTGAAGCTCGGCATAGACGGCTTCCGAGGGCAGGAACATCAGCGCCCCGTCGGCGGTTTCGCCCTCCAGGATGTATTTCTCGGCGATGGCGCGGATATGGGCGCGGACGGCCTGGCGCATCAGCTGCTGGGCCTCTTGCGCCAAGCGAGGCGTGTCGGCACGGCGCAGCGCCTCGTAGGCTTCCAGCGGGAACTTGGCGTCGATCACGATGGGGCCGGGCGGGTTCGGCAGGTGGATCAGGCAGTCGGCGCGGCGGCCGTTGGAAAGCGTCGCCTGCATCGTGTAGGCGTCCTTCGGCAGGGCCTTCTGCACGATGTCGTGCAGCTGGATTTCCCCGAAGGCGCCGCGGGTCTGCTTGTTCGACAGGATGTCCTGCAAGCTCAGGACGTTGCCCGACAGCTTCTCGATGTTCGCCTGCGCCTTGTCGATGGTCTCCAACCGTTGCTGCAATTCACCCAGGCTGCGGGCGGTGCGGGTCGAGGTGCCGTGCAGCGCCTCGGTCATCTGGCGCTGCACCTCGGCCAGCCGCTGTTCCATGACCTGAAGCATCGCGCTCTGGCTGACGGCCTGCGCCTCCGAGACATGGTGTAGCCCGCCCGCCAGCCGTTCCTGCCCGTCTCCCAGGCTTTGCACCCGCGCGGCCAGCCAGGAGATCTCGCGCAGCAGCGGTTCGGTGGCCGACGAGGCCCGGGCCGTCGCGCGCAGGATCAGGACGAGAAGACCGAGCAGCAGCGCGGCAAGACCCCCGAGGATCAGCACCTCGGGGTCGTTCCATTGATAGCTCTGGCCGAACAGCGTGATCATCGGCGGCCGAACAGCCGTTCGATGTCGGCCAGCGACAGTTCCACATGGGTCGGCCGGCCGTGGTTGCACTGGCCCGAAAGCGGCGTCGCCTCCATCTCGCGCAGAAGGGCGTTCATCTCCTCAAGCCGCATCTGCCGGCCGGAACGGACCGAGCCATGGCAGGCCATCCGGCTGAGGATCGCGTCAATCCTGGCCCGGACCAGCCCGCTGTCGCCCTGATCGGCGAGTTCGTCCAGGATGTCGCGGACCAGCGCCGTGCCGTTCACCTGGCCAAGGATCGCCGGGGTTTCGCGGATCGCCACCGCCGCACCACCGAAGGGTTCGATCACAAGCCCGACCTCGGCCAGCGCCGGTGCGGCGTCCAGAAGGCGGGCGGCATCGGTGGGCGAAAGCTCGACGATCTCGGGGATCAGCAGCGGCTGGCTGCGGATCCCGGTTTCGGCCAGCTGGCGCTTCAGCCGTTCATAGACCAGCCGTTCGTGGGCGGCATGCTGATCGACGATGACGATGCCGGCCGCCGTCTGGGCGACGATGTAGTTTTCGTGCAGCTGGGCGCGGGCGGTGCCAAGGGGGTGGGCCTCTGGCGCCACGTCCTGCGCCTGCGGTTCTGCCTCGCGAAGAGCGGGTGCCAAGGCGGTGGCCTGGGGTGCCTCGGCAAATCCGTCGGGGGACTGGAAGGCGAAGGCGCGGGCGATGGCCGGCTGGCCGGGCCGGTCCATCTGCCAGACGCGCGGCTCGGGGCGGAAGGCGGCCAGCGTGGCCGCGCCCACTGTGGAGGAGGCGCGGTGCCCTGCCCCAGCCAGCGCCGATTTCAGCGCGGTGATGATCAGGCTGCGCGCGGCGTCGGGTTCGCGGAAGCGGACCTCGGCCTTGGCGGGGTGGACGTTCACGTCCACGCGCTGCGGGTCGGCGATCAGGTTCAGCACCGCCGCCGGGTGCCGGTCGCGCGACAGCACGTCGAAATAGGCGGCCCGCAGCGCCCCGAACAGCATCCGGTCCAGCACCGGGCGGCCGTTCACGAACAGGTATTGCTGCGCCGAGGAGCCGCGCGAATAGGTCGGCAGCGCGGCAAAGCCCCGCAGGCGCAGCCCCTCGCGCTCCGCGTCGATGCGCAGGGCGTTTTCCGTGAATTCGCGCCCGAGGATCCCGGCAAGCCGGCCTTCCAGCGCGTCGAACAGATCGCCCGATTGCGGATCGGCGCGGAACAGGGTCCTCGCCTCGCCCCCGGTCACGTCGCGCAGCGTGAAGCCCACCTGGGGTTCGGCCATGGCCAGGCGGCGGACGACCTCGGCCACCGCCTGCATCTCGGCCCGGTCGGAGCGCAGGAACTTCAGCCGCGCCGGGGTGGCGAAGAACAGGTCGCGCAGTTCGACCACCGTGCCGCGGGACAGCGCGGCGGGGCGGACAGGCGACAGGCGGCTACCCTCGCAGGCGATCTGTGCTGCGGGGTGGCCCTCGGCGCGGGAGGTGATGGTCAGCCGACCCACCGCGCCCAGGCTGGGCAGCGCCTCGCCCCGGAAGCCGAAGCTGCGGATGTCCAGCAGGTCCGATCCGTCGATCTTCGAGGTCGCATGACGCGACAGCGCCAGCGGCAGGTCATCCGCCGTCATGCCGCAGCCGTCGTCCGTGACCCGGATCAGCGTCTTGCCGCCGTCCGCTATGTCCACCTGGATGCGGCTGGCGCCTGCGTCCAGCGCGTTTTCCACCAGTTCCTTCACGGCCGAGGCGGGGCGTTCCACCACCTCGCCCGCCGCGATGCGGTTGATTGCTGCCTCGTCCAGTTGCCGGATCACCGGACGACCGGAAGCGCCCGTTATCTTGGGGGTGTGAAGCGTCATGCCCCCATCTGTAGCAGGCGGACCCGAGTCGGGGAAGAACGAAACCGGATTCCCGGATGGCAGGTCTTGCGCTTTTGCGGGCTTGCGTCATACCGGGCAAAAACGGGGGACGACCGATGCAGGACATGCTGGCGCTGGCAAGCGCCAACCTTCTGACACCGATGATCCTGTGCTTTGCGCTGGGGCTTTTCGCGGCCCTGGCGCGCAGCGAGCTGACCATCCCCGAGGCGGTGGCCAAGGGGATGTCGATCTACCTGCTGTTCTCGATCGGCTTCAAGGGCGGGGTCTCGGTGGCGGATCACGGGCTGGACGGACGGCTGCTTGCGGCGCTGGTCGCCGGCAGCGTGCTGTCCTTCGTCATTCCCTTCGCGGCCTTCGCGTTGTTGAAGGTGATGACCCGGCTTTCGGCCACGGATGCCGCCGCGGTTGCCGCGCATTACGGGTCGATCTCGATCGTCACCTTCGTCACGGCCGCGTCAGTGGTGCAAGGTGCGGGCCTGACCGCCGAAGGCTACATGGTCGCGGTCGCTGCGGCGATGGAGGCGCCGGCGATCATCTCGGCCCTCTTTCTTGCCAGCCGGTCGGGAGGGCGGGCCGAGAAGATGGATGCCGACCTCTGGCGCGAGATCCTGCTGAACGGGTCGATCGTCCTTCTGGTCGGATCCTTCCTGATTGGTCTGGTGACCGGCGAGCCCGGCATGGCGCGGATCGAGGCCTTCATCGTCGCGCCCTTCCAGGGGGTGCTGTGCCTGTTTCTCCTCGACATGGGGCTGGTGGCGGGCCGGGGGATGCGCAGCGCAAGGGGGGTTTTGACCGGTGGCGTGCTGGCCTTCGGCATGGTGATGCCGGTGGTCGGCGCCGGGTTCGGACTGGCGGCGGGGCTGCTGCTGGGGCTGTCCCAGGGCGGCGTCGCGCTGATGATGGTTCTGGCCGGTTCGGCCAGCTATATCGCGGTGCCGGCGGCGATGCGGGTGGCGCTGCCGGATGCCAAGCCATCGATCTATCTGACGCTTTCGCTGGGGGTGACATTTCCGTTCAACCTCGTGATCGGGATTCCGGCCTGGGTGGCCGTGGCGCAGGCTGTGGGGGGGTGACATGCAGACGCACAAGGCAAAGCGGGTCGAGATCATCATCGAGGCACCGATGGAGGGGCGGCTGACCTCGGCTTTGGAAAAGGCGGGGGTCACCGGATTCACGGTGCTGCCGGTGCTGGGCGGTTCGGGCCGGTCGGGGCGCTGGACGCGCGAGGGCCAGGTCGGCCGCAGCGGGATGGTGGCCGTCGTCTGCCTGATCCGGCCCGAGCGGCTGGACATCCTGCTGGAGGCCGCCTTCGGCGTGGTCGACCGGCACATCGGCGTGATCGGGGTCACGGACGCCGAGGTTCTGCGCGCCGAAAGGTTCTGACCCCGGCCTTCCGCGGTGGCCTGCGGCAGCCGGTTCCGCCGCCGTCGCGCTGCCCCTTCCCGCGTGATCGCGCGCCCGATGGCCGCACTAGACGTGCTGCCACCCATCGATCAGCGAGATCGCCTCTTCCGCGGTCTCGACCATGGCGAAAAGCGACAGGTCCTCGGGGCTGATGACCCCCGCCTCGGACAGGTGGTGCCAGTTCACCACCTTTTCCCACCAGTCGCGGCCGAACAGGATGAAGGGGACACGCTTCATGCGCCGGGTCTGGATCAGGGTCAGGCTTTCGAACAGTTCATCCATCGTCCCGAAACCGCCCGGAAAGACCACGATCGCCCGCGCACGCATCAGGAAATGCATCTTGCGGATGGCGAAGTAGTGGAAGTTGAACGACAGATCAGGTGTGACATAGGCGTTCGGGGCCTGTTCGTGCGGAAGCACGATGTTCAGGCCGATCGACTGGCCCCCGGCCTCGTCCGCGCCGCGGTTGCCGGCCTCCATCACGCCGGGGCCGCCGCCGGTGGCGATGACCCATTCCTTCCCGTAGCTTGCCACGCTGCGTTCCGTGATCAGCCGGGCAAAGCGGCGGGCCTCGTCGTAGTAGTGCGACAAGTCCGCCAGCGTCCGGGTCGCTGCGGTATCGCGGTGTTCCGGCGCGGGAATGCGCGCGCCGCCGAACATGACCACGGTCGATTCGATGCCGCGTTCGTCCATGATCATCTGCGGCTTCAGCAGTTCCAGCTGCAGCCGCACGGGGCGGAGTTCGTCGCGCAGCATGAAGTCGCGGTCCACAAAGGCCAGCCGATAGGCCGGCGCCCGGGTCTGGGGCGTGTCGGGGATACGACGGACGGCGGCGGCGTCCTCAATGCTGTCGCGGAACGTGTGACTGCGGTGGTCTTCGGTCATCAACTGGCTCGGATTGCGTGAAACTGCCCCAAGGCTTATAGGGTCGGCAGTCTCATGACCAACCGAAAAGGAAATTCCGCATGACCCATGCCGCGCTGGAAGCCGCCATCGAAGCCGCCTGGGAGGCGCGGGACACGATTACCCCGGCCACGAAGGGCGAGATGCGCAACGCCATCGAGGCGACGCTGGCCGCGCTGGATGCGGGGACGCTGCGGGTTGCGGAAAAGCGCGGCAATGACTGGCATGTGAACCAGTGGGCGAAGAAGGCGGTGCTGCTGGGCTTCCGCCTGCGCGACATGGCGCAGCAGTCGGGCGGGCCGCAGGGGGGATCCTGGTGGGACAAGGTGGATTCGAAGTTCGCCGGCTGGGGCGATACGGAATGGCGCGCGGCGGGGTTCCGCGCGGTACCGAACTGCGTGGTGCGCCGGTCGGCCTTCATCGGCAAGGGCGCGGTGCTGATGCCCTGCTTCGTGAACCTGGGCGCCTATGTCGATGAGGGCACCATGGTCGATACCTGGGCCACGGTCGGCAGCTGCGCGCAGATCGGCAAGAATGTGCATCTTTCCGGCGGCGTCGGCATCGGCGGGGTGCTGGAGCCGATGCAGGCCAACCCCACGATCATCGAGGACAACTGCTTCATCGGCGCGCGCTCGGAAGTGGTGGAGGGCTGCATCGTCCGCGAGGGCAGCGTCCTGGGGATGGGCGTCTTCATCGGCAAATCCACCAAGATCGTGGACCGCGAGACCGGCGAGGTGATGTACGGCGAGGTGCCGGCGGGGTCGGTGGTCGTGGCGGGCTCGATGCCGTCGAAGGGCGGGGTCAACCTTTACTGCGCGGTGATCGTGAAGAAGGTCGATGCGCAGACCCGGGCCAAGACCAGCATCAACGAGCTCTTGCGGGATTGAGGATGGCCGAGGCGCCCGAAAGGCCGAAGCGGCCGCAGAAGGTATATACCCTGGTGGTCGAGGTCGGCCGCAAGGCGGGCGACGGCTTGCCGGACAAGGCCACGGGGGCGGGGCTGGTGATCTATGCCAGCGGCGTCGACGAGGCCGAGGCGGTGCGCGAGACGGTGGCCATTCTCAAGGAGGCGGATCTTGCGCCGCTGGAGGTCACCGGCCATGGCACGCTGGAAGACCGGCTGAAGGCCGGCGAAGAGATCGACGCCGAGGAACAGGCGCTGATGCAACGGGCGCTGGACGAGAATTCGGTGATCGTGGCGCAGATGACCCCGTTCTTCGATTGACCGGACAGCCGGGACCGCACCTCGATGGTGTTCGACCACCACTCGCGGGGCATGGTGGCGGCAGAGAGATGCCGTCGAACGAACAGCGGCGCGCAAACGGCACACCTTGAGGTTGCGGTTGCGAGTGGGTAGTCAGTCGGTTCCGTCACCAGAAGAGCCCCCTGCATGTCCATCGAACCGCTTGACCCCGTTGACCTGACCGCGCGGCTGATCCGCTGCCCCTCGGTCACCCCGGCAGAAGGCGGCGCCATCACGCTGCTGGCCGAGGTGCTGCAAGCGGCAGGTTTTGCCTGTTTTCGGGTGGACCGGGGCGGGATCGCCAACCTTTATGCGCGCTGGGGCAAGGCGGGGTCGAACCGGGCCTTCGGCTTCAACGGGCACACGGATGTGGTGCCGGTCGGCGACCGGGCGGCCTGGCGGTTCGATCCGTTCGGGGCCGTGGTGAAAGACGGCTTCATGTATGGTCGCGGCGCCTGCGACATGAAGTCGGGCGTCGCGGCCTTCGTCGCAGCGGCGGTGGATTTCGTGCGCGAGACGCCGCCTGACGGCGCGGTGATCCTGGCGATCACCGGCGACGAGGAAGGCGAGGGCAGGGACGGCACACTGGCGATTCTGGACTGGATGGCCTTCAACGGCGAGCGGATGACGCATTGCCTGGTGGGCGAGCCCACCTGCCCGCACGAGATGGGCGAGATGATGAAGATCGGCCGCCGCGGCAGCCTGACGGCCAGAATCACGGTCACCGGCGTGCAGGGCCATTCCGCCTATCCGCACCGGGCGAAGAATCCGCTTTCGGCGCTGGTGAAGCTCCTCGCGAAGCTGGAGAGCGAGCCGCTGGACCGGGGCACGCAGCATTTCGACCCCTCCACCCTGGCGATCACCACGATCGACTGCGGCAACCCGGCCTCGAACGTGATCCCGGCGCAGGCGACGGCCACGGTCAACATCCGCTTCAACGACACGCATTCGGGCGACACGCTGTCGTCCTGGCTTCGGTCCGAGGCAGCAGCAGTGGCCGAGGCTGCGGGCGTGGAAATCGGCTTGAAGATCTCGGTCTCGGGCGAGGCATTCCTGACGCCGCCGGGCGAGCTTTCAGCGCTGGTGGCGCGCGCCGTGCAGGCCGTAACGGGGCGAAAGCCGGTCGCCTCGACCAGCGGGGGCACGTCCGATGCGCGTTTCATCAAGGATCATTGCCCGGTGGTGGAATTCGGGCTGGTGGGACAGACGATGCACCAGGTGGACGAACGCGTGGCAATCGCGCAGATCCACCAGCTGAAGGCGATCTATGGCCGCATCCTGCGGGAGTATTTCGCATGATCCGCATCGAGCAGACGCGCGATATCGCTACCTGCCAGCGCCTGCGGCGGCTGGTGTTCATCGAGGAGCAGGGCGTCAGCGAGGCCGACGAACTGGATGGGCTGGACGAAGGCGCCATCCACCTGCTCGCCCTTCAGGATGATCGGCCGGTCGGGACCGCGCGGCTTCTGATAAAGGGCGCGGCCGGCAAGATCGGCCGGGTCTGCGTGCTGCCCGAGGCACGGGGGACGGGCCTTGGCGCGGCACTGATCCGGGCCGCGCTGGACGTGCTGCGCAGCCAGCCGGGGGTGACAGAGGCCTGTCTCGGGTCGCAATCCCATGCGACGGGGTTCTACCAGAAGCTGGGCTTTGCCGTGGAAGGCGACGAATTCCTGGACGCGGGCATTCCGCACCGCCACATGCGCCGCGCCCTCTGACCGGCCCTTGCCGCAGCGCGTTCCCTGACGGGTGCGGCCCCCTTTCCTTTCCCGGGGCCCTTGACCTGGCCAGCCCAGCCTGCGGGGACATTCTGCCCCCGGCCCCTGCGCGGGCATCTGTCTGTCGGCAGCGTCATGCCGGGATAGTCTTTGCCGCCGTCTCATGATAGGCGATTGGGCATGAAACCCTTGCCCTCAAAAGACCAGATCCGGCAGTGGATCGCCGAAAACCCCGGCCTTTCGGCCAAGCGCGACATTGCCAGGGCCTTCGGGATCAAGGGTGACGCGCGGATCGAGCTGAAGCGGCTGCTGCGCGAGCTGGAGGGCGAGGGCGTGGTCGAGAAGTCGGCACGCCGCTTCCGCGAGACAGGGGTATTGCCGCCGGTGGCGGTGTTGCAGGTTCTGGCACCGGACCGGGCGGGCGATCTTTACGCAAAACCCCTGGAGGAGGGCGTGGACGAAGGACCGCGCATCCTGATCGTGCCGAAGAAGGGCGATCCGGCGCTAGGGGCGGGCGACCGGATCCTTGCGCGGCTGACGAAGGTGGATCTGGACGATCACGCCTACGAGGCGCGGCTGATCCGCAAGCTGGGGTCGAACCCAGCCAAGGTGCTTGGGGTGTTCCGTTCGAACGCCGAGGGTGGCCGCATCCTGCCGATCGAAAAGGGGGCGGACAAGGAATGGCGCGTCGCGGCAGACATGACCATGGGCGCAAAGGACGGCGAACTGGTCGAGGCCGAGGCACTTGGCGGTCGCCGCCTCGGCCTGCCGGCGGCGCGGGTGATCGCGCGACTGGGCGATCCGGCAGGACCGCGCGCGGCAAGCCTGATCGCCATCCACCAGCACGGGATTCCCGATACCTTTCCCGATGAGGTGATCGCCGAGGCCGACCGGGCGGAGCCCGTGGGGATGGCAGGCCGCGAGGATCTGCGCGACCTGCCGCTGGTGACCATCGACCCGATCGATGCGCGCGACCGGGATGATGCGGTCTATGCCGAAGCCGACACCGACCTTGCGAATATCGGCGGCTTCGTGATCTGGGTTGCCATCGCCGACGTGGCGCATTTCGTCACGCCCGGATCGGCGCTGGACCGCGAGGCACGTCGGCGGGGCAATTCCACCTATTTCCCCGACCGCGTGGTGCCGATGCTGCCCGACATCCTTTCGGGCGACCTGTGTTCGCTGCATGAAGGGGTGGATCGCGCCTGCATCGCGGTGCGGATGGTGATCGACAAGGACGGCCACAAGCGTAGCCATCGCTTCGTGCGCGGCATGATGCGCTCGGTCGCCTCGTTGCATTATGCGCAGGTGCAGGCGGCGGTGGACGGGGCGCCGGACGAAAAGACCGCGCCCTTGCTGGAGCCGATCCTGCGGCCGCTTTACGCTGCCTATGCCGCGCTGGCACGGGCGCGCGAAGCGCGGCAGCCCCTGGACCTGGAACTGCCGGAACGCAAGATCGAGCTGGACGAGGAGGGCCGCGTCATCTCGGTCGCATTCAAGGAACGGCTGGAAGCGCACAGGCTGATCGAGGAGATGATGATCCTCGCCAATGTCGCCGCCGCCGAAGAGCTGATCCGACGGAAGCACCCACTGTTGTTCCGGGTGCACGAGGAACCTTCGCCGCTGAAGCTGGAGGGCCTGCGCGAGGTGGCCGAAAGCGCCGGTCTGACGCTGGCCAAGGGGCAGGTGTTGCAGACAAGGCACCTGAACCGGCTCTTGCAGCAGGCAGAGGGGACAGAGTTCGACGAGCTGATCAACCTGTCCACCCTGCGGTCGATGACCCAGGCCTATTACCACCCCGAGAATTTCGGCCATTTCGGCCTTGCCTTGCGGACCTACGCCCATTTCACCAGCCCGATCCGGCGCTATTCCGACCTGATCGTGCATCGCGCGCTGATCTCGGCCCATGGCTGGGGCAAGGACGGGCTGAGCCAGTGGGACATGGAGAACCTGGAAGAGACAGGGAAGCTGATTTCAGAAGCCGAGCGGCGCAGCATGGCAGCCGAACGGGACACGACCGACCGTTACCTCGCGGCCTATCTGGCCGACCGGGTGGGGGCCGAGTTCTCGGGCCGGATCTCTGGCGTGCAGCGGTTCGGGGTCTTCGTGCGCCTGGACGAGACCGGGGCGGACGGCCTGATTCCGGTGCGCGCGCTTGGGCGCGAGTATTTCCACTATGACGAGGGTAGCCAGACCCTGATGGGGGCAGAGACGGGGCTGACGCTCGGGATCGGGCAGAAGGTCGTGGTGCGGCTGGTCGAGGCGGCACCGGTGACCGGCGGGCTGATCCTGGAGCTTCTGTCGGTCGAGGGGGCGACGATGCGGCCGCCACGGCGGAAGGGTGGCAAGTATCAGCCGCGGAAGCCCGCTCAGGCGGCGGCAAAACGGCGCCTGGTGCGCAGGCGGAGGTGACGGGTCCGGGGGACTTCGCGTTCCCCGGTACCCCTGCGGGATATTTTTGCAGAGAGGAAGCACAATTCCGTGCGAATTGCGGCTGACTGATGGGGCAGGATGCGTGGGCTTGCAGGTGCGATCGGTGTCGTAGTGGTGGCGCTGGGGATGGCCAGGGCGCAGACCATCCTGCCCGATCCCGTGGCGGGGGTGGACATGCAGATGGGAAATCAGGCGGGGCTTGAGGCCTGGGTTGCGGAATTCCGGTCCCGCGCACTGGCGGCAGGGGTTTCCGCTGCGGTGTTCGACGCCGCGCTGCGGGGGGTGACCTTCGATCCGAAGGTGGTCGAACGTGACCGCAAGCAGAACGAATTCAGCAAGACCATCTGGGATTACCTGGACACCGCCGTATCCGAAGACCGGGTCGCACTGGGGCTGAAGGCCATTGCCCGCCACCGCGACCTTCTTGAGCGGATCGAGGCGGACTACGGGGTGGAGAAGGAAGTCGTCGCCGCCGTATGGGGGCTGGAAAGCGCCTATGGCACCTATCGCGGCGATCTGCCGGTGCTGGGGTCGCTGGCGACGCTGGCCTACGAAGGGCGGCGGGGGGCCTTTTTCGAGGCCGAGCTGATCGCGGCGCTGCGGATCGTCGAGGGCGGGCATGTCGAACGGTTCGTCGGCTCGTGGGCCGGGGCGTCGGGGCATACGCAATTCATGCCCTCGTCGTGGGAAAAGTTTGCCGTCGATTTCGACGGCGACGGCAAGCGGAACCTCTGGGGGGACGACCCGGCGGATGCGCTGGCATCCGCGGCCAACTACCTGCGGCACTGGGGCTGGACGAAGGGCATGCCCTGGGGGGTTGAGGTGCGCCTGCCCGAAGGGTTCGACTATGACCAAACCACCGAACGGGTGGTGAAGCCGGTGGCCGAATGGCAGGCGATGGGGGTGCGGCTGGTGGACGGTGGCGATCTGCCGGATCACGGGCCGGGGTCGATCCTTCTGCCGGGCGGGCACCGGGGCGCGGCCTTCCTGATCTGGCCGAACTTCCAGGTGATCGAGAAATACAACACCGCAGATGCCTATGTCATCGCCATCGGCAGCCTGTCGGACCGGCTGAAGGGCGGGCCGCCGATCCGGCACGGCTGGCCACGCGAGCTTCGGGCGCTGACCCTGGCAGAGCGGATGGAATTGCAGGAGCTGCTGGGAAAGGCCGGGTTCGATCCGGGAGGCGTGGACGGCCGCATGGGCCCCAAGACCGTGGCGGCCGTGAAAGCCTTTCAGAAGGCGCGCGGCCTGGTGCCGGACGGTTATCCCAGCCTCGAGGTGCTGGAACTGCTGCGCTGATCCCTTCGCGCAGGCCGCCGGGGCAGTCTGCCCCCGAACCCCCCGAGGGTATATCCGAAGGAGCAACTTGCATTTGCTCCTTGCCCGAATGCTCCCGCAGGAGGCACGCCCGAGCCGGTTGCGCGCGACTGTCGCGCGCAGAGGCGAGACAAGGGCTTGCGCCTGCCAAGGCGCTCGATCCGACAGGCGTCTCGACCCGCGCGGCGGCTGGTCTGCCGGGCGCGATCATGGCAGTATGTTCTTTGTTTGTTCCAGATCCCTGAGTCGCCATGCCCTTCGTCGAGCTTTCGACGCTCACGAATTTCACCTTCCTCACCGGGGCCTCGCACCCCGAAGAGGTCATTGTCCGTGCGGCCGAGTTGGGAATGCCCGCGCTGGCTGTGGCCGATGTGAATTCGGTTGCGGGTATCGTCCGGGCCCACACGAAGGCGCGCGAGATCGCGCGGGATGGCGGGCCGACGGTGCGGCTGATCCCCGCAGCGCGCATCGTGCTGACCGACGGGTTCCAGGCCACCTGCCTGCCGCGCGACCGGGCCGCCTGGGGGCGGCTTTGCCGGCTGCTCAGCCTGGGCCAGTTGCGCGCGCCAAAGGGGCAGTGCCGGCTGGAAATGGCTGATCTTCTGGACTGGGGCGAAGGCATGGAGATGCTGGTCCTGCCGCCCGACCAGCGCCTGACGCTGGCCGAGGCGCCGCCTGCGCCGATGGGCGACAGTTCGCGCTGGCGGGGGCATGTCCGGGCGCTGGCAGAGCGGTTTGCAGGGCAGGTCAGCCTGGCCCTGGCACCGCGCTATGACGGGCAGGATGCAGACCGGTTCCGGCAGCTTTCCGATCTGGCCGCACGGCTGGGTGTGCCCCCGGTCGCGACCGCGCTGCCCTTCCTGCATCACGGGTCGCGCCGCCGTCTGGCCGATGTGCTGACTGCGATCCGCCTGGGCGTGCCGGTGGATCGGCTGGGCCGCCGGGCCCTGCCCAACAACGAGGGGCGGCTCAGGTCCGAGGCCGAGATGCTGCGCATCTTCCGGGGCCATGAGGCGACGGTGCATCGCAGCTCCGATGTCGCCGCGCGGGCCGCCTTTTCGCTGGACGAGTTGCGTTACGAATACCCTTCGGAGAATGCGCCCGGCGAGACGGCCAGCCAGCGTCTGGCCCGGCTGGCCGAGGAAGGCCTGCGATGGCGCTACCCGGAAGGCGCGCCCAGCAGGGTGCGGGCGCAGATGGCACATGAACTGGCGCTGATCGCAAAGCTGGCCTACGAGCCCTATTTCCTCACGGTCCATGACATCGTGGCCTTTGCGCGATCACGCGGCATCCTGTGCCAGGGTCGCGGTTCGGCAGCCAATTCCGTTGTCTGCTATGCGCTGGGCGTGACCTCGGTTTCCCCGGAAATAGGCACCATGGTGTTCGAACGCTTCATCTCCGAGGCGCGCAACGAGCCGCCCGACATCGACGTGGATTTCGAGCATGAGCGGCGGGAAGAGGTGATCCAGCACATCTACGACCGTTATGGCCGCCACCGCGCGGGGCTGTGCGCGACGGTGATCCACTATCGCGGCAAGCGCGCGGTGCGCGAGGTGGGCCGCGCGATGGGGCTTTCGCAGGACACGGTGGCCGCCATGTCCAGCCAGATCTGGGGCTGGGGGGGTCCGGGGGCGATCACCGACCAGCGACTGACGGAAATCGGGCTGGACCCGAAGGACCGCCGCCTGCGCCAGACCATGCGGCTCATCGACGAAATCCAGGGCTTTCCCCGGCATCTTTCCCAGCATGTCGGCGGCTTCGTCATCACCGAAGGCCGGCTGGACGAGCTTTGTCCGGTGGAAAACGCCACCATGGAGGACCGGACGATCATCCCCTGGGACAAGGACGACATCGACAGCCTGAAGATCCTGAAAGTGGATATCCTGGCGCTGGGGATGCTGAGCTGCATCCGCAAGGCCTTCGACCTGATCGAACGGCATCACCAGCAGCGCCTGACGCTGGCCACCCTGCCGCCCGAGGATCCGGCGACCTATGCCATGCTGTGCCGGGCGGATTCGCTGGGCGTCTTTCAGGTGGAAAGCCGCGCCCAGATGAACTTCCTGCCCCGGATGCGGCCACGCTGCTTCTATGACCTGGTGATCCAGGTGGCGATCATCCGTCCCGGCCCGATCCAGGGCGACATGGTGCATCCCTTCCTGCGTCGGCGGAACGGGCAGGAACCGGTCAGCTTCCCGTCCGACGATCTGGGCCGGGTTCTGGGCAAGACGCTGGGGGTGCCGCTGTTTCAGGAACAGGCGATGCAGATCGCCATCGTCGGCGCGGGCTTTACGCCGGAAGAGGCCGACCGGTTGCGCCGGTCGCTGGCGACCTTCAAGAAACACGGGTCGGTCAGCGAGTTTCACGACCGCTTCATCGGCGGCATGCTGGCGCGCGGCTATGACGAGGATTTCGCCCGCCGCTGCTTTGCCCAGATCGAGGGCTTCGGCAGTTACGGCTTCCCCGAAAGCCACGCGGCAAGCTTCGCGCTTCTGGTCTATGCCTCGGCCTGGATCAAGCGGCACCATCCCGGCATCTTCGCCTGCGCGCTTCTGAACAGCCAGCCGATGGGCTTTTACGCCCCGGCCCAGATCGTGCGCGATGCGCGGGAACATGGGGTAGTGGTGCTGCCGCCCTGCATCAACGCCAGCCACTGGGACAATGTGATGGAATGGCTGACCCGCCCCGGCCAGCCGCCGGACCTCGCGCTGCGGCTGGGGTTTCGCCAGATCAAGGGCATCGCCGAGGAAGAGGCGCGCTGGATCGTGGCGGCGCGGGGGAATGGCTATCAGGCGGTTCAGGATGTCTGGCGCCGCGCCGGGGTGGGGCCTGCGGTGCTGGCGCGTCTGGCCGAGGCCGATGCATTTGCGGTTCTGGGCCTGAGCCGCCGCGAGGCGCTCTGGGCCGCCGAGGCGCTGGCGCCGGGGCCGGCCTTGCCGCTGTTTTCCGGCGATATCGAGGGCGAAGCGATCGTCGAGCCTGCCGTGCAGTTCCGCGAGATGACGCTGGGCGAGGCGGTGGTCGAGGATTACCTGGCGATGCGGTTGACCTTGCGGGCGCATCCGATGGCGCTGCTCAGGCCCGTGCTGGACGCGGCCTGAGCAGTGCTTGATCGTGCCCCCCACCCTCTCCCTCCCCCACGAGGGGGGAGGGAAGCGCGGTTGCCGGACGGTCGGTCGCAATGGCCGACGGCAGGGTCCCGGGCGCCTCCCCTCCCCCCGCGTGGGGAGGGGATGGGGGTGGGGGGGCGGTGGGCAGAGGCGGCACCACGTCGCCCCTTGCCCCTGCCGCCCGGTCGCGCGACAAGCCGGACATGTTCGAGGTCGCCCTTTCGCTTGCACTTCTCCTGATCCTTGCCGCATTCGTGGCCGGGGTGATCGACAGCATCGCGGGCGGGGGTGGGCTGGTCACGGTGCCGGCGCTGCTTCTGGCCGGGGCTTCGCCGGTCGAGGCCTTGGCCACGAACAAGTTGCAGGGCACCTTCGGGGCGGGCACGGCGATGCTGGCCTATGCGCGCGCCGGGCACGTCCGGCCGCAGGACCAGCTGGGGATGGCCGCGATCAGCGCCATCGCCGGGGCGGGGGGCGCGCTGGTCGCGCATCTGATCCCGGCCGAGGTCCTGCGGATCGTCATGCCCGTCGTCCTGATCGGGGTGGCCGCCTTCTTCGCGCTGAAGCCGGGCCTTTCCGACGACCAGCGCGCCGCGCGCATCCCGCCGCCGGTCTTTGCGGTGACGCTGGTGCCGCTGGTTGCCGCCTATGACGGCTTCTTCGGGCCCGGCACGGGGTCGTTCTTCATGCTGGGGTTCGTGATGCTGGCGGGCTACGGCATCCTGAAGGCCACGGCGCATACGAAGATGCTGAACTTCGCCTCGAACGTGGGCAGCCTTCTCGTCTTCATCCCCACGGGGGCCACCTGGTGGGCGGTGGGCCTGGCGATGGCCGCCGCGCAGGTCGCAGGCGCCACGCTTGGCGCGCGGCTGGCCATGCGCATCGGTGCGGGGCTGATCAAGCCACTTCTGGTCGTCGTCTCCACCGCCATGGCGCTGCGGCTGTTGTGGCAGGCGCTGGCAGGCTGAGGGGCGCAAATCGCCGCACCTGCATTGTGCGCCCCCCTTGCCTGACTATCTCGGTCGGGAAAGGAGCAACGCCCATGACCGACACCCCCCATCGCCCGCTTGATCGCCACAAGACCCCCGAGGGCCTGTCCGACCGCGTCGCCCTGGGAGTCGTGAAATTCATGCGCGTCTTCGCCGACGCCTTCTTTTCCAGACGCTACGGCCACCGCGCCGTGGTGCTGGAAACCGTCGCCGCCGTCCCGGGCATGGTCGGTGGGCTCTTGCAGCACCTGAAGGCGCTGCGCCACATCCGCGAGGATCAGGGCTGGATCCGCGAACTTCTGGACGAGGCCGAGAACGAGCGGATGCACCTGATGACCTTCATCCACATCGCGCAACCGTCGCTCTTCGAGCGGGGGCTGATCATGGTCGGCCAAGCGATCTTCTTCAACGCCTACTTCTTCCTTTACCTCCTCTTCCCCAAGACCGCGCATCGCGTGGTGGGCTATCTGGAGGAGGAGGCGGTGGTCAGCTACACCGCCTATCTGGCCGAGGTGGATGCCGGTCGGGTCGAGAATGTCCCTGCGCCGCAGATCGCGATCGACTACTGGCACCTGCCGGAAACGGCGCGGCTGCGCGATGTGATCATCGCCGTCCGTGCCGACGAGGCCAGACACCGCGATGTGAACCACGGCTTTGCCGATGCGCTGGCGGGCCGTGCGAAGCCCTCGACCGCGCCCCACGCGGCGGAATGATCTGGCACGCCCAAGAATTTTCGCCGAAAATTCCTGGGCTTCCCGCACATCAGGGTCAAAGATCCCTGCCCCAGTCGGCAGCCTGCATCTCGCGCAGGCGGCTGGCGGTGCGTTCGAACTCGAAGGCGCCGGTGCCCTCCAGATAGAGCCGTTCGGGCACATCGGCAGCCGAGGCGATCAGACGCACCTTCGCCTCATAGAGCGCATCGATCAGGGTAACGAAGCGCTTGGCTTCGTTGTAGTTCTCGGCCGAAAGCTGGGGAATGTCCTCAAGGATCAGCACCCGAACGGCCTGGGCGATGGCAAGATAGTCTGCCGGGCCGAGCGGCTTGGCGCAGAGGTCCCAGAACGTCGCCCGGCCCACACCATTGGCAAAGCGCGGCAGGGTCAGGCTTCGGCCATTCACGGTCAGCACCAGCGGCTCGTCCGGCGCCCCGCCGGTCAGGTCGGTCCAGATCGCGGCGATCTGCGCTGTCGCCTTGCTGGCAGGGTGGAAATAGACCTGTGCGCCTTCCAGCCGGTGCCGGCGGTAATCCGTCGGGCTTTCCAGTTCCACGACATGCAGGCGGCTTTCCAGCATGGCGATGAAGGGCAGGAAGAGAGCGCGGTTCAGCCCGTTCCTGTAGAGATCTTCCGGCGGACGGTTCGAGGTGGTCACGATCACCACCCCGGCGGCGAACAGCTTCTCGAACAGCCGGCCGACAATCATCGCATCGGTGATGTCGGTGATCTGCATCTCGTCAAAGGCCAGAAGCCGCGTGTCGCGGATCACCGCCTCGGCCACGGGGGCCAGCGCGTCCTCGACCCCGCGCTTGCGGGCCTCGTGCATGCCCTTGTGGATTTCCTGCATGAAGGCATGGAAATGCACGCGCCGCTTCTGGCGGATGTCGGTCGCCTCGGTGAACAGATCCATCAGCATCGACTTGCCGCGCCCGACCCCGCCCCACAGATACAGGCCCTTGGGCGGGGTGATCGGCTTGGCGAAAAGGCCGGCGAAAAGCCCCACGCGGCGGTTTGCATTGGTTTCCAGCCAGAGGCGCAGCTCTTCCAGCAGGGGTAGAACGGCATGTTGCGCGGGGTCGGCGCGCAAGGTGCCTGCGGCCACGCGGGCCTCGTAGATTTCTGTCAGCGTCCGGCGCATCAGAGCGGGGCGAGGGTCAACCCCTCGGGACCATGGATCGGCCCCGGAAGGCCGCGGACCAGCAGGCGGGACCAGTGACCCTCACGCACGCGGTCGGCGAGCGGGGGCTGGAACAGTTCCATCACCCCGCCATGAAAGGCAAGGAACCGCACGGGAATCGTGCCTTCGGGGCGTGAAAGATCGACCGCGGCGATAAGACGTGCGCCATGGCCTTCAAGGAATCCCTGCATCGCGGCAAGATCGGCGCAGGGGATGCCGACATGGTCCTGCCCCGTTTCGGCAGGCGCCCCGGTGAGGCGTTGGCACAGTTCGATCCGCGCACCTTCCGGGCCCGAGAGATAGACGAATCGCAGGCCCGCTTCCCAGAATTCAGCAATCATCTCGGGCCCGTTCGGGGTGACATCGGCCAGCGCGATGCCCCGGCCGGTCAAGCGGGACAGGGCCGCGTCCATGTCGGGGACGGTCAGGGCGACATGGTCGATGCGGCCGTGACCGGTGGCCCGACCTTCGACCAGCCGCAGCGCCTGGTTTCCCAGATGCCACAAGCCGCCATCTTGCACAAAGCCGAAGTCGGCAAGCACATTTGCGGCTCGGGTGGTGTCGGCAACGGTCAGTTCGGGCACCAGCATCGCAGCCCCCCTCAGGCAAAGTTCATGGGGTCGGGGCCGCAGCGGGCGCCTTCGTCCAGCGTCGCCATGGCGGCCATTTCCCCGGGCGTCAGTTCGAAATCGTCCAGCGCAAGATTTTCGGCCAGCCCCACCGCACGGGTGGAGCGGGGGATCACCGATACTCCAAGCTGCAGGTGCCAGCGCAGGATGACCTGGGCCGGCGTCTTGCCGGTGCGGGCTGCGGCATCGCGCACGGGCGGGGCGTCAAAACTGCGGCCCTGTCCCAAAGGCGTCCAGCTTTGCGTGACGATGCCCATCCGGTCGTGCAGCGCGCGCAGGTCCGCCTGTTGCAGGCGGGGGTTCAGCTCGATCTGGTTCAGCACCGGAACAACGCCGGTTTCGCCTACCAGCCGTTCCAGATGCTCGCCCATGAAGTTCGAAACGCCGATCGACCGCACCCGCCCTTCGTCGCGCAGGCGGATCAGGGCGCGCCAGGTGTCAAGATAGCGGTCGCGTGCCGGGCAGGGCCAGTGAATCAGGCAAAGCTCCACCCGCTCCATCCCCAGCCTCGCAAGGCTCGCCTCGACCGCGCGAAGGGTGGAATCATACCCCTGATCGTCGTTCCAGACCTTCGTGGTGACGAAAACCTCGTCACGCGGCAAGCCGCTTTGCCGCACGCCTTCGCCCAGACCTTCCTCGTTCCCGTAGATCGCCGCGCCGTCCACCAGACGATAGCCCAGGCGCAGCGCGGTCGCGACGGTTTCGGCAGTCGCGGCGGCGGGAACCTGCCAGATGCCAAGGCCAAGGCGGGGAATGTAGTGTCCGTCGTTCAGGCGCAGGCGTTGGGTCGGCATCTTCGTTCCTTCTCATGACCGGCCGAGAAAGCGCAAACCCTGCCCCCATGGCAAGAGGCAAAACGTCCCCGTCAGCGACATGGCGGCCGGGCAGCGGCTGGCCCACATGTCAGCAGGAACGCCGGGAGCACGCCCCTGGAAGCCGGGAAAGCGCGCCCGGACATGGTCGGTTTCAGCGGATGACAGCGCCGGTGCAGTATCAGCCTGCCGGTTCCGCCCGACAGGGCAAGCCCGGCCGGCACGGCTGCAGTCGATTCGCGCTGTGCACAGCGGCGCCCCCCGGTTCGCATGTGCCAGCCAGGAGGTTCGCCTTGTCCGGGGCGCGCATGGCAAGGGCCTTCAGCAGCTTGCCATGAACGGCGGGATGCCCGTGACGCAGGATGCCGCTGCGGTCGTAAAGGGCCCGCGTCACACAGCCCCCTGCCGCAGCGCCAGAAGCCCGCGCACCAGCGGACCGAAATCCAGATCGTTGGCCCGCTGCAGCTCTGCCACCCGGTCGGCAGGCAGGCACACCATGCCGCAGCATGCCGCGGCCATGCCGCAGGCCATCGCCACGATCGTATCGGTATCGTCGCCGATGTTCGCCGCGATCAGCGCCGCCTCCCAGGGATCACCCCCCGCCAGTCGGACCACGCCGAAGGCGCAGGCGACCGACTCCATGCTCTGCACCGAGGTTCCGATCCGCTGTGCCAGTGCCGCCTCGCCCTCTGTCGCCACCTCGAGCGCCAGCGCGATCCTGTCGGCCATCGCCTGATGGGCCGCTGCATTGCCCCCTACCGGGGGACGCCTTGCCGTGGACAGGGCCAGTGGCAGCGCCGCCTCGAAACCCGACCCGGCGATGCCCTGACTGACCACCATTGCCACGGCTGCCGCACCGGCCAGCGCCTCGCCCCGGCCATGCGTCAGGCGCGAGACCCGCGTCACGCGCGCCACCATCCGCGCCGGATCAGGCGGCGTTGCGATGCCCACCGGCGCGATCCGCATCGCAGCGCCGTTCGTCGCACCGTTCCGTCCCGCCTCGGCCGGCGAAACCCCCGCCTGCAAGGCCAGAAGCGCCGCCTTGCTGGACGGCCCCAGAAGGTCGCGCAGCCCCCGCGCCAGGATGTCGCGTTCCCACGCCAGAAGATCGCAGGCCCAGGCGGATTCATCGAAGTCCGGGGCATCGGCCAACAGCCGCCGCGCAAGAAGAAGCGTCTGTTCGGTGTCATCCGTCACCTGCGCGGCCCGCAGCCCGTGGGATATCGGGTGCCCCTCGATTGGCACCCTGAACCCTTCGATCCTGCCATAGATCGCCCGGATCGCCGCGCGGTCCAGCGTCTGCGACGGCATTCCCAGGGCATCACCCAGCGCAATGCCGGTCAGCGCAGCAAGCGCGCGATCCTCGGCCAGCGCGTTCATCGCTGCACCCTGGGGCCTGGGCACCGCTTCGGCGGCAGCATGATGCTGGCGTTGCTGGCAGGGCTGGGGGATTGGTCCGGCGTCACGCAGCGAGCCTACGACAGAACGCCGGGCATTCAAACCGCGGCAGCATGGGCCATCATCCCGCCGGGGCTGCAAAGGGTCGGCGACTGCAGGGCGCAGGGCCCGCGCGCGGATTCACCCTTGACCTCGGGCAGCCGCGCGCTTAATCCGCCCGCCAGTGGCTAGGTAGCTCAGCTGGTTAGAGCGTGCGACTCATAATCGCAAGGTCGAGGGTTCGAGTCCCTCCCTCGCCACCATTTCATCCCTGAAAGTTTCTGGAACACACGCCGCCGGCTCGGCAGTGTCCGGCCTTGCATCGCTGTGGCTTTTCACGGGCCCGACCGCCCGAGAAGGGCAAACCGGATCGCTGAATTCCATCACGGGTTGCACCTGTCGCCGATCGCCTTCCGTCGGGGGAACAAATGCTTTGACAGGGCACGGCGTTCGCCCAAATCTGGCACCCGGAAGGCACTTCCGGGCAACGGAAGGCGAAACAACAACCAACAGTGACGGGAGACAGCAATGAAGATGGGTTACCCAATGGCGTTCGCGGCGCTGGCCGTCAGCGCCGGTGCGGCATTTGCGGAAGTGGAAAGCACCGATCCTATCAAGCTGACGCTGCATGACTGGACCGGGCAGCTCATCACCACCAACATCATGGCTGCCGTGCTGGAAGAAGCGGGTTACAACGTCGAGCTGGTGCAGGCGGATTACCTCGCCCAGTTCGCCGGCCTGGAGACGGGTGATCTGCATGTCGCCATGGAAATCTGGGAAACCACCGGGCGGGAAGCGATGGATGCGGCAACCGCCACGGGCAATGTCGTCGTGATGGGCGAAACCGGGATGCTGGCGAAAGAGGAATGGTGGTACCCGGAATACATGAAGGAAAAGTGCCCGGGCCTGCCTGACTGGCAGGCGCTGAATGACTGCGCAGAGCAGTTCGCCACCCCCGAAACCGCTCCGAAGGGCCGCTATCTGGGGGGGCCGGTCACCTGGGGCGGTTTCGATGAAGAACGCGTCGCGGCGCTGGGCTTGAACTACGAGGTGATCCACGCAGGCACCGATGCCGCCATGTTCGCCGAACTGGAATCCGCCTATCAGCGCCAGGCGCCGATCCTGCTGTGGGTCTATGCGCCGCATTGGGCCCCACAGAAGTTCAAGGGCGAATGGGTGGAATTTCCGCCTTACGAGCCGGCCTGCTACACCGATCCGGCCTGGGGTCCGAACCCGCAGGCCACCCATGACTGCGGCAAGCCTTTCGGCCCGATCTGGAAGGTTGCCTACAAGGGCCTGGCCGAGAAATGGCCAGGCGCGGCAAAGGCAGTAGAAGCCTTCAGGATCGACAATGACACGATGGGCGGCATGATTGCCAAGGTCGATCTTGAGGGCCAGTCGGTCGAGGATGTGGTCGACGAATGGATGACCGCGAACGAGGCCCTCTGGACCAGCTGGATCGAGTGATCCCGACCGGCGGAATGGCTCCGGGGCCATTCCGCCGCAATCGTGACCGGCCGACAGCCTACTGCCCTTGGACACACGGATGACCGAACGCCCCGTCAAGCTTGCCTGCCGGCATGTCTGGAAGATCTATGGCCCGCACCCGGAACGGCTTCTGGCAGGCGGCGCGGTGCCGACCATGGAAGAGATCCGACAATCCGACCATGTGGGGGCGGTGCGCGATGTCACCCTCGAAGTGGCGGAAGGCGAGATCTTCGTCATCATGGGCCTGTCGGGGTCGGGCAAGAGCACCCTCGTGCGATGCCTGTCCCGGCTGATCGAACCCACGGGCGGCGAGATCCTCTATGACGGAGAGGATCTCTTGAAGGCATCGCCCGCCCGGATGATCGAAATCCGCCGGCACCGGATGGGCATGGTCTTCCAGCACTTCGCGCTGCTGCCGCATCTGACGGTGCTGGAAAACGTGGCCTTTCCGCTGGAAATCCAGGGGATGGACCGTGCCGCACGGGAAGCCAGGGCGCGCGAGGTCGTTCAGCTGGTGGGCCTTCAGGGGCGTGAGGGCAACTATCCGCGCCAACTGTCCGGCGGGCAGCAGCAGCGCGTGGGCATTGCCCGCAGCCTTGCCGTCGAGCCTGACCTGTGGTTCCTTGACGAACCCTTCAGCGCGCTTGACCCGCTGATCCGGCGCGAGATGCAGGAAGAATTCCTGCGCATCCAGCGGCAGTTGAAGAAGACCATCATCTTCATCACCCACGACTTCGACGAGGCGATCCGCCTTGCCGACCGGATCGCCATCATAAAGGACGGGGCCGTCGTGCAGGTGGCCACCCCCGAAGACCTGGTGCTTGCCCCTGCAAACGATTACGTCGCCGCCTTCACCGCGCATGTGACGCGCTCCAAGGTAGTGACCCTGGGGCGGCTTGCGGTCGCAGGTCTGCCGGACAGCGTCGCCGGAACCCTGCCTGGCGCAGCGCGAATCGAGGAAGTGGCCGAAAGGATCGTCTCGGCAGACGCGCCCTTTGCTGTGGAACGCGATGGCCAGGTGATCGGCCATGTCACCCCGGCGGCAGTGATCTCGGTCCTGATAGGCAGGTCGGCATGACGCTCTGGCGCGGGATCTGGGCGGGGATCGCGCTGATCGCACTGGGGTTGACGATCTTCGCCACGGTGCCCGCCGGTTGGCTGTGGCCGCCGCAGGCCATGCATCTTCCCTTTGCCGCCTGGCTGTCGGCCGGCATGAAATGGCTCACCGACAGCGCCGCCATCGGCCCGGTGACGGTCAAGGGCCTGACGCGCGCCTTCGCCACCCTGATCGAGGCACCCTACGAGGTGGTGAAGGTTCTGCTGGTGGACGGCATCACCGAGGGCAAGGGCCGTCGCGCGACCACGATCATCCCACCGCTGTCCTGGGTGGCGGTGACGGTGGCCGCGGTTGCGCTGGGGCACTATGCCCGCAGCATCTGGCTGGGCCTTCTGGCGGGGGCACTGATGGCCTATCTGGCGATCTTCGGCCAGTGGGACAGCGCCATGGTCACGCTGGCCTCGATTGCGATTGCCGTGCCCTTGGGTGTCGTGGGTGGGGTGGTGCAGGGGATCGCAGCCTGGCGCTGGCGCTGGGTGGAAAGGGTGCTGACCCCGATCCTCGACCTCATGCAGACGATCCCGACCTTTGCCTTCCTTGTTCCGATCCTGGTGCTCTTCGGTTTCGGCCCCGTGGCGGCCCTGCTGGCCACGATCATCTATGCCATGCCGCCGATGGTCCGGGTGACGGTCGTGGCCCTGCGCGCGGTTCCCTCCGAGATCGTGGATTTCGCCAACATGGCCGGCTGCACGCCGTGGCAGCGGATGCGCAAGGTGATGCTGCCGGTCGCGCTGCCCGACCTGATGGTCGGGGTCAACCAGGTGATCATGCTCAGCCTGAACATGGTCATCATCGCCTCGATGATCGGTGCCGGGGGTCTTGGCGCGGATGTGCTCGAATCCCTGCGGCGGCTGAACATCGGTGGGGGAGTCGAGGCGGGGCTTGCCATCACGGCGCTGGCCGTGGTGCTGGACCGGCTGAGCCAGGCGATGTCGGAACGCGTGGCGCGCAGCGAGCCGCGCAAGGGCAACTGGTGGCGTCGCCATCCCCGCACGACCATTGTGCTGGCTGTAACACTGGCGACCGGGGCGCTGGGTTACCTGATCCCTGCCTTGCAGGACTGGCCCAAGGCCTGGCAGATCACCACGAAACCCTTCTGGTCAGACCTGATTGCGCATATCAACGTCAACTACTTCGATCAGCTCGAGGCGGTGCGGGTCTGGTTCCTGGAAACGCTGCTTCTGCCGGTGAAACGCTTCTTCCTGGCCTTGCCCTGGCCCTTCCTGCTTGCTGTCCTGACCCTTGCCGGCTGGCGACTGGGCGGCCTGCGCCTTGCGGCCCTGGTGCTGGCGCTGGGTCTTTTCATCGCCGCGTCGGGCCTGTGGGAACAGGCGATGATCACGGTATACCTTTGCGGACTTTCGGTTGTCCTCGCCATGGTCATCGGGGTGCCTCTGGGAATCCTGGCCGCGTCGAACCAGACGGCCGGCAGGATCATCGGCACGGTGGTCGATACGCTGCAGACTCTGCCTTCGTTCGTCTATCTGATCCCGGTTGTCATGCTGTTCCGCGTCGGCGATTTCAGTGCGATGATCGCGGTTGTCCTGTTCGCGCTGGTGCCGGCGGTAAAATACACCGCGCACGGGTTGCGTTCGGTTCCGGCCGAACTGATCGAGGCGGGGGTGGTCTGCGGCTGCACGCGGGGCCAGATCCTGCGCAAGGTCCGCCTGCCGATGGCGGTGCCGATGATCCTGCTGGGGCTGAACCAGACGATCCTCCTGGCGCTGTCGATGCTGGTGATCACCGCGCTGGTCGGCACGCGCGACCTTGGGCAAGAGGTCTATGCCGCGCTTGCGACGGCCGATGTCGGGCGCGGACTGGTGGCCGGCCTTGCCGTTGCGGCCATCGCCATCATTGCCGACCGTCTCATCGGTGTTGCCGCAAGCCGGGCACGGGCCAAGCTTGCGGCAACGTGAAGCCGAAGCTCTGCCGAGTCCCCGCAGGCATGCCAGGCCGGAATGGCCCGGTCAGGCGACCTCGAACTGCAGCGCCTTGACCTGCTGGAACATGCCGGTGCCTTCCAGCGTCTCGATCACCTTCGGGTCGATCGGCTGGTCGAGGTAGAGGATGGCGATGGCATCCTGCCCCACGCCCGACCGGCCGAGGGTGAAGTTGGCGATGTTGACGTTGTTCTTGCCCATCGTCATCCCCAGAAGGCCGATGATGCCCGGCACGTCCTCGTTGGTGGTGTAGAGCATGTGGCGGCCGATCTCGGCATCGATGTTGATGCCCTTGATCTGGATGAAGCGCGGCTTGCCGTCACTGAAGCAGGTCCCCGCGACCGAGCGTTCGCGCTTGTCCGTCACCATCGTCACCTTGATGTAGGCATCGAACACGCCGGTCTTTTCCTGCCGGGTGGTCGAGATCTGGATGCCCTTCTCTTTCGCCACGACGGGGGCGGAGACAAGGTTGACGTCCGGGTTCTGCGCCTTGAGCACCCCCGCGATCACCGCCTGGTTCAGCGCGGCGAGGTTCATCTCGGCGACGCGGCCGTCGTAGAGGATGTTGATGGCGCGGATCGGTTCCTCGGTCATCTGGCCGATGAAGCTGCCCAGATGACCGGCCAGCTTGATCCAGGGGCCCATGATCGCCGCCTCTTCCGCCGTGACGTTCGGCATGTTCAGCGCGTTCTGCACCGCGCCGGTCAGAAGGTAGTCCGCCATCTGCTCGGCCACCTGGAGCGCCACGTTTTCCTGCGCCTCGGTGGTCGAGGCGCCGAGGTGCGGGGTGCAGACCACGTTGGGATGGCCGAAAAGCACGTTATCGGTCGCGGGTTCGACCTCGAACACGTCCAGCGCGGCCCCTGCGACGTGGCCACTGTCAAGCATCTCCTTCAGCGCGGCCTCGTCGATCAGGCCGCCGCGCGCACAGTTGATGATGCGGACGCCCCGCTTCGTCTTCGCAAGGTTCTCGCGGCTGAGGATATTGCGGGTCTTGTCGGTGAGCGGCACATGCAGCGTGATGAAGTCGGCCCGGGCGAGAAGCTCGTCCAGCTCGACCTTGGTCACGCCCAGCGTCCTGGCACGTTCCTCCGACAGGAAGGGGTCGTAGGCCACGACCTTCATGTGCAGGCCCACCGCGCGGTCGCAGACGATGCCGCCGATGTTGCCTGCGCCGATCACGCCGAGGGTCTTGTTGAACAGTTCCACCCCCATGAAGCGGGACTTTTCCCATTTTCCCGCATGGGTCGAGGCATTGGCCTCGGGGATCTGCCGGGCAATGGCGAACATCATGGCGATGGCGTGTTCCGCCGTGGTGATCGAGTTGCCGAAGGGCGTGTTCATCACGATCACGCCCTTCTTCGAGGCGGCGGGGATGTCCACGTTATCGACGCCGATCCCGGCGCGGCCGACGACCTTCAGGTTGGTGGCGCGCTCCAGAAGCTTCTCGGTGACCTTGGTGGCCGAGCGGATGGCGAGGCCGTCATACTGGCCGATGATCTCGGCCAGCTTTTCCTTGTCCTTGCCGAGCTTCGGCATGTAGTCCACCTCGACCCCCCGGTCACGGAAGATCTGGACGGCGGTTTCGGAAAGTTCGTCGGAAACGAGGACTTTGGGCATGTTCGGAACCTGTGTGTTCGGGGACATCGCGTCCCGGGCCTGACCCGGGACCTCGCGTGATGAAGGGAGGCCCCGGATCAGGTCCGGGGCGGGGACTCAAGCGGCCTGCGCGAGCGCCGCGATCTCGGCCTCGAAGGCGTAGGCGATCCAGGGCATCAGCGCCTGGACATCCGCCGTCTCGACCGTGGAGCCGCACCAGATCCGCAGGCCAGGCGGCGCGTCGCGGTAGGCACCGAGGTCGAAGCCCGCGCCGGCCTTCTCGATCCGCTTGGCGACAGCCTTGGCAAAGGCCTCGCCGTCGGTGATGCGGGGATCGGTAAACTTGAGGCAGACCGAGGTGGTCGAGGCCGTCGCCGGATCCTCGGCCAGGTTGGCGATCCAGGGGTTTGCGGCGCAGAAGTCCCAGACGACCTGCGCATTGGCATTGGCCCTGGCGATCAGCGCCGGCAGGCCGCCGATCGACTTCGCCCATTTCAACGCGACCAGGTAATCCTCGTTCGCCAGCATGGACGGCGTGTTGATCGTCTCGCCCTGGAAGATGCCTTCGATCAGCTTGCCCTTGGCGGTCAGGCGGAAGATCTTGGGCAGCGGCCAGGAGGGGGTGTAGCTCTCCAGCCGCTCGACGGCGCGGGGGCTCAGGATCAGGACGCCATGCGCGCCCTCGCCGCCCAGGACCTTCTGCCAGGAGAAGGTGGTCACGTCGAGCTTCGACCAGGGCAGGTCCATGGCAAAGGCCGCACTGGTCGCGTCGCAGATGGTAAGGCCCGCGCGGTCGGCGGGGATCGCGTCGCCGTTCGGCAGGCGGACTCCGCTGGTCGTGCCGTTCCAGGTGAAGACCACGTCCTTGTCGAAATCGACCTGCGTGAAGTCCACGATCTGCCCGTAGGGCGCCTTGCGGACCGTCGCGTCGAGTTTCAGCTGCTTGACCACATCGGTGACCCAGCCTTCGCCGAACGACTCCCAGGCGAGCATCTCGACCGGGCGAGCGCCCAGAAGCGACCACATCGCCATCTCGACCGCGCCGGTGTCCGAGGCCGGCACGATGCCGATGCGGTAGTCGGCGGGGACGCCGAGGATTTCGCGCGTCAGGTCGATCGCCTCTTTCAGCTTGGCCTTGCCGACGGCGGCGCGGTGGCTGCGGCCCAAGGGGGCATCGGCCAGCATGTCGAGGGAATAACCGGGGATCTTGGCGCAGGGGCCGGAGGAAAAGCGCGGATTTGCCGGGCGCTTGGCCGGCGGGGTCAGGTCAGTCATGGTAGCCTTCCAGCTAAATGCCCTTCGTTGGGGAAGGGTGTCCCGCCGCTGTGGGTAACGGCCCCGGCACACTGGCGCAAGGGACAAAATCGCGCTAATGCGCCGCATCGTCGTGAAAAAGCGACGCCGTTGTTCACTATCGGAAACCAGTCCATGCATGTTGTCACCCTGCTGACCAACCCCGAAACCCCGGTGCTGGAGCGGGTGACGGTGGAATCACTTCGCAACGCCTGGGGCGGTGGAGAAGCACGCTGGCTTGACCCCGGCGTGGCGGCAGAGTTCGATTTGCCGGAAGTGCCGGAAAATCGCTGGCAGGTCTGGCAGGATCTTCAGGCGCTGCGGGTGGACATGGTGGTGCAGCCTGCCGAGGGGCGCAGGAAGCGCCTTCTGATCGCCGACATGGATTCGACGATGATCGCCCAGGAATGCATCGACGAGCTGGCCGACGAGGCCGGGGTGGGCGCGCATGTTGCCGACATCACCGCGCGGGCGATGAATGGCGAACTCGATTTCGAAGGGGCCCTGCGCGAAAGGGTAAGCCTGTTGAAAGGCCTGCCGGAAGCGGTGATTGCCCGGGTTCTGCGCGACCGGATCACACTTATGCCGGGGGGCAGGGTGCTTCTGGCCACGATGAAGGCGAACGGGGCCTATGCCGCACTGGTCTCGGGCGGGTTCACGGCCTTCACCCAAGCGGTGGCCGAGCGTCTGGGTTTTGACGAGAACCGCGCGAACCGGCTGAACATCGAGGACGGCAGACTTGCAGGAACTGTCGCCGAGCCGATCCTGGGAAAGGAGGCCAAGCTTCATGCCCTGCATGAGATTTCTGCCCGGCTGGACATTTCGCCGCAGCAGGTTCTGGCCGTCGGTGACGGGGCAAACGACCTGCCGATGCTGAAGGCGGCGGGTATCGGGGTCGCGCTGCATGCCAAACCCAGGGTCCAGGCTGAATGCGAGGTGCGCGTGAACCACGGCGACCTGACCGCGCTGCTCTATCTGCAAGGCTATTCCCGCGATCAGTTCGCCGCAGCCTGACCGGTTCGGGCATTCCGTAGCCGGGTGGGGTGCCGCAGGCATCCGCCGCATTCTCACGCAGTCGGCACATCCTTGCCCGCAGACCTTGCGATCAGGCCGCACACGGCCCACAAGCCAGAAGTGATCCGCCCGCGCCAACCGAGGCCACTGCCAATGACCCCCAGCTATCCCCAGATCAAGGATCTTGTTCTGATCGGCGGCGGCCACACCCACGCGCTGGTGCTGCGCATGTGGGGCATGGACCCCTTGGCAGGTGCCCGGCTGACCGTCATCAACCCGGACCCGGTCGCGCCCTATTCCGGCATGCTTCCGGGCATGATTGCCGGCCATTACCGGCGCGAGGATCTGATGCTTGACCTGGTCCGGCTTTGCCGGTTTGCCGGCGCGCGGCTGATCCTTGATCGGGCCATCGGCCTTGACCCCCGCACGCGACAGGTCCGGCTGGCGGGGCGGGCACCGCTGGCCTACGACCTTGCCTCGGTCGATGTCGGCATCACCTCGGACCTGCCCGACCTGCCGGGAGCCGATCATGCGGTGTCCGCAAAACCCCTGGCTGCCTATGCTGCAGCCTGGGAAGCCTTCCTTGCCCGCGGCCTGACCTTTCCCCGTGTGGTGATCCTGGGGGCGGGGCTTGGCGGGGTGGAACTGGCGCTGGCCTCGGCGCATCGGTTGCGGACCTTGGGCTCCAGCCCGCAGATCACGCTGATCGACCGCGCCACCGCCCTGTTGCCGGGGCTTGGATCATCGGCGCGGCGCAAGGTGCTGGCGCGGCTTGCCGCCGACGGAATTGCCCTGCGCACAGGCGCCGTGGTTGCCGCCATCGGGCCGGAAAAGGTGACCCTGGCGGGCGGCGAAGAGATCGGCTCTGACTTCACGCTGACTGTCGCGGGCGCGCGTCCCCACGACTGGCTTGCCGAAACCGGGCTGGAGACCGAGCGGGGGTTTCTGGTGACCGACGACAGGCTGCGGACCAGCGATCCCTCAGTGTTCGCCGCCGGGGATTGTGCCACGATCCGCGGGGCTGCCCGGCCAAAGGCAGGGGTATTCGCGGTCCGCGCCGCGCCCGTCCTGCATGCGAACCTGCGGGCGGCACTTGCCCGAAAGACCCTGCGCCGGTTCCGGCCCCAGTCGGATTACCTGAAGCTCGTTGCCCTTGGCGCGCAGGAAGCGGTGGCCGACAAGTGGGGGCTTTCGCTGGCCGGTGGCCGGATCTGGCGGCTGAAGGACAGGATCGACAGGCAGTTCATCGAAAAGGTCGCCGACCTGCCCGCCATGCCGCGCCCCGCCGCACCCGCCCCTGCGGTGGAAGGTCTGGCACGGCATCTGGCGCAGCGCCCGCTTTGCGGCGGCTGCGGTGCCAAGCTGGGGTCAGAGATCCTGGGCGCGGCACTTTCGGGCCTTCCCGCGCCCACCCGGCCCGAGGTGCTGTCGGGCCCAGGCGACGATGCGGCAGTGCTGGCCCTGCCGGGCGGGGATGTGCAGGTGATGACCACCGACCATCTGCGTGCCTTCACCGCTGACCCCCGGCTGATGGCGCGGCTGACGGCCCTGCATGCGCTGGGCGATGTCTGGGCGATGGGTGCAACCCCTCAGGTCGCGCTTGCGCAGGTGGTGTTGCCACCGCTGGGCCCATCGCTTCAGCAGCGGATGCTGGACGAGATCATGTCCGAAGCCGCTGCCACCTTCCGTGCCGCAGGGGCGGATGTGGTGGGGGGCCATTCCACCGAAGGGGCGGAACTGACCGTCGGTTTCACCGTCACCGGCACCGCGCGGCGCGTCATCGGCAAGGGTGGCGCGCGACCCGGGGACGCGCTGATCCTGACCAAGCCGCTGGGCTCTGGCACGATCCTGGCCGCCGAAATGGCGCTGGCCCGCCTGCGCGGCCGGATGCTGGGCGAGATCTGGGCCGCCTGCATCGACCAGATGTCTCGCGCCCAGGGCAGCGCCGCCGCGATCCTTGCCCCCGAGGCCCATGCGATGACCGATGTCACCGGCTTCGGACTGGCTGGCCACCTGCTGGAGATGCTGGAAACCTCCGGTACCTGTGCCACCATCCGGCTTTCGGCTGTCCCGTTGATGTCAGGCGCGCTGGATCTGGCGCAGGCAGGCTACGGCTCGTCGCTGCAACCGGCCAACCTGGCGGCGGTCAGCTGGCGGATGACCGCGCCCGACGATCCGCGCACCCTGCTGCTGACCGATGCGCAGACGGCGGGCGGGCTGCTGGTTGCCATGTCGTCTGCCCGGGCCGAGGCGATCCTTGCCGACCTGCGCAGGGCTGGCCACGACGCGGCCCTGATCGGCGAAGTGCAGGCCGGGTCGCCGCATCTGACCGTCACGGCCTGACGCCGGGGCAGATCCGGCCATCAGGCGGGCAGGGGAGCCCGGGGCTCCCGTTCCCAGCCGTCAAGGAATTCTACCCGCGAACAGCCAGCAAAGCGGGCAAGCCGGTCGAGTTCCGCTGCCAGCCTTTCGCGCCGGCCCCCTGTCAGCCTGACCCCGGCCTCGGGCCAGAAGGCCCTTGCCCTCAGGGCGCCAGCATCACGGAATGCCTTTGCGTCGATCCGCCCGATCAGCCGGTCGCCCTCGAGCACGGGAAAGACGTAATAGCCATAGATCCGCTTCGGTTCCGGGATGAAAACCTCGATCCGATAGCGGAAGCCAAACAGGAATTCTGCCCGGTCGCGGTCGCGCAGGCAGGGGTCGAAGGGCGACAGGATACGAATACGGCGGCCGGGTTCGGGTGGCTCTGCGTCAAGAATTTCGGGGAAGGCCAGAACAGTTCGGCGCTGGCCGCTGGCGCCCTCGACCATGGCCTCGAGGATCTCGCCCCGGGCAAGCGCAGCCCGGCACCAGCCCCTGGCCTGCTCTGGCTCGATCGCATTCCAATAGGCCGCGATCTCGCCCGACGTGCCGAAACCCAGTTGGCGCAGCGCGGATCGGCACGCCCAGTCGGTCACGATTTTGGCCGGGACCGGGGTCCGATGCCTCTCGGGGATCACCCTTTCGGCTAGATCATAGATCTTGGCGAAACCATCCCGCCGGGTGACGGCGATCTTCCCTGTCCGCCACAGCCATTCCAGCGCGGTCTTGGAAGGGTGCCAGTCCCACCAGCCGCCCCGACTGCGCGGCTCGCCCTCACCGACATCGGCGGTACCCACCGGCCCGTCCCTGGCGATGCGGTCGAGCATGCAGTCCAATTGCGCCTCATAGCCTTCGCGGAACCAGCGCCGCCAGTTGCGGTGCAGGCGTTGCTCGTCCCTTGCAAAGCGGTGTTGCCAGATCCCGTGCAGCCCGACCGGCAGGATCGAAGCGTCATGCGTCCAGTGTTCCCACAGGCTGCGGTCCTGTTCCAGCAGACGCTTCAGCGCCGGGGGGCGATAGGACTGTCGCCGCGACCACAGGATCATGTCATGCGCCCGGGCAACCGTATTGATGCTGTCCACCTGGACGAAGCCGATTCGCGCAATCAGGTCGTGCAGAGCCTGGCCGCTGGCCGGGCCGGTCGGCGGCTCGGCCAGGGCATGGCGTTCCAGGAACAGACGGCGGGCGCGGGTGTTGGGGATCGGCACAGGCATCCCGAAGGCGTAACATTGCAGCAGATTTCAGCAAACGGCGGATTTGCGCTGGAACTTGCCGCTGTCCGGTTGGACATGCCGGGGCGAATGCCTAGTATCTGGTCGTCTCCTGACAATACCCGTGACACCGCATGGCCGCTTCCCCCAAGGGGACGGGCCGGAAAGGACCACAAGGACTTGCCGCACGAAACGCCCCTGATCACCACCCTTGTCGCCGGCTTCGGCCTTGCCTTCCTGTTCGGCCTGCTGGCACAGCGGCTGAAACTGCCGCTGATCGCCGGCTATCTTCTGGCCGGCGTCCTGATCGGGCCGTTCACGCCGGGCTATGTCGCCGACATGGATCTGGCGACAGAGCTGGCTGAACTTGGGGTGATCCTGCTGATGTTCGGGGTGGGGCTTCACTTTTCGCCGCGTGACCTGATGGCGGTGAAGGCGATCGCGGTGCCGGGGGCCGTCGGGCAGATCGCGGTGGCCACGGGGTTCGGCACCCTTGTCGGCTGGTTCCTTGGCTGGAGCCTTGGTGCCGGGCTGATCTTCGGCCTTGCGCTTTCGGTCGCCTCGACCGTGGTCCTGCTGCGGGCACTTCAGGACCGCGAGCTGGTGCAGACCGAGAAGGGCCGAGTCGCCGTGGGCTGGCTGATCGTCGAGGATCTGGTGATGGTCCTGGCGCTGGTGCTGATCCCGCCCCTTGCAGGGCTGCTCGGGGGTACGCCCGTCCCCGTGGGCGAAGAAGCCGAGATCGTGGCCGAAGTCACCAGCAACATCGGGATCGGCCCCATCGCCGCGACGGTGCTGATCACAATGGTGAAGGCAGCGGCCTTCGTGGCGCTGATGCTGGTGATCGGTCGGCGGGCCATTCCATGGGCGCTGCATTTCGTGTCGCACACGAAATCGCGCGAGCTGTTCCGCCTGGCGGTCCTGGCCATCGCGCTGGGCGTGGCCTATGGCGCGACGCATTTCTTCGGCGTGTCCTTCGCGCTGGGCGCCTTCTTCGCCGGGATGGTGATGTCGTCCTCGACGCTGTCTTCACAGGCAATGCGCGAAACGCTGCCGCTGCGCGACGCCTTTGCGGTGCTGTTCTTCGTCTCGGTCGGGATGCTGTTCAACCCCGAGATCGTTCTGGCCAAGCCGCTGGCCCTGCTGGCAACAGTGGCGATCATCATCGGCATCAAGGCGCTGGCGGCCTATTACATCGTCCGGGCCTTCGGGCACGACCACGACAAGGGCTTGACCATCGCGGCAAGCCTGGCCCAGATCGGCGAGTTTTCCTTCATCCTGATCACGATGGGCGTGACGCTGGACATCGTGCCGCCCGAGGCGCGCGACCTGGTGGTGGCTGGTGCGATGCTGTCGATCCTGGCGAACCCGCTTCTGTTCCACCTGCTGGACCGGCGCTGGGCGCGCAAGGCCAAGGCCGAGGCGGTCGTCGTGCCCGAGGCGCCGGTGCCCGATCCGGCCCCGCAGAACTGAGCGGTCAGAGGCCCGCCTCGGCCTCGATCTGCGCCTTCGACTTGCGCGCACGTTCCGTAGCCGATTTCAGCTGGCCGCAGGCGGCCATGATGTCCTCGCCGCGGGGGGTGCGGATCGGGCTGGCGTAACCCGCCTTGTAGATGATGTCGGCGAAGGCGTGGATACGGTTGTTCGACGACCGCCTGTAGGGCGCGCCTGGCCATTCGTTGAACGGGATCAGGTTCACCTTGGCCGGGATCCCTTCCAGAAGCTTCACCAGCCGGTGGGCGTCTTCCTTCGAATCGTTCACCCCGTCCAGCATGACATATTCGAAGGTGATCCGTTCGCTGTTCGACAGGCCCGGATAGGCCCTCAAGGCCTCAAGCAGCGTCACGATGTTCCAGCGCCTGTTGATCGGCACCAGCACGTCGCGGACCTCGTCAGTGGTGGCGTGCAGGCTGACCGCCAGCTGGCAGCCGATCTCGGTCGCGGTGCGGGCGATCTCCGGGACCACGCCGGATGTGGACAGCGTGATCCGCCGGCGGCCAAGCGCGATCCCTTCGCCGTCCATAACGATCTGCATCGCGTCGCGGACATTCTCGAAATTGTAGAGCGGCTCGCCCATCCCCATCAGCACGATGTTCGAGATGAGCCGCACCTCTTCCTTCGGCGCGCCCGGCACCGGCCATTCGTCCAGATCGTCGCGCGCCATCATCACCTGGCCGACGATTTCCGCCGCGGTCAGGTTGCGCACCAGTTTCTGCGTGCCGGTATGACAGAAGGAACAGGTCAGTGTGCAGCCGACCTGGGACGAGATGCACAGCGTCCCCCGGTCGGTTTCCGGGATATAGACCACCTCGACCTCATGCCCGCCGGCAATGCGCACCAGATACTTGCGCGTGCCGTCGGCCGAGATCTTCCGCGTCACCACCTCGGGAATCTCGATGGTGAAATGCTCGGCCAGAAGCGCGCGGTAATCCTTGGCGAGGTTGGTCATCAGCGCAAATTCGCGCACGCCCCAGTGATAGACCCACTGCCAGACCTGACCGACCCGCATCTTCGCCTGCTTTTCCGGCGTGCCGGCGGCGATCAGCGCGGCGCGCAGCGCCTCGCGCGTCAGGCCAACGATGTTCGTCTTGCCGGTCTGGGGCAGCTTGCGCGGAATGGTGAGCACATCTTGCGTGATGGGGGCGGTCATCGTGGCAGATCCTTGGGTCGGGCCTTGTCACAGGCGATCTGGGCGGTCCGGCGCATATAGGCGAGGTTCGACAAAAAGAAAAGCGCCCCGCGAAGGGGCGCCTTCCGACGTGCATAGCGGCTTACTTGCAGCGCTGTTCGGCGTCGGTCATCGCGGCGGTGAATCCGCGCAGGCTGAAGGTGTCCTTGGTCTGGGTGCCGCGGCCCGAGCGTGCGGTCAGCACGGCCGTCGTGCCCGCCTTCATCGCGGCAAGCAACCTTGCGTCATCTTCGGCGCTGCCGGGCCAGGCCCATTCACCATCAGTGAACATCTTGTAGGACTCGCCGTCGATCGCAACCTCGACCGTCGAGCCTTTGGCAAAGGGGTAGCCCCCGGTAAAGCTGATCTCGCCCGGGCGGCCCGGACGGAAGGTCACGAACAGCAGAATGTCACCCCGCCGCACGCTGACCGGCTGACCATCGCGCGTGTTGACCGATTCCTTGGGCTTGGAGACACCCCAGCATTCCTTCGTCGGGCTGTCCTCGGTGAAGACGTTCCAGTCGGTCATCGTGGCGACACGGTTGGTCGATTCCTGCGCAATCGCGGCATGCGCCGCAAAAGAGAACGCGGCGACTGCAAGCGCCCGGCCGAGAAGGGAAGTCATGTGTGTAGCAGCCTCCAAGCTGTCTTCGTGCCCCTGCGCGCCACCGTCTGGTGCGGCCTTTCGACTGGCGCGCGGCTCTTCTACCCGATATTGCAGCCATAATCAAAACCGCCACGCCGCGAAAGCCCCATGGGCGGCTATTCGCGCACATGTTACGGGGAACGGATATGTCCGGCGCGCATCCGATGGTTGAACTCTGGCGCGGGGGCCTGCTGGAAAGCACACATGCTGGCCATGCGGTGATCTGGGGGCCAGGGGGCATCGAGGATGTCTGGGGCGACCCGGCGACGGTGATCTTTCCGCGGTCGTCCTGCAAGATGATCCAGGCACTGCCGCTGGTCGAGTCCGGTGCCGCCGATGCCGTCGGGCTGACCGATGCGCATCTGGCGCTGGCCTGCGCCAGCCATCAGGGCGAGGCGCGGCATGTGAAGATGGCGGGCGACTGGCTTGCGACGCTGGGCCTGGCCGAGCCTGCCTTGCGCTGTGGCGTGCATGAACCCTATGACCGGACCGAACGGAACCGCCTGATCAAGGCCGATGAAAGCCCCTGCCAGTTGCACAACAACTGTTCCGGCAAGCATTGCGGTTTTCTGACCGTCACCCGCCATCTTGGCGCCGGGCCGGAATATGTCGAGATCGACCATCCGCTGCAGCAAGCGATCCGGCAGACCACCGAAGAGGTCACGGCAGAGGCGGTCGCCGGCTGGGGGGTCGATGGCTGTTCGGCCCCCAATTTCGCGATGTCGGTCGCCGGGCTGGCCCGTGCGATGCAGGCCTTCGCCGCGGCCAGCGGGTCGGGCGGGGTGCGCGACCGCGCCATGCACCGGCTGGCAAGGGCCATGGCAACCTATCCGGAACTTGTCGCGGGCGAAGGGCGTGCCTGCACGGAACTGATGCGCGCCATGGACCACAAGGTGGCCATCAAGACCGGGGCCGAGGCGGTGTTCGTGGCGATCCTGCCCGAACAGAAACGCGGCATCGCACTGAAGATCGCCGATGGCGGCACCCGCGGGGCCGAAGCGGCGATCACGGCGCTGCTGGTCCGCGCGGGGGTCTTGGACCCTGCCCATCCGGCGGCGCTGAAACGGCTGGGCGGCAGGCAGACCAACTGGCGCGGAATCGAGACCGGCCGGATTCAGGCGGCGCCCGGCTTCCCGGATTGATATCACCGATTGATTCGGAGGCCGAACCGCGTAAGCTTTTCCGATGAACGCCGAAGCGCCGATCCCGTTTCCGCAGGCCGACCGGGCCCCCGATCAGGTCAGTTTCGACCGGAAGGAGCTGGGCCTGATCCTGCGGGTCTATGGCCGCATGGTGGCCGCAGGCGAATGGCGCGACTATGCCATCGCCGCGCTGCGCGACCTGGCCGTGTTCAGCATTTTCCGCCGCACAGCCGAAACCCCGCTTTACCGGATCGAGAAGCGCCCGCGCCTGCGCGCCCGTCAGGGGCAGTATGCCGTGGTCGCCCAGGACGGCCGCGTGTTGCGCCGCGGCCATGAGCTGGAGCAGGTGCTGAAGGTGCTGGAAAAGCGCCTGATCGGTCCGGTCGGCTGATCGGTCCGGGGGGCAGGGTCATGGCGACCGGCTGCCCGGGGCCGTCACCCCGGCCGCTTGCGGGCCAGAACCGGTCCGCCGCCCGCTTCTGCAATCCGCCGAATCGCCTCGACGATCCCTTCGCAGACCACCGACATCGTGGCGCCATTGGCATGGATCAGCACGTCCGGGTTGACCACCAACGCCACATGGCCCTTCCAGAATAGGAGATCGCCACGACGCAGTCCTTCTTGCGGGGCGAGTGGCCGGCCCATTTCCATTTGCATGTCGCTGTCGCCGGGGCAGTCGCACCCGGTCGCATGCAGCGCCACCTGCACCAGGCCGGAACAGTCGATCCCGAAGCGCGAATTTCCGCCCCACAGGTAGGGCGTCCCCAAAAGGCTTTCGGCTACCGAAACCGCATCGGGCGCCCATTGCCCGATCGGGCGCAGATGGCAGAGCGGCACAAAGCCTTGTGGTGTCTGCGCCCAGGCACCCGAAAAGGCGGTAACGGCCAGCTGCGAGCCCAGAGACAGGCTGGCCGTTTCGGGCGCCTGCACCAAGGGTTCAGTATGAAGGTGCGTGGCCGGGGCAGCCACCCAATGCGTCGGTTCCGGCCCTTCGCCGACTGCCGCGCTTTCGACCCAGCCGCAATAACCGTCGCGCCGTGACTGCACGAACAGATGCCCCTCCTCGTGGTCGATCACGGTGACGGCAGCGCCCATCAGCAGTTGCCGGTCACGCGCACCGCCGGGCTTGTCGCGCAGGTCGGCCAGCGGCACGACGATCCGGCCCGACCTGCCCTCGGTCAGGGGGGCGCTGATCCTGCCCTTGAGGCTGACATGGGCCACGCGGCCCGAGTAGGGCGTAACGCGGCGGTCCATCAGGTGGCGTCCAGACCCAGGATCTGCGGCAAGGCACCCAGGATCGCCCGCGCGCCCTGCCCGACACCGCCCTTCGGACGGGCGGGCTGATCGGTCGGCGTGTGGCCGTAGATGTCGAAATGCAGGTAGCGCGGGCCATCGACGAAGCGGCGCAGGAACAGGGCCGCCGTGATCGAGCCTGCAAAGCCGAAGCCGGGCGCATTGTCCAGATCGGCGATAGCGGGTTCGATCACCGCGTCATAGGGGTCGTGGAACGGCATCCGCCAGACCGGGTCGAACCCCCGTGCGGCGCCCTGTTCCAGTGCCGCGGCCAGCGATGCGTCATCGGTGTAATAGGGGGCAATGTCCGGCCCCACCGCCACCCGTGCCGCGCCGGTCAGCGTGGCCATGCTGACCAGCACATCCGGCGCCTCCTCGCAGGCGAGGGCCAGCGCATCGGCCAGCACCAGGCGTCCTTCGGCGTCGGTGTCGTTCACTTCGACCGTCAGGCCCTTGCGGCTGGTCAGGATGTCCTTTGGTTTCAGGGCATTACCTGCCACCACATTCTCGACGGCAGGAATCAGGACGCGCAGACGCAGCGGCAGGCCCAGCGCCATGATCATCTGGGCCAGCCCCAGAACCGTGGCCGCGCCGCCCATGTCCTTCTTCATCAGGTTCATGCCGTTGGACGGTTTCAGATTCAGCCCGCCCGTGTCGAAGCAGACACCCTTGCCCACCAGCGTCAGCGCAGGCCCGGCTTCGCCCCAGCGCAGGTCGATCAGCCTGGGTTCGCGCGGGCTGGCGCGGCCCACGGCATGGATCATAGGGAAATTCGCGGCCAGCAGGTCCTCGCCCACCGTGGTGGCGACAGCGGCGCCGAAACGGGCGGCCAGCGCGCGGGCGACGGCCTCGAGCTCGGCCGGGCCCATGTCCTGCGCCGGGGTGTTGATCAGATCGCGGGTCAGCGCCTCGCCCTCGGCCATGGCGATCAGGCGGGGGGGATCAACGCCCTCCGGGCAGACCAGCAGGGCCTGCGGCGCAGGCTTGCGACCGGGGCGGTAGCGGTCGAACCGGTAGGACGAAAGCAGCCAGGCCAGCGCGGCCTCGGTCGTTTCGTCCGGCGAGAGCCGGCCTTCGATCCGCCAGCTGCCGGAGGGCAGGCCAGATACCGCCTTCGCCAGGCCGAACCTCTGGCGTCGGCGCGCCTGTGCGGTGCCAAACCCTGCCACGGCGGCGCAGACGGACCCGTCCTCGCCCGGCAGAAGCCGAAGATCGCCCAGTCCCGCCTCGAACGCGGTCGAGGTCAGCCAGGGCGCCCAGCGGCGTCCGGCACCGTCCAGGAATGTGGGCAGTTCTTCGGGGCGCAGCACATGCAAGGTCCGGCAGGGCTCCGCGGGATCGGCAAGGGAAAAGGTCATGGCACTGGGCATCTGCAAGCCAGATCAAGGGGACATCGCCCCAAGTGGATGAAGCAGGCCCGGAAAATCAAGCGTGACCGCGCCCAGACCGCAGGTTTTTTCGGGGTTCGGGCAGAACCTTCCCGAAGCCCGGCGTTTCGGGATTGCCGACCCTGGCCCATCCGGACCGGATGACCGGATGCCCGAGTGTGGCAACGCTCGTCTGACAGGGGCGTGCGACATCAAGCTTCCTAGCCCGACTGGCCGGCGATGCCGGGCCCGGCAGGAAGCGATCTGTCGGCGATCCGCAGCAGCCTTGCCCAGACGGCTGCAAAAGCGGTTCCGTCGCCGCGTTCCAGACAGATGCAGGCATCCCCGGCGACCAGGCCAAGGCTGACCAGGCCAAGATCATCGGCCTGCCGCTTCAACCGCCGCAATTGTCGCGCCACGTCATGCAGATCCTGCGCGCGGATCTTCTCGGCGATGCCTGCCATGGTCAGCGCCAGCCCCCCCAGCGCCCGGGCCACCATCTGTTCCGCCGTCGGTGCGCCAAGGTTGCGGTAGATCGCCGCGATCGCCGCGATATCCTGACGCACGACCTCGCGCGGCGAGAGCGTCGCAATCACACCCGTGTTCATGCCCGTTCGTCCAGCACACCACCCGAAGGTCAGCTTGCGGGGCCAGGTTGAACAATTGGTTTCTCCCGATGACGCGAAGGCGCTTTTTGCCTCTCGAATTTTCCACAAATGCCGAATAGGGAGAGGCGAAGAAGGACGACGCCCATGACCCATTTCCGCCCCCTGCCCGCCTATCTGGTGCAGCGCTTCCATGGCTGGCGTGCCACCACCTATCAGGAAAACCGGGCCTGGTATCGCCGGCTGGCATCAGACGGGCAGCACCCCCGGGCCATGGTGATTTCCTGTTGCGACAGCCGGGTGCATGTCACCTCGATCTTCGGCGCGGACGAGGGAGAGTTCTTCATCCATCGCAACATCGCCAACCTGGTGCCGCCCTACAACCCGGATGGGGAATATCACGGCACCTCGGCGGCGGTGGAATATGCCGTCACCGGCCTTGGCGTCGCCCATATCGTGGTGCTGGGCCATTCCAACTGCGGCGGGGTCAAGGGCTGCCATGACATGTGCCGGGGCCACGCGCCCGAACTGGAGGAGAAATCCAGCTTCGTCGGCCGCTGGATGGATATCCTGCGCCCCGGCTTCCAGAAGGTCGCCGGCCTGCCCGATGACGAGATCCTGCGCGCGCTGGAAAAGCAGGCCGTGCTGACCAGTCTGGAAAACCTGCTGACCTTCCCCTTCGTGCGCGCGGCGGTCGAGGACGACCGGCTGACGCTGCACGGCCTGTGGACCGACACGGGCGAGGGCGGGCTGGAACAGTACGACCCGGTTCGCAACGGCTTCGTCCCGGTCTGAACGCGAGCTTCATGCAGGGCTTGAACAGTGGGGTTCGCACCGATTGCCCTTGTCAGAACTTTCACAAGACGTTTACCTGTCTGTTACAAACCGCCGCCAGTGAAGGAGCCGCCATGGCCCGCCGAGCGTCGGGCCGCATGTCATCCAACCTGGGAGAAATCCGAATGACCACCAAGAAGTTTCTGTGCCTGACGACCAGCCTTGCCGTGATGGTATCGGCCGGCGCCGCGACGGCGCAATCGCTGGCCGAAATCGAAGAGGCCGCCAAGAAGGAGGGCATGCTGACCACCATCGCCCTGCCGCATGACTGGTGCGGCTACGGCGGCATCATCGCCGATTTCAAGGCCAAGTATCCCGACATCAAGGTGAACGAACTGAACCCCGACGCGGGGTCGGCCGACGAGATCGAGGCGATCAAGGCCAACAAGGACAACAAGGGCCCGCAGGCCCCCGACGTGATCGACGTCGGCCTGGCCTTTGGTCCTTCGGCCAAGGCCGAAGGGCTGATCCAGCCCTACAAGGTGGCTGTGTGGGATTCGATCCCCGACGGCATCAAGGATGCCGACGGCTACTGGTATGGCGCCTATTACGGCGTGATGGGCTTTGCCGTGAACAAGGATCTGGTCGAGAACGTGCCGCAGGACTGGGCCGACCTTCTGAAGCCGGAATATGCCGGGATGGTGGCGCTGGCCGGTGACCCGCGTGCCTCGAACCAGGCGATCCTGGCGGTTCTGGCGGCCGGCATGTCCACCGGTGCCGCGCCGGGTGAAGAGGCCGGCAAGGCCGGTCTGGAATTCTTCAAGCAGCTGAATGACGCGGGCAACTTCGTTCCCGTCATCGGCAAGGCCGGCACCCTGGCCCAAGGCACCACGCCGATCGTCATCGCCTGGGACTACAACGGCCTTTCCTGGGGCAACACACTGGCCGGCAACCCCCCGGTTGAGGTGGTGATCCCGAAGTCGGCCGCGCTGGCCGGCGTCTATGTCCAGGCGATCAGCGCCTATGCCCCGCAGCCCAATGCCGCGAAGCTGTGGATGGAACACATCTTCTCGGACGAAGGCCAGCTTGGTTACATCAAGGGCGGCTGCCAGACCGCGCGCTTCAACGAACTGGTCGCGGCCGGCAAGGTTCCGCAGGAAGTCCTGGACGCGATGCCCCCGGCGGACGCCTACAAGGACGCCTACTTCCCGACGCTGGAGGAGGTGGATGCCAACAAGGCGGTGGTGACCGGCGGCTGGGATGCCGTGGTTGGCGCGAACGTCGAGTGATCTGACATGACCCGGCCCGCCCCGGCACGACTCCGGGGCGGGCCACTCAGGCGGCCGGCAGAGCTGCCACGCAGCAGGGGGACCAATGGCTGAGGGACCGATCCGGCGCGCCGCACGCAGGCTGCCGCTAGAATGGCTGGGCATTCTGCCCTTTGCGGTTTTTGCCGTTCTCTTCCTGATCCTGCCCACCCTGCGCATCGTGACCGGGGCCTTCCAGGATGCGTCCGGCACCTTCACGCTACAGAACCTGATCGACCTGAACACGCCGTCGATCCGCAACGCCTACTGGACCTCGATCAGGCTCAGCCTGATCACCGCGGCGCTGGGCTGTGCGGTGGGCTTTGCGATGTCGGCGGCGGTGGTCTTCGGCGGGCTTCCCCGCGGCTTGCGTTCGCCGCTTCTCACCTTCTCGGGCGTCGCCTCGAACTTCGCCGGCGTGCCGCTGGCCTTTGCCTTCATCGCCACGCTGGGCCCCGCCGGGCTGATCACCGTCTGGCTGCGCACCGAGTTCGGCATCAACCTGCGCGCCATGGGGTTCAACCTTCTGTCCTTCTGGGGGCTGGTGGTCACCTACCTCTTCTTCCAGATCCCGCTGATGATCCTGATCATCACCCCGGCGCTGGACGGGCTCAAGCGCGAATGGCGCGAGGCCGCCGAGGTTCTGGGCGCGACGCGGGCGCAATACTGGCGCATGGTTGCGCTGCCGATCCTGTTCCCATCGCTTCTGGGCACCTTTGCCCTTCTGTTCGCCAACGCCTTCGGTGCGGTCGCCACCGCCTTTGCGCTGACAGGCCCGCAACTGAACATCGTGCCGATCAAGCTGTTCGCGCAGATCAGGGGCGACGTGCTGGGCAACCCGAACCTCGGCTTTGCGCTGGCCTTCGGCATGATCGTCATCACCGTGATCGCCAACACGCTGTACATCTGGCTGCGCGTCCGGTCCGAAAGGTGGCTGAAATGACCCGCATCATCGCCTGGGGCGTCTTCCTTCTGGGGTGCCTGTACTTCCTTCTGCCGCTGGTCGGCATGACCGAGTTCAGCCTGCGGATGCGGCGCGGGGAATATTCCTTCGACGCCTACCGCGTTGTCTTCGGCGACCCGCGCTTCTGGGACACCTTCAGCTATTCGCTGATCCTGTCAGGGGCAACGATCCTGGTCGGCGTGTTCCTGGTGGTGCCCACCGCCTACTGGGTGAGGCTGAAACTGCCGCAGGCGCGGCCCTTTGTCGAATTTGTCACCCTCCTGCCGCTGGTCATCCCGGCCATCGTGATCGTCTTCGGCTATATCCGGCTTTACAACACCTCCAGCTTCCTGCCGCTGACCGGCTCGGCGCTGGGGACCGATATCCTTCTGACCATGGGCTATACCACGCTGGCGCTGCCCTACATGTATCGCTCGGTCGATACGGGCCTGCGCACGATCGACGTTGCGACGCTGACCGAAGCCGCACAATCGCTTGGTGCTGGCTGGATCACCATCCTTGGCCGGATCATCCTGCCGAACGTGATGATCGCGGTCCTGTCCGGCGCCTTCCTGACGCTGGCCATCGTCATGGGCGAATTCACCATGGCTGCGCTGCTGAACCGCCCGGCCTTCGGGCCCTACATGCAGCTGATCGGGGCCAACCGCGCCTATGAACCCCCGGCGCTGGCCGTGATCGCCTTTGCCCTGACCTGGGGCTGCATGGGGCTGATGCAGCTGGTCGCCCGTCTTGCCAAACACGAAAGAGCCAAGGCCTGATGTCCTTCCTGACCCTGACCCATCTGGAAAAAAGCTTCGGCACGAACCGCGTGGTGAAGGATTTCAACCTGTCGGTCGAAAAGGGCGAGTTCATCTCGCTGCTCGGCCCCTCGGGCTGCGGCAAGACCACGGTCCTGCGCATGATCGCCGGGTTCGAGGCACCGACCTCGGGGTCAATCATCATTGACGGACAGGAAGTGACCGGCCTTCGCGCCAATGCCCGCAACATCGGCATGATGTTCCAGGCCTATGCCCTGTTTCCGAACCTGACCGTGGCCGAAAACGTGGCCTTCGGACTGAAGGTCAAGGGCGTCGCCAAGGCCGAACGCGAGGCGCGGGTGGCCGAGATGCTGGCACTGATCGGCCTGCCAGAGCTTGGCGGGCGCTTCCCCTTCCAGCTGTCGGGCGGCCAGCAACAGCGCGTGGCCCTGGCCCGCGCCCTGGCGCCGAAACCGCGCGTCCTTCTGCTGGACGAACCCCTCTCCGCACTGGATGCCAAGGTGCGCGTCTCGTTGCGCAACCAGATCCGCGAGATCCAGCAGGATCTGGGCATCACCACGATCTTCGTCACCCACGACCAGGAAGAGGCGATGTCGATTTCCGACCGCATCGTGGTGATGAACGCCGGAATCGCCGACCAGGTCGGCACGCCCTTCGAGATCTACAACCGCCCGACCACGCGATTCGTGGCGAACTTCGTCGGCACGCTGAACACCTTCGAGGTCACGGTCGAAGACCCCGCCGCAGGCAAGGTCCGCCTGGGGGGATCGATCATGACCCTGCCCGCCGCCCTGAATGCGGGCACGGGGTCCGCGCAATCTATCGCACTGCGCCCCGAGGCGCTGCGGCTGGGCCGCGAACCCGGTTACGAAACGGTCATCTCTGGCCGGATCGAGGATGTGCACTTCATGGGCTCGATCATCCGGCTGCGTGCCAACGTGGCGGGGGAAACGGTCGTGCTGGACACGTTCAACCGCGCCGACCAGCCGCCCCCGGTGCCTGGAACCGGCATCGAGATCAGCCTTTCGGGCAAGGATGCGATCCTGTTGCAGGGATGAAGCCAGGCGCAGGGCCCTGCGATGGCGTCAGGCACCTGTCAGGCAATCGGTGTCAGAGGCCCTGTCTGCAATGACCGTTGCGCCCTGGCCGGCCGAATGTGAACCATCGCGCAAGGAGGCGGGATGAAGCAGCGCAGCCGGATCTCGGTGCAGCAGACCCAGCGCATGGCGCTGACGACGACGCTTGCCGCCTCGATCCGCGTGCTGCGCGCCGATGCAGCCGGCCTTGCCCGCTATCTGGAGGAGCAGGCGTCCGAAAACCCGGCGCTGGTCGTCACCCGCCCGCCGCCCTCGGACTGGACCCCGCGCTGGAAGTCCGCGCTTGGCACAAGGGGCGAGATGCCCGAGACGGCCGCGGCGGCGCCAAGCCTGGTCGGCCATGCCCTGGGGCTGATCGCAGCCCTGCGCCTCAGCGGGGCCGAGGCGCGCCTGGCCGAGGCCCTGATCGAGACGCTGGAGCCGTCCGGCTGGCTTGGCCGTCCATTGGCCGCCCTTGCGACACAGGCGGGCCTGCGCCTGGCCGAGGCCGAGGCTGTGCTGCGCCGGTTGCAGCAGCAGGCCGAGCCGACCGGCCTGTTTGCCCGGAATCTGGCTGAATGCCTGCGCCTTCAGGCCGAGGACGCGGGCGAGCTTGACGCGCCCATGGCCGCAGTTCTGGACCGGCTGGACCTGGTGGCGCGGGGCGACATCGACCGTCTCGCGCGCGAGGCGGGGGTGGATGCGGCGACGATCCGCGCCCGCATCGGCACGCTACGCGGCTACGATCCGAAACCCGGCGCACGCTTCGAACCCTGCGCCGCCCCGGTGCGCGAACCCGACCTGATCGCCGAGAAGGGGCCGGACGGCTGGACCGTCTCGCTGAACCGATCGGCATTGCCGACCGTCTCGGTCGCCGAGGGGCGCGGCAAGGGCCGGGCCGAGGCGAGGGCGATCCTGCGCATGGTCGAGGGGCGCAACAGAACCCTTCTGGCCGTAGGGCAGGAGATCCTGGCCCGGCAGGTCGCGGCACTGGAGCAGGGGATCGGCGCGCTGGTGCCGATGACCATGGCCGAGGTGGCAGAAACGCTGCGGCTTCATGAAAGCACCGTCAGCCGGGTCGTCGCGGGGACGGCCGTGGATACGCCGCGCGGCACATGGTGGCTGCGGGCGCTGTTCACCCGGTCGGTGCGCGAAGGCGGCCCGGCGTCGGGCGCCCTGCGCGACCGGCTGGCGCGGCTGGTCGCGGCCGAGGATCCGGCAGCGCCCCTGTCGGACGAGGCCCTGGCCCATGCCCTGGCCGAGGGCGGCGCCCCCATCGCGCGGCGCACGGTGGCCAAGTATCGCACCATGCTGGGCCTGCCACCCGCCCATCGCCGCCGTCAGCGGCAGTGATGTCGTTTCCGGGGCTGACAGTGCGGCCCATCTGCCCTAGCTGGCGGGAAACGGCGGCTGCAAGGGGCGATCATGGCCATCTTTCTGGGTGTCGATACCGGGGGCACCTATACCGACGCGGTGATCCTGGACGACGGAACGAACCGCATCCTCGGCAAGGCCAAGGCGCTGACCTCTCGCCATGATCTTGCCGTGGGCATCGGCCAGGCCGTGGATGCCGCGATTGCCGCAGCCGGGGTGACGGCGGGGGATGTGGCGCTGGTGTCGCTGTCCACCACGCTGGCCACCAATGCGCTGGTCGAAGGGCAGGGCGCACGCGTGGCACTGGTCTTCATCGGCTTTGACGATTCCGACCTGGGCCGGGGCGACCTGACCGAGGCGCTGAAGGGCGATCCCGTGGTGCGCCTGCCCGGCGGCCATACCCATGCCGGAACCGAGGTCGCGCCGCTGGACCTTGGTCTGCTGGAACTGATGGTGCGCGAAATCGGCGACGAGGTCTCGGGCTTTGCCGTCGCCGCCCAGTTCGCCACCCGCAACCCCGCGCACGAGATTGCGGCGCGCGACCTGATCCGCCGGGTCACCGGCCGGCCCGTGACCTGTTCGCATGAGCTTTCGGCCAATCTGAACGGGCCGAAGCGCGCGCTGACCGCCGTCCTCAATGCCCGGCTGATCGGCATGATCGACCGCCTGGTTGCCGCCTGCGAACGGCACCTGGTGCAGGTGGGAATCGACGCGCCGCTGATGGTGGTGCGGGGCGACGGGGCGCTGATTTCCGCCGCCATGGTGCGCGAACGCCCGATCGAGACCATTCTTTCCGGCCCCGCCGCCAGCATCGTCGGCGCGCGCTGGCTGACCGGGGCGCAGGATGCCCTGGTCAGCGACATCGGCGGCACGACGACCGATGTGGCCCTGCTGCGTGACGGTCTGCCCGAGATCGACCCGCAAGGCGCCCGCGTCGGCGGCTTCCGCACCATGGTCGAGGCGGTGGCGATGCGCACCACCGGCCTTGGCGGCGACAGCGAGGTGCATCTGGTCACCGAAGGGCTGACGGGCGGCCTGCGCCTTGGCCCCCGGCGGTTGATGCCGGTCTCGCTGCTGGCCGTCGAACACGGGCCGATGGTCCATGCAGCACTGGACCGCTGGCTGTCATCGGACGCGGTGGGCGAGATGGATGGCCGCTTCGTCGTGCCGATGTCCGGCCAGCGCGGGGGGTTGGGGGCCCGCGACCTGGCCGTGCTGGACCGGATCACTCAGCCGATGCCGATGGCGCAGGCGCTGACCTCGCGGCTGGAGGTCGCGGCGCTGGAACGGCTGGTGGCGCGCGGGCTGGTGATGCTGTCGGGGGTTACGCCGTCGGACGCCGCGCATGTCCTGGGGCGGCTAGACAGCTGGGACCGGCAGGCCGCCGAAAAGGCGCTGCGGCTGATGGCCCGGCGGCGGACCGGTGCGGGTGAACGTTTCGCAACCGGGCCCGAGGGCTTGGCCCAGGCTGTGGTGGACCAGTTGACCCGGCAGACGGTCGATTGCCTGCTGGAGGCCGCCTTCGGCGAGGATCCGGCCTTCGACGGCGAATCGACAGAGATGCTGGCCCGCCACATCCTTGCGCGCCGGGGTCTCGACCGGCATCGGGGCGTGGTGCAGACCGACCTGCGGCTGGGGGTGCCGGTGATCGGCCTCGGCGCCTCGGCCCCGTCCTACTACGGCGCGGTGGGCGAGCGGCTGGGGTGCGACATGATCCTGCCGGAACATGCCGGGGTGGCCAATGCCATCGGTGCCGTGGCAGGCCAGGTCAGCCAGCGCGCGACGGGTCTGGTCTCATCGCCTGCCGAGGGGCGCTATGTGGCGCATCTGGCCGCGGGCCTGGAAAGCTTTGCCTCGGTCGAAGCGGCCCTCGCGGCAGTCGAGGCGGCTGTGGTCACAGAAGCCTCCGATCGGGCGCGTCAGGCGGGCGCGGTGGACCTGCGCGTCACTGTGGACCGCGCCGTGAAGGAGGTCGAGATCGAAGGGCGCACCATGTTCATCGAGGCGAAGGTCACCGCCACGGCCTCGGGCCGGCCGCGCATCGCCCGTTCGGCCTGACGACAGGAGACCCGGCCATGCCCAAGCCTGAAACGCCGGTCGAGGGTTTCCTCGCGCCCCTCGCCCGCCATGCCCGCAAGCTGCCCGACCTGGAGGGGCTGGTCTTCTGGGGCGGCGCGGGGGGCTGGGACGCCTACCCGTCCGAGGCGCTGGAAGCCGAAGAGATCGCCTTCTATGCCGAAGGCCTGCTGCTGGACGGGTTCCGCATGCAGTGGTCCCTTCTTGCGACAGCCGACATGCCCGACCGGCCCGACCACCTCCGGCTGGAGTTCTGGCAGGATGACAGCCCCGCTCCGCCGCCGCCGAATGGCTGGGTCGTGCTGGAGCGGGCAGTCTGGACCGGTGCCTGACCGGCCCTTAGGCGACCTGCCGCTGCGCGGAAGGCGGTAATCGGCTTCGACGGGGAAAGGGCCCTGGCCGACGATCTGCTCGATCATGCCCCAGGGCGTCGACTTGGCGTGCAAAGGCAGGGGGCCAGACCATGCGCCTGCCCGCGCCGGCATTCTGCCGGACATGCTAAATGCCTGATGGCATCATATCCGTGGCACAGTGCACATCCGAACTGCGCAGCCGCTTGCCTGGCCACTGTCGCCCGGCCCGGCGTCCCCCTATGTTTGTGCAGGAACAGCCCGAAGGATCCTGCCGATGCGTGTGCTTTACGACCCGGAACCCCGCACCACCGACGACATCTTCACCCCGGAAGACCTGAAGGCGTTCCGCAGCCGGAATCAGGTGACCGAATGGCAGGGCGAGGATCGTGACGCATTCTATGCAGCCCACCTGCCCCGGACCGAGATCCTGATCTCGCAGCAGCCCATGGGCGCAGAGCGGCTGGCCCTGGCTCCGGCCTTGCGCGCCATCTTCAACGTCGAAACCAATTTCCTGCCGAACATCGATTACGAGCAATGCTTCCGCCGCGGCATTCATGTGCTGGCCCCCGGTGCAGTCTTCGCCGCCCCCGTGGCCGAAATGGCGCTGGGAATGGCGCTGTCGCTTGCCCGCAACATCCACGGCCAACACGCCGCCTTCCTGAGGTCAGAGGAGAAATGGCTGTTCGAGGGCAACCGCGAATCGGAACTGCTTGCGGGCTCGACCGTCGGCATCATCGGTTTCGGCGATCTGGGCCGCGCGCTGCACCGGCTGCTCGCCCCCTTCGGCTGCCGGGTGCAGGCGCATGACCCATGGCTGCCCGCCGGCCACCTCAGGCGCCTTGGCGTCGAGCCCGTCGATTTCGATACGCTCATGTCCGGGAACCGCTTCGTCTTCGTCATGGCGTCGATCACCACGGAAAACCGTGGCATGATCGACGCCCGCGCCCTGTCGCTGATGCAGCCTGGGGCCATGCTGCTGCTGATGTCCCGCGCGGCCGCGGCCGATTTTCCCGCGCTCTGCGCCGCTGCCGCCGCAGGCCGGATCCGCGTGGCAACCGACGTCTTTCCGGTCGAGCCGCTGCCCAAGGACGACCCGATCCGCCACACGCCCAACATGCTGTTTTCCCCGCACCGTGCCGGTGCCCTGAGCTTCGCACTCAGGGAAATCGGCACACGCGTGCTGGAGGACATGGACCTGATCGCCCGCAACCTGCCGCCGGTCTCATGCCGCAGGGCGGAACGCGAAACCGTCGCCATGATGCGGTCAAAGCCGGTCGATCGTTCCTGACGTGGTGCAGGACCAGGCCGCTTGTCGCTGACCTGGTCACTCCTCGCCGGGCCTCCGACGAGGAGACGATGTCGAACGCAGAGGCTGCCCGCTAGAGCCGCGACAGCACCAGCCCGCCCAGAACCATCGCCGCCGCCGCAATCCGCGTGGGCGTGATCTCGCGAACCGCCATGCCCAGCGCGCCGGTCGCGTCGATCACCAGCGCCGCCGCCATCTGCCCGAAGACCAGCGCCGCAACCAGGGTGACGACCCCCAGTGACGCCACACCCCAGACGGCCGCGAACACATACCAGGCGCCAAGGACGCCGCCCGCAAGGGTCCAGACCGGCACGGCGGTCAGCCTTGCATAGGCCCCGCCCTGCCCCTGAACCAGCGACGCTACCAGCAGCACCAGGAACCCCACGCCGAAGGATACCGCCGCCGCCGGTACCGCTCCGCCCAGCCCGCGCCCCAGCGCCGCGTTGATCGGGGCCTGCACCGCAATCGCCACCCCGCCCAAAGCCACTGCCGCCACTGCCCACCACATGCCTGCCTCCTTCGCTGAAGTGTGCAGGCAACCACGCCGCCGGCGGGACGACAACCTGCCCGTTTGCACGCTTGCCCTGCGCAGCGGAATGGGCAGACTGGCAGCATCCCCGTTTGCGCAGGCAACCCTTTCGGCTGCGCAAGGCGAACCCCCGGCGCCTGCCAGCAGAGACCCGCATGGCCTTCACCCTTCGCCAGTTGCAATTCTTCGTCGCCGCCGCCGAGGCCGGTTCGGTTTCCGGCGCGGCGCGGGCCCTGTCGATCAGCCAGTCCTCTGTGACCGAGGCGATCCGCAGCCTGGAAGACGACCTTGGCGTTATCCTGTTCGACCGGCAGGCGCGCGGGTTGATGATAACGCACAAGGGGTCGGCCTTCCTTCGCCATGCCCGCAAGATCCTTGCCGATGTCGCCAGTGCGCGCGCCGCCTTCCAGACCGAGGCCGAGGCCGCCACCGGCCGGCTGTCGCTGGGCGTCACCAGCCTGGTCGCGGGCTATGTGCTGTCCGACATCCTGTCGCGCTACCGCCGTGCCTTCCCCCAGATCGAACTCAACGTGATCGAGGACAACGGCGACTATCTGCAGCATCTTCTGATCGGGGGCGAACTTGATGTGGCGGTCCTTCTGACTTCGTCGGTCAAGGACCGGCTGGCCCTGAACGTCGAGACGCTGCTTGTGTCGCCCTACCGGCTCTGGCTGCCGCTTGGTCACCCGCTTGCGCATCAGGAATCGATCACGCTGGAGGAACTGGCCGGTCAGCCCCTGATCCAGCTGATGGTGGACGAGATCGAGGAATCGACCCGCCGTCTTACGGCCGCCCTGCCGGTGAAACCGCAGATCACCTTCCGCACCCGCAGCGTCGAGGCGGTGCGGTCGCTGGTGGCCACCGGCGCGGGCCTGGCCATCCTGCCCAGCCTTGTCTACCGCCCCTGGTCGCTGGAAGGCGACCGGATCGAGATCCGCGATGTCTCGGGCGACCTGCCCACGGTTCAGGTGGGCCTTGCCTGGCGCAAGGGGGCGCCCCTTTCGGTGCCGGCGCACAACTTCGTGCGATCCGCCCAGGTCGGCATCCCCGCGCGCAGCGGGGCCTCGCCGTGAGAATCCTGCTGCACATGGGGCAGGGCAAGACAGGCACGACAGCCTTGCAGCAGGCCCTGCATGGGGCGCGCGCCGGGCTGGCGCAGGCCGGGGTGTTCTATCCGGCTTTCGGCGGAACCGAGTTCACCCACCATCTGCTGCTTGCTCTGGTCGAGGATCCTGCGCGCCTGCCCGCCGCCTATCTTGCCGCCAGGGGTGGCGCCGAGGCGGTCGTGGAACGTGCATGGCAGGCCTGGAACCGCGCCTGCGCCCGGGTCCGGGTGGACCGGCCCGCCGTCCTGGTCCTGTCGAGCGAATTCCTGATCCAGCACACCGGGGGTCCGGCGAAGCGGCGCCTTTGCGGGCTGCTGTCCGAACTGTCGGACGACATCAGCCCCATTCTCTACATCCGTCACTCCGTCGAGCATTTCCGGTCGCGGCTGCAGGAGTGGCTGAAGGTCGAGAAGCGCCCCCTTCCCCCCCTGCGCGAAGCCCTGCGAGATGCCATTTCCGATACCGAGGCCGCCTTCGGCCGCCCTGTCGTGCTGCGCCCCTACGATCGCCGCGTCCTTGCCGGCGGCGATATCGCCGCCGATTTCGCCGCCAGCTTCCTGTGCGGGCACGCCCCGCCCGACAGCCTGACCGGCAGCATCGTCAATCCGGGGTTGTCGGCCGAAGCACTTGTCCTGATGTTCCGTCTGCGCGCTGCCGCGGGGGCCACGGTGGAGGCCGCCCGTCAGGTTGCCTGCCTGATCCGACCGCTGACCGACCTCGATCGCGAAGACCCCCCCGAACTGCCGCTGACCCTTCACCCCGGGGTGGCGGCGGCCGTCCTGCGGTCTTCCGACTGCCACCGCTGGCTATGCCAGACCGGAAGGCTGGCTATTCCCGGCATGGACCCCGCACAGATCGACGGTGCGCCGCTGCCGGGCTGGCTGCTGGCCGCCCCGCCGGACAGGCTTTTTCCGCATGATCCGCAGCGCCTGAACCGCCTGGCAGGGCGACTGCGCAGCCTCTGCCCCGGCCTGATGGACGGTCTGTCCTGCAACCCATCGGAATAACCGATATCACTCATAAGCGTTTTGCATTTGCGATTTCTGCGCAGTTGCCTAGCCTACTGACATGACCGGCACACCGGCACATCGCCTCTGCCGCCACGCGGACGCGGTTCATCCACAGGGAGTCTGATATGCAATCCATTAAACTCATGGCCACGACGGCTCTTTGCGCGTTGACCGGCCTTGGCCCTGCCCTTGCCCAGATCACCGAGATCGGCGCCCCCGAGGGGCAGGTGAACATCGTCGCATGGCCCGGCTACATCGAACGCGGCGAGACGATGAAGGAATTCGACTGGGTCACCAAGTTCGAGGAAGCCACCGGCTGCAAGGTCAACGTCAAGACCGCCAACACCAGCGACGAAATGGTGGCGCTGATGAACGAAGGCGGGTTCGACCTGGTCACCGCATCGGGCGATGCCAGCCTGCGGCTGGTGGCAGGCGACAGGGTGCAGCCGATCAACATCGACCTGATCCCGTCCTGGAACACGGTGGACGACCGCTTGAAGAGCGCACCTTGGCACACGGTGAACGGCGTGCACTACGGCGTGCCCTACATGTGGGGGCCGAACGTGCTGATGTACAACACCGAGGTATTCAAGGAGCCGCCAACCTCGTGGAATGTGGTGTTCGAAGAGATGACGCTGCCTGACGGCAAGTCGAACAAGGGGCGGGTGCAGGCCTATGACGGCCCGATCCACATTGCCGACGCCGCGCAGTATCTGATGTTCCACAAGCCCGAACTGGGCATTACCTCGCCCTACGAGCTGAACGAGGAACAGTACAAGGCCGCGCTGGACCTATTGCGTCAGCAGCGCAACCTGGTCAGCCGTTACTGGCATGATGCCTTCATCCAGATCGACGACTTCAAGAACGAGGGCGTCGTGGCCTCGGGCTCCTGGCCATTCCAGGTTAACCTGCTGAAGGCGGATGGTCAGCCGGTGGCCTCGACGATCCCGCAGGAAGGCGCCACCGGCTGGGCCGACACCACGATGATGCATGTGAATGCCGCCAACCCGAACTGCGCCTATCTGTGGATGGAGCATACACTGTCCTCGAACCTGCAATCGGATCTCGCGGTCTGGTTCGGCGCCAACCCCAGCGTGCCGGCCGCCTGCACCGATGGTCGCGGCATGTCCACCGCCGAAAGCTGTGCGGCGAACGGGATGAACGATTTCGACAAGATCCGGTTCTGGACCACCCCGGTGTCGAACTGCTCTCAGGGCGAAGGGGCTTGTGTGCCCTATTACCGCTGGGTGTCCGATTACATCGGCGTGATCGGCGGGCGCTGATGCGCCCCCTTGCCCCCCTTGCGCAAGCAAGGGGGGATATTAGCCGGGCCTGAAGCCCTAGCCCTGCCGGCCGACCCCTGCGCCTCCTACCCCCCTCGTCGGGGGGTAGGGTGGGATGGGGGGAGCCGGGTTCAGATTGCGTGACCCGTTTCCATGACCGCAGCCGTCGAATTCCAGAATGTCTCCCGCCACTTCGGCAGTGTCCGTGCCGTCGATGGCGTGGACCTGACCATCGCCGAAGGCAGTTTCTTCGCCATGCTCGGGCCGTCAGGCTCGGGCAAGACCACCTGCCTGCGGCTCATCTCGGGATTCGAAAAGCCGACATCGGGCACGATCCGCATCTTCGGCGAAGATGTCTCCTCGGTTCCGCCGCATCTGCGCAACGTCAACACGGTGTTCCAGGACTATGCGCTGTTTCCGCACATGAACGTGCGCGACAACGTGGCCTACGGGCTAATGGTCAAGGGCATGGGCCGCGCCCAGCGCCATGCAAAGGCCGAGGAGATGCTGGCGCTGGTGAAACTGTCCGGCTACGGCGACCGCAAGCCCGCGCAGCTGTCGGGCGGGCAGCGTCAGCGTGTGGCGCTGGCCCGCGCCCTGGTGAACGAGCCGCGCGTGCTGCTGCTGGACGAGCCACTGGGCGCCCTTGACCTGAAGCTGCGCGAGGCGATGCAGGACGAGCTGAAGGCCCTGCAACACAAGCTGGGGCTGACCTTCGTCTTCGTCACCCACGACCAGCACGAGGCCCTGTCGATGGCCGACCATCTGGCCGTCTTCAACGAGGGGAAGATCGCCCAGATCGGCACCCCGCAAGACATATATGACCGCCCTGCCACGCGGTTCGTGGCGGATTTCGTCGGCTCGTCCAACGTGCTGCCGCCCGAACTGACCCGCGCGCTTGGCGGACCGCCGCAATGGGCAAGCCTGCGCCCCGAAGCGACGAAGCTGGCCGCAACCGGGCCGGTCTCGGGCCCGGTGACGGCGCTGCGCTACCTGGGATCCGGCACACGGGTGGTGATCCGGGCAGGCGAAACCGAGATCGCCGCGCTGGTCCCCGCAGGCGAGCCGGTGCCGGCCGAGGGCGAGATCCGCGCCATCGCCTTCGCGCCGCAGGCCCTGCATCTGATGGGAGAAGCGTGATGCGCGGCGCCAGGACCATCCGTCGCAGGGGGCGCTGCCCCCTCGCGCCTTGCGGCGCTCACCCCCGGGATATTTCGGAACGGAAGAAGTATGGCGGGATGCGGCTTCTTCCGTTCGCAACTATTCCCGCCAGAGGCTGCGGCGCCGGGCAGGGGCGCACAGGATCGGAACCGGGTATACGGGCAGCATGCTCGGGGGAGGGTCGGCGATGAGCGCGCCGGCAATCCTGCCCGCAAGGGGCGCGGCCGACCGGCTGACCGGTGTCTTCTGGCGACGGCCGAACCTGCTGCTGCTTATCCTCGTGACCCCGCCACTGCTTTGGCTGGGGGTGGTCTATCTGGGCTCGCTTGCGGCGCTGCTGCTGCAAAGCTTCTACTCGATCGACGAATTTTCCGGCGTGGTGAAGGAGGAATTCACGCTCAAGACCTATGCCGAACTGTTCCGCGCGCAGAATCTGGACATCATCCTGCGAACCGTGGTCATGGCGGCAGCGGTGACGCTGGCCTGCGCGATCCTGGCCTTCCCCATTGCCTATTTTGCGGCGCGATACGCGCGCGGCCCATGGAAGGCCGCCTTCTACCTGGGCGTCATGCTGCCCCTTTGGTCGAGCTATCTGGTCAAGGTCTATGCCTGGAAGCTGATCCTGGCCAAGGAAGGGGTGCTGACCTGGGCCGCCTCGGGCACCGGCACGGGCTTTCTGATCGACGGGATCCTGTCGATCCCCGGGCTGGAAGGTTCGTCCCTGTCCACCTCGCCCTTCGGTACCTTCCTGGTCTTCGTCTATATCTGGTTGCCCTACATGATCCTGCCGATGCAGGCGGCGCTGGAGCGGGTGCCCAACTCGATGCTGGAGGCCTCGGCCGACCTGGGCGCCACAAGGGGGCAGACCTTCCGCACGGTAATCCTGCCGCTTGCCATGCCGGGGGTGATCGCGGGGTCGATCTTCACCTTCTCGCTGACCCTGGGGGACTACATCATCCCGCAGATCGTGGGGAATTCCTCACGCTTCATCGGCCTTGCGGTCTATCAGCTGCAGGGCACCGCCGGGAACATTCCGCTGGCCGCAGCCTTCGCGGTCGTCCCCATCGTCATCATGCTGATCTACCTGACGCTTGCAAAACGTGCGGGGGCCTTCGATGCGCTCTGACAGGCCCTCTCTGCTGCTCAAGATCACGGCGATCGGCGGGCTTCTGTTCCTGCACCTGCCGATCCTGTTCATCTTCCTTTACGCCTTCACCACCGAGGAACGCACCTACCAGTTCCCGCCCCCCGGCCTGACGCTGAAATGGTTCGGTGTCGCCTGGGAACGGCCCGACATCTGGCCGCCGCTCTACCTGTCGCTGAAGGTGGCGGCCATCGCCACGCTGATGGCCATGGTTCTGGGCACGCTGGCCGCTGCCGCGATGAGCCGGGCGCGGTTCTTCGGGCGCGATCAGTTGTCCTTGCTGATCATCCTGCCCATCGCCCTGCCGGGCGTCATCACGGGGATGAGCCTGCGGTCGGCCTTCGGGATCATGGACATCCCGTTTTCCACCTGGACCATTGTGCTGGGCCACGCGACCTTCTGCATCGTCATCGTCTACAACAATGCCGTCGCCCGGATGCGGCGCCTGTCGGGCGGGATCATGGAGGCCAGCGCCGACCTGGGCGCCAATGCCTTCCAGACCTTCCGCTACGTGCTGCTGCCCAACCTGGGCTCGGCCCTTCTGGCCGGGGGGATGCTGGCCTTCGCGCTGTCGTTCGACGAGGTGATCGTCACCACCTTTACCGCGGGCCAGCAATCCACTCTGCCGATCTGGATGCTGAACGAGCTGGTCCGCCCGCGTCAGCGCCCTGTGACCAATGTCGTCGCGATCGTGGTCTTTGCCGCCACCTTCATGCCGATCCTCATCGCCTACTACCTCACCCGCGGCGGGTCCGAGACCGCCGGCATGGGCAAATAAGGGAGGAAACCCCATGACTCTGCACCAATCCATCCACACCCAGTTGCTCATCGGGCCCAACTTCGAGACCGGCCAGGAAACCCCCGAGCCGATCCTGAACCCCCGCACCGGCGGGCTTATCCTTGAGGTGCCCGAGGCATCGACCGCCCAGGTCGATCGCGCTGTCGCCGCCGCCCGTGCGGCCTTCGACAGCTGGTCGCGTACCACGCCGGCTGAACGGTCGGCCGTGCTGCTGGCCATCGCCGACCGGATCGAGGCCGAAGCGGATGCCTTCGCCAGCCTCGAGGCCCTGAACTGCGGCAAGCCGATCAATGCCGCCCGGAACGATGAAATCCCGGCGATCGTCGATTGCTTCCGCTATTTCGCCGGGGCGGTGCGCTGCATGACCGGCACGGTGGCGGGGGAATATCTGTCGGGCCACACCAGCATGATCCGTCGTGACCCGATCGGCGTCATCGCCTCGATCGCACCGTGGAACTATCCGCTGATGATGATGGCCTGGAAACTGGGCCCGGCCATCGGGGGCGGTAACACGGTGGTGTTCAAGCCCAGCGAACAGACGCCGCTAACCGCACTGAAGCTGGCGCACATCCTGGCCGATGTGCTGCCGGAAGGCGTAGTGAACGTGATCGCCGGGCGGGGCCACACGGTGGGGAACCATCTGATCAACCATCCGCAGGTGGACATGATCAGCCTTACCGGCGACGTGGCCACCGGCAAGAAGATGCTGGATGCCGCCGCCAAGACGGTGAAGCGCACGCATCTGGAACTGGGCGGCAAGGCCCCGGTCGTGGTCTTCGACGATGCCGACATCGGCGCGGTGGTCGAGGGGCTGCGCGCCTTCAGCTTCTACAACGCCGGGCAGGACTGCACCGCCGCCTGCCGGGTCTATGCGGGCAAGAAGATCTATGAAAACGTGGTAGCCGATCTGACCGCAGCAGCATCCTCGATCGTGCTGGGGGACGAGGACGACACCAGGAACGAGATCGGCCCCCTGATCAGCCAACGCCAGCGCGACCGGGTGGCCAGCTTCGTCAACCGCGCGCGCGAGTTGAACCACATCCACATCACCACGGGCGGCGAGGCGATGGACCAAGGCTTCTACTACAAGCCCACCGTCGTTGCCGGCGCCAAGCAGGACGACGAGATCGTCCGGCGCGAAGTGTTCGGGCCGGTGGTCTCCGTCACCCCGTTCAGTGATGTCGAGGAAGCCGTGACCTGGGCCAACGACAGCGATTACGGTCTGGCCTCATCGGTCTGGACTAAGGACGTGGGTCGGGCGATGGCGACAGCGGCGCGGCTGCGCTATGGCTGTACCTGGATCAACACGCATTTCATGCTGACCAATGAAATGCCGCATGGCGGGCTGAAACAGTCGGGCTACGGCAAGGACATGTCGGCCTATGCGCTGGAGGATTACACGGTCGTCCGGCATGTGATGGTCAAGCACGGCTGACGGCGCTTTCCGGTTCGTTGCCCTCTCCGCGCCGGATGTCACCGGCGCAGAGAGGTTGCGGCCTCCAGAGGCAGACCGCATCCGCCAGGCCATGCGTCATGCAGTGGCAGGTCCGCGTGCCTGACGAATGGGGCGCCGGCAAATGACCTGCCTGTTGCGCGCTCCGGTCGGGTGCTGGTCATCCACTTTATTCGTCTGCCTTGCACGCACCGGTTCGGGCCGGTTCGCCCGACTGTCCGTTTCCGGCTGGACATCCGGTTTCGCCGCTGGTTCAAGGACCGCCGAGTTCCGTTTCCCTGCCACATCACACGGGATCCCGCGCCATGCAGCACCTTTACGCCATAGGAGACATCCATGGGCACCTGGATCTGCTGCGGGCCGCGCATGACCTGATTGCCGCTGACATGGCCCGCCATGGCCCCGGCCCGGTGATCCATCTTGGCGACCTCGTGGATCGCGGGCCGGACAGCCGAGGCGTGATCGACTTTCTGATTGCCGGGCTTGCCCAGGGCCACGACTGGATCATCCTGAAGGGCAATCACGACCGGATGTTTGCCCGCTTCCTTCGCGATCCCTGGGAACCCGAACCAGGCCTGCGGGCGGAACTGTCCTGGTTGCACCCACGGCTGGGCGGGGCCGATACCCTGCGGTCCTATGGCGTGGCCAGTGCCGGCGACCGGCCGGTGGAAAAGGTCCATGCCGAAGCGGTCGAGGCCGTGCCGCAGGCGCATGTCGACTTCCTGACCGCAAGACCGACCCTGCATCTTGCGGGAGAGGCGGCCTTTGTTCATGCCGGAATCCGCCCCGGCATTGCCCTGTCGGAACAAACCGAAACCGATCTTGTCTGGATCCGCGATCCCTTCCTGACGGCAACCGAAAGCTTCGGGCCGCTGATCGTGCATGGTCACACGGCGCTGGACCAGCCGACGCATTACGGAAACCGGCTGAACCTTGATTCCGGCGCCGCCTATGGCGGGCCGCTTTCCGCCGTTGTGATCGAGGGGCGCGAGGCATGGCTGCTTGCGCCGTCCGGGCGGCAGAAGCTGGCCATTTCACGGGGCTGAGATCAGTCTTTCGCCAGCCAAAGCCCATGCCCGGACCCGATCAGGGGTCAGGGGTGTTCCCGCCGGATCAGCCGCTTGACCGAACGCAGCCCCAGATAGCCGAAGACAAGGCCAGCAAGGCCCACGACCTCGACCAGCGCAGGGCCGGACGGCATGCCGCGCACAAGCAGTGCCACAGCCATCAGGGCAAGACCCCCGACCGAAACACATAGCCAGAACCAGAGTTCGCCCCTGCTGGGTCCATAGCGGTAGGGGTTCTTGCCGGTCATTCCAGTCTTCCGTGGCGAAGCTTTTGCCGGCGTGGCACGCGGGCATGGCATCCTTTTCAGGATAGGGCTGAAGGGTGGAAGGCAAGTCCTTGCCGGGCCGCAACAGCCAAAGCGGATGGCAACCGGTGCGGCCAGGCCGCATGCGTATGGACGCTGCGGCCCGCATGTGCTTCCGTCGCGCCATGACCGGACGCCAGACACCCGCCCTTTTCGTGGCAGGAACCATCCTGCTGACCGCTGCATGGCTGTTGTGGATCGGGCGTGAACCGATCTGCCCCTGCGGCCATGTCAGCCTGTGGCATGGCGATGTCGCCAGCGCCGAGAATTCCCAGCACCTGACGGACTGTTATACCCCCAGCCACATCATTCATGGCTTCCTGTTCTACGCCGGGCTGTGGCTGGTGGCGCGGCGGCTGTCCTTTGGCTGGCGGCTGTCGATCGCCACCGCGATCGAATGTCTTTGGGAGATCATCGAGAATTCCGACGCGGTCATCGAACGCTATCGAACGGTGACCATTTCGCTGGACTACTATGGCGACAGCGTCATCAACACGGTTTCGGACGTGTTCGCCATGCTGCTTGGCTTCTGGCTGGCCGCCCGCCTGCCGGTCTGGGCCACGGTCGCGCTGATCGTGCTGTTCGAGGGGGCGACGATCTGGATCATCCGCGACGGGCTGGCGCTGAATATCCTCATGCTGCTCTGGCCGCTTGACTGGGTAGCGGCATGGCAGGCGGCGCGCTAGGCGCGCATGCTGCGCATCGACAGTGCTGCGGCAAGGCCCAACGCAAGGGTGACCCCGGCCAGGATCCAGAAGAAGCCGCGTTCGCCCATGCCCGCCATGATCGGCGCCAGGATCAGCGGGCAGGCGATTCCGCCGATCAGGCCCGAGGCGATGATGGTGGGCGGCACGCGCAGGTCGTCGCCCATCTTGCGACTGGCGGTGACATAGAAGCCGGGGAAGAACATGCCCGCAGGGGCGCCGATCGCGACGAAGAACAGGGCGGGCGAGACAAGGATCGCCCCCAGCGCCAGCACCGCTGTTGCGACGATGGACAGCGTGTAAAGCAGGAAGGGCGCGATCCGGTGGGCAAAGAACACCAGGGCCACCCGCGACAGCAGGAACACCACGAAGAAGGCGCTGAGAAGCTCGGCCGCCCTCGCCTCGGTCTCTCCCGCGCGGATAAGGGCGCTCGGTCCAAGGCCGATCAGGCAGGCTTCCAGCCCGATGGCCATGGCGCCGAAACTCATGATCACCCAATGCGGGCGGAAGGGCCGGGTTTCGCCCGGCGGCGCGGCTGCCGTGCGCCCCGCCGGACCGGCAAAGACCCAAACCACAGCCGCGAAGGCGGCCGTCAGCCCGAAAGACCAGCGCGGGTCGCTGCCAAGCGCCACGAAGATCAGCGGTGCCGCGATGGCACCAACCCCGAAGGTGGCGTTCAGCATGCTCAGCATCGAGGGGCCAAGGGTTCCGAATGCGCGCAGGACGCGCGGGTTGAACACGGCAGTGGACATTCCATAGCCCGCCCCGAAGACCACCGCCCCGGCGATCGTGACCCACCAGCCGATCAGCAAGGCCATGATGCCCGCGCCAAGCGCCATCACCGCCAGCGCATGCCGGGGCGTGACATGGGCGCCCCTCAGGTACATCAGCCCCACGCCCAGAAAGCAGCCCACCCAATGCGCCGAGACCAGAACCCCCGCCTCGGCAAGACTGACAGCGAAGACGCGCGAAAACGCAGGCAGGGCGGGGCCGTAAAGCGACTGGCCCGCCCCCATCATCACGAATGTCGCCACCCCTGCGACAAGAAGGCCGGCGTTGGCCCGGATCAGCTCTTTCACGATCGGCTCCTGCTTGCCGGCAACGTCTCCCGCGGCTGTCGGCCGCTGTCAATGACAGCCGTGACGCAACGTCGACTCTGCGCCCGCGCGGATTTCGTGCATTCTGGGCCCACGGACGGAGGCCCCCATGACCGACATTCACATCCTTTCCGCGGCCCGCACCGCCATCGGCGGCTTTGGCGGGTCGCTTGCAGCGCTGCCGCCCATCGACATTGCCACCCATGCGGCCAGGGCCGCGCTGGCCCGCGCCGGGGTCGAGGGCGGGCAGATCGGGCAGGTGCTGATGGGCCATGTGATCAACACCGAGCCGCGCGACATGTATCTTTCCCGCGTGATGGCGATGGGTGCGGGCGTGCCCGAGACGGCCCCGGCAATGAACGTGAACCGGCTGTGCGGGTCGGGTGCACAGGCGGTGGTCTCGGCCACCCAGACGCTGATGCTTGGCGATGCCGACATGGCGCTTGCGGGCGGCGCGGAGTGCATGAGCCGCTCACCCCATATCCTTCCGGCCGCGCGCTTTGGCCAGAAGATGGGTGATGTCCGTTCACTGGACATGATGACCGGGGCGCTGACCTGCCCGTTCGGCACCGGCCACATGGGGGTGACGGCCGAGAACGTGGCCATGAGCCACGGGATCAGCCGCGCCGATCAGGACGCCTTCGCCCTGGAAAGCCAGGCCCGCGCCGCCCGGGCGATTGCCGAGGGCCGGTTCCGCGACCAGATCGTTCCCGTCCAGATCGCGGGCCGCAAGGGCACGATGATCTTCGATACGGACGAGCACCCCAAGGCCACCAGCCCCCAGGCGCTGGCCGCGCTGAAGCCGGTGTTCCAGAAGGAGGGCACGGTGACGGCGGGCAATGCGTCCGGCATCAACGACGGGGCAGCCGCGCTGGTTCTTTGCCGGGGCGACCACGGCGGCCGCGCGCGGGCGCGGATCATGGGCTATGCCCTGGCCGGGGTGGACCCGAAGGTGATGGGGATTGGCCCGATCCCGGCGGTGCAGGCCCTGTGCCGCAAGCTGGGGGTCAGGCCGCAGTCCTTCGATCTGGTGGAATCGAACGAGGCCTTTGCAGCGCAGGCGTTGGCCGTCAGCCGCGCGCTGGACCTGGACCCTGCCCGGGTGAACCCGAATGGCGGCGCCATCGCCCTTGGCCACCCGGTGGGGACGACAGGGGCGATCCTGGTGGTCAAGGCCATGCACGAGCTGGAACGGACAGGCGGTCGGACCGCGCTGATCACCATGTGCATCGGCGGCGGCCAGGGCATCGCGCTGGCCATCGAGCGTGGCTAGACCTTCGCCAGTCCCAGCACCGCTTCGGCGATCCTTGCCGCAAGCCCGGGCAGATCGCCCGGTGCCAGCCTGTCGGCCGTGACTTCCGCTGCCGGCGCCGGCATGCGCGCCCGGTGCCGGCCATAACGCGGGTCGTAGTGCCGTTCCATCAGGCTGTCCGCCAGCACCTCGAACGCACCTGCGGCGGCCATGGCCTGCCAGTCCGCGATCACCTCGCGCGGGTGCAGCGGTTGCAGCAGGCCCACGACCTGACCCAGCCTGACCCGGTCGGCGGTCAGGTCGGCATAGGCCCGGGCCAGATAGGCCGCGCGGGCCGACCGGGGCGCGGCAATTGCGACGCGGGGGGCCGCGACCATCGCCTTCCACAGCATCGGCGGCAGCCGGCAATTTCCGATCTTCGAGCTTTCCGCCTCAACCACCACGGGCCGCGCCGGATCCAGCCCGGCCAGCGCCTGGGCAAGGGCCGCCTCGAAGGCCTTCTGCGAAGGCTGCGGCCCCAGCGCACCGAAGAGAGAGCCCCGATGCCGCGCCAGCCCTTCCAGATCTATGGCCTGCACCCCGAAGCCGGGCAGAAGGTTCAGAACCTCGGTCTTGGCAGATCCGGTATTGCCATCCAGCACCACCACCGGCGCACGAACCGGGGTGTCATAGACCTCGCGCACCACCAGCGCCCGCCAGGCCTTGTAGCCGCCGGCAAGCGTTTCCACCCGCCAGCCGATCTGCGACAGGATGGTGGCGAACGATCCGGATCGCTGCCCGCCCCGCCAGCAATAGACCAGTGGACGCCAGCCTCCCGGCCGGTCGGCCAGCGGCCCCTCCAGGTGCCGGGCAGCGTTCTTCGCCACCAGCGCCGCGCCGACCTTGCGCGCGGTGAAGGGTGAAACCTGCTTGTAGATCGTGCCGACGCGCGCGCGCTCCTCGTCGTCCAGCACGGGAAGCGAGATCGCGCCGGGCAGATGATCCTCTGCATATTCGGCAGGCGACCGGACGTCGATGATGTCATCGAAGCCCGGCGCGGACAGATCGGTCAGAGAGGTCAGGGTGATGGCCATCACACCTTCCTGCCTGGGCCGGTCTCAGCGGCGATGATCGTCATCGTCCTCGTCGTCGTGCCCACCAGCAGGCAGGTTGAAGAAGCTGTCGGCGTCCGAGAAGTCGGCGGGCGAGGACGTATCCTTCTCTTCGTCGCCGAACACTTCAAGGCCCGTCGGCACCCTGGGTTCCGGCGCCATGCCCAGCGACTGTTCGGTAGACACCAGCTTGCGCCGTTCGTCATCCGACATCACCACGCCTTCCGCCGCTTTCTTCCGCGCGGCGGCCTGCACCGCAGCATCCAGTTCCGACTGCTTGCACAGGCCCAGCGCCACCGGGTCGATGGGCTGGATGTTTGCAATGTTCCAGTGCGTGCGTTCGCGGATCGACTGGATGGTGGGCTTGGTGGTACCGACAAGCTTGCTGATGGCGCCATCGGAAAGCTCGGGGTGGAACTTCACCAGCCACAGGATCGCGGCGGGTCGGTCCTGGCGTTTCGACAGCGGGGTATAGCGCGGGCCGCGGCGTTTTTCCTCGCCCTGGGCGGCGGGGTTGAACTTCAGCTTCATGCGATACAGCGGGTCGGCCTCGGCGCGCTTGATCTCGATCGGGTCCAGCTGGTTGTTGGCGATCGGGTCGAAACCCTTGACCCCGGCCGCCACGTCGCCGTCGGCGATACCCTGAACTTCAAGCTCGTGCAGGCCGCAGAAATCCGCGATCTGGGCGAAGCTGAGCGTCGTGTTGTCCACCAGCCAGACGGCGGTTGCCTTGGCCATGAGCGGTTTCGACATCGGATCTCTCCTTTACAAACCTGTCCCGTGCCGGGAAAACGGCTGCGGGCCTGGCCCGCGAGTTCCACGATTTCGGGGAATTCGATTGCCCATATAGGCCCGGATCGCGCAAAGGGGAAGCGGAAATGCGTGCAGTGCTGCTTTCCCTCGCGGCTTTGTGCTGGTCTGCCGCCGCCCGGGCCGAGGGCGAGCGCGCGGGTGACTTCGACTATTACGTTCTTTCCCTGTCATGGTCCGCCGCCTGGTGTGCGCTGGAGGGCGACGCGCGAAACGATCCGCAGTGCGACCCCGGGCGCGGGCTGACGTTCGTGCTGCACGGGCTGTGGCCACAATACGAAGAGGGGTGGCCCTCGTTCTGCCGGACGGTGGAACGCGACCCCACCCGGGGCGAGACCGCCGCCATGGCCGACATCATGGGCGGGGCCGGGGCCGCCTTCTACCAGTGGAGGAAGCACGGGCGCTGTTCGGGGCTTTCGGCGAACGACTATTACCGCACCGCCCGCGCGGCGCATGACAGCATCGCGATCCCCGACCTCTTCGCCCGCGTCCTTCGCCCCCTGACCCTGCCGGCCAGCGTGATCGAGACGGCCTTCCTTGAAGCGAACCCGGGGCTTCGCCGCGACCAGATCACGATCACCTGCAAGAACGGGCTTATCCAGGAGGCACGGATCTGCCTGACCCGCGACCTTGCGCCCCGGCGCTGTGGTGCCGACGTCATCCGCGACTGCAGCTTGCAGGATGCCCGGCTGGAAGCTGTCCGGTAATGCGGGTGGCGGGATCGATCATCGAAGATGGCGGACTGAAGGAAGCGCCGGAAGCCGGCCTGATGAAATGCGCGATGCCAGGGCGGCAGGGGATCGGCCGGTCGGTCTGGTGCCGAATCGAAGGCTCCGGTCCGGCCTGAAGCCCCCACCGGCAGAGTCCTTTCCCACATCTGCGCGAAATCTGTGGCCGGCTTGCCATGCGGCATCAGCGCGGGATGCGGGAAAAGCGGGATCCGCTGCCGTCTCGCAAGACCCTTTCACCAGCGTGATCGGGTCTGCAAACCTAGCCTCCCAGGTGCTTCCTGCCGCGCTTGGCCGCCAGCTGCATCTGGCGGTGCCGTTCCCGGAAACGGGCGCGGTCGGCTTGCGAATATTCGTTCACGCAGGCCGGGCAGCTGACGCCTTCCTCGTAATCCGCCGAGGCCCGGTCCGCCTCTGCCACCGGCCGGCGGCAGGCCCCGCAGACCTTCAGGCCGCCGGGCACCAGCCCGTGACCCACCGAGACGCGATCGTCGAAAACGAAGCACTGGCCCTGCCAGAGGCTTTCTTCCTCTGGCACCTCTTCCAGGTATTTCAGGATCCCGCCCTTAAGGTGATAGACCTGATTCAGCCCCTGACCCAACAGGTAGTTGGTCGATTTCTCGCAGCGGATGCCGCCGGTGCAGAACATCGCGATGCGCTTTCCTGCAAAACGGTCGCGATTTTCCTGCCACCACAAGGGAAATTCGCCAAAGCTGCGCGTGCCGGGGTCCACCGCGCCGCAGAAGGTGCCGATGGCAACCTCATAGGCGTTGCGTGTGTCGATCACCACAGTATCGGGATCAGCGATCAGCGCATTCCAGTCGGCCGGCGCGACGTAATGCCCGACCCGGGCAAGGGGGTCCACATCAGGCTGCCCCATGGTCACGATCTCGCGCTTCAGCTTCACCTTCATCCGGCCGAAGGGCATTGTTTCGGCAAGGCTTTCCTTCCATTCCAGATCGGCGCAGCCCGGCAGGGCCCGGATCGCGGCAAGGGCCGCGTCGATCCCCTCGCGCGTGCCGGCGATGGTGCCGTTGATCCCCTCGGGCGCAAGCAGAAGCGAGCCCTTGACGCCATGCGATACGCAGACCTCCAGCAGGCCGGGCCGCAGGGCGGCAGGATCAGAAAAGCGGGTGAACCGATAAAGCGCAGCGACGGTCAGCATGGACCCCCTTTGCGCCTGCGCTTCGGGATTTTCAAGCGCTTCGCTTGACGCATGCCGCCCCCGAACCTAGTCAGGGCTGACAAGTGATCGCGGAGAACGCCATGAAACCCGCAACCGAAGCCCTGATCGTCATCGACGTGCAGAACGATTTCTGCCCCGGCGGTGCCCTGGCCGTTGCGGGCGGCGACGAGATCGTGCCGGAAATCAATGCGCTGATGTCAGGGTTCGCGACAGTTGTCCTGACGCAGGACTGGCATCCTGCCAATCACCTGTCCTTCGCCGACAACCACCCGGGCGCCGCGCCCTTTTCGATGATCGACATGCCCTACGGCAGGCAGGTCCTGTGGCCCGCGCATTGCGTGCAGGGCACGCCGGGTGCAGCCTTTCATTCCGGTCTGAACACCGACGCAGCGCAGCTGGTGATCCGCAAGGGTTTCCGCCCCCAGATCGACAGCTATTCCGCCTTCTTCGAGAATGACCGGACCACGCCGACCGGGCTGGAGGGCTATCTCAGGTCACGCGGAGTGACAGAGGTCACGCTGGTCGGGTTGGCCACGGATTTCTGCGTGGCCTATTCGGCGCTGGATGCATCTCGGCTTGGCTTTCGGGTCATCGTGCAAAGCGACCTGTGCCGCGCCATCGACCTGAACGGTTCGCTTGCGGCGGCCCGGGCCGAGATGCTGGCGGCCGGGGTTCTGCTGACATGACGCCTGCACCCGGGCGGCTGGCAGGTTTGGCGATATGCGGGATCATGCTGGGTGCCGGGGCCGGAATGGCCGATGCGATCTGCCTTTCTGCGCCGTATGAGGGCGATCAGGGCAGCCTGCCCGGGCTTCTCCGGGCGCTGAAGGGTGCGCTCGCGCCGCACCCATCGCTGGCCAGAACCCTTGCCGAACAGGCCCCGACGCTTTGCCTTGATGACAGCCTGTTCAGTGAGCAGGCCTATTTCGAGCCCGCGACCAACCGGATCGTGCTGCGCGGCGGGCTGGAGCCCGGCCTGCAGCTGGCAATCCTGATCCACGAGATCCGGCATGTCGAACAGCTCAGCCGGGGCGACTGCCCCACGATCGAAACCTCGTCATCCGAATACATCCGGTCTCGCCTGGCGATGGAGGCGGACGCGGCGGCGATGGGCATCCATGTGGCCTGGGGCCTGCGCGAAGCCGGGCAGCCCGAAGCCTGGGAGGCCTTGCGAAACTGGCCAACGCATGAAGATCTGGCCACCCGCTACGAGGCCGAGATGACGGCCAGTGGCGACGAGGTCCGGGCAATCGGTGCGACCTTCGCGCAGTGGTTCGAACAGGATGAGCGGCGCGGGCTTTATGCCAATGCGATCTGCGCCAACTACCTTGATGCGCTGGACCGGGAAAAGCATTTGCCCGGAACCGGCACCCTGCCGGCCGACTTTGCCGTGCGCCTTTGCGTGATGCCGGATGGACGGCCCTACGACTGCGTCCTGCCACCCTGACGGGCGCGGGCAACATGCGGGGCTTGCCTTGCCCCGTGCCACAGGGGAAAACGGGCGTGGGCCGCGATGGCGCGGCAAGGGACAGGGGGTCGCCATGGTCGATATCGCCACGCGCGTCTGGAACCACAAGTGGAAAATCGACCCGATCGTGCGATCCCTGATCGACACGGACTTCTACAAGCTGCTGATGTGCCAGTCGATCTTCCGCAACAAGCCCGATACGACCGTTGTCTTCAGCCTGATCAACCGGTCCACAAGGATTCGTCTGGCCGACCTGGTTGACGAGGGCGAACTGCGCGAACAGCTGGACCATGTGCGGTCGCTGTCGCTCAGCCGCGGGGAAAGCACATGGCTGCGCGGGAACACCTTCTACGGCAAGCGGCAGATGTTCCGCCCCGATTTCATGGAATGGTTCGAGGGGCTGCGCCTGCCCGCATATCACCTGGAAAAGCGCGACGGTCAGTTCGAGCTGACCTTCGAAGGCCGCTGGCCCGAGGTGATGCTGTGGGAAATCCCGGCGCTGGCCGTGCTGATGGAACTGCGCAGCAGGGCGGTGCTGAACAGCATGGGCCGGTTCGAGCTTCAGGTGCTCTACGCCCGCGCGATGACGCGGCTGTGGGAAAAGATCGAACGCCTGCGCCGCATTGACGACCTGAAGATCGCCGATTTCGGCACCCGGCGGCGGCACGGGTTTCTCTGGCAGGACTGGTGCGTGCAGGCGATGCTGGAAGGGCTGGGCCAGAAGTTCATCGGCACCTCGAACTGCCTGATCGCCAAGAACCGCGATGTCGAGGCGATCGGCACAAATGCCCATGAACTACCCATGGTCTATTGCGCCCTGGCCAACAGCGACGAGGAACTGCGCCAGGCCCCCTACAAGGTGCTGGCCGACTGGCATGAAGAGCACGAGGGCAATCTGCGGATCATCCTGCCCGACACCTATGGCACCGAGGGCTTTCTGCGGAATGCGCCCGACTGGCTGGCGGGCTGGACCGGCATCCGCATCGATTCGGGCGATCCCGTGGTGGGTGCGGAAACCGCGATCCGCTGGTGGCAGGAACGCGGCGAAGACCCGACGAAGAAGCTGGTCATCTTCTCGGACGGACTGGACGTGGAAAAGATCGAAGACCTCTACGCCCGCTTCCACGGCCGGGTAAAGGTTTCGTTCGGCTGGGGCACCATGCTGACCAACGATTTCCGCGGCCTGGTCGCCGGGGATGCGCTGGCCCCCTTCAGCCTGGTCTGCAAGGCGCAAAGCGCAAACGGGCGGCCCACGGTGAAATTGTCGGACAATCCCGCCAAGGCGACCGGCCCGGCCGAGGAGATCGAGCGCTACAAGCGCGTCTTCGGCGTCGGTCAGCAAGAGGTGCAGGAGGTCGTGGTCTAGCCGATCGCGCACAACTTCAGGATCGGTCGCGCACCAACCCCGCCGGTCACCCCCTGCAAGACCCAGGACAAGGATCCTGCCGCCTACGGCACGCCGGTAGCCGCCGCCCAGGGGCGGGGCTGGATAAGCGGCCCTTTGGCCCCCGTCACGCGCGGTTCAGCACCCGTTCGGCGCAGATGACGGCACGTTGCAGGTGACTGCGATGGATGGGATCGTCCGGTGCCAGGCGCGGCATCGTCCAGCCAACCGAAGCAAGCGTCCTGGCCAGCATGAAGGCCTCGACCATCGAGGTGTCGGTCGTGCCATAGCCCTGCATCAGCGCGTCGCGCAGTTGCGGGTGTTCGGGGTGCAGGACGGTCTGCACCAGGGAGGTGCCAAGGTCGTAAAGCCGGAAGCCGTAGCCGGAATCATCGAAGTCGATCAGGGAAACCGAACGGTCGTTCACAAGGACATTCTCGCGCAGGACATCGGCATGGATCAGGCCCGTCTCGCCAGCCAGCCGTTCGCGCAGCGCATCGCGCGCGCGGATCAGCGTGGCGCGCTGGTCGGGGCCGGCTGAGGGATGCTCCCAGAAGCGGCCCCACAGCGGCTGGTCACCGACCAGACCCGCGCGGTCCCACCGTGGGCGGGTAAAGCCCTCGGGCAAGGTCAGCGCGTCCGTCGCACGATGCACGCGGGCAAGCAGCGCGCCCAGCGCGTGGTAGAGATCAAGCACCTTCGGCAGGGGCTGGGTGAAGGGCCTTGCCGCCTCGCCAAGAGCCTCGCCTTCCAGCCAGCGGATCGCCGAGGCATGAAGACCACCGGGCAGGGCCACCAGAAGCCTGCCGTCGTGTGCGGGCAGGGGGGCGGGAATTGGCAGACCCGCCCGGGCCAGTTCGGCGCACCACCACAGTTCCGACCGGATCGCGACGGGCGACTGATAGCCCGGACGATGCAGGCGCAGCGCAGCGCGGCCCTGTGGGGTCACCATCTCGAAGACATGATTCTCGCGGTCGCGGATCAGGCGCAGCACCCGCCCTTCCCAATGATTCGCGGCAGTCTCGACTGGGGTCATTCTTCGTCCTTCACCCGGTTGCGCAGCGCCTTCACCTCGCCGCGCGCAGTCTTGGCGGCGATGCGGCGGCGCTGGCTGCCCAAGGTCGGCTTCGTGGCGATCCGCCGCTTCGGTGCAACCAGCGCAGCGCGGATCAGTTCGACCAGCCTTTCGCGCGCGATCTCGCGGTTGCGGGCCTGGCTGCGGGTGTCATCGACCTGGATCACGATGGCGCCTTCGTTCGTCCAGCGCCGGCCGGCCAGTCGTTTCAGCCGCGCCTTGACCCCCGGCACCAGATGCGGCGAACGGTCGGCCTCGAACCGCAATTCGACGGCGGTCGAAACCTTGTTTACATTCTGCCCGCCCGGACCGGATGCACGCATGAAGCTTTCGGAAAGCTCCCATTCGGCAAGGGTGAGGGTGTCGGTGACATGAAGCATGCGGTGTTTATGGCACCAAGATCCTGCGCTTGCGATGGGGTTTGCCGTTTTTGCCGGAATTTCCCGGGACGTTCTGCGTTGTGCGGCACCTGCACTCTAGTCGCGCGCAACAGTACGCAGCTCCAGTTGCAGGATCGCAGGCATGGGAAAGCATCGTCACCGGCGTCCGACAGGGGCATCGCACCGCGTGTCGTCATGCCGAACCCGGCTTCGGCCAGCACATCGCCAAAGGCCGATCTGCCCAGGCTGCGCGAGCTGTCCAGCGCCGACTGCGCCAGCCAGGACAGATCCTCGACCGGGCTTTGCGGTTTTGCAGGCGTCAGCACGACCAGCATCCGTTCCTGCCCCAGCACCTGGTCCGAGATCTTGAACAGGCCTTCCTTCAGTTCGTCACCCGGCTGAAGCCGACCCGCGAACCAATGGCTGATCGACCAGTCGGCGCCGATGTAAAGGACGTTCACGTCCACCGGCCCGTCGGTGTTGTTCCGCGCAAGCACATGTACCTTATCCTCGGGCAAGAGGGTCGGAACCGGAGTGAAGGGCAGGGGCTCAAGCGTCCGTTCCCCTGGCGTGCGGGTCAGAAATTCCACCTCTACATCCAGATTGCCGGCACCGACCGCCGCCCCCAGTTTCAGCAGGTTCTGCGCCCGGGCCATGGTGGTCAGCATGTCGGCCAGCGTGGCCGCCAGCGTCGCGCCATCCTTGTCGGCAGTCGAAGCCGAGGGGGTCGAGGCGAAGTCCCCGGCAAGTCCCGTCGCGGGCAGCACCCAGATCGCGTCCGGGCGCGGGCTGTCGGACAGGACGGCAAGCCGCAGGTCGGCGTCCTGATCGGCGGCAACGAAATTCAGACGCGGTCCGGCATTTGCCCTCAGCTCGTCCTGCGCCGCCAGCAGCGCATCGGCAGGGGCAGATCCTGGTAGTGGCAGGGCGACCGACAGGGTGAAGTCAAGCGCCTCGTCCAGTTTGCGCAGGGTCACGCCCTTCGGCAGGTCGGCGGGCAGGGTCTTGCCTTCATGCTCGACCGGCTGAGCGGTGGCAGAGAAGGTGTCGACGCTGGTCAGCCGCACAAAGCCCAGCGCCGCGTCGCTGGCATCGGCGGCCGAAGCCATCACCGCCAGTAGCGCGCCTTCCGGCAGCCCGTGCAGGCTGCCCGCCGGGATGGCGAAGCCCGCATCCGTCACCTTGGCCTGCCATTGCGAAACCCTGGCGCCGCCCTCGCCGAAGAAGGCCACCCGATCAAGGTCGCCTTCGAACAGTGGTGTCGATGTCGCCAGGTTCTGCACCGAATATCGACGCAGAATTTCCTGCCCGATCTGACCATAGGTCGCCTGCGGAAATTCGGCCAGAACCTCCATCAGCGTGAAGGTGAACACGCCCTGCGGGCCCGGCTTGCCCCTGGGCATGTTCCGTTCCGGCGTCACCTCATTCGTCCGGGCGGCAAAGAAGGCGACAAGGCTGCCTTCGCCGGTTGTCGCATCGAAGGGCGCCTCGGTCCTGCGCGGGTCGCCGATGCTGCGGGTGGCCAGACGCTCTACTGCCAGCGGATCGATTCCCAGCGCCTCTGGCGGCAGCTGTCGTGTGCGCACCTCTTCATCCGCGCCGTCCAGGCTGCGGGTCACGGTGCCGGAGTGGCAGCTGTCGAACACCGCCCAGACATTCGCCCCTCTGGTGCGCAATCCGTCGATCAGCGCGTTTTCCACCACGCCGATCTGGTTCGACCCGGGTCCGATGTCCGCGGGCAGAAACAAATCATCAAGCCCGTCAAGTTCTGTTGCCGGATCCAGGGCCGGGGCCTGCGTGCCGTGGCCGCAGAAATGGAGATAGACGAAATCCCCCGGTTCCACCTTCGCGGTCAGATCGGCAAAGGCCGCGCGGATCGCACCCAGCGTCGGAAGCGGCGCGCCCTCGACTGCGTCCTACAGGATCGTCACGTTTTCCGGCGCGAAAGGCACCGGGGCCCGGCTGGTCAGATAGGTGGATACCAGTTGCACACCGTTGCCGGGGCCTTTCAGCCACCAGCGTTCGGCCCGGTTCTGATACCGGTCCACCCCGATCAGCAACGCATGGTTCTGTCGCGCCGGGGCAGGCAGGGCAGCAAGGCAAAGGGCAGAGGAGAGATTAACCTGTTTGATCAGTTGGTCATCAATGCATAGGCCGCCGAAGCCGGCCCCCTGTTTTCGACTTTCACGGTAAAACTGCCCGCTTCGGTCGGGATCCAGCCGTAATGGGCGATGTGGGAAATATCGGTGTCGGAACAGACCAGAAGCCCCTGATCGTCATGGACGGTCAGGTTCAGGTTGGTCGCGGCGCGGGCCTCGACATAGACCTCGGCATATTCGCCGCCCCGGGTTTCGATCGGCGGATAGGTGTCGCCGCCGCCGTTCTTCAGCGAACCGATGTTGTAGACCGGACCCGAAGCCACGCCCTTGAACTTCTCGGCCAGGATGTCGTCGATCAGACCCAGCAGCGCCTCGTCCCCCGCCGCCAGCGCCCTTGCGGTGGCCAGCATTTCTTCCCAGCCCATGGGTTCGCCCTCGCCCGCTGCGCCCCCGATGGCGGCGCGATCCGATCGCACCGGGGCCAGCGCCTTGCGCAGCCTTGCCGCCGACAGGATCAGCATCGGTTACGCCGCCGCGACCCCTGCCGCACAGGTTCGTGCGGAAAGTTCGGCCAGCTTCACGGGCGAAGGGGCATAGGCCCCGGCGGGCACAGCCGGGCAGAAGATGGACAGGGCAAGCAGCGTGGGGCGCATCGCGGGGGGACTCGTCCGGCTTTGGGTGGCGCAAGGATGAGCCGCGGGTTTCCACCTGCAAATGCGGGATTTCCGCATGACGGCCTTTGTCATGTGCCCTTGGCAGGGGGCGCTGCCAGCAAGACGGCACCGACGCTGGACAAGGGTTGCATCATGGTGGCGAAAGTGTCGGGCTGGCGGTGCTTATGGTGCTGCTGCTGGTGCTGGTGCGCCCGGCGGCGGCCTTGCCCCCGGACGCGGCAATGGACCGGGTCTTCACCGTGCGCAGCGCCGATAGCGAGGACCGGTTCCTCGGCTCGGCCTTTCTTTGCGGCCACGGATCGGTGGTGGTGACCAACGCCCATGTGGTGGGCGAGGCCGAAGCCGTGCGGCTGGTCACGCGCCACGAGGTCGAGGCGGTGGCTGCGGTCATCGCCCGCGATCCGGTGCGCGATGTGGCGGTGATCTCTGCCCCGCCGGAGCTGAACGGCAAGCCGGGCCTGCCGCTTTCGCCGACCTGCCCGCCCTCGGGATCAAGGTCTTTGCGCTGCGTGCGCCGCTCGGCATCGAGTTCACGCTGACCGCCAGGTAGCCGAGGCGCTGGGTCTGTCCAGCCTTGGCTTGCTGATCGACGGGGTAGAGCCGGGGGGCTGGCGGCACAGGCCGGACTGGTCGGCGGCGACATCCTGATTGCGGTGGACGGGGCCAAATTGCTGCGTCCCGGCGACCTTGCCTTTGCGGTGGAACGGGCCAGCATCGCGGGTCATGCCAGGCTGACCATCCTGCGCGGCGGCAAGACGCCGGATCTGCCCCTGTCGCTCGCAGCCCGGGATCAGGCGCAGGGACTGAAGCTGCGCCAGGCGTCAGCCACGATGCCCGAGGCGGTGACATCCTGCCGCCTCGCCGCGCTGGGTGTGGTGCTGGACGGGTCGGGGATGGTGACCACCGTCAGCGACAACTCTCCCGCGCTGCATGCGGGCCTTGGCAGAGGCGACCGCATCCTGACAGTCAACGGCGCTGCGGTGGACCTTGCCGATGACGAGATCACCGCTCAGGTCCTGATCCTGGTGCAGGCGCCGAGTGAGGCGACGCGACATAGCCGTCTGGACCCCTGGGGCAGCCACGACGGGATGCGCCCGGTTGGCGGGGCGAATGTGCTTGATCCGGCAGTGGCCGTGTTCTGAATGATCCCATGCCGATGTCCGACCGCATCCTGATCGTCGAGGATGACGCCGAAACCGCCGCCGCCGTGCGCCGCAGTGGAACACCTAGGCTGCGCCGCCGACCATTGCGCCACGCTGGAGGCCGGGATCGCCGCCGCATCTACCCTTACAAGGTCATCGTGCTGGACAGGATGCTGCCCGGTGGCGACGGGGTAGAGGCGATGGCGCAGATCAGGGCGGGTGGCTCGCAGGCGCTGATCCTGTCTGCGCTGGGCCGTGCCGCGAACCGGGTGGAGGGGCTGGAGAAGGGCGCCGACGACTATCTGGCGAAGCCCTTTGAACCCGACGAGTTGCGCGCCCGCCTTCGTGCGCTGCTGAGGCGCGCCACGATGCAGGTGCAGGACAACGATCTGCTGGCCTTCGGCGATCTGGAAATCCGGCTGAAGGCGCGAACGGTGCATGTCAGGCGCGTGCATGTCGCGGTCAGTCCGAAGGAATTCGAACTGATCACCTTCCTTGCCCGCCACGCGGGTCAGGTGGTCACGCGAATGCAGCTGCTGGAAAATGTCTGGAACCTGCATTTCGACCCCGACACAAATGTCGTGGATGTTCATGTCGGGCGGCTGCGCCGCAAGCTGGAAGAGGCGCGAAGCGACGCGATGCGCGACGCTGCGGCTGGCCGCAGCGATGGCGCTGGCAGTGGCGGCGCTGTCTCTGGGCGCGATGGCGCTGCAGTACCGCCTTGTCGAAGCCCGGCTGATGGAGGCGCAGCGTGGTCTTCAATCGGCCGATCTTGACGGCTTTGCCGCGCTGTATGACCAGCACTGGATCATCGCGCTGCGCCAGGCCATCGACTACCGCGCTGCGGCGGCAACGGCGGACGAGATGCTTCTGCTGATGGACCGGGGCGGCACCGTTCTTGCAGGCACCCGCGCGGGCTGGCCCGCGGGGCTGGCGGCTATGCGGCGGGCAATGCTCGGCCTTCTGGGCGCCCTTCTTGTTGCTGGCGCGCTGGTTGGCGGTTTCGCGGCGCGCTCGGTCATGGCCAGGATCAACCGGATCAACGCGCTGGCCGACCGTGTGGCCGAAGGCCAGCTGGACGCCCGCCTGCCGAGGCCGCGTTCCGATGACGAATTCGGCCTGCTCGAAACCCATGTCCAAGCCATGCTGGACCGCATCCGGAATCTGAACCGGGCAACGCACCGCCTGTCCGACATCATCGCGCATGAACTACGCACCCCCCTGAACCGCATGCTGCAGAAACTGGGCTGGATCGAGGATCAGGACAACCTGACCGCCGAGCTGAAGACCGAAATGCGCCAGGCAATCTGCATGTTCGATCCGCTTCTGGACATCAGCCGGGCCGAGGCCGACCAGGGCACGGGTGGCGGACTGGTGCCGGTGGACCTTTCCGTAGTCACAACCGAGATGTGGGAGCTTTACCAGCCCCTGGCCGAGGACAAGGGTCTGCTGGCCGGGGCAACCATCGATCCGGGCCTTGGGGTGCTGAGCGACCGCAACCTGATCGCGCAGATGCTGGCCAACCTTCTGGACAACGCGATCAAGTGGTGCACCGCAGGCGACCGGCACCTGATGCGCGTTGCCGACACCGGGCCAGGCCTGCCGGGCGCGATGAGGGGCGAGGCCTTCGCGCGGTTCGTCCGTGCCGAACGTGACCGTGCCCTGCCGGGCCACGGCCTGGGCCTTGCCCTGGTCCGCGCCATTGCGGCCCGGCACGGCGCGCAGCTTTCGATGCCAGGGGGATCCGGTTTCACCCTTGAAATCCTCTGGCCAAGGCTTCAGCAATCTGGCTGACCCCGAAACGGGCCCGACATGCGGCGCGCGTTTCTTCTCCTGCTGATCCTTCTGGGCTGCGCGCCGTGGAACCAGCCTCTGCAAGGCGAGAATCCCGCGCTTGTCGAACCCGCGACTATCGGCGACGGCGCGCTTTACGTCGGTCTCGCCTTCTCTGGCGGCGGGTTCCGGGCCACCGCCTTTGCCTATGGCATGCTTGAGGAACTGCGCGCCGCCGGGGTGGAAACCGGCACGCCTGACGGCCTGCTCGACCATGTGCATCTGGTCTCGGGCGTGTCGGGCGGGTCAATCATGGCGGCGCAGTTCGGGCTGAACGGGCCAGCCGGGCTGACCAGGTTCCGCGACCGTGTCCTGGTGCAGGACGGCGAGGAGTACATGGTAACCTCCCGTCTGAACCCGCTGACCATCGCCAAGGGCATGGCAGGGGTCGTGAACCGGCGCGACACCTTCGGGCGCTGGCTGGATGAACGGCTGTTCCATGGCGCGACCTTTGGCGACCTGCACGAACGGTCTCGCGTCAAGACCTGGATCAACGCCACCGACATGGCGAACAACGTGCCATTCCTGTTCAGCCCGGAAACCTTCGATGCGCTTTGTTCCGACCTCTCGAAGGTCCGCCTCAGCGAAACCGTGGCGGCAGCTGCGGCCTATCCGCTGGTCTTCACCCCCATCGTGCTGGAGGCGCATCACGGGCGCTGCGATTACCGCGAGCCCGACTGGCTGACCGCGGCCCGCCACAACCCCGCGGTCACGGCGGCGATGCGTGCCCGTGCGCGGGCGCTGGAAAGCCATGCCGACCCCGACGAGGTGAAATTGGTCAAGCTTCCGGACGGCGGGATCACCGACAACTACCGCGCCACCGGCCTTGCGGTGGAACGCGCCCGGGCGCAGGTGCCCCATGCGCCGCTGACGGCGGCCGAGGCGGTCAGGCTGAAGCGGATGCTGTTCCTGGTGGCCAACACCGGGGTGGACCAGGATGACGACTGGACAAAGAAGGTTCCCGGTCCCGGCGGCGAGGCGCTGGCGAAGTCGATCGCCACCATCGCCTTGGCTGCCGCCAGCCGTTCGGGCTATGATTCCATGCGCGGCGAGCTGCGGCAGTGGGAAAGCGAGCTGATCGAATGGCGCTGCGCGGTTCGGCCGCCGGATGGGACTGCCGCGATGTGAAACTGTTCGTCGGCAAGGTCAGTTTCGCAACCCTTCCCCCCAGCCCTGCGCGACGGGATGAACGCCGTTCCGACCCGGCTGAAGCTGAGGTGGACAAGGTCATCGCGGCAGGCCGCCTGGCGACCAGGACGACGCCCGAATTCAATGGCTTTCTGGCCTCGCTGGCAGGAAAAGACGTGGACAGCCGAATCCGCGAGGGGATTGCCTCGGGCGGGCGGCGGATTGTTCCTGTTGGCGACTGACCGGTCAGGCAGCGGTCAGCGGGGGGCGCACATCCGGCGGGCAATGCCTGGCAAGCGCGGCCTCGATCGCGGTCTTCCGCAGCGGTTTTGTCAGACACTCGTCGATCCCGACCACAAGGATGTTCTCGGCATCGCCCTCCATCGCATGGGCCGTAAGGGCGACGATCGGAACGTGCGCCCCGGGCGGTTCAAGAGAACGGATCACACGGGCGGCCTCTTTTCCATCCATCTCGGGCATGGAGATGTCCATGAAGATGATGTCAGGCCGGAAACTCTGGTACAGGTCTACCGCAAGGCGCCCGTTGTCGGCAAAGACCAGGTCAAGATCCATCGCGCGGACCATCTTCTGAAGGACCAGCTGGTTGGTCCTGTTATCCTCGGCCGCAAGCACCCGCAGCCGTCGCTTGTCGGATGGCGGCGCCGCAATGACGGGATCGGCCACGGAAACCGGTGCGGAAAGGGCCTGAAGGTGGCGGTAGAGATCAGAGCGCAGAACGGGCTTCTGCAGGATCGCGGCAAAGCTGTCGGCCGCCCCGCCCTGCCCGCAGGTATTTGAGCTGAGCAGGATCGCCGGCAACCCATGCCCCGCGGCGCGCGCCGCAGCCAGCAGGGCGACGCCGTCCATCTCGGGCATGGCATGGTCGGTCAGCAACACGTCGTAGGGCGGGTCCGATAACAGCCGCTCCAGCGCCTCGCCCCCGGAACGGCACAGCGTCACCTCGATCCCGCAGGGGGCAAGCTGGCGTTCCAGGATCGTGCGGTTGATCAGCTGATCGTCCACGGCCAGCACCCGCCTGACGGCAATCGGCGCCTGCACCGGGCCGGCGTCTTCGGCCACCGGAAGCGTCACGCGAAACCCGAAGGACGAGCCCTTGCCAAGGTCACTGTCCACCCAGACGTCGCCGCCCATGTGTTCGATCAGGCGGCGCGTGATGGCCAGGCCAAGCCCGGTCCCCTCGAACTTGCGGTTGCGCTCGTCCTCGACCTGATTGAACTCGCCGAAGATGTGGTCGAGGTGTTCGGGCGCGATGCCGATGCCGGTATCCTCGACCGTGACGTGCAGGGTCTGCATCCCGTCCCGGCTGTCCACGCCGACGACGCGGGTCAGGACATGGCCGGTTTCGGTAAACTTGACCGCATTGCCGATCAGGTTGGTCAACACCTGGCGCAGCCGCCCCGGATCGCCGACGAACCGCGTGGGCAGGAACATGTCGAAGTCGATCATCATGTCGATGCCCTTTTCCCGCGCGCGGGGTTGCAGCAGCATCGTCACCTCGTGGATCGTGCGCTCCAGGTCAAAGGGTTCGGGGCGCAAGGTCAGGCGTTCCGCCTCGATCTTGGAATAGTCGAGGATGTCGTTGATGATAACCAGCAACGCCTCGCCCGACGACCGGATGGTTTCGGCGAAAAGGCGCTGTTCCTCGTTCAGGGTGGTGTCGCACAGCAGTTCCGCCATGCCGACGACACCGTTCATCGGGGTGCGGATCTCGTGGCTCATGTTTGCAAGAAAGGCCGACTTGGCGCGGTTGGCGGCCTCGGCGGCGTTGCGTGCATCTTCCAGCGCCTGCTGCTGCTGCTTGGCCTCGGTGATGTCAACCCGCAGGCCCACATGGCCGCCGTCGGGCGTGGCCTGCTCCAGAACCCGCAGCCAGCGGCCATCGGGCATCTGCTGCTCACTGATCGAGGAAGGGGCGAAGTGCCGCTTCAGTCGCTGATGCAGCCATTCCTCCTCTCTTCCCTCGGCCTCGGGGTATTTCTTCAGCTTCAGCCCGTGGCGCAGGATCTGTTCGAAGGTGACACCGGGGGCGATGATATCCGCGCTGGGGGGATGGATGTCACGGTAGCGGCGGTTGCAGAACACAAGGCGGTCCTCGCGGTCGAACAGGACGAAGCCATCCGGTATCGCCTCGATCGCGGCCCAGTTCCGCATCTGTTCGGTGATGTCGATTGCCAGGCAGACAAGGTCGCCGTCACGGGCGCGATGGTCCTGCAGCTTGACCCAGGTGCCGTTGCGGAATTTCAGCGTGACGGGTTCGATCGGGTCGCCCCCGATCCGCGCAAGCATTCTGGAAACAAAGCTTTCGGGCTCTTCCGCGCCCAGGTCGATCCGGCCCGATCCGGCGATCAGGCGCAGCATTTCGGCATAGGCGATTCCCGGGGCTACCGGCTGGCCGCCGAAGGGGGCAAGCCAGGCGCGGTTTGCCGTGACCATGCGCAGTGCGCTGTCGAAAACCGCGAAACCATCCCGGATCGCATTGATCGAATCCCAAAGCCGGCGTTCTGCCATGACTGCGGCCGTATGCGCGCGATCCAGGTCCTTGAGAACGCGATGGTTCTGCGACTTCAGCGCCTCGGCCTCGGTCAGCGCGGATCGCACAGCCTGGCGCTGCTCCACGATCTGGTCGGACAGGGCACGGGCATGAATCGCCAGCTTTTCGTTTGCGGCGAAAAGTTCACGGCTTTTCTGTTCAAGCAACCGTTCCGCAGCCAGCCGCGCGCGCCGTTCCCTGGCCAGACGTTCCGAAAGATCCATCGCTTTGCTTCCGACATCACGCCTTCGGATCCGGGCTGCAGCAAAGTCCGCACATCCGGTTTCCGCCACTAGCCTCGCTGATCGAAGTGAACCAAGACTTAACGCCATGAGGTTCGCGCGACTTGTCAGGCCGGACGGGCCCGTGCGACATTTTCCCCATCCGCAAGGGAGGCATTTTCGATGCGCTGGTTTCCGAAAGTCGTTTTCGCGGCATGCATTGCCGGAATGTCCGGCTGGGCCTCGGCGCAGGATCTGATCCCCGAGCGCCGGGTAATCGTCACCCAGGACGAGGATCTTCCAGGCGGCGACATCGCCAGCATCTTCGACACCACCATCGAGGCCTGCGAACGCGCCTGCCTGACCAATGCGCGCTGCGAGGCCTATGTCTACAACACCCGCAACGGTTCATGCTTCGTCAAGGCCAGTCCCGGCGAGGGCACATTCTTCCAGGGCGCCTATTCGGCGCGCGTGGTCGCGTCCGATGCGGCCATCCGCGCGGCGGCGACGGACCGTCGGGCCGAACTGACCTTCATTCCCGACTGGGACATCTCGTCCGCCTATGCCCAGGCCGAGGGTCTGGGACGGCAGCACGTCACCGGCCCCTCGACGGCCGAGGAACATCTGCGGATGGCAGCCGAATACGAATCGCGCGGCGACTGGGCGGGTTCGGCGGCCTATACCGGTGCGGCGCTGAACCGGACGGACGATGCCGCGACGTGGTCCGATCTTGCCCGCCGCCAGCTTGAGGCCGGCAAGAAGGATCCCAACCAGCAGTGGTTCTTCTACGGCCAGGCGCTGAGTTCCTCGATCAACGCCTATCTGCGGGCCGACAGCCCGGCGTTGCGTCATTCGATCCTGGTCGTGATGGCCGAAGTGCTGGAATGCAACGGCCGCGGCCGCGACGCGGTGCTGGCGCTGCGGCTGGCGCAGTCCTTGCAGAACCGGACCGATACGGCGGCGCTTCTGGACGCGGCGATCGGCAAATACGGCTTCCGCATCGAGGAAACCCAGGTGCAGTCCGATCTGGCCCGCCCGCGCCTCTGCGCGACCTTCAGCGAGGATCTGGTGGCCTCGGGCGTGGATTACGCCACCTTCGTCCAGCTGACCGAGCCGGGGCTGGTGGTGGAAAACGGCGGCGGGCGGCAGCTTTGCGTGGCAGGGCTGGAACATGGCAAGCGCTATACCGTCACCTTCCGCGAAGGGCTGCCGGCGGCGGACGGGCAGGTTCTGGCCAGATCGGTCGAGATCACCCAGTATGTCCGCGACCGCAACCCCGGCGTCCGCTTCCCCGGCCGGGGCTATGTGCTGCCGAATACGGCAGACGTTACCCTTCCGGTCGAGACGGTGAACACCGACAGGCTGGATCTTGCGCTGTATCGCGTAACCGACCGCAACCTGCTGCGGGCAATTCAGGGTTACTACTTCGGCCAGCCGATCCAGACCTATGCAGAATTCGACTTCACCGACATGGTCGGCGAAAGGATCTGGACCGGATCGGCCACGGTGGGGCAGGAGGTGAACCGCGACGTAACCACGCGCCTTCCGATGAGCGAGCCCCTAAAGGGCCGGCCTGCCGGCATATACGCACTGAAGGCGGAAGTGCCAGGGGCTGATCCCTACGTGATTCCGCCGGGCTGGCAGTGGTTCGTGGTCTCGGACCTGGGCATCACCACCTTGTCGGGGGTGGACGGGCTGCATGTCATCGTCCGCAGCCTCGGCACCGCCGAGGCCAGGCAGGGGGTTACGGTCGAGCTGCTGAACCGCGCCAACACGGTGCTGGGCACGGCCACGACAGACGCCATGGGTCATGCGGCCTTCGATGCGGGCCTGACGCGGGGAACGGGCGCTTCGGCCCCGGCGATGGTGGTGGTGAAAGACGCGGACCGGGATATCAGCTTCCTGTCGCTGACCGAGCCGGAGTTCGACCTGTCAGACCGCGGGGTAGAGGGGCGCGAGGCTGCGCCGCCGGTCGATGTGTTCGTTACCACCGAACGCGGCGCCTATCGCCCGGGCGAGACGGTCTATTTCACCGCGCTCGCCCGCGACCCGGAACAGAAGGCGGTCGAAGGTCTGCCGCTGACTGCCGTCATAAAGCGACCCGATGGCGTGGAATATGCCCGGTCGGCGGTCACGGATCAGGGCGGCGGCTACGTCTTCAGCCAGCCGATCGCCGGCAACGCCCCGCGCGGTATCTGGCGGCTGGAAATGTTCGCCGACCTCGATGCCCTGCCGCTGGCCTCGAAGACTTTCCTTGTCGAGGACTTCCTGCCCGAGCGCATCGATTTCGACCTGACCATGGACGACAGACCCCTGTCTGTCGCCGACACCGCGCCCGTCGATCTGACCGTCACCGCGCGCTACCTGTTTGGCGCGCCGGGTGCGGGCCTGCGGATCGAGGGCGAGATCCTGCTTCGGGCAGCCGAAGGGCTGGAGAAATTCCCCGGCTATGTCTTCGGCCGGCACAACGAACCCTTCAGCGCACAAATGCAGCCGCTGGAAGGTGGCGAGACCGATGCCGAAGGCATCGCGACCCTGCCGGTCTTCCTGCCGCAGGTGGCCGATCCCTTCCGCCCACTCGAGGCGCGGCTGACGATCCGCGTCGCCGAAGGCTCGGGTCGTCCGGTGGAACGGTCGATGACCAGGATGCTCGCGCCCGCCGATCCGTTGCTGGGGGTGAAGCCGCTGTTCGACGGTGTGGCGCCCGAAGGCGGCGAGGCCCGGTTCCAGCTGATCGCTGTCGATGCCGCCGAGACTCTGGTCGCGGCCCCCGTCAAGTGGACGGTGACGCGCGTCGAATACGACTATCAATGGTATCAGAGCTACGGAAACTGGAGCTGGGAGCCGGTGGTGACCCGCACACCGGTGGCCGAGGGCGAGGTCACCTTGGGCGCGGCCCCGGTCGAGATCGCGGCGCCGGTGCAATGGGGCACCTACGAAATCCTGGTGCAGCGCACCGACGGCAACCGCGCGGCGACCTCGATGCAGTTCCATGCCGGCTGGTATGCGCCCGCCGATGCCTCGGCCACGCCCGACACGCTGGAATTGTCGCTGGACAAGCCCGCCTATCGCCCCAGCGAGACGGCGACCCTGCGCGTCGTGCCGCGCGCAGCGGGGACGGCGCTGGTCACGGTGCTGTCGAACCGGCTGGTCGCCATGCAGGCGGTCGAGGTCAAGGAGGGCGAGAACCTGATCCAGCTGCCGGTGACGGATGACTGGGGCACGGGGGTCTATGTCACCGCCTCGGTCCTGCGGCCGATGGATGTGGCGGCGGGGCGTAACCCGGCGCGGGCGCTGGGGCTGACCCATGCCAAGATCGACCCCGGCGCGCGGGCGCTGGCGGCCAGGGTCGAGGTCGCGGCCGAAGCCGCGCCGCGCGGGCCGCTGGACGTGGCGGTGAAGGTCGAAGGTGTGACGGCGGGCGAGACGGCTTGGGTCACCATCGCGGCGGTGGATGTGGGGATCCTGAACCTGACCGGGTTCAAGGCCCCCGATCCGCAGGACCACTACTTCGGCCAGCGTCGGCTGGGCGTGGGCATCCGCGACATCTACGGCCGGCTGATCGACGGGTTGAACGGCGCGACCGGCGAGGTCCGCTCGGGCGGCGACGCGGGCGCGCAGGCGCGGTTGCAGGCGCCGCCGCCCACAGAGGAACTGGTGGCCTATTTCACCGGCCCGGTCGAGGTGGGCGCGGACGGCTATGCGCGGGCGACGTTCGACCTGCCGAGCTTCAACGGCACGGTGAAGGTGATGGCCGTGGCCTGGTCGAAGACTGGCGTCGGGCAGGCGAGCGCCGATGTGCTGGTGCGCGATCCCGTGGTGGTGACGGCCAGCCTGCCGCGCTTCCTGTCGCCGGGCGACACGTCGCGGCTTTTGCTTGAGGTGGTCCATGCCACCGGGCCCTCGGGGCGGATGAGTCTCGACGTGAGCGCGAACGGGCTGACGCTCGGCGCGGTGCCTTCGGGCTTTGACCTGGGCGAGAAGGCCAAGGCCGTGTTCGAGGTGCCGGTGACGGCGGGGGATGTGGGCGTGCAGAGCATCGACATCAGCCTGACCACGCCGGACGGCAAGGTGCTGAAGAAGACGCTGACGATCCCGGTGCAGGTGAACGACCCGGAGGTGGCGCGGATCAGCCGGGTGGACCTGGCCTCGGGGCAGAGCTTCACCTTCGACGGCAACGTGTTCGCCGGCCTCGTGCCGGGGTCGGGCAAGGCGGTGATGGCGGTCGGCCCGATCGCGCGGCTTAACGCGCCGGGGATGCTGGCGGCACTCGACCGCTATCCCTATGGCTGCACCGAGCAGATCACCTCGAAGGCGCTGCCGCTGCTGTACTTCGACCAGGTGGCACGGGTGATGGACCTGAAGGGGGCCGAGAACCTCCAGACCCGGATCGACGAGGCGGTGGTGGAGATCCTGGCCAACCAGTCCTCGACCGGGGGCTTCGGCCTCTGGGGGCCCGAGCAGGGCGATTTCTGGCTCGACGCCTATGTGACCGACTTCCTCAGCCGGGCGCGGGCGCAGGGCTACCGGGTGCCTGATCTCGCCTTCCGCAACGCGCTGGCGAACCTGCGCAACCAGGTGAACTATGCGCCCGACTTCAGCGCGGAAGCCAACGGCGGCGGCGAGGCGCTGGCCTATGCGCTGATGGTGCTGGCCCGCGAGGGCGCGGCGGCGGTGGGCGACCTGCGCTATTACGCCGATGTGAAGGGCGACGATTTCGCCACTCCGCTGGCGCAGGCGCAGCTGGCGGCGGCGCTGGCCTCCTACGGCGACCAGCCGCGGGCGGATGCGATGTTCCGCAAGGCTCTGGCCAAGCTTGACGCGCAGGGGCCGGAGCAGGGCCAGGTCTGGCGGGTGGACTACGGCACCCGCTATCGTGACATGGCGGCGCTTCTGACGCTGGCGGTCGAGGCCGGGTCGAACGCGGTGGACCGCGAGGCGCTGACCGACCGGTTGGCCGCGCAGGGCACCAACCTTTCGACGCAGGAGGCGACCTGGGCGCTTCTGGCCACCAATGCGCTGATCGACCGGCCGGGGGCCGAGGGCATCACCCTCGACGGCCAGCCCGCCGAGGGACCGCTGGTCCGGGTGCTGGAGGCGGGGGCGGCGACCCCGGTCGTCGTGCGCAACGAGGGGCCAGACACCAGCGTCACGGTGACGACCTACGGTGTCTCGGCCGAGCCCGAGCCTGCCGGCGGCAACGGCTATGCGATCACCCGGACCTACTACACGATGGACGGTCAGGAGATCTCGCCGGAAAGCGTGGCGGCGGGAACCCGGCTGGTGGTGGTGCTGGAGGTCACGCCCTTCGCCTATGGCGAGGCGCGGCTGATGGTCAGCGATCCCCTGCCCGCGGGGCTGGAGATCGACAACCCGAACCTGATGTCGGCTGGCTCGACCTCGGAACTGGGCTGGCTGGATACGGTGCAGGAGGTGGCCCATGCCGAGTTCCGGCAGGACCGGTTCCTGGCCGCGATCGACTGGCGGTCGGATGCGCCGTTCCGGCTCGCCTATGTCGTGCGCGCGATCAGCCCGGGCACGTTCCACCATCCCGCGGCTTCGGTCGAGGACATGTATCGCCCCGATTTCCGCGCCCGGAGCGCGACCGGGACGCTGACGGTCACGCCGTGACCGACCAGCGGCCATCTGCACCTCCCCTCCCCCTGGTGGGGCGGGGATGGGGGTGGGGGGCCAAGGCCCTGATCAGGCACCCGGCCCCCCCTCCCTCTCCCTCCCCCACGAGGGGGGAGGGGAGCGCGGGCGCCGGGTCCTGCGCCGGGGGTTGCCGATGATCCGCGCGCGCTGGCTGTTTGCCGTTGCCCTTGGTCTGTGGCTCGGGGCGCTTGGCCGGGACCGGTTCGACGCCTTCATCGACGCGACCGTCCTGCCGCCCCTCGCGGTGGAGATGTCGGTCGAGGTGCTGGACCGCGACGGCGACCTCTTGCGCGCCTACACGGTCGCCGATGGCCGCTGGCGGCTGGCCCTGCCGCCCGACCGGGTGGACCCGCTCTACCTGCGCATGCTGGTGGCCTACGAGGACCGCCGCTTCCGCGACCATGGCGGCGTGGACCTGCGGTCGCTGGCGCGGGCGGTGGCGCAGGCGGTGCGGAACGGGCGGGTGGTCTCGGGCGGATCGACGCTGACGATGCAGGTCGCGCGGCTTCTGGAGGAAGGGACGACCGGCAAGGTCGCGGGCAAGCTTCGGCAGATGCGGGTGGCGCTGGCGCTGGAGCGGCGGCTGAACAAGGACCAGATCCTGCAGCTCTACCTGCACCTTGCGCCCTTCGGCGGGAATCTCGAGGGCGTCCGCGCTGCCTCGATCAGCTATTTCGGCAAGGAACCAGCCCGTCTGACCCCGGCCGAGGCCGCGCTTCTTGTCGCCATCCCGCAAAGCCCCGAAACCCGCCGCCCCGACCGGGCCGCTGACCGGGCCGAGGCCGCGCGTGACCGGGTGCTTGCGCAGATGGTCGGTGCCGGCGTGATCGACGCGGCCGAAGCCGAAGCCGCGCTTCGCGAACCCGTCCCCGGCCTGCGCAAGGCCTTTCCCGCCCTCGCACCGCATCTGGCCGATCGCGCACGGGCCGAACAGCCGGTGCTGACCACACACCGCCTGACCATCGACGCTACCCTCCAGAAGGCGCTGCAAGAGCTGGCGGTGCAGGCGGTCGAGGGCCGGGGAGAACAGTTGCAGGTTGCGATCCTGGTGGCCGACCATGCCTCGGGCGAAATCCTCGCCAGCGTCGGCTCGGCCGGCTACCAGGCTGACCTGCGGCAGGGATTCGTGGACATGACCCGGGCCCTGCGCAGCCCCGGATCGACGCTGAAGCCACTGGTCTATGCCCTGACTTTCGACGAGGGTCTCGGGCACCCCGAGACGATGATCGAGGACCGGCCGATGGCCTTCGGCACTTATGCGCCGCAGAACTTCGACAGGCTCTATCGCGGCACAATCCGCCTGCGCGAGGCCTTGCAGCTGTCGCTGAACATTCCCGTCGTGCAGCTGACAGAGGCGCTTGGCCCGGCGCGACTGATCTCGGCGATGGAAAAGGCCGGGATGAGGCCGGCCTTTCCGGGCGACCAGCCAGGGCTGGCAATCGCACTGGGGGGTGTCGGCGTGACGCTGACCGACATGGTGCAATTGTATGCGGCGCTGGCCCGGGGCGGCGTGGCGCGCCCCCTGATCTGGCGGCTGGGGGCCGAAACCATTGAAGGGCAGCGTGTGGTCTCGGCGGTTGCAGCCTGGCAGGTGGGCGACATCCTTGCAGGCCTGGCCCCGCCGCCGGGGGCGCCGTCAAACCGGCTGGCCTACAAGACCGGCACCTCCTATGGCCACCGCGACGCCTGGGCGATCGGCTATGACGGGCGTCATGTGGTCGGCGTCTGGATGGGCCGGGCGGACGGCACACCGGTACCCGGTGCCTTCGGGGCGGATGTTGCGGCCCCTGTGCTGTTCCAGTCCTTCAACCGGCTCAAGCGTCGGCTGGACCCGCAACCCGCCGCGCCCGCTGCCACGCTGCTGGTGTCGAACGCAGAGCTGCCGCAACCGCTCAAGCGGTTCCGGTCACGCATGGCCGCCTTCGTGCCGGCTGCCGACGCGCCCGCCGTCGCCTTCCCGCCCGATGGCACGGAGGTAGAGCTTCTGCCTGCCGGGCTGAAGGTCAGGGTTACCGGGGGCACCGGCCCCTTCACCTGGCTTGCCGATGGCGTGCCGGTCCTTATCGCGGCGGACTCGCGCGAGGCGATGCTGGCCCTGCCCGGCACCGGGTTCGTCACGCTCAGCGTGATTGACGCCGAGGGACGATCTGCCCGCACAAGCGTGCGTGTCCACTAGGATGCTTTGCCGGAACCGGACACCGGGTCTACAGTCAACCGCAGCCTTGACGGGGGACGAAATGGGCAAGGCCGATGGGCAGCGCGACGTTTTTCTGCTGGGCGGAACGGGAACCATCGGACGGGCCACCGCGCGGGCATTGCTCAACGCCGGGTTCGAGGTGACGGCACTGGTCCGTCAGGGGGCAGATGCGGCCGCTCTGGCAGGCTGCCGGCTGATCGAAGGATCCGCAACCGATTTGCAGGCGGTGCGGGACGCCATGCGCATTGTCAGGCCGGCAGCGGTGGTCTCGTGTCTGGCCAGCCGGACCGGCGAGCCGCGCGATGCCTGGGCGGTGGACCACGCGGCGCATTCCGCTGCCCTGCGGGCTGCACTGGCCGAAGGCGTGCGGCAGTTCGTGCTATTGTCGGCGATCTGCGTCCAGAAGCCCTTGCTGGAATTCCAGCATGCGAAGCTGGCCTTCGAGGCGGAATTGCAGGCGGCGCCGATCGACTGGTCGATCATCCGGCCCACGGCCTATTTCAAGTCGCTTTCAGGACAGGTGCCGCGCGTGAAGGCCGGCCGGGCCTTCGTGGTTTTCGGTGACGGAAGGCTGACCGCCTGCAAGCCGATCTCGGATTCCGACCTCGGGCGCTATCTTGCACTCTGCCTGACCGACCCGGCAAAGCGGAACCGCATCCTGCCGGTCGGCGGCCCCGGTCCGGCGCTGACGCCGCTTGACCAGGCCGCGATCCTGGAACGGCTTCTCGACCGTCCCGTCCGCATCCGGCATGTGCCTGTCGCGATGATGGACTGGATCATCCGGGGTCTGTCCTTCGCGGGCCTCGTTGCGCCGAAGCTGCGGGCCAAGGCCCAGCTGGCCCGGATCGGCCGCTACTATGCGACCGAATCGATGCTGGTCTGGGATGGCGCGCGCTATGACGCCGAAGCAACGCCGGAATTCGGCGTCGATCGTCTGGAGGACCACTATGCCGCAATGCTGCGGGGCGAGGTCGCCGATGACCGTGGGGCGCATGCCGTATTCTGAAGGCTGCCGGTGCCAGCGGGCGTTTCGCGGCAAGCACGGCAATCGGATGCGCGGCTGCGTTGCCTCGGCGCGCAGTTTCATCGACCAGATGCGTGGCAGCTGACACAGTGCTAGCCTTGCCGCCATGCCCAGCCTGTGCCGCGACTGCCTGACCCTGACTGACGCAACGCCTGCGCGCTGCCCTGCCTGCCGTTCCCCGCGAATGGTGGCACATGACGAACTGACCCGGCTTTCCATCGCCCACATGGATTGCGACGCCTTCTATGCTGCCGTCGAAAAGCGCGACAACCCGGCCTTGCGCGACCAGCCGGTGATCGTGGGCGGCGGCAGCCGGGGCGTCGTCTCGACCTGCTGCTACATCGCGCGGATCCGGGGCGTGCGCTCCGCCATGCCGATGTTCCAGGCGCTGAAGCTTTGCCCCGAGGCGGTGGTGGTGAAGCCCCGCTTCGCCGCCTATGCCGAGGCCTCGCGCGCCATCCGCGCGATGATGGAGGAACTGACCCCCGCCATCGAGCCCCTGTCGCTGGACGAGGCCTTCCTCGACCTATCGGGCACCGAACGCCTGCACGGCGCGCCGCCAGCGGTGCTGCTGGCCCGGCTGACGAAACGGATGGAGGAAGAGCTGGGCCTTACCGGCTCGATCGGCCTGTCGCACAACAAGTTCCTGGCAAAGGTCGCCTCCGACCTTGACAAGCCGCGGGGCTTCTCGGTGATCGGCAAGGCGGAAACCGGGTCCTTCCTGCGCCCAAAGCCCGTGCGCATCATCTGGGGCGTGGGCACGGCGACACAGGCGGCGCTGGAACAGGCCGGCATCCGCACCATCGCAGACCTTCTGCGCTGGGAAAGGTCTGATCTGACCGCGCGCTTCGGGGCGATGGGCGACCGGCTCTGGCATCTGGCGCAGGGTATCGACACCCGCCGGGTGAACCGCGATGAACGGCCGAAGTCGATTTCCAAGGAAACAACCTTCGTCGAGGATACTTCGGACCCGGATTTGCTGGACGGCCATCTGTGGCGGCTGGCCGAACAGGTGGCCGACCGCGCCAAGGCGAAACGGCTGGCGGGGCGCACCGTGACGCTGAAGCTGAAGCGCGGCGACTTCCAGCTTGTCACCCGGCGCCATGCGCTGCCGGACCCGACCCAGCTGGCAGATCGCATCTATCGCGCAGCGCGCGATCTTTTCGACCATGCCGGCACCCGGGGACCGTTCCGCCTGATCGGCGTGGGGATTTCGGACCTTGCTCCCGAGGCCGTCGCCGACCTGTCGGGTGACCTGCTCGACCCCGAGGCGCGCCGCCGCGCCGCAGCCGAGCGCGCCACCGATGCGATCCGGGCCAGATTCGGGGCAGAGGCGATCATCAAGGGGCGCGCCCTGCGATAGGGTCAGCGAAACGGCTTTCTCTGGCGGGTTCGTTCTCTGGTCGTCGCAACCCCTGCAAGGCCTGACGAACTCATCGACCAGCGGCGGGTCTGGCACCAAGCCTGCGCAGCGCTTCGGCGTGCAACGCAGGGGGCAGGGCCAGCACGCCGTCGGCGCGGGCGCTGGCCGTATTGAAGCGCAGCGCAGCGCCCCTGGCATCTGTCACCACGGCACCGGCCCGTTCCGCGATCAGGCTGCCCGCCGCGATGTCCCATTCCCAGGCAGGGCGCAGGGTCAGCATCCCGTCGAAGCGTCCCTCTGCCGCCAGGCACAGGCGCCAGGCCAGCGAAGCGCGGAAGTGGCGGAAGATCTCGGGCACGCCTCCGGGCCATTTCTCGGGCGCCATGTTGGCCTTGGTGGTCAGGATGTCGGCCCCCTCCAGCCGGTCACGACGGCTGGCCGCCATCGGCTGGCCATCCCGCAGGGCTGGCGCGGATTCGGACGCGGTATAGATCCTGTCAAGCGCCGGCAGGAATACGACCGCCGCCGTCACCCGGCCCTGACGGGCCACCGCAAGGGAATGGGAGAAGGTTTCCTCCCCGGCAATGAAGGCGCGTGTGCCGTCGATCGGGTCGATGATGAAGACACTTTCGCACTCCAGCCGGGCAGGGTCATCGGGCGTCTCTTCGGACAGCCAGCCGTAATCGGGACGCGCCGACTGAAGGACCAGCTTCAGCATGTCGTTCACCGCCAGATCGGCCTCCGAGACGGGGCCATGCTCGCCGCCCTTGTCCCAGACCTTCGGATCGCGGCGCCAGTAGCGCAGCGCGATGCGCCCGGCCTCGCGCGCGGCCTCGGTCAACAGGGCCAGGTCACGCGCCGGCAATGGTCATCCCGTCGATGAGAATCGAGGGCACGCGCGTCGAAAGATGGGGCCGCGCATCGTTCGCCGGGATGATGCGGCGCAGCATGTCGCGCAGGTTGCCCGCGATGGTGCACTCGTGGACCGGATGGCTGATCCGGCCGTTTTCCACCCAGAACCCCGCCGCGCCGCGCGAATAGTCGCCCGTCGTCGGGTTGATCGTCGATCCGATCATCGAGGTGACCCAAAGCCCGGTGCCCATCTGTGCCAGAAGGTCGTCACGGCTGACCTGACCCTGCGTCAGGTCGATGTTGGTGGTCGAAGGCGATGGTGGCGCCGAGACCCCGCGCGAGGCGTTGGCCGTGGACGGCATGCCCAGCTTGCGCCCCGTCGAAAGGTCCAGCACCCAGCCGGTCAGCACACCATCGTCCACGATCGCGCGGCGGCGGGTCGCCAGCCCCTCGCCATCGAACGGGCGCGAGGCGGAAATGCGCGGGCGGTGCGGGTCTTCGATCAGGGAAATCCCGGCGGGCAGGATCCGTTGGCCAAGAAGGTCGCGCGCCCAGCTGGATCCGCGCGCGATCGCCGTGCCGTTGATCGCCGATAGAAGGTGGCTAACCAGCGATGCCGCAACCCGTTCGTCGTAAAGCACCGGATAGGTGCCGGTCTTGGGCTTCACCGACCCCACGCGCTGCAAGGCGCGTTCGGCGGCAAGCCGGCCGATGCTGTCGGCATCCGGCATGTCGGAAAGATAGACACGCGACTCCCCGGCATAGTCGCGCTGCATGTCGGTGCCCGCGCCGGTAAACGCCACCGCGGAAAGCGAGACCGAAGTGCGCCCGTAGCCCCCCGAAAAGCCATTCGTCGCCGCCAGATGCAGCGCGCGGCGGCTAAAGGCGGCGGCGGCTTCGACCTGGGTGATGCCATTTGCGCCAAGGGCCGCGGCCTCGACAGCGCGGGCCTGCTCTTCCAGGGCCGCGGGGCCGGGTTCCGGGGCGGGGTCGGCCAGATCCAGCGCGGCAAGGTTCCAGTCCTGCGCCAGTTGCGAGGGGTCGGCAAGGCCGACAGTCTGATCCTCCGGGGCCTCGCGGGCCATCGCCACGGCGCGTTCGGCCAGGGCCAGAATCGTGGCCGGAGAGGTATCCGAAGCCGAAACGCAAGCCTGCCGCCTGCCCATCAGCACGCGCAGGCCGATTTCCACGCCCTCCGACCGCTCTGCCTGTTCCAGCGCGCCCCTGCGGATTTCGATCGACAGCGCCGTGCCGGACACCGCCAGCGCATCGGCGCTGTCGGCCCCGGCCTTGCGTGCAGCGTCAAGCAGGGCCTGCGTCAGGTCGGAAAGACTGGGGGTCATGGATCGGTCCCGGATGATGTCGGGCTAGGTAGTCCGAAGGGGGGCGCTGTGCAAGACCGCCCCCCTGGGCCCGCCCGCCTATTGCAGCCGCTGGCCGTTGGCGAAGAAGCCGCCGTCCTTGAATTCCAGAAGGCTTGTCACCTCGTCCGGTGCCGAGCCGGGACGGGTGAACATACCCAGCATCATGCGTGCGCCCATGGCCTGGTCGTCGGGCATAAGGCCCATTGCGATCAGGTTGTCGATCAGCTTCTGCACGCCCGTGATCGTGACGTTGATCTGGCCGCTGGGTGCAGGCATGCCCTGGAAGGTCTGGAGATCATTGTTGTCGAAGGTCAGCCCACCCGTAGCCGCCACCTGCGCCCCGGCCGCCTTGACCAGGAACTGCGTCAGGTCCAGCGAGTTCAGCTGGCCCGGAGGCTCTGTCCCGGTGGATTGGAAGGCCGGGTCCATGATGTCAGCCAGCCAGCGCCCGGTGCCCCTGGTGTCCAAAATGAAGGTCGCCGGTTCGCGCGACAGCGTCGCCGCCGGGTCGAACAGGCCCCAGACATCTTCCGAGACGGTCAGGTCCACAAGCTTGGCCAGGAAGGCAAAGTCCTGCGGGGTGTCGGATTTCGACGCGGGCATCAGCACGTTGAACGCGGTCTCGCCGAAGCCGAAAGTCAGTTCCGGGAACGGGATGTCCGGCCCGGACAGGCTGAAGTTCGCCCCGGTCAGCGAAGTGCCGTAATTCACCCGCGTCTTGTCCACCCCCAGGACGAAGCCGCCCCCGGTCGCGGTGCCGGCCATCTTGACCGGGCCATTGCTGTCGGTCACGTCAAGGTCGATGGACATGGGTCCGAACGAGAAGGTCGAGTCGGTGCTGAAGCCGCTGTTCAGGGCCTTGGCCATGTTTGCCATGATCTCGGGGCCCAGGAAATTGCCCCTGGTCGCGCCCTTCAGATCGGCAATCGAGATCTTGAAGGTGCCTTTTCCCGATGTCTCGGGGCTGTTTCCCGCAAGGTCCAGGGCCATCGACTTGATGGTGAAATTGCTGTCAAGCGCCACCGTCTCGTCCGAACGGCTCATCAGATAGCTGCCCCGGGCTTCGGTCATGACCATGGTCGCCGCGGTGTCCAGCGCCTTGCCGTCCTCGTCCTTTACCTCGTCCAGGGTGATGGAAACGGTCGGGGCATCGAAATCGTATCTCGTCGCCTCGACGGTGCCCCCGGCGGTGATCACGGCGCCCGGCTGCGAGATGGTCAGCTTGATCGACGACGGTCCATCGTCCGTTTCCGGAAAGGCAAGTTGCATCGGAAGTGTTTCGGACATGGTGATCGCAACCGTGCCGTCGCCCTTGTCGCTGAAATCCAGCCTGTCGATGCAGACGGCATAGGTGCCGCCAAGCTCGTCCTTGTGCGTCACGACAAGGCCCGACACCTCCAGCGTGTCGCCATTGCGCGTGGCGCTGCCGACGGTGATCTGCTGTCCGCCTGCGGCATAAAGCGCCTGCCAGCTTTCCCAGACCTGTTCAGGCGTGACATCAGCCAGGGCTCCGGTGGCGGAGAGAGAAAGCACCAATGCGGTCGAGGAGGCGAGCATCCGGGTCATTGCAGGGTCTTTCCGGTTGAATTCCATGCGGCATCCTTTCTATCACCTCCTGACGCGTCAAGGGAGTCTGCCATGCAGGCCGGGTCGGGAATGACAGACAGAACGGCAATGATCGAGACAGGGCAGATCCGCAATTGCACGGTGATCCGGCTGAACCGGCCCGAGAAGGCAAACGCTCTGACCGGGGCCATGCTGGCCGACCTGCGCCGGGCGGTAGAGGCGGCCCGGACCAATGCCCTGATCCTGACCGGCGCGGGCAAGGTCTTTTCCGCCGGGGCAGACCTTGACGGGATGCGGGCCGGCCTGGGCGCCAGCCCGGAATGGGAGGCCCTGTCCTCTGCCATCGCCGGCTATTCCGGTCTGACCGTTGCGGCACTGAACGGCACGCTGGCAGGTGGGGCGATGGGCATGGCACTGGCCTGCGACCTGCGCATCGCGGTGCCGTCGGCGCAGTTCTTCTACCCGGTCATGCGGCTGGGCTACCTGCCCCAGCCGTCCGATCCGGCCCGGCTTGCCGCCCTGATCGGGCCATCGCGGGCCAAGCTGATGCTGCTGGCCGGGCAAAGGATCGGCACCGACGAGGCGCTGGCCTGGGGGCTGATCGACGGCATCTGCGCCGTCGAGGCGCTGATCGACACGGCAATGTCGTTGGCCGAACAGGCCCTGGCCGCCGATCCGGTGCATGTTGCCGCCCTGAAACGCATGACCAACGGGGGAACCCCATGACGAACGCCTACGAGACCGGCCGCCTGAACCTGCCCTTCGTCGGTATCTCGACCTTCGGCAAGAATCCCTACCAGCCTGACTGGTCAAGGATCGAAGCAGACTTTGCAGTGCTGGGCGCCCCGTTCGACTTCGGCACCCAGTTCCGCGCCGGCGCCCGCTTTGGGCCGCGTGCGATCCGCGAAGCCTCGACCCTGTTTTCCTTCGGCCATTCGGGGGCATACGACCACGAGGATGACGTGACCTATCTGGAAGGTGTTCGCATCCTCGACATCGGCGACGCCGATATCGTCCACACGGATACCGAGACCAGTCACGCCAACATCGAAAAGGGGGTGCGCGCCATCCTGGCCGCCGGGGCAGTGCCGGTGGTGCTGGGCGGCGACCATTCGGTCAACATCCCCTGCATCCGCGCCTTCGAAGGTCGCCCGATCCACATCGTCCAGATCGACGCCCATCTGGACTTTGTCGATGTGCGCCACGGCGTCCGCCACGGCCACGGCAACCCGATGCGCCGCGCAGCCGAGCAGGCGCATGTGAAAGGCATCACCGCACTTGGCATCCGCAACGTCAGTTCCACCGCGAAGGATGGCTACGATGCGGCCCGCGCGATGGGCGACGACATCCTGTCCGTCCGTCAGGTGCGCAGGCTGGGCATCGAAGGCACGCTGGCCCGCATTCCGAAGGGGGTAGACTATTACCTGACCCTCGACATCGACGGCTTCGACCCCTCGATCGCCCCCGGTACCGGCACGCCCTCGCACGGCGGGTTCCTGTATTACGAAATGCTGGAGCTGATCGACGGCCTGACGAAACAGGGCAACATCATCGGCATCGACCTGGTCGAGGTCGCCCCGGATTACGACCATACCGGCACCACGGCTATCCTGGCGGCGCAGATCCTTCTGAACACCATCGGGCGGATCGCCCATAACCGGAGGTAGGCCGCATTGCCCCGCCCCGCAGCACTGCCGCATCCGGCCCTGAACCGGCAGGATGGCGCCCTTGGCTGAAGCCCTTGTCGTAGGCGCCGGTCCCGCAGGTCTGATGGCGGCGGAAGAGCTGGCGAAAGCCGGGGTGCGGACCATCGTCTGCGAAGCCAGACCCTCGGTCGCGCGCAAGTTCCTGATGGCCGGAAAATCGGGGCTGAACGTCACCCGGGACGAACCGCGCGAAGCCTTCGTATCCCGCTACGATGCGCCGCAGCTGCGCCCGATTCTGGCCGGGTTCGGCCCTGACGAGGTGCAGCAATGGTGCCGCGACCTGGGACAGGAGATTTTCACGGGATCGTCCGGCCGCGTCTTTCCCGTGGCGATGAAGGCCTCTCCCCTGTTGCGGGCCTGGCTGCAAAGGCTGGTCTCGCTGCGGGTCGAGATCCGCACCCGCTGGCGCTGGTCGGGGTTTGCCGCTGCGGGGCTGCGCTTCGCCACGCCCGAGGGCGACCGCGTGCTGACACCCGATGCAACCGTCCTGGCTCTGGGCGGGGCCAGCTGGCAGAGGCTGGGGTCGGACGGGGCCTGGGTTCCCTGGCTGCGGGAAAAGGGCGTGGCAATTTCCGACTGGAAGCCCGCGAACATGGGCTTCCGGATCGACTGGTCGCAACGCATGGCCGCGTTCTTCGGCCAGCCGGTCAAAGGCGTGGCGCTGCTGGTCGGCAACCGCCGCGAACGTGGAGAGTTCGTCATCTCCTCCCGCGGAATCGAGGGGGGCGGAATCTATGCCGTCAGCCGCGACCTGCGCGAGGGGGCGACGCTTGCGTTGGACCTGCTGCCGGACCTGACGGAAGACCAGGTTGCAGCCCGCCTGGCCCGGATGAAACCGGCTGAAAGCACGGCGAACCGCCTGCGCAAGCTGGGGCTTGGCAAGGTGCAGGCGGCGCTGGTGATGGAATGGTCGCGTGACGCGCCGCTGGCCCGGCTGAAGCGGCTGCCGGTGCCGCTGGCCGGCCCGCGCCCGCTGGACGAGGCAATATCGGTCGCGGGGGGCGTGCGATGGGATGCGCTGACGCCGGATCTGGAGTTGCGCGCCCTGCCGGGGGTCTTTGCCTGCGGGGAGATGCTGGATTGGGAAGCCCCGACCGGCGGCTATCTGCTGACCGCCTGCTGGGCCAGCGGGCGCTGGGCTGGCCAGCGAGCTGCGGCAAGGATCACCACGGCCTGAGATCACGGCTGGCAATCCGTGCCCCGGCCTGCGCTGCCTGGTCAGTACATCAGCAGACCGCCCGAGACGTTGATCATCGCCCCGGTCATGTAACGCGCCATGTCCGAGGCAAGAAAGACAGTCACGCCGACATGGTCTTCGGGCAGGCCCAGCCGCTGCATGGGGATCGACCGGATCATCGCCTCGCGGTCGGCCTCGGTCTGGCCGGGAACCTTCAGCATCGGCGTGTCCACCAGGCCCGGCGCGACAGAGTTGACACGGATACCCAGAGGTGCCCAGCTGCGGGCCATGCCACGGGTCATGGTGGTGATCGCACCCTTGGTCGCGTTGTAGACAACCGACCCGGAAAGACCGCCGGACAGCGCCCCCTGCGAGGAATAGTTGATGACCGACCCGGGCGTTCCGGTGTCGGCCAGGCGCTTCGCGAAGGCCTGGGTCAGGAAAAACAGTGCCTTCAGGTTGATGTCGTGCTGGGCATCCCAGTCTTCTTCGGTGACCGAGAAAAGGTCATTCGTGCGCAGGATGATCCCGGCGATGTTGACCAGGACCGAAGCAAGGCCAAGATCGGTTTCGATCCGCCCGACCAGCGCCGGCAGCTGCCCGATCTGCCGCAGGTCCGTGCCATAGCCGCGGTGCCCGCCGCCAAGGGCGTTTGCGGTGGAGTCGCAGGCTATCTGGTCGCGATCGACCACGGCCACCCTGCACCCCGCCTCGGCAAAACCTTCGGCGACCGCGCGGCCAATGGCGCCGGTTGCACCGGTGACGATGACGGTCTTTCCGGAAAGGCCCCAGTCAAGGTGGCTCATCGGTCAAGCCTTGCCGATTGCACAAGGTCTTCGTTGATTTCGATCCCCAGACCGGGCCCCTCGGGCAGGTTGATCCAGCCGTCGGTATGCCAGACCGGCCTGTCCACCAGATCTTTCTGCGCGGGGCCATAGACGGGTTGCAGTTCAAGCTCCTTGCAGGCGGGGCAGGCAAAGCTGAGCGCCTGGCTGGCGGCAGAAACGATGGCGGTGGAAAAGTTGTGGGCGTTCGCCTGCCGGCGGTGGGCGTGGCAGATCTCGGCGGCTTTCAGGAAGCCGGTGATGCCCTCGATCCGGCCGGGGTCAAGGCCGACCACATCGACGGTGCCGGTTTCCACGATCCGCTCCACTCCCTTGTGGTTCCACTCCTTCTCGCCATAGGCGAGCCTGAGAGAGGTAGCGGCGCGCAGCGCCCGGTAACCTTCGGGATCGTGGTCGCCAAGCGGTTCTTCCAGCCAATGCACGTCGTAGGCCTCGAACGCGCGGGCCCGCTGGATGGCGGTGGGCACGTCCCAGAAGTTCTTGATGCCAAGATCGATCATCAGCCGCTTGTCGCCGATCGCGGCGCGGACGGTTCGGACGAATTCGACATCGCGGGCGTGATCGAAGCCAAGATGCGCATTGCCCTTCTTGCCGAAGCCGATCTTCACGCCCTGCATTCCGCCCGACAGGTAGCCCCGTATGTCATCGGCCATTTCGGGGATCGAGGCCTTGGTCCCGTGGATCGAGGCGATTGCAGGAAGACGGGTGCGGACCGGGCCGCCCAGCAAATCAAGCAACGACCGGCCCAGCACCTTTCCCTTCAGATCCCACAGCGCGATGTCGATGCCGGAAATCGCCAGCGATGCGATCCCGGCACCGTTGCCATACCACCAGCTGTGTTCCTTCAGCGCCAGCCAGATGCCATGGCTGTGAAGTTCGTCCTTTCCCACCACCAGTTCGGCCATCCCCTCGACCAGGGCCCTGGCGGCGCGGGAAGCTTCAGGGAAATAGGTGCAGCATTCGCCCCAGCCCACGGCCCCGTCCTCTGTGGTGATCTTCACCAGGCAGACAGAGCGCAGGCGGGAATGGTCGTTCGGTTCGGGGTAGGCAACCGGAATGGCCTGAACGCTGCGGATGGTCATGTCAATCCTGCACGCAGGTCTGCTTCTGGGTGCCGAGACCCTCGATCCCCAGCTCAACCACATCCCCGGCCTTCAGATAGCGCGGCGGCTTCATGCCCATCCCGACGCCGGGTGGCGTGCCGGTCGAGATGATGTCGCCAGGATGCAGGGTGAAGAACTGGCTGAGATAGGCGATGATGTGGGCGACGCCATAGACCATGGTGCGGGTGGACCCGTTCTGCATCGTCTCACCGTTCACCGTCAGCCACATGCCAAGGTTCTGCGGATCAGGCACCTCATCGGGCGTCACCAGCCAGGGGCCGGTCTGGCCGAAATTGTCGCAGGACTTGCCCTTGGTCCACTGGCCGGCGCGTTCGGTCTGGAAGGCGCGTTCGCTGACATCGTTGATGACGCAGTAGCCGGCCACATGCGACAGGGCCTGGTCTTCGCTAATGTATTTGGCGGGCTTGCCGATGACGACGCCAAGCTCGACCTCCCAGTCGGTCTTCTGGCTGCCCCGCGGGATGAGGATCGGGTCGTTCGGACCGCAGATGGCCGAGGTGGCCTTCATGAAGATCACGGGTTCCGGGGGAACCTGAAGGCCGCTTTCGGCCGCGTGATCGGCATAATTCAGACCGATGCAGATGAACTTGCCCGTGCCACCGACGCAGGGGCCAAGGCGGGGCGAGCCCTCGACCCTGGGCAGGGTTGCCGGGTCGATGGCCTTCAGCCGGTCGAGATCGGTCAGGACAGCGCCGGAAAGGTCGGCCACATGGGCCGAAAGATCGCGGATCGTGCCCGAGGCATCGAGGAGGCCGGGCTTTTCCTGCCCCTTCGGCCCGTAGCGGAGAAGTTTCATGGTTCGTCCTTCAGTTTGCGGTCGAGCCGGGCACGGGCTTGCGCACCCCCTGCCCGGTCAGCGCGCGGGTGATTTCATCTGCGACAAGGCTTTGTAGCCGTTCCACCGCCACATCGGAATACCAGGCGGCATGCGGGCCAAGCAGCAGGTTCGGGGCCTGCCGCAGCGGACTGTCGTCCGGCAGGGGTTCGGTCTGGAACACATCAAGCGCGGCTCCGGCAAGGGTGCCGGCCGCCAGGGCTGCGGCAAGTGCTGCCTCGTCGATCAGATCGCCCCTGGCAGTATTGACCAGGATCGCGGTTGCCCGCATCTGCGCCAGGGTCGCGGCATTGATGATCCTGGTGGTTTCGGGGGTGGCTGGCGCGTGCAGGGTAAGCGCATCGCAACCCGCAAGAAGCGTGGGCAGATCGCACAACGTCAGACCGGGGAAGTCACCCTTGAAATAGGGGTCATGCGCCAGAAACCTAAAACCGAATGGGGCAAGGCGGCTGGCCACCTCCTGTGCGATGCGGCCGAAGCCGAGGAAGCCAACGACCGTCTCGCCGAAGCTTTTCAGCGGTTTCGAGATGGCCACCGCCGCCCATTCCCCGCGCCGAACCGAGGCATCAAGCGCCGGCAGCTTGCGCAGCAGTGCCAGGATCGAGGCGGCGGTGTGGTCCGCGACCTCGGCGGTGCAGTAGTCGGGAACATAGGCGGCCTTCACGCCATGGTCGTTCAGCGCCGCCACATCCAGGTTGTTGTAGCCCACGCCATAGCGGATGACGGTGGCACCAGGTGCCAGTCCCGCGATGGCGTCACGGGTCAGTGGTGCGAACTGCACCACGACCACGTCGGCGCCCCTGACCGCTGCCGCGACTTCTTCGGCTGTCCTGCAGGCATGGCGTTCAAGGATCGCGCCGGCGGCGCGGGCGGCTGCCTCTTCCTTTTCCACGGTGGGAAAGGTTGCATCGGTCACGACGACGCGCTTCATTCCAGCGCCCTCAGGCCGACCATCCTGCGCAGATCGGGGTTGCGCACGTCCAGGTCCTGCCCCGCCAGCGCGTCGGCGGCCGGGGTGCACAGCCATGCGATGGCGCGCGCTGGCTCGTCAGCCGGGGCCAGATTCTCGCGCGGGATCTGCGAAACCGGGTTGATCCCCGAGGCACGGATCGATCGCTGCATGTCGGTATCGACCACGCCAGGAGCGAATCCGAAGACGCGGATGCCATGCCCGGCATATTCCAGATGCACGGACCGCGTCAGCATGGCGAGCCCGGCCTTGCCCGCGCAGTAGGCGCTCCACCCTTCCATCGGCCGGTGGGCTGCGCCGGAGGACAGGTTGACGATGGTGCCGCCACCCTGGCCGACCATGTGGCGCAGGGCCAGTTGCGTTGCATGAAAGGCCGCGATCAGATTGGTCTGGATGTTGCGGGCCCAGTCCTCGGGCGAGACATCAAGGATGCGCCCGATCGGGCCGATGATGCCCGCGTTGTTCACCAGGATGTCGAAGCCCTGTTCCAGCACCGTGGTCATCGCAACGCTGTCGGTCATGTCGGCGTGGTGGCCGGTGGCGGGAAGATCGCCAAGCTCTCGCCGGGCGGCGGCGATGTTGGCGGCACTGCGGGCCGTGAAATGCACGGTTGCGCCAGCCTCGGCCAGCGCCTTCACGACGGCCAGCCCGATGCCGCGGTTGCCGCCGGTCACAAGGGCGGTCTTGCCTGAAAGGGTCACGGGTCAAGGCTCCATTGCTTGGGAAGAAGGAAGGGGAATCCGGTGCGCGGGTTGATGTCGATCTGCATGATCGGGGCCATGCTTTCCGACCATTTCGCGTTCACCGGGTCGTTTTTCAGATAGTCGATGGTGGCCTGCAGGTCGTCGGTCTCGAAATAGCCGAACAGCGTCAGGCCGTGACGGAAGATGTGATAGTTGCGGATCCCGGACTTGCGCAAGGTCGCGTCCATTTCCGGCCACAACTCGTCATGGCGCTGCTTGTACTCCTCTTCGCAGCCGGGGCGGACGCCCAGAACCCATGCATAGGATGCCATGTCATGCCTCCTTCAGGTAGTCGTGGATGATCTGGCCGGGGACCAGGGTGAAATCGGCGGCCCAGAAGAAGCCATCCAGCATCTCGCGGACGGGCAGGCGATGGATCGGCGCCTGGGCATTGGGGCGAAGCTCGACCGTGCAGGGGCCGCGCCAGCATTCGTGGATGGTCACATCGGCCAGGCTGCGGCTGGTCAGCTGCCGTATCGCCGGGGTGCCGTCGATATGGTCCACCGCCTTGAGGTTCAGGTTGGTGGCAAAGGGGAAGATCGCTTGCAACTGGCCGATATCGGCGGCAGTCTGCTTGTAGGGCATGGTCCCGGTCAGGACGTCGATCCCGTTCCGCTCCATCCCGCCGACAATCAGATCACCCCGGAAATCGAGCCAGGGCCGGGCCAGCTTCTTCGGCTGGCCATGAACCTCGCGCCCATGGGCCACGCCGATGTCTGAGGACAGGAAGAGATAGGGCGAATAGCTGCCGACAGCCCTGCCGGACAGTTCGGCGCCAACCATGACGTTGACCTCGTGATAGTGGCCAAGCCGCTGGGTGTCGGTCATCCGGTAGATGTGGATCATCACCTCGGCCCCGGTGGGGACCAGCGGTTCCGGCATCAGGGCGCGGATCGCCTCGATGTCGGTGCGATAGACCAGCGTCAGGATCTGGCAACCCCGGAAGGCGAAGGGGAACGCCGGCACCATCGGCGCGTCAAGGGGGGTTGAAAAGCCCCCTTTCACGATGTCCTCGGTCCGGTTCGGCCAGCGGGGCATCAGACCTGCTCCACCTTGCCGGACCGGGCGGCGCGATACATGGCATCCAGCGTTTCCACGGCACGCTGGCCGACGATACCGGGGGCTTCGTTGCGCTGCGCCGTGCCGAGACAGATCTGCGCCAGGCGTTGGGTCGGCTCGATGCACTGATAGGCCCCGGCGCCCTTCGGCACATCCAGCACCACGTCCTGACTGTCCTTGCGGCGCAGCTCCATGCGTTCGCGCTCGACGTCGATCAGCAGCATCCCGTCCGAGCCGAAGATGCGGATGTCGAGCTGATAGCCGCAGTGCTTGGGCACGGTGGAAGACCCCGACAGTGCGGCGGTAGCCCCGTTCGACAGGCGCACCACGGCGGCATCATACCAGTCCACCCCTGCCGGAGAGAGACCGGTCATCGCCATGACCTCGACCGGGGCCAGATCGACCAGCGCATACATCAGGCCCAGCGCATGCGACAGTTGCCCCCAGCCGTAGCCCCCCGCCTTGGCCGGATCGGCCCAGGTGTCCTTCTGCGGCTGGAACATGTGGTCACGGGTTTCGATCAGCCCCTCGCCACCGAACAGATCTTCGGTCGGGCTGGCCATCTGGCAGACGACGTGACGGATGGTGCCGATCCGCCCCTGCCGCATCAGATCGGCGGCCTGCCGCGTGAAATCCTTGAAGTTCCAGCCATAGGGTATGATGATCTGAAGGCCGTTTTCCGCCGCTTTAGAGACGATTTCCCGCGCCTGCGCGGCGCTGGTGGCCATCGGCTTGTCGATCAGGACATGCGCGCCGGCATCAAGTGCGGCAATGGCCTGTTCATGGTGAACGGTGTGCGGCGAAACGATCACAACACCATCGGGCTTCTCGGTGGCCAGAAGCTCGCGATAATCGGTGTAGCCCCGCGCAATGCCGAAGCGGTCGGTGATTTCCTTCAGCGCCGCGGGGTCGCGCCGGTTCACTGCCACCAGATCGACCGTCGGATCGGCCAGCAGCGAGGGAATGTAGACATGCGCGCCCCACCATCCGGCGCCGAGAACTGCGATACGCGCCTTACGCACCTGTCACCTCCCTTAATGCGTTGCGGACATTGACCATGTGCTGCCGCATCGCGCGTTGTGCGGCGGCGGGATCGCGGGCCTGCAGGGCGGCAAGGATCACCTGGTGATCCTCGATCGACTGCTGGCGGATCGACTTGCGCTTCTGGAAGGCCTGCCGCCCCTGATCGCCCAGCACCTGCAACAGCTTGCCGAAACGCGACAGGAAGTCGTTGCCCGAGGCTTCGAGGATGGTCTTGTGAAATTCCACATCGGTGTCGTGGAACAGCTCGGCGTCCTCCGGATCGGCGACCTGGGCGGCGACCAGGTCGGCCAGCCGGCCCAGGGCCGCGTCGGTCAGACGTTCGGCCGCCAGCCCCGCGAGCATCGGCTCGAAATGGATGCGGGCATCGAAGAGTTCCGCCATGTTCTGGGCGTTGAGCGAGACGAAGAAATCCATCGGCGACAAGAGGTCGTCGGCATCCAGCGCCGTGACATAGACGCCGCCGCCGTGACGGATTTCCAGGACGCCCAGGATGGACAGCGCACGAAGTGCCTCGCGCACCGTGGGGCGGCTGACATCCAGCTGCTCTGCCAGGTCGCGTTCCGGCGGCAGCTTGTCCCCGGCGGACAGATGGCCCGCCTTGACCAGATCAAGGATGCGCTGGACGACCAGTTCGCTGACGGCCTTCTTGCCGATCGGTTCGGACAGCGTCTTCACCAGATGAAGTCGTGGCTGTTTCATCGCACCCTCGCAAGCAGGCGGCTGCCGGTTTCGCGGATGATCGGCACCATCACCGACAGGATCAGCAGCACGCCAAGAACGCCGGTCTGGATATGCCCGGTGATGTTCTGAAGCGCCATGCCGTTGCGCAGGGCCAGAACGATCAGGATAGCAAGGATCGTACCCGACATGGTGCCCGCGCCGCCGAAGATGCTGACCCCGCCCAGAAGAACCATGGTGATGATGTCCAGCTCGAACCCCTGTGCTATATCGCCCCGGATCGCACCGACCCGAGCGGCGAACATGATGCCGGCCAGGGCCGAGACGGTTCCCGAGGCGATGAAGATCCTGATCTTGACCGAACGCACGTCCAGCCCGGAATATTCGGCCACCGCCCGGTTCGCACCGATGAAATAGACCTTACGGCCAAAGGCCGTGCGCTGCAGGATCAGGAAGGCCAGAACCGCCAGCACGGCGAACATGATGATTGCCAGCGGCACCGGCCCGACCAGACCCCTCTGGCCCAGCGCATTGAACCAGTCTGGAAAGCCGCTGATCCCGCGGTCTTCCACCAGCACGCGGGCGAAGCCCCGGAAGGCGATCATCGTGGCCAGGGTCACGACCAGCGACGGGATGCCGAAGCCCACGATGAACAGCGCATTGAACGCGCCGCAAGCCAGGCCGATGCCCAGCGCGATGACGATGGCCCAGCCCCCCGGCACGCCTGCCTGCACCATCCAGCCGAATGCGCAGGCGGCGAGGCCCATGACCGAGGCTACCGAAAGGTCGATCTCGCCGTTGATGATGACGAAGGTCATCACCAGGGCAACGATGATCTTCTCGACGGAAAGCTGGACCATGTTGATCTGGTTGCCCACCGTCAGGAAGACGGGCGAGGTCCAGGCGTTCAGCGCGTAGATCAGGACAAGGACAAGAAACAGAAACCCTTCCCAGCTGCGCATCCACGTCATGCGGCACCCCCTTTGCGGCGCAGAAGGCGGCGCATCAGAACTGTGTCGGCGGCAACAGCCAAAAGGATCAGAAGGCCAAGCACCGCCTCGCGCCAGAATTCGCTCACCAGCGCCCAACGCACCAGCGAGGTGTCGATCAGATCGATCAGCGCGGCCCCGATCAGCACGCCCAGCACATTACCCGACCCGCCGAAGATGTTGACCCCGCCAACGACGACCGCGCCGACCGACTTCAGCTCCAGCCCCAGGCCCGCGACCACGGTGATGTTGCCGAAACGTGAAAGGAACAGGAAACCGGCCAGCCCAGCCAGGGCGCCGGAGATCACGAATGCCAGGAAGATGGTCCGGGCCGCGTTGAGGCCCGCAAAGGCCGCCGCGTCGGGGTTGGAGCCGATGGCGTAGAATGTCCGCCCGGCGCGAAACCGGGTCAGGAAGACATGCGCTGTAAGCACGACAAGAAGCGAGATCACCACGATCCAGCGGACTTGCAGATCTCCGACAGTGAAGGCGTTCATGGTGGCGAATTCGGTCAGCCAGGCGGGCAGGCGATCGGTGGTGATGGATGAACCGTCGGAGGATTGCACCAGAATCGAGCGGAAGATCGCCAGCGTGGCCAGGGTCACGATGATGGATGGCAGCCGGAAGCGGGCCACGAGGAAGCCGTTGAACGCCCCGAATGCCGCGCCGATGGCCATGGCCAGAACCGGGACCAGAACCGGCGGCAGGTCTGGCCATGCCATCAGGATGCCGCCGGTGAAATAGGCGGTGCAGCCCACGACCGAGCCGATGGAAAGGTCGATGTTGCGCGTCAGCACGACGAAGGCCTGACCGACCGCGATCAGCGCGATCACCGCGACCGACCCCGAGATCCGGTTGAACAGACGGGCGTTCATGTAGCCGTCGATCTGGCTGGCGAAGAACAGGACCGTGGCGATGAACACGCCCAGCAGGACCAGGATGCGAAGGGTGGAAAGCGAAACCCGCATCAGGCCACCTCTGCCGCGACGGCAAGGTGCATGACGGCCTCATCCGTTGCTTCCTCGCCCTTGAACTCACCGACGATCCGGCCTTCGCGCATCACGATGATGCGGTCGGCCAGCGACAGTACCTCGGGCAGGTCGGACGAGATGATGATGATCGCAACCCCCTCTGCCGCCAGGCTGCGCAGGATCTGGTGCACCTCGGCCTTGGCACCGACATCAATGCCGCGCGTGGGTTCGTCCACGATCAGCAGGCGGGGGCGGGTGTTCAGCCACTTGGCCAGCATGACCTTCTGCTGGTTGCCGCCGGAAAGGGTGCCGACCGGAACGGTCAGGTTGGCCGCCTTGATGTTCAACCTGTCGCGGAAGGCTTGCGCATCCGCCAGTTCCCGCACCCGGTCAAGCCAGCCAAAGGGGCCGGAGTATTTCGGCAGCATCGGCAGGGTCAGGTTGGGGGTTATGCCCTCGGTCAGCGCAAGGCCCAGCTTCCGGCGGTCTTCCGAGACATAGGCGATGCCAAGCGCCTTTGCCTGGGCGGGGCTGGTGATCGTCACGGTCTTTCCGGCCAGTTCGACACGGCCGCCATCGGCCGGGGCCACGCCGAACAGCGCCAGAGCCACATCCGTCCGCCGCGCCCCGACGAGGCCCGAGAAGCACAGGATCTCGCCCTTGTTCACGGTGAAGCTGACATTGCGGAAGACGCCGTTTCTGGAAAGGTCAGAAACCTTCAGAAGCACCTCGCCCGTCGTCTTCGACGGCGCGCGCGCGAAGCGGCCAGCCATGTCGCGGCCGACCATTTCCGCAATCATCGAGGCCTGGGTCACCTGGTCCACCGGCCGGGTCGAGATATGCTGGCCGTCGCGCATCACGGTGACGGTGTCGGCCAGCGCGAAGATCTCTTCCAGACGGTGAGAGATGTAAAGGACGGCCACCCCCTGATCGCGCAAGGACCGGGCAATGCCGAACAGACGCTGCACCTCGTGTTCCGACAGCGAGGCGGAAGGTTCGTCCATGATCAGCACGCGGACATTCAGCGAGATCGCGCGCGCGATCTCTACCGTCTGCTGTTCGGCCAGTGTCAGTTCCGCCGCCGATCGCGTGGGGTCGAGCGTGACGCCAAGCCGGGCGACCATTGCGGCGGCCTCGTCGTTCAGGGCCGACCAGTCGATCAGCTGCGGGCGGTTCTGGTGGCTGATGAAGATGTTCTCGGCAACCGAGAGGTCGGGAAAGACCATCGGCTCCTGATAGATCGCCGCTATGCCTGCACGCTGGGCGGCAGCAGTGCCCCGCAGCGTGACGGGCTGGCCATCGACCAGGATCTCGCCGGAATCGGGCTGATGGATGCCGGTCATCGTCTTGATCAGGGTGGATTTTCCGGCACCGTTCTCGCCAACGAGGGCGTGGATGCGCCCTGGCTTCAGCACCAGGGAAAAGCCGGACAGCGCAGCCGTGCCGCCGAAGCTTTTCGAGATGTTGCGCATTTCAAGGACAGGGGGCATTCCGGCAACCTTCGGGCAAGGGCGGTCAGCCCCCGGGGAGCAAGGGGCTGACCGTGATCGGGCAATGGCGTTACTTCGCCTCTGCCTCGACGTTGTCCTTGGTGTAGACGGTGAACGGCCCCATCAGGATGCGCTTTGCGCCCGGGCGGCCCGGATCTTCCTCGATCGTGTAGTCACCCATGCGGCCGGCGGTGAAGGTCTCGCCGACCTCGCCCTTGATCTTTCCGGTCGCCAGCATGTAGCTCGTGTAGTAGGTCAGATAGCCCAGATCGACAAAGCTCCACAAAGCGAACTCAGGTGCGCAGCCGTTCAGCGTGTAGCTGACCATCTCGGCTGGCAGGCCCAGGCCTGAAACCTTGACCCGGTCGCAAAGCCCTTCGTCCTGCATCGCCTTCGCGCTGGCCTGAATGCCGACGGTGGTAGGCGACATGATCAGCTTCAGGTTCGGATGGCTGTCCACCAGCGCAAGGGCGCGGTTGTAGCTGACTTCGGACTGGTCGTCGCCATAGACGATATCCACCAGTTTCATGTTGGCGTACTTCGGATCCTTCAACGCCTCCTGCATGGCGGCGATCCAGGCGTTCTGGTTCGCAGCGTCCGGGGTGGCCGAGAGCACGGCAAATTCGCCTTCGCCTCCCATGATCGAATGGGCCATGTCGGCCATCACAACGCCGATGGATCCGAAATCGACCTGCGCAACGAACAGCGATTCCCCTTTGCCGCTGGGGATAGGGCTGTCCCAGGTGACGACCTTGGTGCCTGCGGCCTGCGCGGCCTCGGCCGCGGGGGCGATCTGATCACCGGCATTGTTCGACAGCATCACGACATCCTGGCCCTGCGATCCGGCGGTGGTGAGGATCTCGATCTGTCCGGCGACCGAATTCTCGGGCGTCGGCCCGGTGTAAAGCAGCGTGCCGGTATTGCCCAGTTCGGCATGGGCCTCTTCCGCACCACGGTTGGCCTGATCGAAGGGCAGGATGCCAAGGAACTTCGGCAGCAGCACCATGTTGACCTTGCCGCCCTTGTCGGCGGTGACAGCCTGCGCGTGCGCGCCATGGGCTGCAAGCAATGCGCAAAGCGCAAGCGTGGAAACTTTCAGATGTTTCATGAAACGACGTCCTCCCGTGGTTTTTTCAGAACCGGACTGGCTCCCCCCGCTCCGGTTGCGGGAAATATTGGTCAGACCAATTTCAGGAAAGCAAGCGATTTCGTTGCTGCATCGCGGCTTGGCAGGGGCAGAAACGGCAAAATCTGCTTGTCTTGCGCCGTGTCTACGGTCAGTTTTCCGGAATTGGCATGACCAGTCGGGGGGAAGACATGCGCATGACCATCACATCCTGGTCGTTTCCGGCCTGCACCCTGGCCGAGGCGCGGGGCGTGTCCGAAGCCCTGGGGTTCCGCGCAATGGATATCGGCCTTCTGCACGGGGCAGCCCTGGACCGGCAGAAGATCCTGGCCGAGCCCGAGGCCGCGGCGGGCGATCTGGACGGGCTGACGGTTTCCAACCTCTACTGGCTGTTCGGGCGCGACATCGCCGAAAATGCGGTCAGCGATCCCGCTGCCCGTGCGCGGAACACGGCAGAGTTCGAGACGGTCTGCCGCTTTGCCAGGGCGGCAGGATGCCCGACCATCTTCGTGCTGCCGGGCATCAGTGGCCCGGGGGCCTTCGAGGCGGCAGCAGCCGGGTTGCGCGATCTTCTCGCGGTGGCGCGGCGCCACGGCGTGACCCTGACGGTCGAGCCGCATGTCGGGGGTCTGCTTGCCTCGCCCGCCGATACCTTGCGGATGCTGGACCAGGTGCCGGGGCTGAAGCTGGCGCTGGACTATGCGCATTTCGTCTGCATGGGCTTCCGTCAGGCCGAGATCGACGTGTTGGCGCCGCACGCGGGGCATGTGCATCTGCGGCAGGCGCGTCCCGGTTCGCTGCAGGCAAAATGGGGCGAAGGGGTTCTGGATTTCACCGCCATGATCGGCACGCTGCGCGATGCCGGCTACCGCGGCTGGCTGGCGGTGGAATATGTGCATCAGGGTTACATGAACACCCTGTTCGACGATGTGCTGACCGAAACGGTCCGGATGCGCGATCATCTGCGCGCGCTGGGGGTTGCCGCCTAGTGTGTCCGCACGCGCCTTGACCGCGCCGGCAGGGCTGGTCAGGGTGACGACATGCCATTGCGACTGATTGTGCTTGTCTTCATCCTCATGTCCTGCGCGCCAAGGGCTGCCTTTGTCGCTGCCCCGGCCGGGGGTGGGGTGGAACCTGCCACGACGATCTTCGTGGGCACCATGCGGCAGCCGGGACCGGAAGGCTTTACCCGTCTTCGTTCGGACACGACCGGCTTCGTCCGCTACGATCTTTCGATCCCGACCGACCGCGAACCGGGCTCGCTTGACTGGCCGCGCCAAGGGCAGAAACCCGATCCGAAACGGCATTTCCTGCTGATGAACGAGACCCGCTTTGCCTCGGCGCGCGAGTTTCGTGCGGCGCTGTCGGCGGCGATGGGGCGGCAGGGGCAGACCGATGCCGTGGTTTATGTCCACGGTTTCAACAATACCATGGCCGATAGCGTGCTGCGGGTGGCGCAGATGCACCATGACCTCAGGGTGCCGGGGGTGGGGGTGCATTTTGCCTGGCCGTCACGCGGCTCGGCGCTTGGCTATGTGTACGACCGCGAATCGGCGATGTTCAGCCGCAGCGGGTTCGAGGAGCTGCTCGATTCGGTCGCCGATGCCGGTGCGCGCGAGATCGTCATCGTGGCTCATTCCATGGGCTCTGCCCTGACGATGGAGACCTTGCGCCAGATGGCCATCCGCAAGGATTCGCGCACGCTGGGCCGCATTGCCGGGGTCATCCTGATTTCGCCCGATCTGGACGTGGACGTGTTTCGGTCACAGGCACGCGACATGGGGGGTCTGCCGCAACCCTTTGTCATCTTCGGCAGCTCGCGCGACCGGGTGCTGGGCCTGTCGGCCCTGATCGCCGGCGAGGCAGACCGGCTGGGCCGGCTGGACGATGTTTCCCGACTGGCCGATCTGAAGGTGATCTACCTGGACACCGCTGCCTACAACACCGGCTCGGGTCATCTGAACCTGGGGCAGAACCCGGCGCTGCTTAGCCTGTTCGGTGGGCTGATCGGCATTGATCAGGCATTCAAGGCAGATGCGCGGTCGCGGATCGGTCTTTTGCCAGGGCTGGTCCTGACGGTGCAAAACGCGACAAAGGTCGTGCTTGCGCCGGTCGAGGCCATTGTCGATCCGGCAGAGTAAGCCGGTCAGCGCCGACGCAGATAGACATAATAGGCGCCCGCACCCCCATGCTTCAGATGCGCTTCGCTGACCTGCAGAACCACCGGTCCCAGGGGCGGCAGTCGCAGCCAGTGCGGCACCTGATGGCGAAGCGCGCCCATGCGCTGGGGTATCGGGCCCAGATCCTCGCTGCGCTTGCCCTTCCCGGTGATGACAAGAACCAGCCGCAGCCCCTGGGAATGGGCGTTCAGGACAAAGCGGATCAGCTCGGGGTGCGCTTCTGCCAGCGTCAGGCCATGCAGGTCGATCCGGGCCTCGGGGGCAAGCTTGCCGCGCCGCATCTTGCCGTGGGTTCTGGCATCCATCTGCAAGGGCGCCTGCGCCAGCAACTCGGGCAAGGTGGGCGCCAGTTCGCGCCGTTCGGGAACGCGGACCTTTTCGCCCAGCGTAAAGGGTGGCAGCCGGGGCTGTGCGGGGTGCAGCGGCTCCGGCACCGGACGCGAATCTGCCTCGGGTGGGCGCGGCGCGTCGGGGCCGTGCATCGGGCGCGTCGTCCGGGCAACCGCGCGCCAGAGCTCGACCTCCTCCGGCGAAAGTTGGCGGCGGCGCGCCATGGGATCAGTTGCCTTCCAGCATGGCGAAAGCCCGGTCGATGGGCAGCAGCAGAACCATGCGCCCCGGATGCTTCACCGTTCCGGCGGCCGCGCCGGCGGCGGGGCCGGTTCCATAGAAGATGTCGGCGCGCTGCATGCCCTTGATCGCCCCCCCGGTGTCCTGCGCCACCATCAGGCGGCGGATCGGCGCACGTCCGTCTTTCTCGATCCAGACCGGTGCGCCGAGGGGGGTGAACTTGGGGTCGATGGCGACTGACCGCAGCGTGGAGATCGACCGGCCCATTGCGCCGATCGGTCCATCCTTCGGATCCAGCGTCCCGATCTTGCGGAAAAAGACGTAGGACGGATTGGTGTGCAGCAGATTCCTGCCTTCGCCCGGGTTGCTGCGGACATAACTGGCGATTTCGGGGGCAGAGACCTGATCCATCGTGTGCGTGCCGCGCCGGACCATCTCTTGCCCGACCGAGCGGTAGGCGTGGCCGTTCGACCCCGCGTAACCCACGCGGATCACCGAGCCGTCGGACATGCGGATCCGGCCCGATCCCTGCACCTGCAGGAAATAGACATCCACCGGATCGTCCAGCCAGGCCAGCTCCAGCCCGCGACCCGCAAGCGCGCCGGATTCGATGGCCTGGCGGCTATGATACACCATCCCCTCGCGCAGCTCCGGCGGGCGGCGATAGATGGGATACTGGAACCGCCCGCTGCGGACCGGAGACCCCTCAAGTTCGGGCTCGAAATATCCGGTGAAAAGGGCGGGTGGTCTGCCCACCACAACCGGCCTGAAGAAAAGCTCGAAGAAGCTGCGTGCAGAGGTGTCGTCCTGCGGCACATCGGCGGCCACCGCGCAGATCGGGCGCCAGTCCGGCGCATCGATCAGGTCGCAGGTACGCAGGAAGGCTGTCAACGCCTCGGCGTGGTTGTCATCATGCCAGCCGTCAAGCGCCTCGAACTCCAGCATCTCGGCCGGGGCCGGACCTGCGGTCATTGCCGCCATGACCCCCAGGATGCGAAGAAACCCGCGCATCCCCGGTGCATCATTCGCCCGTGGCAACAAGCTGCCAGTTCGGGTCGTCCGAGCCCATCTTTCGGGCAAAGGTCCAGACATCGCGCGATTTCCGGATCTCGCGCGGGTTGCCTTCGACGATCTCGCCGGCCTTGTTGCGGACGACATAGGTCTGTTCGCCGACGAAGCGCACCGAGATTTCGCCGATGCCGGTGGCCTTGTCGAAGGTCGCGTCCTGCAGCGCCATTTCCTTCATGCCGACGAAGCTTGCCTCGATCGTCAGCCCCTCGCGTTCGCGCTGGGCAATGGCCTCGGCAAAGCTGGCGGCAACGTCATCGGACAGGAAGGGGCGGATCCGCTCAAGATCGCCTTTCTCGAAATCCATCAGGATCATTTCATAGGCGCTGCGCGCGCCCTGCAGGAAGGGCGTGACGGCAAAGGATGGCTCTGCCTGCTTCATGGCGGCCAGCGCCTTTGCTGCGGAAGAGCCCTCGGGGACGTGGTCGGTGATGTCGCGGTCAACCCCGCCCTCGATCACCTCGAAGTCGCGGCGCACACGGGGGCGCACCTCGTCCAGGGGGATCGGCGGCTTCTCGAAACCGTCCCGGGTTCCAAGAACCGACCGCAGCTTCAGGATCAGGAAAATCGCGATCCCGGCCAGGACCAGAAGTTGGATCAGGGATCCGTTCATGCCACCCTCTACAGGTTTGGGTTTCTCTTTGGCTTTCGCACTGCCTGCCCTATGTAGGGTGGGGTGCCCGTGAAGTCCACCAGAGGACGGCCGCAGAGGCTCAAGGGGAAGAAACATGTGGCTTCTTTTGGTCATTCTCGCCGTTCCTCTGATCGAGATCGGCCTTTTCGTCCAGATTGGCGGCTGGATCGGGATGTGGGCAACCATTGGCTGGGTCATCCTTTCCGCGATGCTTGGCATGATCGTGCTGAGGGGGGTGGCAAGCGGTGGTCCGGTCGCGATCAGCCGCGACATGCATGAATTTCGCGACCCGCTGTCGCCGCTGGCGCATCGTGTCATGGTGGTTCTGGGGGGCGGGCTGCTTATTCTTCCCGGCTTCCTGACCGATGCGATCGGCCTGCTGCTGCTTCTCCCGCCGGTTCGCCAGATCATCATCACCCTGATCGGGCGCCGCCTGCAGAAGGCCCGCGGCACGACGGTTCACACCACCATCATCGAAGGCGAATGGCACGAAGTCGAGCCCCCCGACCAGCCGGGCCGGGAAAGGCCGCCATCCGAATGGACGCGCCATTGAGCCAACGGGGCTGACCTGATAGGAACGCGGCAAAGCTTTTGGGAGAGTCCTTGATGGCCGACGAAAACCAGCCCGGCAATGGCGCCGCCGCCGCCACCCCGCCGCAGGTTCGCATGCAGGTTCTGGCACAGTACGTCCGCGACCTGTCCTTTGAGAACGTGGTGATGCAGAAGGGTCTGTCCGGCGCCGAGGTTCAGCCCGACGTCCAGGTGGCCGTAAGCCTTGACGCACGCAAGCGGCCCGTGGCCAACCAGTACGAGGTCATCACCAAGTTCAAGGTGACCTCGAAGAACAAGGTCAACAATGAACCCCTGTTCCTTCTGGAGCTGGAATACGGCGGCACCTTTCACATCGAAGGCGTCGCCGAGGAACAGCTGCATCCCTTCCTGCTGATCGAATGCCCGCGGCTGCTGTTTCCCTTCGTGCGCCGCATCATCTCGGATGTCACGCGCGACGGCGGCTTCCCTGCGCTGAATGTGGATACGGTCGATTTCCTGGCCCTGTACCGGCAGGAACTGGCCCGCAGGGCGCAGCTTCAGCAGGCCCAGCAGACGGCCGGTGGAAGCCCGAACTGACGATCAGCCTGTCTTGCGCCAGATCGCCGCGTCGCCCAGCCTTGCGATCATTGCCTCGTGTGCGGCGGCCTCTTCCGGGGTGATCCGCGGGGCCAGGGGTTCTGGCCGCGGGCGGGGCCGCCAGGCGGCTTCGGCTGCGGTCGTGCTGGCCGGGCGTGCGGCAGCTCCGGCAAGGACCAGGTCGGGCTGTCGGCCCCCGATCAGCTCCAGATAGACTTCGGCAAGGATTTCGCTGTCCAGAAGCGCGCCGTGCTTTTCGCGCATCGAATTGTCGATGCCGAACCGCCGGCACAGCGCATCGAGCGACGCCGGCGAGCCTGGAAACCTGGTGCGCGCGATCATCAGCGTGTCGGTCGCCCGCGAATAAGGCAGGGTTGGCAGGCCGATGCGCTCGAACTCGAAATTCAGGAACTTCATGTCGAAGGCGGCGTTGTGAATGACCAGCTGCGCATCAGCGATGAAATCCAGAAACGCCTGTCCGATGCGGGCGAACACCGGCTTGTCGCGCAGGGTCACACCCCCGGGCACGGGCGGCCCCGGGGGCTCAAGGATGTCGTGGCCGAGTCCATGCACCTCGAACGCCTCGCGCGGCATGCTGCGCTCGGGATTGATGTACTGATGAAAGGTCCGCCCTGTCGGCAGGTGGTTGTAAAGCTCTACCGCGCCGATCTCGACGATGCGATGCCCTTCGGCGGGTTCGAAGCCCGTGGTTTCGGTGTCGAGGACGATCTCACGCATTCTGGCGGGTCCGACGGTCTATGTCTGCCAGCACATCCTTCACCGCGGCGCGGGCGGCTTCAAGGCTGGTCGTGGGAATGATGTAATCGGCCCGGGCACGCTTTTCGGCGTCTGGCAACTGCCGTGCCAGAATCAGCGCAAGGTCGGCGTCCGACATGCCGCGGCTCAGCACCCTGTCCCGCTGCATTTCTGCCGGGGCGGTGACAACGGCGACCGCGTCGCACGAAGCGTCGAGCCCGGTCTCGAAAAGCAGGGGTATGTCCAGAACCACGACCGGCGCCGCAAGGTGCTGGCGCAGGAACTCGGCGCGATCTTCGGCGATCAGGGGATGGATGGCCGCATTCAGCCGGTCCAGTGCGGAAGGATCGGCCCGCAGCAGCGCGCGAAGTTTCGGACGGCTGACGGAACCATCTCCTTCCATGGCTGCCGGAAACAGCCCCGCGACAACCCGCGCACCCCTGCCGCCCGGCTGGTAAAGGCGATGAACGGCGGCATCGGCATCCCAGACCGGAATGCCGGCCTCTGCGAACATCGCTGCGGTTGTCGATTTCCCCATTCCGATCGAACCGGTCAGCCCCAGCAGGAAGCTCATGCCGACAACACGGCCTTGCGCGTGGCTTCGTCGACGTCCGGCCTGATGCCGAACCAGCGTTCGAAACCGGGAGCCGCCTGATGCAGAAGCATCCCCAGCCCGTCCACCACCGGGTTTCCGCGCGCCTCTGCCTCGATCAGAAGCTGGGTCTTGAGCGGGGTGTAAACCAGGTCGGTGACCAGGGCGTGCGGGTTCAGCCGGTCGAGCGGGATGTTGAGGTCAAGCTTGCCCGTCATGCCAAGCGAGGTGGTGTTCACCAGCATTGCGGCGTCTTCCAGCAGGTTCGCCGCCTGCACCCATTCGTGCACATGGACCTTCGCGCCAAAGTCGGACCGCAAGGCATCGGCGCGTGCCCTTGTCCGGTTCATCAGCCGGATTTCGGGCACCCCGACCTCGATCAGCGCAGCGACCACGGCACGTGCCGCGCCGCCAGCCCCCAGCACAACGGCCGGGCCGGCTGCCGGTACCCAGTGCGGGGCATTCTGGCGCAGGTTGGCGATGAAGCCGGATCCATCCGTGTTGTCGGCGTGGATCTTTCCGTCCTTGCGGAAGATCAGGGTATTCGCGGCCCCGATCAGCGCCGCCCGGTCGGTAACGATGTCGGCGATGTTCAGGATCGCCTCCTTGTGGGGAATCGTAACGTTCGCGCCCACAAAGCCAAGCCTTGGCAGGATCCGCAAAAGTTCGTTCAGCTCAAGCGGCGCAATGTCGATCGGCACATAGTGCCCCTTGATCCCATAGCGCCTCAGCCAGTAGCCATGCAGCGCCGGACTTCGGCTGTGGGCGATCGGGTGTCCGATAACACAGGCCAGGGGAATACGGGTATGCTCGGTCATGTCGCGATCATGCCCCGAGTTCTCATCCATGCCAACAGGGGCAAAAGCGGCAGGCCAAGGATCGTGAAGTGGTCGCCGGAAATCGCCGAAAACAGCCGGATGCCTTCTTCCTCGATCTTGTAGCATCCGACAGAGTGGCGGATGCTTTCCCAGTTTCGTGCAACATAGTCGTCCAGGTAACTGTCACTGACAGGATGCATGGTCAGACGCGCCTCTCCGATATGGCGCCACACGGGTTTGGCGTCTTCATAGGCAACGATGGCAGACAGCAGCTTGTGCGACCTGCCACGCAAGAGGCGAAGGTGTTCATGCGCTTCCTCGGGGCTTTCGGGTTTCGAAAGGATCCTTCCCTCGATTTCGAGCACCTGATCGCAAGCCAGAACCAGCTTGTCAGCCCGCCGTTCTGCCACCTTTCGCGCCTTCATTTCGGCCAGCGCGTCGGCAATGTCGCGGGGACGGGCGGATTCAGCCAGAAGCGCATCACGCACTGCGGATTCATCCACGCGCGGGGCTACTGCCTCTACCGCAAGTCCTGCGGACCGGAGCATCTGCAGCCGGACAGGAGAGGTAGAGGCCAGAATGATCGTCATGGGAAACCCTGTGCATATCCTCGGTTTGTTCCTTTGGGCAGGATCCGGGAAAAGCCTGCGCGAAGGAAGTTCCCCTTGATCCGGGGGCTTTTCACGCCCGCCATGCCAGAGATATCCCGCTGTGCAAGGACTTGTCACGCTGATTGGGGATGACAGGTCTTTCATGACGATCCGCCTGCGCGTCCTGTGGAAATGAGACTGGATTTTCTACCGATAACATATTGTTTTTAATTGTTTTTATTTCAGAAGGCGCGTCTGGAACCAAGTTATCCCGAATTCATCCACAGCTTTTGTTCCGTGGGAAAATCTGGGGATGGTCGGGTTAATCCCCTTCTCCACAGGGTCTACTACAACCTCATTCCTTCTTTTTCTTCTTCTTTGTAAGACGAAGCTGAAGTTGAGGCTGCACCTGCGAGAAGGCACATGACCGATTGGCTGACAGAGTGGTATCTGGTCATCAAGGCGCTACATGTTATTTCGGTCATCACCTGGATGGCGGGGCTGTTCTACCTGCCGCGCCTATATGTCTATCATGCCGAACAGGTGCTGACCGGCACCCGCACGGACGAGATGTTTCAGACGATGGAACGCCGTCTGTTGCGGGCGATCATGAACCCCGCCCTGATATCGACCTGGGTTTTCGGCCTTGCCCTGGTCTTCACGCCCGGGATCGTGGACTGGTCGGCCCCCTGGTCATGGGCCAAGGCGGCATGCGTGCTGGCCATGACGGGTTTCCATGGCTGGCTGGCCGCGCGGCGAAAGGATTTTGCAAGCGGCCGCAATACACGCAGTGGCCGGACCTACCGCATCATGAACGAGGTTCCGACGCTGCTGATGGTGGTCATCGTCTTTGCGGTCATTACCCGGTTCTGACGCTGCGCCGTTGACTTTTGCCGGGCTGCGTCGTATCCGGCCGGATGCGGGGCCGTCCGGCCCATGGCGCCTCCCGACCCAACCATGCTGTGATCCGCCCGTCGGGCCGATCCCCTGAAGGTATTCCATGACTATCGAACGTCTCAATCTCGCCGACCTCAAGGCCAAGACCCCGGCCGACCTTCTGGCCATGGCCGAGGAATGGGAAATCGAGAACGCCCCCAGCATGCGCAAGGGCGAGATGATGTTCTCGATCCTGAAGGAGCATGCCGAGGAAGGTTGGGAGATCGGCGGCGATGGTGTGCTTGAGGTGCTGCAGGACGGCTTCGGCTTCCTGCGCAGCCCCGAGGCCAACTATCTGCCCGGCCCGGACGACATCTATGTCAGCCCCGAGATGATCCGCCAGTTCAGCCTGCGCACCGGCGACACGATCGAGGGCGTCATCAAGGCCCCGCAGGAAAACGAGCGTTACTTCAGCCTGGTGAAGGCCACGAAGATCAACTTCGATGACCCCGAAAAGGCCAAGCACAAGGTCCATTTCGACAACCTGACGCCGCTTTACCCCGACGAGCGGTTGCGGATGGAAATCGACGACCCCACGATCAAGGACCGATCGGCGCGGATCATCGACCTGGTGGCGCCGATCGGGAAGGGCCAGCGCGCGCTGATCGTGGCCCCGCCGCGCACCGGGAAGACCGTCCTGCTGCAGAACATCGCGCATTCGATCGCGGTCAATCACCCGGAATGCTATCTGATCGTGCTGCTGATCGACGAACGCCCCGAGGAAGTGACCGACATGCAGCGGTCGGTGAAGGGCGAGGTCGTCTCCTCGACCTTCGACGAACCGGCGACGCGGCACGTCGCGGTGGCGGAGATGGTGATCGAGAAGGCCAAGCGTCTGGTCGAACACAAGCGCGACGTGGTGATCCTGCTGGATTCGATCACCCGTCTGGGCCGGGCCTACAATACTGTGGTGCCGAGTTCGGGCAAGGTGCTGACCGGCGGTGTGGATGCGAACGCCCTGCAACGCCCGAAGCGGTTCTTCGGCGCGGCCCGGAACATCGAGGAAGGCGGGTCGCTGACCATCATCGCCACTGCGCTGATCGACACCGGCAGCCGCATGGACGAGGTGATCTTCGAGGAATTCAAGGGCACCGGGAACTGCGAGATCGTGCTGGACCGCAAGGTTGCCGACAAGCGCGTGTTCCCGGCCATGGACATCCTGAAATCCGGCACCCGGAAAGAGGATCTGCTGGTGGACAAGACCGACCTGCAGAAGACCTATGTCCTGCGCCGGATCCTGAACCCGATGGGCACGACGGATGCGATCGAGTTCCTGATTTCCAAGCTCAAGCAGACCAAGACCAACGCTGAATTCTTTGAATCGATGAACACGTAAGGCGCAGGCGGCGATGGACACGATCTATGCCCTCGCCACGGCGCGGGGTCGGTCGGGCCTCGCCGTGGTTCGGATCTCGGGGCCCGATGCACTTGCGGCGGGCAGGGCGCTGTGCGGCAGTCTGCCCGAGCCGCGCCGCGCCAGTCTGCGCCGTCTGACCTGGGGTGGAGAGCTTCTGGACGAAGCCCTGGTCCTGACCTTTGCCGAAGGTGCAAGCTTCACCGGCGAGACGGTGGTAGAGCTGCATTGCCACGGCGGCCCGGCGGTGGTGGGCGCGGTGCTGCGGGCCCTGGCCGATCAGCCGGGGCTGCGGATGGCCGAGCCGGGAGAGTTCACCCGCCGCGCGCTGGAAAACGGCGTGCTGGACTTGCCGCAGGTCGAGGGGCTGGCCGACCTGATCGACGCCGAGACCGAGGCACAGCGCAAGCAGGCCGTGCGGGTGCTGTCGGGCACAGTTGGCCAGAAGGTGGAAGGCTGGCGGCGCGACCTGATCCGGGCTGCCGCCCTGCTGGAAGCGACTATCGATTTTGCCGACGAGGATGTGCCGGTCGATGTCTCGCCCGAGGTGCTGGAGCTGATCGACGGGCTGATGGACGATCTTGGCCGCGAGGCGGCCGGGGTGACGGCGGCCGAACGGATCCGCGACGGCTTTGAGGTGGCGATCGTCGGCGCACCCAATGCGGGGAAATCCACGCTGCTCAATCAGCTTTCGGGTCGCGAGGCGGCCATCACGTCCGAGATCGCCGGCACCACACGAGATGTGATCGAGGTGCGGATGGAGATTGCCGGTCTGCCGGTGACCTTCCTCGATACGGCGGGGCTGCGGGAAACCGAGGATCGGCTGGAACGCGCCGGGATCGAGCGGGCGCTTGCCCGCGCGCAGGCGGCGGATCTGCGGCTGTTCCTGACCGATGGCTCGCCGCTGCCCCTGGAACCGGAAGGCGATGATCTGGTGGTTCATGGCAAGGCGGACACCATATCTGGGTATTCTGGGCTGGCCGTCTCTGGCAAGACCGGGCAAGGCGTGCCTGAATTGATTGCGCGGATCGGCGAAATCCTGGCGCAGCGGGTGGGCTCGGCCGGTGCTTTGGTGCGCGAACGGCATCGCGTGGCCGTGACAACGGCGATTGCTGCTCTGGCCGAGTCGCGGGCAGAAATGGTAAGGAATGACTCGCGCGTCGAGCTGGCGGCGGAACATCTGCGGCAGGCGGTCCGGGCCCTGGATGCCCTGGTTGGCCGCGTGGATGTGGATGACCTGCTGGGCGAGATCTTCGCCAGCTTCTGCATCGGCAAGTAGGGAGTGTTCCACGTGAAACACTACGATGTCATCGTGATCGGCGGCGGCCATGCCGGCGCCGAGGCTGCAGCCGCCGCGGCCCGGATGGGGGTGGCCACCGCGCTGGTCACGCTGCGGGTGGAGACGCTGGGCGCGATGTCCTGCAATCCCGCGATCGGCGGTCTTGGCAAGGGCCATCTGGTGCGCGAGATCGATGCGCTGGACGGGGTGATGAGCCGGATGGCGGACCGTGCCGGGATCCAGTTCCGGCTGCTGAACCGGCGCAAGGGCCCTGCGGTGCAGGGGCCGCGGGCGCAGATCGACCGACGCCTCTATCGTGAGGCGATGCGGGCCGAGCTGCTGGCCACCCCGGGCCTTCAGGTGATCGAGGGCGAAGTTGCCGGGCTGCGCCTTTCTGGCGGTGCGGTGACCGGCGTGGTGCTGGCGTCAGGCGCAGAGCTGGCCTCGGGCCGTGTGGTGCTGACGGCAGGCACCTTCCTGAATGGCGTGATTCATATTGGCGACCGGCGGATGCCGGGCGGTCGTATGGGTGATTCTCCGTCGAAGCTGCTGGCAGCACAGCTTGCCGAGCTTGCCCTGCCGGTTGGTCGCCTGAAGACGGGAACCCCGCCGCGGCTGGATGGCCGGACCATCGACTGGGCGCGGCTCGACAGTCAGCCGGGGGATGAGAACCCGGTAATGTTCTCGTTCCTGAACCGGGCGCCCGAGGCTCGGCAGGTCGCCTGCGGCATCACCCATACGACTGAGGCGACCCACCAGATCGTCCGGGACAACCTGGGTCGTTCCGCGATGTATGGGGGCCATATCGAGGGCGTCGGCCCGCGCTATTGCCCGTCGATCGAGGACAAGGTGGTGCGGTTCGCCGACAAGGTTTCGCATCAGGTGTTCCTGGAGCCGGAGGGGCTGGACGACCACACGGTTTATCCGAACGGGTTGAGCACCTCATTGCCGGAAGAGGTCCAGCACGCCTATATCCACACGATTCCCGGCCTGGAACACACCGTGATCCTGCAACCGGGCTATGCGATCGAATATGATTATTTCGACCCCCGCTCGCTGCACGGGACGCTGGAGACGCGTGCCGTGCAGGGCCTTTACTTCGCTGGGCAGATCAACGGCACGACGGGGTATGAAGAGGCGGCAGCCCAAGGTATTGTGGCCGGGATCAACGCCGCCGCAGCATCCAGGGGGGCTGAACCGATCCTTTTCAGCCGAACCGATAGCTATATCGGCGTCATGATTGATGATCTGACATCGCGGGGTGTCACAGAGCCTTACCGCATGTTCACTTCGCGGGCAGAGTTCCGGCTGACTGTTCGGGCCGACAATGCCGATCGACGGCTGACTCCGGTAGGCCTAGCGGCCGGCTGCGTGTCGGAAGCGCGTCGCATCGCCTTTGAGGCCAAGCTGGAGGCCTTGGAATCGTGCCGAGGGGCGCTGTCTTCCGCCATGCTGTCGCCGAAGGATCTTGTCGCCTGTGGTCTGAACGTCAGCCGCGACGGGGGGAAGCGCAGCGCGTATGAGGCCCTGGCCCTGCCGGGGGCAGATCTGGATCGGCTGGTGAACAGCTTCGAGGTGTACCGGTCCATTGAGCCGACGGCGCTTGCACAGCTGCAGATTGATGCGACCTACGACCAGTATTCTGATCGGCAAACGCGTGAAGTGGCCGATCTTCGGCGCCAGGAGACGCAGCGAATCCCTGCAGACTTCGACTATCGGCGTATTTCCGGGCTATCGAATGAACTGAAGCAGAAACTTGCACAGATCCGGCCGGAAAGCATGCTTCAGGCCGCGCGGATCGAGGGGGTTACGCCGGCGGCGATGCTGCTGATCCTTTCGCATCTGCGCAAGGGCCATTCCGAACGGCTGGTCGGATGATGGTGAACGACCAAGTCGAGGTGGGCGGGGTGGATGTTTCACGTGAAACATTTGCCACGCTGAAAGGACTGGAAGGTCTTGTTCGCAAATGGAGTCCCGCCATAAATCTGGTCAGCAAGGCCACGATGTCTGACCTGTGGGACAGGCACATTGCAGATTCGGCGCAACTTTTTCTGCTATGCCCCCCAGATGCGCGAGCCTGGGTTGATCTGGGGTCGGGCGGGGGCTTTCCGGGCCTTGTGCTGGCGGCCATTGCCCGCGAAAAGCATCCGGGACTGAAGTTTACCCTGGTCGAGGCCGATCAGCGCAAGGCGACGTTCCTTCGTCAGGCGGCCAGATCACTGGGCTTGCCTGTGGTCGTGTTGCACCAAAGGATCGAATCCCTGGCGCCGCTGCAAGCCGATGTGATTTCTGCCCGTGCGCTTGCCTCTTTGTCCGATCTGCTGGGCTTCGCTGCGGTGCATTTGCGTGCGAGCGGAACGGCCATCTTTCCCAAGGGGGCGCGCCATGCCGAGGAATTGACCGAGGCGCGGAACAGGTGGACATTCGACATTGAAACGCGACCCAGCCAATCCGATCGGGATTCAGCGGTTCTGGTGATCAGGAACATTCATCGTGCAAACCAAGACTGAAGCAAAGCGCGCCCATATTATTGCTTTGGCCAACCAGAAGGGCGGGGTGGGCAAGACCACGACTGCGATCAACCTGGCTGCCGGGCTTGCCGAGCTTGGCTTGAAGGTGCTTCTCGTGGACATCGACCCGCAAGGCAATTCGTCCACGGGGTTCGGAATCCGTCCGGATGCCCGAAAGAAGACAAGCTACGATTTGATTGTCGATCAGGCAGATCTACAGGATGTTGTGGTTGAAACGGGTATTCCCGATGTAATGATCATCCCGGCTAACGCAGACCTTGCGTCGGCCGACCTTGATATCGTGTCGAACGAAAAGCGCAGCTATCTGTTGCACGATGCCTTGCGCCGGCCGGAAATGGACAGCTTCGGTTTCGACTACGTCCTGATAGATTGCCCACCGGCGTTGAGCCTTCTGACCGTCAACGCCCTTGTCGCCTGCGATTCGGTCCTTGTGCCGCTGCAATGCGAATTCTTTGCGCTGGAAGGGCTTTCTCAGCTGATGCTGACGATTCGCGATGTGCGGCGCTCGGCCAATCCGAACCTGCGGATCGAAGGTGTTGTGTTGACCATGCATGACCGCCGCAACAGATTGACCGCGCAGGTCGAAGCCGACGCTCGTGCAAACATGGGTGAGCTGGTCATGCAAACGACGATTCCGCGCAATGTCCGCATCAGCGAAGCCCCATCACATGCGCTGCCGGTTCTGACCTACGATCCGGGATCGAAGGGGGCAGAGGCCTATCGCGCCCTGGCGCGCGAGATTGCCGCCCGGCGCAAGACACCCGAGATTTCAGAGGCCTGAGAGATGAGCAGCAAGAACGAAAAGCGCGGTCTGGGACGTGGTCTGTCTGCCTTGATGGCAGACGTCCATCTTGCCGGCCCGGAGCAACTGGGAACCCCGCGCAAGGCCGAGCTTTATCTGCCGGTCGACAGGCTGGAGCCCAATCCGCAGCAGCCACGGGTGGACTTCCGCAAGGAAGAATTGGAATCGCTGGCTGATTCGATTCGGCAGAAGGGCGTCATCCAGCCGCTGATCGTGCGGCGCAAGCCTGGCAGCGACCGGTATGAAATCGTTGCGGGTGAACGCCGATGGCGGGCGGCACAACTGGCGCAGCAGCACGAAGTCCCCGTCGTGGTGCGCGACCTGAATGATACCGAAGTCCTGGAAGTGGCGATCATCGAGAACATTCAGCGCGCGGATCTGAACGCGATCGAAGAGGCGCTGGGATTCCGTCAGTTGATGACGCGGTTCGGGCACACACAGGAAAAACTGGCCGAGGCTCTGAGCAAAAGCCGCAGCCATGTGGCCAACCTTCTGCGACTGCTGACCCTTCCAGACGAAGTGCAGGAAATGGTCCGCAGCGGAACGCTGAGCGCCGGCCACGCCAGGGCGCTTATCGGGCATCCGCGGGCTGCGGAGCTGGCGGCGCAGGTCGTGGCGAAGGGCCTTTCCGTGCGCGAGACGGAAAAGCTGGCCAAGGCCGAAGGGGTAGGAAAATCGGCAAGACCGGCACCGGCAAAGCGTGAAAAGGATGCCGACACGCGGGCGCTGGAGGCGGATCTTTCCGCCAACCTGCGACTTCCGGTGACGATCGAGCACGGTGCCGACGGCGAAAGCGGACAGATCACCATTCGCTACAAGACGCTGGATGATCTCGACATGCTGTGCCAGATGCTGTCGCGTCTACCAGATTAGGTGGTTTCAGCCGCCGCTTTGACGATCGGCCAGCAGCCGACGCAGAATGGCGTTCAGGACGATCACGCCTGACCGGGTCGTGGCTATGCGGTCCCCATCCCGGCGGATGAGACCTAGGTTGATCACCTCGTCAAGCGCTGCGTCGGGCAGGGGGCTGCCTGCCAGATCGGCGAACCGGGTCAGAGAGGCGCCTTCCCGAAGGCGCAGCGCAAACATCAGATATTCGGCGGCGCGGTCCTCGGCCGGCAGGGATTCGATCCGTTCTGCCGCCCCCGCCGCGGAAAGGGTCTGGTTCAGCCAGAGTGTCGGCAGGGGTTCCGCCACGGTTGCGATGCGTCCCGAACCCAGCGTGAGGCGCCCGTGGGCGCCGGGGCCGATGCCCGCATAATCCCCCATGCGCCAGTAGATCAGATTGTGCCGCGATTCGTCGCCGGGGCGGGCGTGATTCGAAACCTCATAGGCCGGCAAACCGAATGATTCGGTGATCTCCTGCGTCAGCTCGAACATTTCGGCGGCAAGGTCTTCACCCGGAAGGCCGTGCAGCAGGTTTCTTGCATGCATCTGGCCGAAGACGGTGCCATCCTCGATGGTCAACTGGTAAAGTGACAAATGGGACGTGCCAAAATCCAGCGCGCGGCGCAGCTCGTCCCGCCAGGCCGCCAGCGTCTGGTTCTGGCGCGCATAGATCAGGTCGATGCTGACCCGCTGAAAGGTGGACTGCGCTATGGCGATGGCGGAATGAGCGTCCTCGACACTGTGCGCACGCCCGAGACGGCGAAGATCGTTCTGATCAAGTGACTGAATTCCAAGAGAAACCCGGTTGACGCCGGCCTTTGCATAGCCCTCGAACCGGGCAGCCTCGACCGAGCCGGGATTGGCCTCAAGCGTGATCTCGACATCGTTTGCAAGCACCCAGGTGGCGCGAACGCGGTCAAGGATGCACTGAACGGTTGCCGCCTCCATCAGCGATGGGGTGCCACCGCCGAAAAAGACGGTGTTCAGCACGCGACCTTGCGTCATTGCGCCGACGCGGTCGATCTCGGCCTCGAATGCGCGAAGCCACCGTGACTGATCGACGCCCGATGCAACGTGGCTGTTGAAGTCGCAATATGGGCATTTCGACTGGCAGAAGGGCCAGTGCAGATAAAGGCCGAAACCCGCATGGCGCCAGTCTTCCATCAGGCAAACAGGGCAGCGACCAGTTTGGCGAAGGCATCGGCACGATGGGACAGGCGGTTCTTCTCCCAGCGGTCAATTTCGCCGAAGGTCTGGCTGTAGCCATCCGGCAGGAAGATCGGGTCGAAGCCATGGCCTTGGTCTCCACGACCGGGCCAGACCAGGCGGCCTTGCACTTTTCCTTCAAAAACAAGGTCCTGCCCATCCGGCGCTGCCAGAACCAGCGTACAGCAGAACTGGGCACGGCGGGGTTCCGGGGCATTTCGGGCCTCAAGTTCGCGCCAGACGCGCTCCATCCCGACCTTGAAATCGCGGCCCTTCGCCGTTGTGGCCCAATCGGCGGTGAAAACACCCGGGGCACCGTCCAGCGCATCGACGGCAAGCCCGGAATCGTCTGCCAGTGCCACCATCCCGCTGGCCTTTGCGGCAGCGTGAGCCTTCAGCCTGGCATTGCCGGCAAAGGTGGTTTCGGTTTCTTCCGGCTCGGGCAGGCCAAGTTCGCCGCCGCCGACCACCGTCACACCGTAGGGTGCCAGAAGATCGGCGATTTCTTCCAGTTTGCCCCGGTTGTGCGTGGCAACCAGCAGTCGATCCCCGCGTTTCAGCATCAGCCCAGTGCCGCCTTCTGCGCGGCGACCAGCGCCGCATTGCCGTGACGGGCAAGGTCCAGCAGATGCAGCAGCTCGTCCTGACTGAAGGCGGACCCCTCGGCCGACATCTGCACCTCGATCAGCTTTCCCGCGCCGGTCATCACGAAGTTTCCGTCGGTCCCGGCAGCGGAATCCTCGGCATAGTCAAGGTCCAGCACCGGCTGCCCGGCATAGATTCCGCATGACACGGCAGAGACATGGTCCAGGATCGGGTCGGTCGTGATCGCGCCCGCAGCAAGCAGCCTGTTCACCGCCAGGCGCAACGCCACCCAGCCGCCGGTGATCGAGGCACAGCGGGTGCCGCCGTCGGCCTGTATCACGTCGCAGTCCACGACGATCTGCCGTTCCCCAAGCGCCTGCCGATCAACGCCCGCCCGCAGTGAGCGTCCGATAAGTCTTTGAATTTCCTGAGTTCTGCCAGACTGCTTTCCTGCCGCTGCCTCTCTGCGGGTGCGCGTGTTGGTCGCCCGCGGCAGCATTCCGTATTCTGCCGTCACCCAGCCCTGCCCGGACCCCTTCAGGAAGGGCGGGGGTTTGTCCTCGATCGTGGCGGAACACAGGACATGCGTCTCGCCCATGCGAATCAGGCATGACCCTTCGGCATGCCTCATCACGCCGGTTTCGATTGAAACCGCGCGCAGATCGCTTAACTTCCTGCCTGACGGGCGCATTGCCGGACCTTTCTGCCTGGGATGCGGCCACATACGCAACCACAGACACCGGATGCAACCCCGATTGCTGAAACCATGAGCACTCCTCAGCCTATCCTGGCCGACATGAACGACCGTACGCGCGAGGTCTTCCGCCGGGTGGTCGAAGGCTACCTGGCTTCGGGCGAGCCCGTGGGGTCGCGCACCCTGACCCGAGCCATGTCCGAGAAGGTCTCCGCCGCGACTGTGCGCAACGTGATGCAGGATCTGGAATATCTTGGCCTTCTGGACAGCCCGCATGTGTCGGCGGGACGCGTGCCCACCCAACTCGGGCTGCGCATGTTCGTGGACAGCCTGCTTGAGGTCGGACAGGTCGCCCCCGAAGATCAGGAACGCATCGACGCGACCCTGGGCACCAATGACCATGACGTGACCACCCTTCTCGACGAGGTCGGCGCCGCGCTGTCGGTCATCACCCGGGGTGCAAGCGTCGTGCTTGCGCCGAAACGCGAAGCGGCGATCCGCCATATCGAGTTTGTCAGCCTCGGTCCCGATAGGGCTCTGGTGGTGCTGGTCTTTGCCGACGGCCAGGTCGAGAACCGGATCTTCACGCCGCCGCCAGGGCAGACGCCTTCATCCATGCGCGAGGCGGCGAATTTCCTGAATGCGCTTGCCGATGGGCGGACCCTGTCGGAACTTCGGGCGCGCATCACCGAAGAAATCGCGCAGCGTCGGCAAGAGATCGATTCGCTCGCGCGGGATCTGGTCGAAAGCGGCCTTGCCCTTTGGGAAAACGCCGGCGAACCGTCGGAACGGCTGATCGTGCGCGGCCGGGCGAATCTGATCAACGGGGTGGTCGATCAGGCGGAAATCGAGCGGATTCGCGTGCTGTTCGATGATCTTGAGCGCAAGCGCGACATTGCCGAGTTCCTGTCCCTGACCGAGCAGGGCGATGGTGTGCGCATCTTTATCGGGTCGGAGAACAAGCTTTTCTCACTTTCCGGTTCAAGTCTGGTGGTTTCTCCCTATATGAACGCAGATCGGAAAATCATTGGCGCGGTGGGCGTCATCGGTCCGACACGGCTGAACTACGGCCGAATCGTCCCGATTGTCGATTACACCGCCCAACTGGTGGGCCGCCTTGTCTCGGAACGGGGCAAGGGCTGACTTAGACGAGGACCATGAGATGGTGCAGGAACAAGCCGCTTCGTCGCAGGTGGAGCTGGAAGAGTTTGCGGCAACCCCCGAGGACGCCGGAGTGGACGAGCTGGAGGCCCTGAGGGCCGAGCGCGATGAATTGCGCGACAAGTTCATGCGCGCCCTGGCGGATGCCGAGAATTCCCGCAAGCGCGCCGAGCGGGACAGGAAAGAGGCCGAGATGTATGGTGGCACGCGGCTCGCGCGCGATCTTCTGCCGGTCTATGACAACCTGAACCGTGCGCTTCAGGCAATTCCCGAGGAAAGCCGCGCCGCCAGTGCCGCGCTGATCGAAGGGGTGGAGCTGACGCTGAAGGAACTGACCAACGTGATGGCCCGACACGGGGTAAAGGCAATTTCCCCCGCTGTGGGGGATACTTTCGATCCGCAGTTGCACCAGGCCATGTTCGAGGCCCCGGTGCCCGGCACCAAGGCTGGCCAGATCATCCAGGTGGCGACCGAAGGCTTCATGCTGCACGACCGTCTGCTGCGCCCGGCACAGGTCGGCGTGTCATCGAACACGGAGGAATAGGGCGAATGCCTCGCCACAGCGCACCGCCGGACGGTGCGCTGTGGCGCACCCTACACCAAACGCTTGAGTTCATAGACAAGTTTCAGGGCCTCGATGGGCGTCAACTCATCGGGGTGAACGTCTTTGAGCCGATCCTCAACTGCCGATACCCTGGGCTGCGCGGCCGGTACGGCGGGTGAAGCGGCGCGGAACAGGGGCAGGTCGTCGATCAGCGCGGTGGGCTTGCCGCCCTCGCGGTCGCCCTTTTCCAGCGCTTCGAGCACTTCGCGCGCCCGTTCGATCACGGCGGGCGGCAGCCCTGCAAGCCTGGCCACCTGCACACCATAGCTGCGGTCGGCGGCGCCTTCGCGGACCTCGTGCAGGAATATGACCTCGCCTTCCCATTCCTTCACCGTGACCGTGGCGTTCCTGACCCCAGGAAGCTTGCCGGCAAGCGCCGTCATCTCGTGGTAATGCGTTGCGAACAGCGCGCGGCAGCGGTTCACCTCGTGCAGATGTTCCAGCGTTGCCCAGGCGATCGAAAGCCCGTCATAGGTCGCGGTGCCGCGGCCGATCTCGTCCAGGATCACCAGTGCGCGGTCGTCGGCCTGGTTCAGGATCGCGGCGGTTTCCACCATCTCGACCATGAAGGTTGACCGGCCACGGGCCAGGTCGTCGGCTGCGCCCACCCGGCTGAACAGTTGCGAGACAAGCCCGATCCGGGCGGACGTGGCCGGGACATGGGAGCCGGCTTGGGCCAGAAGCGCGATCAGGGCGTTCTGGCGCAGGAAGGTGGATTTTCCCGCCATGTTCGGACCCGTCAGCAGCCAGATTGCCGGGGTTTCCGCAGGCGTCAGCGCGCAATCATTGGCGACGAAGGGCTGGCCCTCGCGCCGAAGGGCGCGCTCCACCACGGGGTGGCGGCCGCCGACCACATGAAAGGCGCGGCTGTCGTCCACCACCGGGGCGCACCAACCCTCTTCAGCGGAAAGATCGGCGAAGGCGGCGGCCAGGTCGATCTCGGCCAAGGCGCGGGCGGCCTGCGCGATAACGGCGGAATTGTCCAGAATTCGGGCTTTCAGGCCGGAATAGTGACGCTTTTCGATCTCCAGTGCGTGGTTGCCTGCGTTCAGTATCCGGGTTTCCAGATCGGACAGCGCCAGCGTGGTGAAGCGGACCTGTCCGGCGGTGGTCTGGCGGTGGATGAACAGCTCGGGCATCGAGCGCATGCGCTCTTCATGCGTGGTCGTCGTCTCGATGAAATAGCCCAGCACGTTGTTGTGCTTGATCTTCAGGCTGGCGATGCCCGTGGCCTCGACATATTCGGCCTGCATCCGGGCGATCACGCCGCGGCCCTCGTCGCGCAGGGCCCGCGTTTCATCGAGTTCGGGGTCGTAGCCTTGCGCGATATAGCCGCCGTCGCGGGCCAGAAGCGGCGGCTCGGCCACCAGCGCGCGGGTCAGCAGATCCACCAGCGCCTGATGGCCGACCAGGGCGCGGGCGGCCTCGGCCAGAAGGGGCGGGGCCTCGGCCAGAAGGGCGGCGATCTGTCCGGCCTGTTCCAGCCCCGCGCGGATCGCGGCCATGTCGCGCGGGCCGTCGCGGTCGAGCGCCAGGCGCGAGAGGGCGCGGTCGATGTCAGGAACCCGCCGCAGCGCCTCGCGCAGGCGGGCGCGCAGGGCGGGGGCTTCCAGAAGGAAGTCCAGCGCGGCCTGGCGGGAATGGATGACCTTGAGGTCAAGCGAGGGCGAGGACAGCCGCCGTTCCAGCAGACGCGCGCCGCCGGCCGTCACCGTGCGATCGATGGCCGAGAGGAGTGAGCCCTCGCGCCCGCCCGACAGCGCCTGCGTCAGTTCCAGATTGCGGCGGGTGGCGGCGTCGATCTGCATCGTGCCGCCCGACAGTTCGCGCACCGGGGGACGCAGCAGCGGCATGCGACCGCGCTGGGTGAGGTGCAGGTAGTCGACCAGCGCGCCCATGGCCGAAACCTCGGCCCGGTCGAAGCTGCCGAAGGCGTCCAGCGAGGCGACGCCGAACAGGTCGCACAGCCGCTTTTCGGCATTGGCGGAATCGAAGCTGCCCCGCGATAGCGGTGTGATCGAAACCGCATTTTCTGCCATGTTAGAGACGATTTCCCGCTCCCGCGCCTCGTTCAGCAGCAGCTCTCGGGGGGCGATGCGGGCAAGATCGGGCCCAAGGCGGGTCGGCGAGGATGGCATCACCCGGAATTCGCCGGTCGAGATGTCGGCCCAGGCCAGCGCAGCCTGATCGCGCACTTCGGAATAGGCAGCCAGGAAGTTGTGGCGACGTGCTTCCAGAAGGCTGTCCTCGGTCAGCGTGCCGGGCGTGACCAGCCGCACCACATCGCGCCGCACCACAGCCTTGGAGCCGCGCTTTTTCGCCTCGGCCGGGTCTTCCAGCTGTTCTGCGATGGCGACGCGAAAGCCCTTGCGGATCAGGGTCAGCAGGTAGCTTTCGGCCGAATGGACCGGCACGCCGCACATCGGGATCGGCTCGCCCAGATGCATCCCGCGCTTGGTCAGCGCGATGTCCAGCGCGGCAGCGGCGGCCACTGCGTCGTCGAAGAACATCTCGTAGAAATCGCCCATCCGGTAGAACAGAAGGGCGCCCGGATTCTGCGCCTTGATCTCCAGATATTGCGCCATCATCGGCGTCACGGCGTCGTCGGTCACGGTCGTCCCCCCGGGCGATGCGCCACCCTACACCGGTGGCACGGCGCCTTTCAACCGGTAGGGGCGTCCGGGTCAATCAACCCCTGCATCTTGAGGTCTTGCCAAAGTTCTGTCGGGATTGGCAGGGCCACGTTGGCCATGTTCTGCGTCACCTGCGCCGCAGAGACCGCGCCGGGAATGACAGAGACAACCGCCGGATGCAGCAGCGGAAACTGCAGCGCCGCCGCCGCAAGGGGCACGCCATGCCGCGAACAGACCGCCTCGATTGCCAGGGCTTTCGCTACCATCTCGGTGCTTGCCGGCGCATAGGCATACATCACCCCCGGCGCCGAGGGGTTGGCGAGCAAACCCGAGGCGAACGGCGCGCCGATCACCACCTTGATCCCGCGTCGCAGGCAGTCGGCCATCGGTCCGCGCAGCGCGGCCTGATCGGCCAGGGTATAGGGCATGGCGACCAGGAAGAAATCCACCTCGATCCACGGTGCAATGGCCGCGAAATCCGCCAGCGTGTTCATGCCCATGCCCACGGCAGAGATCACGCCCTCGGCCTTCAGACGGTGCAGATAGCCAAGACCCGACCCGGTCAGGTCATTCATGTGCCGGTCGAAGGCCGGTCCGTGATAGTCGCGGTCGAGGTCGTGAATGATCAGCGCATCGATGACCGGCTGGCCCAGCCGCAGCCGGCTTTGCATGAGCGATGCCTCGAAGCCTGCGGCGGAATAGTCGTAGCGGACGGCAAAGTTCAGCCCGCCTTTCCAGTTGACCCGCACGTCCTGCCCGCGCCCTGCGGGATCATAGACCCGCCCCACTTTGGTCGAGACCACCACCCGGTCGCGCGGCCAGTCCCGCATCGCCGTTCCCAGCCGATGCTCCGCGAGGCCATGGCCATACCAGGGCGCGGTGTCGAAATAGCGCACCCCGGCCTCCCAGGCCGCGGCGAAGGTTTCTGCCGCCTCGGCCTCGGAATAGGTGGCGAAGATGTTGCCCAGCGAGGCCGTTCCCATGCCGAAGCGGGGCCAGTCCGATGGGAAGGCAGGGGCAGGGGGGGCGATCACCGTCATCGGTCAGAGCACATAGCGCGAGATGTCGGCCGACCGGGCAAGGGCGCCCAGATTCGTCTCTACAAAGGCGGAATCGATGGTCACCGACTGGCCGGAACGGTCCGGGGCGTTGAAGGACAGTTCCTCGAACACCCGCTCCATCACGGTGTAAAGCCGCCGCGCGCCGATGTTCTCGACCGCCCGGTTCACCTCGGCCGCGATGCGGGCAAGCGCGGCGATCCCGTCCGGCGTGAAGGTCACCTTCACATCCTCGGTCGCCATCAGCGCGGCATATTGCCGGGTCAGGGCGTTGTCGGTTTCGGTCAGGATGCGGATGAAATCCTCCTCGGTCAGCGGCGCCAGTTCTACCCGGATCGGCAGGCGGCCCTGCAGTTCCGGCAGAAGGTCCGAGGGTTTCGCGATGTGAAAGGCGCCCGAGGCGATGAAGAGGATATGGTCGGTCTTGACCGGGCCGTGCTTCGTCGAAACGGTCGTTCCCTCGATCAGGGGCAGAAGGTCGCGCTGCACGCCTTCGCGGCTGACATCGGCACCGCGCGCGTCGGACCGGGCGCAGATCTTGTCGATCTCGTCCAGAAAGACGATGCCGTTTTCCTGCACCGCCTCCAGCGCGGCGGTGCGCACCGCCTCGTCGTCCAGAAGCTTGTCGGCCTCCTGTCCGATCAGCACGTCATAGCTTTGCGCCACCGTCATCCGCTTGCGGCTGGTGCGGCCGCCGAAGGCCTTGAACAGATCCTGCAAGCCCTGCATCTGGCTTTCCATTCCGGGCATCCCGAAGCCAAGGGGCATGGGTGAGGCATCGGCCACGTCGATCTCGATCAAGGTGTTGTCCAGTTCGCCCCGCTTCAGCTTGGCGCGGAACATCTCGCGGGTCTGTTCTCGCGCATCCTTGCCGGCCAGTGCCTCGATCACCCGGTCCTCGGCAGCCCTGTGGGCGCGGGCCTTCACATCCTCGCGCATCCGGGCGCGGGTATCGCTCATCGCCACATCGACCAGATCGCGGATGATCGAATCCACGTCGCGCCCGACATAGCCGACCTCGGTGAACTTGGTGGCCTCGACCTTCAGGAACGGTGCCTTGGCCAGTTTCGCCAGGCGGCGGCTGATCTCGGTCTTGCCCACGCCGGTCGGGCCGATCATCAGGATGTTCTTCGGATAGACCTCATCGCGCAGATCATCGCCCAACCGCTTGCGCCGCCAGCGGTTGCGCAGGGCGACGGCAACGGCGCGCTTGGCCTCTTTCTGGCCGATGATGAAGCGGTCAAGTTCCGAGACGATCTCGCGCGGGGTCAGGTCGGTCATTCGGTGCTCCCATAGGGTGGCAGGCGGGATTTGCCGGGAAAGTCGGGCAGGGCGCGCAACACGGTGGCGCGCAGTTGCATCCACCAGGTGCCGATGGCGGTGATCAGGCCGCCAAGGGCGATCAGGATGAAGGCCCAGGTGCCGAAATCGCCCCGGTCGCCGATCACCCAGGCGATGACCAGCGCGATATAGGCAATGGCGGCGGTCAGGAAGGACCGCCGGTCGATGATCAGGGCCAGCAGGGTGATGATGACCAGGGCGACGATCAGCAACCCGATCCCGCCGGCGCCGCCGGTGTTATAGAGGGTCAGCGCCACCGTGTTCACCAGCGCGGGCGCGGCCAGCATGTGCAGCCAGAAGGCGGTGGCGGCGTGCCGGCCCAGCCGGTGCGGGTCGCGGGTGTCGAACCACATGGCGACAAGGAAGGCGACGATGCCGAACAGCAGGGTTGCGGTGGCGAACTGCGGGCTTTCGCGAAGGTCGAAGAACCCGCCCATGCCACCCCGGCTACCCGCCACGAAACCGCCCAGCGAATCGACCGAGGCGGTCATGGTGTAGATCGCCCCCAGCACGAAAAGCCCCAGGATGAAGGCCGAAAACGGCAGCCGGAACCGGCGATACCAGGCCGACATGCCCAGGGCCGACAGGACGAAGGCCACCACGACCACGCTGCGCAGCGGCAGGTCTGCCTGGCCCAGCACGGTGATCGCCGACAGGTAGATGCCGGCCCCGAAGGCCGAAGCCAGCACCATCGACGGCAGGTTCATCCGCCGCTTGAGGGTGAAGTATCCGGCCCACCACCAGCAGATACCGGCGCAGATCAGCGGCAGGACCGTCATCAGCGCCACGCCGCCGAACCAGGCGAGCATGGCCGCGATCCCGGACAGAAGGATGACCAGGCCGATCGAGACGAAGATTTCGGAAAAGCCCCGGAAGAATTCGAATGGCTCGTCTTCGGCGGGAAGTGCGGCACGTTTGCCCAGACGGTCATTGGCCAGCGCGGTCAGCGACGCCGCCTGTGCCTCGGTCAGGATGCCGGCGGCGACGGCGGCGCGAAGATCCTCGGGCGTCATTTCCGGATCGTCTCCACGGTCAGGTTGCCGTTGGTATAGACGCAGATGTCGGCGGCAATGGCCATGGCGCGGCGGGCGATCTCCTCGGCGGGCATGTCCGTGGCCATCAGGCCCCGTGCTGCGGCCAGCGCGAAGTTGCCGCCCGATCCTATGGCGGCCACGTCATGTTCCGGCTCCAGCACGTCGCCTGCGCCGGTGATCACGAACAGGTCGGCGCCGTCGGTGACGATCAGCATGGCTTCAAGGTTGCGCAGGTATTTGTCCATCCGCCAGTCCTTGGCCAGATCGACGCAGGCGCGGGCCAGCTGGCCCGGGGCGGCCTCGAGCTTCTTTTCCAGTCGCTCCAGCAGGGTGAAGGCATCGGCGGTAGATCCTGCGAACCCCGCCACGACCGGATGCCCGCCGGGATTCAGCCGCCGAACCTTGCGGGCGGTCCCCTTGATCACGGTCTGCCCAAGGGAAACCTGCCCATCGCCTGCGACCACCACCTCGCCGCCGCGGCGGACCGCAAGGATCGTGGTGCCGTGCCAGCCGGGGAACTTGTCTTCGGCCATTGGACCCTCCGTTTTTCCCTATATGGCCGGGGTCGGGGGTCACCTCAAGTCAGGCAAAGCAAAACGCCCGCGCGGGTGGCGCGGGCGTTCCGTTTTCCTTGCCGAAGGCCTTAGCGGCGCAGGCCCAGGCGCGAGATCAGCGAGGCATAGCGCGCCTCGTCCTTCTTCTTCAGGTAGTCCAGCAGCTTGCGGCGCTGGGCGACCAGCATCAGAAGGCCACGACGCGAATGGTTGTCGTTCTTGTGGCCCTTGAAATGCTCGGTCAGCGTGGCGATGCGCGACGACAGGATCGCGACCTGCACTTCGGGCGAACCGGTGTCGCCTTCCTTGGTCGCGTATTCCTTGATCAGACGGGCTTTTTCTTCAACGGTGATCGACATCGGGGTCTCCTTTGCAAAGGGTCATGGCACAAGCCGGGATGTCGTCCAGCAGGGCCCTTGGAGGGGGGTCCGCCTTCGGGGCGGATGCGGGCCTATAAGCGGATTCGCGAAGGAAGGAAAGGGTTTGCGCAGCCAAGGCCTTCAGAGACGATTAACCTGGACCGGAGATTTCCTGCGAGGCCGCTTCTGAATCAGGGGCAGTCATGCTAGGAATCGGCAGGTTTTCCTAATCTTATCTTATGGTTAACGAAAGCGCGGATCAACGGCGCCGTGACCTGGGGGTGACATCGTGCTGACGCTTTTCGGACTGCTCGGGATTCTTGCCGCGGGCCTTGCGGCGGATGCAATCCTTTCCGGCCGCGACCCATCGGGGCCGGAAGACTCCGGCGAAGGGGATGGCAGCCTCGGGCCGGACAGCACACCGATGGAACAGGGCCTTCTCGACCGGATCGCCGGTCCCGAACCGATGATCGATGGGAACCCCGTTTCCGGCGATCTCAAGGCAGACCCGCCGGTTGATCTCTGGCTTGGGGGCGGGGCGGAAGGCGACCTTCTGTCCAGCGGTGATGGCAATGACACGGTCGAAGGCCGGGGTGGGGGCGACCTGATCGACGCCCGCGCCGGTGATGATCTTGTCGAAGCCGGCGAAGGCAACGATGCCGTCTGGGCGGGGGCCGGGGACGACACGGTTCACGGCGGCGCCGGGAACGACACGGTGGACGCCCAGGATGGCGACAACCTTGTGTTCGGCGGGTCCGGTTCTGATTCGCTTTCGGGCCATTTCGGGAATGACACGATGTTCGGTGGCGACGGGGCCGATACGCTTCTGGGCGGCGCCGGGGATGATGTCCTCGATGGCGGGGAAGGGGATGATTGGCTTGCCGGCGGCGAGGGTCACGACACCCTGGCCGGGGGGGCGGGATCAGACATCCTTGACGGCGGTGCCGGCGATGACTGGCTGTCCGGCCTGCAAGGCGAAGCGGGCAAGGGCATGCCGGATTTTCTGAACGGCGGCCAGGGCAGGGATACGCTGCTTCTCGGTCCCGGCGATCACGGCCATGGCGGGGCCGACGAAGACGCCATCATTCTGCACGATTGGCCGGGTGAAGGCGAGGTGGCGCATGTATCCGATTACAGTGCCGCGCAGGACAGGCTGGTGATCGTCTACGACCCGGCCATTCATCCCGAACCCCGCCTCAGCCTTTTGGTCGGCGAGGGCGGCAATGGCAGCACGCTTTACCTGGACGGCCACCCCCTTGCGGTGATTCGGGGCGATGCGGTGAACTTGGCCGACGTGATCCTGGAAAGGGCCTGATCGGGCGCTACCAGGGTTCGGGCTTCTGGTCATAGGCGACATACAGGGGGTGGCGCGGCTGCCCCTGGCCCGTCAGGCCCAGGTGCGTCAGCCGGGCGCCGGCACCGCGCAGCATCGATTCGACCACCGCCCCGCGGTTCATGTGCAAACCATGGTTTCCCCAGGCGCATACCACCGCATCGGCCCAGCTCAGGCTTTTCAGGATCGCGGCGTCATTCTCTGGCCCCACCGGGTCGGGTTCCGCCCGCATCACCCTTGGGTCGGTTGCGCGGAATGCAAAGATGTTTGTCACCCTGAACGCCCCGAACCCCAGCGCCCGGGCCCGCCGTTCGCAGCGTTCGACCGTGGGATCGTTCTGCATCTCGGTCGCGGTCGAAGGGTTGAGCATGATGAACAGCGCCTTCGGCCCATCCTGCCAGGTTCGCGTCAGAAGATAGCGGTAGCGTTCGCAATCCGAATAGACGGCCTCGGATACTGCATCACCTTTCGTGAAGCCGCGCGTGATCATCGCCCCGATCCTTCGCAGGCCCGCCGTGGCCTGCACCGGCTGGTGATAGGCCTGCCCTGCCCTGCCCGCAAGCCTTGCATCGCTGGTCCTTCCCCGCTAGCACGGGGCCGCATCCTTTGGAGAAGACGATGGACGGGATCGACACGCTTCGGGGCAAATATCTCTCCGCCATCGCCGGCGCCGCCGACGAGGCCGCGCTGGAAGAGGTCCGTGTTGCCGCCCTGGGCAAGAAGGGCGAGATCAGCGCCCTGATGGCGACGCTGGGCAGGATGGAGCCCGAGGCACGGAAGGCCGCCGGTGCCAGTCTGAACGCCCTGAAGGACGAGATCGACGCCGCGCTGCGTGCCCGCAAGACCGCGCTGGCCGATGCCGCGCTGGACGAGCGGCTGAAGGCGGAATGGCTGGACGTGACCCTGCCTGGGCGTCCCCGCCGCACGGGCACAATCCATCCCGTTTCCCGCGTGATGGAGGAACTGACGGCGATCTTCGCCGACATGGGATTTTCGGTTGCCGAAGGACCGCAGGTCGAAAGCGACTGGTACAACTTCGACGCGCTGAACATTCCGCCGGAACATCCTGCCCGGCAGGAACATGACACGTTCTTCATGCACCGCGCACCCGGCGATAACCGCGCGCCCCACGTCTTGCGCACCCACACCAGTCCCGTGCAGATCCGCGCGTTGATGGAACGCGGCGCCCCCCTGCGTGTCATCGCGCCGGGCCGCGTCTACCGGATGGACATGGACCAGACCCACACCCCGATGTTCCACCAGGTTGAAGGTCTGGCCATCGACCGGGACATCAGCATGGCCAACCTGAAATGGTGCCTGGAAGAATTCTGCCGCGCCTTCTTCGAGGTGGACAAGGTCGAACTGCGGTTCCGCGCCAGCCACTTCCCCTTCACCGAACCTTCGGCCGAGGTGGATATCCGCTACTCCAACGTAGGTGGCCAGCTGAGGATCGGCGAAGGCGACAAGTGGATGGAAATCCTGGGTTCCGGCATGGTGCATCCCAAGGTGCTTCAGGCAGCCGGCGTCGATCCGACCCAGTGGCAGGGCTTCGCCTTCGGCATGGGCATCGACCGCATTGCCATGCTGAAATACGGCATCCCCGACCTGCGTGCCTTTTTCGAATCCGACCTGCGCTGGCTGCGCCACTATGGCTTCAGTCCGCTGGACGTGCCGGATCTGGCAGGCGGCCTCAGCACCTAACGCCGCCAGACCACGGCGTTTTCGTGTCGCAGGATCATCTGCTGCATCTGCTGGAACGACTGCACCACGAAATCGGCAAAGACGGCGGCGGCCGGGTTCCTGGGCATGCCCGCCAGCTTCAGGATGCCCAGGTGCCGCTGCGGCTGCGGAATATCCACCGGCAGAACTGCAATGGCATGCTGCTTGCGTTCGGCAAACCAGACCGAAAACGGCAGCACGGCCAGCGCATCGGTTTCGATCAGGTAGTTGATGACGCTGAGAAGCGAGCCGCCCGAATAGCGGATGTCCAGCTCCAGCGACCCAAGCGACGACCGGATGGCGAACAGGTCGGCCAGCAGCGGCGACCCCGGCAGGGGCGCGACCCAGGGGTAGCGGCCCAGATCGCCGGTCGTCAGCCGCTTGGTGCGCTGAAGGGGATGGCCGGTCCGGCAGCAGACCACGTTGCGCGCGGCGAGGATCGGGGTGAACTCCAGCCCCTCCGGCTCTCCCGAGGTGCCAAGTGGCACGATCCCCAGGTCAAGCTGGTCGGCGCGCAGGCCGGTTCCGACCTCTGACAGGTTGCCGTAGCTTTGTTCGAAATCCACGTCGGGGTGCTGGTTCTGGAACGCGGCGATGATCCGGCTGATCATCGCATCCATGAAGAAGGGCACACCGCCAACCCGCACCAGCCCCCGCGTGCCGCGCAACAGGCTTTGCACCGCTTCGGCCGCGCGGCGGCTTTCGGCCAGGATCCGGCGGCCATGCGCGGCAAGCTGCATGCCCAGCGGCGTTGCCTGCAACGGCCTGCGTCCGCGGACGAACAGCGGCTTGCCGACCCGCGCCTCAAGCTGGGCCAGCGACCGCGACAGCGCCGGCTGCGACAGGCCCAACGCCAGCGCGCCCTTGCTGACGCTACCGGCATCGACAACGGCAGACAGCTGGATCAGGTGCGCCTCGCTCAGTTTCATAACAGAATGATATATTGATCTTCCGAAAAGTCATCTGCCAGTCTGCCGCGCCCCTCTAGCTTGCATGGTGCGAGGGGGGAGGTCTGGCGATGGACGGGCAGGGCGGATCATCCGAAGGGCAGGCGGTGGCAGCCGAACTGCGCCGCCGCCTTGCGGCAGCGCCGCCGGGCCGTCTGGGCGAGGCTGTGCGCCAGATTGTCGATCATGCCTTCCAGATCGTCGCCACGCTGAAGCCGACCCCGGCAGAGCTGGACGCCTTCGTGCAGTTCCTCACTGATGTTGGCTATGCCACCGATGCAAGACGGCAGGAATGGGTGCTGCTGGCCGATGTCTTCGGCCTGTCGGATGGCGTGCTTTGCAAGGATCGGCCAGGCACCACGCCCGGCACGCTGCCCGGTCCCTTCTACCGCGCCGACGCGCCCAACCTGCCACTTGGGGTCAACCTCTGCCGCAATGGCGACGGACAACCCCTGTCGGTGACGGGCCGGGTGACAAACCTTTCCGGGGAACCGCTGGCCGGCGCCCTGGTCGAGGTCTGGCATGCCAATGCCGCCGGTCGCTACGAAAACCAGGATCCCGACAATCAGCCCGAGCACAACCTGCGCGGTCGCTTCATCACCGATGCCGCCGGGGCATTCCACTTCACCACGATCCGCCCCGGTGGCTACAGCCTGCCCGATGACGGGCCAGTCGGGCAGCTTGCCCGCAAGCTTGGCCTGTCGCTCGACCGGCCTGCCCACATCCATTTCGCCGTCACCGCGCCGGGATACCGCCGCCTTGTCACGGCGATCTTCGACGGCAGCGATCCGGCGATCGGCCGCGATGCGCTTTTTGCCGTCAAGCCCGAGCTCATCGGCACCATCCGACCCGAAGGCCCGGCCTTCACCCTTAGCGTCGCCCTGGTTCTCGACCGGGACGACACCCCGCAACCCACCCAGGACCAGAGGGGATGACCAGCATGGCCCTAGTCTCCGGCTATCACCACCTGACCATGAGCACGCACGGCGTGCAGGAAGACTATGACTTCTACACCAAGGGGCTTGGCCTCTACTCGATCAAGCGGACGGTGCTGTTCGACGGCGTCCTGCCGGTCTATCATTTGTACTATGGCTCGCCTGCGGGCGACGCCTCGACCATCATCACCACCTTTCCGTTCAAGAAGCCGGGCATTTTCGGGCGCCGCGGCACGAACCAGAGCCGGACGATCATGCAGTCGATCCCGGTCGGCGCGGCCGACTTCTGGGTGGACCGCCTGAACGGCATGGGCATCCCGGCGGTCAAGGGCGAACGTTTCGGTCTGACCCGCGTCAGCTTTGCCCATCCCTGCGGCATTCCGCATGAACTGGTGGAAAACCCCGACGATACCCGCACCCCGATCGCCAACCCGGCACAGGGCGTGTCGGCTGCTCATGGCATCCGCGGCATCTACGGCGGTGCGGTCGCCGTGATGGATGCGGGCACGATGGAGGAATTCCTGGAACACGGCATGCAGTTTCGCCGCGAAGGCAGCGACGACAGGGGCAGCATGTGGATCGTGCCGGAAGACAACGGCCTGTATTCTGCGCTGGAAATCGTGATCGACCGCGACAGCCCGCAGGGCACCTGGACGCTGGCGGGCGGCACGATCCACCACCTGGCCTTCAACACCGGGAACGAGGAAAACCAGTATGCCCTGAAGGCCCGGCTGGAGGGCATGGGCTACACGGACGTCAGCGAACAGAAGGACCGCAACTACTTCAAGTCGATGTACATGCGGTCGCCGGGAGGGGCGCTGTTCGAACTCGCCTGGACCGTGACGGAAGGCTGGGCCAAGGACGAACCCGCCGACGCCATCGGCAAGAGCCTGGTGTTCCCGCCCTGGTTCCAGGACCGGCGTGCCGAGATGGAAGCGGGTCTGGAACCGGCACAATTCTGATGCCGGGTGTTGCCGAGATCGTCTCTCTGGGTGCGGCGCCCGACCGGGCGAAGGTGCTGTGCGTCTTCGTCCATGGTCGCGGCCAGTCGCCCGAAGAGATGGAGGCGGCGGTCATCCGCCGCCTGACCTTGTGTGACGTGGCCTTTGCCCTGCCGCGCGCCGAGGGGAAAAGCTGGTATGCTGCCCGGGCGGTCGATCCGCTGACCGACGCCACCCGGGAAGACCTGGCGATGTCTCTGGACGGTCTTGCACGGGCGATATCCGGCCTGCGTGCCCATGCTCCGGGCTTGCCCCTGCTGCTGGCCGGTTTCAGCCAGGGCGCCTGCCTGTCGCTGGAACATGTCTGCACCGGCAAAGAGTTGCCCGACGCCGTTGTGGCCCTTACCGGTTGCCGCGTTGGTCTTTCGGGCGACGACCGACCCGCAAGCCTGCCATCCGGCCTGCCTGTCTATCTGTCGGCAGGCGATGCGGATCCCTGGATTCCGGTTCAGGCATTCGCCGAGGCTGCGGCCGAGCTTGGCCGTGCCGGGGCAAGGCTTCGGTGCGATGTGTTCCCCGGTCGCCCGCACGAGGTGTCAGACGCAGAAATCGCCATGTTAGAGACTGTTCTGATTGATCTTGCCGCCGGACGCTCTCCGGCCATGGGGGCGGCGCGATGACCCGGCCCTTCGTCTTTCCCGGCCTTTCGACCCGGGTTGTCTTTGGCCACGGCACCTTGGCGCAGGTGCCCGATGAAGTCGCCCGTCTGGGCCATTCCCGCGCGTTGATTCTGTCCACCCCGCATCAGCAGGCCGAAGCGCAGGCCTTGGCCGACAGGCTGGGCGACAAGGCTGCCGGCATCTTTGCCGGTGCCGCGATGCATACCCCGGTCGAGGTGACCGAACAGGCGATCGCCGCCTTCCGCGCGGCAAGGGCGGATTGTGTCGTATCGCTGGGCGGCGGCTCGACCACGGGTCTGGGCAAGGCCATTGCCGTCCGCACCGGGGCGGATCAGCTGGTGATCCCCACCACCTATGCCGGTTCGGAAATGACCGACATCCTGGGCGAAACCGCGGGTGGAGAGAAGACCACCCGCCGCGACCCGGCGATCCGGCCCGAGGTCGTGGTCTATGACGTGGATCTGACCCTGACCCTGCCGGTGGCGCTGACCGTGACCTCGGCGCTGAACGCCATCGCCCACGCGATGGAGGGCTTCTATGCCCCCGACCGCCACCCGATCACCGAGGCGCTGTCGCGCGATGCGATGGTCGCCTTCCGCGATGCGCTGCCGGTTCTGATCGAGGATCCTGTAAACGGGGAAGCCCGCGCCAGGGCGCTTTATGCGGCCTGGGGCTGCTCGGTGACACTCGGCCATGTCACCATGGCGCTGCACCACAAGCTGGCGCATGTGCTGGGCGGAAGCTTCGGCCTGCCGCATGCCGAAACCCACGCGGTGCTGTTGCCCCACACCACCGCCTACAACGAAGCTGCCGTGGGTGGCCTTCTGGCCCCGATTGCCGATACCTTCGGCCATGGCAGCGCGGGCGCCGGGCTTTGGCATTTTGCCAAGGCGGTGAACGCGCCGCTGCGTCTGGCCGACCTTGGGATGACCGAGGCCGACCTCGATCGCGCGGCCGAGATCGCCACCCGGAATCCATACGCAAATCCACGCCCCGTCAGCCGGGACGGCATCCGCCAACTGCTGCAACAGGCCTGGGATGGGCAATGCCCCGCATGACAGGCAACCAAGAGGGAGGAACGATAATGCTTACCAGACGGAAATTCCTGCGCACCAGCGCCGCCACCGGCCTTGCCGCCACGGCGCCGGGCCTGTTCGCCCCTGCCATCGCACAGGGGGCCAAGATCCGCATCGGCTATGTCAGCCCGCAATCCGGCCCGCTGGCCGGCTTTGCCGAAAGCGACAGCTACAACATCGCCAGCTTCCTTGCGACCGAGGTCGGCCAGAATTTCCAGGTCATCGTCAAGGACAGCCAGTCCGACCCGAACCGCGCCGCCGCCGTGGCCAAGGAACTGATCGTCAACGACGAGATCAACCTGATGGTCGTCGCCTCGACGCCCGAGACGACGAACCCCGTCGCCACAACCTGCGAGGCGGAGGGGATGCCCGTCATCTCGACCAAGGCGCCCTGGCAGCCCTGGTTCATCGGCCAGCAGGGCAACCCCGGCGACCCGGCCTCGTGGAAGCCCTTCGACTTCGCCTTCCACTATTTCTGGGGGCTGGAGGACGTGATCGCCGTCTTCCTGAACATGTGGAACCAGCTTGACACCAACAAGCAGGTCGGCGGCCTGTTCCCGAACGATGGCGACGGCAACGCCTGGGGCGACCCGAACGTGGGTGTCGGCCCCGGTTTCGCGGCGCAGGGCTATTCCCTCACCGATCCGGGCCGCTACCAGAACCTGACCGACGATTTCACAGCACAGATCAACGCCTTCAAGGCGGCGAACTGCGACATCGTCACCGGCGTCGTGATCCCGCCCGACTTCACCACCTTCCGCAACCAGTCGCTGCAACAGGGCTTCAACCCGAAGATCATCACCGTGGCCAAGGCCATCCTGTTCCCGCAGTCGGTCGAGGCCCTGGGCGAGGCCGGGCACAACCTCTCGTCCGAGGTGTGGTGGAGCGCGCAGCACCCGTTCAAGTCCTCGCTCACCGGCCAGTCCTGCGCCGACCTTGCCGCCGACTACACGGCGAAGTCGGGCCGGCCCTGGACCCAGCCGATCGGCTTTGTCCATTCCCTGTTCGAGGTCGCCTCGAACGTCATGGGCCGCGTCGAAGACGTGACCGATGCCGAGGCGGTCGCAGCGGCGATTGCCGCGACCGACATGGACACGATGGTTGGCAAGGTGGCCTGGAACGGCGCCGGCGTGCCACCTTTCGCCGCCACCAACGTATGCAAGACCCCGCTGGTTGGCGGCCAGTGGCGGCGGAAGGACGACGGCACCTTCGACCTTGTCATCGTCGACAACCAGACCGCGCCGGAGATTCCGGCTGCTGGCCAGATGGAGGCGCTGGCCTGATCTTGTTGGCCCCCGGGACTTCTTCCCGGGGGCCACCCTGGCCACATTCAGCATGACCGACGTCCTGACGCTTTCCAATGTCTCGAAAAGCTTCGGTGCCCTGAAGGTGACCGATGACGTCAGCCTTTCTGTGCCGAAGGGCCAGGCGCTGGGCATCATCGGGCCGAACGGGGCGGGGAAATCGACGCTCTTCAACCTGATAACCGGCAATATCCTCGCCGATGCGGGCACGGTCACGCTCCTGGGCCGCGACGTGACCCGCAGCCCGGCGATGACCCGGGTCCGCATGGGCTTGGGCCGCAGCTTCCAGATCCCCCAGCCCTTCGAGGGGCTGACGGTGTTCGAGAACCTGCTGACCGCCGCCGCCTACGGCCAGAACAAGCACGAGGCCGAGGTGACCGACCATTGCGTCGCGGTCCTGCGCGATACCGAACTCTTGCCCAAGGCCAACCAGCTGGCCGGCAGCCTGTCCCTGCTCGATCGCAAGCGGCTGGAACTGGCCCGCGCCATGGCCACCGGGCCGGAGCTTCTGCTTCTCGATGAAATCGCCGGCGGCCTGACCGAAGGCGAATGTCAGGCGCTGATCGCCACGATCCGGGGTCTGCACGCGCAAGGCATCACGATCATCTGGATCGAACATGTCCTGCACGCGCTGACATCAGTCGTGGAACGGCTGCTGGTCCTGGACTTCGGCCGCGTCATCGGGATCGGCGAGCCCGACGCGATCATGGCCTCGAAAGAGGTGCGCGAGATCTATCTGGGGATGGAGGTCTGACATGACGCCCATCCTTGAAACCCGGGGCCTGACCGCCGCCTACGGCCAGTTCAAGGCGCTGTTCGGAATCGACCTTGCCGTAAGCCCCGGCGAATGTGTCGCCATCATCGGCGCGAACGGTGCGGGCAAGACGACCCTGATGCGCTCGATCACCGGAGTGCTGCGCAACGACCCCGGCATGGTCCTGCACCGGGGCGAGCCGATCGGCGACCTGCCCGCCGACCAGGTGATGCAGCGCGGGATCGCCATGGTGCCCGAGGGGCGCAAGCTCTTCCCTTCGCTTTCCGTCGAGGAGAACCTGCTGATCGGGGGACAAGTGCGCCGGGGGGGTGGCCGCTGGTCGCTCGACACGATCTACCAGCTTTTCCCGATCCTGAAGGACCGCCGCCACTCGCCCGGCACGGCGCTTTCCGGCGGCCAGCAGCAGATGGTCGCCATCGGCCGCGCGCTGATGTCGAACCCCGAGCTTCTTCTCTGTGACGAGGTCAGCCTCGGCCTCGCCCCCGTGGTGATCCGCGACATCTACGCCGCCCTCCCCGCGATCCGCGAAGCCGGCGCGGCGGTGGTGATCGTCGAACAGGACATCGCCCGCGCGCTTTCGGTCGCCGACCGGGTCTACTGCCTGATGGAGGGCCGCGTGACCTTGCATGCCCCCGCCGCCGAAATCAGCCGCGAGGCGATCCACGCCGCCTATTTCGGGGAACCCACATGACGCCTGCCAGCCTTTCCCTGCGTGCCCCCCACCCCCATCCCCTCCCCACCAGGGGGAGGGGAGGCGCCCGGCCATGCTGTCCCACGCCTCCCTCCCCCACGCGGGGGGACGGATGGGGAGGGGGGGCATCCTGCCACTCTGCGAGGTCGTCGCGATGATCTGGCTCGACGTCCTCGTCCAGGGCATCCTGCTTGGCGGTCTTTATGCCCTTTTCGCCGCGGGCCTCAGCCTTGTCTTCGGGATCATGCGGCTGGTGAATCTGGCCCATGGTGATCTGATCGTCTTTGCCGCCTTCCTGATCCTGGTCACCGTCAATCTCTTGGGGCTGAACCCTTTCCTGTCGGCCCTGATCGCCGCCCCGGTCATGTTCGCCTTGGGCTGGGCCTTGCAACGCTTCGTCCTGAACCGGGTCGTCGGAAAGGACATCCTGCCGCCGCTGCTCATCACCTTCGGGCTCTCGGTTGCGCTGCAGAACGGCATGCTGGAGGTCTTCTCGGCCGACAGCCAGCGCATCCGCGCCGGCGCGCTGGAAAGCGCCTCGATCAACCTGGGCGTGGTCACCATAGGCACCCTGCCGCTTCTGACCTTCGGCTCGGCGGTGCTGGCCATCTTCATCCTGAACCGCATCTTCTACACCACCGCGATCGGCCGCGCCTTCCGGGCAACCAGTGACGATCCGGTCACCGCAAGCCTGATGGGCATCAACCCGCGCGGGGTCTTTGCCATGGCCACGGGCCTTGCCATGGTCATCGTCACCCTTGCCGCGCTTTACCTTGGCATGCGGGCGAACTTCGACCCTTCGATCGGTCCCGCGCGCCTGATCTATGCCTTCGAGGCGGTCATCATCGGCGGCCTCGGCAGCCTCTGGGGCACGCTGGCGGGTGGTGCGATCATCGGCATCGCCCAGACCGTGGGCGCGCAGATCAATCCGGAATGGCAGATCCTTGCCGGTCATCTGGCCTTTCTTGCCGTGCTGATCATCCGCCCGCGCGGCCTTTTCCCAAGGGCGGTGGACTAAGATGCACAAGGTCACCACCCGCACCCGCGCCTCGACCGTCGCCGGCCTCGCTGCCGTGGCTCTGGTTGTCCTGGGCCTGGTCCTGCCCGCCTTCGCCTCGCGCAGCCTGATCCAGGATCTGTTCTTCATCCTGACCATGCTGACGCTGGCGCAGCTGTGGAACCTGATCGCGGGCTATGGCGGGATGGTCAGCGTCGGCCAGCAGGCCTTTGTCGGCATCGGCGCATATGCGATGTTCGCAGGCGTCATCCTCTGGGGCTGGGATCCAGTTCCAGCGATTCTTCTGGGCGGGGTCGCAGCCTTCCTGCTGGCAATCCCGATGGCCTTCTTCGCCTTCCGCCTGCAAGGAGCATACTTTGCCATCGGCACCTGGGTCATCGCCGAGGTCACGCGCCTTCTGGTCGCCCAGTGGAAGACGCTCGGCGGCGGCACCGGCACCAGCCTGCCGCGCGAGGCGACATCAGACATCATCGGCGTCGCGGCCATTGCCGAGTTGTTCGGTATCCGCGATGCCGCTGCGCGCGACATCCTGGCCTACTGGCTGGCGCTCGCGCTGGCGGTGGGCACGATGGCGGCGATCTACGCGCTTCTGCGGTCGCGCACGGGGCTTGCGCTGGCTGCCGTCCGCGACAACGACAACGCGGCCCGGTCTGTCGGGGTGGACGCGCAGCGCGTCAAGTGGCTGGTCTTCCTGTCGGCCGCCACGATGACCGGCCTGGTCGGCGCGCTGATCTATGTCCAGACCGCCCGCATCTCGCCCGACGCGGCCTTCTCCGTCACCAACTGGACGGCCTATGTCATCTTCATTGCCGTCATCGGCGGGATCGGCCGGCTGGAGGGGCCGATCCTCGGCGTTCTCGTCTTCTGGGGCCTGCAGACCGCCTTCGCCGACTATGGCAGCTGGTATCTGCTGGCGCTTGGCCTGCTGGCCATCGTCACCATGCTGTTCGCCCCGCGGGGTCTCTGGGGCCTGATCGCCGACCGCTGGGGCATTGCCCTGTTCCCCATTCAACGCCGCCTGATCCTGGAAGGAGCCCGAAATGGCTGACATCACCACCGACGTTCTTGTCATCGGTACCGGACCGGCCGGATCGGCCACGGCGGCCCTCCTGGCCTCGTACGGGGTCGAGGTGCTGGTCGTGAACCGCTACCGCTGGCTGGCCAATACCCCCCGCGCCCACATCACCAACCAGCGCACCATGGAAGTCCTGCGCGACCTTGGCCCCGAGGTCGAGGAGGAGGCGATGAAGCACGCCACCCATCAGGAGCTGATGGGCAACAACGTCTTCTGCGTGTCGCTGGCCGGCGAGGAACTGGGCCGGATGCAATCCTGGGGCACTTCGCCCGAAAGCAAGGCCCGCCACCTGCGCGCCAGCCCCTGCGAGATGAACGACCTGCCGCAGACCTTCATGGAGCCGATCCTCTTCGGCACCGCCTGTCGCCGGGGTGCCCAGTCGCGGATGTCCACCGAGTACCTCTCCCATGTCCAGGACGCCGAAGGGGTCACGACCACCTGCCGCGACCGGCTTACAGGCAAGGATTTCACCGTGCGGTCGAAATACCTGGTGGGGGCGGACGGGGGCAACAGCCTCGTCGCCGAGCACGCGGGCCTGCCGTTCGAGGGCAGGATGGGCGTCGGCGGGTCGATGAACATCCTGTTCCGCGCCGACCTGTCGCGTTACGTCGCGCACCGGCCCAGCGTTCTCTACTGGGTCATGCAGCCCGGCGCCGATGTGGGCGGGATCGGCATGGGCCTGGTCCGCATGGTGCGGCCCTGGAACGAATGGCTGATCGTCTGGGGCTACGACATCAACCAGCCCGCCCCGGTGGTGGATGCGGCGATGGCGACCCAGGTCGCGCGGCAGCTGGTCGGCGTTCCAGATCTGGAGATCGACTTGATCAGCGCCAACACCTGGACGGTGAACAACTGCTACGCCACCCACATGCAATCGGGGCGCGTGTTCATCATGGGCGACGCGGCGCACCGTCACCCGCCCTCGAACGGGCTGGGGTCGAATACCTCGATCCAGGACGGCTTCAATCTGGCCTGGAAACTGGCCGCCGTCATCAAGGGACAGGCGACCCCCAGGCTTCTGGACAGCTACAGCGCCGAGCGCGCGCCGGTCGCCAAACAGATCGTCACCCGCGCCAACCAGTCCATCGCCGAATTCGGCCCGATCTTCGAGGCGCTGGGCATGGACGGCGGTGTTGACCACGAAAAGATCCAGCGCAGCATGGCTGCCCGCTGCGACGCCACCGAAGCCGGCGAGCGCCAGCGCGAGGCGCTGCGCAAGGCGATCGACTTCAAGGTCTACGAATTCGACTGCCACGGGGTCGAAATGAACCAGCGCTACAGCTCTGGCGCGGTGGTCACCGATGGGCAAGACCCGCCGCCGCCGAACGCGGACATGGAGCTTTACTATCAGCCGACTACCTTCCCCGGCGCGCGGTTGCCGCATGCCTGGGTTTATGACCGTCATGGCGGCAGGCATTCCACGCTGGATCTGTGCGGCAAGGGCCAGTTCACCATCCTCACCGGAATCGGCGGCCAGGGATGGGTGAAGGCCGCGGCCGAGGTCGGCCGTGCGCTGAACCTGCCGATCCGCGCCATCACCATCGGTCCCCGCGCCGATTACGAGGATCACGTCGGTGACTGGCACAAGGTGCGGGAAATCCGCGACGCGGGCTGTGTGCTGGTGCGCCCTGACCATCACGTCGCCTGGCGGTCGGTCGGCGCGTCCGGCGACCCTGCGGCCGACCTGACCCGCGTCCTGCGCAGCATCCTGGGGCACTGACCATGACCGAACAGGGGTTCTTCACCGAGGCCAACTCTGCCGAGGTCGTCATCAGCCGCAATGCCAGGGCCCGGAACGCGCGTCTGGCCGAGGTCATGGCGATCCTGACCCGTCACCTGCACGCCGCCGTGAAGGAGATCGAGCCGACCGAGGCGGAATGGTTCGAGGCCATCAAGTTCCTGACCGCCACCGGCCACATGTGCACCGACTGGCGGCAGGAGTTCATCCTTCTGTCCGATGTTCTTGGGGTTTCGATGCTGGTCGATGCGATCAACAACCGCAAACCCTCGGGCGCCAGCGAAAGCACGGTCCTCGGCCCCTTCCACGTCGCCGACGCGCCGGAACTGCCGATGGGCAGCGACATCTGCCTTGACCAAAAGGGCGAGCCGATGCTGGTGCGCGGCACGATCCGGTCCACCGACGGGTCGCCCCTGGCCAATGCGAAGATCGACGTCTGGCAGGCCAACGACGAAGGCTTCTACGACGTGCAGCAGAAGGGTATCCAGCCCGACTTCAACCTGCGTGGCGTGTTCCGTACCGGGGCCGACGGGCGCTACTGGTTCAAGGGCGTGAAGCCGAAGTTCTACCCGATTCCCGATGACGGGCCGGTCGGCCAACTGCTGCGTGCGCTGGGCCGGCACCCCTACCGCCCCGCACATCTGCATTACATCATCGAGGCGCCAGGCCATGCGCGGCTGGTGACGCACATCTTCGACCCCGACGATCCCTACATCAATTCCGATGCGGTCTTCGGCGTGAAGGAAAGCCTGCTGGCAAAGTTCGATCTTGTGTCCGATCCGGCGCGCATCGCCGAGGCCGGATTTACCCGGCCGTTCTTCCTGGTGGAACATGACTTCGTCCTTGCCCCAGGCTGAGCCGCCCATGACCAAGCCCTGCATCATCTGCGTCGCGATCACCGGTTCGCTTCCGCAGAAGTCGGACAATCCGGCCGTGCCGATCACCGTCGCCGAACAGATCGAATCCACGCACGAGGCGTTCGAGGCCGGAGCGACCATCGTGCATGCCCATGTCCGCAACGACGATGGTACGCCCTCCTCCGACCCCGAGAAATTCGCTCGGCTCATGGAGGGGGTGCGCAGGCACTGCCCCGGCATGATCGTGCAGTTTTCCACCGGCGGGCGGTCCGGCGCCGGCAAGGCGCGTGGGGGGATGCTGCCGCTGAAGCCCGACATGGCCAGCCTGTCGGTCGGATCGAACAACTTCCCGACGCGCGTCTATGAAAACCCGCCCGATCTGGTGGACTGGCTGGCTGCGGAAATGCTGACCTACGGGATCAAGCCCGAGATCGAATGCTTTGACCTTTCCCACATCCACCAGGCTGCGGCGATGCAGCGCGACGGGCGGCTGAAGGCCCCGGCCTATGTGCAGTTCGTTATGGGCGTGAAGAACGCCATGCCCGCCGACCGCGACGTGTTCGACTATTACATCCGCACGGTCGAACGCCTTCTGCCGGGTTCTGAATGGTGTGGCGCCGGGATCGGGCCGCATCAGATCACGCTGAACGAATGGTGCGTTGCTGCGGGCGGGCACGCGCGCACCGGGCTGGAAGACAACGTGCGGCTGGACAGGACCACGCTGGCGCCCTCGAACGCTGCCCTTGTCCGCCGCGTGGTCGAGATCTGCGACCGACACCGGCGCCCTGTCGCCACACCGGCCGAGGCCCGTCAGCTGCTTGGTCTTGCCCCGGCCTGAGCGGCGCGGGAACAAACGCCGCGAAGGTAAAGGCGATTGTTCCCGCGCCGCGCTTTCACGCCTTCGGCAGCACTTCCCGTGCTCTGCCTAGCCGCATTTCGAATGCCCGCATGACCCGCAGGTCAGGCATCCCTCCACCATCCGCAGGTCGTAACTTCCGCAGGCCGGGCAGGCCTTGCGCGGCGCCTCGCCGACCCGCAGGATTTCGGCCTTGGGGTCCGATTTCAGGCCCTGCCCCTCGCCCTCGATGAAGCCGATCTCGATCAGGTGACGTTCGATCACCCCGCCGATGGCCGCAAGGATCGAGGGGATGTAGCGGCCGTCCATCCAGGCCCCGCCGCGCGGGTCGAACACGGCCTTCAGTTCCTCGACCACGAACGAGATATCCCCCCCGCGCCGGAACACCGCCGAAATCATCCGGGTCAGCGCCACCGTCCAGGCGTAATGCTCCATGTTCTTCGAGTTGATGAACACCTCGAAGGGCCGGCGGTGACCCGCTGTCACGATGTCGTTGATCGTGATGTAAAGGGCATGTTCGGTTCCCGGCCATTTCAGCTTGTAGGTGCGCCCCTCCAGCGCGGTCGGGCGGTCGAGCGGTTCGGACAGATAGACCACCTCGCCCCCGGAAGCTGCGGCCCGGGCCTGCTCCGGCCCCTCTCCCGGCGCCTTGTCAGTGGTTTCTGACACGGTCAGGACCGAACCCGTCACCTCGTTCGGGCGGTAGGTGGTGCAGCCCTTGCAGCCCTGATCCCAGGCGGCCATGTAGACATCCTTGAAATCGTCGAAGGAAATGTCCGCCGGGCAGTTGATCGTCTTCGAGATCGAGCTGTCCACCCATTCCTGCGCTGCCGCCTGCATCCGCACATGGTCGAGCGGCGGCAGCGTCTGGGCATTCACGAAATAATCGGGCAGGGCCGCATCGCCGAATTTCTCGCGCCACAGACGGACGGCATAATCCACTACCTCCTCCTCGGTGCGGCTGCCGTCCTTCTGCAACACCTTGCGGGTATAGGCATAGGCGAACACCGGCTCGATCCCGCTTGAGACGTTGCCGGCGTAAAGGCTGATCGTCCCGGTCGGTGCCACGCTGGTCAGAAGCGCATTGCGGATCCCATGCGCGGCGATCGCTGCACGCACATCGGCATCCATCCGCCGCATCGTGCCCGAAGCCAGGTATTTCGCGGCATCGAACAGCGGGAAGGGGCCCTTCTCCTTCGCCAGATCGACGCTGGCCAGATAGGCCGCCCGTGCGATGGCATGCATCCAGATCCCGGTGACGCGCGCGGCCTCCTCAGAGCCATAGCGCAACCTCACCATCAGAAGCGCATCGGCAAGCCCCGTGACCCCCAGCCCGATCCGCCGCTTGGCCCGCGCCTCCTCGGCCTGCTGCGGCAGCGGAAAGCGGCTGGCATCCACCACGTTGTCCATCATCCGCACCGCCGTGCGTACCAGGCGGTTCAACTGATCCATGTCCAGCTGCGAATGGGGTTCGAACGGATCCTTCACCAGCCGCGCCAGGTTGATCGAGCCCAGAAGGCAGGCGCCATAGGGTGGCAGGGGCTGCTCGCCGCAGGGATTGGTGGCCGCGATCGTCTCGCAATAGGCAAGGTTGTTCATGGCGTTGATCCGGTCGATGAAGATCACCCCCGGCTCGGCGAAATCATAGGTGGACCGCATGATCCGGTTCCACAGGTCGCGCGCCTGAACCGTCCTGTAGACCTTGCCGCCGAAAACCAGCTCCCACGGGCCATCGGCCTTGACCGCGGCCATGAAGGCATCGGTCACCAGGACCGAGAGGTTGAACATGCGCAGTCGGGCCGGATCCTTCTTCGCCTCGATGAAGGCCTCGATGTCGGGATGATCGCAGCGCATCGTCGCCATCATCGCGCCCCGGCGGCTGCCGGCGGACATGATCGTGCGGCACATCGCATCCCAGACATCCATGAACGACAATGGCCCCGAGGCATCCGCCGCCACCCCGGCGACTGGCGCCCCTCGCGGCCGTATCGTGCTGAAGTCATAGCCGATCCCGCCGCCCTGCTGCATGGTCAGCGCGGCCTCCTTCAGGCTGTCGAAGATCCCGGCCATGGTGTCGGGGATCGTGCCCATGACGAAACAGTTGAACAGCGTCACCTGCCGCCCGGTCCCAGCCCCGGCGGTGATGCGGCCGGCCGGCAGGAAGCGGAAATCCTCCAGCGCGGAATAGAACTCGTCCTCCCATTTCGCGGGCTCGGCCTCCACCGCGGCCAGAGCGCGCGCGATCCGCCGCCAGGTGTCTTCCACCGTCCCGTCGATCGGCGTGCCGTCCGCCTCCTTGAAGCGATACTTCATGTCCCAGATGGCTTCAGCGATGGGGGCATCGAATCGCGACATCGGGCGAATCTTCCTGTCTGTTGTGGATAAGTCCGGCAGAAGGCCCAAGATACGCCCCTGCCCCCCGGGGGTCAACTTGAAGCCCCCGCCGCAGGCCCTATGATCGGGCGCATGATCAACCTCCTGAAACTCTGCGTCGGCGCCGACTCGGTCGAGGATCTGCTCGACTGGCAGCGCAGCCAGCGCCCGCACTGGCCGGAGGGCCGGGCGGTCCACGTCACCCGCATGTGGCCGAAACGCGAGGCCGAGGTGCTGGACGGCGGCTCGCTCTACTGGGTGATCAAGGGCGTGATCCTGTGCCGTCAGCGCATCCTCGACCTGCAGGAGGTGAACCTCGGCGACGGCATCCCGCGCTGTGCCCTTGTCCTCGACCACGAAGTGATCCGTACTGAACCCGCCCCCCGCCGCCCTTTCCAGGGGTGGCGCTATCTTGATCCGAAGGACAGCCCGCGCGACCTGGCGCCGGGCCGTGCCAAGGATGATCCGCTTCCCCCCAGGCTTGCCCAGGCGCTTGCAGAAATCGGTCTGCGTTGAACCTGGCGCGCCGGATTGCCGGCCCTTGCCGCGTGCATTCTTCGCGGAAGCGTCGCGTTCGGCCCTATACAGCCGCCGTGCATTAGGCTACTGACCCTGCCGACGGTCGAGATTCCGGCACTGCGGGCGAGGAGGCCCGCATCAAGGGGACAGGGGCCGTTCTGGCTTTTTCAGGCGCATTGCGCCTCCCTTTGGAAAGACATCCATGACGATCGAGACACTGGCCGCGCCGCTGGCGCAGGCTTTGGCCGAGAAGGGCTATGAAACGCTGACTTCGGTGCAGCAGGCGGTGCTGGCCGAAGGCGTGGCGGGCCGAGATGCGCTGGTCTCGGCGCAGACCGGATCGGGCAAGACCGTGGCCTTTGGCCTGGCCATCGCGCCGGAAATCCTGAACGGGCAGGACGTGCTCCTTTACGCCGACAAGCCCATCGCGCTGGCCATTGCGCCAACGCGCGAACTGGCGCTTCAGGTCGCGCGCGAACTGGAATGGCTTTACGCCGGCGCGCAGGCGAAGATCGCGACCTGCGTCGGTGGCATGGACTACCGCACCGAACGCCGGGCACTGGAACGCGGCGCGCATATCGTCGTGGGCACCCCCGGTCGTCTGCGCGACCATATCGAGCGCGGCAGCCTTGACCTGTCGGGTCTGCGCGCCGTGGTGCTGGACGAGGCCGACGAGATGCTGGACCTCGGGTTTGCCGAGGATCTGGAATTCATCCTGGCCGCCGCGCCCGAGGATCGCCGCACGCTGATGTTCTCGGCCACCGTGCCGAAGGAGATCGAGCGTCTGGCCGGCGAGTTCCAGAAGGATGCCCTGCGCATTCAGGCCCAGGGCGAGGCGAAGCAGCACGTCGATATCGAATACCGCGCGTTTTCGGTCGCTGTACGCGACCGGGAACATGCGATCTTCAACGTGTTGCGTTATTACGATGCGCGTACGGCGATCGTCTTCTGCAAGACGCGGGCCAACGTGAACCATCTGCTTGCCCGCATGGGCAACCGCGGCTTCCAGGTCGTGGCCCTGTCCGGGGAACTTTCGCAGCAAGAGCGTACCCATGCCCTTCAGGCGCTGCGTGACGGTCGGGCCCGGGTGTGCATTGCCACCGACGTGGCCGCGCGCGGCATCGACCTGCCTGGGCTGGAACTGGTGGTCCACGCCGACCTGCCATCTAACCCGGAAACCCTGCTGCACCGGTCGGGCCGCACCGGCCGGGCAGGCAAGAAGGGTGTCTCGGCGCTGATCGTGACGCCGGCCGACTACAAGAAGGCCCAGCGTCTGCTTCACGGCGCCAAGGTCGTGGCGGAATGGGGCGCCGCCCCGGGCGCCGACGAGGTGCAGGCGCGCGAGGATCAGCGCCTGCTGGAACATCCCTCGCTGACTGCGCCGATCGGCGAGGAAGCGGGCATTGCAGCCGATCTGCTGGATCGCTACGGGGCCGAGGCGCTGGCCGCCGCCTTCGTCCGCCTCTGGCGCGAGGGGCGGTCCGCGCCCGAGGTGCTGTCCACCGACCTGCCCACCCAGCCGCCCCCTGCCCCGCGTGATCGTGGCGAGTTCGGCCCTTCGGTCTGGTTCCGCCTGTCGGTCGGCCGCTCAGGCCGGGCCGAGGCGCGCTGGCTTCTGCCGAAGATCTGCGATGCCGGCAGCATCGCCAAGGACGGCATCGGCGCGATCCGTGTGCGCGAGGATGAAACCTTCGTGCAGATCAGCGAAGCCCTCGCCCCGCGCTTCGGCAACGAAATCGAACTGGACAAGGGCATCACGATGACCCGCCTCGAGGGCGAGCCCGATTTCGACCGACCCAGGTTCGAGCGCCCGGCGCGGCCGGATCGTGCCGAACGCCGCGAAAAGCCCGCCTATACCCCCAAGCCCCCCCGCGTGGTGGAAGAGATCGAGGCCGAATCGGCGCGCAGCGACCACACCCCCAGACCGCGGGCCAAATATGATGACCGCCCCCGCCCGACCGAGACCCGGCCCGACTGGAAGCCGCGGCGCGAAGATGGCCCGCGTCCGGAACGCAAGCCCCATGCCGACCGCGCCCCGCGCCCCGAAGGTGATGAGAACCGCCCGAAAAAGCCGCGCTGGACCCCCGATCAGAAGGCCGCCCCCCGCTCGGCCGGCTACAAGAGCCACGGCGGATCGCCCGACAAGCCGGCCCGGGCTGCGGGCTACAAGAGCCACGCCGCAGAAGGTGTCGCCACGAGGCGGCGCGATGATGGTGATCGCCCGAAGAAACCCCATGCGCCCAAGGGCGAGGGCTTCCGCCCGCGCGAGGACGGCGACCGTCCGAAAAAGACCTTTGCCCCCAGGGGTGACGAGGCGCGTCCCTTCTTGAAGCGCGAGGGCGGCGCCAAGGCCGGCGGCTTCAAGAGCCATGCCGCAGGCGGAAAAAAGCCGTTCGGCAAGGCGGAGTTCGACAAGCCCGCTGCGAAGGACCGCCCGGCGAAGCCCAAGGCAGACCCCCGCGACACCTCCAGGCGGTTCGTGCCGCCGAAAGGCGCGAAACGGTCGTGACCTGAAGCCCGCGCGCCCCGGATCGCGTCCGGGGCGCGGGGCGGGCCCTATTCCGCCGCCAGTGCCAGGCCCGAGGGCCGCAGGATCTCGGCCACGACGCCCTCGATAAGCGAGCGGAAGGCATCGAACCCCGGCAGCGGTTCGATGCGCGCCTCGTTCATGTAAAGCGCCCGGTCGATTTCGACCTGCACCACATGCACCCCACGCATCGGCCGACCGTAGGCCTGTGCGATATAGGCCCCGGCGAACGGTGCATTGCGCCCGACCCGCAGGCCCGCCCCGGCAAAGGCGGCCTCGATCCGGTCCACCACCTCGCGCCCCGCGGCCACGCCGTAGCGGTCGCCCAGCACCACCTCTGGCCGCAACTGGCCCGGGCGGGAATGCGCCTCGATCGCTTCGTGCGGCATGGAATGGCAGTCGATCAGCACGGCCTGCCCGAAGGTGGCACGCGTTTCTTCCACCAGGGCGGCAAGCGCCTGATGATAGGGGTGCCAGAACCGGGCAATCCGCGCCTCTGCTTCGGCAAGGCCAAGCTTGCCGGAATAGATCGGCCGCCCCCCGGCCACCACGCGGGGAATCACCCCCAGCCCCGAGGTGACCCGGGGATTGTGCGGCGCACGGGCGATTCCCTCGATCACGGCAGGGTCCAGTTCGTCCGCCGCCCGGTTCAGGTCGATGAAGGCGCGCGGCGCCCGCGCCGCCAGAAGCGGCGCACCCAGTGCCGGGGCCGATTCGAACAGCAGGTCCACGAAGGCATCCTCGGACGACCGTATGGCCTGACGGTCCAGGACTGCCCGCGCCAGAAAGGCGGCCGGATAATCACGCCCGGAATGCGGCGAGGCAAAGATGACCGGCCCGACGGCCCGGGCCGGGCGTTGCAGCACATAGGCTTCGGTCACCTCTTGCGGCACGGGACCTCCTTCCGCTTTGCATGATATAGCCCGAGAAGATCGAAAGCCAAAACCCCTTGCAGCCCTGCGCGCTTGTCAGTATAGACCCGGCCTGACCGACGCGGTTTGCCCCGCGTCCTTTTCGTTTAACCGGAAGGGGCTGGGGCAAGGCGCAAGGGCATGTGGGCGGTTAGCTCAGCGGTAGAGCACTACGTTGACATCGTAGTGGCCACTGGTTCGATCCCAGTACCGCCCACCATTCGCCGCCCCCGTCCGGGGGCATTGGTTTCAATCTGGCGCGGGAAGCGCCGCGAAGAAGGAGAGCCGACCATGAAAGTCGCCAACTCGCTCCGCTCGCTGAAGACGCGTCACCGCGATTGCCAGGTCGTGCGCCGCAAGGGCCGCGTCTACGTGATCAACAAGACGCAGAAGCGCTACAAGGCTCGCCAGGGCTGAGCCTGCTTCGGCAACCGGATCTCGGGGCCGCCAGGGGAAACCGTGGCGGCCTTTTCCTTTGCGGCGGCGCGTCGATGCTTTCGTTGCTTGCCCCAGCGATCCCGCGACGAGAAGACGACGTCGCGCGAGGCTCCGCCCTGACGGGGATGCCTCAGGGCTCGACGCCGCCAAGCCGGCAGATGATCGCCCATTCCTCGGGGCTGACCGGTTGCACCGACAGGCGGGTGTTGTTGACCAGCACCATGCCCTCCAGCCCCGGGGTGACCTTGCACTCCTCAAGGCTGACGGCACGCTTCAGGGGCTGCACCGCCCGGATCCACACGCAGTCCCACCGAGGGTCGTCGGTCGTGCTGTCTGGGGCGCTTTCGCGGCAGACCTCGACGATGCCGACGATCTCCTTTCCCACGTTGGAGTGGTAGAAGAAGCCCCGGTCGCCGATCTTCATCGCCCGCATGTTGTTGCGCGCCTGATAGTTGCGCACGCCATGCCATTCCTCGCCCTCGTCCCCCTTGGCAACCTGATCATCCCAGCCCCAGACATCGGGTTCCGACTTGAACAGCCAGTAGTTCATCCGATCACCTTCTTCCATTCCTGGATCATCACCGACTGGAACAGCCCGGCCTTCGCATAGGGGTCGGCTGCTGCCCAGGCCTCGGCCTCGGCCTTGGAGCCGACGTTCAGGATCACCAGACTGCCGCACATCTGCCCGGCGGCATCGATGAACGGCCCGGCCTGTTCGACCACGCCCGAGGAGCGGATGTGTTCCAGATGGGCCTCCCGGTTCTCCACGCGGGTTTGCAGGGCATTGGGCTTGTCAAGGCAGATCAGGGCGTAGCGCATGGTCATTCCTGTTTCAGGGGGCGGCTCATCAGCGTTGCCACGGCACTTTCGAGGGTGATCCGGCCAAGGGCAAGGGCATCGACCATTGCGGTCACCGGCATGTCGATGCCCCTTTCCGCAGCCAGGCGGACCACTGCCCGCGCCGTGGCCACGCCTTCCACGGTGATCGAGGGGTCGAAGGTCTCGCGCTTGCCCAGGGCAAGCCCGAAACGGAAGTTCCGCGATTGCGTCGATGTGCAGGTCAGCACCAGATCGCCCAGGCCGGACAGGCCCGACAACGTTTCGGGCCGGGCGCCCAAGGCCAGCGCCAGCCGCACCATCTCGGCATAGCCGCGCGTCATAAGCGCCGCCCGGGCACTGTCGCCAAGGCCCGCGCCGATCACCACTCCGGCGGCGATGGCGATGACGTTCTTCAAGGCGCCCCCAAGTTCGGCACCCGTCACGTCATCGGTGCGGTAGATCCGCAGGGTCGGGGTGGAAAGCAGTTCCTGCAAGCCCCTGATTTCGCCCGTCGCGGCAAGGGTCAGGGCCGTGGGCAGGCCCCTTGCGATGTCGGCGGCAAAGCTCGGGCCGGTCAGGATGGCGGCCATGGCGGCGGGTCGCCGCCCTGCGATGACCGCAACCGGGCCGCGCAGCGTCACAAGGTCAACCCCCTTGCAGCAGGCGACCAGCGGCTGGCGCGCGTCGATCTGCGACCAGCGGTCGAGCAGCCCCCCGAGCGCCTGCATCGGCACCGCCAGCAGCAGCGCCTGCCCGCCGCAGACATCCGCGATTTCCGCCTGCACAGAGATGTTTTCCGGCAGATCCACCCCCGGAAGCGCGGCGTCATTCCGCCGTGTCTCCTGCATCATCCGCACCTGTTCCGCGTCCCGCGCCCAAAGCCGCACCTCGCGCCCGCTCCGGGCAAGGGCCACGGCCAGCGCCGTGCCGAAGGCGCCCGCGCCCGCGATGCCGATCATGCCTTGGCCCCCTTCCTGCCCGAACCCAGCAGCGCCGGGGCACTTTCGTCCAGGGGCCAGCGCGGGCGCGCGGCGAAATCGGTCGAGGGGGGAAATCCGGCCCGCAGATGCTCGATCCCCGCCCAGGCGATCATCGCGGCATTGTCGGTGCAAAGCCGCAAGGGCGGTGCAACAAAGGGCACCCCCACGCGCGCCGAAACAGTCTCTAACCTGGCCCGAATGACCTTGTTCGCGGCCACGCCACCGGCCACGCACAACGCGGTCGGCTGCACCCCGGCCATCGCCAGGGCGCGGTCGGTCTTGACGGCCAGCACCTCTGCCACCGCGGCCTGAAAGCCTGCACACAGATCGCGGCGATCCTGCAGGGTGATGCCGCCCTTTTCGGCCACCAGCGCATCGCGTGCGCGCAAAAGCGCGGTCTTGAGGCCGGAAAAGGACATGTCGCAGCCCTCCCGGTCCAGAAGCGGGCGCGGAAAATGGAAGCGTGTCGCATCGCCACGGGCTGCCTCGGCCTCGACCGACGGGCCGCCGGGCTGCGGCAGACCAAGAAGCTTCGCCGTCTTGTCGAAAGCCTCGCCCGGGGCATCGTCGATCGTACCGCCCAGACGGCGATAGCGGCCCACGCCCTGCACCAGCAGGAACTGGCAATGCCCGCCGGAAACCAGCAGCATCAGATATGGAAAGGCGACACCGTCCGTCAGCCGGGGTGTCAGCGCATGGCCCGCCAGATGGTTCACGGCAATCAGCTGCAATCCACGGGCCGCCGCGATTCCGCGCGCAAGCATCACGCCCGAAAGCACCCCGCCGATCAGCCCGGGCCCGGCGGTTACCGCGATGGCGTCGATATCCTCCAGCGTGACGCCCGCCTTTTCCAGGGCGGTTTCCACCACGCCGTCCAGCCGTTCGGCATGGGCGCGGGCGGCGATCTCGGGCACCACGCCGCCATAGGCCTCGTGCAGCGCGGTCTGGCCCAACACCTCGGACGACAGGATCTCTGCCCCCGCTCCCGCGCGGACCACGGCCGCGGCGGTGTCGTCGCAGCTTGATTCGATGCCGAGAAGGGTGAGGGTCCGGTCCATGGCCGCCGTTGCGCGAAAGTCTGGCCGCAGGTAACACCAAGGGCATGGCGAGACAATCCAATGTGGCGGCGGTGCCCGTCCTCCTGACCCGGCCCGAGGCAGAGGCCCGCCGCTTTGCGCAACAGCTGAACCAGCGGTTCGGCGGCAGGCTGCGTCCCGTCGTCGCGCCGCTGATGGCGGCAGTGCATCTGACACCCGGGCTTCCGGCCGGCCCTTTCGCCGGGGTGATCTTCACCTCGGCCACAGGGGTGGATGCGGCGGTCCGGTTGGCAACCGCCCTGCCCCGGCTGGCCTGGTGCGTCGGCGCGAAAACGGCAGATCGCGCTGCCAAGGCAGGGTTCAGGGCGCGTTCGGCCGACGGTGATGCACGCGCGCTGGTTGCCGCGATCCTTGCCGATCCGCCCGCAGGCCGGCTGCTGCACCTTCGCGGCCAAGAGACCCGCGGCGAGGTGGCGGAACGACTGAATTCCGCTGGAATAGAGACTGAATCCGCCGTGGTTTACAGACAGGTTCCCCAGGCGCTGACAGACGAAGCACAGCGATTGCTGAATGGCGGAAATCCCGTGATCGTGCCTTTGTTCTCGCCGCGCAGTGCCGCGCTGTTCGCGGCCCAGGCACAGGGTGCGCAGGCCGATCTTCATCTTGTTGCGATCAGCCCGGCCGTGGCAGAGGTCGTGCGCAACCTGCCCCACCGGTCGCTGGCCCTGGCCGCACGGCCCGATGCGGCGGCAATGCTTGATGCGATCGCAGCGGTGCTTGACGCCCTTCCCCCGCCTTGAACCCGGGCCTCTTGAGTGCTTAGGTGAACCCAGGCCAGAGGCGAAAGGGCCGCACCCATGGCACAGCGCATGACCCCCGAAACCGAGCCCCCCGTCGAAGCGCCGGATGCGCCGGTTGATGTGTCTGTCGCCGAACCTGGGCCGGAACCAGTGCCTCATCCGGCGGGGCTTTCCGGTGATGATCCCTCCGAACCAAAGTCCGGGATCGTTCCGGCCCCGGCCCAACCGCGCCGATCGGGTTTCTTTGCCGCGCTGCTGGGCGGGGTACTGGCGGCCGTGCTGGGGTTCGGTCTGTCGCACTACAACGTCTTCGGCCTGTCTGCCCCGGACCAAAGTGGCGCGCTGGCCGCGCTTGATCAGCGTCTGACCGAAAGCCTTTCTGCCGTCCGTTCTGACGAGGCCGCGCTGGCATCGCTGCGCGCCGATCTTGCCGCGCTAAGCGACCGCGTGGCCAGGCTCGAGGCCGCCCCCGCACCGGAACCCCCCGATCTCTCGGCGCTGGATGAGCTTGACCGCCGCATTGCTGCCATCGAGGCCCTGCCCGCCGGGGATGGCGGGCCTTCGACGGCTGCGCTGGCCGCGAAACTGGCCGATCTGGAACGGCAGCTCGCCGCCGTGCCCCGTGGCGTGGATCTGGCCGACTTGCAGGCTGCGCTTGACCGGCTTTCCGCGGCCGAGGCCGAGGCCGAAAGTCGCGCGGCAGAGGCGGCGGCGGCCGCCAGGGCCGCCGCCAGGGCCCAGGCGCTGGACGCTCTGCGCGCGGCCGTTGCATCGGGTGCCGATTTCCAGGCCGAACTCGCGGCGGTGGCTGACCCCGGTCTGACTGCGGTGCTGGCCCCCTACGTCAGTGGCGCATCGACGCTGGCCGACTTGCAGGCCGACTTTCCTGAGGCCGCGCGGCAGGCGTTGCAACTGGCGCGCAAGGCGTCCGGTGGCGGCGGATGGGCCGACCGGCTGGTGGCATTCCTTGCGGCCCAGACCGGTGCCCGGTCGCTTGCCCCGCGCGAGGGCGACGATCCGGATGCCGTCCTGTCGCGCGCCGAATTCGCCCTTTCGGAAGGCCGGCTTGCGGATGCGCTGACCGAACTTTCCAGCCTGGATGCCGCAATCCGCGGCCCGCTTGATGGCTGGATCGCAAGGGCCGAGGCGCGGCTGGCCGTCGATGCAGCGCTGGAGGGTCGCTAGATGCTGTGGTCTTTGGCCAAGGTCATCCTTTTCGTCGCCTTCATCGCCGCGCTTGCGCTGGGCGTGGGGCTTCTGGCCGAAACGGGCGAGGCGATGCGGATCACCGTCGCCGGATGGGAATTCACCATTGGTCCCGTGCAGGCCGTGGTTCTGGCCGGGTTGCTGCTGGCTGCCGTCTGGCTGACGCTAAAGGTTCTGGGCCTGATCGCCGCCGTCATCCACTTTCTGAACGGCGACGAAACCGCGATCTCGCGCTACTTCGATCGCAACCGCGAGCGCAAGGGTTTCACGGCCCTGTCCGAAAGCATGCTGGCCCTGGCCTCGGGCGAGCCGAAGCTGGCGCTCTCGCGCGCCCAGGCGGCCGAACGTTTGCTGGGCAAGCCCGAGATCACCACGCTTCTGGTTGCCCAGGCGGCCGAGGCTGCGGGGGATGGCAAGCGCGCGACCGAGGCCTACAAGGCGCTGCTGGCCGACGAAAAGACCCGCTTTGTCGGGGTGCGCGGCCTCTTGCATCAGAAGCTGGCAGAAGGCGACCGCGAAGTTGCGCTGAAACTGGCCGAGAAGGCTTATCAGCTGCGTCCGAAACATGCCGAGACGCTGGATATCCTGCTGAAGCTGCAATCCGATGCAGGCGACTGGTCCGGTGCGCGGGCGACCCTGGGTGCGAAGCTGCGCGCCGGAACCCTGCCGAAAGACGTGTTCCGTCGCCGCGATGCGGTGCTGGCCCTGCAACAGGCGCAGACAGTTATTGACGAATCCGCCAGCATCGAGGCACGCGAGGCTGCGATCGAGGCGAACCGGCTGTCGCCCGACCTGATTCCCGCGGCCGCCCTGGCCGCGCGCGCCTATATCGAGAAGGGCGACAAGAAGAACGCAACGCGTGTGCTGAAGAAGGCCTGGGAGGTCATGCCCCATCCCGACCTTGCCGCCGCCTTCGCTGCGATAGAACCCGATGAAACCCCCGTCGAGCGGCTGAAGCGGTTCCGGACCCTGACCGCCCTGCGCCCCGAGAATGACGAAACGCGGATGCTAGAGGCCGAGCTTCTGCTGGCGGTCGAGGACTTCCCCGCAGCGCGCCGCGCGCTGGGCGATGTGGCGACACGGCATCCGACGCAACGGTCACTGGCGATTCTGGCCGCCATTGCGCGTGGCGAGGGCGCCGAAGAGGCGCTGATCCGCGATCTTGTCGCCAAGGCCATTGCCGCCCCGCGCGGCCCGCAGTGGTGCTGCGACAAGTGCCAGGCCATCCATGCCAGCTGGCAGCCCGTCTGCAGCAACTGCGGCGGGTTCGACACACTCAGCTGGCGCGAGCCGCCTTCGCTGGCGACGCCCTCGCCCGCCCTGGCCGATCTGCTTCCGTTGATCGAGGCCCGCCCGGAACCCGTGCCGGAGCCCGAGCCCGAGGCTGTCCGCGAAGCCGAACCGCCAGAGGACCAGACCCCGCTGGACGAGATCGCGCGGCGTGCAAATTAGGGCTACACTCTGCCGTGGCCCGATGCTAAGAGCCTGCGCACGAAAAGGATGCCGGTGTAGCTCAGCTGGTAGAGCACGTCATTCGTAATGATGGGGTCGGGGGTTCGAGTCCCTTCACCGGCACCATCCTTTTCGGTTTCTCCCTTGAACACGACAGAACTTTCCCCCCACTGTCCGTTGCGGCAAGCAAGCCGTAATGCAGATGCAGGAGAATGGGATGACACGGTTGCGCGCGGTCTGGGCGCAGGGGCGGTCCGCTCTGAACGGCTGGTGTGCGATCGGCAACCCCTTCGTGGCCGAGATCATGGCAGCGCAGGGGTTCGATTCGCTGACCATCGACATGCAGCATGGCGCGCTGGACTACAGCGACCTTCTGCCCATGTTGCAGGCGATGCGCGCCAGCGGGGCAACGCTTCTGGCCCGCGTGCCCTGGCTTGACCCCGCCCATGTGATGAAGGCGCTGGATGCCGGGGCCGAGGGTGTGATCTGCCCGATGGTGAACACCCCGGAAGATGCCGCGCGGCTGGTCAGCTACCTGCGCTATCCGCCGCAGGGTGTGCGCAGCTTCGGGCCGACGCGCGCAGTCTTTGCCCTGGGCGCGGATTATGCCGAACGCGCTAATGCCGAGGTTCTGGCCTTCGCCATGATCGAGACGGCCGAAGCGCTTGCGAACCTCGACGCGATCGTGGCGACGCCGGGCCTTGACGGGATCTATGTCGGACCGGCCGACCTGAGCCTTTCGGTCAGCGAGGGCCGCCTGCCCTTCGGCATGGATCGCGAGGAACCCGAGATGATCGGCCACCTGCAGAAGATCGCGGCAGCCTGTCAGGCGCGCGGGATCGTCGCGGGCCTGCATTGCGGAACACCGGACTATGCCCATCGTGCTATCGGGTGGGGGTTCCGGATGGTGACCGTCGGCGGCGACACGCGGTTTCTGTCCTCTGCGGCGGCGGCTGCCGTCGCCGGCTTTCGCAATCTGACGGGCGCAGCGGGCGGTCGATCGCCCCACGGTTACTGAGCCGGGGCCGGATCGCCCTTGTCCGGGGGCTCGTCCCGTCGGCCCCCGTATCATGATCAGGCCCAAGGCTGGGCCGTGGCTGACGGTCGGTGCAGCCTGCGGGCGAAAGGGTCAGGAAACGCCCCGTTTGAAGGCGCTTCCTCCCCGATGACGCAGACCCTGACGCCGGACCCGGCCTTCAGGGCGCCAGCCGTGCCGTTCCTCTGGCCGGGTGGGAGCGGTCCCCGGTGGTCAGTTTTCGGAAGAGCTGGCCCAGAGGTTCAGTTCCTTCTCCTCCGAGATCGAGTCGATCTGCGCCAGTTCCTCGGGCGTGAAGTCGAGGTTCCCGATCGCGCCGCAGCAGTCGATCACCTGCTCTGGCCGGCTGGCGCCGATCAGCGCGCTGGTGATACCACCGTTCCGCAGCACCCAGGCAATCGCCATTTGCGCAAGGGTCTGGCCGCGCGCCGCGGCCATGTCGTTCAACCGGCGCACCGAGGCGATGGCCTTCTCTACCGCCGCAGGATCAAGCGACTTGCCCTGCGTTGCCCGGCTGCCCGCCGGGATGCCGTTCAGATACTTGCTGGTCAGGATCCCCTGGGCCAGCGGCACGAAGGCGATCGAGCCGACGCCCAGTTCTTTCAGCGTGTCCTTCAGCCCATCCGTTTCGACCCAGCGGTTCAGGATGTTGTAGCTGGGCTGATGGATCAGAAGCGGCGTGCCGAGGTCCTTCAGGATCGCCACCGCCTCGCGCGTGCGCTGGCTGTTGTAGCTGGAGATGCCTATGTATTGCGCCCGGCCCGAGCGTACGATGTGGTCCAGTGCGCCCATGGTTTCTTCCAGCGGTGTGTCAGGGTCGAAACGGTGGGAATAGAAGATGTCCACATAGTCCAGACCCATCCGCTTAAGCGACTGATCGCATGAGGCGATCAGGTATTTCCGGCTGCCCCATTCGCCATAGGGGCCATCCCACATCAGGTAGCCGGCCTTGGAGGAGATGATCAGCTCGTCGCGCAGGCCGCGGAAATCGGTTTTCAGAATTTCGCCGAAGGCTTCCTCGGCGCTGCCGGGGGGCGGGCCATAGTTGTTGGCCAGGTCGAAATGGGTGATGCCGTGATCGAAGGCGGTCCGGCAGATCGCCTGCTTGGTGGCATGCGGCGTGTCGTGGCCGAAGTTGTGCCAAAGGCCAAGGCTGATGGCAGGCAGCTTCAGGCCGGACCGGCCGCAGCGGTTGTAGATCATCCGGTCATAGCGGTTGGCGGCGGGGATATAGGTCATGATGTCCTCCTGTTGCCGCTACCATTTCACGCAGGTCGTGCGGCTTCAAGTTGCGCGGGCCCGGTTTTCCGGGGAATGCTGGCGGCATGAGGCGGTTGCGGCAGCTTTGGGACTTCATCATCGCGGTCATCGGCAGGGTCGGCGATGGCCATTTCGGCCTGGTTGCCGCCGGTGTGGCCTTTTACGCAATGTTCGCCGTCTTTCCAGGCCTGGGCGCGGCGGTGGCGGTATGGGGCCTGTTCGCGGACCCCGGGGTGATCCAGGGCTATCTGGAAGTTGCCGAGCGGTTCCTGCCGCCCGAGGCCCGGCAGTTGATCCACGATCAGGTGATGGGCCTGATCATGGCGCCCCGCGCCGCGCTGCAATGGACGACCGTGGTGTCGCTGGTGATCGCGCTCTATTCGGCGCGGGCGGGTGTGTCGGCCCTGATCCAGGGGCTGGATGTGGTGCATCGGTCCAAGCCGCGCCGCTGGATCTGGGGCTATGTGGTCGATTTCATCCTGACCCTGGCGCTGATCGGGGCGCTGTTCGTGGCGCTGGTCACGATCGTCGTGGTGCCGATCCTGCTCAGCTATGTGCAGCTTGGCACTTTCGAGGCCTGGCTGACCAAGGTTCTGCCCTTCGGCGCCATGTTCCTTCTGGTGCTGACCTGCCTGTCGATCCTGTATCGCTTCGGCCCCAACGTCGAGGGCGGGTTCCGTTCCCCCTGGATCACGGTCGGCGTTCTGGTCGCCACCGCGGCCTGGGCCGGGGTATCCATCGGCTTTTCGATCTATCTGGCGAACTTCAACAGCTACAACGCGATCTACGGTTCGATCGGCGCCGTCATCATCCTGATGATGTGGCTCTATCTCAGCGTCTGGGCGGTGCTTCTGGGTGGGGCGATCAACGCCGAACTCGATGCCCGGCTGCGCCGAAAACGCTGAAGGCCGAAGGCCTTGCCACGCCATGGCGACGAGTGCTGAGCAGAACGACGCCGAAGCCATTGCAGGCTCCGGCATGATGTTTCTGAAGAAATCGGTTCGCCCGATCAGACGAAACGGTTCCAGAGATTTTCCAGCCGTTCCTGGCGACTGGATTTCGGCTGCGGTTCGATCCCTTCGGCGATCACGCGGGCGGCGGCCTCTTCCAGGGTGCCCTTCAGCATGGCCTGCGCGGCCGGGGACTCCCATCCGGCATAACGGGCCTTGCGGGCGGCCTCCAGCTCGCCGCTTTGCAGAAGTGCAGCGGCGCATTTCAGCGCGCGGGCGCAGGTGTCCATGCCCCCGACATGGGCCAGGACCAGATCCTCGGGGTCCAGGCTTTGCCGGCGGATCTTGGCGTCAAAGTTGGTGCCGCCGGTGGTGTATCCGCCCGCCTTGAGGATTTCATAGAAGGCCAGCGCCTTTTCGGCGTGGTTGTTGGGGAACTGATCGGTGTCCCAGCCGGACTGGTAGTCATTCCGGTTCATGTCGATCGACCCGAAGATGCCCAGCGCGGCGGCAAGCGCGATCTCGTGTTCGAAGCTGTGGCCCGCCAGGATTGCGTGGCCCTGCTCGATGTTGACCTTGACCTCCTTTTCAAGCCCGAAATCGACCAGGAAGCCGTAAACCGTGGCCACGTCATAGTCGTACTGGTGCTTCGAGGGTTCCTGCGGCTTGGGCTCGATCAGGATCGTGCCCTTGAAGCCGATCTTGTGCTTGTAGTCCACGACCTGCTGCAGGAAGCGGCCAGCATGCTGGCGTTCGGCCCGAAGATCGGTGTTCAGAAGGGTCTCATAGCCTTCGCGTCCGCCCCACAGAACGTAATTCTGCCCGCCCAGACGGTGAGTCACATCCATATTGGCCTTCACCGTTGCTGCCGCGTAGGCATACACATCCGGGTCGGGATTGGTGGCCGCGCCGGCCATCCAGCGGCGGTGGCTGAACAGGTTCGCCGTGCCCCAGAGGAGCTTTGCCTTGTGCTTTTCCTGCTTTTCGCCGAGGTAATCGGCGATCTCGTTCAGGTTCCGCAAGGATTCGGCGAAGGTCGCGCCTTCGGGGCGAACGTCGGCGTCGTGAAAGCAGTAGAAGGGTTGGCCCAGGATGTCGAACATTTCGAACGCGACATCGGCCTTGAGCTTTGCAAGTTCCATCGTGTCGCCGAACCAGGGGCGTTCAAAGGTCTGTCCGCCAAAGGGGTCGCCGCCGGGCCATGCGAAGCTGTGCCACCACGCGACGGCAAAGCGCAGGTGGTCCTCCAGCCGCTTGCCCATGACGATTTCGTCGGGGTTGTAGTGGCGGAAGGCGAATTCGTTTGTGCTTTCCGGCCCCTCGTACCGGATGGCGGGAATACCCTTGAAGAAGTCGGTCATGTCAGGTCCTTGATGGCGGATTGGGCTGCGCGGAACCTTGCATGGCCCGCGTCAAAGGCGTCCTTCAGGGAAGGATCGGGGTTAATGGTACGGGCGATCTGCGGCAGGGTGGCGATTTCGGCCCCGGCGCCGGTCGCGGCCATCAGGCCCAGGCGAGCGGCCCCGAAGGCCCCGCCGAAATCGCCCGCCACGGGCAGCTGCACCGGGCAATCCAGCGCCGTCGCGAGCAACTTAAGCCAGTAGTCAGAGCGCGAGCCGCCCCCGACCGCCAGCAGATGTTCCAGCCTCGTGCCGGTCGCGGCCAGCGCATCGCGGCTGTCGCGGATCGCATAGGTCACGCCCTCCAGCACGGCGCGGGTGGCGGCCTGACGGTCGGTGGCATGTTCCAGCCCGACAAAGGCGCCCCGAACGCTGGCCGAGTTCAGCGGCGTCCTTTCGCCGCCCAGATAGGGCAGGAAGATCGTCTTTCCGGGGGGTTGCAGATCGCCCAGTTCTGCGGTCAGCCGCGCCGCGTCGGTGCCTACCAGCCGCGCATACCAGTTCAGCGCATCGGTCGCGGCCAGGATCACGCCCATCTGGTGCCAGGTGTCGGGCAGGGCATGGCAGAAGGTGTGCACCGCCGTTGCCGGGTCGGGCTGATAGCCGTCGTTTGCCGCGAACAGCACGCCCGAGGTGCCCAAGGAGACGAAGGCCTCGCCCGCGCGGACCACGCCCACCCCAACGCCCGAGGCTGCGTTGTCGCCGCCGCCACCGGCAACGACCACGCCCTTCGGCAGGCCCCAGCGGTCGGCCAGTGCATCGCGCAGGGTGCCTGACACCTGACTGCCCTCGACCAGCCGGGGCATCTGGGCACGCGACAGGCCGGTTGCCGCCAGCAGATCGTCAGACCAGTCACGCCGCCCGGTATCCAGCCAGCTGGTCCCGGCGGCATCCGACATTTCGCCCACATGCTCGCCCGTCAGCCAGAGGCGCAGGTAATCCTTCGGCAGAAGAACCTTGGCGACCTTTTCCCAGACACGCGGTTCGTGGCGCCGCACCCACACCAGCTTGGGCGCGGTGAAGCCGGGAAAGACGATGTTGCCGGTGATACGACGGAACATTGGGTCGCCGTCCAGCTCGGCTGCCTCTGCGTGGCTGCGGGTGTCGTTCCACAGGATGCAGGGGCGCAACACCTCGTCCGCCGCATCAAGGATCGTGGCGCCGTGCATGTGGCCTGACAGGCCGATGCCCCTGACCGCCCCCAGCCCCTTGGCCGCCAGTGCATCCAGCACGGTTTCGGCGGCGGTGATCCAGTCGGACGGGGCCTGTTCGCTCCATCCCTCATGCGGCCGGCTTACGGTAAGCGGGGCCGTGGCTTCGGCCAGGACCGTCTGGTCCTCGCCGATCAGGATGCCCTTCAACCCGGATGTGCCTAGGTCCAGCCCGATGTACATGTCAGGCCGCCTTCGCTGGCTTCTTGCCCAGGATGATCATGCCCAGGATGTCCTCGTCGGTCACTTCATCGACGTTGACGGTGCCGACCAGCTGACCGTTCTTCATCACGGATGCCCGGTCGCACAGCTTCATCACGTTGTGGATGTCGTGTTCGATCAGAAAGATGCCCAGGCCCTGCGCCTTCAGCTCCTGGATCAGTTCGGACACCATCTGGGTTTCATGCGGCCCCAGCGCGGCGGTGGGTTCGTCCATGATCAGGATCTTGGCGTTGAAATAGACCGCGCGTGCGATGGCGACCGACTGACGCTGCCCGCCCGACAGTGCGGACACAGGCACGTTGAACTTGCGGAAGTTCGGGTTCAGCCGCCCCATGATCTTGCGTGTCTCGGCCTCCATGGCGCTTTCGTCGACGAAGCCGAAACTGTTCACGATCTCGCGCCCGAGGAACAGGTTCGAGGCAGCGTCCAGGTTGTCGGCCAGCGCCAGCGTCTGGTAGATCGTCTCGATGTTCAGCGCGCGCGCGTCGCGCGGGTTGTTGATCTCGACTTCCTTGCCATTGATGAAGATCTGCCCGCTGTCGGCCTTGTAGGCGCCCGACAGACACTTGATCAGCGTGGACTTGCCCGCACCGTTGTGGCCCAGCAGGCCCACGACTTCGCCGGGGTAAAGATCGACCGTGACGTGATCGACGGCCTTGATCCCCCCGAAGGCGATCGAGATGTCACGCATTTCGACAAGAGGGGTTCCGGTTCTGTCTACCATGATCTTGGCCCCTTCACTTGATGCGCTTGCGGTAAACGATGTCGAGGAACACGGCGAACACCAGGGCGATGCCGATCACGATGCGCTGGTACGAGCCGTCGCCGAATCCGATCAGCACCATGCCGGTTTGCAGGCTGGTCAGGATCAGCGCGCCGATGATCGCGCCATGGATCGTGCCCACGCCGCCGGCCAGCGAGGTGCCGCCCACGACGGCCGCAGCGATGACGTAAAGCTCGTCCAGGTTGCCCATCGCGTTGGTGGCGCTGTTCTGGCGGGCCGAGCCGATGACAGCCGCGATCCCGGCCAGCGCCCCCATCAGGGTGAAGATCTTCACCGTCATCGCGCGCGTGTTGATGCCCGACAGCGTCGCCGCCTCGGGGTTGCCGCCGATGGCAAAGACATAGCGGCCGAAGCGCGTGCGGGTCATCAGGACCGTCATGAAGATGGCCACCGCTATCATGATCAGCACCGGATAGGCGTAGCCGTGGCCGAAGCTGGCGCAGACATCGGTATAGATCGTGTCGTTCGCCTGAGCACAGGCCGGTGGCTCCTGGCCAAGCTGGCTGTAGTACTTCTGAATGTTTCCGCGCGGCCAGATGTAGGAGTTGAACAGCGCCGTCGTGCCGATGATGACCGCGCAGACCAGGCCGATAACGAAGGTTTCGGCCCAGACAGGGCGCAGCGGGAACCCGTGCCGCTGGCGCGACTTGCGACCGTTCAGGAAGGCCCAAACCACGAAGGCGCAGGCGATCACGCCGAAGATCCAGCTGCCGGTGCGGCCCAGCGCCCCGAAGGAGCCGCCGCCGATCAGCGAGAAGGTCTCGTCCAGGGGCGCGATGGTCTTGCCGCCGGCAACCAGGAAGGCCGCGCCGCGCCACACCAGAAGGCCGCCCAGCGTGACGATGAAGGCGGGGATCGACAGGTAGGCGATCAGCACTCCCTGGAACGCACCGATCAGCGCACCCATGACGATGCCGAAGGTGACCGTGATGATCCAGATTGACGGATGGCCCAGCCCCAGCGCCGGTGTCAGGTATTCGACCTGCAACAGGCCCATGTACATGCCCACCATGCCCATGATCGAACCCACCGACAGGTCGATGTTGCGGGTGATGATGACCAGCACCATGCCCGTGGCCATGATCCCGATATAGGCGGTCTGCACCGAAAGGTTCCACAGGTTTCGCGGCGTCAGGAAGCCGTTCGCCTCGGCCTGGCTGGCGCCCAGCAGCATCGAGGGACGGCCAAGGACGAAGGTCGAATAGGCCTCGAAGGCCAGCCAGATCAGCAGCAGCGCGCCGACCATGCCCAGAAGGCGCGGATCGATCTCGGTTGCGCGCAGGAAACGGGTGAAGCCGCTTTCCTTGGATGCTTGGGAAGCAGGGGAATGGGGGGTGTCGGTCATGTCCTCGTCCAGCCTGAGAGGGGATGGGCCTGTGCCGATGCCGTGCGCGGGGAAAGCGCAGCTTCAGGCCCCGGCTTCGGGGCGACGGACCGGCCAGAAGAAGGCGACCGGCGCCGCCCCTGCGGGACGGCGCCGGCAATCAGACCAGATTACTGGCAGGCAGGAACGTCGGGCATCGCGCCTTCGCAGGCCTGTTCCTTGGAGATGTGGCCCGCTTCGATCGCGACGCCGATCGTTTCCTTGGTGATCGGGGTCGGGGTCAGCAGGATGGCATTCATCTCGATGCCCTTCTCGCCGCCCGAGAACTTGACCGCGCCCGGGATCGAGTCCAGCGCCGCGCCTTCAGCCAGCGCCGAGGCGATTTCGCCCGCGGCCTTGCCCAGCTGGCGGGCGTCCTTCCAGACCGAGACGGTCTGCGTGCCGCGCGCCACGCGGTTGATCGCGGCAAGGTCGCCGTCCTGTCCGCCCAGCGGAACGTTCAGGCCCTGCGCGGCCAGCGCAGCCGCCACACCGCCCGCCATGCCGTCGTTCTGTGCCAGAACGGCATCGATCTGGTTGTTGTTGGCGGTCAGGATCTGTTCCATGTTCTTCTGGGCATTCTCGGGCTTCCAGCCGTCCGAGTTCGCCTCGCCGACGATCTTGATGTCGCCCGAGGCCACGGCCGCACCGATCACCTCTTCCATGCCCTGACGCAGGAAGCCGACGTTCGGGTCGCCCGGGTCGCCCTTGATGATGGCGTAGTTCCCCTTGGGCACCAGCTTGTACACTTCCTGGGCAATGATGCGGCCGACGCCGACGTTGTCGAAGGTCAGGTAGAAGGTGCGGTTGTCCTCGATCAGGCGGTCATAGCCCACGACCGGGATCCCTTCGGCAGCGGCCTTCTCGATGGCCGGGCCGATGGCGTCCTTGTCCCAGGCGTTGATGACCAGCGCATCCACGCCCTGCGCGATCAGCGCGTCGATGTCCGACAGCTGCTTTTCGGCCGAGGACTGGGCGTCGGCCGAGACATATTCGTTGCCGGCGGCTTCGATCGCGGCCTTCATCGCGGCTTCGTCGATCTTCCAGCGCTCTTCCTGGAACTGGGCCCACGAAACACCGATCTTCTTGCCTTCGGCCAGAGCGGCGGACGAGAAGCCGGTCACCGCCAGGACGGCGGCGAGAATTGCGGTACGCATATGTATCCTCCCTATGGATCGGCCATGTTTGACCGGCCCGGCAGATTCGCCGAACGGAAAAAGCCTGCCGTCAATAATTTCAGTTGTCAAAATAAAAATCGTCGTAAAAGCTGAGGTCACATGCCCTGACCCGACCGGCGCGGGCATGGCGGGACGAATGCCTGACAGTTTCCGCAGACGTGGCGCCATTTTACTTCGGAGATCAAAGAAATGCCACCGAAGGCAATCCGTCCGGGCAGCAGCGAGGCGCACAGGGGTGTCGGCCCGCTGATTCCACCGCTGGCAGAATCACAGCGCCCGCTGCGTCAGCAGGTGTTCGAACTGGTGCGTGCTGCGGGGCTGATGCCGCGGGTCCAGGTGGCCAAGGATCTCGGGATCAGTCCGGCCTCGGTCACGACGATAACCTCGGAACTGATCGACGCGGGCCTGATCGAGGAGGTCGCAGCCCAGCGCGACGGCGAGGCCGGGCGCGGCCGCCCGGCCGTGGCCCTGGGTGTGCGCGCCGAGGCACATCGTGTCGCGGGAATGAAGCTGTCCGACCGGGAACATACCGCCGTGATCGTCGATTTCGCAGGCCGGCTGATCGCGGATGACGTCATTCCCAGACGCCCCGGACCGATGTCGGTCAACGAAATCCTTGATGCGATCGAGACCTTGCTGGACAGGGTCTGCATCAAGGCCGGCATGTCCAGGGCCGATCTGTCCGCCGTGGGGATCGGCGTGCCCGGCTTTGTCGATTCTGCCGAAGGCATGGTGCTGTGGTCATCGGTTCTGGCCGACCGGGCGGTGAACCTGTCGAATGCCGCCAGCGCCCGGCTGGGCCTTCCCGTGGCCATCGACAACGACGCGAACCTGGTGGCGCTGGCCGAACTGTGGTTCGGTGCGGGCCGCAGCCTGCCGGATTTCGCCGTGGTCACCATCGAACACGGCGTGGGCATGGGCTTCGTGATGAACCACCGGATCTATCGCGGTGCGCAGCGCGTCGGGATGGAACTGGGCCACACCAAGGTGCAGCTGGATGGTGCGCTTTGCCGCTGCGGTCAGCGCGGCTGCCTGGAGGCCTACATCGCCGACTATGCGCTTGCCCGCGAGGCAACGACCGCGTTGAACTGGGGGCACAAGGAAAGCCAGCCGATCAACGTGCTGCTGGAAAGCCTGTATGATCACGCCAAGGCCGGAAATGCGACGGCCAAATCCATCTTCCGCCGGGCCGGGCGCTACCTGGCGGTTGGCCTGTCGAACGTGGTCAACCTGTTTGACCCTTCGCTGATCATCCTGTCGGGCGAACGGATGCGCTATGATTATCTTTACGCCGCAGAGACATTGGCCGAGATGGAAAACCTGGTCATCGCAACCGGCCGCCCCCGACCGCCGATCGAGATTCATGCCTGGGGCGACCTGCTCTGGGCCCATGGCGCCGCCGCCCTGGCGCTTTCGGCCGTCACCGAGGCGATTCTGACCGGCCAGGTCCTTGGCGTGGCAGCCGAATAGACCTGCCTGCCTTGCGCCCGAGGCCGCACGGCAGGAAGGCGTGGGTCAACGGGTTTCCTCGGCCAGCAGGGCGGCCAGCCCGGCGGGATAGTCCGGGTAAAGCAGGCGGACACCCAGTTCGGTCTTGATCCGGTCGTTCCGCACCCGCTTGGAATCGGCGTAGAAGGCGCGTTGCATCGGCGTCATCTCGGCCTCTTCGAACGGGACGGCCGGCGGATCGGGCAACCCCAGAAGGCGGGCGGCATGGCTCAGCACCTCTTCGGGCGGGCAGGGGTTGTCGTCGCAGACGTTGTAGGCGGCGCCCGGATTCGGATGGCGGATCGAGGCTTCCAGCACCTGGGCGATGTCCTCGACATGGATGCGGCTGAAGACCTGGCCGGGCTTGATGATCCGCCGCGCGGTGCCGTCGCGCACCTTCTCGAAGGGGCCGCGACCGGGGCCGTAGATCCCGGCAAGACGGAAGATGTGGACCGGCAGGCCGGTATCCAGCCATTGCCGTTCGGCCACCACGCGCTGTCGGGCGCGGTCGGATTGCGGGGTCAGGGGTGTTGTTTCGTCCACCCAGCCGCCCTGATGGTCGCCATAGACGCCGGTGGTGGACAGATATCCCACCCATTCTACCTTCGCTTGCGCGATTGCTGGAACCGCCTGCAGGAAGGGATCGCCCAGCGCATCGGGGGCGGCCGAGGCCAGGATATGCGTGGCCTCGGCCAGGGCGGGTGCCAGATCACCCGGCCAGAGCAGCGGTTCGACGCCCTCTGCGCGGAAGGCCTCGGCCTTGGCGGGGTTGCGTGTGGTGCCCACGATGCGCCAGCCCTGCGGTATCAGGCGGCGGGCAAGGGCGCGGGCGGAATAGCCGTGGCCGAGGGAAAGAAGCATGGACATGCGCGCGACTATCGGGGGCCGCGGGGCCGGGTGCAAGGGCTTGCGGCATCCGGCGGCCTGGCCCAATCTGCAAGCCGGAGGTAGGGGATGGTTCAGGGACTGAAAGGCGCGCTGACGCTGACGGGGCCGGAAGCCTGCCTGGCCTATTACCGTGACTGGGCGGCCAGTTACGATGCGGGTTTCGCGGCAGACATGCAGTATCTGCTGCCGGCCCATGTCGCGGCAGCCTTCGCTGGAACCGCCGCTGGCGGGCCGGTGCTGGACGTTGGCGCCGGCACCGGCCTTCTTGCGGAACGGCTGCGCGAGATGGGCTTTACCGGCGAGATTGATGCTGTGGATTTCTCGGCCGAGATGCTGGCCCGGGCCGCGGAAAAGCGGCTCTATTCCAGCCTTTTCCGCGCCGATATCACCCGACCGCTGACCCTGCCGCGGCGGTATGGCGGGATCGTCAGTTCAGGAACCTTCACCGCTGGCCATGTCGGGCCAGAGGCCTTTCCGAACCTTTTGGATGTCGCCCTGCCCGCCGCGCAGTTCGCGCTGTCGATCAACCGCCGGGTCTGGGAAGCAGCAGGCTTCGACCGCGCGCTCGATGGCCTGGCGCGCGAGGGCCGGATTGCCGGGCTTCAGCTGATCGAGGTCGAGATCTATGGCGCGGCAGCGGCGGCGCTGGATGCCGAACATGCCGGCGACCGGGCGCTGATCGCGCTGTTCCGTTCGGTCTGAACAGCTGTCGCAATCCCTTCACTTGCAGACGGGCGCGGCTTCCGGCTTATATGCCGGATCAACCGCAGGACCCGCGATGCAGGACGACCCTCACTCTGCCATTCTCAGCCCGGAAGTTCCGGCATCCGAAAGCTTTACCGATGCCGCCGCTGCGGTCGACCGGCTGCAGCTGCTTTACGACAGGGCAACCGGTTTCCTTGTGGACCAGTTCCAGGCGACGATCGGCAAGGGCCATCCCGGCCGCCGTGTGCGGGCCTTCTACCCGGAAATCCGCCTGACCGTGACCAGCTTCGACAAGGTCGATTCGCGCCTGTCATTCGGTCATGTCTCGGCACCCGGAACCTATGCGACGACGGTCACCCGGCCCGACCTGTTCCGCAACTACCTGATCCAGCAGATCGAGCTTCTGGTGCGCAACCACGGTGTGCCGGTGCAGATCGGCGTGTCCGACACGCCGATCCCGGTGCATTTCGCCGTGGGCGGCAATCCCGGTCTGTCGGTGCCGCAGGAAGGCGTGATGGATTTCTCGCTGCGCGACGTGTTCGATGTGCCCGACCTGGCGACGACCAACGATGACATCGTGAACGGAACGCTGACGCGATATGACGACGGTTCGGCCCCGTTGGCGCCGTTCACCGCGCAGCGTGTGGATTACAGCCTGGCGCGCCTGTCGCACTATACCGCGACCGACCCGACGCATTTCCAGAACCACGTCCTGTTCACCAACTATCAGTTCTATGTGGACGAGTTCGAGGCCTATGCCCGCGCCGCCCTGTCCGACCCGCAGTCCGGCTACACCAGTTTCGTGGCCACCGGGAACCAGGAGATCACGTCGCCCGATGGGGTGATCCAGCCCACGGCGAAGATGCCGCAGATGCCGACCTACCATCTGAAACGGGCAGACGGGAACGGGATCACCCTGGTCAACATCGGGGTGGGGCCGTCCAATGCCAAGACCGCGACCGACCACATCGCTGTCCTGCGGCCCCATGCCTGGCTGATGGTCGGCCACTGTGCCGGGCTGCGCAACAGCCAGAGCCTGGGCGATTTCGTCCTCGCCCATGCCTACCTGCGCGAGGATCACGTCCTGGACGACGATCTGCCGGTCTGGGTGCCGATCCCTGCCCTTGCGGAAATCCAGATCGCGCTGGAACAGGCCGTGGCCGAGGTCACCAAGCTGGAAGGCTATGAGCTGAAGCGGATCATGCGCACCGGCACCGTCGCCACGATCGACAACCGCAACTGGGAGCTGCGCGACCAGTCCGGCCCGGTCCGCCGCCTGTCGCAGTCGCGCGCCGTGGCGCTGGACATGGAAAGCGCCACCATCGCGGCGAACGGATTCCGCTTCCGGGTGCCCTACGGCACGCTGCTCTGCGTCAGCGACAAGCCGCTGCATGGCGAGCTGAAGCTGCCCGGCATGGCGTCCGACTTCTACAAGACGCAGGTCAGCCGGCATCTCCAGATCGGCATCCGCGCGATGGAACGCCTGCGCGAGACCCCGCTTGCGCGCATTCACAGCCGGAAACTGCGGTCATTCGAGGAAACCGCTTTCCTGTGAACCCGCGAAAACGGCGTCAAATGTCCCGGGCGCAATGTTCCGGGGTTGATTTTGGCGGCGAAACTGTGTGTTTGGGCGATGGCCCCGGTTCCGGGGAGGGGAAGCCCCGCATGGCGGGGTTCAGGCGTGAACAGAACCCAAATGATAACAAACGAAGGATGATCCGATGTCCAAACCGATGACCAAGACCCAGCTGGTGGCTGCCGTCGCCGAAGCCATGGGCAGCGACAAGAAGACCGCCGGCGCCGCGCTGGAGGCCATCGCTACCGTGGTATCGCGCGAAGTCGCTGCGGGTGGCACCGTCACCATTCCGGGCCTCGGCAAGGTCGCCTGCAAGGCCCGTCCCGAGCGTCAGGTCCGCAACCCCGCCACGGGCGAGACGATGACCAAGCCTGCCGACAAGCAGGTGAAGTTCGCCATCGCCAAGGCGCTGAAGGACGTGGTGAACGGCTGAGGCTGCACCGGATCGGCATTTCGTGAAAGGGTCGCCCACGGGCGGCCCTTTTGCTTGGAGGGCGCGCATGGCAAGGGTCACGGGCATCGGCGGCATCTTCTTCCGGGCGCGGGATCCGGCGGCGCTGAGCGACTGGTACCGGATCCATCTGGGCATCACGCAGCCCGAGATCGCCGTCTGGATGCAGGAGGCCGGGCCGACAGTCCTTTCGCCTTTTGCCGCCGATACCGACTATTTCGCGCCCGGCAGGCAATGGATGCTGAACCTGCGCGTCGATGACCTGGCGGGCCTGATCAGCCGGCTGCGGGATGCGGGCATAGCGGTCGAAACCCGGGCTGACTGGGATGGCGACGGCAGCCATGGCAAATTCGCCCGCATCCATGACCCCGAGGGCACGCCGATCGAACTGTGGCAGCCGCCGCCGGCTTGACCTTCCGCGCGGCGGCAGGCACCAACCCCGGATGGATTTCCGCGCGCTTCTTCTTGGCACGGTCTTTGCGGCCATGTGGTCCTCGGCCTTCGCCACCGCGCGGGTGATCGTCGCCCATGCCCCGCCCTTGGTGGCGCTGTCGGTGCGCTTCCTGATTTCCGGGCTGATCGCCATCGTGATTGCCCGTGCGCTGGGCCAGACCTGGCGCCTGCCGGCGGCACAGGCCCGCGCGGTCATCCTGTTCGGCCTGTGCCAGAACGGGGCCTACCTTGGCCTGAACTTCATCGCCATGCAGTGGGTGGAAGCCTCGCTTGCCGCGATCATTGCCGCATCCATGCCGCTGATCGTGGCGGCGCTGGGCTGGCTGCTCTTTCGCGAGAGGGTGGCGCCACTGGGCATGGCCGGGCTGATCGCGGGGTTGGCCGGCGTCGGACTGATCATGGGCACACGGCTTTCCGGCGGGGCCGACCTGCTGGGCGTCTTGCTGTGCATCGCTGGCGCGGTGGCGCTCGCGGTGGCCACGCTGACGGTGCGGGGGGCATCTTCGGGTGGCAATCTGCTGATGGTCGTGGGGTTGCAGATGCTGGTTGGTTCACTTGTGCTGGGGCTGATTTCCGCAGGAACAGAGACGATTTCCGTGCGCTGGTCCCCGGCCTTCCTAGCTGCATTCGCCTATCAGATCGCTGTTCCCGGCCTTTCTGCCACGCTGATCTGGTTCGCCCTGGTCGGGCGGATCGGCAGCACGCGCGCCGCCACATTCCATTTCCTGAACCCCTTCTTCGGCGTCGCCATCGCTGCTGCGCTGCTGGGCGAACGTGTCCGGCTGCTGGATCTTGTCGGCGTGGCCATTGTCATGGCCGGGATCCTGGCTGTGCAGCTGTCGCGCAGCCGGCCCAAGCCGACCGGCACCCCCGAACAGGGTGCCCTGTGACCTTGCGATCTGCCTGTCACAGACCGACAGGTTGCCCCACGACAACGAAATGCAGCGCCTCGGGCTGGTAGAGCCGGGCAGCGACGCGCCGGATGTCATCCATCGTCACCGCCTCGATCTTGGCGTTGCGGGTCACGGCATAGTCGATCGGCATGCCTTCCATCTGCATCCCAACCAGGATGCTGGCGATCCGGCTGTTACCATCGAAGCGCAGCGGGTAGGAACCGGTGAGATAGGTCTTGGTGTCGGCCAGTTCCCGTTCGGTAAGCCCTTCGGCCGCGATCCGCGCCCATTCGGCGCGCAGGACGGCGATCGCTTCGGCCACCTTGTCGTTCGATGCCGAAAACTGGCCCAGATACATGTCGGCAAGATCGTAACTTACCAGATAGCTGCCGATTCCATAGGTCAGGCCGCGCTTTTCCCGCACTTCGGACATCAGCCGAGAGGTGAAGCGGCCCCCGCCCAGCGCCTCGTTCAGGATGAAGGCGGCGAAGAAGTCCGGGTCCTCGCGCGGAATGCCGATGTGGCCGAACAGAACGGTGGATTGCGGCGTGGGAAAGTCTATGACGGTGACGCCGGGGGGCAGCCGCACCTCGGCCGGGCCAGGCAGAGGGGCGCCGGTCGCGGGCAGGTCGCCCAGCAGCCGGTCGAGCAGCGGGCCCAGTTCGTCTGCGGTTATGTCGCCCGCCGCCGAGACATAGACCCTGTCGCGGGCAAGCGCCGCCCGGTGGGCGGCAACGACATCGTCGCGGGTCAGCGCGGCCACGGTTTCCAGGGTGCCGTCGCCGATTGAGCCATAGGGATGGTTGCCGAAGGCCAGTTCGTTGAACCGGCGCGCGGCAAGTTTCGAGGGATCCTTCTCGTATGACCGCAGGATCGACAGCACCTGTTCGCGCACCCGGTCGATCGCATCCTGATCGAAGCGCGGGTTGACCAGCGCCTCGCGCAGCAGCGTGACGGCCTGATCCCGGTTTTCCGTCAGGAAGCGCGCCGAGACGCCGACCGAATCGGCGCCCGCGTCAAAGGTGAATTCCGCCGCCAGCGCATCCCGCGCCTCGGCAAATGCGCGGCTGTCCATCTGTCCCGCGCCTTCTTCGATGAGCGCGGTCATCAGGTTGACCGCCCCGCGCTTGCCCGGCGCATCCAGCGAGGTGCCGCCGCGGAACTGGATTTCCAGCGCGGTGAAGGGGATGTTGTGATCCTCGACCAGCCAGGCGGTGATCCCGCCCGGAGAGGTGACCTGCTTGATGTCCAGTTCAGCCCGCGCGGGTGTGGCCAGGGCCAGAAAGACTGCGAAAAGGGCGCGGATCATTCGGTGACCTCCTGGCCGGTAGGAACGGCGGGCACGGTTTCGGGTGCCGGTGTGCCGGCGGCGGTGTCGGTGTCCGGGCGTGTCAGCCAGCCGGTTACGGCGTTCCTGCGGTCAAAGACCTTTTCTGCGGCGGCCATGATGTCGGCCTCGGTCACTGCGGACAGGGCCTCGTCCCAACTGTCGATGTCGTCCAGCGAAAGGCCGATGGACAGGCCCTCGCCATAGCGGCGGGCGAGGCGCATCACATCGTCGCGCGAATAGATGTCGGCGGCGCGGACCTTGGTGCGGATGCGCTCCAGCGCGGCGGGGTCGGGGCCGGTTGCCAGGAAATCGGCGATCACCCGGTCCAGTGCGGCCTCGGCCTCGGCCAGGCCGATACCGGGGGCGGGCACGACGATCAGGCCGAAGGTGGCATCGTCGATCGAGGTTCCGTCGTAGAAGGCGGTGGAGTAGACGGCGGTCTGGCTGTCGAATTGCAGGGCGCGGGCCAGCACCGAGGTCTGGCCCGACCCGCCCAGAAGCTCGGCCAGGACGGTCAGGGCGGCGGCCTCCTTCTGGTCGCCGGGATTGCGTTCGGGGGCAAGGTAGGTTCGGAAGACATAGGGTTCCGACACCCGTTCGTCGGCCAGGGTCAGCCGCCGTTCGGCCAGTTGCGGGGGTTCCTGCGGGCGGTTGCGCGGGGCAATGCCGTCCGAAGGGGCGATGGGGCCGTAATGTTCCTCGGCCAGCGCCTTGACGGCGGAAGGGTCCACGTCGCCCGCGATGACAAGCGTCGCGTTGTTCGGTGCGTAGAAGCGTTCATAGTAGGTCAGCGCCGCCGTGCGATCCAGCGCCTCTACCTCGTGCCGCCAGCCGATGACCGGAATGCCGTAGGGGTGGTTCAGGTATTGCGCCGCGCGCATCTGTTCCGTCAGGAGCGCGCCCGGGGACGAGTCGGTGCGCTGGGCGCGTTCCTCCAGGATCACCTGGCGTTCGGTGGCCACGTCCTCCTCGGTCAGGCGCAGGTTGCGCATCCGGTCGGCTTCCATCTGCATCACCAGGTCAAGCCGATCGGCGGCGATGCGCTGGAAGTAGGCGGTGTAGTCCCACGAGGTGAAGGCGTTGTCGTCACCGCCCTGCGCCTCGACGATCGCGGAAAACTGGTTCGGCCCGACCGTATCGGTGCCCTTGAACATCAGGTGTTCCAGGAAATGCGCGATACCGGAATGGCCCGGCGGTTCATCGGCCGCGCCGACGCGATACCAGATCATCTGCACGACGACTGGCGCGCGGTGATCCTCGATCACGACGACATTCAGCCCGTTGTCCAGCGTGAAGGTCGTCACCGGTTCGGCGGCAGCGGGAAGGGCAATGGCCAGCGCCAGCAGTGCGCTTCGGCCCAGGTGTCCGAGCATCGGGATTCCCCTCGTGGAAGTCACGGATAAGGTGCAGGGTTCGGACGGGCAATCAAGCCGTGCCGGCGTCGGGGCACGCGCTTGTTACTCGCCCTGCTTGGGCGGCGGTGCCGACGGCGTGCGCAGGCCCAGCAGGCGCCAGCGGGCCAGTTCGGCGTGCTGGTCAAGGCTCTGTTCGCGGTAGGCCTTGTAGTAGACGTTCACGTTGAACAGCCGTTCCAGGATACGTCCCTGGTTGTCGCGCCGCCATTGCAGGTCTTCCGCGGCGAGGGTCGAGCGGATCGAGGCATCCATTCCGAACCGCGCGGCATGGGCAAAAAGCGCGCTGTCGCCGGACGGAATGCCCCCGGCCGCGCCAGGTTTGCCGCCAAGGGCGATGGCTGCGTCTTCCTCGGGGTTGCGGTCGGTGCGGTTCGTGCCGCCCGGGGTGGGCTCTGGCAGTTCGGTCAGGCTTTCCGGCATGGCCAGCGGCTTTGGCGGCACGATGCCGAATTCGTCCGGGCCGCTTCCGCTACGCAGGTTCATCAGCTGCGGATCGCCGCCGTTGCCACAGGCCGATAGGACAAGCACCGCCAACAGCGCGATGATCGCCTTGCCTCCTGCCGCGTGCATATGCCTGCCTCCGAACCGGTCTTGAGCTTCTCTTAGCCTAAAGCGATCCGGTCGTCACGGGGTCTTTGGTGTCTGCGGCGGAAGGGTTATCCATCCTTCGCCGACCCCTTGGCGAACACCACCAGGCCCAGCGCGCCGACGAAGATGGCAATGTCGGCCACGTTGAAGGCATAAGGATTCTCGATCCCGCAGCACGACATGTTCAGGAAATCGGCCACGGCGCCATAGGCGATGCGGTCGATCACGTTGCCCATGGCCCCGCCGACCAGCAGTCCGCCCGAAAGTTCTGCCTTCCAGTTGCCGCGCTCGGTCCGCATCCACCAGACCACCCAGCCCGAGATCGCCAGAGCCAAGGCAATCAGCCCCCAGCGCGCCACGTCAGAGCCGTGCGCCATGAGGCCGAAGTTGATGCCCTGATTCCACGCCATGCGAAAGACGAGGTAGGGGGGAAATACGTCGATCTCGCCCCGCTCGCGCAAGTTCAGGCCATGGACGATGGCCAGCTTGGTGATCTGGTCAAGGCCGAAGGTCGCGCCCGCGCTGATCCAGAACCGCCGCATCTCAGTGCCGGAAATGCCGCATGCCGGTGAACACCATGGCCAGGCCCCGCTCGTCCGCCGCCGTGATCACCTCGTCGTCGCGCATCGACCCGCCGGGCTGGATGATCGCCGTGGCCCCGGCCTCGGCCGCGGTGATCAGCCCGTCGGCGAAGGGGAAGAAGGCATCCGACGCCACGACCGAGCCTTTCGTCAGCGGCCCGGGCAGGCCCAGCGCCTCGGCCATGTCCTGCGCCTTGCGCGCGGCGATGCGGGTCGAATCGACCCGGCTCATCTGGCCCGCGCCGATGCCCACTGTGGCGCCGTCCTTCACATAGACGATCGCGTTCGACTTGACATGCTTGGCCACGGTCCGGGCGAACATCAGGTCGCGCAGTTCCGCCTCGGTCGGCGCGCGTTTCGTCACCACCTTCAGGTCGGACGCCGCGACATGCCCGGAATCCCGGTCCTGCACCAGGAACCCGCCCGCCACCTGCCGGAAGGCCAGGCCCTTCGCCTTCGGGTCCGGCAGCGCGCCCGTGGTCAGAAGCCGCAGGTTCTTCTTCGCCGCGAAGATCGCCTTTGCCTCGTCGGTCGCATCGGGGGCGATGACGACCTCGGTGAAGATCTTCACGATCTCTTCCGCCGTCGCCCCGTCCAGCACCTGGTTCAGCGCCACGATCCCGCCGAAGGCCGAGGTCTGATCGCACTGGTAGGCACGGATGTAGGCCTCGGTCAGGGTCGCTGCAGTGGCGACGCCGCAGGGGTTGGCGTGCTTGATGATCGCACAGGCCGGGGCGCCCCCGCCGAACTCCGCCACCAGTTCGAAGGCAGCGTCGGTGTCGTTGATGTTGTTGTAGGACAGCTCCTTCCCCTGCCACTGGCGCGCCGTCGCCACGCCGGGCCGGTGGCTGCCGTCCACATAGAAGGCCGCTGCCTGATGCGGATTCTCGCCATAGCGCAGGGGCTGCGCCAGTTTCCCGGCAAAGCTGCGATACCGTGGCGTCGCTTCGCCGATCTGGTCCGCAAGCCAGGTCGAGACGGCGGTGTCATAGGCGGCGGTGCGGGAATAGGCGGTCAAGGCCAGCTTCTGCCGGAAGGCCATCGTGGTCGCCCCGTCATGCGCCTTCAGCTGATCCAGCAGCGCTGCATAATCCGCCGGGTCCGTCACCACGGTGACGAAACGATGGTTCTTCGCCGCCGCCCGGATCATCGCCGGCCCGCCGATGTCGATGTTCTCGATGCAGGTGGCGTGGTCGGCGCCTTTCGCCACCGTTTCCTCGAACGGGTAGAGGTTGACGATCAGAAGGTCGATCGGCTCGATCCCGTGCGCGGCCATGGCCACCAGGTGCTCGTCATCATCGCGAAGGGCCAGCAGCCCGCCATGCACGTTCGGATGCAGCGTCTTGACCCGGCCGTCCATCATCTCGGGGAACCCGGTCACGTCGCTGACATCGCGCACGGCCAGCCCCGCCGAACGCAGCATGCCGCTGGTCCCGCCGGTCGAGATCAGCTCTACCCCGTAGCTTGCCAGGGCGCGGGCCAGGTCCAGAAGGCCGGTCTTGTCCGACACCGAAATCAGCGCGCGGCCGATGGGAATGAGATTGGTCATGGCAAAACCCCTGCACTACCCGCCCAAGCCCAGGGGGTCGCCCGCTTCGGCGCCTTCCAGGTCCCGGATGGCCAGCGGAGTATCCTGTGCCTTCGCCAAGGTCCAGCCTATCCGGGTTTCGAACGTCCGCACCTGCCCGCGCAGCACGATCTGCCGGCACGGACGCGGGTCAAGCCGGCCCTTTTCCAGATAGGCCGAAGGCTCCAGCGACAGGACGACAGGCCCGGTGGCTCGGAATAGCCAGATCTCGCCGCTGCGCAGTAACATCGAGACCGCGGTTCCTGCCGTGTCCAGGGTTGCTTCGACCTCGGGATGCAGGTGGAAGCGGACGGCAAAGCCCGTGCCATCCATCCGGGTCTGGGACATCACCTCCTCGAACCGGCGGCGGGCTTCGGCGGTCAGGGCAGTCAGGGTTTCGACTCCCGACAGGCGCCGGCCGTCGTGCGACAGGGTCAGGCTGCGCCCCGCAGTCAGGCCATGGCTGGAAAGCCAGCCGTCATGCGCAATGTAAAGATCGCTGCCCTCATGTCCCTGGATCAGCCGCGATTCCGTGACCGCGGCGCGGTATTGCAGCGCGTCGCCCGCCGCGCTGAGCCGGGATGAGGAAACGCCCTCCAGACAAAGCACCGAATGCGACTGCGTTGCGCGTGCAGCAAGCCGCCAGGCGGGGCCGAACTCGTCACCGGCGCCACAGCTGACCACCAGCGGGCGCCGGCCTGACGTCAGTTCGAAGGCCGCGGTAGAGGCGTGTGCCGTCAAGGCGGCGCGCCCTGCCGGAGGCGCAGCGGCATCGACGATCACCGAGGTCCGGCGGCCGGAAAGGCGGGCAAATCCCATCGCGATGGCAGGCGGTGCGGCAAGGCGCGCGCCTGCGGCGGCCAAAGCCTGATCAAGCCGTCCCTCGATGCCCCGGTCGCCGCCGTGAAAGCGCGCAAGAGTGCCGTCGGCATGCCGCAGGGCCCGCAGCGTAGGGGCCGTGCGCGTGATTGCCCGCGACAGGGCGTCGGGCACCGGGTGGCCTGTCTCGGTCATCGTGGTGGCCGACCATGTCAGCAGGGTCAGGATGTCCATCAGTTCTTCGGGATTGCGGCTGGGAATGCCGCCTGCGCCATCGATGTCCGCATCGCAGGCGCCCGCCAGGGCAGCGGTCGCGGGGGCGATCAGTCGCTCCATTCCGATCAGCAACAGGCCGGCATGGATCAGGCCAGCCAGTGCCTCAAATCGCGGCAGGCCGGGGGGTGCGCCTTTCCAGCGGCGCGACAGATAGGCGGCCTGCAGCGACAGGGCGCGGTGGAAGGCATCGGTCTGTGCGCGGTTACGGGCTGTCAGCAGGAAAGTGGCGTGGTGGATCCAGCGGATGATCCTGCGTCCGGTCAGTTCGGGTGACCAGCCCGGTCCCTTGCCTGTGCCGAAGCGGGCGATCCAGTCCCAGGTCCAGTCCTGCGCCCGCCGGCGCGCGGTCGGGGTGCCGAAGGCGGCCAGATCGTCCAGCCAGGAAAACCCTTGCGCCGCAGCGACGAAAGCGGGGTCGGGTGCCAGATCCCACAGCGGCGTTCCGGGGGCTTCGGCCAGATGCCCGGCCAGAAGGATATGTCCCGCTGTCAGCCGCTTTCCATGGGCATAGACCCCGATCGACCGCGGTTCGGGCTGCATGACAAATCCGCTGGCGACCCGCGCCCTGCGGGCCGCGAGTATGGCCAGCCGATCCGCCAGACTGACCATCCGTTCTGATGCCGCGCCAGTGCCGCCCATGCCCTGCCCCGTCGCCTGATGCGCCCGGTTGGCCCGGGTTCTCGCAGACAGTATAGCCTCGGGCGGCAGGTCCTGTCACGTCAAAGGCAGATCACAGCCGTCAGGCCAGATGGTCGATCCGTGCCATGAACTGGGCCAGGGTTTGCACCTCATCCAGCCAGCGCCGCACCAGACGGGGATCGTGGGGCGCACCATGGACGCCGGCCGGGATCTCGCGCGAAAGGACTGCCTCGATCGCCATGGCCACGGGAACCGACACCAGCCGCGACATCGCCGTGCCGCGCGCATCGCCCCAGGCATCCAGTGCCCAGGTTTCGTGGAACACGGGTCGTCCGTCGCGTTCTGCCTTCAGCGAGACGAAAAGAACCACGCGGTCCGGCTCGCCCTCGGCATAGGCGTTGTCCTTCAAAAGCGCCGCAGCCCGGGCTTCCAGTGCGGCGTTGATCTCGGCCAGGGGCTTGCCCTCCAGTGCCTCGATTTCGCGGAAGATGGGCGCCCAGGCATCGGCCCAGCCGTTCAGCCGGATCGTGCCCCGGACGAAGTCCTTGACCTTCCAGTGCTTCTCGAACCGGTATTCCTCCATGAAGGGATAGCTGTCGCGGTTCGGATAGACCTCGAAGCTTTCCGGCACCGGCAGCGGCGCATCATAGCGGGTGATCGCCTCCCACGGGCGGCTGACCCGCAGTTCTGTGAAGTGCCGCAGGCTACGCGAAGGCGACCGCAGGGCCTTCAGCACACCCGCCGGGGCCCAGCTGAACTTGTAGCGGAAGGCGTTCGGGATCTTCGGCACCCCGCCGCAGTAGCTGGTGAAGCTCAGCACGTTGTCGTTGTGATAGGCCTTCGACGCGCGATAACGCGCCACCAGGTCATGCGCCATGAGGTGGTCGATGCCCGGGTCGAGGCCGACCTCGTTGATCGAGACCAGCCCCTTCTCGCGGAAGTCCTGATCCAGCGCCCGCATCTCGGGGGCGATGTAGCTGGAGGAGCAGAAGTTCGCCCCCTTCTCCAGGCACAGTTTCGCGATGGCCACATGCTGGTCGGCCGGCAGCATCGATACGGCGATGTCTCCGGGCTTCAGCGCCTCGGCCAAGGCCTCCAGGCTGAAGGGGCGGATGTCCTGCGTGAGGTCACCCACCTCGGCGCGCGCCTTTTCGACCGTGCGGTTCCAGACGGTGACGGGATGCCCGCCCTGAATCAGCCGCCGCAGCCCCGGTATCGACGACAGCCCCGTGCCGCACCAATGGATCGTCATGCTTGCCTCCCTGTCAGATCGTGGCGATGTGGCGGTCGAATTCCGCCTTGGCGCGGCCCCAGACGCCCTTGTCCAGGTCCGTCAGCGTCAGAAGCGACGGCAACAGCTGCGCGGCGTAATCCTGCGAGGATTCCACCGGCATCAGGCTGGGCAGATTGTCGATCGCCATCACGTCCAGCGGGGGCGCGTCATGCACCCGCAGCGCTGGCGCCGCCCAGTCGGTCGCCCGGTCATAGACCTTGATCGGCGAGAAATCACTGGTCGGGTCGCAGGCGATGTCGCCGATCACCGTCAGCTTGCGCGGCGCGGTCTTTGCCGAAGCGGGAACAAAGACCGGGCAACCCGGTCGCGCCAGGATGCAGTTCAGGAAGATCTCGTGCTGCAGCACTTCCGGGAACGGTCCGCCGTGCGCCGTCTCGGCCATGTCCCATTTCGTGACCGGAACGCCCATCGCGTCGCACAGGTCCGCTGCCCCAGTGCCGACTCGGCCGAGCGCGCCGATGATGATTGCCCGCGGACGGCCCAGCCCTGCCAGATCGGCCGCCAGTTCCTGAAGCAGCGCCTCTTTCGAGGCCACCTTGTGCACCGGACCCGCAATCCCGGCGCGCTGCTGTGCCGCCCAGCACTTCAGGCTGACCGCCGCGCCGGCATAGCCCGCCCAATAGCCGAAGGCGGCGACCCGGCGGCCGGTCTCGTCCACCAGGTATTCCAGGTCATACAGCGTCCCGCCTCCGGCCTTGAAGCGTTGCAGAAGCACCCGCCCCGCCGGCTGGCCCTTGTAGGCGTGGCCGAACATGATGTGGCGGTGGGTCAGGGGCGTGCCGTCCTCGGGCAGTTCCTTGAGCCCGAAGATGATCGCATCGGCGGGGGCCTGCGGCCAGGAATTTTCGGCGGCAATCTCGCAGCCGGCATCCACATAACCTTCCAGCGGTATTGCCCTGACCGAGGAACGTTCCACGGTCACCCGGATCCCTGTCCTGACCAGTTCGGCCGCACCTTCGGGGGTCAGGCCTACCCGTTCCTCGTTCGGCCGCTGCTCTGCCCGTACCCAGAGATGGGTCATCTTTCGCATCCTTCCGCTGCTTCGGCGGAGTGATAGCAGAACCATTGCCGGGAAACAGGGGGGGCAGCGGCGCATTTTCACCCTTTGCAAATGCCTTGCGGTTCAGGTCACCATGCCGCGATGCAACTGCCGGACCGCCATGCAGATTGAACCGACCCGCCTTCCCGGGGTGCTTGTGCTGAACCCGAACCGCCAATTCGACGCGCGCGGCTGGTTCAGCGAAACCTGGAACGCCACCCGTATGGCCGAGGCCGGGCTGGACCTGACCTTCGTGCAGGACAACCACTCCTTCTCGGCCGCGAAGGGCACCCTGCGCGGGCTGCATTTCCAGCGCCCCCCCCGCGCGCAGGACAAGCTGGTGCGCTGTTCGCGCGGCGCGATCCTCGACGTGGCGGTGGACATCCGCGAAGGCTCTGCCACCTACGGCCGCTGGGTCGCGGTGGAACTGACGGCCGACAACGGTCGTCAGCTTCTGGTGCCCAGGGGCTTCCTGCACGGCTTCCTTACCCTGATCGACGACACCGAGGTGCAATACAAGTGCACCGACTTCTACAGCCCCGACCATGACGGCGCCGTGCGCTGGGACGATCCGGCCCTCGGCATCGACTGGGGCATCTCGGCCCCGATCCTGTCCGACAAGGACGCCCGCGCGCCGCTTCTGTCCGAGATCGGCATCCCCTTCCCCCGGGAGGCGCCATGAAACTTCTCGTCACCGGAGGCTGCGGCTTCATCGGTTCCGCCGTCGTTCGCCTGGCCGTCGCGCGCGGGCATCAGGTGGTGAACCTCGATGCCCTGACCTATGCCGCGAACCCGGCCAATGTCGCCATGGTGGCGGACTCGCCGCTCTACCGCTTCGAACAGGCCGACATCCGCGACCGCGCCGCGCTGGACCGGATCTTCGCCACCCATGCCCCCGAAGCGGTGATGCATCTGGCCGCGGAAAGCCATGTGGACCGGTCGATCGACGGCCCCTCGGACTTCATCGACACCAACATCACCGGCACCTTCAACCTGCTGGAAGCCGCCCGCGCCCACTGGACAAGGCAGGGCAGGCCCGAAGGGTTCCGCTTCCACCACATCTCCACCGACGAGGTCTTCGGCTCGCTCGGCCCCACCGGCCAGTTCACCGAGGAAACCCCCTACGACCCGCGCTCGCCCTATTCCGCGTCCAAGGCCGCCTCCGACCACCTCGTCCGGGCCTGGCACGAAACCTACGGCCTGCCGGTTGTCCTCACCAATTGCTCGAACAACTACGGGCCCTACCATTTCCCCGAAAAGCTGATCCCGGTCGTGATCCTGAACGCGCTGCACGGCAAGCCCATCCCGGTCTATGGCACGGGCGAGAACGTGCGCGACTGGCTTTACGTCGAGGATCACGCCGATGCGCTGCTTCTCGTCCTGGAAAAGGGCACCCTGGGCCGCAGCTACAACATCGGGGGCGAGAACGAACGGCGCAACATCGACCTCGTCCGCACGATCTGCGCGCTGCTTGACGAGATGGCCCCCAAACCCACCCCCTACGCGGACCAGATCACCTTCGTCGCCGACCGCCCCGGCCATGACGCCCGCTATTCCATCGACCCCAGCCGCATCCGGCAGGAACTCGGCTGGCGGCCATCGGTCACCGTCGAGGAAGGCCTGCGCCGCACCGTCCGCTGGTATCTCGACAACGAATCCTGGTGGCGTCCGCTCCTGTCGCGCCGGGGCGTCGGCGAAAGGCTGGGCAAGGCATGAAACTGCTCGTCTTCGGCAGGACCGGCCAGGTCGCGCGCGAGCTTCAGCGCCTCGCGCCCGGCGCCACCTTCCTCGGGCGTGAGGATGCCGACCTGATGGACCCCGCCGCCTGCGCCGCCGCCATATCGGCGCATGACGCCGACGCGATCGTCAACGCCGCCGCCTGGACCGCCGTGGACAAGGCGGAAACCGAGGAAGCCGCCGCCACCACCGTCAACGGCGAGGCTCCCGCCGCCATGGCGAAAGCCGCCGCCGCAAGGGGCATCCCCTTCCTGCACGTCTCGACCGATTACGTGTTTGACGGCACGGGCAGCCAGCCTTTCGCCCCCGACCACCCGACCGCGCCGCTGAACCCCTATGGCCGGTCGAAACTGGCCGGGGAACAGGGCATCCGCGCGGCGGGCGGGCCCCACCTCATCCTCCGCACCTCCTGGGTCGTTTCCGCCCACGGCGCAAACTTCGTCAAGACGATGCTCCGCCTCGGCGCCGAGCGTGAAAGCCTGAACGTCGTCGCCGACCAGATCGGCGGCCCCACCCCCGCCGCCGCCATCGCCGGCGCCCTGATGACCGCCGCCCGCGCCATGGCCGAAGGCGCGCCCGGCGGCACGCATCACTTCTCGGGCAGCCCCGATACCAGCTGGGCCGATTTCGCCCGCGCGATCATGGCCGAGGCCGGCCTTCCCTGCCGGATCAACGACATCCCGACCCGCGAATACCCCACCCCGGCCCAGAGACCGCTGAATTCCCGCCTCGATTGCAGTTCATTCACGGCAGCATTCGGCATCCCGCGCCCCGACTGGCGCTCGGGCCTCGCCGCCATAGTGCAGGAGTTGCGCCCATGACCCGCAAAGGCATCGTCCTCGCCGGAGGCACCGGCTCGCGCCTCTGGCCGATCACGCTGGGCGTGTCGAAACAGCTTCTGCCGATCTACGACAAGCCGATGATCTACTACCCGATCTCGGTCCTCATGCTCGCCGGCATCCGCGACATCGCGATCATCACCACGCCCGAGGACCAGCCGCAGTTCCAGCGCCTCCTCGGTGACGGTCGCCAGTGGGGGCTGTCCTTCACCTGGATCGTGCAGGAGAAACCCGAAGGCCTCGCCCAGGCCTACCTCCTCGCCCGCGATTTCCTCGCCGGCGCGCCCTCGGCCATGGTCCTGGGCGACAACATCTTCTTCGGCCACGGCCTGCCCGAGATGCTGAAGCGCGCCGATCAGCAGCCCTCGGGCGGCACGGTCTTCGGCTACCACGTCTCCGACCCCGAACGCTACGGCGTCGCGGCCTTCGACGCCCATGGCCGCGTCACCCAGATCGTCGAAAAGCCGAAGGTGCCGCCCTCGAACTTCGCGATCACCGGACTCTACTTCCTCGACGGCCGCGCGCCCGAGATCGCCGCACGCATCACCCCCTCGCTGCGCGGAGAGCTGGAGATTGTGGATGTCCTGGAACACTACCGCGCCGAGGGTTCGCTTGAGGTCGAACGCATGGGCCGCGGCTTTGCCTGGCTGGATACCGGCACGCCGGGCAGCCTGCTTGATGCCGGGAACTTCGTCCGCACGCTTCAGGAGCGGCAGGGGATGCAGGTGGGATCGCCCGACGAAGTGGCATTCCGTCAGGGCTGGATCGATCGCGCCGGGATGGCGGAACGCGCAAGGCTTCATGGAAGGGGCGGCTACGGCGCCTATCTCGAGGCGGTCCTGCGCGAGTGAGTGCGGCCTTTGGTGGCCCCGCGGTCCCGCGTCAGGTGGCAGGTTCGTCCACAGGCCGGCGGATCAGCGGGGCCGCGTCCAGGACAAGGGGGCGCAGACCCGCCCCACCGGCCTCGATCAGCGCGAAGAGCTGGCGCCGCATCCTGGGCTCCCAGAAATCGTTTATGTGGGCGGCAAGGCCTGCCACGGCCTCGGCGTGGGGTTTCGTTTCCATGAACAGCGAGATCTGGTTTGCCATCCGCACGATCTTTTCAGCCGACATGGGCATTCTCCGTCGTCAAACGATCCGTATGTGAAAAGACTTCGAACCGGTCCCCGCGGGCCAGGGCGATCAGGGTTATTCCCGCCTGATCGGCCAGTTCGACTGCCTCGGCTGTGGGTGCCGAAACGGCGATGATGAGGGGGGCGCCCAGCATGGCGACCTTCTGCACCATGTCGGTCGAAACCCGGCTGGTCAGCACCACCGCACCCTCTGGCGCGATGCCGTGACGCACCATCGCGCCCGCCAGCTTGTCCAGCGCGTTGTGCCGGCCCACGTCCTCGCGCGACAGAAGCATCCTTCCGTTCCAGAAGGCCGCGCCATGCACCGCACGGGTCGCGTCATGCAGCTGCTGCTGCCCCGGCAGGGCCGCGACTGCATGGCACACCTGGTCCGGCGTCATGCGGAAAGCCGAGGGCATCACGACCGGAACCGCGCGCAGCGCCTGGTCGATCGAATCGATCCCGCAAAGGCCGCAGCCCACCGGCCCGGCCATCACCCGCCGCCGCGCGGCGAGCCGCGCCTCGGCTTCGGGTTTCAGCCAGATCTGCACATCGAAGCCCCTGGGCAGCGCGACCACGTCAACCGACAGGATCTCTTCCGGCGCCGCGATGCCTTCGGTAAGGGCAAAGCCGTAGCCGAAATCCTCCAGATCCGCAGGCGTCGCCATCATCACCGCCTGGGTGCTGCCATTGAACGAAAGCGCAACAGCCACCTCTTCGGGCAGCACCCGCACCCCCGGCTGGACCGAGGGGCCGAATGCCAGCCGAGGGGTTGGCCTCGCGCCCTTCATTCGGCGGCCAGGATGCGGCGCGACAGGGCCGCCTGGGCGGCATATTCCTGCTGCCATTCGGACGGTCCGTTCGACGGAGAGACCTGCACCGCCGTCACCTTGTATTCCGGACAGTTCGTCGCCCAGTCGCTGAAATCGGTGGTGATGACGTTGGCCTGGGTCTCGGGGTGGTGGAAGGTGGTATAGACCACCCCCGGCGGCACCTTGTCGGTGATCGTCGCACGCAGCGTCGTTTCACCCGAGCGGCTGGCCAGGCGCACCCAGTCGCCCTCGCGGATGCCGCGGTTCTCGGCGTCGTGGGGGTTGATTTCAAGCACGTCCTCATCATGCCAGACCACATTCGCCGTCCGGCGGGTCTGCGCACCGACGTTGTATTGCGACAGGATGCGCCCCGTGGTCAGCAGAAGCGGGAAGCGCGGGCCGGTCTTTTCATCTGTCGCCACATATTCGGTGCGGATGAACTTGCCCTTGCCGCGCATGAAGCCGTCGATGTGCATCAAGGGTGTGCCCTCGGGCGCCTTGTCATTGCACGGCCACTGGACGGACCCCAGCTCCTCGAGCTTCTCGTAACTCACCCCCGCAAAGGAGGGCGTGGTCATGGCGATCTCGTCCATGATCTGGCTGGGATGCGTGTAGGTCCAGTTCGCGCCCATGGCATTGGCGAACATCTGGGTCACTTCCCAGTCGGCATAGCCCTGTTTCGGCGCCATCACCTTGCGCACGCGGTTGATGCGGCGTTCGGCGTTGGTGAAGGTGCCGTCCTTTTCCAGGAAGGACGAGCCGGGGAAGAACACATGCGCGTAGTTCGCGGTCTCGTTCAGGAACAGGTCGTGGACGATGACACATTCCATCGCCGCAAGACCGGCGGCGACATGATGCGTGTCAGGGTCGGATTGCAGGATGTCTTCGCCCTGGCAGTAGAGCCCCTTGAAGCTGCCCTCGACCGCAGCATCCAGCATGTTGGGGATGCGCAGGCCGGGCTCGGGGTCGATCTTCACGCCCCAGGCCTTTTCATAGATCGCGCGGACCTCGGGGTTCTTCACGTGGCGGTAGCCCGGCAGTTCATGCGGGAACGACCCCATGTCGCAGGAACCCTGCACGTTGTTCTGCCCGCGCAGCGGGTTCACCCCCACGCCGCGCCGGCCGATGTTGCCGGTCATCATGGCCAGGTTGGCGATGCCGATCACGGTGGTCGAACCCTGCGAATGTTCGGTCACGCCCAGCCCGTAGTAGATCGCCGCATTGCCGCCGGTGGCGTAAAGCCGGGCGGCGGCGCGGATCTGCTCGGCCGGAACGCCAGTGATCATCTGCACCGCCTCGGGGCTGTGGCGCGGGTCGCTGATGAACTCGGCATAGTCCTGGAACTCGTCCCAGTCGCAGCGTTCCCGGATGAAGGTCTCGTTGTAGAGTTTCTCGGTCACGATCACATGCGCCATGGCCGAGACGACGGCGACGTTGGTGCCGGGCGTCAGCGCAAGATGATAAGCGGCCTTGTAATGCGGGCCTTCCACCGTTTCGGTGCGGCGGGGATCGACGACGATCAGCTTGGCCCCTTGGCGCAGCCGCTTCTTCATCCGGCTGGCAAAGACCGGGTGGCCTGCATGCGGGTTCGCGCCGATCACCATGATGACATCGGCTTCCTCGACCGAGTCGAAATCCTGCGTGCCCGCCGAGGTGCCGAAGGTCTGCCCCAGCCCATAGCCCGTCGGCGAATGGCAAACGCGCGCGCAGGTATCCGTATTGTTGTTCCGGAACACCGCGCGGGCCAGTTTCTGCACCAGGTAGGTTTCCTCGTTGGTGCAGCGGCTGGAGGTGATCACCCCCACCGAGTTCCGGCCGTATTTCGCCTGGATCGCCTTCATGCGGCTGGCCGCGAATTCCATCGCCTCGGCCCACGAGACCTCGCGCCACGGCTCGGTGATCGCCTCGCGGATCATCGGCTTCAGGATGCGGTCCTTGTGCATGGCATAGCCATAGGCGAAGCGGCCTTTCACGCAGGAATGGCCCCGGTTGGCCTTGCCGTGCTTGTAGGGGGTCATCCGCACCAGCTCGTCGCCGCGCATCTCGGCCTTGAAGGAACAGCCCACACCGCAATAGGCGCAGGTGGTGATGATCGACCGGTCGGGGGTGCCGATCTCGATCACCGACTTTTCCGACAGCGTCGCGGTCGGGCAGGCCTGCACGCAGGCGCCGCAGGACACGCAGTCGGACGCCAGCGCATTGTCCGTTTTCGCCCCGAACGAAACCCGGCTGTCCCAGCCCCGGCCCTCGATCGTCAGGGCGAAGGTGCCCTGCACTTCCTCGCAGGCCCGCACGCAACGCGAGCAGACGATGCACTTGGACGGGTCATAGGTGAAATAGGGGTTGGAATCGTCCTTCGGCAGCCATTGCGGATTGGCCTCTCCCGAATTGTTCTTCGGGCGGAAGTGGGTGTCGATCGCTTCATAGCGCACGTCGCGCAGGCCCACTGCGCCGGCCATGTCCTGCAGCTCGCAGTCGCCATTGGCCGCGCAGGTCAGGCAGTCCAGCGGGTGGTCCGAGATGTAAAGCTCCATCACCCCGCGGCGCAGCTGCTTCAGCTTGCCGGTCTGGGTATGGACCTTCAGCCCCGGCGCAACCGGCGTGGTGCAGGAGGCCGGAGTGCCGGCGCGGCCCTCGATCTCGACCAGACACAGCCGGCAGGATCCGAAGGCCTCGAGGCTGTCGGTCGCGCAAAGCTTCGGGACCGAGATTCCGATCTCTGCCGCCGCGCGCATGATGCTGGTGCCTTCCGGGACGGTCACGTCGAAGCCGTCGATGGTCAGCGTGACCATCTGTTTCGATTTGGCGGCAGGGGTGCCGAAATCGCGGTCGGGGATGATGAAGTCCTTCATTCTGCGGCCTCCTTCGCGCGGGCGAAGTCATCGGGGAAATGGGTCAGCGCGCTCAGCACCGGATAGGGGGTGAAGCCCCCCAGCGCGCAGAGCGAGCCGAATTTCATGGTGTTGCACAGGTCGGTCAGGATCGGCAGCGCCGAAGCGTCGCCGCGGGCCAGCCGGTCGATGGTCTCCACCCCGCGGGTCGATCCGATGCGGCAGGGGGTGCACTTGCCGCAGGACTCGATGGCGCAGAACTCCATGGCAAAGCGCGCCATGGCCAGCATGTCCACCGTGTCGTCGGCCACCGTCAGCCCGGCATGGCCGATCAGCCCATCCTTCGCGCCGAATTCCTCGTATCCGAAAGGCGTGTCGAACAGCGCCGGCGGGAACCAGGCGCCCAGCGGCCCGCCGACCTGCACCGCCTTGACCGGCCGGCCCGAGGCCGTGCCACCGCCGATCTCGTTGACGATCTGACCCAGGGTCAGACCGAAGGCGACCTCATAAAGCCCGCCGAAGCGCACGTTGCCGGCGATCTGCAAGGGGATCGTTCCGCGGCTTCGGCCAAGGCCGAAATCCTTGTAGAACGCCGCGCCCTTCGCAAGGATCACCGGCACCGAGGCCAGAGAGATGACGTTGTTCACCACGGTCGGGCGGCCCATGAAGCCCTGCAGCGCGGGCAGGGGTGGCTTGGCGCGGACAATGCCGCGCTTGCCTTCCAGGCTGTTGAGAAGGCTGGTTTCCTCGCCACAGACATAGGCCCCGGCACCGACGCGGATTTCCATGTCGAAGGCAGGACCAAGGATTCCGGCGGCGCGCGCGATGCGCACGGCCTCGTCCATGATGCGGATGGCCACCGGGTATTCCGAACGGATGTACACATAGCCTTTGCTCGCCCCGCAGGCGAGGCCGGCAATCGCCATGCCCTCGATCAGGCAGAAGGGATCGCCCTCCATCAGCATGCGGTCGGCGAAGGTGGCGCTGTCGCCCTCGTCGGCGTTGCAGACGATGTATTTCTGCTCGCCCGGGGCCTCGGACACCGTCTTCCACTTGATGCCGGTCGGGAACCCCGCGCCGCCGCGCCCGCGCAGGCCCGACTCCGTCACTTCGGCCACGATCTCGGCCTTGGTCATGCCTTTGGCACGCTCCAGCCCCACCAGACCGCCATGCGCGCGGTAGTCGTCCAGCGACAGGGGGTCGATCACCCCCACCCGGGCAAAGGTCAGCCGGGTCTGGCCCTTCATCCAGGGCAGTTCCTCGACCAGCCCCAGCGCCTTGGGATGCGAGGCCAGATCGCCGAACAGCCCCGGCACATCGGCAGGCGTCATCGGGCCGAACCCGATGCGGCCCGCGTCCGTCACCACCTCGACCAGAGGCTCCAGCCAGACCATGCCGCGGCTGCCGTTGCGGATGATCTGCACCTCGACCCCGCGCGCGGCAGCCTCGTCAAGGATCGCCTGGACGATGCGGTCGGCGCCAAGGGCAACGGCGGCGCTGTCAAGCGGAACATACAGCTTCATTTCGCCACCTCTGCCAGCACACCCTCGTCCACCCGGCCGACCAGCCGACCATCAACCATCGCCGCAGGTCCGCAGGCACAGAGGCCCAGGCAGAACACCGGCTCCAGCGTCACGCGGCCGTCCGGTGTCGTCTCGTGCCAACCGATGCCCAGCGCCTTCTTGATCCGGTCCGCCACGGCATCGGCGCCCATGGTCTGGCAGGCCTCGGCCCGGCACAGCTTCAGCACATGCCGCCCGCCCGGCTTGTCGCGGAAGTCGTGGTAGAAGCTGATCACCCCATGCACTTCCGCCTTCGACAGCATCAGCGCCTTGGCAATCTGCGGCACGGCGGCTTCGGGGATGTAACCGAAGGCCTCCTGGATCGCATGAAGGATCGGCAGCAGCGGACCCTCAAGCCCCTGATGGGCATCAAGGATTTCGGCGATCCGGTCGGATAGGGCATGGGAATCAAGCATGCGGACAACCTCTGGCTGGCATGCTGCGGTATACGCCGATTGATAGGAATATCAATTCAGATATGCCGTCAAACAATAGAGAGCATCTATCGAAAGCGGCGGACTGCCTCATCCAGCAGGGCCTGAAGGATCGGGGTCTGCGGGTCGCGGCGGGCGGTGATCAGGCCCACCGTGTGCTCGGCTTCGGGTTCGACGATCGGGATCGACACCAGTCGTCCGTCGGCCACGAACATGTCGGCCAGCTTTTTCGGCACGATGGACGCCCATCGGCCGGTCAGCACGTGCGCGACCAGCGCCATGGTCGAGTTCGACTCGATCATGGGCTGGGCGATCACCCCGGCCTCGCCAAGGTGCTGGTTCACGATCCGGCGGTTCTGCATGTCCGAGGTCAGAAGGCACAGCGGCACGGTTGCCAGATCGCCCCAGGTCACCTGCCGGCGCAAGGCGATTTCCGACCCCGGTGCGATGAGCAGCCGGTAGAATTCGGTGTAAAGCGGCACCTGCGACACCCGGCCGAGCGGTTCGTTGTCCAGGTAGGTGATCCCCGCCTCGAGGTCGAGCGCCTCGATCCCGGTCAGGATCTCGATGCTGGTGCGCGACAGGATCGACACCCGCACGTTAGGATGCCTTTGCGTGAAGGGCCCCGTCAGGTCGGCCACCATCGGCAGGGCCGTGGGGATGACCCCGATCCGCAGGTTGCCCGACAGGCCGGAACGCACGACGCGCATCTCGTCCTTCAGCGCGCGGACATCACCGACGATCTTCAGCGCCCGATCCAGCACCCTTTGCCCTTCCGGTGTCAGGCCCTGAAACCGGCTGCCGCGAAAGACCAGCTGCACGCCCAGCTGGTCCTCCAGTTGCCGGATCGCACTGGAGAGCGACGGCTGCGTCACTCCGCAGACCTCGGCAGCGCGGCCGAAATGCCGTTCCTTGGCCAGCGCGATGAACATTTCCAGCTTGTCGATCATGCGCCAGACCCTGCCGCGCGCCGCCCTTGCCCGCAAGGCCCTTACCGCTTACCTCTGGCCCATGCGCCTGTTCATCCCCTTTCTGCCCAGACCGTCCATTGTTCCGGTGATCCGCCTTGGCGGCACCATCGGCATCGGCGCCCGCAGCCTGAACGACGAGGCTTTGGCCCCGCTGATCGAAAAGGCCTTCCGCATGAAGCCGGCAGCGGTTGCCTTGCAGGTGAATTCTCCGGGCGGGTCGGCGGTTCAGTCCAGCCTGATCGCCGCGCGCATCCGGCGGCTGGCGGATGAGAAGAAGGTGCCCGTCCATGCCTTTGTCGAGGATGTGGCGGCCTCGGGCGGCTACTGGCTGGCCTGCGCGGCGGATGACATCTGGGTGGATGAAAGCAGCATCGTTGGCTCGATCGGTGTCATTTTTGCCAGTTTCGGCTTTCCTGAACTGATGGCGCGGCAAGGCGTGGAACGCCGCGTGGTGACGGCAGGAAAGCACAAGGTCCTTGCAGATCCCTTCCTGCCCCAGAAGGCCGAGGACGTCGAGCGGCTGAAGGCCCTGCAAGCGCCGATTCATCAGGCCTTCATCGACCATGTGAAGCGGTCGCGCGGTCAGCGGCTGAACCCGACGGCGGACCTGTTCAACGCCGACATCTGGGTGGGCCGGCAGTCGGTGGACCTTGGGCTGACCGATGGCGTGGCGCATGCGGTGCCGAAGCTGAAGGCGCTTTACGGCGACAAGGTCAAGGTGGTCCCGCTTGGCCGAAGGCGCAGCCTGTTCCAGCGCCTGGGTCTTTCGCTGGTCGCCGAAACCCTGGGCGCGGCAGAGGACAGGGCGCTCTGGGCGCGGTATGGGCTCTAGATGCTTCTGAAGATCATCATCGTCTTTCTGGGCGGCATGGTGCTTGTCGCCATGATCGGGCGTGTTCTCTTTCCCGGCGCCCTGCCCAGGGTGCTGCGAAAGAAGTCGGCGCCCCCTGTCTGCGCAAAATGCGGACGCTATCTGATCGGCCGCAAGACATGCGACTGCGGAGGCAAGGCGGGATGACGGCACTGGTGACGGGGGCAGGACGGCGGCTTGGCAGGGCCATGGCGCTGTATCTGGCGCAGCGCGGGCATGACGTGGCCGTGCATTACGCCACCTCGGGCGACGAAGCCGAGGCGGTGGCACGCGAGATCCGCGCCATGGGGCGCCGGGCAATGTGCTTCCACGCCGATCTTCTGGTCGAGGCCGAGACGCAGGCCCTGGTTCCCGCCGTGACCGCTGCGCTTGGTCCGCTTACGGTGCTGGTCAACAATGCCTCGATCTTCGAATACGACCGGATCGACACCGCGACCCGCGAAAGCTGGGACCGGCACATCGAATCGAACCTGCGGGCACCCTACGTCCTGACACAGGCCTTTGCCCGCCAATGCCCACCTGCCACCACCGACGAGCATGGCGAGCCGCTGGCGCAGGGCCTGATCGTCAACCTGATCGACCAGCGCATCCTGAAGCTGACGCCGGAGTTCTCGACCTATACCATCGCCAAGATGGGGCTCTGGGCGCTGACCAGGACTGCGGCGCAGGGCCTGGCGCCCCATGTCCGCGTCAACGCCATCGGCCCGGGCCCGACCCTGCAAGGCGCCCGGCAAAGCGCGGCGCACTTTGCCCGCCAGCGTGCGGCAACCGTTCTGGGCCGCGGCGCGAACCCGGCAGACATCACTGCGGCGCTGGGATTCTTCATGGACAGCCCCGCCGTCACAGGGCAGTTCATTGCCATCGACGGAGGCCAGCATCTGGCCTGGCAGACCCCCGATGTCCTGGGCGTGGAATAGCCCGTCAGCCTGATATGACGCGAAGTTGTCCACTTCTCACGCCCCATTCACGAGACTGTCATAAAAGCCGTGAGATTTCAGGGATTTGCTTTATGCATGAAAATCTTTTCTTTGTTTTCAAAAGGTTGAAATTGTGCCCAAAAATTAGGCAACCTCACGAAACCGGCCTGAATCCGCGGAAAATCGGCCCTGCACGAAACTTCTCCGCATAGTTATCCACAGAAACCGTGGACAGCTTTCCCCTTGCCTCCGACCCCGGTTCGGTGCAGCCCTGACCCGAGAATCGACCGACTGTAAACCATGGACGACAAACCCCGCAGCGGACACGAGGTGATCCAGGATTACCTGAAGACGCTCGACGGCAGTCCGGGTGTCTACCGGATGCTGAACGCAGCTTCCGAGGTGCTTTATGTCGGCAAGGCGCGGAACCTGAAGGCGCGGGTGGCCAATTATGCGCGGCCTTCGGGACATTCGGCCCGCATCGCCAGGATGATCCACGAAACGGCATCAATGATGTTCCTGACCACGCGGACGGAACTTGAGGCCCTGCTTCTGGAACAGAACCTCATCAAGCAGCTGAAGCCGCGCTACAACGTGCTTTTGCGCGACGACAAGAGCTTTCCGAACATCCTGATCTCTTCCGAACACCGCTTTCCACAGATCAGGAAGCACCGGGGCAAGAAGTCGGAGAAGGGCGCCTATTTCGGCCCCTTCGCCAGTGCTGGTGCGGTGAACCGCACGCTGAACCAGCTGCAGAAGGTGTTCCTGCTGCGGAACTGTTCGGATTCGGTGTTCGACAGCCGGACACGGCCCTGTCTGCAATACCAGATCAAGCGCTGTTCTGCCCCCTGCGTCGGCAAGATCAGCGAACAGGCCTATGCGGCCCTTGTCGAGGACGCCAAACGCTTCCTGCAGGGCAAGAGCACCTCGGTTCAGGCAGAGCTGGCCCGGCAGATGGCCGAGGCGTCGGAGGCCATGGAATTCGAACGCGCCGCGGCGCTCCGCGATCGGATCCGCGCGCTGACCCAGGTGCAGCAGAGCCAGGTCATCAACCCTCAGGGCGTGGCTGAGGCGGATGTGGTCGCCCTGCACCTGGAACACGGGCAGGCCTGCGTGCAGGTCTTCTTCATCCGTGCAAATCAAAGCTGGGGCAATCGCGACTTCTACCCCAAGACCGGCGCCGGCGCAGAGGCACCGGAGATTCTGGAAGCATTCCTCACCCAGTTCTACGACGACAAGGACCCGCCGCGGCTGATCCTCCTGTCGCACCCGGTGGACAATCCCGATCTGGTGGCCGAGGCCCTGTCTGCCCGCGCCGGACGCAAGGTCGAGCTGGCCGTTCCCCAGCGCGGCGAGAAGGCCGAGCTGGTGGCGAACGCGGCCAGGAATGCCCGCGAAAGCCTTGCCCGCAGGATGGCCGAGTCCTCCACGCAGAGCCGGCTGCTGCAGGGTCTGGCCGAGGCCTTCGACCTTGACGCCCCGCCGCGGCGGATCGAGGTCTACGACAACAGCCACATCCAGGGTGCCCATGCCGTGGGGGGAATGATCGTTGCGGGGCCGGAAGGTTTCCTGAAATCGCAGTATCGCAAGTTCAACATCAAGTCCGAGGCCGGGGCGAACTCCGACGACTTCGGCATGATGAAGGAAGTCCTGACCCGCCGCTTCGAGCGCCTGTTGAAGGAAGACCCCGAGCGCAAGACCGACATGTGGCCCGACCTCCTCCTGATCGACGGCGGTGCGGGGCAGGTGTCGGCGGTGGCCGAGATCATGGCCGAGCTTGGGGTGGAGGACATCCCGATGGTCGGCGTCGCCAAGGGTATCGACCGCGATGCGGGGAAAGAGGAATTCCACCGCCCCGGCGAACGCCCGTTTGCGTTGCAACGGAACGACCCCGTCCTCTACTTCATCCAGCGCCTGCGCGACGAGGCCCACCGCTGGGCCATCGGCGCCCACCGCGCCAAGCGGGCGAAAGCGGTCAGCGCCACGCCGCTGGACGACATCCCCGGCATCGGCGCCGCGCGCAAGCGCGCCCTTCTTGCGCATTTCGGGTCGGCAAAGGCTGTCGCCCGCGCCGGGGTGGCGGACCTGCAGGCGGTCGACGGCATCTCGGAAGCGATGGCCAGGACCATCGCCGCCTATTTCTCGGCAAAGGGATAGGGACAGGCGCGGGGTGGCGGAATCCGGGGTGATTGACGTCGGAAATCGTCGCGCTGCAGGCCCGGAAAGCACTTTCCCCAGTCCTTCCCTTCGTCTACGACTTGCCCATGACCTGGACGATCCCGAACTCTCTGACTGTCCTGCGCTTGCTGGCGGCCCCCGGCGTTGCGGTAATGTTCCTGTATTTCCATCGCCCCTGGGCCGACTGGTTCGCTCTGGCGCTGTTCATCGGGGCCGCCCTGACCGACTGGTTCGACGGGTATCTCGCCCGGCTCTGGAAGCAGGAATCCAAGTTCGGCGCGATGATGGACCCGATCGCCGACAAGGCGATGGTGCTGATCGCACTGATGGTCATCACCGGTTACAACGGCATGAACCCGTGGCTCATCCTGCCCGCGACCGTCATCTTCTTCCGCGAGGTATTCGTCTCCGGCCTGCGCGAGTTTCTGGGTGCCAAGGCAAGCCTGCTGAAGGTGACGAAGCTGGCCAAATGGAAGACCACCGCCCAGATGCTGGCAATCGCCGTTCTCTTTCTGGGAACCGGCCTTGACTACCTGAACGTGCTGGCGCTGGAGGGGATGACGCCCGAACAGCACATGGAGGCTGTCGCCGCCGGCGAGGCCGAAGCAATCCGCACCTGCGGCAACCGCGACTGCGCCTCATACGCCAACCTGGCCGGAATTGCCCTTCTGTGGATTGCGGCCTTCCTGACCCTGATCACCGGCTGGGAATACTTCGCCAAGTCGATGCCCTACCTGCGGGACGAAAAATGATCGAAGTGCTCTATTTCGCCTGGGTCCGTGAACGGATCGGCGTGCCCCGTGAAAGGGTCGAAACCACGGCCGCAACCGTTGCCGATCTGGTCGCCGAACTTCGGGGCCGGGAAGACCGCTATGCCGCCGCCTTTGCCGATACCTCTGCCCTGCGGGTGGCGCTGGACCAGGGGCTGGCCGATTTCGATGCCCCCCTTGCCGGGGTGCGCGAGGTAGCCTTCTTTCCGCCGATGACGGGCGGCTGACAATGCGGGTCGCGGTCCAGTCGGCTGCCTTTGACCTTGGGGCGGAAGTCGCGGCCTTTACCGACAGCGTCATCGGGGCCGGGGCGGTTGTGACCTTCACCGGAATCGTGCGCCCGGATGGCGGGCTGACAGCGATGGAAATCGAGCATTACCCCGGCATGACCGAAAAGGCCATTTCGGACATCGCCGCCCAGGCCGTGGCGCGCTGGGCGCTGGCGGATGCGCTGGTGATCCACCGCTACGGCAGCCTGAAACCGGGCGAGGCGATCATGATGGTCGCCACCGCAGCCCCGCACCGGGCCGACGCCTTCCAGGCGGCCGAATTCCTGATGGATTACCTGAAATCCCGCGCGCCCTTCTGGAAGAAGGAGATCCGCGCACAAGGCGAAGCCTGGGTCGCGGCCAGGGACGAGGACGAAGCGGCGCTCAGACGCTGGTGAGGCCTGTGCCGGTCATGCCGAAGCGCGACCGCCAGCAGGGCTGGATGTCACCCGGCACGGGCCGGGCCAGATAGACTGCGCGCGCTATGGCACGGGCCAGGCAGGTGGCGGCGGCATGGCCGATCTGGAACAGGTCGGTCAGCTCGTCCCGCATGGCGCGTGCGCCGGTCGCGGCAGCGAAGACCAGATCGCCATCCAGCAGCGTATGCGACGGCACCAGCGCCCGGGCAATCCCGTCATGGGCGGCAACTGCCATGCGTCGGGCCTGCGCCCTGGTCAGCGCGGCATCGGTGGCGACGATGGCAATGGTCGTGGCCTCGCCCAGCCGCTTGGCGGGCAGTGGCGCCTCCTGCGCGGTGACCGGCGCGGGGCCCAGCCCACCGAACTCGGCGCCTTCCTCGAAAGGTGCCGCCCAGAACTGCGGCCCATCGCCCACAGTGGGCGCTCCCAGCGCATTGACGGCGACCAGAGCCCCCACCGTGATGCCCGAGGGCAGGACCGCCGAGGCTGACCCCAGGCCGCCCTTCAGCCGGCCCGTCATCGCGCCGTAACCCGCCCCGGCCGTGCCAAGGGCAAATGCCGCATCCGCCGCCTCAAGTGCCCGGCGGCCCAGCGCCGGATAGGGGCTTTCGGCCCAGGCCTTGTCCCCGCCGTTGAGAAGGTCGAACAGGATCGCCCCCGGCACGATGGGCACGCGCACCGGGCCGACCGGAAAGCCCCGGCCCATGACGCGCAGGCCGTCCATTACGCCCGTGCCTGCATCCAGCCCGAAGGCCGACCCGCCAGACAGGAACAGCGCATCCACCTTCTGCACCAGCCGGTCCGGGGCCAGCAGATCGGTCTCGCGCGTGCCGGGCGCGCCGCCCATGACATGCACCGCGGCAACCATGGGACGGTCGGCGGTCAGCACGGTGACGCCCGACCGCAAGGCCGCGTCATCGGCATTGCCGACCCGCAGGCCCGCGACATCGGTGATCAGGTTCCGGGGGCCGGGGCGCATGGCGTCAATGATCAGCCAGGGGCACGGCGCGCGGCGCCCGGCCGTCCGGGCACCTGGTCAAGGCCTTCGTCTTCGGTCCGAATGCGGTTTTCCGCGAAGGTGTTGACATGGGATCGCGCCTTGTCGCCGATCGGGACACCGTCAGGATAAAGCAGCATGCAGGCCGCGGCCAGTCGTGCCGATGGGCCGGGGCTGCTTTTCATGCGTGTGTCCGTCGCTGGCAGCACCCCCGGAGCGACGCAGTCGCCGACAAGAGGCGCAGGTATCAGAAATCGAAGATGTCGGACAGAAAGCTGTCGCGGCGCTTCTTCTTGTAGCCCCTGCGATAATCGTCGTCATCATCCTTGTGGCGGCGGCGGTCGTCGTCGCTGTGGTGCGGCGCGCGCGGTTCCGGCTGGTAGATCGGGCCAGCCTGCTGCACGTTCGGGGGTTGTGGTGGCACGGGGGCCGGCGCCTGCGCCACCAGGCCAAGCGAGCGATCGATGATCTTGTCCAGCTCGCCCCGGTCCAGCCAGACACCGCGGCACTTCGGGCAATAGTCGATCTCGACCCCGCTACGGTCGGCCATCACCAGGGTTTCTCCGTCCACCGGGCAGCGCATCTGTCACTCCATTTTCTGCGTCGCGCTTTAGATGGGGTCGCAAAAGCGGCCAGCAAGGGTCGCAAAGGCGCTTGCGCGAAATGTTGCGGGCGCACATAGCCGACATGAGCCGTGGCGATGGCGTCGCCACAGGGGCCGCGGCCCCGACGCTTGCGGGGAACCGCTACCGTCCTGAACGCCGGGACCTTTCGGGGTCCTGACGTGGCCCCGCAGCAATGGGGTCTGACATGGAACTGATCCGTCCCGAACACTATCGCTATCACAACGGACCGGGGAAGGACGCCCTTCCCTTCGCCGACGAGGAATACCATGACCGCCTTGCCGGCCTGCACGACATCATGGAGATGCACGGGCTGGATGCGGTGGTGCTGACCAGCATGCATAATGTCGCCTACTATTCCGGCTTCCTCTATTGCAGCTTCGGTCGGCCGTATGCCTGTGTCGTGACGAAATCCGATTGCGTGACGGTTTCGGCGGGTATCGACGCGGGCCAGCCGTGGCGGCGATCGATCGGCGACAACATCACCTATACCGACTGGAAGCGCGACAACTTCTGGCGCGCCGTGGTCAGCATCACCGGCGAGGGCAAGGTCATCGGCTGCGAGGCCGACCATCTGACGATGGAGCGGGCCGAAAAGCTGAATGCCTTCCTGCGCCCGAAGCGCGGGGTGGATATCTCGGCCGCGACAATGGAACAGCGGATGCGCAAGTCGCCGGCCGAGATCGCGCTGATCCGGCATGGGGCCAACGTGGCCGATGTGGGCGGCTATGCGATCCGTGAGGCGGTCAAGGCAGGCGCGACCGAGCTGGAAATCGCCATGGTCGGCCGCGACGCGATGGAGCGCGAGATCGCGAGGCGCTTCCCCGATGCCGAATACCGCGACACCTGGGTGTGGTTCCAGTCGGGGCTGAACACCGACGGCGCGCACAACCCGGTGACGAACCGCAAGCTGCAACGCGGGGACATCCTGTCTCTGAACTGCTTTCCCATGATCTCCGGCTATTACACCGCGCTGGAACGGACGATGTTCGTGGGCGAAGTGGACGAAGCCAGCCTGAAGGTCTGGGAAACGAACATCGCCGCGCACGAATACGGGATGAGCCTGCTGAAACCCGGCGTGTCCTGCGCCGAGGTCACCCACAAGATCAACGCCTTCCTGGCCGAACGCGACATGCTGCAGTATCGCACCTTCGGCTATGGCCATTCCTTCGGCGTCCTAAGCCACTATTACGGTCGTGAGGCGGGGCTGGAACTGCGCGAGGATATCGAGACGGTGCTGGAACCCGGCATGGTGATCAGCATGGAACCGATGCTGACCATCGCCCATGGCCAGCCGGGTGCCGGCGGCTACCGCGAGCATGACATCCTGGTCATCACCGAGGACGGGGCAGAGGACATCACGCACTACCCCTATGGCCCGGCCTTCAACGTGGTGGGCTGACCGAACGCCGCGCCTGGCGGCCCCGGAATCGGCAGAAATCCGGTTCCGGGGCCGCCCTGTCGCGCAAGATTCGGAAAAATATACGGATTCGGGCTTGACGCAGGCGGTTTGCCATGGCGCAAGCTGGCACAGCTGCCACCAAACCCGAGTCTGCCAAGTGTCCTTGTCTGTTGCCCGGATCGTCGCGATCCTTGCCCTGCCGCTGCTTGCCGCCTGTGCCGGAAACCCCACGCCGTCAGAGCCTCCGGTCGTCCCGGGGTATGAAGGCGTCCAGGACGGCGAATTCTTCATCGAACCGGTGCCGGCGCAGTATCTGACCGGCGACAACCGGCGGGCCGAAGTAGCCTATGCCGGGGACGAGGCGCCGGGGACCATCGTGGTCGACATCTTCACCCGCAAGCTCTACCTTGTGGGCGAGGGCGGCACGGCCACGCGCTATCCCATCGCAGTGGGCCGCGAGGGGCTGTCGTTCAAGGGTACCGGCGTGATCGGGCGCAAGGCGGAATGGCCGCGCTGGCAGCCGACCGCAAACATGGTGCGCACCCGGCCCGACCTTTACGCCGCCTATGCCGGCGGACTGCCGGGTGGCCTGATGAATCCGCTGGGCGCGCGGGCGCTGTATCTTTACCGCGGTGGGCGCGACACGATGTTCCGCATTCACGGCACCTCTGATGCCGCCTCGATCGGCGCGGCAACCAGCGCGGGCTGCATCCGGCTGTTCAATCAGGACATCATCGATCTTTACAATCGCGTCCCGATCGGCGCGCGGGTCAAGGTCCGGACCGAGGCCGAAAGCCTGGCCATCGAAGGCCCGCAGATGATCGACGCCTTCGGCCGCGTGGTTCCGGCCACGCCCGAGAACATGGCGAAGAAGGAGCGCGACCTGGCCGAGATCGCGCGCAAGGCCGAAAAGGACCGCGAGGCAGCCCGGATTGCCGAAGAAAAGCGACTTGCCGCCTGCGCCCGCCGCGGCATCGAGCCCGGGGATTGCCCGCGCCCGATGCCGGTGGATGCGACGGTCATCGTCGGCACCTCGGACACGTCTAGGTCAGGATGACATAGTCCTTCAGGGTGGTCTCGACGACCTCCCACACGCCCTGAAAGCCCGGGCGGATGATGTAGCTGTCACCAGCCCGCAGATGAACGATAGTGCCGTCATCGCCGGTCAGGATCGAATGGCCGGAATGGATGTGGACATATTCCCATTCGGTATAGGACATGCGCCACGCCCCGGGGGTGGATTGCCACAGGCCGGCATACAGGCCGTCGCGGTCCTCGATGTTCCAGGTGGTATGCACCGGATCGCCCTTCACGACCTTGGCGGGGTCCGGGCGGGCGACTTCGGGCGTGATGCCGTCGCGGGTCAGGCGTTCGACAAGGGGCATGGGGGCTCCTTTCCTCTGGCGCATTGGGGCGTCCGGGGCGGGCCGCGTCAAGCCCTGGCGGTGACGCTGCGGTGCGGCGCAATTTTGTTGCGGTTGCGGTGCGCTTGTGCCCATATGGCGGGCAGATTGCGAACCGCGAGGGACCGAAGATGAGCGCCACCTCCCCCGTCCGTCCCGTGCTGCCCCCCGACATCCGCGCCCGCAAGGGCGGTGTGCCTCTGGTCGTGCTGACGGCCTATTCCACACCTGTCGCGCGCCTGGTCGATGCGCATTGCGACGTGGTGCTGGTGGGCGATTCTGTCGGCATGGTGATCCACGGGCTGCCCTCGACCCTGGGGGTGACGATGGAGATGATGATCCTGCATGGGCGTGCCGTCGTCCGGGGCGCGCAGAAGGCGATGCCGGTGATCGACATGCCCTTCGGCAGTTACGAGGAAGGGCCGCAGCAGGCCTTCCGCAATGCCAGCCGCCTGATGGCAGAAACCGGCGCCCCGGCGGTAAAGCTGGAAGGCGGCCAGCACATGGCCGATACGATCGCATTCCTGACCGCACGCGGCGTGCCGGTCATGGCGCACATCGGCCTGACGCCGCAGGCGGTGAACACGCTGGGCGGCTACAAGGTGGTGGGCCGCGACGCCGAGGCGGCGAAGGTCATGGCCGACGCCCGCGCGGTCGAGGCCGCCGGGGCGTTTTCCGTGGTGCTGGAGAAGGTGCCGTCCGGTCTTGCAGGCAAGGTGACGCGGGCCCTCTCGATCCCGACCATCGGCATCGGCGCCGGGGTCGATTGCGATGGCCAGGTTCTGGTGGTCGATGACATGCTGGGTCTGTTCACCGAGTTCCGGCCGAAGTTCGTGAAACGCTATGCCGAGCTGGGCCGCGCGGCGGACGAGGCGATTGCCGCCTATGCCGCCGAGGTGCGCAGCCGCGCTTTCCCGGCCGAAGAACACGGTTTTCCCGACGTGCTTCCGGTGAAGAAATGATCCCGATCCTGCGGACTGTGGCCGACCTGCGCGCCTTGGCGCGGGGCTGGAAGGCACGGGGCGAAACGGTGGGCGTGGTGCCGACGATGGGCGCGCTGCATGACGGCCACCTGTCTCTGGCCCGCCGCGCGCGGGCGGAATGCGACCGGGTGATCACCACGATCTTCGTGAACCCGAAACAGTTCAACAACCCCGAGGATCTGAAGAAATATCCCCGCAACGAAGAGGCGGATGCAAGCCTGCTGGCCACGGTGCCGGTCGATGCGATCTTTGCCCCGTCGGTGGAAGAGGTCTATCCCGAGGGTTTCATCACCACGGTTTCGATGGCCGGCGTGGCACAGCCGTTGGAGGGCCACATGCGCCCGGGCCATTTCGATGGTGTGGCGACGGTGGTGACCAAGCTGTTCGGCATGTCCCTGGCGGACAGGGGCTATTTCGGGCAGAAGGATTGGCAGCAGTTGCAGGTCGTGCTGCGGCTGGTGCGTGACCTGAACCTGCCGGTCGAGATCGTGGGCTGCGAAACGATCCGCGAGGCGGACGGTCTGGCAATGTCATCTCGCAACGTCCGGCTGACGCCCGAAGGGCGGGCGAAGGCTCCGGTGCTTTATGCGGCCATCGCCCGCGCGGCCGAGGACATCCGCGCCGGCCATGCCGACCGCATGGCGATCCGCGAGGCGGCAGAAACCATGCGCGCAGCCGGGTTCGAGCGGGTGGAATACATCGAGCTGCGAGATGCCGAAACGCTGATGCCCTCGGACGATCCGCGCCGCCCGCGCCGGATGCTGGCGGCGGCCTGGATCGACGGCGTGCGGCTGATCGACAATATTCCGGTCTAGGCGACGGGTCTCAGGATCCGTGCTGCGTCCTGTCGTGTTCCGGGTCCGCGCCGGGCACCGGGTCATAGCCATGGCCACCCCAGGGGTGGCACCGGCACAGCCGGTGCACGGTCAGATATCCGCCGCGGACGGCCCCGTGCCGCTCCAGCGCCTCCAGCGCATAAGCCGAGCAGGTCGGCTGGAACCGGCAACCGTGGCCGACCCAGGGCGACAGGAACAGCCGGTAGGCCCGGACGGGCAGGGCAAGGATATGCGCAAGCGGTGTCATGCCCGGTGCACCGAGCGCAGGGCGCGCCGCAGATCCGCGCACAGATCGGCATAGGCGCGGGTCACCGTCGCCTCTGGCCGCGCGACCAGCACATAGTCCCAGCCGGGGCGGGCAAGGTCGGCCAGAACCTCGCGCGCAAGCGCCCGTAACCGGCGTTTGGCCCGGTTGCGCGTAACCGCGTTGCCGATCTTCTTCGACGCAGTGAAACCCACACGCACCGTACTGTCTCCATCCCCGCGGTCGCGGGCCTGCAACAGGAAGCCATCGGTCCCCTGCCGCCGCGCCGAAGCGCATTTCAGGAAATCGGTGCGCTTGCGCAGGACGCAAAACGAAACCGCCGGAGAACCGGCGGGTGTGGCGGCGCGGGGGCCGTTCCCGGGGTTTTCCGGCGGTATCCTGTCGCCACCCATTGCCCCCGCAGGGGCCAGCATCAGGCGGTCAGCTTGTGACGGCCCTTGGCGCGGCGGGCTGCCAGCACAAGACGGCCGTTCTTGGTTGCCATGCGCGCCCGGAAGCCGTGGCGGCGCTTGCGAACCAGGTTCGACGGTTGAAAGGTGCGCTTCATCGCGGCTCTCCGTAATTGCCTCGAACCCCGGACGGATTCGAGGGCCTCTAACTTGAAGCCCGTCCTTTACGGGCGGTTTTCGCCCAAGTCAACGCACCCGGCGCGGATTTCCTGCAACATTTCCCCTGCGATGCGCGGGAAATGCCGCAAGCCGCGCTGCGTGGGCGGATCGGGCTTCAAGGCCGCGTGATGCCCCTGTGCAATCGCGGCCGCATCGGCCATCCTCCCGACATGCAAGGACATGAGCCGACCCTGATCGTCAAGACTGCACCCAGTTCGCGCAACCCCTGGGTACGGCGTCTGCCGGTGCTAGCAATCCTTGCCGCAGCTCTGGCCGGTGCGGTTCTCCTGCGCGAACAGCTCAGCTTCGAGACACTGGCGGCGAACCGCGAGGCGCTGCTGGCCTTCCGTGATGCGCATTACCTGCCGACGGTCCTGGCCTTCATGGCGGCCTATGCGGCGATCGTCGCGCTCAGCCTTCCGGGGGGGACCGTGGCCTCGCTGACCGGGGGATTCCTGTTTGGGCTCTTCCCCGGCGTCCTTTACAATGTGACCGGGGCGACGCTGGGGGCGATCCTGATCTTCCTGGCGGTGCGCGCGGGTTTCGGCAACCGCATGGCAGCGCGCGTAGCGGGCGGCGGCGGCGGCGCGGCACGGCTGATGGCCGGCATCCGCGAAAACGAATGGTCCGTCCTGTTCCTGATGCGGCTGATCCCGGCCGTGCCCTTCGTGCTGGCAAACCTGATCCCCGCCTTCACCGGCATTCGCCTGCGGGTCTATGCCACCACGACCTTCTTCGGCATCATCCCGGCGGCGCTGGTGTTCACCTCGATAGGCGCCGGGCTGGGAGAGGTCTTCGCCCGCGGCGACAAGCCTGACCTGTCGATCGTCTTCACCCCCCCGATCCTGCTGCCGATGCTGGGCCTTGCCGCGCTTGCGGCGCTGCCCATGGTTCTCAAGGCGTTGCGCAAGGGGCGCTGAGATGCGGATCGACACCGACATCTGCGTGATCGGCGCCGGGGCAGGCGGGCTGTCGGTCGCCGCCGGGGCGGTGCAGATGGGTGCGCGGGTGGTGCTGATCGAAGCCGGCGAGATGGGCGGCGACTGCCTGAACGCGGGCTGCGTGCCATCCAAGGCGCTGATCGCCGCCGCCCGGGCGGCCGAGGGTCAGCGCCGCGGGTTCCCGGGCGTGACCGGTGTCGATCCGCGGGTCGATTTCGGCGCGGTCAAGGATCACGTCGCTGCCGTCATCGCCCAGATCGCGCCCGTGGACAGCCAGGAAAGGTTCGAGGGCCTGGGCTGCACCGTGATCCGCGCCTTTGCCCGCTTCGCCGGCCCGCGCGAGGTGCAGGCAGGCGATCATGTCATCCGCGCCCGGCGCTTTGTCATCGCCACCGGCTCGCGCCCCAATGTCCCGCCGATCCAGGGGGTGGATACGGTGCCCTTCCTGACCAACGAAACGATCTTCGCCCTGCGGGAGCGGCCGCAGCATCTGATCGTCATTGGCGGCGGGCCGATCGGGATGGAACTGGCCCAGGCGCATCGCCGACTGGGCTGCGGGGTCACGGTGATAGAAGGGGCCGGGATCCTGGGTCGGGAAGACCCGGAATTGGCTGCGGTCGTGGCCGATGCGCTCAGGGCTGAGGGAATCGCCGTCGTCGCAGGCCTGCCGGTCGTCCGTCTGGCCGGAGCCGAGGGCGCGGTCGAAGTCACACTGGCTGACGGGACGCAAGTGAAGGGCAGCCACATCCTGATGGCCGTGGGCCGCAGGGCATCGCTTGACGGGATGGGGCTGGAGGCCGCCGGAATCGCCCATACATCCAAAGGTGTCACAGTGGACGCCCGGTTGCGCACGACCAACCGCCGCGTCTATGCCGTGGGCGATGCGGCGGGCGGGCCGCAATTCACCCATGTCGCGGGCTGGCACGCGGGAATCGTGATCCGCCAGGCGGTGCTGGGCCTGCCCGCGAAGGCCGACCCTTGCGCCGTCCCGCGCGTGACCTATACCGACCCGGAACTTGCCCAGGTCGGCCTGACCGAAGCCGAGGCGCGCGCCGCCCATGGCGCAGGTCTGACCGTGGTCCGGGCGGATTTTGCCCATAACGACCGTGCCCTGGCCGACGGCAGGGCGGTTGGGCTGATCAAGGTCATGGTGGCCGGGGGCCGACCCGTGGGCGCCTCGATCGTCGGTCCGCAGGCAGGCGAGCTGATCGGCCTGTGGGCGTTGGCGATCGGGGCAAGGCTGAAAATGTCCGCCATTGCCGGGATGATTGCCGCCTATCCCACGCTGGGAGAGGTTTCCAAACACGCTGCAGGCGCCTATTTTAGCCCGAAATTGTTCGACAATCCGGCAGTAAGGCAGATCGTCCGGCTGGTGCAGCGCTGGATCCCCTGACGCCGGATTGCCAAGGTAGGTTCGGGTGACGGAACGGCGACGGGGCTTTCTCAACACGCTTTCGGGACGGTTCCTGATTCTGACCGTGATCTTCGTCATGCTGGCCGAAGTGCTGATCTTCGTGCCCTCGATTGCGCGGTACCGGGCAGATTTCCTGCTGACCCGGCTGAAACAGGCGCAGATCGCCGCGCTGACCCAGCTTGCCGCGGAAGACATGATCGCCCCGGACCTGGAAGCCGAACTGCTGAAGAACGCCGAGGTCTTCAACGTCGTCCTGCGGCGCGACGAGGTGCGGCAGCTTGTCCTTTCCTCGCCCGTGCCGGGCGAGATCCATGCCACCTACGACCTGCGCATGGCCGGCCCGTGGGAACTGATCCGCGATGCCTTTGCCGTGCTGTTCGATCCGCACAACCGCATCATCCGCGTGATCGGCTATCCGGTGCAGGAGGCAGGAACCCTGATCGAGGTGACGATGGAAACCCGCGCCCTGCGGCGCGAGATGCTGGACTACGGGTTGCGGATCCTGGTCCTGTCTGCCCTGATCTCGGTGGTTACCGCCCTGCTGCTGTTTCTGGCCGTGCAGCGGCTGCTGGTCGTGCCGATCCGCCGCGTCGTGCATCACATGCAGACCTATGCCGAGGCACCCGAGGATGCGCGCCGCGTGATCGAGCCCACCGCCGATGTCGAAGAGTTGCGCGCGGCGGAAGAGGCGCTGCAGTCGATGCAGACCCAGCTTACCGGCGCCCTGCGGCAGAAGGAACGACTGGCCCAGCTGGGCGCGGCAGTGGCCAAGATCAGCCACGACCTGCGCAACATCCTGACCACGGCGCAGCTGTTCGCCGACCGGCTGGAAGGCAGCGCCGATCCGGCCGTGGCGCGTTCTGCGCCGAAGCTGATCAACTCGATCAGCCGGGCGGTCAGCCTGTGCGAATCAACCCTGGCATTCGGCAAGGCAGAGGAGCCGCCACCGCAGCTGCGCCGGCTGAACATGGCGCAACTGGCCGCGGAAGTTGCGGAAGGCGAAGGGCTGGGAGCCGAAACCCAGATCACGTTTCTTATCGATGTGCCGCCGGGCCTGATGATCCGCGCCGATGGCGAGCAGCTTCATCGTGTGCTGTCGAACCTTGTCCGCAATGCCCGCCAGGCGATCGAGGCCACCGGCCAGCCCGGCACCATCGAGATTTCTGCCGGCGAAGATGAAAGGGATTGGTGGATCCGTGTCGGCGATACCGGCCCCGGTCTGCCGCCGAAGGCACGCGAGCATCTGTTCTCGGCCTTCCAGGGCGGCGCGCGGAAGGGCGGCACGGGCCTGGGCCTTGCGATCGCCGCCGAACTGGTGCGCGGACATGGCGGGCGTCTGGAGCTTGCGCGCAGCGATGCCGAGGGGACCGAGTTCGTCATCCACCTTCCCAAGTCGACCACGGATGCCGAGGGGTGATTTGCCCCTTGCAAACCCCGGCCCTTGGGTCTACATCGCCCGCATCGCGGACCCGTAGCTCAGCTGGATAGAGCATCAGACTACGAATCTGAGGGTCGGGCGTTCGAATCGCTCCGGGTCCGCCATTCAATCCGAAGGCCTTGGCATGATTGCCCGGGCCTTTGCTTTTTCACGTGCCCAGATCAGGCACCTGTCGCGGATGGCGGGGTCATCGCCGGGGTTCGGGTGGCCGCCAAGGATGCGCCACCCGGCGAAACCGGCCGGGTCGCGCGAAGCCTGTTCGGCAATCTCCGTGCGTGTCGCGGCACAAGCCGCAGGCGGGTCAGTCGTTCTCTGCCTTCTGCCTGACCGGACGATGGCGCCTTGAAGCCTTGGCGCGCCAATAGACAAAGGCAAGACGGCCCTTCAGGCTTCTGGGGGTCATCGTTTCCATCAGCGGGCTGCCGACTGCGCCGAAACGCTGCTTGTACGGTTCATCGCCGATGGTGAAATCGAAATAGCCGGTGAATCCGGTTCTCGGGCCGAATTCTTCGAGCATCGCGTCGAACATCAGCATGCCGGGACGATAGGTTTCCCATTCGTCGGCGGCAAAGGTCGGAAGGACCACATGATAGGTTCTGCCCCGGGTCGGGCCGAAGCACGCGGCGATCGGCGTGTCGCCCGCGCGACAGATGGTCACGCAGAGATCCAGCTGCCGTTCCGGGTTCGTCGCAACGTCATAATAGAAGCTGCGCCACACCTCGGGCGTGTCGGCGCGTCCGATGCGTCTGAACCTGCCGCGCCGCATTTCCCAAAGGATATCCATCGCCGCCTTCATTGCGCGCGGATCCCTGACATGCTCCAGGCTGAGCGGGCCATGAACGGCAATCTTCTTCTTCTGCTGGCGGATCGTTGATCGCAGTCGCGATTGCATGATGTCCTTCGACAGATCTGCCCAGGGTCGGTTCACCTCGATCCCGTAGCATTTTTCCCGCATGGCAACGACATGACCCACCTGCAACAGGGGGTTGGGCCGGTCATCAATGCGCAGCTGAAGTTTCTGGAAGTGCACCATGTCACAGCGGGGAAGCGCCCGCAGGATGTCGGTCAGGACATCGCGAACCTCATGATCGCCGATCCGGTCGTTGCGGGCCATGAGAAGCCCGCCGTAGTCGCTGACCCCGAGATCGGCGAGCGAGATGAAATTCAGCCCCTTCCAGCGGTGGCGGCAGAGCGGAAGGATCCAGACGACGCCACCTTCATCGGCGACGGTTGCGATCAGCGGCTTCGCAACGCCATGCCTGTTGGTATTTTCATACCAGGGTGCGACCCAGTCGTATGTCTGGAACACCGTGCAGCGGCCGTCGGCCTCAAGCGCGCGCCATGTCTTCTCGAGGGCGCGCCAGTCGGTGTGAAGTTCGATCTTTCGTGCCGTCGATCGACGTGTTCCCGGTGATCCGGCGTCGGTGACCATGTGGTTCATGACTGAATACTCAAGCTTCCGCGACCATTCAGGGTGCGCATCGGGCCACGGAATCGCCGACTGGCCGCGCATCCCTCGCATAAGGGACCCGTTGGCAAGAACACCCGGCCGCCCCTTTCGGGGCAACTGCCATTGCGGAAGCCAAGGACCAGCCGGACACTGTCGTTCATGCGTCACTCTGCGCGCAACTGCGTCAGGCTGCCTTGGATATCCGGGGTTTGGCAAGAGGTTTCTGGTCCAGGGCAAGGCCGGCAAAGGAAGATGTGGATAGCCCGCGCGAGCGCGCAGCTGACCGTAGGATTCTGCAGGCATTCTGCTAGGCTGCGTCAGATCGGAATTCCTGAAGGTGACAATGGGGGTGGCGATGTCAGATTCGGGCCAGATTGTCGTAAGGCGCACGCTGCACGACAGGATTTCCTGGCGCCTCAAGAAGGGCGCCTATTGCTATTCGTGGCGCTTCGGCCTGCGACGGTCGTTGCATGAGCAGTTCGAGCCCCCGCGGGCGAAGATACCGCTGCATGTGCGGCCCTTCGCCCCCGGCGATGAAGAGGCCCTTTTCGGGCACCGTCGCAACGGAACCGATCCCGCAGACGAAGTCGAGATCAGATATCGGCTGGAACATCTGGCTGCCGACATACCCACGCCATATGTGGCGGTCGACGAAACGACGGGAACGCCGTGTTACATGCAATGGCTGATGGGCGCGGATCAGAACGAGAAGATCCAGGCAAAATCCTGGGGCTTTCCCGTTCTGGCCAGCAACGAGGCGCTGCTTGAAAATGCCTATACCCCGCCTGCCTATCGCGGGCAGCGCATCATGTCCGAGGCCATGTATCTTATCGCTGACCGGGCGCGCGATTTCGGTGCCGACTATGCGTTCACCTTTGTTGCCGGCGACAACATGGCCTCGTTGAAGGGCTGCAAGCGCGCCGGCTTCGATATCTACATGGTTCACGAACGCCGGGACTATGGCTTTGGCCTGTTCACCCGAAACACTTTCACGATTCTGCCCGAGGGTGATCCGCGACTGTCGCTCCTGAAAAGCTGATGCAATCCGCCACCGCCCGCCTCGGTGAACCGTGTGTTGACCAAGGTGGATCGGCCGGTTCTGTCAGGGCGATGAAGCCTGCTGCCGCCGATTCGTCCGATATGGGGCCGCAACGCATGCTGCCGGATAATTCTTCACTGGCCGCTTCATTCTGCCGCTGACACGCGGTTTCGTTGCCAGCATGCCGGCAAAGCCGGGACAGTTTTCAATCTTGGTTTTGCAGTTCGGGAGTGGGCCACTTTCAGTGAGTGTCGGATTGAACCGGCCCTTGAACCGATGAAAATTGGGCCTCGATGCAGAATACGGGGCAGAAAACCGGCTCATGGTCTTTCGTGCCTGCGGAATTTCGTGGCGAGGCAGGTTCGCATCCTTTCCCATCCGCCCACCTAGGGTCAGGACTCGTTCTCCATTCATAGCCAGAACATGACGGTTGCGGCGAGTGCGACGGCTGAGAGGAAGACCTTTGGGCAGCGGTCATAGCGGGTGGCAACCCTGCGCCAGTCTTTCAGCCG
>NZ_SIJH01000020.1 GCF_004762095.1 Tabrizicola caldifontis
CGCAATGGGCGATCAGCTTCGCGCAACCGAAACGCTGCGCAGATCGCCCATTGCTCCGTCGGCGAAACAGCGCCAAGTTCAACAAAGGACTCTGGTGTCAGCCGGATGAGCATCGGGGGTCACAGCAGTATGAAAAAAGCTTCAACGATCCACCCGCCTGCACAGTGGCCGAGCTGGGCTGAAATGTCTGTCGACGGTCGTCTGGACGGCCATTGGCCTTGGGCCCAACCCGGGATGAAGGAATTTCTTCTTCAAGAAGCTAGGAAGCTCGCCTGAAAGGACGTCGCGGTCAGCGAGACATGCGCATCCAGTGGTGGGTGCAACTCGAACCCCTTCGGCTCACGCGCGAAATTCCACAGCCGGAACAGGCGCCATTCCGACCGGCGCTCCTCGGCCACGGCCAGCTCGTTGCGGGTGATGTGGAAGGGCGTGCGCTCCCATCCGTTCGTCGTCTTGACCTCGATCAGCCGGAATTGCCCGTCCGGGGCAAAACTCGCGATGTCATAGCCCGCACCATCGCCATCCTCCTCCGACACCCAGCGCACCTTGCGCGCCAGATCGTCACGTCCTGCCGTCCGCAATGCCGCGCGCTCATGCGCCAGGACGCGCTCCTCGCCCGCGCGGCCGAGGGCCCGGTTGCGCTCGTCCCGGCCCGCCACGTCGAACTTGCGGGCGATGTGCAGCATCTGGTCCAGTTCTTGCGGAGGCGGCTGGTTCGACAGTGTCGGCGGCGGTCCGATCCAGATCTGTGCTGCCTCGCGTAGGCCCAAAGCGGGGTGCAGCCCAGGTTGGCGCCCGAGCCAGGCCGGGTTCAGCGCCAGCCACCGCGCCACGGCATCCACCAAGGTCATCTGGAAGTTGAACGCGGGCTTGTAGCCGGGGATCCAGTCCTCGCCGAGCCCCTTCAGCACCGCGCTGATGTTTTGGTGCTTGAACTCGACGGACCCCTCGGACCGGTCGTTCAGTAGCGGCAGCAGCGCGCGGCGGTGTTCGGCCTTGCTGTAGCGGCGCGCGGAGATGTCGTCGGCCAGCATCGCGAAGTAATCCGCGACGATCAGATCATTTTCTTTATCCGTCCAGGCTCCGTTCGACATGGCGCCAGGCTAGGTGCCCCCGTGCTGTTTGTCACCAAGGGCTTCGCGCAGCATTACGAGGTTTTGCGCTGTGAAACGCCGCCTTCGGGCGTCTCTGTTCGCACCGAGAGCAGACGAACCTGCTTCAACTGCGGCGCAGTTAAGTTTCAGCAACACGCTGAAAATACGATACTTTTTGAAACCGTCTCGATTTGGGTGAAGGGCGGATGGAAAGAGACGCGGGGCGTTCAGAGACCGATTTCGGCGGAAGCGCCAGTCTCCGAAACGCGGATGGCATCGCTAAACCCCTTTGAAACAAAAAGAAAAAAGGCCCCGTCAGGAACCTCATCTCGGGTTTGCGATGTGCAAGTGGCGGACAGTGAGGGATTCGAACCCTCGAGACGGTTCCCCGCCTACACACTTTCCAGGCGTGCGCCTTCGACCACTCGGCCAACTGTCCTTGCGCGTCCTTCTGCCAAGTCGCACTTCCCTTTGCAAGGGACTTCGGCACCTGAACGGCCAGACTCGCTCCATGCGTTTCCAGGCGTGCGACTGATGGCGCCTTTACAAGCCCTTTGCCCGGACCTGCGGTCGATCGTCGGCAGAATTTCCCAGAAGTTCCAGAACCGCCGCCACTGCCTGACCCAAATGGCATCGAGCCTCGGGGCCCAGACCTTCGCGGATCGCACCGAATGCGGTTCCCGCGATGGCGATAGTGAATGCCGGGGGAACCTTCCCGAACAGCAGCCCGGCAAGATGCAGGGCCACCTCGGGCGTGACCTGATGACTGCCTAGAGTGGCAGTTGGGGTGGTGCCGGTACGCGTCAGTCGGAAAGGGGCGTCCAGATCCATTGCGGCATCAGCGAAGATCACCAGATCATGCGCCGCGATCAGAGCGGCATGATCCACGGTCAGCTGATAATCGATCTCGACCGTGACGCCGGGCAGATGCAGCTCTGCGATGGCCTCGGCCAGGGCGGGGCCGAGGCCATCGTCGCCGCGCGCCGGATTGCCGTAGCCGATCAGCAGGACACGGGCCCCTAAAGGCATTGCGCGGCCCGGTCGATCACCTCACCCCCAGGCCCGACGAGTTCCACCTGCAAGGGCATCTGCCCCAGTGCATGGGTGGCGCAGGACAGACAGGGGTCATAGGCCCGGATCGCAACCTCGACATGGTTCAGCATCCCTTCGGTGATTTTCGGCTGGCCCGACAGATGCTGCACCGCCACCGCCTTCACCGCGCGGTTCATGCCTTCATTGTTGTGCGTCGTCGAAACGATGAGGTTGCAGAAGGTCACCTGATCATGCTCGTCCACCTTGTAATGGTGGATGAGGTTCCCGCGCGGTGCCTCGATCACGCCGATCCCTTCGAAGCGCCGTTCGCCCTTGGCCACCAGATCGGTGCCCTGCAGGTCGGGGTCGTGCAGAAGCTCGCGGATCTTTTCCACGCAATGCACCACCTCGATCATTCGCGCCCAGTGGTTGGCGAGCGTCGAATGGTTCAGCCCGCCCGAGAAGGCCCGCAGCGCCTGATGGGCGGCATCGGCAAGCGGCGTGTCGATGAAGCTGGCCGTGTTCATCCGGGCCATGGGGCCGACGCGATACCATCCGTCCTCGGCCCCAAGGCTGCGGATGAAGGGGAATTTCATGTAGGACCATGACCTTACATCCTCGATGAGGTGCTTGTGGTAGTCGCAGTAGTCCACCATGTCGAAGATCGGGGTGCCTTGCGGGCCCAGCGCGCGCAGCCGACCGTGGTAAAGGTCCAGGGCTCCGTCGCCCTCGCGCACCAGGGACATGTGGTTCGAGGCGAAGTTGCCGAAACCTTTCACCAGTTCGGCATGATCTTCCACATAGCCGCGCGCCAGCGCCAGCGCGTCCTGTGCCCAGGCCAGCATCTCGTCCACCTGCGCCAGGAAGCGATCGCGGGTTTCCAAAGGCAGATTGCGATTGATCCCGCCGGGGATCGCCCCGGTGCCGTGGATCTTCTTGCCCGCCGTAGCCTCGATGATCTCTTGCCCGAACTTGCGCATCTGGATGGCGCGCAGGCCAAGGGTGGGATTTTCCCGGATCACCTCGAATATGTTGCGCCGTTCCGCAGGTGCGCCGAAGCCGAACAGCAGGTCCGGTGCGGAAAGGTGGAAGAAATGCAGGACATGGCTTTGCATCACCTGCCCGTAATGCATCAGCCGGCGCATCTTTTCCGCCGTGGGGGGCAGCACGTCCACGCCTGCGATCTGGTCCATCGCCTTGGCGGCGGCCAGGTGGTGGCTGACCGGGCAGATGCCGCAAAGGCGCTGGACGATGACTGGCACCTCCCACATCAGCCGGCCACGGATGAAGCGTTCGAAACCGCGGAACTCGACGATATGCAGCCGCGCCTCGTCCACGTTGCCGTCGGCGTCCAGATGGATCGTCACCTTGCCGTGGCCTTCCACCCGGGTAACGGGCGAAATCTCGATCAACCGGGTTCCTGTCATCGCCACCTCTCTAGTCGAAGCGCAGCCGTGCCCGGTCAAAGCCGTGGAACGTTCCGTCCAGAAGGGCGGTCAGCGTGTCGAAGATGATGTCGCCCGAAGGCGCACAGCCGGGGATCTGGATGTCGATGTCCACAATGTCGGAGCAGGGATAGACCTTGTCCAGGATCAGCGGCAGCGCGGGGTCGTTCGGGACATGGCGCGTCAGATTGCGCAGATAGGGTCCGGTCAGATAGGCCTCCTCGAGGCATTCCCGCAGCGGATCGTCCGCATGCATGATCGCGTTGCGCATCGCCGGCAGCCCCCCCATGATCGCGCACTGGCCGAGTGCGATCAGCACATCACAGTTCCGGCGAAATTCGATCAGGGTGTGGACGTTTTCCTCGTTACAGCAGCCGCCCTCGATGATGCCGATGTCGCAGCGACGGGTAAAGGTCTTGAGGTCGGTCAGCGGCGAGCGGTCGAACTCGACCCGTGCCATCAGCGTCACCAACCTTTCGTCCATGTCGAGAAAGGCCATGTGGCAACCGAAGCATCCGGCAAGAGATACCGTGGCGACGCGGGGTCTGGTCATTTCCGCTTCTCCTCGATCTCGTGCCCGATCAGGCCGTGATCGAAGGCACGCTCGCCGATGGGCGTGCTGAACCCTTCGCCCTTGCGGATGATGCAGCCGACGGGACAGACTGCCATCGCCGCATCCGTCACTGCCGCACCGGTGTGGGCAAGGTCCGGACCGTTCACCGCGACGCGCCGGTGGATGCCGCGGCCGACGTAGCCGAAAACACCCTTGCCGTCGATGTCCTGGCTGGCGCGGATGCAGCGCCCGCATGAGATGCAGCGATTGGTGTCCAGCGCGATGTCGGGGTGCGAGGCATCCAGGGCGCGGCAGGGCTCCAGCCAAGGAAAGCGAGTGGGCTGGGTCATTTCAAGCCGGTAGGCCATGGCCTGCAATTCGCAGTTGCCGCTCTTCTCGCAGATTGGACACAGGTGGTTGCCCTCGTGGAACAGCATCTCCACCAGATCGCGGCGGATGCGGTTGCGGGCCGGTGTGTCGTTCTCGACGTCCAGGCCGGGTTCGGCCGGCTGGGTGCAGGCGGCCACGCTGCGCCCCCCTGCCCTGACCGTGCAGACCCGGCAACCGCCCTGATGGCGCAGGCCTTCGTGGTCGCAAAGGCGCGGGATGTAGATGCCTGCGGCATCTGCCGCCTCCATGATCGTCTGGCCAGGCCGGGCCAGCACATCCACGCCGTCGATGCGAAAGGTGAAGGCATCGGTCATTCGCTGAAATCCCTGTCGAAGATATAGGACCGCCGCCTGGCGATGCGTCGGCCGCCTTCGATGGCGGCCTGGATGTCGAAGGTGGCCTTCAGCCCGTCCTTGCGCGGCCTGGTCACCGCCGCCCAGACGAGGGGCAGGTTTTCCAGGCTGGTCAGCACGGGGTTCGGCGATGTCATGCCCAGCCCGCAGCGGCTGGTCTCGATGATCGTGGCCGAAAGTTCCTTCAGATAGGCGATATCAGCCTCGTCAGCCTGCCCCTTGCGGAACTTTTCCACCGCCTTCTTCAGGAAGACGTTGCCCACCCGGCAGGGCGTGCAATAGCCGCAGCTTTCATGCACGAAGAAGGACAGGTAATAGTCCACGATCTCAAGGATGTTGCGGCGGGGCGAGAACACGATCACCGCGCCCCCGGTCGCCAGATCCTCATACCCCAGCCGCCGGTCGAACCCATCCCGGCCGACCATCGTGCCCGACGGCCCGCCCACCTGGACCGCTGCCGCATCCTCGCCCCCTGCCAGCGCCAGAAGCTCGCGCAGGGTCAGACCCCAGGGCAGTTCATAGACCCCGGGCCGCGCGCAATCGCCCGAGACGGAGAAGAGCTTGGTCCCGCGGCTCTTGTCCGTTCCCATCGCCCTGAACCAGTCCGGCCCCCGATCCAGTATGCGGGCGACATGGGCGAAGGTCTCGACATTGTTCACCACAGTCGGGTGTCCCAGATAGCCGCGCGTGACCGGGAATGGCGGGCGGGTCTTCGGCTCGCCCGGCAACCCCTCGCAGGAGGAGATCAGCGCCCCCTCCTCACCGCACACATAGGCCCCGGCGCCAAGCTGTATGCGGATGTCGAAGCCGTCCCCCAGCACGCCCCGCGCCCGGGCAACGGCCAGAGCGTCCTGCAAATGGTCGCGCAGATAGACATATTCCCCGCGCAGGTAGAGGATGCCCTCGCGCCCCCCGATCGCCCGGGCACAGATGGCCATGCCCTCGATGACCAGGTCGGCGCGGTCGGTCAGCAGGACGCGGTCCTTGAACGTCCCCGGCTCGCCTTCGTCGGCGTTGCAGATGACCACCCGGTGATCGTCGGGGGCGCTGGCCGCCAGCCGCCACTTGCGCCCCGTCGTGAACCCTGCCCCGCCGCAGCCGCGCAGTCCACTGGTCTCTACCGCGTCGATGATCGCCGCAGGAGTCATCGCCCGCGCCGCAGCGATCCCGGCGTCTAGCGGCACCGCACCCAGCAGCACCTCACCCGCCTGCCGGATGTTGTCCTCAACCTGCGCCTTCGCCCGCGCCAGCGGCGACAGCCGGTCGTGATCCGCGACCAGCGCCTCGGTCGGCGACAGTCCCTGCCGCAGTGCCCTCGCAAGCGCCCGCGCCCGATCCGGTGTCAGCCGCGTGGCTACCAGATCGCCCACCATCGCGGCGGGCGCCTGGTCGCACATCCCGATACAGGGCGTCAGCTCCAGCGACACTGCCCCGTCCGGTGTCGTCTGGCCGACGCGGATGCCGAGTTCCGCCTCGAAGGCTGCGGCCACGGCATCCAGCCCGGCAAAACGGTCAACGATATCGTCGCAAAGCCGGATCGGCACCCGGCCCTTCGGCGACAGCGACAGGAAGGAATAGAAACTTGCCACCCCCTCGACCGCGATCCGCGTCAGACCGGTCGCCGCGGCAATCGTTTCCATCGCGGCGGGGGAAATCCAGCACTGCCGGGCCTGCACCCCAAGCAGGATGTCCAGCATCCTGTGCCGGTCGTTGCCAAATCCTGCACAGATCGCCCGGATTGCGTCTTCGGGCAGATCGCCGGGCGCTGTCGTCATAACGGCCTCGTCCAGTCGTTCGGAAAGGCGGCCAGGTCCGACCGATCCCCTCCGGGGCAAGTGTCACTGACGCGGCGACCGGTTGCAAGGATTCCCTCCCCTTGCCCGACGGCCCGCGACGGGTCATGCAACATGTGTAACCGTCCCATGCGCAAGAGGGATTCTTTGGAGCTGGTTCTGGCGCGTCGTCGGGTGCTGACATGTGTCCGGCCTCTGCTGCGGCCGTTCACGTGCCGCGGGCCCGTATGGTGTTCGCGGGTCGGGTCCAGATCAAAGCCGCGTGCTCGATGGCACTCTGTTGCACCCTGGGTCTCCCGATCCTGTCTCACGACCGTTGCGCCAAACCTCTCCTTGCCCTCTTCCGCTCCGACGTCCTCGCGACCGACGGTCGGCTTATGCCGCCGCGGCCGGAGACTCGTAGAGGCCTCCCTTGGCCATCAGGGCCCAGACGATCCGCGCCATCTTGTTCGCAAGCGCCACCCGCACCAGCATTGGAGGCTTACGCGTCAGCATCCCGCCAAGCCACGTTCCCGGCCGTGCCGCGACATGGACGTGCCGCTTGATGATGACGCTGTTGGCCCCGATGATCAGCAGCCGTCGCAAGGAGCGCTCGCCCATCTTCGTCGTGGCCCCGAGGCGATGTTTGCCCCCGGTGGAATGCTGTCTTGGCGTCAGGCCAAGCCACGCCGCAAAGTCCCGCGCCTTCCGGAACGTGTCAGGCGGCGGCGCGAGGACCGCGATGGCCGTGGCGATCAACGGCCCTATCCCCGGAACGGTCATCAGGCGCCGCGCGACCTCGTCCTCCTTGGCGCGCCGCGCGATCTCGGCATCGAGCCTGCCGATCTCCGCCTCCAGATGGGTAAGAGCCCCGACCAGCACCTTCAGCGTAGCAATGGCATCGGCGGGCAGTCCGCTGTCCGGGTCCTCGACGATGGCGATCAGACGTGCGGCATTGGCTGCGCCTTGTGGCACGATCTGGCCGAACTCCCCAAGATGGCCGCGCAACGCATTGATCGACTGCGTCCGCTGGCGGATCAGCAGTTCGCGGATGCGGAAGACCATCGCGGCCCCTTGGGTCTCTTCACTCTTCACGGGCACGAAGCGCATCGTGGGTCTCTGCGCTGCCTCGCAGATCGCCTCCGCGTCAGCCGCATCGTTCTTCTGGCGCTTGACGAAAGGCTTCACGTAGGCGGGCGGAATGAGACGGACCTCGTGGCCCAGCTTGCCGATCTCGCGGCCCCAGAAGTGGGCGCCGCCGCAGGCTTCCATCGCCACGACGCACGTCGGCAGCTGGCCAAAGAACACCAGAACCTGATCCCGTCTCAGCTTCTTGCGCAGCACTGCACGACCAGACGCATCAGCGCCGTGCGCTTGGAACACATTCTTCGCCAGGTCGAGCCCGACCGTGATAATCTCCAACATGACCGTCCTCCTCTGTGGATCCTCGCAGACCCACCTTGGCACATTGATGCCGTCGGGGGGCGGTCACATCATCACAGCCTATCGGCATCATTCGGCAGCGTGCATGACCTGAATCAAGGCGGGCCCATCCTTGCGCTTGCGAAACACGGCGGGAGAGTGGACCCTGACCCAGGTGCCGCCGCAGCCGGGATGATGGAACGCATGGACCGCAAGCAACAGCTTCACCTGTGGTATTTCGTGGTCGCCTTTTTCGGCCTTCTCATGGTGCAAGCGTGGCTTTCGCAGGCCTCGGTCACCCAGCGCATCCCCTACAGCACGTTCCTGACCTATCTTGAATCCGGCAAGATCGACCAGGTGACCGTGCGCGCAGAAGAGATCGAGGGCCGATATGTCAACCCGATCGACGGCAACACGCACTTCATAACCAATATCGTGCCGCCGGACCTGACCGAACGGCTGGAGCGATCGAGGGTCGAATTCGACGGCACGGTGCAGAACACCTTCCTGTCGAACCTTCTTTCCTGGCTTCTGCCCATGATCCTGATCCTCGCCCTGTGGAGCTTCTTCCTGCGCGGGGCCATCGAACGGCAGGGCATGGGCGGCATGATGAGCGTCGGCAAGTCCCGCGCGAAGGTGTATGTGGAACGCAACACCGGCGTCACCTTCGATGATGTGGCCGGCGTGGACGAAGCCAAGGCCGAGCTGAAGGAAATCGTGGATTTCCTGAAGGAGCCGAAGAAGTTCGGCCGACTTGGCGCGCGCATTCCGAAGGGCATCCTGCTGACCGGCCCGCCCGGCACCGGCAAGACCCTGTTCGCCCGCGCCATCGCGGGCGAGGCTGGGGTGCCGTTCTTTTCCATTTCGGGCAGCGAATTCGTGGAAATGTTCGTGGGCGTCGGCGCAGCGCGGGTGCGCGATCTGTTCGATCAGGCCCGCAAGGCTGCACCCTGCATCATCTTCATCGACGAGCTGGACGCCATGGGCCGCCGCCGCACCATCGGCGGTTTCGGCGGCGGCAACGACGAGAAGGAGCAGACGCTGAACCAGCTTCTCGCCGAACTTGACGGCTTTGACCCGCGCGAAGGGATCGTTCTGCTGGCTGCGACCAACCGGCCGGAGATCCTAGATCCTGCGCTGATGCGCGCGGGCCGATTCGACCGGCAGGTCGTGGTGGACCGCCCCGACAAGACCGGCCGGGCCGCAATCCTGCGGGTACATCTGCGCAAGGTTGCAGTAGATCCCGCCCTGGACGTTGATGCGGTGGCCGGGCTGACGCCGGGATTCACCGGGGCGGAACTGGCCAATCTGGTGAACGAGGCCGCGATCCAGGCCACGCGGCGTGGCGGCGACACTGTTACCATGGCCGACATCACCGCAGCACTGGAACGGGTCGTCGCGGGGATGGAACGGAAGGGCCGGCTTCTGAACCCGCGCGAGCGCGAGACCGTCGCCTGGCACGAAATGGGCCACGCCCTTGCCGCGGCGCAGCTGCCCGGCGCGGACCCGGTTCACAAGGTGTCGATCATCCCGCGCACGATCGGGGCGCTGGGTTACACTATGACCAGGCCGACCGAAGACCGCTTTCTCATCACCCGTTTGGAACTGGAAAACCGCATGGTCATGCTGCTGGCCGGTCGCGCGGCGGAACAGATCCGCTTTGCCGAGGTTTCGACCGGCGCGGCGGACGATCTGGTGCGCGCCACCGATATCGGCAAGCAGATCGTCACGCGCTTCGGGATGCACGAAGCCCTGGGCCAGGCCGTACTGGAACAGGACCGCAGCGGTTTTCTGGGCGAGGACCGCCTCAGCTTCACCCCGCGCGACCATTCCGAGGCCACGGCCCGCGAGGTCGATCTGGCCGTGCGCGACCTTCTGAAACAGGCCTATGACCGGGCGCTTGCGCTGCTCAAGGCTTCGAAGGCCGATCTGGAGGCAGGCGCAAGGCTGCTTCTGGAGCGGGAAACGATTACCCCGGCGGACTTTCCGCCGCTGCTCAAGCCAGAGGCCCAGGCCGCATGACCCGCAGACCCAACCGCACCCGCCCCAAGGCTTCGCCGGAAAAGGCATCTCACCTTCCCGCGGTAATCCCGCCGGACCCGCAGCCCGTGCGCACCGAACCGGACCAGCACCGCCACGCAGCCCTTGACCGGGGCGTGATGGCCAGCATCGCACCCATGACGGCGGGGCTTTCGCCGCATGCCATGATCGATGCCTGGGCTGACTGGGCCATGCACCTGATGCGCGCGCCGGGCCGACAGCTGGAACTTGCGGAAAGGGCCGGGACAAACTGGCTGAAGCTGGCGCGGTTCGCCATGTCGGGGATGCTGGGGCAGACACAGGAAAAGCCCTTCCTTCCGGGGCCCCACGATACGCGATGGCTGCATGAAGGCTGGGACAGGAAACCCTATGCGCTCTGGCAGCAGGGATTTCTGGGCGTGCAGGACTGGTGGCATGCCGCCACCGCACCGCTGCCTGGTCTCAGGCGGCAGAACGCCGAACGCGCGGGCTTCATGATCCGCCAGATGCTGGACACGGTCTCGCCCGCGAACTTTCCGCTCGGCAATCCCGAAATCATCGAGAAAACCATTAAGAGCGGGGGCCGCAACCTTCTGGAAGGTGCAGCGCATTTCATCGACGACGCCTTCCATGTCCTTGCACAGGAGCATCGGCCGGTCCCTGACGAATTCGCCCTGGGCAAGCGTCTGGCCACCACCCCCGGTGCGGTGGTGTTCCGCAATGACCTGATGGAACTGATACAGTATTCCCCCACGACCGAAACCGTACGGGCAGAGCCGGTGCTGATCGTCCCGGCCTGGATCATGAAATACTACATCCTCGACCTGTCACCGGAAAATTCCTTCATTCGCTGGCTGGTCAGTCAGGGATACACGGTCTTCTGCATCTCGTGGTGCAACCCGACGGCCGAACAGGCGGATCTGTCGCTGGAAGACTATAGGCGACAGGGGATCATGCAGGCGCTTTCGGTGATCAACAGCATCGTTCCGGGGCAGAAGGTCCATGCCAACGGCTATTGCCTTGGCGGCACGCTGCTGGCCATCGCAGCGGCCACCATGGCGCGGGATGGCGACGACCGGCTGGCCTCGGTCACGCTTCTGGCCGCGCAGGTCGATTTCGCGGAAGCCGGAGAGCTTCTGCTGTTCCTCGACGAAAGCCAGGTTGCGTTCCTGGAAGACATGATGTGGTCGCAGGGCTACCTCGACCGGCCGCAGATGTCGGGCGCCTTCGCAGCCATCCGGTCAGAAGACCTGATCTGGTCGCGCGCGGTGCGCCGCTATTGGCTTGGCGAACCCGATCTGCCAACAGACATCGGTGTCTGGGTCAACGACACGACCCGGATGCCCGCACGGATGCATTCGGAATACCTGCGCGGGATCTTTCTGGAAAACCGCATCTCGGCCGGAAGGTTTGCCGTCGAGGGCAAGGTGATCGCCCTGAAGGACATCGACGTGCCGATGCTCGTCGTGGGAACCGAAACCGACCATATCGCCCCGTGGAAATCGGTCTACAAGACTGCGCTCTTCACCGATTGCGACCTGACCTTCGTTCTGACCAAGGGCGGCCACAACGGCGGCATCCTGTCTGAGCCCGGCCACAGGGGACGGCACTACCGGATCGGCCACCGACCGGCCGGCGGGCGCTACATGGGCCCTGACGCATGGCTGGAGCTTCACGATCCGAAGCCCGGCTCTTGGTGGCCGGAATGGGCGGCATGGCTGGACGCACATTCAGGCGAGATGGTGCCGCCGCCAGAAACCGGTGCTGCCGGGGTGGGCCTGCCCGTCCTTGCACAGGCGCCGGGCAGCTATGTCCTGCAAAGCTGAGCTGGCGGCGCGTCAGCGGTTTCCGGCTGCCGCGCCGATCGCCGTCAGGCCCCCAAGACAGGATGCATCGGCGAGATGGCGGGTTCGATCCGCTGTCCGGTCTGCGCATCGAAAAGATGCACCTGCCTGGATGCGGCCTTGGCCGCCCGACCGAGGCCGCCGTCGCCGCCACCCCGGAGCCTCGCGTCAGACCCTCGGCACCCCCGCGACTTTCAGCGCATGGCCGATGTCTTCCCCCACCGCCACGTGTGGATGAGGGCGTGGCCATGGAATACCATGGCGCAGCCGCGTTCGCGCGGTTCGAGGTGGTTCACCACCTGCCCCGCGATGGCGATCTCGCCCGCCATGACCTCTTCCAGCCCGGCAATCAGGTGCAGGAGCGCGGACTCGCCGCTTCCCGAGGGGCCGAGGGTGACGACGGGCTTGCCATTGCGGCTGGCGATACCTGCCAGCCCAAACCGGTCGCCATCCAGCACCAGTGCCTCTACCAAATGCTGAAGGTCAAGATCGCGTGGGGTCCAATGCAGCCAGTCGCAGTGGGCAGGAAGACCCGCACGGTCCGGCGCTGCGCCAGGACCGGCAAGGACGGTCGTGGAATTCCTTCCGCAGATGATGGGTCCGGAGGAAATCTGGCCAGGGCCTGTGATGCCCGGATGGGCCTCAGGCTACATTTCGACGACGGGCAGCCTAGTCGGCCAGATGGATCGAAACGCGCCGGTTCTGGCGTCCCTTGTTCTCGATCTTGCCAATCGTCACGCGCCCGATTTCGGCCGTGCTGGCGACATGGGTGCCACCGCAGGGTTGCAGATCGATCTGGTCCACGCCTGCGCCGATGCGGATCAGCCGCACGCGGCCCTGTCCCATCGGCGGGCGGACCGACATGGTCTTGACCAGCCCGGGGTTTGCCTCCAGCTTCTCGTCCGTGATCCAGTCCTCGGTCACGGGCAGGTCGCGGGCGATCAGGCTGTTCATTACGCCCTCGATCACTGACGGATCTCCGGGCGGATCAGGCATGTCGAAGTCCAGCCGCCCGCGGTCGGCGCCGATCTGCCCTCCGGTCACCGGAAGGGGGATCACCACCGACAGAAGGTGAAGGGCAGTATGGACACGCATGTGGCGATGGCGGCGGGTCCAGTCCAGCAGCATCCGCACCGGCGCGCCGATGGGCGGCATCGGCATGGCCTCGGCCGGAACCAGGACCACGCGGCCACCCTCGGCCCTCAGCGTGGTCGCAATTGTCATCCGGCCTCCGTCCCAGTCCAGCACGCCGCTGTCACCGGGCTGGCCGCCGCCCGTCGGGTAGAAGACCGACCGGTCCACCACAAGACCGCCCTCGGGCGTATGATCCACAATCCGGGCATCGGCGGCTTGCAGATAGGGGTCGGTGCGAAACAGAAGTTCGGTCGTCATCCGCTGTCGTCCTTGGGCGGCTCGGGGGGCATCCTGGGCGCTTCTGCCTGCGGCTCGGGCAGGACGGGCGCAGAGGGCTTGCCGGGCGGCGTCTCGCCACGCAGCACCATGAGCGCCTGCGTGATCTCGTCGATGTTGCGCAGCGACACGTCGGTCTGGGCGAAGGGAATCTCGATACCCTCCTGCGCAAAGCGTTCGACGATCTGATGGTTGATCTCGCTGCGCACCGACAGCGAAAAGTTCACGTCGCGCAGGATAAGCCGGATCTCGAACTGGATCGCATCGGTGCCAAAGCCCATCAGCACCACCATGGGCGGCGGGTTCAGCACGGCCAGCGGCTGCGCTTCGGCAATCTCTCGCAGGATGCGTTCGACCTTGCGGGTATCGGACCCGAAGGCCACACCCACCGGCACGATCAGCCGCCCCGACAGGTTGAAGCGCGTCCAGTTCGTAACCTGCCCGGTGATCAGGTCGGCGTTCGGCACGATCACGTCATTGCGGTCGAAGGTTTCAATCCGCGTGGATCGCACACTGATCGCCCGCACCCGCCCCTGGACGCCGCCAACCTCGATCCAGTCGCCTTCACTTACCGGACGCTCGACCAGCAGGATGATGCCCGAGATGAAATTCGACACGATCTGCTGCAGACCGAAACCGATACCGACCGACAGGGCACCCGCAACGATGGCCAGGCCCGACAGGTCGATCCCGGCCGAGTTGATCGCGATCAGCGCCGACAGGAAGATGCCGACATAGCCGACGCCCGCGACCAGAGCAGTCTGGCCGCCGGAATCCATGCTGGTCTTGGGCAGGATCGTGGTGCGCAACGCGCCCTGGAACAGCCGTGTCAGCATGTAGCCGATCAGGAAGATCGCGGCGAAGATCATGAAGTCTGTAGGCGATATCCGCGTATCACCCAGTTGGAATCCTTCGGTGAACCGGGTCCATAGCTCGGTCAGGTCAGAAAACCGTGCGCCCCAGATCAGCGCAAAGACTGGCAGCGAGGCAAGCGACATCACGAAGCCTGCCAGAACAGGCACCAGCGCGTCGCTTGCCTGTTCGTCTGCCTTCACGATCAGCGCCCATACATCGCCGATCAGACGCTGCAATATGAAGAGAAGAGCCACCAGCGCCAGCGAGAGCATCGCCGGATAGATCATCGCTGTCGCAGCCTGCACATAGCCGAATCCCGCAAGCACAGGCCCGACCAGGCCGATGACGGTCAGCCCTCGGGCGAACAGCAGCAGAAGGCGCAGCACATAGCTGCGCTCGTCGACATCCCTCGCCTGTCTGAGCAGGCGCCCCATCCGTATCAGGATCAATCCGCCTGCGACCAGGATCGGGAAGGACATCACCGCCGTCGTCGCATCGGAATAGGCCTGAGCATCCATCGCGGCCGAACGAAGCATTTCGGCCGCCAGGGTCAGGCCCATAAGCACTGCCAGGAACCGTCCCTCGGCCCGGTTTTCCGGCGGCATCGGCAGAACCGCACCCTCGCCCTGCACCCGGGGAAAGGCACGCGCCCCCAGCCAGGCCGCCCCGAAGACGACGAACCCCATGACCGGCAGGGCCTGCGTGATGGACAGGCCGATCTCTCCAAGAAGGTTGCTGGCAACCAGCGCCCGGGACAGGGCAATCGTCCCCAGAGTGGGCAGGATGATCTCGCCCAGCGAAGCCAGCAGGGACCAGACCTTGCGGCCGCGCACCGAAGCACCGGCCTGCAGGTGTTCGGCAAAGCGTTCGACCCAGCGGCGAACATAGACCACCAGGGCCGCGGCCACGATCAGCAGAACAAGGATCAGCGGCAGATTGTCGTAAAGATGCGCCCGTGCCTCGCGATCAGCCCAGGCTGTCGCGACCTCGTCCCATAGTCGAAGAAGCGTGTCAGACAGGCCGATCGCCGCCTCGGGCCAGATGCCCGGGTTCACCGGAGAGGGCCAGAGCTGCAACAGCTGGTCGGCCTGGCGATCGCGCAGGATGCGGTCAATCTCGCGGATCAGGCCGTCCGCGCGGCGGTAGGCTTCTTCCGCCGCGATCCCCGGGGCCTGGGCCTTGACCAGCTGCGCGGCCAGTTCCTGCCGGCGGCGAGAAATCTCGTCCGCCTCGGTCTCGCCCTCGGCTGGTGCCGGGCCCAGCGCGGCGATCTGCTCGCGCAAGGTGGCGATGCGTGAGGAATTGGCGTTCTGTGCCGTCAGCAGGGCCGAGCGCCACTTGGCCAGCTGGCCGCGGATTTCCTCCAGCCTTTGGTCCGAGGTGCGGCGTTCGGCAATCTCGGCCTCGGCCCTGGCGGCGGTGCGTTCCCAATCGTCATAATTCAGGTCTGTACCGTCCAGCGCCGTCTCGACCCCGGTAATGGGGATCGCGCTGGGAGAGGTCTGCGCCAGCACCGCCCCGACGGGCAGGATGAGTGCCAGCGCCAGGAAAAGCGCCTGAAGGGCCTGCCTCATGCGTCCTCGAACACGGCCGGAAGCGGCCGGGCCGGACGATCCAGCCAGCCCGGCACCGGCAGGCCCTTTTCACGCAGGAAGGTCGGATTGTAGATCTTCGACTGGTAGCGGCTGCCATAGTCGCACAGGATGGTGACGATGGTCTTGCCAGGTCCCATCTCGCGCGCCATGCGGATTGCACCGGCGATGTTGATGCCCGTGGATCCGCCCATGCACAGACCCTCTTCCATCAGCAGGTCGAAGATGATCGGCAGCGCCTCGCTGTCGGGGATGCGGTAGCTGAAATCGGGCCTGAACCCTTCAAGGTTTGCAGTGATCCGACCCTGTCCGATGCCTTCGGTGATCGAGGAACCGGGCGCTTCCAGCTTGCCGGTCGTATAGTAGCTGTGCAGCGCTGCCCCCTCCGGGTCGGCAAGCCCGATCTTCACCCCCTTCGGCTGCAGGGCGGCGGCCACGCCCGCAAGCGTTCCTCCCGAACCCACGGCGCAGATGAAACCGTCCACCTTGCCGCCGGTCTGTTCCCAGATCTCGGGTCCGGTTGTCTCGATATGCGCCTGGCGGTTCGCCACGTTATCGAACTGGTTTGCCCAGATCGCGCCGTTGGGCTCGGTCTTGGCCAGGGCCTCGGCCAGCCGGCCCGAGTAACGGACATAGTTGTTGGGGTTCCGGTAGGGCGCGGCAGGCACCTGCACCAGTTCCGCCCCGGCCAGCCGAAGCATGTCCTTCTTTTCCTGACTTTGCGTTTCCGGGATCACGATCACCGTGCGGAAGCCCATGCTGGCCCCCACCAGAGCAAGGCCGATCCCGGTATTCCCCGCCGTCCCCTCGACGATCGTGCCGCCCGGCTTCAGGTGCCCCTTCGCCACTGCATCGCGGATGATGTAAAGCGCCGCCCGGTCCTTGACCGACTGGCCGGGGTTCATGAACTCGGCCTTGCCCAGGATCGTGCAGCCGGTGATTTCGGAAGCCTTCCTCAGCTTCAGCAGCGGCGTGTTCCCGATCGTGTCGGCCAGATCCTGATGAATGCGCATGTTGGCGGTCCTTCCTTGGTTTCCAAGGTTTAGGGGCGCCGCCCGGCAAACTCAAGCCGCGGCAGCAGGATCGGCGCCGAAGAAGCGCCTTGCACCCGGCAGAAGGACGACGCCCAGGATAAGGATGGACACAAGACACCAGATTGCCGGCGCCTCGTTCGGATTGTCTGTCAGAAGGTTCGCCGCTACCGGCCCGACCAGCGCGTGAAACAGGGCAAACCGCCAAAGGCCGTAGAACAACGGCATGACAAAGATCGCCAGCACATATGCCGGAAAGCCGAAGTTGGTGCCCAGCCAGCGGTCGGGGCCGCCGAAGATGTCGCTGTAGGGCAAGGTCCAGGCCAGATGCCAGTTGCCGCTCATGGTGCACAGCACCTCGCCACACAGCGGCTGGCCGGTCGTGCAACGGTCAAGACCGGGCCAAGGCACCATCTGGGCCAGCATCAGCACCGAGAACAGCACCGCCAGAGCCAACACCCGGCGTCGTGTGCCGTGGGCGATTCCCGGGGCAAGCCAAGCCAGCATGAAGGCATTCAGCACGACAGGCTGCAGCACGATGTGCAGCATGGACAGGGCCGTGACCGCCCGGTTCGCCGGTGTTCCGCACTGGTCGATCACCAGAAAGCCAGCCAGTTGCAGCCCCTCCATGGCCGCAAAATACAGAAGTGTCAGCGGCACCGCCGCCGGGTCGGCGCGCCGTGCCGTGAAGGCCGCCGCAGCCACGCCCACGGCCGCCATGCCGGCCGTGACTTCCATGCCCCAGCACATCGCGGTGCCCTCCCCTTCGCTACAGCATGACGCGCGAGGGCGCAGAGTGCAAATCCGCAGTCGCGTTCTTCTTCGGAAACAGGAAACAGGCGAGGAGCGGGCGTCACCGGCGCCGCAGCCTTGTCAGGCCGCGACGAACATCCCTTCTGCCTTCAGGCTGGCATAGCTTTCGTCCAGGCTTTTCCGCGCCCGCTCGATCAGGATGTCGATCTCGGCAGGGGTGATGACCAGCGGAGGCGAGATGATCATGCGGTCGCCGACATGGCGCATGATCAGGTCGTTGGCAAAGCAGCGCTCGCGGGTACGGAAGCCCACCGTCCCGGGCTCGGAAGCAAACTTCGCCCGCTTTTCCTTGTCCGGCGTCAGCGCGATCGAACCCATCAGTCCGACCAGCTTCGCCTCGCCCACCATCGGGTGATCGACCAGGGCTTCCCAGCGTTCCTTCAGATATGGGTGCGCCACGTCACGGACATGCTCGATGATCTTTTCGTCCTGCATGATGCGCAGGTTTTCCAGCGCGACCGCGCAGGACACCGGATGGCCGGAATAGGTGTAACCGTGGAAGAACTCGCCCGCACTACCCACGACATTCGCCACCTCGTCGCAGACGATGCTGCCGCCGATCGGGGCATAGCCCGAGGACAGGCCCTTGGCGATGGTCATGATGTGCGGCTTGATGTTGAAGGTCTGCGACCCGAACCAGTTGCCGGTGCGCCCGAAGCCGGTGATGACCTCGTCAGCGATCAGCAGGATGCCATACTTGTCGCAGATGCGCTGGATTTCCGGCCAGTAGGTCTTGGGCGGCACGATCACGCCGCCCGCGCCCTGGATCGGCTCGCCGATGAAGGCGGCCACGTTGTCGGGCCCGACCTCGAGGATCTTCCGCTCCAGTTCCTGGGCGCGGACATAGCCGAACTCGTCCTCGGTCATGTCGCCGCCCTCGCCCCACCAGTAGGGCTGGTCGATGTGCTCGATCCCGTCGATCTTGCCGCCATGGGCATGGATCGGCTTCATGCCCCCAAGGCTGCCGCCGCCCATGGTCGAGCCGTGATAGCCGTTCCAGCGCGCGATGATGATGCGCCGCCAGGGCTTGCCCATCACATCCCAGTAGCGGCGGACGAGGCGGATGTTGGTGTCGTTCGCCTCGGACCCCGAGCTGGCGAAGAACACATGGTTCAGATCGCCCGGCGCAAGCTTCGCGATCTCGGCCGCAAGCGCAATCGCCGGCACGTGGGTCGTCTGGAAGAAGGTGTTGTAATAGGCCAGCTCTTCCATCTGCTTGGCCGCCACGCGGGCCAGTTCCTTGCGCCCGTAGCCGATGTTCACGCACCACAGGCCCGCCATGCCGTCGATGATGCGGTGGCCCTCGCTGTCGGTCAGCCAGACGCCCTCGCCGCGCGTGATCACCCGCGCGCCCTTTGCCGCCAACCCCGCCTTGTCGGTGAAGGGATGAAAGTGGTGGGCCGCGTCCAGGCGCTGAAGCTCGGCGGTCGGCAGGTGGTTGGTGATCATGTTCATTACGCGGCCCTCTTGGAATCGGCAGGGCGCAAGGCCCCGACTTGAATGCAGGATATGATCAAATGCGCGGCGCTTCAAGAAATTTGATCAAATTGATCGTGCGCGTTCCGCGCTCCCCTTTCCTCTCGTCGTCGGGCCTTCGCCCTCCTTCTCGGCCTCGCAGGCATTCTGCCCCCGAACCCCCTGAGAATATTTGGAAAAGAGCAAGAACATCTGCTCCTCTCACAAATACTTCCGGCGGCCCGGGGTGGCACCCCGGCTGCCGAGCCGGTTCAGCCGAAGGCTGAGAGGCGAGACAAACGGCTTGCGCCTGCCAATGCGCCCGCTTTCGCGCCTGCGGTTCAGGGCGCCTCGGTCAGGGCCTGACGCACATGATCGACACCCTGCTGGATGTCCCGCTCGATGGCCTTGGCCAGTGCGGTCGCATCGCGCGCACGCATCGCGGCGATGGCCTCGCGGTGCAGGTCCGGGGCCGCCTCTCGGCCGTAGCGGTCGATCACGGCGCGCAGGGACGGTCCCGCCCGCAGCCAGAGCGAACGGGCAAGGTCCAGCAGGACGGGGGCCTCGGCAGCCTCGTAAAGGGCGAAGTGGAAGGCATGGTTCGCCGCGAGATAGTCGGGCAGGTTCCCGGCCTCGATCGCGCGGTTCACCTTCCCGTCGATCGCCTCGAGCCGGTCGATCTGCGCAGGTGTCAGGCGAGCGCACGCCAGTTCTGCCAGTCTCGGCTCGATGGCAAGGCGGGCAAAGGCCACCTGGTCCAGAAGGTCAGCCGACAGTTCCGGTACGGCCACGCGGCGGTTGCCCTGGGGCAGCAGCGCGCCCTCCGCCGTCAGCCGCCGGATCGCCTCGCGCACGGGGGTCATGCCGGCGCCCAGATCGGCGATCAGCCCCTGGATCGTGACCGGGGCCCCCGGCGCCAGATGACCGAAAAGGATCATGTCGCGCAGCCGCGCGTAGGTGACCTCGTGGCTGGGTATCTTCCGGTTGTCCGCATCCATCGGGGTAACCTCTTACTTTCTCCCTTTATGACGCCTGATTCCGCGGGATCAAGATATGATCAAATCCCGTGGTCATGGTGCAGGCAGGGCATCTTCATGCCGCAGCAGCAGACCTTTCACCCGCACATCCAGCCGGCTGGTCCGACGCAGCAGGCGCCACCATCCGCCGGCTTACCGGCTGGCAGCCTCGGTGATCCGGTACAACCGCATGGCATGCGAAGGCCGGGGCTGATGTCGTCGGCCCCTTAGAGGCGGATCTCCGGCCTTCCAGCTTTCCCCGAACTTACGGTAGCGCTGGCAAGGGAACCGCGCGATGCCTCCGCCCGCCAAGGAGGCGCCCGGACAGGCTCTGCAGGATCACCAGCGCGCCGCGCCTCATGCGGCGAAAGCGCGGGAGGGCGGCTCAGGTTGTGGTCAGAATCACGACCTTGCCTGCCTCACCCGATTTCAGGCAGTCGCCTGGCCCCGCCACCGCCATGATATTCATGTGCAAGGCGAGCTTCGGCCGCGGTGACACAGCAGATCATGAGCGGACGCCGGCTTCGGCCGCCTCCTGCGATTGCCAGGTTCAGGCAGTGGCCCCTGCCTGCTTCGAAGGCCGAGACCAGCACGGAACCGACGCGGACAGCAAGGCCGTCAGCCTCGTCCGCTTCATGTCTTAATTTTCGCGCTTAATCGTTATGGTCATCAGCTGGAACATTTCAGTCGCTCGGTCAGCGGAACTTTCCGCTTGTCGGCCCTAGAGGTCCAAGATTTCATTCACCAATGGAATCGCACCGACAGCCGCCTGGAAGCAGGCCTGCGCCGCGACCACCGCGCAGCGCCTGGATGCAAGGCAGTTACCCGGCAGAATCCGCGAGCGACCTCTGGAACAGAACGGCCGGCGAACGCCTGCGGGTCGCACCCGTTGAGCTGGGCCGGGCGTCCGTCAGCCGCCAAAGCGCCGGATGTCGGCCGTCACCATGCCGCCTGATCCGGCAGGTATTGCAGCCCCCGCTGCGGAGCCTGAACGCCCCACGCTGAAGGCCATCGCCGCCGCGACCGGCCTGACCGTCGTGACGGTCAGCAGCGCGCTGAGGGATGCGCCTGATATCGGGGAAAACACCAAGCGGCGCGTGCAAGAGACTGCCGAACTATTGGGCTACCGCCCGAACTGCGTCGGTGAGCGCCAGCGCACGGGCAAGACCAATGTCATCGCCCTGGCCCTTTCGACGAAGGCAGACGTGATGAACCATACCTCGAGGCTGATCTGTTCCATCGCCGATGGGCTGCGCGGCACGGCCTACCACATGGTCGTCATGCCCCATTTCCCCGATCAGGACCCGATGGACCCGATCCGCTACATGACCGAACACGGCTTTCCCGTCACGACCCACGGCCGGACGGACATGTGCCTTGATAACCCCTATTTCGACTTTGACAACGAAGCCTTTAGTTGCCTTGCGATACGCACGCCGTCCCAGCGCGGCAGGCGGCGGCTGATGCTGGTCGCCCCACCCCGCTCGCATCTCTATGCCCGGCACATGACCTGCGGCTTTTCCGACAAGGCCGCCCTTCTGTGCCCGCCCTTCCAGCTGGCCGGGCGTGTCACCTCGGACAGCGCTGGAGACGCGATCGAGGAGGAAGTCACCCGCCGCCTTGCCGAACCGGACCCGCCGGAAGGGCTTGTAGTAGGTTCGACCACCGCCGCGATGGCAGTCATCGCGGGTGCCGAGCCGACGGGTCGTGTGCTTGGGCGGGATTTCGACGTCGTGGCGAAAGAGGTCATCCCGATCCTGCGTCGCTTCCACCGCGACATCCTGATCGTCCGCGAGGACGTGGGCCGTGCCGGGGATTTCCTGGCCCGGGCCCTTGTGGCAACAATCGAGAAACGGACCCTTGCGGACCGACAAGGGCTTGAAATGCCCGAAAGGGTGGAATGGGGGCCCGGCCCCCGAAAGGGAGGTATACCATGAAGACGATCAAGGGCCCTGCCCTGTTCCTTGCCCAGTTTGCGGGCGATGCTGCGCCGTTCAATTCGTGGACGTCGATCACCGCCTGGGCGGCCGACTGCGGTTATGTCGGCGTGCAGGTGCCCAGCTGGGACGGCCGGCTGTTCGATCTGGAAAAGGCCGCCGTGTCAAAGGATTACTGCGACGAATTCAAGGGTATTGCAGCCGAGGCCGGGCTTCAGGTGACGGAACTTTCCACCCATCTGCAGGGCCAGCTGGTTGCGGTACATCCGGCCTATGACAAGGCATTTGACGGCTTTGCGGCACCATCGGTGCGCGGCAACCCGAAGGCCCGGGCCGAATGGGCGGTGGACCAGGTGAAAAAGGCGCTTAACGCAAGCCGCAACCTTGGCATCACCGCCCACGCGACTTTCTCTGGTGCGCTGGCGTGGCCCTATCTCTACCCCTGGCCGCAGCGCCCCGCGGGGCTGGTCGAGGAAGCCTTCGACGAACTTGCCCGCCGCTGGCTGCCGATCCTGAACCATGCCGAGGACTGCGGCGTGGATATCTGCTACGAGATTCACCCCGGCGAGGATCTGCACGACGGCGTCAGCTACGAGATGTTTCTGGACAGGGTGAAGGGGCATGCCCGCGCCAACATGCTGTACGACCCAAGCCATTATGTCCTGCAACATCTTGATTATCTTGAACATATCGACATCTACCACGACCGGATCAAGATGTTCCATGTCAAGGATGCCGAGCTGAACCCGACCGGCCGGCAGGGCGTTTATGGCGGGTTCCAGTCCTGGGTGAACCGTGCCGGGCGCTTCAGGTCCCCGGGCGACGGGCAGGTGGATTTCGGTGGCATCTTCTCGAAACTGACGCAGTATGGCTTCGATGGCTGGGCCGTGGTCGAATGGGAATGCTGCCTGAAGCACCCCGAAGACGGCGCCCGAGAAGGTGCGGCCTTCGTCGATGCGCACATCATCCGGGTGACCGAGAAGGCCTTCGACGATTTCGCCGGCGCCGGCACCGACCGCGCCGCCAACCGGCGAATGCTGGGGCTTGGCGACTGAGCGTGGAGGCGGGGGGTTTCACACCCCCCGCACCCCCTGTGGGATATTTACGAACGGAAGAAGGACAGAGGGAGAGACATGCCCATCGACGCCGCCCATACCGCCCGCCCCGAACGTCTGCGCCTTGGCATGGTTGGCGGGGGACGCGACGCCTTCATCGGCGCGGTCCACCGCATCGCCGCGCGGATCGACGACCAGTACGAGCTGGTCGCCGGTGCCTTTTCGTCGAACCCGGAAAAGGCGCTTGCCTCGGCCGCCGACCTGGGCGTGCCGCGCGCCTACACGAGCTTTGCCGAGATGGCCGCGAAGGAGGCCCGGCGCAAGGATGGGATCGACGTGGTCGCGATCGTGACGCCCAACCACATGCACGCCCCCGTGGCGATGCAGTTCCTCAAGCGCGGGATCCATGTGATCTGCGACAAGCCGCTGACCGCAACGCTGGCCGAGGCGAAGAAGCTGGCGAAGGCGGCCGAAGACTCTGGCGTCGTCTTCGCGCTGACCCACAACTACACGGGCTACCCGATGATCCGGCAGGCCAAGGCGATGATCGCGGCCGGGGAACTGGGCGAGCTGCGCGTGGTGAATGTCGAATACGTGCAGGACTGGCTGACCGAACCGGTCAACAACAAGCAGGCCGAATGGCGCACCGATCCGGCGCGCTCGGGCGCGGGCGGGTCCACTGGCGACATCGGAACGCATGCCTTCAACCTGGCGAATTTCGTGACCGGGCTGACACTGGACAAGCTTGCCGCCGACCTGACCGCCTTCGTCCCAGGCCGCAGGGTCGATGACAACGGCCATGTGCTGCTGCGCTACAAGGGGGGGGCCAAGGGCATGCTGTGGTGCAGTCAGGTTGCGCCCGGAAATGAAAACGGGCTGCGGCTGCGTGTCTATGGAACAAAGGGCGGGCTGGAATGGGCGCAGGAGGATCCGAACTATCTGTGGTTCACACCCTTGGGCCAGCCAAAGCGCCGGATCACGCGCGGCGGCGCTGGATCGGGGCCCGAGGCCGCGCGCGTCACCCGCGTGCCGCCCGGCCACCCGGAAGGCTATCTGGAAGGCTTCGCCAACATCTACAGCGAGGCCGCCCGTGCCATCCGCGCCGCCAAGGCCGGCGAACCGGTGCCGGAGGGCACCACATTCCCCGGCCTCAAGGAAGGGCTTGAGGGCGTGGCCTTCGTCGATGCCTGTGTGCGGTCATCGGCCCAGAATGGCGCCTGGGTGAGCCTGAACCTGTAGGGTGGGTTGATGATTGATGGCTTCGTCACTTCTCGCCGGTGCCTATGACGGGAAAACGAAGCCGAGCTGCGAGGGGTTCCGTGCCCGGCGCCGGGCATGGCTATGCCTGAACGCCGGCCGATCCGCGGCGGAAAGTCCCCCATGCCGTCCCCGTACCGGCGGGGATGGCCGGCGCTGCACCTCCACAGGGACGGAAACCGAAATCGCAATGACTTCAGATTTCACCCTGACGATCTTCAGACATTGCGCGAGCTTACGTCTGACCGCAGCCGCGCCCTCTCGCGCTGGAGCCAGAGGGCCGTCAGGATCAGGGGAGCATTGCCGATCTCGCCCTTTGCCACTGCGTCCATCAGCCGATCGAAAGGGACGAGTTGCCCCCGGATGTCCTCGGCCTCGTCCTCTTGGCCGAAGATCCCGGCCACCCCGTCCGGCAGGTCGCAGAGCGCGATGAAGGAATAGACGAACTCGGTGACCGCGCCGGGCGAGGGGTAGTAGTCGGCGACCTTTTCCAACCGGCCGAGCACAAGGCCCGCCTCTTCCACCGCCTCGCGTCTTGCGCAGTCCTCGGGCGTCTCGCCCGGATCGATGCGGCCCGCAATCGCCTCCAGCTGCCAGGGAAGCGGATCGCCACGCCCCAGTGGCCCGACCCGGAACTGTTCCACCAGAAGCACCCTGTCGCGCAGGGGATCATAAGGCAGCACCGTGACCGCATCGCCCATGACGAAGAGTTCGCGCCGGATCGGCGGGCACATGGACCCGTCGAAGCGGCGGTGGGTCAGTTCAAGCACCTCAAGACCGAAGAAACCGGCATGAACATGACGACGGGCGCTGACGCTTGCCTCACCGCTGCCAGTTCGCAGGATCCGCCCGGCCGCATCTGCGGCGCGAACCCGGCTTGCTGCCGCGACACGCAAGGCACCCATCCTGCCTCGCATCACCTCGGCCGGGATCTGACCAAAGCCTGACATGACAGCCTGGGCCAGCGCCAAAGCCTCTGGCCCGCCCGTGCCGAGGTCCAGCACCGACCCGCCAGCGGCCGCAACCGGGACCAGCCCCATCACTTCGGCATAGTATTCGGCCCGCCCAGGCTCGGTCCCGACCAGCGCCCTGAGCTCGGGATCTCCCTTCAGCCGTAGCCCCGTCATCAGCGCCAGCGGCGGTTTGCGTTTTCGGTCAGCACCCCGGCGATGCCCCCACCGACGACCATGACTGCCATCACGCCCACCGACAGCAGCGCCTGCGATCGCTCCATCATGCGGCGAAAGACGTCGATGATCGCCTCCATCGGCCCGTCATAGCGCATCCGCACCGATTGCTGCAGCATTTCGTATATGCCGGACAGCAGAAGCGCGAAGAAGACCAGAACAATCACCGTCTTCCAGCCCGAACCAATTGCCTCGAGATAGCCCTTGCCGACCGACGGGCCCATCACGCGCCAGCCGACGATTGCACCCAGCAGACCCGTCAGTTCCCGGAAGAAGCCGACAGACTGTGCCTCCGGCATGTTCGTCACATAGGCGTTGGCAATCAGCCAGCCTACGACTGCAAAACTGACTGCGGCCATGGCCTTTGCGCCGGTCGGCATCGGGGTCGCCATCTGCTCACCTCAGGTCGGTCGCGTCACCGTAATCTGCGTCACATCGCAGTTTCCACCCTGGAAGGCACCCGCGCAAGAGGCGAGGTAGAAGTCCCACATCCGCTTGAAGCGGTCGTCGAAGCCGAGCCGTTTGACCTCGGCCCAGCGTTCGGTGAAGGTTTCGTGCCAGCGCCGCAAGGTCAGGCTGTAGCTTTCACCGAATTCGATAGAATCCCGGACCTTCAGACCTGCCTTCTCTACCTCGGCCCGAAGGACGGAAGGCGCCGGAAGCATGCCGCCAGGGAATATGTATTTCTGAATGAAGTCGACGCCCTTGCGATAAAGATGCCAGCGTTCGTCGGCAATCGTGATGATCTGCAAGGTGGCGTTTCGGCCGGGCTTCAACCGCTGGCGCAGCGTGTCGAAATAGACCGGCCAGTATTTCTCGCCCACGGCCTCGAACATCTCGATCGAGGCGATGCCGTCATAGATGCCTCGCTCGTCGCGGTAGTCCTGCAACTTGATCTCGACCCGGTCCGACAAGCCTGCCTTCGCGATCCTTTCCACAGCATAGTCATGCTGCGCCTGGCTGATGGTCAGACCGGTGACGCGCAGGCCGCGCTCTCCCGCGGCGTATTCGGCAAAGCCCCCCCAACCGCACCCGATTTCCAGAACGTGATCGCCGGGCTGTACACCGATCCGATCAACCATGCTGGCATATTTGCGCCGTTGCGCGGTTTCCAGGCTTTCCTGCGGGTTCTGGAAGATGGCCGAGGAATAGGTCATCGTCTCGTCCAGCCACAGCCGGTAGAAATCATTACCCAGATCGTAGTGATACTGGATGTTCTTCCGGGCCTGCCGTCTGGTGTTCGATTGCAGCCAGAACCGCAGCCGCTCATAGGCCCGGACAAGGCCAAGCCCTGGATAGCTGTCGCCGACCGGGTTGTTCGCAGGCCGCTGGATCAGGTCAAGAAAGGCCTGCAGGTCGGGCGTTGACCACCAGCCATCCAGATAGGCGTCGCAAAAGCCCAGATCACCCTCGCGGATCAGACGGGCGAACAGATCGGGGTGATGCACCACGATTTCTGCCGCCAGGCCCGGAGCCTTGCCTTCGATGCGGAACCGCCGCCCGTCGGGCAGCACGAAATCCAGTCGCCCCTCACCCAGCCGCGAGGCCACCTCGAAGGCTTTGGCGAAGTAGCGCGGCAGGCCGGCCTGGCCCTTTACTGTCGTCAGGATGTCCATCGACCCTCCCCAAGGTCATCATCGCCGTTCACTTTCACCAAAGCAGCCGCCGCACTCAAGCCTTTCGTGTCGCATATGCCGCAAGGGCACGCGCGCGACCTTCGGCAAGGTCAACCAACGGCGCAGGATAGGGCGCCTTCGGGTCCAACCCCCACGACCGCGGCACAGCCTGGAAAAAGGCCAGCGCCTCTGGCCCAGGCGCGCGCGAAAGTTCCGCGACGAAGCGGCGGCGATAATCGCCCCCGGGATCGAACTTCTCGGCCTGGCCGGCAGGGTTGAACACGCGGAAATAGGGGGCCGCATCGGGGCCGCAGCCTGCAACCCATTGCCAGCCCATCGCATTCGCCGCCGGATCCCAGTCGGTAAGGCAGTCGGCGAACCAGTCGAGGCCAAGCTTCCAGTGCGTCAGCAGATGCTTGGTCAGGTAGCTGCCGGCAATCATCCGCGCCCGGTTGTGCATGGTGCCAGTGACATACATCTCGCGCATTGCCGCATCGACGAAGGGTTCGCCGGTCATGCCCATGCGCCAGCGCTCTGCCTCGGGGTTGTCGCCGCGCCAGGGGAAGTCGTCCCATTCCGGCTTCCAGTTCCTGGTAGTGATGTGGGGCGTATGATGCATGAGATGGTAGCTGAACTCGCGCCAGGCGAGTTCACGCAGGAAGCTTTCCGCACCGGCCTTGCCCTCGTCCCGGGCCCGCAGGCCGGCATGCCAGACCTCGCGGATGCCGATCTCGCCATAGGTCAGGTTCTCGGACAGGCGCGAGGTTCCTGCCACCGCGGGAAAATCCCGCATTTCGGCATAGCGATGCACCGGCCCCGCCAGGAACGCCGCCAGCTTTTCCCGCGCCGCCGCCTCGCCCACAGATTGATGGGGCAGCACCACAGATGCGCCGCGGTTCATCGCCGCGCCAAGCCGCCAGTCCTCAAGCCGATCACCTGCCGGACTGCTCTTGGCTCCCCGCAGGCGTGTCGGTGCCGCCTCGGGGGCGACCACGGCAAGACCGCGCATCGCTTTCCAGTAAGGCGTGAAGACGCGGTAGAATCCCCCTGCCCCGGTTTCGATCTGCCATGGCTCATGCAGAAGATGTCCGGCGAAACTGCGTGCCTCAAGCCCGGCAGCCTTCAGCGCGGCCTTGACCGCAGTATCGCGCGCGACCGATGCCGGATCATACAGCCGCGACCACCATACCCCGCCGGCGGCCGTCTCTTGCACGAGGGCGCGTAGCACCTCCAGTGCCGGTCCCCGCCGCAGGACGAGCCGCAGTCCCAACCCGTCGAGGGCCCTTGCAAAGGCCGCGACCGCCAGCCCCAACCGCCACTTCGGCGCCGCGCCCAGCGCCTCCGTCTCCGGGTCGAGGATGAAAACCGGCGCGACAGGCCGGCCCGAGGCCGCCGCCGCCGCAAGCATCGGCTGGTCCGCCAGCCGCAGATCGCGGCGGAACCAAAGGATCAACGTGCTGTCAGACATGCCCCGAACTTTCCAACGTTAAGGCTACGCACTGAAAACCAATCCAGATCAGGTTGCGGGCAAACTCTTTCTCTTCTGCTCAGGGGGTGTGGGGCGTCATGACCCCATCGCCGATCCTGCCGCGCATCGCGCGCAAAGGCGGCAGGCACGTGGGCCTGCGCGCCCTTTCCTTGCCGGATCGATGCTACAGCAATCGGTCCAGCGCCGCGATCAGGCGCCCGACCTCTTCGGCGCTGGTGTAATGCACTGCGCTCATCCGCAGGACGCCCTTGTCCAGGTCGATCCCCAGTGCCTGCAGGGGCCGCACGGCGTAGAAATCGCCTGCCCAGCAGGCGATACCGTGGCGGCCCAGCTCTTCGCTGGCCGGTTCGGCAGGTCGGTCCAGTTCTACCGCGACGGTGGGGGCGCGGCGCGCGGCGTCACGGGGCCCAAGCAACCGCAAGTCGTTGCGCTGGCCAAGATAATCCAGCAGGGGCTGGATGACCGCCACTTCCTGCGCCCGCATCAGGTCGTGCACACCACGGTTTCGCGCAGCCGCTTCGCCCGTGATGCCGTGCCGCGCGGCCAGAGCATCTATGTAGTCCGCCATGCCGGCACAGGCCGCAACCTGGGCATGGTCGGGCCCGGCCGGGGTATGACGTTTGTAAAGCACCCCATGATTGAAGAAGTGCGCCTGCCCCGGCAGCTCGAACCCGAAGTCCTCGCGGATCACCATGATCCCCTGATGCGGACCATAGGTCTTGTAGGCCGAGAACAGATAGACGTCGCATCCCAGTGCCGGAATGTCCGGAAAGCCGTGGGGGGCATAGGACACGCCGTCCACGACCGTCCGTGCCCCTGCCGCCCTGGCCATGGAGCAGATCGCCGCCACATCGTTGATCTCGGCGATCACGTTGGAGCAGTGCGGGAAGCAGACAAGCTTCACCTTCCCGTCCGCCAGCAACCCGGCCAGAGCCTGCGGGTCCAGCGATCCGGTCCCCCGGTCGATCTGCCATTCCCTGACTTCGATCCCCTCGTCGGCCAGGCGCCGCCAGACGCCGGAATTGGCCTCGTGGTCCTGGTTCGTCACAACCACGGCGCCGTCCGTGCCCGCCAGCCATTTCCGTACCGCCTGCGCCAGCACATAGGTATTCGCGCTGGTGGAAGGGCCGAAGGACACCTCCTGGCGCGAAACCCCCATCATCGCGGCCAGCCGGGTCCGGGCCTCGTCCATCTCGGCCCCGCCGGCCTGCGCCCCCGGATAGGGCCCGTAGGGCTGGACCTTCCGGTCACGGTAGAAACGCGTCAGCCGCTCTACCACCTGGATGCAGGGGTAGCTGCCCCCGGCGTTTTCGAAAAAGGCGTGGGTGGACAGGACCGGCGACGAGAAGGCCGGAAATTGCGAACGAACGAAATCGAGATCCAGCGCCACGGGGCGGCCTCCTGCATAGGGCCGCCGACCGGGGACACCCGCGCGCGACAGGCGGGATATCCCGGTCCGCGGCAGGTCTTCCAGCCAGATCCGCCGATTTTTCCCGGCGGACCAGTGGCGGCATTCAGCCAGCCACGGTGAGACGCCTAACATTCCGGTCGCGCAACCGCAAGTCCGGCTCCTGCCGGGGCAAAGCTGCCCGAATTTGCGACAGATGACGCATTTTTCCGCGTCACCACAGCCGACATGCGCGTTTGCCCTCTTGTTCTTTCCGCGTCCAGCCGCCACCTTCCACATGTCGGGCCGCCTTCCCGGACCGCGCGAGCCAACACAAGGCGCCACCGAATGGCCGCCACTACAGAGGAGTGACGATGTCTCGCCTGCCCATTAGCCTTCTAAGCGCCGTGTCGGTGCTGTCGCTGTCTGCGGCGGCGCATGCAGCCGACCCCGAACTCACCGTCCTTGACTGGGCGGGCTGGGAAATCGACGGGATGCTGCAACCCTATGTCGACAAGCATGGCCAGAAGCCGACCTATGTGTTCTTCGCCGATGACGATGAAGCCTTCCAGAAGGTGTCTTCCGGCTTCAAGGCCGATGTCGTCCACCCCTGCGCCGCTGCCGTTCCGCGCTACATCGAAGCGGGGCTGATCGAACCGTGGGATGTTTCGAGAATTCCCGAATTCGCGAATATCCCGTCGCGCATGGCCGATGCCTTCAGGGACGATCAGGGCGTGTGGTTCATTCCGACCGACTACGCCTACACGGCCATCGCCTACAACGCCGAGACGGTGCCGGCCGAGGATGTGGCGACCGTCCAGGTCTTTGCCGACCCGAAATATGCCGGCCGCATCGCATTGCCCGACAATACCGATGATGTCTGGTCGCTGGCTTTCATGGCGACCGGCACCACATCGTGGGAAAATGTTACCGACGAACAGTTCCAGGCTGCGGCCGACTGGCTGCGCAAGGTGCATCCCAACGTCCGCGCCTACTGGGCCGACCCTTCGGAACTGTCGCAGCTGATGGCGTCGGGCGAGGTGCAGGTTGCCTGGTCGTGGAACGACCCTGTCGCGATCCTGCAATCGGAGAACTTCCCCGTGGGCTTCAACCGCGCTCCGGCCGAAGGCGCGGCCACCTGGTTCTGCGGCTTCGTCAACATGAAGAACGGCCCCGGCTCCGAGGACAAGGCCTATGACCTGATGAACTCGCTGCTTGCGCATTCCTCGGCCCAGCCGCTTCTGGATGCGATCGGCTACGCATCGGCGAACGACGCGGCCATGGCCGGGATCTCGCCTGAGGCGCTGGCTGCTGCCTTCGTCGATCCGATCAGCACGCCGCTGTTCGTGCAGGATCCGCCCTCGACCGCGATGCGCGACCGGATGATCGAGGAATTCGAGATGATCAAGTCGGGCTTCTGAACGCCCTGCCGCTGGGGCTGTCAGGCGCATGAAACAGGACGCCCGGGGAACACCCGGGCGTACTTTTTCAATGGTGCGGCATCGGTTTCCGGCGGTTTCCGATGCTGCCGTGATGGACCCGGCATCAGCGAAGGTGCCTTGGGGAAGCCGGAACGCCGGACATTCACTTCAACGTCCGCGATCCCGATGACCCCGGATCGGCAGGTCTGGAAGTTGCCCAGCATGGCCAGGCAGGCCGAAGCCCAGATGCCAAAGGCCAGCCTCGGCCGCGCGGCGGATAGAATCAGACCGGTTGTCGGTGCCGACCCGCACGCGCGCCGATCGTCAGGCCGATGGCACGGCCGAATGTGGAGGAGAACACCAGCGTCTCGAGGTTCTGGCCGATCTCATCACCGTGCAGCCAAGGTCCGCGGGGCGAGGCGCCGGATGTTCAAGCTCTGCCCATCCTTAAGGGCTGCCTGCCTTCGGGGCCATGCCGGGATGGCGCCGATACCCGCTGTCGGTGATCGACTTTCATCCGCACGCCCGGTTCGCAAAGGTTGCAGACCTGCATGGCCACCCCTGCCACTTGCATGAACATGGTCGCAGCCACGACACACCCCGCCTTGCGCAGCCCGCCCCCTGCCCCTATATGTAATGCCGTCGGGGGTAACCCCGACTATGGCGATAAACGCACCTGTAATAATCGGCTCGGACCCGGGGGCGGTACCCGGCGGCTCCACCAGACACCCGGCGTTGCGGGGGCATGGGGCCGAAATAGGATCGACGAACGACCAAAGAGGCCAGCTTTCGCCCGGTGAGCTACCACCGTTATCGGTGCATGAACACAGTTGCCAACGACAACCGTGCTCCGGTGGCGCTGGCTGCGTAAGCGGCTCGCAAAACCAAACCTAAGTCCTTCCGCTTAGCCGCGTAAGGCGGGGTTCGCAGGTACCTGGCAACAGAAACCTGCACCTTCCTCCTCCTCTCCCCGCTCCTCGATCGCCTCCGGCGTCTCGTCACCCCCGTCCGCGAGGAGTGACAAAGTCATCGACGAGCGGCTTGCCAGGACCCGCCCCCGCCGCCATCCTGCACCATGCTCCGCGCGGCCCTCCTCCTCTGCCTGACCGCCCCGCCTGTTCTCTCCTGCGAGACCGCACTCCTCTTGTCCATCGACGTCTCCGGCTCGATCGACCGGGCCGACTACCGGCTTCAGGCCGGCGGGCTCGCGGCCGTCCTGTCCGATCCCGGCGTCGTCGAAGCCCTGGTCCGGGATCAGGTCGCGCTGGCCGTGGTCCAGTGGTCCGGCGTGGCCGAGCAGGCGCTGGTCCTGCCCTGGGCGCGCATGCTGTCCGAGGCCGACGTGACCCGCTTCGCCGCCCGGGCCGGGGCGATGCCGCGCGCCTTCTCGGGCTCGGACACCGCCGTGGGCGAGGGTATCCGCTTCGCCGCCGCGCAGTTCGCCGCCGTGCCCGACTGCCACCGCCGCGTCATCGACATCTCTGGCGACGGTCAGGAAAACGCGGGCTTCACCGATGCCCGCGCCCGGGCCGAGGCGGTTGCGGCCGGCATCACCATCAACGCCATCGCCATCGCCATCGAAGAGACGGGCCCCGCCATCCCGATCACCACCTATTACCGGCGCTGGATCATCTCGCCCGGCGGCTTCGTCGTCACCGCGCGCGGCCTGCAGGACTATGCCGAAACCCTGCGCCTGAAACTCTTGCGCGAACTCGCCCGGCCGATCGGCTAATCCCCTGCCTTGCCTTGACCGGCACCCGTTGCCTGCATCATCCTGCCACCACGTCGTGCCGCGCCACCCGAAGGACATCTGATGCGCTTCCTTTCCACGTTCGCCAGCGCTTCCGTCGCGCTCGCGCTGTCGCCGGCCATGGCCGAAGAGCCACACCCAAAGCTGGGCCCCGATGCCGTTCCCGTGACCACCGATCACGCCTATCTGCGCACCGCGCCGGCCCCGGATTACTGGGCATTCTCGCCTTTCGTCAAACCGCAGTTCACCTCTTCGGCCTGTTCCATTGCCAGTGTGACTGCTGCGGTGAACGGGCTGGCGGGGCTGCCGCCGCTTGCCGAGGATGCGGTCATGACCCAGCCCGCGCTTTTGGAGGCCACCGGCATTCCCGAATGGGCCGCTCTTTCGGCAGAAGGCGGCGATGGCGTGACCTTCGCCCAACTCGAGCAGTTCACGGCCGCCGCAGCGAAGGCGCGGGGTCTGCCGCTCAAGGTCTCGAGCTTCAGACCCTTGGCCGAGGACGCGGCGACACTGGCGGATTTGCGCGCACGGCTTGTGGTCAACGAGGCCTCGGCCGATGACGTGGCGCTGGTCTATTTCAACCAGGGCGTCGTCACCGGCGACTGGGACGGGCCGCACATCAGCCTGATCGGCGCCTATGACGCGCAGAGTGACCGGGTGCTGATCCTCGAGGTCGATCAGGAATGGTATATCCCCTACTGGACGCCGCTACCGGTGCTTCTGAAGGCGATGCTCAAGCCGACCTCGGCCGAACATGGCCCGCTGGAAGGCGAAACCGGCGGGCTCGTGATCCTCGCCAGATAAGCCGCGCATCGTGCCCCCCTCGCTGCCCGAGCTGACACGCACCTTCGCGCGGATCGGCCTTCTTTCCTTTGGCGGACCCGCCGCACAGATCGCGCTGATGCACCGGGTCGTGCTTGACGAGAAACGATGGGTCACCGAGGCCGACTGGCTGCGCGCGCTATCCTTCTGCATGCTGCTGCCGGGGCCCGAGGCGATGCAGCTGGCCACCTGGATCGGCTGGCGGCTGCACGGCGTGAGGGGCGGGCTGATCGCCGGTGGGCTGTTCGTCCTGCCGGGCGCAGCCGTCATGCTTGCGCTGTCGCTGATCTACGCGGCAGTCGGGGATGTGCCGCTGGTTGCTGCGCTGTTTGCCGGCATACAGGCCGCAGTCATTGCCATCGTGATCGAAGCGCTGACCCGCGTCTCGCGCCGTGCTCTGAAGTCGCGCGAGGCCTGGCTGATCGCGACCGCAGCCTTTGTCGGACTGTTCCTGCTGAAGCTTCCCTTCCCGGTCATCATCCTTGCTGCCGCGCTATGGGGCTTTCTGCGCACCCCCACCGGCGACGGGAACTCCGACGTGACGGCTGCACCACCGATGCTTACCCGGTCCTTGCGAGTTGCGGGGGTGTGGCTTGCAATCTGGTTGTTGCCGCTGGGCGCACTCTGGGCCCTTGCAGCCGAACGCATCTTCGAAATCGGCACCTTCTTCTCGAAGCTCGCTGTCCTGACCTTCGGCGGGGCCTATGCGCTTCTGGCCTGGATGGCGCAGGAAGTGGTCGAAGACCGCGGCTGGCTGACCCTGACACAGATGATGGACGGGCTGGGCCTTGCGGAAACCACACCCGGCCCCCTGATCCTAGTGAACCAGTTCGTCGGGTATCTGGCCGCGCATCAGGTGGGGGGCTGGACCATGGGAATTGCCGGGGCTGCGGTAGCGCTGTGGATGACCTTCGTTCCCTCGTTCCTGTTCATCTTTGCAGGTGCCCCCTTCATCGACCGGCTGACCCACCTGCCGCGCCTGTCCGGCGCACTGGCCGCCATCACGGCTGCGGTGGTTGGTGTCATTGCCAACCTTTCGCTGTGGTTTGCGCTGAACGTGCTGTTCGCCAGCGTGCCCGAGGCAACCATCGGCCCCATCCACCTCATCTGGCCCGACCCCGCCAGCCTGCGCCCGCTGCCCGCGCTGATTGCTGCCGGCGCAGCCGTGGGGCTGCTATGGCGGCACTGGCCGCTGGTCTGGGTGCTTGCCCTATCGGCAGGCGCGTCGGCACTAGGGTCAGGACTCGTTCTCCATTCATAGCCAGAACATGACGGTTGCGGCGAGTGCGACGGCTGAGAGGAAGACCTTTGGGCAGCGGTCATAGCGGGTGGCAACCCTGCGCCAGTCTTTCAGCCGA
>NZ_SIJH01000021.1 GCF_004762095.1 Tabrizicola caldifontis
GGCTGAAAGACTGGCGCAGGGTTGCCACCCGCTATGACCGCTGCCCAAAGGTCTTCCTCTCAGCCGTCGCACTCGCCGCAACCGTCATGTTCTGGCTATGAATGGAGAACGAGTCCTGACCCTAAACATCGAGGACAAAGATAGCCCGCAATATGTGATCTTGCCAGAAAGCAAGCCCTCGGCAGAGCCATACGAGTTCGCGCCAGGCCCGCACTGGCGGCTGATCGCAACCATCAATTCCATCGACAAGGCCGCTCTGTATCAGATGTCCTATGCCCTCAGCCGCCGATTTGGCTGGGTCTATGTCGACGTGCCGCGCGACACGGCTGGTTTCATTGAGTCTTTTATCAGAAAGTCTGATCCAACTTGGGCTGGGCCTGCTGCGGGCGCACCTTGTCCGCTTGGCGCTTTCTGGGCGGCCATCAACAAGGTTCGTGTCCTTGGACCCGCCCCGATCATTGATGCAATCAAGGCCGTCCAGGCGATGGATGATGGCGCAGACTTCTTCGCTGTCCCTACGCCCTCGATGCGAGAGGCTTTGCTCGATGCGGTGGACATGGTGTTGCTGCCGATGCTCGACGGGATTGTGGTCCAGGATGCCGACTTCCTTGCGCAAGCGGCCGTAGACGCCTTCGGCCTTGATGCGGACTCCAGTGATCGGATCAAGCGGCGGATGGAGTCGGTTGCGGTCTGATGGAGGGGATCGACCGAGCGATTTCCGACTTTGCAGCAGGAATCTTCCTCCGGCATTTCCGGTCTGGGACGCTTCTCGGTGCTGACCGGCCGTCGCTTGACCTTGCCCGCGATCTCGAACTCCTTCGCGCGCACTGGGCGATCTCAGCGCCGGTTCGGGAGTTCGTTCAATATCTCCTTGCCCATCGGCACGAAGCGCAGGCGCTACTGCAATTCCAGAGACGAACAGATGACGCAGTCGCGCGCGGAAGGATCGATGCCCGGGCTTCGGTTATTGCGCGAAGGGTGTCCGGGCACCCGTCTCTGATTGTCTCGGAAGAGCCTGTGAGATCGTTCAACACGGGGCCAAACCAAGTCGTCGCTTGGGTTGTGCACATGGCCGCAACTCATGCCGAGCGGCTGTTTGCGATGCAGCCCAAGAATTCGGCCTATGCTGCCCTGATCGAGGCGGCGATGACGGAAATTGCAGCGGTGAAGCGGCTTGACGCTTTGCGAGAACCGCTGAAGCACGTGACGGCTGGACGAAGGCCGGGGCCAAACGCCGTAAGGGATGCAGCGCGGTCGCGACGACTGATCTATCGCTATGCGATTGCGGCCTACACGACGTTGACGGGGGTCGAAGCTGGCGACGAAGCCGCGCTTTCACGTGTCCTTCGAAGCACGCTCATCGGGCCGCTTGAGGAGTGGCGTCGTTTCGAATTGGCCGTTGCGGCGGGACTCGGGGAAGCGCTGTCTGCGGAACTCGGCCTTCCGCTGCGTCTGTCTGTACTTGATGCTCGGCCAGGACAGCCAGTCTTGCGCTGCGGGCGGTACTCGGTTTTCTGGCAGTCAGGCGGCGGTCTGTACGTGCCACCTGCGCTGGAGCCATCTGAGCTGCGGCTTGAAGCCGTTCTCGCTGCATACGGGATGGCTGCAGCAGCGGATCGTCCGGACCTAGTAATTGTCGACGACGAAGCTGGAAGCGTGGCGGCCATCGTCGAGGTCAAGTATCTGGCGGGCGATACGGCAAATGCGCGTTTCCGTGAAGCCGCGGGTCAGATCGTTCGGTATCCCCGCACCTTCATGCTGTTCTGCCGCCAGGTTCTGGCCACCGACTTCAAGGCCATGCACCGGGTGCAGCTCGGTGAAGCGCCGCAGCTTCTGGAGGTCGGCGAAAGCGGCGAGTTCAAGCGCGGCACGCTCGGCGAGAGCAAGGAGAGCTACAAGGTCAAGACCTATGGCCGGGTGGTCGCCATCACCCGCCAGACGCTGATCAACGACGATCTGGACGCCTTCACGCGGATCCCGGCGATGTACGGCAACTCCATCGCCCAGCTTGAGTCGGACGTGGTCTGGGGCATCATCACCGCCAACCCGGCGATGGCCGACGGCAACGCGCTCTTCCACACCACACACAAGAACCTCGCGGGCACCGGCGCGGCGCTCGATGTCGGCAGTGTCGGCGCGGCCCGCGCCGCGATGGCGAAGCAGACGGGGCTCGACAAGAAGACGGTGCTGAACGTCCGCCCCGCCTTCCTGATCGTGCCCGCTTCGCTGGAACTGAAGGCCGAACAGCTGGTCGCCCAGAACCTTGTGCCCGCCGCGACCTCCAGCGTCGTGCCGCAGTCGATCCGCACGCTCGCGCCGATCAGCGAGCCCCGGCTCGACGCCGCCAGCGAGACCGCATGGTATCTGGCCGCGAGCCCGAACCAGATCGACACCATCGAGTACGCCTATCTCGAGGGCCAGCAAGGCGCCTACATCGAGACCCGCAACGGTTTCGATGTCGATGGCGTCGAGATCAAGTGCCGCCTCGACTTCGGCGCCAAGGCCATCGACTGGCGCGGCCTCTACAAGAACCCGGGCGCGTAAGCCCAGCATCCTGAAACCCGACATGCGGGCGGTCCAATCGGGCCGCCCTTCGTCATTCCACGAGGATCCCCATCATGAAAAACTACGTCCAGCCCGGCAACACCATCACCCTGACCGCGCCCTATGCCGTCGCCTCCGGTGATGGCCTGCTCGTCGGCTCCATCTTCGGCATCGCGGCCGGGGACGCCGCCATCGGCGAGCCCGTCGAGACCGCGCTCATCGGCATCTTCGACATCACCAAGGTCGGCTCGCAGGCCTGGACCGTCGGCGCCAAGGTCTATTGGGACGACACCAACAAGCGCTGCACCACGGTCGCCACCGACAACACGCTCATCGGCGTGGCCATCGAGGCGGTGGCGAGCGGCGCGGGCGACACCATCGGCCGGGTCCGCCTGAACGCGAGCTTCTGATGAGCGCCTTCGCCTTCGCCGTCGGCGTGCTCTTCGCCGATCCGAACATCGGCCGGGACGCGGTCTACATCGCCGACGGCGGCGCGCCCGTGCTGGTGCGCGTCGTCGCCCGGCGCGCCGACGCCATCACCGACTTCGGCGATGCGCGGCTCTGGTCCGAGACCACCCGCATTGACGTGCGCGTGGCTGAGGTGGCGAACCCGCGCCCGGGCGACCGTATCGAGATCGACGGAGACGCCTTCCTCATCCAGGGAGAACCCGCCCGCGACCGCGAACGGCTCGTCTGGACCGTCGATTTGCGCCCAGCGTGACCGCTGTGAAGCTGAAGCTCAACATCGATCCCGACATCGTCGCGATGATGCAGGCCGAGGTCGCGGCAGGCGAACGCGCAGTGACAGCCGCCATGCGCGAGGCCGGGACCGGGCTGAAGTCGGCATGGCGGTTGCAGATCACCGGCGCGGGGCTCGGCACACGGCTCGCCAACTCGATCCGGAGCCAGAACTTCCCGAGGTCGGGCGAGAGCCTCGATGCCGCGGCTCTGGTCTGGTCCAAGGCTCCGGTCATCGTCGGCGCGCATGACACCGGGCCGCTGATCCGCTCGAAGAACGGGTTCTGGCTGGCGATCCCGTTGCCCGCGGCGGGCAAATCCCTGCGCGGCGGCCGGATCACGCCTGGCGAATGGGAGCGGCGCCGCGGCCTGCGCCTGCGCTTCGTCTATCGCCGCACGGGCCCCAGCCTGCTGGTGGCGGAGGGGCGGCTGAACACGAAGGGCCAGGCGGTGGTGTCGCGCTCGAAGACCGGGCGCGGCAAGGTCACCGCGCCGATCTTCCTGCTGGTGCCGCAGGTGAAGCTGCCGAAGCGGCTGGATCTGGCGCGGGATGCGGGCCGGGCGTTGGACAGCGTGCCGGGGTTGATCGTGGCCAACTGGGTAGATGCAAAGTTCTGATGCTGGCGGACTGTCTCAGCGATCGGGCAGAAGCCGCGGCACCGCCTTCAGATAGACCAGCACGCCGAGCAATTCGACCAGCGACTGGAAGACGATGACCACGATGGCCAGCCGCCATTCCTGCGGCAGCGCCAGCGCCAGCGGCAGCACGACGAAGGAATTGCGTGTGCCGAGGCTGAACACCAGCGCGCGTCCTGACCGCGCGGGGAGATCGAGCGCCCGTGCTATTGCCAGCGCCGCGATCAGGGCGAGCACGAGGAAACCGACGAACACACCCGTCACCTGCGGCAGGACCGGAAGGGAGGCGGTCACGGTCTGCACCTGAGATGCGGAAATCAGGAAGACGACCAGCGCCAACAACGGCACCGGGAACCAGGCAAGACGCGTCATCACCGCGCCCCGTCCGGATCGCGCCTCGGCCCATCGCTCTAATAGCCATGCCGCCACCAGCGGCGCCACGATCAGCGTCAGGAAAACGGTCAGGATGGGACCGACTGCGAAGATTTCCAGAAAGGCCGATCCCATGAAAAGCCAGAGATAGATGGGCAACAGCGCCATCTGCACGATCAGGTTCACCGGCGTGGCGGCGATCGCCCGGCCGGTGTCGCCTCCCGCCAGATGCGTGAAGGTGATATACCAGTCCGTGCAGGGGACGAGCAGGACCAGAAGAACGCCCAGCCGGACTGCAGGATCGCTCGGCAGGAACACCAGCATCCCCGCCACGATCAGCGGGACGATCACGAAGTTGCCCGCGAGCATCGCCCCCATGAAGCGCCGGTCGCGGAACGCCTCCGGCAGATGGATCAGCGGGACCTGCGTAAAGGTCACAAAGATCAGGATGCCCAGAAGCGGCCAGAGCGCCGCCTCGAGATGTGCGGCGGCCCCCGGCAGCAACAGACCCAAGCCCAGCCCTGCCAGGATGGCGGCGAGATAGATCCAGACCTGGTGGCGCTCCAGCGCAATGCGGCTCATGTCCATCCTGTTCGATTGTTGCAGTCGAGGTATAACCTCCTCGTCAAAGAAGGCTATTGCCCTCCGATACAAAGAAGAACCTGAAGAATGAACGATGCCGATCCGAATGCGCACCAAACGGGCGTTCCAATGCCCCCCACCGGATGGTTCAACCGCACAGTCGCCGGTGCCGGGGTTACCTCGGCGCTCGGGGATTTCGCTTATGAGACGACGACCGTCATCCTGCCGGGTTTCCTCGCCGTGCTCGGCGTGCCGGCGGCGGTGCTGGGGATCATCGAGGGCATCGCGGATGCCGTGGCAAGTTTCACGAAGATGTTCGCGGGCCACATCGCCGACCGGTTCGGGCACCGCAAGGCGCTGGTTCTCTTTGGCTATGGCCTGACCCCGGTCGGGCAGGCGCTGATCGCCCTCGCGGTCGGCTGGCCGCTCCTGCTGCTTGGCCGCACGGTGTCGTGGTTCGGCAAGGGTCTGCGCGGCCCCTTGCGCGATGCGATCATCGTGCAAGCGATCAGTCCCGAGACCCGCGGGCGCGCCTTCGGGTTTCATCGGGCGATGGATACTGTCGGGGCGATCTTCGGCCCGCTTCTTGGGATCGCGGCACTCGGTTGGGCACAGGGACTTAATTGGCCGGATCCGGCTGATGCGTTTCGGTTCGTCTTCTGGTTAACGTTGATCCCCGGCGGGTTGGCCGTGCTGGCGTTTCTGACGTTGGTCCGCGACCCCGAGCATTCGCCCAACCCCGAGTTGCGTCTGATCTCGACGCTCAAGGGGCTGCCCGTACGGTTCAAGCAATACCTCGGCGCGGTCGGGGTATTCGGTTTGGGGGATTTTTCGCACAGCCTGCTAATCCTGGCTGCGACGGTGCTGCTCACGGCGCAGATGGGCGTTGTGCAGGCGGCGCAGGTGGCGGGGCTTCTCTATGTCTGGCGCAACGTGGTGCAGGTGGTGGCATCCTATCCGGTGGGCGTGCTGGCCGATCGACTGGGGCCGGGCCGCGTGCTGGTCGCGGGCTATGCACTCGGCGTGCTGACCGCTGCTCTGATGGCGACGGCCTTCGCGTTCACGACGGAAAGCCTGTGGTTTCTTGGCCTGATCTTCGCCATTGCCGGTCTCTATGTCGCTGTGCAGGAGGCGCTGGAGGCGACGGTCACAGCAGACATGGTGCCCGAGGACAGGCTGGCGACCGGCTACGGGGCGCTGGGAACGGTGAACGGTGCGGCCAAGCTGATTTCCAGTTCTGCTGTCGGGATCCTGTGGACGCTGGCCTCGCCTCTGGTCGCCTTCGCGGTGGCCGCAGCGCTGATGGCGGCGGGAACGCTGGCCTTGCTCCGAGTCAGGTAATCGGCGTGTCGTTCAACGTCTGAGGTCTATAAGCAGTTCAATGCCCACCCCCCGTGAATCCATCCTCACCGCGCTGCACGCGCGGCTCTTGGCACTGCCCGCCACCGCCCTGCGCGGCGAGGTGCTGCCCGAGCGCGTGCCGGCCGAGGGCCTGCTGATCCTGCGCGATGGCGAGCCGGGGGAGCCGGAAGTGACCCTCTCGCCGCTTGCCTACCACTACCAGCACCGGGCCGAGATCGAGGCGGTCGTGCAAGGCGCCGACCGTGACGCCGCCTTCGACACGTTGACCGCCAGCATCGGCGCAGCGCTCGCCGCCGACCGCACACTGGGCGGGCTGTGCGACTGGGTAGAGGGCGAAGCCCCGAAGCCGGTCGATCTGCCGGTCGAGGGCGCGGCGAGCCTGAAGGCCGCCGTGATCCCGGTGGTGCTGCACTATTCCACGGCCGATCCGCTCGGCTGATCCCGACAACCCGAGGAGAACACCATGGCACGAGCCCAAGGGGCGCGGGCGCAGATGGCGCTTGCGTTCGAGACGACCTACGGAACGCCGCCTGCCAGCGGCTTCACCCGGATGCCATTCGCCAGCGCGACGCTGGGGGCGGAGCAGCCGCTGCTGAACAGCGAACTGCTCGGCTACGGCCGCGATCCGCTGGTGCCGATCAAGGACGCGCTGACGGCCGACGGCAATGTCGTCGTGCCGATCGATGCGGAGGCGTTCGGCTTCTGGTTGAAGGCGGCCTTCGGCCAGCCGATCACCACCGGCACCGCCGCGCCTTACAGCCACGAGTTCCGCTCGGGCAGTTACGTGCTGCCGTCGATGTCCATCGAGACCGGCATGCCGGAGGTGCCGCGCTTCGCGATGTACTCGGGCTGCGTGCTCGACACGCTCAGTTGGCAGATGCAGCGCTCGGGCCTGCTAACCGCGACGGCCAGCCTGGTCGCTCAGGGCGAGGCCATCGCCACGACCTCCGCCGCTGGCACGCTGGCCGAGATCGACCTCCAGCGCTTCGGGCATTTCAACGGGGCCATCACCCGCAACGGCCAGCCGCTTGGCAACATCGTCTCGGCCGAGATCACCTATGCCAACACCCTCGACCGGATCGAGACCATCCGTTCGGACGGGCGCATCGACGGTGCCGACCCCGGCATGGCGGCGCTCACGGGCCGGATCGAGGTGCGCTTCGCCGATCAGCTGCTGGTCAACCAGGCGATCAACGGCGAGCCCTGCGAGATGACCTTCGCCTACACGCTGCCCTCGGGGGAAAGCCTGACGCTGGTGGCGCATGCCGTCTACCTGCCGCGCCCGCGCATCGAGATTTCCGGGCCGCAGGGCGTGCAGGCGAGCTTCGACTGGCAGGCGGCGAAGGATCCGGGGACGGGGCGCATGTGTACGATCACGCTGGTGAACGAACGGGAGACCTACTGATGCTGACACTCGATCTGACGAATGCGCCGCGCTGGCTCGACCTGCTGCCCGGCGTGCGACTGAAGCTGCGGCCGCTGACCACCGCGCTGATGGTCTCGGCGCGCAGCGATGCCGCGATCCGGGCACTGCCGCCCGAGGCTGGGCCCGAGGAACTGGCGATGATCATGGCCAAGGCCGTGGCGCGGCGCGCGGTGCTGGATTGGGAGGGTGTCGGTGATGCCGCGGGCAACCCGGTCTCTGTGACGCCCGAGGGGATCGACGCGCTCCTCGACATCTGGCCGGCCTTCGACGCCTTCCAGTCCGCCTATGTCGCCAAATGGCTGCTCCTCGAGCAGGAAAAAAACGTCTCTGCGCCCTTGCCGAATGGTGGCTCGGCGGGGGCGATCGCTACTGTGCAGCCTGCGAAGGCCCGTGCCCGGACTGCCCGGCGCGGCTGAACCAGCCGGAAACCCCGGAAGGCTGGCAGGTCTGGGATCTCGCGCAACGGATTATGGGGCAACTGCGGGTCGCATCCGGCGCCGACGGGACAGTGGTTCTGGGCTGGGACATAACCGCGGCGCTGGCCATGGCGCAGGCGCTCGGGGTCGCCCCGCTCATCGCGGCCGAATGCCTGCCCGTGATCGAGGCCGTGATGGTCCGCAAGTTCAACGAACAGCGGGCGTCCGATGACCGGGCGTCCCCGCCCGGTGGCCGATGAACCCGGTCCGCAAGCCGCGCCCCGCTCGTCAGGAAGTCTGATCCATGGCCCAGAAACGCGTCTCCGTCCGCCTCGTCGCCGAGGGCGGCAGGCAGGTGAAGGCCGAGTTCCAGGGCATCGGCGATGCGGGCGAGCGCAATTTCAAGCGGATCGAGCGGCAGGCCGATATCACCGGTGCCGTGGTGCGCCGCGTCATGGGCATTCTCGGCGCCGCGATCAGCACGCGCCAGCTTGTGGCCTATGCTGACCAGTGGACTGATCTGCGCTCGCGCGTCGATCTGGCCACCGGCTCGCAGGAAGCGGGTGCTGCGGTCATGGAACGGCTCGCCGCCATGGCGCGGCGGACCTATTCCAGCCTTGGCCAGACCACGGAGTCCTGGCTGGCCAATGCGACAGCGCTGCGCGAGCTGGGCCTGACCACGGCGGAGTCGCTGGATTTCACGGAGGCGCTGAACAACGCCATGGTGGTGTCGGGCGCGCGCGCCGAACGCGCGGCCTCGGTCCAGACCGCGCTCTCCCGGGCGATGGCGCTTGGCACCCTCAGCGGGGACAACCTCAACACTGTGATCCAGAACGGCGGGCGGCTGGCCGAGCTGCTGGCGGCTGAACTCGGCACCACCGTTTCGGGCCTGCGCAGGCTGGGCCAGGAGGGTGGGATCACCGGCGAAGTGATCCGAATGGCGCTCATCGGCAATCTCGAGCTGCTGCGCGAGGAAGCCGAAAGCATGCCGGCGACCATCGGCGATGCCTTCACGCTGATCGGCAACGCAGCACTGCAATTGGTCGGCACATGGGACCAGATGGTTGGGGCCTCATCGACGATGGCCGCGGCACTGATCGGGCTCGCCGACAACATGGAGCGGCTGGCGGCCATCGGCATCGCCTTCGCGGGCTTCATGGCCGCGCGCTGGGTTGCGGGGCTCATTGCGGCGCAGGTCGCCACCATCAGCCTCGCAGGCGCGCTTACGCTCTTGCGCGGGGCGATCATCCGCACTGGCATCGGGGCGCTGATCGTGGGTGCGGGCGAGTTGATCTACTGGTTCGGGCAGCTGGTGCGCGGCGCGGGCGGATTTGGCACTGCGCTCTCGCTCTTGGCCGATCTTGCCCGCGAGGTCTGGGAACGCATGAAGCTCGGTGCCGTCGCATTGGGGCTGGCGATCATGGCGAGTTGGGCCGATATCAAGGGCGCCATCGCGGAGGCGCTGCAGACCTCGCTGGAAGCCGTGGTCGGTTTTGGCAATTCGGCGCTGAACACATTCCAAGGGGCGTTTGAGGCAATCAAGGTGCTCTGGGGCGCGCTGCCCGCGGCGATCGGAGATTTTGCGTTCCAGGCTGCGAATGCGCTGATCTCGGGCGTCGAGGCCATGCTGAATGGCGTCGGCCAGCGGATCAACGGCTTTCTGGAGGGGATCAATGGCGGGCTCGAGGCGCTGGGGATCGAACGGCGCATCTCGCTGATCGGCAATCTGGAACTCGGCCGGATCGACAACCCCTTCGCCGGGTCGGCGACCGAGGCCGGAGCCGAAGCCCGTGCGGCGTTTCAGGCGGCGCTCTCAGCCGAGCCGATCACGATGCCGGATCTCGGGCTGGGCACCTATGCCGAGGAAGCGCGCGGTCAGGCCGAGGCCCTGCGCGCGACGATGGCCGGTGTGGCGGAAGCGGCGACGGCACCGCTCGAATCCATTGACGCCCTGCGCGAAGCGGTGACGGGAAGCGGTCTGGACTCTGAGGCCGCGCTGAACGGCGCACGTACGGCCGCCGAGGGGCTGGGAGAGTCGCTCGATGCTACGGGCGAGGCTGCGGGCCGCGCAGGTGGCGCCGGTCGCGGTGCGGGTCAGGCGCTACGCGAGGCGGCCGATACGGCGCGGGGTGCCTGGGAGGCTACCGCCGAGGCAGTCCGCGCGGCGCAGGAACGCTCGCGCGAGATCGCCCAAGGTCTGGCGCAGGACATCGTCGGTCCGATCAAGGAGGCGCTGCAGTCGGGTGAGTTCACTTGGGAGACCTTTGCCAGCGCCATCTCGCGTATCGCGCAGAACCTCGCGAACCGGCTGATCGAGCTGGCCTTCAAGCCGATCGAGAACGCGCTGATGCGCGCCTTCTCGGGCATGGGCGGAGGCGGTGGGTTCTTCGCGAGCCTGTTCGGCTTCGCCAGGGGCGGCGCATTTGCAGGCGGACAGGAACTGACCGCCTTTGCGCGCGGCGGTGTGGTCAACCGGCCGACGGTCTTCCCGTTCTCCCGCGGCATCGGGCTGATGGGCGAGGCCGGGCCCGAGGCGATCCTGCCGCTGCGGCGCGGGCGCGACGGGCGGCTCGGGGTCGAGATGAACAGCGCGCCCACCCAACCCGCGCAGGACATGTCGACGCGCATCATCAACGTGCTCGACCCGTCGGTGGTCGGCGACTACCTCGCCACGCCCTCGGGCGAGCGGGCCATCCTGAACGTCATCCGCCGCAACCGGAGTGCCCTGAATGCCTGAGATGGGAGGCCCACTGCCGCCGCTGTTCTGGTCCTTCCCGGCGGCGCAGGAGATCGCCGAAGTGCTGGAATGGCGCACCGATGTGCTGACATCGCGCGCGAGCGAACAGCGCATCGCACTCCGACCCCGGCCGCGCGAGATCGTCACATTTCGGCACAGGCTGGATGCGCTGGGGATGGCGCGCGCGACGGAAATGGCCCGCGTCGGGTTCGCCGGAGACTGGCAGGTCCCGCTCTGGCACATGGCGCTGCAGCCCAATGCCGATCTGGCGCAAGGCGTGACCGAGATCCTGCTCGACACCGGCGTGGCGGATTTCCGGAGCGGGGAACTGGCGGCGCTTGCGGTCGATGGCCGCGAGGCGGCGGCAGTGGCCATCGCCAGCGTTCAGGCCGACCGGCTGATCCTGGCGGAACCTCTGGTGCTGCAACTGCCCGGTCCGGTCGTGGCGGCACAGCGGGTCACGGTCGCGCCGATCCGGGCCAGTGCGCTGACCTCAGCCATCGAGGTCACACGCCGCAGGCAGGGCGATGGCACGGTCACGGCCAGCTTCCTCTTGCGCGATGCGCCGGACATCACCGCACCGGTCCTGCCGACCTATCTCGGCCGCCCGGTCCAGACCGATCCGAGCCTTGTACGCCGCCCGCTCACCGCCAGCCTGCGCCGCGCGGTCGAATACGTCGACAACGGTTTCGGCCCGGTTGTGGCCGAGCCGCTGCGCGACGTCTTCGAGCGGAGCGAGACGATCACGCTGAAGGCACAAGGCCGCATTGCACGCCACGCCCTGCGGCGCTGGCTCTGGTCGCTCCGAGGGCGGCAGGCCAGCTTCTGGCTGCCGACCTGGGGGCGCGACCTGCAGTTGCGTGCCGCGATGACCTCTGGATCCACGCTGGTGCGCGTGGCGCCGGTCGCGTCGCTCCCGGCCTATGTCGGCCGCGCGATCCTGCTGGAAATGCCGACCGCGCTGCGCTTCCGGACGATCACCGCCGCCACCGCCGAGGGCGCGGATCACCGGCTCACGCTGTCCTCGAACCTCGGCGAGAAGGTGCCGCTCATGACCAAGGCGCATTTCCTGACCCCGATGCGCGCAGATGCCGACCGCGTGGAGATCCAGCATGGCGCTGTGGCGAGCGAGGTCACGCTGCCTCTTATCGAGGTGCCCGCATGACCTATGCTAGCATCGAAGCCTCGGTCGCAGAGGGCCGCCCGTATTTCCTCTATCAGTTTGTCGAGGTGGATCAGGTCTGGCGTTTCACCAGCCGAGCCACGGCCTGGACCAGCGCGGGGAGCGGCGGGACCGAGATCACCTGGGAGCCAGCCGCCGTGGCCCATGGCGATGTGGTGCAGACAAGCGAGATCGAGCGGGGGCGGCTGGAACTGACCTGGCCGCTCTCGCATCCTTTCGCGCGGCGCTTCCTCGGTCCCTTGGGCAACACGCCCGTGACGCTGACCATCTTCCGTGGCCACGAGCAGGTGCTGGGGGAGACGGTCGCGCATTGGAAAGGCCGCGTGGTGGGGGCCGAGGTGGAGGGGCAGCGGATCCTGCTGCAGGCCGAGTCGATCTTCAGCACGCTGCGACGCGCGGGCGTGCGGGCGAAGTACCAGCGGCTTTGCCGCCATGCGCTTTACGGGCGCGGCTGCGGCCTCGACATCGCGCTCTACTGGCTGACCGGCACGGTGACGGCCGTATCCGGCAACGCCTCGAGCCTGACGATCCCCGAGGCGGCGGCTGAGCCCGCCGGCTGGTACCGGGGCGGTGTGCTCAGGTTCGGCGCGCAGCTCGGGTTCATCACCGGCCATGCCGGGGCCACCCTCACACTGTCGCGCCCGATGCCGGAACTGGCGGCGGCGCTCGCCGCGCCGGAAATCGATCCGGACACCGGCTCGCCGCTCCCGGTCCTCGCCGACATAGCCCCCGGCTGCGATCTGCGCGCCGCCACTTGTGCCGCGAAGTTCGGCAACCTCGCGAACTTCGGGGGCTTCCCCGAGATCCCCGGCCGCAACCCCTTCGGCGGCAGCTCCATCGTCTGAGAACGCCCATGGTCTGGACCTTCATTGCACGGCTCGTCCTCGGGCTGGTCCTCTCGGCGATTTCCTATGCGCTGAGCCCGCGCCCCAAGGTCGAGAAGCCGCAGGCCGCAGGGCTAGACGACTTCTCCCTGCCCACCGCCGAGGAGGGTCGGCCGATCCCGGTTGTGTTCGGGACGGTGCTGATCACCGGGCCGAACGTCGTCTGGGCAGGCGACCTGAAGGTGGATCCGATCAAGAAGAAAGGCGGCAAGAAGTGACGCGTGTGACGATCCAGGACCTGCGCGATGCCCGCTACTGCCTCGCGGGCGTGCGGCCATGGTTCCGCCGCCACGGGTTCGACTGGCAGGCGTTTCTCGACAGCGGCATCGAAGCCGACCGGCTGCGCATAACCGGGGATGCGCTGGTGGAGCCGGTGATCACGATCGCCGAGCAGCGGGAGGCATGCGATGGGCGGGCGTAGCAAGGCGCAGACCGTTGGCTTCCGCTATTCGCTGGGGATGCATCTGGCGCTCTGCCATGGGCCGATCGATGCCATTCGCGAGATCCTCGTTGACCGCCGCACCGCATGGTCTGTCACGACCGGCGGCGGCGTTTCGGGTGGCGGCGCGGCCGTGGAGACGCGGATCGGCACAGTCGCAGGCATGACCGCCACTGCCGCGCTGGCAGGCGACACGGGCGCCACGATCACCTTTCCGGGGACGCGCGCCGGGGTGCGCATCGGCCGGGACTACCGGCTGCAATTGGCGAATGGCACGAGCCAGACCATCACTCTGCGCGGCGTCACCTTCAACGCCACCACGAATGTGAGCTCCTGGTCCGTCCTGCCCGAGGCACTGAGCTTCCCCTCGCAGTCGGTCGAGGTGTTCGAGGCGACCAGCGCCGCCAGCAATGCCGGCGCTGGCGGTGGGCGCATCCGGATAGACAAGCCCGACCTCTTTGGCGGCGAGAGCCGCGAGGGCGGTGTCCGCGGCGATGTCGATGTGCTGATGGGCGGGCCGGGCCAGGGGCAGAACGATTACCTGGCCGCGCGCATGGACGGAGACGTGCCCGGCTATCGCGGGCTTTGCAGCCTAGTGCTTCGGCAGGTCTATCTCGGCATCAATCCGTATCTGAAGCCTTGGGCGGTCCGCGTGACCCGCGTGCTGACCGGCGAGGCAGGCGCGGCGCAATGGTATCCCGAGAAGGCCGCCATCGTGCCCGAGGCCAATATCTCGGACGCCGCGATCTATATCGCGCTCGATGTCTCGGGCTCGATGTCGGGCACGCGCATGGCGGCGCAGAAGGCAGGGGTTGCCGCGCTGATCCGCGAGATCGGGGCCAGCGTCGATCCCGACCGCCCGAACGACATCCGCATCGTGCTCTGGAACGCTGGCGTCGCGGGCGCGACCCTTCGCCGCGACATGGGCCCGGACGACTATGCCGCGCTCGATGCCTGGATGCTGGCGCTGTCGAACAGCACCTCGGGCGGCACCAGCTTTGACGCGGCCTTCTCGCAGGGGGGTGCGTTTTTCGCGGGCGGCGGGTCGAAACGACGGATCGTGATCTTCGTGACCGACGGCGAACCTGCGCCGGTCTCCTCGGTCGATGCGGCGCTGGCGATCATCCGCATGCTTCCGCCCGCCGACATCTTCGGCTTCAACATCGCGCTCGCGAACACGACCTCTACCGCGCGCATCGACAACACGCCCGTGGACGGCGTGCCAGTGATCCCGGCCGGCAACCCGCAGGCACTGGTCGCCTCCCTTCGCGGGGCCTTCGGGAACGGCCCGGACATGAACCCGGCCCATATCATCCGGGAGTGCCTGACGAACCGTGACTGGGGGCTTGGCTATTCCACGGTCGAGATCGGGGCCAGTTTCACGGCGGCTGCGGACACGCTCTACACCGAAGGCTTCGGCCTGTCGCTGATCTGGCAGCAGGACAGTTCCATCGAGGAGTTCATCGGCAGCGTTCTCGACCATATCGACGCAACGCTCTTCATCGACCGGCGCACGGGGCTCTGGGAATTGCGGCTCATCCGGGCCGACTACACGGCCGCAACGCTGCCACTCTTCGACGAGACGAATGTCGTGGACTGGGGACGCCTCGGGCGGCGCGCGCCTTCGGACCTCGTCAACAGCGTGACCGTGCGCTTCACCGATGCCTGGACGGACGACACCGGCGCCGTCAGCGTGACCGATACGGCCCGGGTCCAGTCGATGGGCGAGGTGATCGCCACCACGCTCGACTATCCGGGCATCCGCTACCAGGGGCTCGCGATCCGCGTGGCCGAGCGCGACCTTCGCGCCCTTTCCGTGCCGCTACTCACGGGCGAGATCGTGGTGAACCGTGAGGGCGCGGACCTCGGCCCCGGCGATGTAATTCGGCTGCGGTCGTCCCGCCTCGGGCTCGACGATGTCGTCATGCGCATCTCCGAGATCGGTCAGGGCGACGGCCGCGACAATGGAATCCGGCTGAAGCTTGCGGAGGACGTCTTTGCCCTTGGCGCGACCGCCATCGCAGGCGGGCGCATGCCGACTGGGTCCGGGGTCGCGGCTCCGCCTAGGGCACTCTCCCGGCGCATGGTCGAGGAAGCACCGTACTGGCTGCTGGTCCGCGAACTCGGCCACACCGAGGCCGACCGCATTCTGTCGGAGGATCCAGATGCGGGCGCGGTTGTCGCCACGGGCGAGCGCCCCAGCGCCGATGCGCTGGCGGCGGAACTCTGGATCGACCCTGGAACCGGCCCGGCACAGGAGGGCGTGGTCGCCTTCGCGCCCACGGCGCTGCTGGCTGCGGACATCTCGGACCACCCGGAGGCGCGCGTCCTTCCCGTCACCGGCTGGCGCGACATCGGCGAGGTCGGCATCGGCACGCTTGCGAGCATCGGTGGCGAACTGGTCCGCGTCGACGGGATTACCTCCACGGCCATCACCGTGGGCCGGGGTTGCCTCGACACCGTGCCGCGTGCCCACCCTGCAGATACGCCCGTGATCTTCTTCGACGAGGGCGCGCGGATTACAGAGGACAGCTGGGCCGCGGGCGAGACCCTCGCGATCCGGCTGCTGCCGGAGACCGGGCGTGGCACGCTCGCCTTCGCGCTGGCACCCGAGGACAGCGTCACACTGGACCGCCGCGCCATCCGGCCCCTGCCGCCCGGGCGGGTGCAGGCCAACGGCAGCTATGCTCCTGATGTCGATGCGCTGATCGCAGATGATCTGGTGCTGACCTGGACCCATCGTGACCGGCTGACACAGACCAGCCCCGTGATCGTCGATCACACCGGTTCCTCCATCGGGCCGGAGCCGGGCGTCGGTTATGCAATCGAAGTGCGCTGGATCGACCCCGACATCGGCGTGGCGCTCATGCCGCCCGGCATCGTGATCGACGCTGGCATGGGGACAAGCTGGACGCTCGCGCCCGAGGACATCCCCGAGACCGGCGCGCCGGACCGCACGGCCGAGATCGACCTCGCCGTGCGCTCACGTCGTCTGGTTGGAGGCGCCTGGCTCACCGACCGCGAGGCCCGCCAGTTCCGGCTGACCGCGCCCTTCGCCGCTGGCTGGGATCGCGGCTGGGGCTTCCTCTGGGGCACCTGAGCCCCGCAATCACCATCCTCACGACAAGCGAGACCAAGCATGCCCGAACGGATCATGCCGGGACTGGGGCTGCGTGCCTTCTATGATCCCGGCCAGCGCAACTGGGGCACCAGCCTCAGCGAAGACCTGCGCCGTCTCTCGGCCCTCGTGCAGGCGCGTGCCACATCGCGGACCGCAGCACTTCCTGCCACGGGCACCGCAGGCCAGATCGCCATCGTGCCCGCCGCGGCAGGCGCCAATGCCAATGCGCTCGCCCTCTGGGACCAGTCGCCAGCCGGGGCGGCTGCATGGGTCTACCTGACCCCCGAGGAGGGCTGGCAGGTCTGGATCGCGGATGAAGCGCGGCATGTGCGGTTCACGGGTGGGGCATGGACCGAGGTGCCCCGACCGGGCGTCGTGCGCATCCGGACGCTGACGGCGACCAGCCACACGCTCGAAGCCGGCGATCTGGGCAGCATCCTCGAGACGACCGGCTCCTCGGCCGTCACCGTAACGATCCCGATTGAGGCGACCGTGCCCTTCGAGATCGGCACGCTCATCAATGTCACGCAAGTCGGCGCCGGGATCGCCACGATCACCGCTGCACCGGGCGTGTCGCTCAATGGCGTCACTGGAGGCTCCGTCGCCCTCGATGGCCAATGGTCCGGCGCCGCCCTCGTCAAGCGCGGGGCAGATGCCTGGGTCATCCAGGGCGCGCTGGCGGGGGCTGTCGCATGAGCCTGCTGATGATGCGCGCCGCCATCCTGGCGCAGGGCGGCGACACCGCTCCGCCGGTGGACATCGGCTCTGTCTGGCAACTCGACACAGCCCGCCGCCCTCCGGGCTACACTCTGTCCGATGCCAATCAGACCGCCGTGAACACCTCTGGCGGGACCAACTATATGCGCTGGGTGCCGAGTGCCAAGGCGATCCTGCCCTCGGACGGGCGGCGCTATTGGGAAGTTCTCTGTGCAGCCAGCGGGGCTGCCAGTTTCGACGGCTACATGGGCGTCGTCTCCGCCGCGCAGCGCGAGGAGTTCAATGTCGGCAACAACCCGATCACGCTGGGCTCCATCGGCTATCGCGGCAACGGTACCCTCTGGTCGTCGAACAACACTGTGGCCGAGCAGCGCCTGACCGGCCTGCCCACCTTCGGGGCGGGCAGCGTGCTGATGTTCGTCCTGGACCCGGCCACCGCGCGGCTCTGGGTCGGCAGGAACGGCGTCTGGCGCGACGATCCGGTGAGCGGGGCGGCAACGTGGACGGCCGCGCAGAGCACGGCCTTCTATCCGCAGGTCCAGGGCCGCAATCCCGGCGACGGCGGCACGCTGCGTTCGCAGCCCTCGCAGTTCAGCTACCCGGTTCCTCCCGGGGCGCTGCCGCTCGGCTACGAGCACCCCGACCTGCGCATCTTCGAGGCGCATGCCTTCATCGAACTGGCCTGGGACAAGGACCTCAGCGTCGGCGAGTTCGAGGCCTGGTTCAATCTCGGCGGCGGCACGCGCCTCACGGCGGGCGGCGTCTCGATCTTCCTCGATCACGGCGGGGGAACCTCCCTCACCGCCGCCCAATCCGCCCTCTACATCGAAGTGGAACTGCCATGAGTTACATCCTGCATCTGGGCCACCAGCCCACCGACATCGCCGGCATCTCGGGGCTCCTGAGCACCGCCGCCGGAGGGTTCGACCCGACGCTCGACGTCAACGCGATCCGGCACGTCGGCTTCAACACCTATTCCGCGCCGTTCTCCTTCTCGGTTTCGGAACCCGTGGGCGATCTCTGGCTGGGGTTCCGCTATGTGCCGCCCAGCGCCGACGCCAACAGCATCAATCGGTCAGAGGCAAGCTTTCTGGAATTCTACAGTGCGACCAACGTGCTGCTGGCCCAGATCAAGCCGGTCACGACGTCCAACCGCTATCACGCTATCGCCGCTGGCGACACCAGCGTGCAGGGCAGTTCCTCCTACACCGCCCCCAACGGTCAGCCGCAATGGATCGACGTACGGGTGACGGTCGGTGCCCAGATTACCATCGAGTTCTATGTCGAGGGCGTTCTGCAATCGACGGCCACCGCCGCGAACGCGAATGGAAAGGGCAAGCCGCGCCACGTGGTCTTTGCCAACACCTCCCTGCACGGGATTTCCACGAACCGCACCTGGTACTACGCCCATATCGCGGCCCTCGACGGCGTCTCGACTATCGGGCGGCGTTTCGTGCGCCGCAGCCCCAATGCCATCGCCAGCTTCAACCAGATGGTGGGCAGCATCGATGCGCTGCGCGATGGCGATATCGCCACGCGGGTCGCCAGCACGGCAGCGGGGCAGCGCATGTCCTTCTCGCTGACTGGCCCGACCGGACCCGCCTCGGTCTCGGCCATCGCTGGCGTGCATCTCAAGCAGATCGCGCAGGCGGGCACGGTCGGGCCCGACGCCACGGCAGGCTTTCTTCGCATCGGCGGGGTGAACCACGATGCCACCCCCGAGACCGTGCCGGACCTCGCACCCAAGCCCGTCTATTCGAGCTGGGCGGTGAACCCGGTCGATGCGAGCCCGTGGAGCGATCTGACCTTGCCCAACGAGGTTGGGATCCTGTCGGCATGAGCCCGCGTCGCTCCGGTGAGGGTCATGTCCGGATGCCCGATGCCGAGTTCGAGGAACTGCTGGCACGCGCGGCGGAAGAGGGTGCCAAACGCGCGCTGGCCGATGTCGGGCTCGACGGTACAGAGGCTGCAATGGATGTCCGCGATCTACGTGCGCTCGTGGACAGTATCCGGCTGGTGCGCCGCACCGCCATGCAGACAGCCGTCCGCATGATCACCACCAGCGTCATGCTGGCGCTGCTCGCCGGTATTGCCATTAAGCTCAAGATCTTCGGCGGCGGTCCGTAGCCGCGCCCATCCCGATCCATCAGCCCAACCGCACCCGCCCTCGTGGCGGGTTTTTCGTTTTCGGAGGACCCCATGCCCACGACTTTCCACCGCCACTGGCACGACGTGCCTGAGAGCACCTGGCGCTGGCCGAACTTCAGCCCGGCCGAAATCGCCTGCCGGGGCACCGGCAAGCTGCTCATTAACGAACCGGCGCTCGACAAGCTCCAGGCGCTGCGCGACCGGCTGGGTAAGCCGCTGATCGTCCGTTCCGCCTATCGCAGCCCCGAGCACAACAGTGCTGTCGGAGGCGCGACCCGGTCGAAACACCTCGACGGCGCCGCATTCGACATCGCCATGGCGAACCACGACCCCGTGGCCTTCGAGACCGCGGCGCGCGAGGTCGGGTTCCTCGGCTTCGGCTTCTACCCGCGCTCGGGGTTCATCCATGTCGATCTCGGTCCCGCACGTCAGTGGGGCGAGCGGTTCCCGGTCCGGGCGACCGCATTTGCAGCCGAGGCTCCGCCCGCGCGCGAAGTGCTCGCCGACAGCCGCACCATGAAGGGCGGTGGCGCGGCTGGCGTGGCGACACTGGGCGCAGCCGGAGTCGAGGTCGCGCAGAGCGTCCTGGCGGAGACCCAATCCGCCATCCTGCCGCTGGTGCCGTATCTCGACACGCTGCGCTGGGTGTTCATCGTGGTGGCGCTCGGTGGCATCGCGGTCACGATCTACGCCCGGCTCGACGACTGGCGCCGGGGGCGGCGGTGATCGCAGCGCTGCTCACCGGGATTGCCGCCAGCCGCTGGATGCGGGTGGTCCTGCGCTACGGCGCCATCGCGGTCGCCGTACTTCTGTTCTTGCTGGCACAACGGCGCTCCGGCGAGCGCGCTGGCAGCCTCGTCGAACGCCTCGAAACCACGGAGAAGGCCAATGATGTCCAACGCCGGATGCTGGAAGCGGCGGCTCGCCGCCCTCGCAATCGCGACGATCTTGCTGACCGGCTGCGCAACGGTCGCTTCTGAACCGCGCCTCGCGACCGTTTGTCCGCCCGTGGTGGAGTACACCCGCGAGGTTCAGGCGCGGGCGGCCGAAGAATCGTCGCAACTGCCCGAAGGCTCCTTGATTGCAGAGATGCTGAGCGACTATGCGGCCATGCGGGATCAGGCGAGAGCGTGTGATTGACACCCGTATGGCGATCTTGGCCACGCACTCCTGCCGCAGGCCCACCGCGACCTGCGAGACCGGAAAGCGATTGCTCTTGCATGCAACCGTAACAGGCCCCGATAGTAGGGATATGGATACAAATACCAAACGCCCAGTCTTGCGCATCCGGATCGTCTTCGGCGACGAGGAAATGATCGGGCCCGGAAAAGCCGAACTGCTCGAACGCATCGATCGCTGCGGCTCCATCGCTGCAGCGGGGCGCGAAATGAGCATGAGCTACAAGCGCGCATGGCAGCTGATCGGCACGTTGAATGCAATGTTCCGCGAACCACTTGTCGACAGCACCCGCGGCGGGCCGGGCGGTGGCGGGGCGGTGCTGACCGAGACGGGCCGGAGGGTCCTGGCCCTTTACCGCGCTTTCGAGGCGGATGCGGCGGCCGCGGGGGCCGCGCGGCTGAACGATATGCAGGCACTGCTGCGGGATATTCCCGACGGAAGATAACGATTGACCTTCGTGCTCTGTTCCGGCGATATGTTTCTTGAACAATATCACCGAAGAGGCCGCGCATGTTCGTTACTTTCTCCCGTCGTTCCGTTCTTGCGGCCGTCGCCGCAGTTGTCTTCGCGACCGGACCCGCCTTGGCTCAGGACGACGCGCCTGTCGTCGCCGCTGCTGCGGACCTTCAATTCGCGGTCGAAGAGATCGCCGCCGCGTTCGAGGCCGAGACGGGCATGCGCGTGCGGTTATCGATGGGCTCGACCGGCAACTTTGCCCGGCAGATCCGCGAGGGTGCGCCGTTCCAGATCTTCATGGCCGCGGATGAGCAGTTCATCTTCGATCTGCACCGGGACGGCTTTGCCCCGAACGAAGGCGATCTTTATGCCATCGGCCGCATCGTGGTGAAGGTGCCGCCGGGCTCGACCCTTGTCGCCGACGGCACCCTCGGATCGCTGCGCCAGGCGCTGGCCGAGGGGCGGATCACCCGCTTTGCCATCGCCAACCCGGATCATGCGCCCTACGGCCGCCGCGCCAGGGAAGCGTTGCAGCACGCGGGACTGTGGGAGGATATCCAGCCCTTCCTCGTTCTGGGCGAGAACGTCAGCCAGGCCGCGCAGTTTGCGCTGTCGGGAAATGCCGAGGGCGGCATCATCGCTCTGTCGCTGGCGCTGGCGCCGCAGTTGCGTGACCTGGGCACCTCAGATCTGATCCCGGAGGATTTCCACGAACCCCTGCGTCAGCGCATGGTCCTTCTGAACGATGCAGGAGAGGTGGCGCAGGCGTTCTACGCCTATATGAACGCGCCCGCGGCGCGCGAGATCATGGAACGCTATGGGTTCCTCCTGCCAGAAGGCGAGTGACCTATGGACTGGACAGCGCTCTGGCTGTCCCTGCGGCTGGCCGCATGGACAGTCGTCATCCTGCTTCCTGTCTCGGTCTTCATGGGGCGGTTTCTGGCCTTCCGGCAGTTCCGGGCAAAGGGGCTGGTCGAGGCGCTGGTGATGCTGCCGCTGGTTCTGCCGCCCACGGTGTTCGGCTTCTACCTGCTCGTGGCCTTCGGGCGGAATTCGCCCGTGGGGGCGTTATGGCAGCAGACATTCGGACACCAGCTGGTTTTCAGCTTCGAGGGGCTGGTGGTGGCGTCGGTGATCTTCAACCTGCCCTTTGCCATCCAGCCCGCGCAACGCGGGTTCGAGGCCATCGCGGTCGAGGTGCGCGAGGCGGCGCGCTGCTGCGGGATGTCGCCGCTGACCTCGCTGTGGAAGGTCGAGTTGCCGCTCGCCTGGCCGGGGCTGATGACGGCGATGGTGCTGACCTTTGCCCATACGCTGGGCGAATTCGGCATCGTGCTGATGGTCGGCGGGTCGATCCCGGGCGAGACCAAGACCATCGCCATTTCCATCTATGACAAGGTTCAGGGCTTCGACGACCGCGGGGCGGCGATCATGTCGGCGACGCTGGTGGCGATCAGCCTTTTCACCATCGCGCTCACCTACTGGCTGTCGGCCCGTGTCGGGCGGAGGTTGTCCTGATGGCGCTGGAGGTGATGGCGCGGGCCACGACACCGATCCCGCTTGATGTGGCCTTTCGCGTCGAACCGGGCGAATTGCTGGCGCTGGTCGGCCATTCCGGATCAGGCAAGACGACGTTGTTGCGCACCATCGCCGGGCTTTGGCGGCCCGAGGGTGCGCGGGTCACGGTCGATGGCACGACCTGGCTGGATACGGTCGCGCGCGTCGATCTGCCCACGCATCGCCGCCGCGTCGGGATCGTGTTCCAGAACTACGCGCTGTTTCCGCATATGACCGCAGCGCAGAACGTGATGGCCGCGATGGACACGGCGGATGAGGCCGAGGCCGAACGCATCCTCGATCTGGTCAACCTGCACGGACTGGCCGACCGCAAGCCCGCGCAGCTGTCGGGTGGCCAGCAGCAGCGGGTGGCGGTGGCGCGCGCGCTCGCCCGCAAACCCCAGGCGCTGTTGCTGGACGAGCCCTTCTCGGCGGTGGACCGCGCCACGCGCGAGCGGCTCTACGCCGAGATCATTGAGTTGCGCCGCTTCCTCGCCATGCCGGTGGTGCTGGTGACCCATGACATGAACGAGGCGCAGCTTCTGGCCGACCGGATGGTGGTCATCGAACAGGGCCGCGTCGTGCGTGAGGGCACGACCGCGCAGGTCATGGCCGACCCGGAGGCGCTGCGCGCCATGGGGATCCGCGAGGTGGCGGTGATGCTGCCCGCCGTCATCGCCGAGCACGGAACCGATGGGTTGACCCGTCTGGAGGCGGAGGCGGGACCACTGTTTCTGCCCGCAGTCGAGGGCGCGCCCGGAACGCATGTTCGAGTGCGGATCATGGCGCATGAGGTGATCCTGTCGCGCGCCCGGCCCGAAGGGCTGTCGGCGCAGAACATCCTCAAGGGCCAGGTGACGGAGCTCGTAACGGGCAAGGGACCGGCCGTGACTGTGCACGTCATGGTGGGCGACCACGAGATACTCGCGCGCATCACCCGACGCGCCGCCGAGCAGATGGCGCTCAGGCCGGGCGACCCCGTCCACGTCATCCTGAAATCCATGTCGGTGGCCCGGGACCATGTCGCCCGCGCCCCCTCTGCGGCCCGGGCTGCCGAATGAACCGCCCTGTACGCCCTGCGATGTCCTTTGGGATCGGCGCCGCCGTCGGCACCGCCGGGGGACTGATCGGCCTCGGCGGTGCTGAATTCCGGCTGCCTGCTCTCATCGGGTTCCTGCGCTTTTCCGCGCGCGAAGCTGTGGCGATCAACCTCGTGGCCAGTTTCATCGTGCTTGCTGCGGCCTTTCCGTTTCGGGTATCAGCCGTTCCGATAATGGAGATCCTGCCGCACCTGCCCGCTGTGCTGGGAATGCTCGCAGGGTCCATGTCCGCCGCATGGGTCGGCGCAGGCTGGTTGCGCAAGACATCCGACCGGTTGCTTGGTCGTCTGATCCTGATCCTGCTCGTCGTCCTCGGCCTGATGTTGATCGCAGAGGGGCTGTTCGTGGCCGAGCCCTATCGGCTTGTTGGGGAGGGGCTGGTCGTCACGGTCCTCGTGGCCGCTGCCTGCGGGGTGGTGATCGGCCTCGTGTCCTCGCTCCTCGGCGTGGCGGGGGGCGAATTGATCATCCCCGTCTTCATCCTGCTGTTCGGCGTTGATGTGAAGCTGGCAGGTTCGATGTCGATGCTGGTGGGCATGCCCACCATCGCCGTGGGCCTGTTGAGGCATTTCGGGGCGGGCTCGGTCCTGCGCGAAAGGCCAGTGTGGTGGCAGATCATCCTGCCGCTCGGGGCGGGTTCGGTCGTCGGCGCCATTCTCGGCGCGCTGGCGCTTGGACTTGTCCCGTCGCAGGCGCTCAAGATCGGACTGGGTTTCATCCTGATCTGGTCGGCTTGGGGCGTGTTCCGGCACCTCGAAGAGCGCCGACTAGCTTGAACCGACTGAATTTTTGTGGGCGGTCCGAGGAATTCGCACACTGCGCAAATCATGACTTTCTCCACGTCAACATGGCACAAAACGAAGCTGCCGGTCAGTCAGTTAACTTCCCTTCTGCTCACAGTGCGGTGCCGACAAGCGCCCCGATACCTGCGGTCAGCGCCATCGCGAGTGCACCCCAGAACGTTACGCGCAGGGTTGCGCGCCAGACCGGCGCGCCTCCGGCAGACGCACCAACAGCCCCCAGCAAGGCAAGAAACAGCAGCGAGGCGATGGTGACCGTCCAGACCAACAGATCGGCGGGCGAGACCAGGACCATCGTCAGCGGCATTGCGGCGCCAATGGCAAAGGTGAGCGCCGATGTCAGCGCCGCTTGAACCGGCCGCGCCGTCGTCACTTCGGAAATACCCAGCTCATCGCGCAGGTGCGCGCCGAGCGCGTCGTGTTCCATCATCTGGGCTGAAACCTGCCGGGCAAGCTCCGGCTCGACCCCGCGCGCAACGTATATCTGGGTCAGTTCATCAAGCTCCGCCTCGGGCTGGCCGACCAGTTCCGAGCGCTCTCTTTCGAGGTCGGCAGTCTCGGTATCGGATTGGGAGCTGACCGAGACATATTCCCCTGCCGCCATCGACATGGCGCCAGCGACCAGCCCGGCGATCCCCGCAACCAACACTTCCGACGTTGCGGCAGAGGCCGCCGCGACCCCGACGATCAGGCTCGCCGTGGATACGATGCCGTCATTGGCGCCCAGCACGGCTGCGCGCAACCAGCCGATACGCGAAACAAGATGGGCTTCGGCGTGAAGGGTTACCGCGCGCATCGCTGCAACCTTCGGTCAGAATATGACGGGCTCATGCCCCTATTCCTTTGCGATTCCGGAGCGGATCGCTCCCCGATTGAATTGCTTGAGGGGTCATGTCGCCAGGCACACGGCCGCCCGTTCGCAGAGCGCCCTTTCCAACTGCAGCGTCACGTGGCCGATGCCGAAGTCATGCTCCAACTCGTCCGTGACCTGTTCGATGAAAGCGTCGGCGTCGGCGCCCTGCCAGACCACATGCGCCGCCAGAGCCGTGCGCGTTGTCGACAGGGCCCAGATGTGCAGATCGTGCACATTGCTGACGCCTGGCAGGTCGCCGATCCAGTCGGCCACTGCTTGCCGATCAATGCCCTCCGGCACTCCGTCCAGCCCCAGTCGGAGCGATGCGCGCATCAGGCCCCACGCCGTCCAGGCGATCAGCAGGCTAACCGCTATGGCGACCGCCGGGTCCAGCCAGTGCCAGCCGGTAAGCATGATTCCGGCCGCGGCAATGACGACCGCGCATGAGACGGCCGCATCGGCGGCCATGTGGAGATAGGCGCCCTTGGCGTTCAGGTCGTCCTTTTGCGACTCGATGAACAACAGCGCCGATCCTGTGTTCACCCCGATCCCCACCATCGCGACCAGCAGGATCGTCAGCCCCGGCACCTCGACCACGGTCTGGAACCTTTGCGCGGCCTCCCACACCACCACGACGACTCCGATCAGGATCGCAACCGCGTTCAGCATCGCGGCGAGGATCGTCGCACGGCCATAGCCGAACGTGTAGGTGGCGCTGCCCACACGCTTGGCCAGCACCGCCGCCCCCCAGGCGATCAGCAGACCCGCCACGTCGGTCAGATTGTGCGCAGCATCCGCCAAAAGCGCGAGCGAGCCTGTCAGGAACCCGAACGTCGCCTCGACGATCACATAGGCCGTGTTCAGCCCCACCGCCCAGCGAAACGCCGGGCCAAGGTCGGTTGGTGGGGTATGCGTGTGGTCGTGGGCCAATGTCAGCCTTTCCGCCGGATCGTGCCGGAAAGCTCCGTCGCACCCGCCAATGTGTTGAAGATCGTGCCATATTTCTGAAGGTTGCGGTGCAGCAGGTCGAGCCGCGCATCGGATTCGTCGGTGTCCACGACGATGTCGTAGGTTATGCGGACCATCTTTGGCGGGCTGTCCTGCCGTATGCCATGCAGGCTGACCTCGATGCCGCGCAGATCGAAGATCAGCACCGGGGTGACCCGTTCAGCGCTTTTCAGGATGCAGGCGGCAAGGCTGGCCAGCAACATCTCGGCCGGATTGAATGCATCGGCTCGGCCCGCCATGTCGGTATCAAGGACGATCCGCGCCTCCTTCGTGGTGGCCTCGGAGCCGTGACTGTCGATGCGGCGGGCAGAGACGTGGTATTCCAGCATGATCCGTCCTTTCAGGCCGAAGTCTCGGTGCCGGGAACCAGGAATTCCGGCGCCTGACCCTCGGGCATCGCCGCCAGTTCCTCTGCCGTCAGTCGGGCATAGACCTCGACCAGCGTGCCGTCAGGGTCGGTCAGCCACAACTCGTGCAGCGGCGTGCCCTTCCAGGTCGTCCGCGGAGGCTTTTCGACATGCCCGCCCACGGCGACAGCGCGGTGATAGGCGTCGATCACCGCCGCGCGGTCGGGCAGCGCGATCCCGAGGTGATAGAGCGTGTCGTGATGCAGATCCTCGCCGTCGGCGACCATGATCACGAAGTTGAGGTTCAGGTCGGGGCGGATGAAGGTCGCATAGCGGTGCGTCCATTCCTTGGGCCAGGTGTTCAGGAGCCAAGCGTAGAACCGTGTGCTGGCACCGAGATCGCGCACTCGAAGGCTGGCGTGAAACTCGGTCCCGGTCGGTCCTTCAGGCACATCGATCAGTCCCGCCAGAACCTCGATCCTCGCCTTGATCTGATCGCGTGCGGTGCGAAACGCAGCGATGTCGCCTGCTGCCGAGGGGTCGGTGATGGGCCAGTGCAGCCGCCTGACCGGGCCGGGGACGAAGGGGCAGACCTCTTCGGCGCAGAGCGTGACGATCAGGTCTGCCGTTTCTGGCGACACCTCCTCGAGCGGCTTTGACCGGTGACCCGAAATGTCGATGCCCGCCTCGGAGAGAGCCTCCACTGCCAGCGGGTTCACTCGCCCGGGGTTTGAGCCCGCGCTGGCGACCTCCACGGACGCAGGCAGCAATGCGCGGGCCAGCCCCTCGGCCATCTGGCTGCGGGCAGAATTGGCGACGCAGAGAAACAGGATACGCATGGGGTCAGACCTCGTTGTTCTGAAGCGGCACCATCAGCACAGGGCGGCGGGCGATCTCGCAAAGATTGGCTGCCGTGGAGCCGATGGTGATGCTGTCCACCCAGCCTTGGCCGTGCTTGCCGACGACGATGAGATCGGCATCGCGAGCGGCGGCTGCGCGGGCGATTTCCTCGAACGGTTTGCCCGTCGCCAACTGGACCTCGGACTTGCCACCGGCGGCGGCGACCTCATGGGCGATGTCGTCGAGTGCGGCACGCGCCATCACCGGCCAGCGCGGGTAGCGGGCCTGCTCGTCAGAACTGACGACATGGACCAGTTCGACGACGCCCGCATGAGGGGCGAGCCTGGCAGCCACGGCTTCGGCGGCATGGGCTTGTGGCGAGAAATCCGTTGCCAGCAGAAACCGCCGCAAGCCCCCATGACAGGTGCGCTCGCAGGCCGCATCGCCATCCGTGCCCGTGGCCTCGATCCATTCCAACCGCACCGGGAGGGTGCTGAGCCGGATCACCTCGCGCGCGACAGAGCCGAGGAACAGGCCGCGGATCATGTTCTGCCCGCGCGATCCGATCACGATCAGGTCGGCGCCATGCTCACTGGCTGCGGAGAGGATGTCCTTCGCCACTTCACCTGCGGCGCGTATGTCGACATCGACCTCGAGTCCTGCCTCGCGCATCGGCGCGGCCCGATCCCGCAGCCAATCCTCCAGCGCATCCTTGTTCCCGTAGGAAGCCCCCTGGCCGTAGCCGACTTTCACGACATGGGTCAGGATCACACGGGCGATGCCCATCTCGCGCAAGTCCGCCAGGCAGTCGAGCAGAGGGCCTTGGGCGGCGGAGTAATCGAGAGAAATCAGAGCTGTGCGAAACATCAGTTTTGCTCCTTTGTTCTGGGCGTGCGGATGGGGGTTTCCTCGGCCGGGAACCAGTGTCGGGTGCGGTTGGCAAACCAGACCAGCGACAGCATCACCGGCACTTCGACCAGCACGCCCACCACTGTGACAAGGGCGGCGATGGAGTTGAGGCCGAACAGGCCGATGGCCACCGCCACGGCGAGTTCAAAGAAATTCGACGTCCCGATCATCGCGCAGGGGGCCGCGACGTTATGGGGTACGCGCCATGCTTTCGCGGCCCAGTAGGCAATGGCGAAGATGCCGTATGACTGGATCAGCAGTGGGATCGCGATCATCACGATGACCAGTGGCTGCGACAGGATCACCGCGCCCTGAAAGCCGAACAGCAGAACGACCGTCGCCAGCAGGCCCACAACCGAGAACGGCTTCACCTTGGCTGTGAACGCGCCGACGGCGGCCTCGGCAGCAGCCGGATCCGCGGCGCCGCGCGTCATCAGCATCCGCGTCACGATGCCAGCCGCCAGCGGGATCACGATGTAGAGGCCAACCGACAGGATCAGCGTCGCCCAGGGCACCGTGATATCGGTGACGCCCAGCAGCAAGGCCACGATCGGCGCATAGGCGAAGACCATGATCGCGTCGTTCAGCGACACCTGCGCCAGCGTATAGTTTGGATCGCCCTTGGTCAGTTGCGACCAGACAAAGACCATCGCTGTACAGGGCGCGGCACCCAGCAGGATCAGACCCGCGATATACTGGCCCGATGTGCCGGGCTCGATGAAGGGGGCGAAGATCCAGTCGAAAAACAGCACGCCGAGTGCTGCCATGGTGAAGGGCTTGATCAGCCAGTTCACCGCCAGCGTGATGATCAGACCCTTCGGCCGTTCATGGACCCGCGCAAGCGCCCGGAAATCCACCGCCACCATCATCGGATAGACCATCGCCCAGATCAGCGCGGCGACGACGAAGTTGACCGAGCCGTATTCCAGCGACGCAAGGAAGTTTACCAGCCCCGGAGCGATCTGACCGAGGGCAAGACCGGCGATGATCGCCAGTGCGACCCAGATCGAAAGATAGCGTTCAAATGCAGACATGGGCGACGTCGTCCTCTAGGGTTCAGGCTATGGCGGGTGTGCGGCCGACCAGCGCGCGCAGGCGGTCCGCGCCAACCGGGTCTTCGGGCAGCATCGGCACCACGGCATGAAGTGCGGCAAGCCCACCGCGCACTTTGGCGATCTCAGGCGCTTCCGTGGCCGCGCGGGCCGCGAGGACCGGATGCGTGGTCGCCGTGGCGGCGAGACTTGCGTTGATGACCCAGCCGTAGGGCGTGATCCCGGCGCGTTTCAGATCCTCCTGAAGCCGGGCGGCTTCCAGAACCGGCGTCGTCTCGGGCAGGGTCACGATCAGGATCTTGGTCATCTCCGGGTTCTGCAGCCGCATCATCGGCGTCGTCATGTGGCTGGCCTGCTCCCCCGCGTGCCGCAGCACATCACGGTGGTAGGATCCTGTCGCATCCAGCAGCAACAGCGTGTGGCCGGTTGGCGCGGTATCCATCACCACGAACTTGCGCCCCGCCTCGCGGATCACCCGTGAGAACGCCTGAAACACGGCGATTTCCTCGGTGCACGGCGAGCGCAGGTCCTCTTCCAGCATCGCGCGGCCCTGTGCATCGAGGCTCGCGCCCTTGGACGCCAGGATGTGGTCGCGGTAGGTCTGCGTCTCGAGGGCGGGGTCGATGCGGCTGACGGTCAGGTGCGGCACGTCTCCGGCCAGCGTCTCGGTCAGATGCGCGGCGGGGTCGGTGGTGGTCAGCAGCACCTCATGCCCGCGCGCGGCGAGTTCGACGGCCACGGCGGCAGCGATGGTGGTCTTGCCGACGCCGCCCTTGCCCATGGTCATCACAAGTCCGCGGCCCCCGGCTTCGATCCCGTCGACCAACGCTGAGAGCGGCGGGAGATCGGTGTCGGTGACGCGCGGCGCGGCCTTTCCGAGTTCGACCGGTGCATTCATCCGGCGCAGCGCGTCGAGACCTACAAGGTTCTCGGGCCGCAGCGCGAAGCGGCTTTGCGGCAGGGCTGCCAGGTGCGTGTCCATGCCATCCAGCGCCGCTTGGTCGCGCGCGATCAGGCTGGCGGCGAGCGCATCGCCCATGTCCTTGTCCGGCATCAGCCCGTTGATCGCCAGATGCTGGTTGCCGATGCCGATATCCGCCAGCTCCCCACTGGTGCGCGCGGCCTCCGCCAGCGAACTGACGCGCGGACGTGCGACGAGGATCAGCCGCGTGCGGGCCGCATCGGACAGGCTGTCCACGGCCGCCGCATAGCGCGCGCGTTGCTTCTCCAGCCCAGCAAGGGGACCGAGACAGGACGCATCGCCCCCGGTTTCCAGAAACCCGCTCCAGGCGCCGGGCAGTTTCAGCATCCGGATCGTGTGGCCGGTCGGGGCCGTGTCGAAGATGATGTGATCGTAGGCACTGGTCACGGCATCGTCGGTCAGAAGTGCCGTGAACTCGTCGAAGGCGGCGATCTCGGTCGTGCAGGCGCCCGAAAGCTGCTCCTCGATGCCCTTCAGCGCCTTTTCGGGCAGCACCCCGCGCATCGGCCCGACGATGCGGTCGCGATACTCGGCCGCTGCCGCCTCGGGGTCGATTTCCAGCGCGTCGAGCCCAGGCACGGCGGCAACCGGGGTGACATGGTTGCCGATCTCGATCCCGAACACCTGCCCGACATTCGAGGCCGGATCGGTCGAGACCAACAGAACCCGCTCCCCCGCATCGGCTAGGCCCACCGCCGTGGCGCAGGCCAGCGAGGTCTTGCCCACGCCGCCCTTGCCGGTGAGAAAGACGAATTTGGGCAGATTGTTGAACATGACTTCTCCTTTCGCCGCCCCGAACGAGCGGTCGTCATCTGTCGCACGGGCTTTGCCGGCGTAAATTGCTTCAGGTCAGACGTTGGCGCCGCGTCAGCAGCAGCTTGCAGCCTTTTCCATGGCCGGTTCGGCCTTGGAACTGCCGCCGCAGCAGCCCGTCGCCGCAGCGGGTGCCGCCTTGGCCGGACCGCAGCAGGTTGATGCCTTCGGGGTCTCGACTTCAGGCTCGGGGATCAGCTTTTCGGCCAAGGTATGAATGTTTTTTGCCGAGGCTTCCTTCACCATGCGCCCCACGGCGATGGCCTCGCGCATCTGCGCCTCGCTCAGCCCGACTTCCCGCGCCTTTTTCGTGTGATACTTCAGGCAGGGCTCGCAGCTTGCTCCAATTGCCGCCCCGAGCGCGATCAGCTCGCGCACCTGCTCGGTGATCTCGAGCTTCGGTGCGTTGATGCCCGTCCAGTCGGCCAGTTCCGCGCGGCTCGGATAGTGCGCCTTGGCCTTTAGCGCGCCGTTGATCATGAAGACCGGCAGATCGTCGCCTTCGCTGTCCTGCATGATCTGGCGGATCGTGTCGTTGGCGGCGAACTCGGCCGGTTCGCGGCTCAGCCCGAAACGCTGAACGCGCACGCCTTGCGCTTTAAGCCAGTCCAGATCGGCGGCCAGATCGACGAGTTTCTGGTCAACATCGGTGCCGCAGATGCCGGTCGAGCAGCACATGGCGGGGTCGTAGACTGTGATGGTGGTCATTTGCACATCTCCTTGGAAACGCATCCTTGCGGGGTGAAACAGCAGGGCGCCTCGCCTTCGGCCGGGCGTGCGGCAATGGCTTCGATCAGATCGCGGATCGGGGCGAGCGCCGCCGGGTCGAGCGCGTAGCAAACTCGGGGATAGTCAATGGTGCCCGTCACGAGCCCTGCATCCTTAAGGACCCGCAGGTGTTCGGAGACCGTCGATTGGGCCAGTCCGACTTGATCCACGATATCCCCGCCGATGCAGCCAGGCTTCGAGAGCAGAAAGGTGACGATCCTGACCCGGGCCGGATGCGCGAGCGCCTTGGCGATCGCAGCGATCTGTTCCGCCTCGATCGAAGGCGACAGCGCTACGGTGTTTCGATCCAACATGTCACAGCTTCCTTGTATCGGCTATATCCGATACATATGGATCGGCGATCCACGATACAAGAGCCTATCGTCAATCACCGATCAATAGTGCGACTGATGCGAAGTCGGGCAGGCTCGAAGCCGTTGACGGCGTGGGACGTCGGGCTTCCGAAAACGACGGCGCCAGATTGAGACATAATAGAATCAATTACTTAGAAGTGGAGAAGGTTGGATATCAGGCCCATCCCCTCCGCCACTTGCCTGCCGAACAGATTTCTCTGCGCAGGCGTGGGTAACAATTTTCCCGTTGTGTTCGAGGGTTATGTGGGGTGGGCTGTTGACCGCTCCGCGCCCCAACGGGATAATTTGCTCTCTCCGGCCCGGAATTCTCTGAACCTGTTGACTCGCCGACAGTTGGTGAAGTTCCTGCAACCCATTGATGTCATGATGTTGATTTCCACCCAGAACTGAGCCGGGTTTTCCATCGAGAAGTGAGCCACCTCTGATTATGGATTTCGGCTCAGGCTGGGGTCAAGGCATGGCTGTCTTCCTTCTTTTTGCGGGTCGCTGCGGCT
>NZ_SIJH01000022.1 GCF_004762095.1 Tabrizicola caldifontis
TTGGGAAAGAAGGGCTTCAGCCGCGCCATCTGCGCGTCGGTCAGCCAGAAAAGGTTGCTCATGCTCCAGTCTCCTTTCGGAGATTGAATCAGGCCAAGTCTACAAAATCAATGGGTCCTGACCCTAGGCGCCCTGGTCAAATTCGCAATCGCCAAATCGCTGGTGCCGTTCGAGTCACGGCTTGCCGCAATCGAGGGCCGACTTGCCGACCTGGAAGCGCGCGTTGCCGCTTCAGAAGCCGCGCGAGGAACGGACGGAAGCAATTGAGGGGAAAAAGGAAATGACGAACACAAGCCCGATGGCCGACACGTTGCGCGAAGCGCTGGCCGCCCTGGAGGAAGTCGGGGCAAGCGATGGCGCGATCCTGGACGGCATGGCGAAGATCGTGCGGGCGGTGCAGGCTCACCGCGCCGCCCATCAAGCCGGGCAGGCCAGCCCTGCCGAGCATGGTGCGCCGCACTGAAACGACAGACGGCACGGCGCTGCCCTCCTTGGCGCGTGCGAGGCCGGGGCCAGTCAAGCGCGGCTGGCCCCGGTCCTTGGCCAGACCGCCGAGGCGATGGCCGCTGACAGAACGGGGGGGGGGATCAGAAAAGTTTCCGGCGAAGATCCCCGAAACCGGCCCCCCAGTTTTCTTTCAACGCTAACACAGTTTTTCCCGTTCAACCGCTTCCCGCGCCCGCGCACGCGCCCGCGAGGCTGGCGACGATGCAGAGCGGGCGCGTTGTCACCCTGACCCAGCTTGCGCCCATGGGGATCAAGCCTTGACTGCCTCGCCCGGCGGCACCTGTCGGAAAGCGAAAGGGCGAGCCTTGCGGCGAAGCTGGCGAACCAGCGCCAAGGCGGCGACCGGAAGTCGGATCAAAGTGCAAATTTGCACCTTTTCCCCACCGAGCCGGAAACCCCTCCGGTTTCTGTCGCCGATGGCGCCCGGATGCTGAACGTGTCCGAACGCACGGTTATGGCGGCGCGAAAGGTGGCCAATGAAGCCCCGCCGGAGGTGGCCCACGCCGTCCGGGACGGACACATGCCGGCGTCCCTCGCCTGGCATCGGCACCCCGCCCACGCCGATCACCGCCACCGCCGCTGCGTCCTGCTGCTGTCTCATGGCGGCAGGCGGATGCTGCGCCGCGTGTCCTTCGAGTCTTGCAGGGCCGCCGAGGGCAGGAGCGGCGTGGCCCGGACCGCTTCCGTCCATGCTGGCAGGCTACCTTCGCCCGCTCTTGGCCCGCCGAATTGTCGGGATTCGCAGGGGCCAGTCATATTTCGGATGTTGGGTTAAAGGATGGGTGGAAAAACTGGCTCTGCCATTTTTCCAATGAATTCAATGAACTACACCGGGTGATGGTGGGCGACCCTGGAATCGAACCAGGCATGGGTCTCCCCGGGGGAGTTACAGTCCCCTGCCGCACCTTGCAGCTCGTCGCCCGCCGGGGGTCCGTCTATCCAAGGGGGAGTGGGGCGTCAAGAGCTGATCGGGCAGTTTTCGGCTTGCATCGGGGGCTGGGGCTGCGCCAAGGTCCGGGCCTGATTTTCCGGGGGGCGCGGCATGGCGGCGGGTGGCAGGAAACCGGCCTGGGTGGTTGAAAAGGAACGCGGGGAAAAGCGCGAAGCGCGGGAAACGGTCTGGCTTTTCGGGCTGCATGCGGTGCGCGACGCGCTTTTGAATCCCCGGCGGGAAAAGCTTCGGCTGGTCGTTACCAGAAACGCACTGGACAAGCTGGCAGAGGCGGTCGCGGTCTCTGGCCTGACGCCCGAGGTTGTCGAGCCGCGCCGGTTCAACGTTCCGATCGACCCCGGTTCGGTTCATCAGGGGGCGGCGGTCGAGGTCAGGCCCCTTAACTGGGGCCGGTTTCAGGATGTCTGTGCGGCGGGCGACGGGCTGCCGCTGGTCGTCCTGCTGGATCGGGTGACCGATCCGCACAATGTGGGGGCAATTCTTCGGTCGGCCGAGGTGTTCGGGGCGCGGGCGGTGATCGCGCCGAAGCACCATTCGGCACCCGAGACCGGGGCGCTGGCCAAGACGGCGAGTGGCGCCCTGGAACGGCAACCCTATCTGCGGGTGACGAACCTGGCCGAGGCGATGGCCGCGTTGAAGGACATGGGCTTCACCCTGATCGGCCTGGACGGTGCGGCACCGGTAACGCTGGCTCAGGCGGTCGAGGGAACCGGCGGGCGGCCGATCGGGCTGGTTCTGGGGGCGGAAGGCCCCGGCCTTCGGGAAAAGACGCGGGAAACCTGCGATGTTCTGGCGCGAATCCCCTTCGTCGGCGCCTTCGGCAGCCTGAATGTTTCGAACGCAGCAGCGGTATCGCTTTACGCGGCCAGTGGAACCCTGACATCGTGATCACGATGCCGCGACAGATCTTACATGCTGTTCCCGTATTTCTACATAATGAAGTGGAGGCACGGGTCGGAACCCCGTCCTTGACTTCACTGTCCCTCGTTCCGCGACTTGGCGCCCGGGCATCCCCCTGGGCGCCTTTTTCCATGGAGTGACCCGATGCCGACCGATGCCGAAATTCGCGACATCCTGAGCAGCGTCAGGACCATTGCCCTGGTGGGCTGGTCGCCGAAGACTGACCGGCCAAGTCACCGCGTGGCGGATTTCCTCAAGCGCAAGGGCTATCGGGTGATCCCGGTGAACCCGGGTCAGGCGGGACAGGCCGCTCTGGGCGAGACGGTTGCGGCATCGCTGGCCGAGGCAGCGGCGGTCGCGCCGATCGACATGGTGGACATCTTCCGCCGCAGCGAGGAAGCCGGCGCCGTGGCCGACGAAGCCGTGCGCATCGGTGCGAAGGTCGTCTGGATGCAGCTGGGCGTGGTGGACGAAGCTGCGGCCAACCGGGCGCGCCAGGCGGGACTGAAGGTCGTCATGAACCGATGCCCGGCGATTGAGATCCCCCGACTGGGTCTTTAGGCCCCGGAATTCGGCCGAATTCCGCGCCGGAGCCTTGCAAGGCTCCGGTCCGATTTCTTCGAAGAAACCGGTTCAGCGCCCGGCCTTCTCGGCAAGGCCCGAGGTGCCCTGGCGCCTTTCCAGTTCCGCCAAAACTTCCTGCAGCGTGACGTCCCGCGCGGCCAGCATGACAAGCAGGTGATAAAGCACATCCGCCGCTTCGGCTGTCAGGCGGGCGCGGTCGCCCTTCACCGCCTCGATGATCGCCTCGACCGCCTCTTCGCCGAACTTTTCGGCGCATTTTTCCGGCCCCTTGGCCAGCAGCTTGGCAGTCCACGAGGCGTCGGGATCCGCACCCTTGCGGGATTCAATGGTTGCAGCAAGTTTTTCAAGCGTCATCATAGCCTTACCGGGATGCCGGCAGCGGCCATGTGCGCCTTGGCCTGGCCGATGGTGAAGGTGCCGAAGTGAAAGATCGAGGCGGCCAGAACGGCGCTGGCGTGGCCTTCGACGATACCTTCCACCAGGTGATCCAGCGTGCCGACACCACCCGAGGCGATCACGGGTATGTCCACGGCATCGGCAACAGTTCGGGTCAGCGGAATGTTGAAGCCCTGCTTCGTACCGTCCCGGTCCATCGAGGTCAGCAGGATCTCGCCTGCGCCTTTGGCGGCGACGGTGCGGGCAAAGTCCACCGCGTCGATGCCGGTGGGTCTGCGGCCCCCGTGGGTGAAGATCTCCCACCGGCCCGGGGCGACCGTCTTGGCGTCGATAGCCACGACGATGCACTGCGACCCGAACCGGTCCGCGGCGCGGGCCACCACATCCGGGTCGGCCACGGCGGCAGAGTTGAACGACACCTTGTCGGCCCCGGCCAGCAGAAGCCGGCGTACATCTTCAGGCGTGCGAACCCCGCCACCCACGGTCAGCGGCATGAAGCACTGTTCGGCGGTGCGGGTCACCAGGTCATACATGGTCGCCCGATTGTCCTCGGTCGCCATGATGTCAAGAAAGCACAGCTCGTCCGCCCCCGCCGCATCATAGGCCCGCGCGGCCTCCACCGGATCTCCGGCATCTATCAGATCGACAAAGTTGACACCCTTGACCACGCGGCCTTCGGCCACGTCGAGGCAGGGGATGATGCGGGTCTTGAGCATGGGGGCAGGAATGGCCCGGGCGGGGCGGAAAAGCAAGCAGGTTTGAACGGGAGGTTGTCCACGGTAGAAATTTTCGGATTGTCATTCAAAAGCAAATGGTTGCCTGTGGGCATTAGGGATTTCGAACCCCCTTGGTCAATGGCATGACGCCATCCCCGCTTCCCTTCCCCAGCGCAATAGGCTTGCGAACGGACTTGCGCAGGCCGGGCATTCTGCTTTCCTGGACGCATGGCAAAGCTCGTTCTGCTGCACAGGGCTGACTCGATCTACGAGGACGTGCCGGACCAGGTCTACGACTTTCCCCGCCGCTATCTGGCGACGGTGGAGCAAGGGGTGGGCGACTGGGCGGTCTATTACGAGCCGGTGAAGGCCGGCGCGCGCGGCTATTTCGCGGTGGCAAAGATCGCTAGCGTGATCCCGAAACCCGGAGCCGACGGCCGGTTCCTCGCGCTGGTCGAGCCGGGCAGCTATCTGGACTTCGACCGCGAGGTACCGCGCATTCGGGCTGACGGGCGGCCCTTCGAATCCGCCCTGGCGGCGGCGGATGGCAGCCCGATCGTGGGGGGCGCACAGCAGCTTGCGGTGCGCCGCCTGCCGGAGGCCGAGTTCGCCGAGATCGTCCGCGCCGGCCTTCCTGGCGATCTGGAACAGATCGAGGCCCGGCGCTATGATCCGCAGCCCGCCGGGATGGCAGAGCCTCCGGCCCCCTTCCAGCGCCCGGTGATCGAGCAGCTTATCAGTCGGCCCTACCGCGACGTGGCATTTCGGCGGAAGGTGCGCGCGGCCTATGACTATCGCTGCGCTATGTCCGGCCTGCGGCTGCGGAACGGCGGCGGGCGGCCCGAGGTCAATGCGGCGCATATTCGTCCCGTCGCCCATCAGGGCAGCGATGCGGTCTGGAACGGGCTGGCCCTGTCGGGCACGCTGCACTGGATGTTCGACCGGGGCCTTCTGTCGGTAGCCGACGACCACTCGATCCTCGTTTCGCACAACAAGGTGCCGCGCGATGTCGCGGACCGGCTGATCGTGCCCTCGGGCAGGCTGGTCCTGCCGGCCGATCCGCGCGCGCGCCCGCATCCGCAGCACCTGAAATGGCACCGGGAGAATGTTTTCGGCCAGATGCCGCTGGAGGGGCCGCGCCCCTGGGACTGAGGCGGTAGGCGCCTCAGCCCTTCAGCGCCGCCAGCGCCTCGGCCAGGTCGATCGCCCCGTCATAAAGCGCGCGGCCCGAGATGGCGCCGGCGATCACGCCGGTGTCGCGCAAGGCCAGCAGGTCGGCCATCCGCGAAACGCCGCCGCTGGCGATGACGGGAATGCTGACAGCGCGCGCCAGTGCCGCGGTGGCCTCAATGTTCGGGCCCTGCATCGCGCCGTCGCGGTCGATGTCGGTGTAGATGATCGCGGCGACGCCTGCGTCCTCGAAACTGCGGGCCAGGTCGGTGGCCAGCACGTCGGTCTCTTCGGCCCAGCCTCTGGTGGCCACGCGCCCCTTGCGGGCGTCGATCCCCACGGCGACCTTGCCAGGGAAGGCGCGGGCGGCCTCGCGGACAAGCGCGGGGTTCTCGACCGCCACGGTTCCAAGGATGACACGGGCAAGGCCCTTTTCCAGCCACATGGCGATGGTGGCCATGTCGCGAATTCCGCCGCCAAGCTGAGCGGGAACGCTGATCGCCCTGAGGATCGCCTCGACCGCCGCCGCGTTCACCGGCTGGCCCGCGAAGGCGCCGTTGAGATCGACAAGATGCAGCCATTCGCAGCCGGCAGCCTGGAACTTCAGTGCCTGGGCGGCAGGGTCGTCGCCGAACACGGTGGCCTCGGACATCTCGCCGCGCAGGAGGCGGACACACTGGCCATCCTTCAGATCGATGGCGGGATAGAGGATCATGGGCAGCCCCCTTGCGGTACGCCGGGTCTTTCGCATGGCCCGGCGGCGATGAAAAGGGCCGGCACGCGACCCGACGTCATGCTTGATCGGTTTTTCGCAAGACGCAAAGCATGGGCCACCATCGGGAGGAGGATCCATGAAACGCATCATGATTGCCGCTGTTCTGGCGGTTTGCGGCACCGCAGCCCTGGCGGACCCGGTCGAGGGCATCTGGCAGACCCGGAAGGACGACAACGGCAACTTCGGCCACGTCGAGATCAGGCCCTGCGGGCCGGCCTTCTGCGGCACGCTGGTCAAGGCCTTCGACAGCACTGGCAAGGAGATCGCCAGCCCCAACATCGGCAAGCGCATCGTCTGGGACATGGTCGCTTATCCGAACGGGGTTTACGACGACGGCAAGATCTGGTCGCCCGATCGGAACAAGACCTACAACGGCGACATGACCCTCGCGGGCGATACCCTGACGGTGCGCGGCTGTGTCCTGGGCATCTGCCGCGATGGCGGCGTTTGGCAGCGGGTGAAATAGGCAGGCCAGATCCGGCCAGTTTGTTCGAAAACGTAAGGGGCAGGCCGGAACATCGGCCCGCTTACGGGTTCCAGCGCAGGAAATTTGCAATCAGACGCAGGCCTGCCGTCTGGCTTTTCTCGGGGTGGAATTGGGTGCCAACGATGTTGTTGCGGGCGACGATGGCCGTGATCGGGCCTCCATAGTCGCAGAAGGCAAGGCGGTGAGCCGGGTCGTCCACGCGAAAGTGGTAGGAGTGGACGAAATAGGCGTGATCGCCAGTCCTCAGACCCTCGAGCACGGGATGGGGCTGGTCGATGACCAGGTCGTTCCAGCCCATGTGCGGCACCTTCAGAGACGAGTCCGACGGCTCGATTCGCACCACATCGCCGGGTATCCAGCCGAACCCTTCGGTCAGCCGGTATTCGTGCCCGCGCGAGGCAAGCATCTGCATTCCGACGCAGATGCCCATGAAGGGACGCGCCCGCCGGATGACGGCATCCTCGATCGCCTCGAACAGCCCGCCATAGGATCCCAGCGCCGCACGACAGGCGGGAAATGCGCCATCTCCGGGTAGCACGATACGGTCGGCACGGGCCACGTCCTCGGGGCGGGACGTAACAAGGATCTCGCCACCCCCCACCTCTCCGGCCATGCGCTGGAAGGCTTTCTCTGCCGAATGCAGGTTGCCGGAATCGTAATCGACAAGCGCGGTCAGGGGCATCGGTCTGGTCTCTGGGTGGTGCAGGAAGTTCCGGGGGCCCCTGAAAGGGCGTTCGGATTGATCGGCGCTGCCCTCACAGCGCGCCTTTCGTGCTGGGCAGCGCACCACCAAGGCGTGGATCGGGCTCTACCGCCTCGCGCAGCGCGCGCGCGACAGACTTGAAAGTGGCCTCGGCGATGTGGTGGCTGTTCAGGCCATGCAGCTTGTCCACATGCAGCGTGATCCCGCCATGGGTGGCCAGCGCCTGGAAGAATTCCCGGACGAGCTCGGTATCGAAGGTGCCGATCTTGGCGGTAGGGAAATCGACCGTCCACACGAGATAGGGCCGCGCCGACAGGTCAAGCGCCGTTGCGATCTGTGCATCGTCCATGGCCAGCCGGAAATGGCCGTAGCGGCGGATCCCTGCCTTGTCGCCCAGTGCCTTCGCAAGCGCCTGGCCCAGGGCGATTCCCACATCCTCGACCGTGTGATGGTCGTCGATGTGCAGGTCGCCGGTCGCCCGCACGGTCAGGTCGATCAGACTGTGGCGGGCCAGCTGGTCCAGCATGTGGTCGAAGAACCCGACGCCGGTCCGGCAGTCGAAGCGGCCGGTGCCATCTAGGTTTAGGGCGACCGAAATCTCGGTCTCGGCGGTCTTGCGGGTGATCTCGGCCTTGCGCATCGGGGCCTCCAGCTTTGCCAGATGGCTGGTAAACCCTTGGGGCGCATCGGGCAAGGGGCCAGAAACGCGAAAGGGCGCCGCGTTGGGCGCCCTTCGTGATGGTCCGACTGGAGCGGGCGATGAGATTCGAACTCACGACCCTAACCTTGGCAAGGTTATGCTCTACCCCTGAGCTACGCCCGCGCCGGTTGGACGAGCGGGGATTTATAAAGAGCCGCGGGCGGCTGCAAGGGGGAAAGTGCACGAAGGCAAAAAATTCCTTGCCGCCGCGCCGCCACGACCCCAAGGGCGGGGGCATTGCGACGCGGAACCGGCCTGTCTGCGCCAGCCGAAAATCGGCGTCAACGGCCTTTGCAGGCGCAGTAAATTGGCTGTGATGTCAAGCTGTACGGGCAGGTTACCCCCTTGGAAAAGATAATGATTTGAGTAGCTTCCGCGCCGAAGGCACTAGGGCCTTCGCACGCGGCCGCAGATGCTGCGTTGCCGCAAACTGGAGTATGAAGATGAAGAAGTTCGCTCTCGTTCTGGCCGCTTCGGCGCTGACTGCCACTGCTGTGATTGCCGAGGACGCGGCCAAGGAAGTCGCCGACACCGATGGCAACGGCACCTATTCGCTGGCGGAAGTGCAGGCTGTCTATGCGAGCGTGACCGAAGAGGCGTTCAAGGCTGCCGATACCGATGGTTCGGGCGAGCTGTCGGCCGAGGAACTGAAGGCAGCGGTCGATTCGGGCGCCTTCGCCGCCTGATCCCGACCGAACGCAAGAAAGGAAGGGCCGTCCGTAAGGGCGGCCCTTCGCCATTCTGCGGGTGTCTTCGAGCACGCGGCTGCCTGTGCCAACCGCTGCCGGCGAGACGTCATTCCAGTTCGATCAGCAGATCCTTGGCCTCGACCTGCGCACCAGGGGTCACGTGGATGGCCTTGACGACCGCCTCGCGGTCGGCATGCAGACCCGTTTCCATCTTCATCGCCTCGATGGTCAGAAGCAGATCACCCGCCCGTACCTTCTGGCCCGGCGTTACCGCGAGCGAGGCAATCGACCCCGGCATGGGGGCACCGACATGGGCGGGGTTGCCCTCGGCCGCCTTGGGGCGCGCGGCGGTCCTGGCCTTGACGGCGCGATTCGGAACCCGGATCACCCTGGGCTGGCCATTCAGCTCGAAGAAGACGCGCACGTCCCCGTCCTCGTGCGTTTCGCCCACGGCCTGAAGGCGGATCTCCAGCGTCTTGCCTGGGTCGATCTCGACCGAGATCTCTTCGCCTGGTTCCATGCCGTAGAAGAAGGTGCGGGTGGGCAGAGTGCGGACCGGGCCATACATCCGGTGGCGCGTACGGTAGTCCATGAAGACCTTGGGATACATCAGGTAGCCGTTCAGATCCTCGTCATCCACCGTCTCGCCCTCGGCCTCTTCCGCGCCAAGGTGCAGATCCTTGGCCAGCTTGCGGCGCGCGGCCTCCAGATCGACGGGGGGCAGGTGCTTGCCTGGGCGGTCGGTCAGCGGCTTTTCACCCTTGAGCACCTTCTTCAGGATGCCCTCGGGCCAGCCGCCGGGGGGCTGGCCAAGATTTCCCTTCAGCATGTCCACTACCGAATCGGGGAAGGCGACCTCGACGTTCGGGTCTTCCACCTGCTCGCGGGTCAGACCCTGGGCCACCATCATCAGCGCCATGTCGCCCACGACCTTCGAGGACGGCGTGACCTTCACGATGTCGCCGAACATCCGGTTCGCGTCGGCATAGGCCTGGGCGACTTCGTGCCAGCGCTCTTCCAGCCCAAGGCTGCGTGCCTGGGCCTTGAGGTTGGTGAACTGGCCGCCGGGCATTTCATGCAGATAGACCTCCGAGGCCGGTGCCTGAAGCCCGGATTCGAAGGCGGCATATTGCTTGCGCACGCCCTCCCAGTAGTTCGAGATCTCGCGGATCGCAGTGATGTCAAGCCCGGTATCGCGGTCCGTGTGGCGCAGAGCCTCGACGATCGAGCCGAGGCAGGGCTGCGACGTGCCGCCCGAGAAGGCGTCCATCGCCGCGTCCACCGCATCCACGCCGGCGTCGCAGGCAGCCAGGATCGTGGCCGCCCCGGCACCCGATGTATCGTGGGTGTGGAAATGGATCGGCAGGCCGATCTCCTGCTTCAGGGCCTTGATCAGAACGCGGGCGGCCGCCGGCTTCAGCAGCCCCGCCATGTCCTTCAGGCCCAGCACATGGGCGCCGGCGGCCTTCAGCTCCCTGGCCAGGGAGACGTAGTACTTCAGGTCATACTTGGGCCTGGCCGGATCCAGCAGGTCGCCGGTGTAGCAGATCGTGCCTTCGCAGATCTTGCCGGCCTCGATCACCGCATCCATGGCCACGCGCATGTTCTCGACCCAGTTCAGGCTGTCGAACACGCGGAAGACATCCACCCCGCTGGCGGCGGCCTGTTTCACGAAGGCCTGCACGACATTGTCGGGATAGTTGGTGTAGCCCACCCCGTTCGATGCGCGCAGCAGCATCTGCGTCATCAGGTTCGGCATCGCAGCGCGCAGATCGCGCAGACGCTGCCAAGGGCATTCCTGCAGGAATCGGTAGGCCACGTCGAAGGTGGCGCCGCCCCAGCATTCGACGCTGAATAGCTGCGGCAGGTTCGCGGCATAGGTGGGCGCAATGCGGATCATGTCGATCGACCGCATCCGGGTGGCCAGCAGGCTCTGGTGCCCGTCGCGCATGGTGGTGTCGGTGATCAGCACCTTGGTCTGCGCCTTCATCCAGTCGGCGACAGCCTGTGGGCCCTTCTGTTCCAGAAGGTTGCGCGTGCCGTAGGCCGGTTCGGCCTTGGGTGCCGGGGGCTTCGGGGCCTTTGCCTCGGCTGGGGGCCTGGGCCGCCCGGCGGTTTCGGGGTGACCGTTCACCGTGATGTCGGCGATATAGGTCAGGATCTTCGTCGCCCGGTCCTTGCGGCGTTTGAAGTTGAACAGCTCGGGCGTCGTGTCGATGAACTTGGTCGTGTAGCTGTTGTCCAGGAAGGTCGGGTGCTTCAGCAGGTTGATGACGAATTCGATGTTCGTCGCCACACCGCGGATGCGGAATTCGCGCAGCGCGCGATCCATGCGGGCGATCGCCTTTTCCGGCGTCTGGGCATGGGCCGTGACCTTGACCAGGAGCGAATCGTAATACCGCGTGATGACCGATCCGGCATAGGCCGTGCCGCCATCCAGCCGGATGCCGTTGCCGGTGGCCGAGCGATAGGCCGTAAGCCGCCCGTAGTCGGGGATGAAGTTGTTCAGCGGGTCTTCCGTGGTGACCCGGCATTGCAGCGCGTGGCCGTTCAGCTTGACATCGGCCTGGGACGCTACCCCGGTCGCCTCGGGCAGGGATTTCCCTTCCTCGATCAGGATCTGGGCCTGGACGATGTCGATGCCGGTCACTTCCTCGGTGACGGTATGTTCGACCTGGACGCGGGGGTTCACCTCGATGAAGTAGAATTTCCCGGTGTCCATATCCATCAGGAACTCGACCGTCCCGGCGCATTCGTAGTTCACATGCGAACAGATGCGCTTGGCCATCTCGCAGACTTCCTCGCGCTGTTCCTGCGTGAGGTAGGGTGCAGGCGCGCGTTCGACGACCTTCTGGTTGCGGCGCTGCACGGTGCAGTCGCGTTCCCACAGGTGCCAGACATTGCCCTGCTTGTCGCCCAGGATCTGCACTTCGACATGCCGGGCGCGCTGGATCATCTTTTCCAGATAGCCCTCGCCGTTGCCGAAGGCGGCCTCGGCCTCGCGCCGGCCTTCGCGGACCTTGGCCTCCAGCTCGTCCTCGGACAGGATCGGCCGCATACCGCGCCCGCCGCCGCCCCAGCTGGCCTTCAGCATCAGAGGATAGCCGATCTCACGTGCCTGACGCTTGATCTCGGCCATGTCGTCGCCCAGCACTTCGGTCGCAGGGATGACCGGCACGCCAGCGGCGATCGCCACACGTCGGGCGCTGGCCTTGTCACCCAGGGCGCGCATCGTGTCGGCCTGCGGGCCGATGAAGGTGATTCCGGCCTTGTCGCATGCCTCGACGAAATCAGGGTTCTCGGACAGCAGGCCATATCCGGGATGGATGGCGTCGGCGCCGGACATGCGGGCGACGCGGATGATCTCGGGGATCGAGAGATAGGCCGCCACCGGGCCCAGCCCCTCGCCGATCCGGTATGCCTCGTCAGCCTTGAACCGGTGCAGGCCAAGCTTGTCTTCCTCGGCATAGACGGCGACGGTCTTCTTGCCCATCTCGTTCGCGGCGCGCATGACGCGGATCGCGATTTCGCCCCGGTTGGCGACGAGGATCTTCTTGAATTCGGGCATGGCAGTCCTCCCCCAGGCTGGACCCCAGCACATTAGGGGCGCTGCGATGCAGCGCAAGGGACAATGCCGCCGTTTTCGTGCGGAAATGCGACTTGATGGTGCGGGGAGATGTTAGCGCAAACATCCCGATGCCGAAGGTGCTGAACATTCCGCGAACGCGGGCCTTTCCCTGCTGGCTGGTCTGTATATACTGCGGGCCATGACCGGAATGGATGAAGATCAGGCCTTCGAGGGGGCGGCGATCCCGCTGTCGCAGCGTGCGCTGGCGGGGCGGGGCGCGCCCTACCTAGATGACCTGAACCCCGCCCAGCGTGCGGCCGTCGAGGCGCTGGACGGCCCCGTGCTGATGCTGGCGGGGGCCGGCACCGGCAAGACCAGGGCATTGACCGCCCGGATCGTGCATCTTCTGCACCGGCGCCGGGCCCGGCCGAACGAGATCCTGGCCGTGACATTCACCAACAAGGCCGCCCGCGAGATGAAGGAGAGGGTGGGGCGGATGCTGGGCGAGGTGGCCGAAGGTATGGCCTGGATGGGCACCTTCCATTCGCTCAGCGCGAAGATCCTGCGGCGGAACGCCGAACTGGTCGGGCTGAAGCCGAATTTCACCATTCTGGATACCGACGATCAGGTGCGGCTGCTGAAGCAGTTGGTGCAGGCCGCCAACATCGACGAAAAGCGCTGGCCCGCGCGGCTGCTTGCCGGTCTGATCGACAGCTGGAAGAACCGGGCCTGGCTGCCCGAAAAGGTGCCGTCATCCGAGGCCGGGGCCTACAACAACCGCGGAACCGAGCTTTACGCAGCCTATCAGGACCGCCTCAAGACCCTGAACGCGGTCGATTTCGGCGACCTTCTCTTGCATTGCGTGACGATCTTCCAGACCCATCCGGACGTGCTGGAACAGTATCAGCGCTGGTTCCGCTATATTCTGGTGGACGAGTATCAGGACACCAACGTCGCCCAGTATCTGTGGCTGAGGCTGCTGGCGCAGGCGCATCGCAACATCTGCTGCGTGGGCGATGACGACCAGTCGATCTACGGCTGGCGCGGGGCAGAGGTCGGCAACATCCTGCGCTTCGAGAAGGATTTCCCCGGCGCGCAGGTGATCCGGCTGGAACAGAACTACCGCTCGACCGGCCATATCCTCGGCGCCGCATCGGGGGTGATCGCGCGAAACAACGGGCGCCTGGGAAAGACCCTATGGACAGCCGGCAGCCTGGGAGAGAAGGTCCGGCTGATCGGTCACTGGGATGGCGAGGAAGAGGCGCGCTGGATCGGCGAGGAGATCGAGGCCATCCAGCGCGGGACGCGGGGGATGGACCCGGTGGATCTGAACCATCAGGCGATCCTTGTGCGTGCCAGCCACCAGATGCGGGCCTTCGAGGACCGGTTCCTGACCATCGGCCTGCCCTATCGCGTGATCGGTGGGCCGCGGTTCTACGAACGGCAGGAAATCCGCGATGCGATGGCCTATTTCCGGCTGGCGGTCAGCCCCGAGGACGATCTGGCCTTCGAGCGGGTGGTGAACCTGCCCAAGCGCGGCCTTGGCGACACTGCGCAGGCCAAGATCAACGTGCTGGCGCGCGAATCGGGGGTATCGCTGCTTGACGGCGCGCGCGAGGCATTGGCGAAGGGCGTAGTGAGCGGCAAGGGCGCGGCGCAGTTGCGGATCTTCGTCGATGCGGTTGACCGCTGGCATCAGGTGACGCTGCACCCGGAATACGACCACATCCGGCTGGCTGAAACCATCCTGGACGAATCCGGCTATACGGGGATGTGGCAGAACGACAAGACACCGGAGGCGCCGGGACGGTTGGACAACCTGAAGGAACTGATCAAGGCGCTGGAGCAGTTCGACAACCTGCAAGGGTTCCTGGAACACGTCAGCCTGATCATGGACAACGACACCGAGAGCGTTGAGGAGAAAGTCACGATCATGACGCTCCACGCCGCCAAGGGGCTGGAATTTCCGGTCGTGTTCCTTCCGGGATGGGAAGACGGGCTCTTCCCCTCCCAGCGCAGCATGGACGAGCAGGGCGTGAAGGGGCTGGAGGAAGAGCGGCGGCTGGCCTATGTCGGCATTACCCGGGCGGAACGGCTGTGCACGATCAGCTTTGCCTCCAACCGCCGGGTCTATGGCCAGTGGCAGTCGCAGCTGCCCAGCCGCTTCATCGACGAGCTGCCTGCCGAACATGTCGAGGTGCTTACCGCCCCTGGCCTGTATGGCGGCGGCTACGGGGCGGCTGCGCAGGTGGGCTTCGGCTCGAGTTTCGAGGAGCGGGTCTCGAAGGCCGACGTGTATAATTCCCCCGGCTGGCGACGATTGCAGGAAAACCAGTCCTCGCGCCCGATGCGCCAGCCACAGGAGGCGCGGCATGTGGTGATCGACATGGAGGCGGCCTCACCCTACGTTCTGGGCGACCGGGTGTTCCACCAGAAGTTCGGCTATGGCGAGATCATGGGCATCGAGGGCGACAAGCTCGACATCGAGTTCGATCACGCAGGGACAAAGAAGGTGGTCGCGCGGTGGGTGATCCCGGCCGATCAGGTGCCGGATCGGATGGACGACGTCCCGTTCTGAGTCTGGCCGGAATCCCGCAGGGAATGCGCAGACCCTGGGCCAAGGGGTCTAACGCCGGAGCCGGTCCAGAAGCAGCACCGCGATGCCGGCCGCCAGCCCCCAGAAGGCGGCGCCGATCCCGAGGGCGGCGACACCCGATGCGGTGACGGCAAGGGTCGTCGTCGCTGCGAAGCGCTGTTCGGGCCGGGCAAAGGCGCCGGCAAGCGCGCCCGCAAGCGGCCCCAGCAAAGCAAGTGCCACCAGCGCCAGAACCATGGGGCCGGGCAGCAAGGCGAGAAGTTGCAGCACCGTGGGGCTGAGCAGCCCGAGGATGACCCAGGCGGCCGCATAGGCCAGCCCGACGATCCACCGGCGGCCGGGGTCGGGGTGGACATCCGGGCCGAGGCAGATTGCGGCGGTGATCGCCGCCATGCTGACGGTATGGGCGCCGAAGGGTGCGGTGAGGGCCGAGATCAGGCCGGTGACTGTCAGTGCAGGGCCTACAGGCGGCTCATACCCCGCGGCGCGCAGGGTTGCGAAGCCGGGCAGATTCTGACTGGCCATTGTCACCAGATACAGGGGCAGGCCGAGGCCAAGGATGACCGGCAGGCGGAATTCGGGCAGGACCGGCTCCAGCATTGGCGAGGCAAGGCTGAGCGCGCCAAGGTCTGTTTCCGTCAGAAGCGACGGAACCATGCCTGCGGCAAAGGCGGCAAGCACGGCCATTGCCGGATTTGCCAGCCGCACGGCCAGGAAGACGGCGACCATGGGAAGAACGACCACCGGCAGGGCCTCGGCCGCAACGGCGCCTTTCAGGCAGAAGGGAAGCAGAACCCCCGCCAGCATGCCCGCGGCGATCCCGTCGGGGATGCGCGCGACCAAAGCCCCCAGCGGGCGGATCAGGCCGGTCGCGGCGGTCAATAGGGCCGCGACGACGAAGGCCCCGACCCCCTCGGCCAGGCTGATGCCGGAGGTGGCTGCGATCAGCGCGGCACCGGGGGTGGACCAGGCAAGGACCATCGGCACATGGGACTGCCAGGACAGGAAAGCAGAGCCTGCGGCCTTGCCGATCGACACGGCCAGCAGCCAGCTGGCCGTCTGCGCAGGCGTGGCCCCCAGTGCAGTCGCCGCTGCAAGCACGATGGCAACGCTTGCCGCGTATCCGACCAGTGCCGCCACGGCAGCCGCCGAGATCACCGATAGCCGCATCGTGCCCCCAGTTCCGGTCGGCGGACTATCCGGTGCAGGGCAGGGATGCGCAAGAGGATGCAGGGGCGGCGGTGCCAGGGAGGAGGAGAGGAGCCGGCGCTGCATCACAGACACCAAGCGAGGGGGGTGTCCGGTCCGTGTGGGGTGGCCGCCCCTGAAGGAGCGGCGGTGCCAGGGAGGAGGAGTGGCACCGCCGCGGTATCGAACGCCCAGGGAGGAGGAGGGGCGTCCAACAGCCGTGGGCCATGGCGACCCAAGGGTTTTTGCGGCGGCCCGAGGGAGGAGGGGAGGGGCCGCCGCGTTCAGATGACCCCAGGGAGGAGGAAAGGGTCACCCGATCATGTGGGGCGTTTTGCCCCGGTGTAAAGGGGCGGCGATGCCAGGGAGGAGGAGGGCATCGCCGCTGATCGCACAAGCCCCAGGGAGGAGGAGGGGGCCTGACGAAAACCTATTTGCCGTAGGCGGCTTCGCGGGCGATCTCGGGGATCGAGATGCGGGCGATGCCCAGATCGGCCAGTTCACGGTCGGTAAGCGCGTTCAGTTCGGCCACCGTGCGCAGATAGACCTGACGGCTGTTGATAGCGGCCGCCATGCTATCCTTCAACGCCACCAGGCGGTCCATAAGGCCCCTGCGGGCGACGCGGGTCGTGTTGACGTAAGCCATGTCTCTAGCCTCTTGCAGTTCGTCGGCAACGTTCTGTCGCTCTGTTGCCGGTAACATGGGCCAGATGCTGCACCTGCACAATAGCGCCGGGCCGCAATGCCGCCATGCAGCATCCGCATGGCTCTGGTCACAGAAATGTCATTCCTTATTAAGCGCTTCGCCGGAATTTTGAGCAAATGGTAAACACCCCTTGCCTCTGTGCACAAAGATCACGACCTTACGCGGAAAGACTGTGCAGCGGAGGAAATGATGGCGGTCGATCGGGCGGCGGTGATGCAGGTTCTGTCCGGTGTTGCCCATCCCGGCGGAGGCGATCTGGTAAGCCGGGATCTGATTCGCGCGCTTTCGGTCGAGGGCGGCACCGTGCGCTTCGTGATCGAGGCGGCCACGCCCGATGAGGCGCGCGCCCTGGCCCCTGCGCAGGCCGAGGCCGAGGCGCGTCTGCGGGCGCTGCCGGGGGTCGAGGCGGTGCAGATCGTCATGACCGCCCATGGTCCGGCGCCCAAGGCCGCGCCGCCCAGCCTGAAGATCGGACAGCACCCGACGCCGCATCAGGGCGGGCCGCAGCGGATTTCCGGCATCGACCGGATCATTGCGATCGCCAGCGGCAAGGGGGGGGTTGGAAAATCCACGGTGGCCTCGAACCTGGCGGTGGCGCTGGCGCGGCGGGGGCGGCGGGTGGGGCTTCTGGACGCCGACATCTACGGGCCGAGCCAGCCGAAGATGATGGGTGTGAACCGGAGGCCCTCGAGCCCTGACGGCAAGACCATCGAACCCCTGGTTGCCCATGGCGTGACCATGATGTCGATCGGCCTGATGCTGAAGGAGGACGAGGCCGTGGTCTGGCGCGGCCCGATGCTGATGGGGGCGCTGCAGCAGCTTCTGGGGCAGGTGGCCTGGGGGAAGCTGGACGTGCTGATCATCGACCTGCCGCCGGGGACAGGCGACGTGCAACTGACCTTGTGCCAGCGCACGCATCTGACCGGGGCGATCGTGGTCTCCACGCCGCAGGACGTGGCACTTCTTGACGCGCGCAAGGCGCTGGACATGTTTGCCAAGCTGAAGACCCCGGTCCTGGGGCTGGTCGAGAACATGTCCACCTTCGTGTGCCCGAACTGCGGCCACGAAAGCCATATCTTCGGCCATGGCGGGGTCGCGGCCGAGGCGCGGAAGCTGGACCTGCCCTTCCTGGGCGAGCTGCCGCTCGCGCTGGACGTGCGGGTGGCCGGCGACAGCGGCACGCCGATTGCCGCGACCGACAGCCCCCTGGCGCAGCCCTATCTTGCGCTGGCCGACCGGCTGATCGCGGGTGGCATGGGCTGATCGCTCGCCTGGCGCGGAACTGTGCGGGGCGCGATCCCATGCCTGGCCCTGCCCTGCAGGCTGGTGAGGCCGCTGGTTTCCATGTGGAGGCCTTCGCGGCCAGCGATATCGGTCGCATTTCCTTGATGGCCAGCCTTAGCGATTCGCATGCCCAGGTCGAGATCGACGGTGCCGTGCTGATGCTGGCCGACAACGACATGATGGCACCAGCCCCTCACGGAACCGGTTCGGTCCTGCGCGGGCATCTTTAGCCGGCCTTGCCGTATCGGCAGGTCGGGTGGGGCCGGGCAGTTGCGGCCGGCCGCAAGGTGTTAGCCCCCTTCCGGCGCGACTTCTGGGGCGATGCCCGCGGACCTCTGGCCGACCCGTTCGGGCTGGATGGGCGGTCTCGACACCCGATCCCGCGCTGTGATGGCGGCGCGCCCTTCCCGATGCGTGGGCATTTCGAATCGTTGTGCATGGGAAATCATGGGATGAGCTTGATTCGTTCTGGTTTCCCGGCATGATGTCAGCCACCATCGCCGCGAATTTCCGCGATTTGAACGGCGATTCAGGACTTGGCGCGGGATCTGGCGGGAATTCACGGGACTGTTATTGGGCGCGATGCGACCACAAAATATAGCGGGTTTACCTTGGCTTCCTTGCTATAAGTTGGACCACTAGTGGATGAGATGGACACCACATGCTGTTTTTCCTATGCGTCAGCCGCAAGATGTTGCCCATCGGCTCCCAACTTTTCCCTTGATTTCCCATCTTATCCCATGCACCTTGTTCTCACGGCGATGAGATGGGTAGTGAACAGCAGGGGCGGCTAAAGACCCCGAACAAGGCGTAAGGCAGCTTCATACAGGCAGCCCCTTTCATCGGACGACAGAGATCCGGCGCGCGAGCGAGCAGACATCTCCCCCAGGTGGCGCGCGTAGCTGGACGCCCAGCGATGGGACAGCGGCGGATCGGGTAGTGGCAGCAACCCGATCCGCCTTTTCCATTTCCGGGCCGTGAACAGGTTTGGTGAAGGCCGAAAGGCGATGGCAGAGGCGTTCAGAGGCGAATTCTACCAGAAGGTAGATGCCAAGGCCCGGGTCTCGATCCCGGCCGCCTTCCGCGCCATCCTGGCGGCAGATGACCCCGAGCGGGGCGAAAAGGGCGGCGTGCGCCTCTACATGGTCTATGGCGGCAAGTCGCGGAATTTCGTCGAATGCTATTCCAAACGCGGCGCCGACCGGCTTGCCGAGGACATCGAGGCGATGGAGATGGGCTCGCCCGAACGCATTCGGGCCGAACGCGACCTGATCAGCCGGTCGGTCATGGTCGAGGTCGATGGCGAAGGGCGCATCGTCCTGCCGCAGAAGGTGCGCGAGAAGATGGGCTTTCACGGCGATGACTTGGCCGGCGGCGGCGAGGCCGCCTTTGCCGGTTTTACCAACCGCTTCCGTCTGTACCGCAAGGAAGTCTACGAGGCTGAACTGGCCGAGGAAGACGACGACGACATCGATCCGCTGACCCTTGTAGGGCGGCACAGGCGGACGGGGTAGCCAGATGCAGGGTCCGCTGCCAGGCCACCCGAGCGATACCCCGCACATTCCGGTCCTGATTGACGCGATCCTGCGGGAATGTGCGCCGATCCGGGGTGTCTGGCTGGACGGGACGCTGGGGGCGGGCGGATACACGCGCGCCCTGCTTCAGGCCGGTGCCGAGCGGGTGATCGGCATCGACCGTGACCCCCTGGCCCTCAGGATGGCCGCCGACTGGGCGGCGCCCTGGGGCGACAGGGTCCGCCTGGTCGAGGGCACGTTTTCCGACCTCGACACCCTTGCGGGCGAGCCGCTGGATGGTGTGGTGCTGGATCTTGGCGTAAGCTCGATGCAGCTCGACCTGCCGGAACGGGGATTTTCCTTCCTGCGGGACGGGCCGCTGGACATGCGGATGAGCCAGCAGGGCCAGAGCGCGACCGATCTGGTGAATTCGGCTGACGAGGCTGTTCTGGCGGACATACTGTTCCACTACGGCGAGGAACGCGCCGCCCGCCGGATCGCCCGTGCGATAGTGGCCGCGCGGGCGGTGGAACCGATCGTGACGACCGCCCGTCTGGCCGAGATCGTGGCGAAATGCCTGCCGCGCCCCAAGCCCGGACAAAGCCACCCCGCGACGCGCAGCTTCCAGGCGATCCGCATTGCCGTGAACGCCGAATTTTCCCAGCTTGCCGAAGGACTTGCAGCGGCAGAACGGGCGTTGAAGTCCGGCGGTCTTCTGGCTGTCGTGACCTTCCACAGCCTTGAAGACCGGATCGTCAAGCGTTTCCTGCAACTGGCCAGCGGGCATGAGGCCAACGCCAACCGCTACGCCCCGGCCCGGTCCGCCGAGGCACCGCGGTTCGATCTGGTGACCCGCCGCGCCATTGCTCCCGACGAGGCCGAGATCGCCCGAAATCCCCGGGCGCGCTCGGCCAGACTGCGCATCGCGCGGCGCACCGCAGCGCCCGCGAAATCCATTCCTGCGGCCGATCTAGGCCTTCCCGACCTGCGACCGAAAGGACGCCGCTGATGCGACCCGTGCTTTACGTTCTCAGCTTCCTTGCCCTGATCGCGCTGGGCTTCTGGGCCTACCGCGAGAATTATGCCACCCAGGCCGCACTGAAAGAGGTGCAGGCCCTGCAACGCGAAATCGCCGGCCTGCGCGAGGCGCTGGCGATCCAGCGGGCGGAATGGGCCTATCTTAACCGGCCCGACCGTCTGCGCGAACTGGCCACCGTGAACTTCGACCGGCTGGGGCTGCTGCCGATGGAGCCCACCCAGTTCGGCAGCGCCGCACAGGTCGCCTATCCGCGCGCCCGCCTGCCCGAGATCAGCTTCACCACCGACACCCAGGCCAGTGGGGAGGGTCTGTGATGCGCACACCGCTTCGCCCGCTTGCCCGCGTTCTTCAGGCCCGCGAGGACGGTCTGAACCCTGATCAGATCGAACGCGAGAATCTGCGCCTGCGCCATGAGGCAATGCGCGAAAAGTCGCGCGGACGTGCCGAATTCCGTCTGCTGATCCTTTGCCTCAGTTTCATCCTGGCCTTCGGCGCCATCGGTACCCGCATGGGGCTGATGGCAGCCGCCGTTCCGACAGAGCCGCGCGCCCGCGCCCCAGGGGCCGAGATTGTGGCTCAGCGTGCCGACATCACCGACCGCAACGGCAGGATCCTCGCGACGAACATGACCACGCACGCGCTTTATGCGCATCCGAAGGTCATGGTCGATCCCAAGGGCACGGCGAAAAAGCTGGCCGAGATCTTCCCCGATCTTGACCCTGCTGCCCTGGAGCGGCGTTTCACCGACGGGCGCAGCTTTGTCTGGATCAAGCGGGTTCTCAGCCCCGAACAGATGCAGCTGGTGCACGAAATCGGCGATCCCGGCCTTCTGTTCGGCCCGCGCGAGATGCGGCTTTACCCGAATGGAACCCTGGCTGCACATGTTCTGGGCGGAGCGTCTTTCGGGGCCGAAGGGGTTCATTCGGCCGAGGTCATCGGCACGGCGGGCATCGAGAAGGCAATGGACGCGCGGTTGCGCGATCCGGCGCGGGGGGGCGAGCCACTGATGCTGTCGATCGACCTTTCGCTTCAGGCCACGGTGGAAGAGGTGCTGGGTGCCGGCATGGCCATGCTGAACGCCAAGGGTGCGGCCGCGATCCTGATGGATGCGCGCACTGGCGAGGTTCTGGCGCTGGCCTCGCTGCCGAACTTCGATCCGAACAACCGGCCCAATCCGCTGGCGGACAGGAATGCCGAGCCCGGGGACAGCCCGCTGTTCAACCGCGCGGTGCAGGGTGTTTACGAGCTCGGCTCGACCTTCAAGATCTTTGCGGCGGCGCAGGCAATGGAACTGGGCCTTGTCACGCCCGAAACGATGGTCGATGCCAATGCGCCGATGGTGTGGGGCAAACACCGTATCAAGGAGTTCGAGAACAAGAACTACGGGCCCCTGCTGTCGGTGACCGATGTCATTGCGAAGTCGTCGAACGTCGGCACGTCGCATATCGCGCTCATGATCGGCCCCTTGCGCCAGCAGGCATTCCTGAAATCTCTGGGCTTTTTCGACCCGACGCCGCTGGAACTTGTCGAGGCCCCGGGTGCGCGCCCGCTGATCCCCAAGCGCTGGACCGAGATCGTGACCATCACCACGTCATACGGGCATGGCATGTCGGCCAGCCCGATGCATCTGGCCGCTGCCTATGCCGCCATTGCCAACGGTGGCGTGATGATCAAGCCGACACTCCTGAAGCGCGAGGGTCCGACGACCGGCGTGCGCGTGATGAGCGAGAAGACCGCGATGGAATCGGTCAAGATGCTTCGGCGGGTGGTTACTGAAGGCACGGCTTCACTTGGCGAGGTGCCGGGCTACGAGGTTGCCGGCAAGACCGGTACCGCCGACAAGGTGAAAAGGACCGGCGGTTACTACAAGGACAAGGTGATCAACACCTTTGCCGCCGTCTTTCCCGCCTCGAACCCGCAGTATGTGCTGGTCGTCACCCTTGATGAGCCTACGGATACCACTCTGTCGCAGCCCCGCCGCACGGCGGGCTGGACCGCCGTCCCGGTTGCCGCGGAAATCATCCGTCGCGTCGCCCCGCTGATGGGGCTTCGGCCCAAGCTTGAACCTGCCCCTGCGGATGCGCTAACAGCCGCCAGCAATTGACGGGGGATGGCATGGCGGCGCGCGCGATACGGCTTTCCGATCTCGGGCTGACGGCCCGGGCCGGTCGCGACCCGGCGCTGTCGGGACTCACAGCAGACAGCCGCGCGGTATTGGCGGGAATGCTGTTTGCCGCGCTTCCCGGCTCTGCGACGCACGGCGCACGCTTCATTCCGGCGGCACTGGATCAGGGGGCGGTGGCGATCCTGACCGATGCCGAGGGCGCAAGAATGGCGGCCCAGGCCCTGACCGAAAGCGATGCAGCGCTGATCGTGGCCGAAGATCCGCGCGCCGCTCTGGCCTGCGCGGCGGCGCTATGGTTCGGCCCCCAGCCCGAAACCATGGTTGCGGTGACCGGCACCAACGGCAAGACATCCGTGGCCACCTTCACCCGGCAGATCTGGTCGGCGTTGGGCCATGCGGCGATCAACATCGGCACCACGGGCATCGAAGGCGCGTGGGAAGCCCCCTCAAGTCACACGACCCCCGATGCGATCACCTTGCAGAAGCTTCTGGCGGCTGCGGCGCGGGACGGCGTCACCCACGCAGCGATGGAGGCATCCTCGCACGGGATCGACCAGCGCCGACTGGACGGGGTGCGGCTGAAGGCGGCGGGGTTCACCAACCTGACCCAGGATCACCTTGACTACCACGGCACGATGGAGGCCTATTTCGCGGCCAAGACGCGGCTATTCACCCGGCTTCTGCCCGAGGACGGGGTCGCGGTCATCAACCTTGACGGCGCCATGGGGTCGGAGATGGCGGAACTTGCGCTCGGTCGGGGGCTGCACGTCCTGACCGTTGGCAAGGGCGATGGCGCCGATCTTCGCATCGCCGCCTCGCGCCCCGATGCCACCGGGCAGGAGGTGCGCTATCTCTGGCAGGGCCGTGCCTTCCAGACCCGGCTGAACCTGATCGGGGCCTTCCAGGCCGAGAACGTGGCCGTGGCGGCGGGGCTGGCCATCGCATCGGGGGACGCAGCCGAGGACGTGTTGGCCGCGCTGCCCCGGCTGACAGGGGTCAGGGGCCGGATGCAGCTGGCCGCGACCCGCCGGAACGGGGCGGCGGTCTATGTGGACTATGCCCATACGCCGGACGCGATCGAGACGGCGCTGCGCGCGCTGCGCCCGCATGTGATGGGGCGCATCGTCATCGTCTTCGGCGCGGGCGGCGACCGCGACCGGAGCAAGCGCCCGCTGATGGGCGAGGCGGCGCGCAAGTATGCCGATGTCCTTTACGTCACCGATGACAACCCCCGCACCGAGGATCCCGCATCGATCCGCCGCGCGATCCTGGCGGCCTGCCCCGAGGCGCACGAGGTCGGCGACCGGGCCGAGGCGATCCTGCGGGCGGTCGATGCGCTGCAACCGGGCGATGCGCTGCTGATCGCCGGCAAGGGCCACGAGACCGGGCAGATCGTCGGTAACGACATCTATCCTTTCGACGATGTCGAACAGGCCAGCGTCGCGGTTGCGGCCCTGGATGGCGTGATATGAGCCGCCCCCGGATCAGCGCGCCTACCTTCCCCTCCGCGTGGAGGGGATGGGGGTTGGGGTCCGTGGCGGAGCGCCCTTGCGATGCGGCGACCTCCCCCGCCCTCTCCCTCCCCCACGCGGGTGGAGGAAAACGTCCGGCCGGGCAAGTTGCAGGAGTGGACGGATGATGCTTTGGACCTCTGCCGATGCTGTGCGGGCGACCGGCGGGCGGACGACCCGAGACTGGCAGGCCTCGGGCGTGTCGATCGACACCCGCTCACTGCAACCCGGCGATCTGTTCGTCGCGCTGAAGGACGTGCGTGACGGGCATGACTTTGTGGCCCAGGCACTGGAAAAGGGGGCCGCAGCCGCGCTGGTCAGCCGGATCCCTGACGGGGTGGCCGCGACGGCGCCGCTGCTGGTTGTTCCCGATGTCATGGCGGCGCTGCGCGCGCTGGGGGCCTTTGCCCGGGCGCGGACGACCGCCCGCGTGGTTGGCATCACCGGATCGGTCGGCAAGACCTCGACCAAGGAGATGCTGCGCGCCATCCTTGCGGGGCAGGGACGCACACATGCGGCGGAAGCCAGCTACAACAATCATTGGGGTGTGCCGCTGACGCTGGCGCGGATGCCCGCCGACGCCGAGTATGCGGTGATCGAAATCGGCATGAACCACCCCGGCGAGATCGCGCCGCTCGCCAGACTGGCCCGGCTGGACGTTGCCATGGTGACGACCGTCGCCCCCGCGCATCTGGAAGCCTTCGGCAGCGTCGAGGGCATCGCGCACGAGAAGGCCTCGATCTTCGAAGGGCTTGTTCCGGGGGGTACCGCGGTGTTCAACGCCGACATCGACTGGACCCCGCTTTTGCGCGCAAAGGCCGTGTCGGTCGGCGCGCGGCCGGTCGGCTTCGGCAAGGCCGAGGCGGCCGACTGGCGCCTGATCGAAGCGCGGATCGTGGACGAGGCCACCGTCTGTCGCGCCAGCCGCGGGGGGATGACCTTTCTGTTCAAGGTCGCCTCGCCCGGTCGCCATTTTGCGCTGAACGCACTTGGCGCGCTTGCGGTGGCCGAGGCGCTGGGCGCCGATCCGATGATTGCCGCGCATGATCTTGGCCGCTGGTCCCCGCCTGCCGGCCGCGGCCAGCGCGAACGGATCGTTCTGGACATCGTGGAAGAGACCTTCTTCGACCTGATAGACGATGCCTTCAACGCAAATCCGGCATCCATGGCCGCAGCGCTGGACGTGCTGATCGCTGCCAAGCCCACCGACGGAATCGGACGGGTCGGCGATGGCCGCCGAATCGCGATTCTTGGCGACATGCTGGAACTCGGCCCAACCGAGGCGGAACTGCATGCCGCGATCGCCCGCCATCCGGGCCTGTCAGCGGTGCACGTCATCCACTGCGTCGGACCGCGCATGCGCGCCCTTTACGATGCCCTGCCTCGCCCGCAGCGCGGCGAATGGGCTGAAAGTGCCTCTGATCTTGCCGCGCGGGCCCGCAGCCTGGTGGACGCAGGCGACATCCTGCTGGTCAAGGGCTCGAAGGGATCGAAGGTCAGCCTGGTTGTTGACGCCCTGCGCAAACTGGGGCAGGCCGCCGCCCCGAATGAAGGAACCTGAGTGAATGTTCTTCTGGCTGACCGAGTTTTCCGACGGTGGGGATGTCTTCAACCTGTTCCGTTACATCACCTTCCGCGCCGGTGGGGCCTTCGTCACGGCGCTGGTCTTCGGCTTTCTGTTCGGACGGCCGCTGATCGACCTCTTGCGGCGCAAGCAGGGCAAGGGTCAGCCGATCCGTGATGACGGGCCGCAGTCGCATCTTTCGAAGGCGGGTACGCCGACGATGGGGGGGCTGCTGATCCTGTCGGCACTTCTGTTCTCGACTCTTCTCTGGGCACGGCTTGACAACCAGTATGTCTGGATCGTGCTGCTGGTGACGCTGGCGTTCGGGCTGATCGGCTTTGCCGACGACTATGCCAAGGTGACCAAGCAAAACACCAAGGGCGTATCCGGCCGTTTGCGCATGGGGCTGGGCCTGGTCATCGCGGCGCTGGCGGCCTATTCGGCCTCGATGTTCCATCCGGCTGACCTGACCAACCAGCTGGCCTTTCCCTTCTTCAAGAACCTGCTGCTGGATCTTGGCATTTTCTTCGTGCCCTTCGGCATGATCGTGATCGTGGGTGCGGCCAATGCGGTGAACCTGACTGACGGGCTGGACGGCCTTGCGATCATGCCGGTGATGATCGCGGCCGGAACCCTGGGGGTCATCGCCTACGTCGTCGGCAACGCCAACTTCACCACCTATCTGGACGTGCATTTCGTTCCGGGAACGGGCGAACTCTTGGTATTCTGCGCCGCGCTGTGCGGTGCGGGGCTGGGCTTCCTGTGGTACAACGCACCGCCGGCGGCGGTGTTCATGGGCGACACCGGAAGCCTGGCACTTGGGGGCGCACTGGGCGCCATTGCCGTCTGCACCAAGCACGAGATCGTGCTGGCCATCGTCGGCGGCCTGTTCGTCGTCGAGGCGCTGAGCGTGATCATCCAGGTGCTCTACTACAAGCGCACAAAGAAGCGAATCTTCCTGATGGCGCCGATCCACCATCATTTCGAGAAGAAGGGCTGGGCGGAGCCGCAGATCGTGATCCGGTTCTGGATCATCAGCCTGATCCTGGCGATGATCGGACTGGCCACGCTGAAGGTGCGCTAGGGGCCTGCCACCATGGCCGGCCCGGCCGAGCTGTCTTGCCAGGTGCGGGGAATGATGTTTCCTGCGCCGCTTCGCCTTGCCGCACGTCTTTCGGCATTGCTGCCCCCGGTCGTGACCGCCTTCGACCATCACAAGGCTGCGTCCAGTGTCGCCGGGGCATGGCCTGGATTGCGCCCTGTAGCACCCCCCAGGGGCGCGCTGGGCCTTTTCCTTTTGATCCCGGTCCCCTATCCGTTGGTGCGTCAAGCAGGGGGTGACGATGATCCCGGTCAAGGGTTACAAGGGCGCGAAGGTTGCGGTTCTGGGTCTTGGCCGGTCGGGCCTGGCCACGGCAGCGGCGCTGCGGGCCGGAGGTGCCGAGCCGCTTTTGTGGGACGACAGCCCAGAAGCACGGGCAAAGGCCGAGGCCGAAGGTTTCGTGCTGACCGACCTGACCCGTAATGCCGCGCTTGACGGCGTGGCCTGTCTGGTGGCCTCGCCCGGCATTCCGCATCTCTATCCCGCGCCAAACCCGATCATTGCCCGCGCGCTGGACATGGGCGTGCCCGTCGATAACGACATCGGCCTGTTCTTCCAGAGTGCGGCAGGGGCTGACTGGGGCGCGATGGAGACCCCGCCCAAGGTGGTGGCGATCACAGGATCGAATGGCAAGTCAACCACGACTGCGCTTATCCATCACATCCTTCTGTCGGCAGGACGGCCCAGCCAGATGGCTGGCAATATCGGGACGGGCGTGCTGTCCATCGACCCGCCGCAGGATGGCGAGGTGATCGTGCTGGAACTCTCCTCCTACCAGACGGAACTGGCCCGGGCGCTGACCCCGGACGTTGCGGTTTTCACGAATCTCTCACCCGACCATCTGGACCGCCACGGCGGCATGGGCGGCTATTTCGCCGCCAAGGCAAGGCTTTTCACACTGGGCGGGCCGGATCGGGCGGTGATCGGCGTGGACGAGACGGAGGGCCGCTTCCTGGCCGACGCGCTGGGGCAGGGGGTGCAGGACGACAGGGTGATCCGGGTGTCCTCGGGCCAGAAGCTGGAAGCCTTCGGATGGTCGGTCTTTGCCCGCAAGGGGTTCCTTGCGGAATGGCGCAAGGGGCGGCAGGTGGCGGCGATCGACCTGCGCGAGGTGAAGGGCCTGCCCGGCGCGCACAACCATCAGAATGCCTGCGCGGCCTATGCGGCCTGCCGGGCGCTTGGGCTGGCGCCGAGGCAGATCGAAGCGGCTGTGCACACCTTCCCCGGTCTGCCGCACCGCAGCCAGCTTGTGGGCGAACGCGGCGGGGTGCGGTTCGTCAACGATTCGAAGGCGACCAATGTCGATAGCGCAGCCAAGGCCTTGCAGGCATTCCCGAAGATCCGCTGGATCGCCGGCGGGCTGGGGAAGGAGGGCGGCATCGCGGCACTGAGGCCTCTGATGGGGTCGGTGGTGAAGGCCTATCTGATCGGCCATTCCGCCCGCGATTTCGCCCTGCAGATCGGCGACACGCCTCACGAGATCTGCGAAACGATGGAACGCGCCGTGGCAAGGGCGGCCGAGGAGGCGCAGCCGGGCGAGGTGGTGCTTCTTGCCCCGGCGGCGGCCAGCTTTGACCAGTATCCGAACTTTGAAAAGCGCGGCGAGGATTTCACCGCGCGGGTCAGGGCGCTGATCGGCGGTCAGTAAGCGATTTCTTTTGAGAAATCGCACCCGAGCCGTCGAAGGATCTGGACCCGAGTTTTCGAAAACTCCGGTCGCGCAAACCGTGGTTTCAGACGATTAGCAGCCGCCCACCTTCGGCTGCCGAAGCCTCGGCCCTGTCCAGCAGCCGCTGCAGGGCGGCGCCGCGGGCAAAGTCGGGTTCAGCCGGGCCTTCTGCGCGGATCGCGGCGATGAAACGCTGGTAGATCGTGGGGACAGGGGGGCAAGCCACCGCGTGCCAGGTGCCGGTCTGCACGTCGTCCCCTAGGCAGGCGCGCAGCGCGCTTTCGCCCTTCTCGAACCGCACCTCCAGCCCGCCGGTCTGGCCGTAAAGCCGCAGGCGCAGGTCGTTCAGGTGGCCGGTGGCAAAGCGGGTCGCGGCCACCGTTCCAAGCGCCCCGTTGGCAAGGCGCAGCTGCATCGTGGCGCTGTCGTTGGCGTCCAGCACATAGTCGCCGATCCGGCCCCCCGGCGCCTTGTCGAAGGTTTGCAGCAGGCAGGACACTTCGGCCGGCTCGATCCCGGCGATGAAGGTGGCGAAGTCGAGGATGTGGATGCCCACGTCGCCAAGAACCCCCTTCGAACCGTGCGCCGTTGACAGCCGCCAAAGCCATTGCGGTTCGCTGTCCCAGTGGCCCCAGGCGGGCTGGGTCAGCCAGCTTTGCAGGTAGCTGGCCTCGAAATGCCGGATCTCGCCGATGGCGCCCTCGCGCACCATCTGCGCGGCCTTGTGCAGGGCCGGGACATTGCGGTAGCTGAGGTTGACCATGTTCACCACGCCGGCCCGTGCGGCGACGGCGGCCATTTCCTCGGCATCCCGGGCGTTCGTCGCAAGCGGCTTTTCGCACAGCACATGCTTGCCCGCCGCAAGGAAGGGCATGGTCGTGGCGTGGTGCGCGGCGTCGGGGGTGACGTTGGTCACCGCGTCGAACCCGCCCCAGGCCAGCGCCTCGTCGATCGAGGTGAAGCCAAGCGGGATGCCGTGCGCCGCCTGGAAGGCCGCAAGCTGTTCCGGCCGGGTGTCGATGCCCGCCACCAGTTGGACGCCGGGAATGGCGGTGAAGCCCTCGGCATGGTTCTTCGCCATTCCGCCGGTACCGAGGATCAGAAGTCTGACGGGCTGCATCAGCGATAGCCCTCTTCGCCGTCGTGGTGGAGCCGCGGCCCGCGTTCGACGATGGGCTCCAGCGCATTGGCCACGGCGCGGTTCGGCGCTTCGGTCGGCATTGCGATCCGGCCTTCCGGGTTGTGCGCCCAGCGGACGGCATTGGCGATGATCTTCTGCACAAGGGGCTGGTGGTATGTCGGGTAGGTTTCGTGCCCTGGCCGGAAATAGAAGATGTTTCCCGCCCCGCGCCGGTAAGTCAGGCCCGAGCGGAACACCTCGCCGCCCTGGAACCAGCTGATGAACACTGTTTCCAGCGGTTCCGGCACGCCGAAGGGTTCGCCATACATTTCTTCGTATTCGATCTCGAAGTGATCGGGGATGCCGCGGGCAATCGGGTGCTGGCGGCTGGTGACCCAGATCCGCTCCCGTTCGCCGGCCTCGCGCCACGACAGGTTGCAGGGCGCGCCCATCAGCCGCTTGAAGGGTTTGGCGAAATGGGCGGAATGCAGGAAGATTGCGCCCATGCCGGACCAGACGGCCTCGCACACCCGTTCCACCACCGCATCGGCAACATCGCCATGCGCGGCATGGCCCCACCAGATAAGCACATCCGTTTCGGCCAGCCTTTCGGCGGTCATGCCGTGCTCGGGGTCTTGCAGCGTGACGGTGCTGGCCGAGATGCCGTTTTCCCGGTTCAGGAACCCGGCAATCGTGCCGTGCATGGTCGCAGGATAGATCTGCGCCACCACCTTGTTCTTGTGTTCATGGACGTTCTCGCCCCATACGGTGACGCGGATGGTCATCATTATCTCCTTCAGGCGCAATCCTTGCGGGTCTCGGCGGATGGGTAAGCCTGCTTTATCGAAGCGGTGCAAGTGCTCAGGCTTCCGCACAAGCGAAACCCGCGTGCTGCCCGGGATGTTCGTCTTGTCCGATCGGCGCACGATCACGGAATCGTCGCTGCCGATCTCCACGAAGAGGAAGAGGTCCGGGCCAAGATCCTCGACATGCAGGACCTCGCCCGACCAGGGGCCGTTGTCCACTACCTCGATATGTTCGGACCAGACCCCGAGGGTGGTGCAGCCTTCGGCCTCTGCGAATTTCCCGGTCAGGAAGTTCATCTTCGGGCTGCCGATGAAGCCTGTGACCTGCCCCCCCCCGGAAGTTCCCTCGTTGTGATGTAGAGTCTGCCCAACCCGAAAAATGAGCAGACGATATGAGGGAAAGCCGTTTCACCGAGGCGCAGATTATCGGGATGATCTAGGAGCAGGAGGCAGGTTTGCCGACCTCCGAGCTGTGCCGGAAACACGGGTTGAGCCCCGCGACGTTCTACAAGCTCAAGGCCAGGTATGGCGGGATGGACCTGTCGGACGCGAAGCGGCTGAAGCAGCTCGAGGACGAGAACGCGAAGCTGAAGCGCCTTCTGGCGGATGCCATGCTCGACAATGTGGTTCTGAAGGATCTGTTGGGATCGAAGCCATTGGACGCCACTGGTCCGAGGACCATGGCTGAGGCCTGACGACGCCGATGGCGCGGCGGGATGCGGTGTTGCGGGCAATGAAGGATCACCCGATCTCTCAGCCCGGGCCTGTGTCCTGATCGGTGTCGATCCGAAGACGGTGCGGCGGGACAGGCCGCCCGATCGAGCCATTGAGGCGCCATTGGTTCGAGCCCAATGGCGAGGCCGGAAATCGGTGAGGAGATGCACAAGATCACCGAGAAGCGCCGACGCTTCGGCTATCGGCGCGTGGGCATCATGCTGGAGCGCAAGGGCATGATCATGAACGAAAAGAAGCTCTACCGGATTTACCGGGAAGAGGGCCTGTCGGTGCGCCGCCGTCGTGGCCGCAAACGGGCGCGCGGCAGCCGCACACCGATGCCAGTGCCACTGCGGCCGAACCAGCGCTGGTCGCTGGACCCTCGCCATGGTCACTCGGACCGGTGGCGTTCCCATGGCTCGATGTCCGATACGTTAGGGGCTTGCTGCAAGTTCCGCATCCTGGCAGTGAACGACGATTGCTGCCGTGAGAACCTTGCCCTGATCGCCGACACCAGCATCGCGGGGGCCAGGGTGGCGCGGGAACTTGATGCCTTGGTCCGGATCTATGGCAAGCCCGCCTGCATCG
>NZ_SIJH01000023.1 GCF_004762095.1 Tabrizicola caldifontis
AGGCCGTCACCGCCCGGTCCAGGATGTCAACATCAACATCCTTCAGCGCGTGGTTCGTGCCGTAATACACCTGAACCCCACGCGCAGACATCTTGGCCGTGACAGTGCCCGCATCAAGGCCCGTGCGTGTCATGTCATTCATCGCGTCCATTCCCTTACCAGCGCCGTTCGAATCTGCGGCGCAGCCAGATCGCCAGGGCGTTCATCATCACCAGGATGGTCAGAAGCACCAGGATCGCGGCCGAGGTCCGGCTGACGAATCCGCGTTCCGGACTGTCGGCCCAGATGAAGATCTGCGTCGGCAGGGTAGTGGCGCTTTCGAACGGTGTCGAAGGCGCGGCCGTGATGAAGGCGTTCATCCCGATCAGAAGAAGCGGAGCCGTTTCGCCGATGGCCTGTGCCATGGCGATGATCGTGCCGGTCATGATGCCGGGCATGGCCAGCGGCAGCACATGGTGGAAGACGACCTGCTGGCGCGAGGCGCCGATCCCCAGCGCCGCCTCGCGGATCGACGGCGGCACGGCCTTGAGCGAGGCGCGCGTGGCGATGATAATTGTTGGTAGCGACATCAGCGCAAGTGTCAGGCCGCCGACCAGCGGCGACCCGCGCATCAGGCCGAACCAGTTCAGAAAGACCGCCAGGGCGAGAAGGCCGAAGACGACCGAGGGCACCGCGGCGAGGTTGTTGATGTTCACCTCGATCAGGTCGCTGATGCGGTTCTTTGGCGCGAATTCCTCGAGATAGATCGCCGCGCCGATCCCGACCGGCAGGGCGATGGCAAAGCAGACCAGAAGCAGGTAGCCCGTGCCGACAAAGGCCCCCTTGAGCCCGGCCAGTTCGGGAAAGCGCGAATCGGCACTGGTGAACAGTGCCCAGTTGAAGGGGGTGGATATCCGGCCCGCGGCGACAAGCTGGTCGAAGGCGGCGATCTGGGCATCGCTGACGCGGCGGTTGGCCTCGGGCGTGTTGCGGTCGACGGTGCCCTTGTTCAGCTGGTCGAACGGGTCAGAGACCGGGACACGGATGGTCAGGACCGAACCGATCAGCGTCGGATCGGCCACCACGCGGTCGCGGACCATGAAGGTTGCCCCGTCAGACAGGATGGCGCGCACATCGCGCAGGGCGCGGTCTTCAAGGCCGGGGAACATCTCGGCCACGGCGGCCTGCATCACCCGGCGCCAGTTGCTGCCTGCCACATCCTCGGCATCGACCAGCGCCGGGTCGAGGCGGACATCAATGGTGACATGGGTCTGGGTGAAGGCCTTGTAGCCGGTCGTCGCCAGAGAGCCGAGCATCAGCATCAGGAAGCCGATTGCCAGACTGATCGAGACCAGTCCCGCCATACGCAGCAAAAGCTCGCTGCGCCGCCGCTTGCGCAGCCTTTCGCGGTAGGCGTCCGAGGTCCAGTCAAACCCCGCTCCGGTTTGCGACGAGGGAGAGGTATCGGTCATGGGGGGCCGCCTAGTCGTAAAGTTCGCGGTATTTCCGCACGATGCGGAGCGCGAGGATGTTGATGAACAGCGTGACGACGAAGAGAAGCATGCCAAGCGCGAAGGCAGCCAGGGTCTTGGGGTTGTCGAATTCGGTATCGCCGATCAGCAGCGTGACGATCTGGACGGTCACGGTTGTCACGGTGTCGAGCGGGTTGATCGTCAGCTTGGCGATGATGCCGGCGGCCATGACGACGATCATCGTCTCGCCGATGGCGCGGCTGACGGCCAGCAGGATGCCACCGACGATGCCGGGAATGGCGGCGGGAAAGAGCACCTTCATCATCGTCTCGCCTCGTGTGGCGCCAAGCGCCAGCGAGCCGTCCGACAACGCCCGCGGCACGGCCGACAGCGCGTCGTCCGTGAAGGAAGAGATGAACGGGATCAGCATGATCGCCATGCAGACACCGGCCGCAAGCGCGGTGTTCGGCGCGACATCCAGCCCCAGGCTGGCCCCGGTCGAGCGCAGGAAGGGCGCGATGATCAGGATGGCGAAGAAGCCATACACGATGGTCGGCACGCCGGCGAGGATTTCCAGCACTGGCTTCACGATATTGCGGGTGCGGGGAGAGGCGAATTCGTTCAGGTAGATCGCGGCAAACAGGCCGATCGGCACGGCGACGACAAGGGCGATCATCATGATCACGACCGATCCAAGCAGCACGGGCAGCACGCCGAAGGCACCCTGGCCCGCCACCTGGTCGGCCCGGATGGCGATCTGCGGTTCCCAGCGCAGGCCGAACAGGAATTCCTGGATCGGCACCATGCGGAAGAACTTGATGCTTTCGAAGACCAGCGAAAGGACGATGCCGATGGTGGTGAAGATCGCCACGGTGGAACAGAAGATCATCAGTCCATAGATGATGCGTTCAACCCCGTGCCGGGCGCGGAATTCGGCCGAAACGCGCGTACGTGCGAAGACCATCAGCGCAATCGACATCAGCGCCACGATTACGACCATGGCAAGCCGGGCCGCGGCGGTGCGTTCCTTCAGCAGCTCGGCTGCTGCAAGCTTCCATTCCTCGGGCGTACCGAAAACCTGGCCGCGGGCGATGGATTTGATTTCGGTCAGGATCAGGGCGGTCTGACCCTTGTCAAGGCCGTCAAGCACCCCGGGGGGCAGCGAGGCCATGACGCTGCGGTCGATCACGCTGCCTTGCAGCATCAGCCATAGCAGGATGACCACAATGCCCGAGACAGCGATCAGCAGTGCGGAATAGAGGCCATGAAAACCGACAAGCGAGTGCAGCCTTGTTCCGTGGGCGCGGATCTGCGCGGCTGCATGGCGGTTCAGGAAATAGCCGATGACGACGGCTGCGAAGAGGATCAGGAATGCAAGCGTGGTCATGGTCGGCCCCCTGTAGGCTGGGCAGAGCACCGCCCGGGGCACAGGGCCCCGGGCGGATGCGTTGGATCACTTCTGGGGAGCAGCCATGTTGACGCCCTTGGTCAGCGCGTCCTGCACGGCAGCCAGGGCTTCGTCGCTGAGGACCACGAGGCCGCGCTCTTCCAGGTAGCCGCCCTTGCCCAGGGCGTCTTCCGAGGCATAGGTCGCCAGGAATTCGTTCAGGCCCGGGATCACGCCGCGGTGGGCGTTCTTCACATAGATGAAGAGCGGCCGCGAGATCGGGTATTCGAAGCTGGCAATCGTGTCTATGTTGGCCTCGACGCCGTTGATCTTGACGTCCTTCAGCTTGTCGAGGTTTTCATAGAGGAACGAATAACCGAAGATCCCGACCGCGTTCGGATCCGCCTCGAGGCGCTGGACGATCAGGTTGTCATTCTCGCCCGCCTCGACGAAGGGGCCGTCCTGACGCATGCGCGAGCAGTCTTCCTCGACGAACTTCTTGTAGTCGTCGGCGTTGGCTTCCTTCAGTGCCTTGGCATAGTCGGTCGCGGCGCAGCCGACATGCATCGCCAGTTCCACGAAGGCGTCGCGGGTGCCCGAGGTGGGCGGCGGGCCGTAGGCGAGGATCGGGGTGTCGGGAAGCGCGGCGTCGATGTCCGACCACTTCTTGTAGGGGTTGTCCACCAGCTGGCCATCGACCGGCACCTTGGCGGCAAGCGCCTTGTAGACCTGTTCCAGCGTCAGATCCCAATCGGTTTCGTTCGCGCGGCTGATGGCGATGGCCAGGCCGTCGTAGCCGATCATGGCTTCGGTGATGTCCGTCACGCCATTCTGCACGCACAGCTCGTATTCCGACTTCTTCATCGCACGCGAGGCGCCGGTGATGTCGGGATGGTCGGCGCCCACGCCGGCGCAGAAGATCTGCATGCCGCCGCCGGTGCCGGTGGATTCCACGACCGGAGCCGCGCCGCCCTGGTTGGCGAATTCTTCGGCGACCGCCTGGGTGTAGGGGAAGACGGTCGAAGAACCGACGATGCGGATCTGGTCACGAGCTTCGGCCATCGGCGCGATGGCAGCAAGGGCCAGCACCGAAGCGGTGATCTGGAAGGATTTCATGGATGCACTCCTGCAATACCTGCGGCCTCGGATGGCTGCATGGGACCGGCTCTAGCCCCGCCACGTGACGCTTATTCATCAGTTTTGTAAAAACTGTATGACAGTCTGTCCGGCTGCTGCGCTGTCAGTGCGGGGTCGGCATCATGCGCGCAATGTTCTCGGCAATCATCATGGTCGGTGCGTTGGTGTTGCCCGCGATGATCGCCGGCATCAGCGAGGCATCGACGACCCGCAGTCCCTCGACCCCCCGTACACGGCCTGCCGGATCGGTGACCGAAGCCGAATCACGGCCCATGCGGCAGGTGCCCACAGGGTGGTAGATCGTCTCGGCCCGTGCCCGGATGACAGCGGCAAGGGCCTCGTCAGAGGCGATGTCGGCACCGGGCTGGGTTTCCCGGGCGACGTGGCGCGCCAGGGCTGGCGCCTGGATGATGGCGCGCGCCTGTTTCAGGCCGGCAAGCAGCACCGGCAGATCATCGGGGTCGGACAGATAGTTCGGGTCGATCAGGGGCTTGGCCGTGGGGTCGGGAGAGGCGAGCGTGATGCACCCGCGTGATTTCGGCAGAAGGTTGCAGACATGCAGCGTAAGCCCATAGCCGAACGAGGTGCGGCGACCGTGGTCGTGCAGATAGGCCGGGATGAAGTGGAATTGCAGGTTTGGCCGGTCGCGCGATGCATCGGAGCGGGCAAAGCCCCCGGCCTCGGCCACGTTAGATGTCAGTTCCCCTGTCCGGTGGCGGGCATAGGCCCAGGCAGCGCGGATCGCGCGCGGAAGGAACGAGGGGGTTATGCCGATCGCCTCGCGGCCTTTCAGCGCGGCCTGCACGGTGACGTCAAGATGATCGGCCAGGTTTTCCCCGACTTCCGGCGCGTTGAAAAGGATCGGGATCCCCATGGCGTGAAGATGTGCCGCCGGCCCGATGCCAGAGAGCATCAGCACCTGTGGCGAGTTGATCGCGCCGCCGGAAAGGATGATCTCGCCGCCCTCGGCCAGAGAAAGGTCGCGCCCTTTCAGGCGGACACCAGTTGCCCGGCGCCCGTCGAAAAGGACACGGTGAACCTGCGCACCGGTCAGGATGGTCAGGTTCGGCCTCTGGCGCACGGGGTCAAGAAACGCGCGGGCGGCACTGTGTCGCTGGCCGTTTTCTTGCGTGACCTGATAGAGACCGACACCCTCTTGCGTCGTGCCGTTGAAGTCGGGGTTTTCGGCGTGCAGGCATTCGATCCCCGCCTGTACGAAGGCCCGGGAAAGCGGGTTGGGGTGGCGAAGATCGCTGACCGTCAGCGGCCCATCGGTGCCGTGATGGGGTTCGGTGAACGCGGTGTTCGCCTCATGTTCGAGAAAGATCCGCCGGACTGCAGGCCAGTCCCATTCGGGACCGGCAGCCTGTGCCCATCCCCGGTAGTCTTCGGGATGGCCGCGCATGTAGATCATGGCGTTGATCGAGCTGGACCCGCCAAGGACGCGGCCCCGGGGCCAGTAGAGGCTGCGGTTTCCCAGCTGGGGCTGCGGCTCGGTGTCATAGGCCCAGTTGATGTGCCGCGACCGCGCAAGAAGGGCGAGGCCCAGTGGCACGTGGATCAACGGGTTGCGGTCCGGTGGTCCGGCCTCGATCAGGCAGACGCGGGTTCTGGGGTTCCGGGAAAGGCGGTTGGCCAGGACGCAGCCTGCAGACCCGGCGCCGACGATGATGTAGTGCCAGGTCATCCCAACACCCGCTTGATCAGCCCGATCAATCGCATCTTGTGCCGGTCGTAAGGCGGGAACAGAAGGGGCAGGGCCAGGAACCGGTTCTGCAGGATGGCGCGTTCGTGGCTGAAGGCGCGGAAGCCCCATTCCCCATGCGCGGCACCTATTCCGGAGGTGTTCACCCCGCCGAAGGGCAGGTTGGCCTGGGCATAGTGCACCACCGTCAGGTTGATCCCGACCCCGCCCGAGGTGGTCTGGCTGATGATACGGTCGATTCGTGCCTGGTCACGGTCGAAGATGTAAAGCGCAAGCGGCTTGTCGCGGGCGTTGATCCTGTCGATCACGGGGGAAAGGTCGTCAAAGGGCAGGATCGGCAGGATCGGACCGAAGATTTCCTCCTGATCCAGCAGCATTTCGGGGGTTATGCCGTGCAGCAGAAGGGGTCCTCTGGTCCGGCCTTCGCCTCCGTTGTCGTGAACGGGGTCGGCGCCCTTTTCCAGCGCATCGGCGATGAGCGCAGAAAGGCGGCTTGCGTGCTGGTCACTGACGATCTGGCAAAGGTTTTCGCTTGCTGCCGCGGTGTCGTATGCCTTCGCGATGCGTGCCCGAAGGGCAGAAAGGAAGCGGTCCTTGATGCTGACGTGTACGAAAAGGTGGTCGGGCGCGATGCAGACCTGACCTGCATTCAGGAACTTGCCGAAAACGATCCAGTCAGCGGCACGTTCGATGTCTGCGCCTTCGCCGACGATGACCGGGGACTTGCCGCCCAGTTCCAGGGTGACGGACGTCAGGTTCCGCGCGGCTGCGGCCATCACGATCTTTCCGACTGCCGGACTGCCGGTGAAGAAGATATGATCGAAGGGCAGGGCGAGAAGCTCTTCCGCCACCTCCTTTCCGCCCTCGATCACGCTTACCAGGTCTGGCGGGAAGGCTGCGGCGATCATCCTTGCGATCAGGGCGCTGCTTGCTGGCGTCACCTCGGACGGTTTGAGGATCGCGGCATTACCGGCTGCGAGACAGGAGACGAGGGGGGAAAGCGCAAGGCAGAATGGCAGGTTCCAGGGCGAGATGATCAGGCAGGTGCCCCGCGGCTGCGGGATCACCTTGCCCGAGGCGCCGAAGGTGGCAAATGTGGGCGCAACGCGGCGGGGCCGCATCCACGCGTGCAGTCGGCGGCGGGCATGGCGGATGTCCTGCAGCACCGTGAGGTAGTCGATAAGGATCGTCTCGGCCTCGGGGCGGCCAAGGTCGGATCTGACGGCTTCCACGATGGCCTTTTCGTTGGCGCGCATCACACTGGCCAGCCGGTCGAGCGCGGCGCGTCGTTCACCGAGGCCGAAACGGATGCGGCGTTCGGCATTGCCGGCGTGCATGGTCTCGAAGGTGGTGCGGATGGGGGACAGGGGTGTCATGCGGCGAGATTAGCGAGGAAATCGCGCATGGGTAGTGGGACGCGGCGTCATCCGCACGCTTCGCCGGCCCCCATCCCCACCCCCTACCCACGAGGGGGTGGCAGGCGCCTGGTCTGCGGTGCGCGTGGCAGGACAGGCAATCGGATCGGGAAGGCCGCACCCCGGCTGTATCACGCCCCGGTGGGCCGAACCGCGAAATGTGATGCTGGCGCGGTCGCGGGCAGGAGTGGCGAAGTCTGCTGCGGCTTGCGCTGCCCGGGACACTGGCGAAGGCATTGGCGCCGCATCTTCGGGATGTCGATGCGAGAAAGACGCCGACGCCGGTCGGGTCGGGGCGCGACGACCCAAGGTTCCCGTGCTGCCCGCGGGGCAGGTCGGGGATCAGACCCCGCTTTCCTCATGCGCGAGGGCAGGGCAGGCGAGTTCCAGCCCCTCTGCATAGATTACCGCGTCCTCCTCGAAGCGGAGGGTATAGAGGCGGACCTGGCCATGAAACTCCCGAAGGACGAATTCACCATCTTCCAGCCGGGCGGCGGGAATGGCGGCAAAATCGCGACCATAAAGCGCCCGGGCGCGCCAGTCGCGGATCAAGAGGCACTGGCCGGGGGCGAGAAGCAGATCTTCTTCGGGTCGGCCGTGACCGAGGACCGAGCCGCGGACCCGCACCAGCTCCATCGCGCGGCGGCGCAGCACGGAAATGGCCAGAAGCTTGCGGCCCCCGGTGCGCGTCACGATGCGGTCGCCGGGTTGCAGGTATTCGACAGGCAGCAGCCCATCCATCGTCGCGATGCGGGTGCCTTCCAGGACGCCGGTCAGTGTGGTGGCGCCACTGTCCGCCCTGATGCCGGAAATGTGCGACGTCGTGTCCATGGCAAACCCTGACCTGATCCTTCCTGGTGCAGGAATTTCACCGATTTGTGACCCGGCTTCGGTCCACATTCGGTCATTTCGGGGCAGATGTGGCGGCATCGCGCAGGGCTTGCGGCAACAAGATGGCGGGCGATTGCCCCTCGCGCATGTGCATCCGGTTTGCTAGAAGGACGGGCGTGCGGGTGTGGCGGAACTGGCAGACGCACCGGATTTAGGTTCCGGCGCCGCAAGGCGTGGGGGTTCAAGTCCCTTCACCCGCACCACGTCACCGGGTTCCCGGCCGTGACGATTTGCCCCTTATTCCCCCTTACAACCGCGGAAAAGCTTTGATAGAAGGCCCGCGACCCGCGCGGGGCTTGCGCCTTGCGCCGGTGGGCTTTTGCGCAATCGCGCCCGGATTGGATCGTAGGAAGGACACCCCAGCATGCAGGTCACCGAGACCCTGAACGAAGGCCTCAAGCGCGGCTATACCATCACCGTCACGGCGGCCGAACTGGATGCCAAGGTGCAGGAAAAGCTGCTGGAGGCGCAGCCCGAGGTCGAGATCAAGGGTTTCCGCAAGGGCAAGGTGCCGCTGGCCATCCTGAAGAAGCAATTCGGCGCGCGTGTGCTGGGCGATGCGATGCAGGAAGCCATCGACGCGGCGATGCGCGATCATTTCGACAAGACCGGCGACCGGCCGGCGCTGCAGCCGGAAGTGAAGATGGTCGGCGGCGAGACCTGGAAGGAAGGTCAGGATGTCGTCGTCGAGATGACCTATGACGCGCTGCCCCCGATCCCCGAGGTGGATGTATCGAGCATCAAGCTTGAGCGGCTGATCGTGAAGGCCGACGACAAGTCGATCGACGAAGCGCTGGAGAACCTGGCCAGCTCGGCCAAGACCTTCGAGGATCGCAAGAAGGGCTCGAAGGCCAAGGAGGGCGATCAGGTTGTGATCGACTTCAAGGGTTCGGTCGATGGCGAGCTCTTCGAGGGCGGCTCGGCCGAGGACTACCCGCTGGTGCTGGGCTCGAAGAGCTTCATCCCCGGTTTCGAGGACCAGCTGATCGGCGCGAAGGTGGGCGACGAGGTCAACGTGAACGTGTCGTTCCCGGAAAACTACGGCGCCAGCCACCTGGCGGGCAAGGCCGCAGTCTTTGCCTGCACCGTGAAGGCGGTGAAGGAGCCGAAGCCTGCCGCGATCGATGACGAGCTGGCGAAGAAGTTCGGTGCCGAGGATCTGGACAAGCTGAAGGCCCAGATCGCCGAGCGGCTGGAAGCCGAATACAAGGGCGCCGCCCGCGCGGTGCTGAAGCGGTCGCTGCTTGACCAGCTGGACGCAATGGTCAAGTTCGACCTGCCGTCGAAACTGGTTGAGGCCGAGGCAAACCAGATTGCTCATCAGCTTTGGCACGAGGAGCATCCGCACGAGCACGGCCATGACCACGGGGCGATCGAGCCGACGGACGAGCACAGGAAGCTGGCTGAGCGCCGTGTGCGCCTGGGGCTGCTGCTGGCCGAGATCGGCCGCAAGGCCGAGGTCACCGTGACCGATGCCGAGATGACCCAGGCCGTGCTGGCCGCCGCCCGCCAGTACCCGGGGCAGGAGCGGCAGTTCTTCGAATTCGTGCAGAAGAACGTCCAGATGCAGCAGCAGCTGCGCGCCCCGGTCTTCGAGGACAAGGTCGTCGATCACCTTGTTTCGCTGGCCAACGTGACCGAGAAGGAAGTATCGAAGGACGAGCTGCAGAAGGCCGTCGAGGCGCTGGACGAGATGTAAGCCGGCAGCAGATCCGGCAGCGAGGATCAGGCCGCGCCTTCGGGTGCGGCCTTTACGTTTGCGCTGATCGCGCCTCCAGGGCACGCTTCCTTATCGGTCCTGCGCGTATCTTAAGGAGACGCTGACCCAGCCATTGGATGACAGGGGGGGCGGTCGCCCCGGACCGCACGGCGCCTGGCCCGCGGCCAGGAACATGACACGGTGCGCGACGGGGCCACCGGCAGCTGTGGAGAGATCGGGGCCCTGAACAGGAGGGGCCGTGTTCCGTGGGTCGCGCAGGGTCGCCGCGCGATATTGCCGAAAGATCGTGCATGACATGATGCGCGCAGATACGGATCGGCCTTCACCACACCGAAGGCGGCCTGCTGCGGCCGCGCGGCAAGAGAAAACCGCGCCCGGGACAGCCCGAACGCGGTTTGCAGCCCCGTGGGGACCGGGCTATTCCTCGGAAGCGGCGGCGCCAACTTCGTCGAACAGCTCGGCGATCTCGAACTCTGCCTGGGCTTCGGCCTCGGCGGCAAGTTCCTGGATCGACTTGCCCGAGGCCTGCAGTTCGGCTTCTTCGGCCGACCGGGCCACGTTCAGCGTGATCTTGACCGCGACTTCCGGGTGCAGGCGCACCGAAACGGTATGAAGTCCCAGTTCCTTGATCGGCTTGTCCAGCACGACCTGGGTCCGGCTGATGGTGAAGCCTGCCTCGGTCGCGGCCTCGGCCGCATCGCGCGGCGTGACAGAACCGTAAAGAGCGCCGGCGTCCGAAGCCGAGCGGATCACGATGAAGGTCTGGCCGTCGAGCTTCTCGGCCACGGCCTCGGCTTCCCGGCGGGTTTCCAGGTTGGTGGCTTCCAGCTGGGCCTTCTTCGCCTCGAAGGCCTTGATGTTGGCCTCGTTTGCGCGAAGCGCCTTGCCCTGCGGGAGCAGGTAGTTGCGGGCGTATCCGTCCTTGACGTTCACGACCTCGCCCATCTGGCCAAGCTTGGCCACGCGTTCCAGAAGGATGACTTGCATGTGCGTCGCTCCTTATTTCACGGCATAGGGCAGCAGGGCCAGGAAGCGGGCGCGCTTGATGGCCTGGGCCAGTTCACGCTGCTTCTTCGCCGAGACTGCGGTGATGCGGGACGGCACGATCTTGCCGCGCTCGGAGATGTAGCGCTGCAGCAGACGCGTGTCCTTGTAGTCGATTGCCGGAGCATTGTCGCCCGAGAAGGGGCAAACCTTGCGGCGGCGGAAGAACGGTTTGTTCGCCATGATGTGTCCTTTCTCAGATCAACGACGCGGGGCCGGGGAACGTTCGCCAAACGACGGGCGCTCGCGGCGTTCGCCGCCAAAGCCGCCACGGTCGCCATCACGGTCTTCCCGCTTCTGCATCTGGACCGAGGGGCCTTCGCCGTGCTTGTCCACCTTGATGGTCAGCACGCGCATCACGTCGTCATGCAGGCGCATCAGGCGTTCCATTTCCTGCACGGCAGCGGCGGGCGCGTCCGTCTTGAGGAAGGCGTAGTGGCCCTTGCGGTTCTTGTTGATCTTGTAGGCCATCGTCTTGACGCCCCAGTACTCCTGATCAACGACCTTGCCGCCGTTGTCCGCGAGGACGGTGGAGAAATGTTCGATAAGGCCTTCGGCCTGCGCGTTGGAAAGGTCTTGACGCGCGATGAAGACATGCTCGTAAAGAGGCATGCGGGCTTCCTTCGTTTCAGGGCGGCTTCACAGGACGGGCGATTGGCCTTTCCGCAGCCCGTCCACGAGAGGCATCGCCAGTTCATGGATAAGCGGAAAGGATGCGGCCTTATACAGGGACTTGCCGCACTTGCAAGTGAAATGGGCGAAATGAAAAAGGCCGCGCTGCGCGCGGTTCGCCGATTTCCGCGCCAGTTGTTCATTTTCGAACAGTCAGCCTTCCGGCCTGCCGGATTGCCGCGCTGCGGCGACGCCCGCATCCTTCGCCGCCTCAACCCACGGCCTGCGGGCCGCAGATCACAAGGTGAAGCATGACCCGTCTTTTCGCCCTGGCCTTGTCGGCCGCCCTTGTCACAACCCCCGCCCTTGCCGAAGCGGAAAGGTATGTGCTGGACGCCAGCCACAGCCAGATCGTCTTCAGCTACAATCACCTGGGCTATTCGACCAGCTGGGGCATGTTCTCTGGCTTTGACGGGGAGATCATGTTCGACCAGGCAAACCCGGCGGCCTCGTCGGTCACGGTGGCCTTTCCGGTGCGCACGATGCTGACCGGCTGGGAGGCTCGGTTCGACCATTTCATGTCGCCCGACTTCTTCGGAGCGGCCGAGGACGAGATGGTGACCTTCACTTCGACCGGCATCGAGGTGACCGGAGAAAATACCGCCAGGATCACGGGCGATCTGACGCTGAACGAGGTGACGAAGCCTGTGGTGCTTGAGGCGGTGCTGAACCAGGTCGGCGACCATCCTATGGAGGGCAAGCCTTGGGCGGGCTTTTCGGCCACGACGACGCTGTTGCGCAGCGACTTCAATCTTGGCCAGTTCGCGCCCTTCGTTAGTGACGAGGTCGAGGTGCAGATCTCGATCGAGGCGATGAAGGCGGAGTGAGCCATCTGTCAGTGGCGAAGGGGCCGTCCGGTAGTCCGGGCGGCCCCTTTCTTTTCGGGCGGCTGTTCGCGCGCTTTGCCCGTCTTTCGCGGGTCAGCTGCGGGCAGCTGTCAGGACGACATCAACCACCACCGGGAAGCCGACCGCGGCCTCGTCGTCGTAGCTTTGGCCCATGCCGAAATCGCGTCGGTCGAGGGTGACGGTTCCGGTCATTCGCGCCGTGTCGCCATCGATCAGAAGCGAGAAGGGCAGGGTTACGGGCCGGTCAACCCCGCGCAGTGTCAGGGTGCCCTGAGCCGCATAGCCATCGGGCGCGGGCAGGATGTCAGCGCTGAAGGTGGCGGTCGGGTGGGTGGCGACGTCGAAGAATTCGGCCTCCTGCGCCTGCCGGGTGACGCTGCCCAGGGTGAGGCTGCCGGTGTCGATGGTGACGACGACGCTGCCGTGGCGACCTTCGGTCGGGGTTTCATCAAAGGTGATCCCGGCGGTCCACGCGGCGAAGCTGCCGGTGACTTCGGCGCCCATCTGGCGCACGGTGATCGAAAGTGTACCATCCTCGACCGTCCAGTTGCCGGCGGCCGGCGGGGGCGGTGGGGCGCTGGCCACGGCTTCTGTATTCGGCACCAGAAGGGTGGCAAGGCCTGCGGCTGTGGAATAGAGCGCAAGGGCAAGGATGGCCGGCAGGGCGGCGTGGCGCACCGGATGCGGGCGGTCGGGGGCGCTGACCCCGCGCAGCATGCGCAACAGGGTAGCGTCGCGGTCGATGAGGTGGTGTTTCATCGCGCCGGCGATGTGCAAGAGGATCGCCAGCCCAAGGAGCCTGGTGAAGACCCAATGCGCGGCACCTGCGGCATTGGCCACGGCCTGGGACTGCGGGACGAAGGGAAGGGTCTGTCCGAAGGGCCAGAGGATCGGGGCGAAGCCGGTCATCGCGGCATGATGCACCCATCCCGAAAGCGGCACTGCGACAAGCGAGAGGTAAAGAATCCAGTGGACCAGCCATGCAAGCGTCAGTTCCACCTTGCGCTGGGGATGAAGCGGCACGGGGCGCCGTTCCTCAAGCGCCCATAGGATGCGGGCCAAGCCGAGGAAGAAGGCTGCGAGGCCCAGTGTCTTGTGGAACGAGAAAAGCTGTGCCTTGCGCGCCAGTGCCTCGGCCGTGTCGTGGGGCAGCCGGTTGGCGATGACGCCAAGCAGGATCGCGGTCAGGATCAGCAGCGCCACCAGCCAGTGAAAGGTTCGGGTGACGGTGCCGAAGCGTGTGTCGGAGTTGCGGGCGGGCATCGGGACTCCTGCGATGGTCTGTTGACCATCTAGTCCCCTATTTCACCCTGCGCACAGGGCGCAGGCCGCACAGGACTTGTGCGGGCGATTGCGCACTGGTTTCCACCGCGCTATCCGGTGACAAAGCAAGGGGAGAAAGCCATGAGCCGCGCATTCGTCTTTCCGGGGCAGGGGGCCCAGACCATCGGCATGGGGAAGGCCCTGGCCGAAGCCTATCCGGTGGCGAAGGCCGTGTTCGACGAGGTGGACGCGGCGCTGGGCGAGAAGCTTTCGGCCCTGATCTGGGAAGGCGATATTGCCGAACTGACGCTGACGCAGAACGCCCAGCCCGCGCTGATGGCAACTTCCATCGCGGCGCTGAGGGCGCTTGAGTCGGAAGGTTTGGGGATCGAGCAGGCAAGCTTCGTTGCCGGGCACTCGCTTGGCGAATATTCGGCACTATGCGCGGCGGGGTCGCTGACGCTTTCGGATACCGCGCGGCTGTTGCGGATCCGGGGTCGCGCGATGCAGGAGGCAGTCCCGGTGGGTATCGGGGCGATGGCGGCGCTGCTGGGGCTCGACTTCGAGACGGCGGCTGCGGTTGCGGCCGAGGCGGCCCAGGGCGAGGTCTGCCAGGCAGCGAATGACAACGATCCGGCGCAGGTGGTGGTGTCGGGCCACAAGGCAGCGGTTGAACGGGCGGTCGAGATCGCCAAAGCCAGGGGGGCGAAGCGGGCGCTGATGCTGCCGGTATCCGCCCCCTTCCATTGCGCGCTGATGCAGCCGGCCGCGCGCGTGATGGCCGAGGCGCTGGCGGCGGTGCCTATTGCCAGGCCCGCCGTGCCTGTCGTCGTGAACGTCCGCGCCGAGGCGGTGACGGAACCCGACCGGATCATGGACTTGCTGGTGGCGCAGGTTACCGGTTCGGTCCGCTGGCGGGAATCGGTGCTCTGGATGGAAAGGGCGGGTGTGACCGAGTTCTGGGAGATCGGCGCGGGCAAGGCACTGTCGGGGATGATCAAGCGCATTGCGCCCGGTGCCGTCACCCGTGCGATCGGCACGCCCGAAGACATTGCCGCCCTGAAGGGCTGAGAGGAGACAAGATGTTCGATCTGACCGGAAAATGCGCGCTGGTGACCGGCGCGAGTGGCGGCATCGGTGCCGAGATCGCCCGGGTGTTGCATACGGCGGGGGCAACAGTGGGCCTGTCCGGCACGCGGATACAGCCGCTGGAGGCTCTCGCCGCTGACCTGGGCGAGCGTGCCCATGTGCTGTCCTGCAACCTGTCGAACCCCGAGGAAGTCGAGGGTCTGGTCAAGCGCGCGGTCGAGGCGATGGGTGCGGTGGACATTCTGGTAAACAACGCCGGAATTACCCGCGACGGCCTTATCATGCGGATGTCGGACGAGGACTGGCAATCCGTCATCGACGTGAACCTGACAGCGACCTTCCGGCTGTGTCGCGCTGCGGTCCGGGGAATGATGAAGGCGCGCTGGGGGCGGATCGTCAACATTTCGTCCGTCGTGGGGACTACCGGAAATCCCGGCCAGGTCAACTATGCGGCGTCGAAGGCCGGGATGGTGGGGCTGTCGAAGTCGCTGGCGGCAGAAGTGGCCAGCCGGGGAATCACCGTGAACTGCGTGGCGCCGGGCTTCATCGAGACGGCAATGACCGACAAGCTGAACGAGCAGCAGCGGGCAGCTATACTGGGTGCGGTGCCGGCGGGCCGCATGGGCACACCGCAGGAGATTGCCGCGGCGGTTCTTTATCTCGCGTCACAGGAGGCGGGCTATGTGACAGGGGCCACGCTGCACGTAAACGGCGGTATGGCGATGGGGTGATGACGGCCCGCCACAAGTCAGGTTAAAGCGTTTGCCATGCGCCGCGACCCTTGCTATAGGCGCGCAGGATTTCCGCAGGGGCCCCGGCCCAGGCAGACAACCGCCCGGCAACGGGCAGAATGAGACAAGGCCGGGACGAGCCCCGCCAAGATAGAGGAACGGACATGAGCGACATCGCTGATCGCGTGAAGAAGATCGTCGTCGAGCATCTGGGCGTCGAAGAGGACAAGGTGACGGAATCGGCCTCGTTCATCGACGATCTGGGGGCGGATTCTCTGGACACGGTCGAGCTGGTCATGGCCTTCGAGGAAGAATTCGGCATCGAGATCCCCGATGACGCCGCCGAGACCATCCAGACCTTCGGCGACGCGGTGAAGTTCATTTCGGAAGCCGCCTGAGATCCCTTCCCTTTGCGGGACAGCGGGGCACCCTTCGGGGTGCCTTTTGCGTTTGCGCTGGCCGCCGATCCCGGGGCCCCACGGTTGCGCGGGTGAAAGGCGGCGTGTATCACCCGGCAAAAGCCTGTCTTCGAGGGAGAGAGCAGCATGCGGCGTGTCGTGGTCACCGGCCTTGGTTTGGTCACCCCCCTGGCCTGTGGCGTGGAAGAGACGTGGAGCCGGTTGCTCGCCGGCCAGTCGGGGGCGGGCCCGATCACGCGGTTCGACCCATCAAACGTGGTCACGCAATATGCCTGCGAGATTCCAAGAGGCGACGGGTCGGATGGAACCTTCAATCCCGACGACTGGATGGAGCCGAAGGAACAGCGCAAGGTCGATGACTTCATCATTTATGGCATGGCGGCAGCGACGCAGGCGGTGCGCGACGCCGGGTGGGAGGCCCCATCCGAAGAGGAAAAGCTGCGGACCGGGGTCATGATCGGGTCGGGGATCGGCGGACTGACCTCGATTGCCGAAACCGCGGTGCTGATCAAGGAGAAGGGCCCGAAGCGGGTTTCGCCCTTCTTCATTCCCGGCGCGCTGATCAACCTGGTCTCGGGTCAGGTGTCGATCCGCTTCGGCTTCAAGGGGCCGAACCATGCCGTGGTGACAGCCTGCTCCACTGGCGCCCACGCGATTGGTGACGCGGCGCGGCTGATTGCCTTCGGCGACGCCGATGTGATGGTTGCCGGTGGCGCGGAAAGCCCGATCAGCGAGATCGGGATTGCCGGGTTCAACGCCTGCAAGGCCCTGTCGACCAAGCGCGCCGACGATCCGGCCAAGGCAAGCCGTCCCTATGACGCGGACCGCGACGGCTTTGTGATGGGCGAGGGCGCGGGCGTCGTGGTGCTGGAAGAATACGAGCACGCCCAGGCGCGCGGGGCAAGGATCTATGCGGAAGTGCTGGGCTATGGCCTGTCGGGCGACGCCTATCATATCACCGCACCGTCCGAAGATGGCGACGGGGGCTTCCGGTCGATGTCGGCGGCATTGGCCCGCGCTGGTCTGTCGCCGGCGGAAATCGACTACATCAACGCGCATGGCACCAGCACCATGGCGGATACTATCGAACTGTCCGCCGTCGAACGGCTGCTGGGCAACCATGCGGTCAATGCGACGATGTCGTCGACCAAATCCTCGATCGGGCATCTTCTAGGCGCGGCGGGGGCGGTCGAGGCTATCTTCTGCATTCTTGCGATCCGCGACCAGGTCGCACCGCCGACATTGAATCTGGACAATCCGGCGGTGACGCCGAAGCTGGACCTTGCCCCGCACCATGCGGTGCGGCGGCGGATCGACGTGGCGCTTTCGAACAGCTTCGGCTTCGGCGGAACCAATGCCAGCCTGATCGTCGGCAAGGTGCGCTGAGGCATGTGGAAATCCGTAGCCTCGAATGCGCTGACCCTGTTCATCGTGATCCTTGTCGCGCTGGCCGCGCTGGTGGCCTGGGGGCGGAACGAGTTCATCAAGCCCGGGCCGCTGGCGCAGCCGATCTGCCTGCAGGTCGAGCGCGGCGCCTCGCTGAGTGCGGTCAGCCGCAACCTGGCCGAGCGCGGGGCGATCACGGATGCGCGGATCTTCCGCATCGGGGCGGAATATGCCGATCTTGCCGATGACCTGAAGTTCGGCAGCTACACGATTCCGGCTGGTGCCAGCATGCAGGAGGTTCTGGCTGCGATCACATCTTCCGGGCGATCGACCTGCGGGCGTGACCTCAACTTTCGTATTGGCGTGACGCGGTCGGACGTGATCCTGTCGGAACTGGACCTGTCCACGAACACCTATGTCGAGGTCGTGCGGTTCGATGCCGGGGCAACACCGGTGCCGCAGGAATATGCCGAGGTGGCCGATGATCCGGCCCTGGTATTCCGGGTGACGGTGGCGGAAGGCGTGACCAGCTGGCAGATTGTGGATTCGCTGAAGAAAGCGGATTTCCTGCAAGGTTCACTGGAAACCGTTCCGCCAGAGGGCACCTTGGCCCCCGGTGGCTACGAGGCCGTGCGAGGCACGGAGCGCAACGCCCTGATTGCCGAGATGACGCAGCGTCAGTCGGCGATCCTGGCCGAGGAATGGGAGAAGCGCGCGCCCGACCTGCCCTATGACACGCCCGAAGAGGCGTTGATCATGGCTTCCATCATAGAGAAGGAAACCGGCGTGCCGGACGAGCGCGGTCGCGTCGCCAGCGTCTTCGTGAACCGGTTGGCACGGGGGATGCGGTTGCAGACCGATCCGACGGTGATCTACGGCATCACCAAGGGCGAGGGCGTGCTGGGCCGGGGCCTGCGCCAGAGCGAACTGCGCCGCGAGACGCCCTGGAACACCTATGTGATAGACGGATTGCCGCCCACGCCCATAGCCAACCCGGGCCGCGAGTCGATCCGCGCGGCGCTGAACCCAGACCAGACCGACTATCTTTTCTTCGTTGCCGATGGCACCGGGGGACATGCCTTTGCCTCTACGCTGGATGAACACAACCGCAACGTCGCCCGCTGGCGCGCGATCGAGGCGTCGCAGGGCACGGAAGGCCAGACCGGGGTCCAGGGGGAATAGGTTGAGAAAGGATTAACTGTTCGCACGGCAAGCCATTGACGATATTGAATTTTAATCTTGACTTTGCGTGCGGTCCGATGTAGAACTTGCGCTATGCTAGCAGAAGTGTCGAAGCGGCCCGGGGTCACCCGTCGGCCGCTTTTCCATTTGGCTCGTGCGGGGGGCATGAGGAGTGGGCGGGTCTAGATGACAGCAGTCATGACGGGGGACGGCGCGGCGCCAGAGGACATCCTGGCAGCGACGGAATGGTTCTACCGGGAAGCGGTGATGGAGCTTTACCGCACGATCACAGCGATCCGGGCGGGAGAGTTCTCAGAGGTCAGATCGGCACAGACGGCGATCCGCGATCTTCGCGCGACGGCGCTGCAGGTGCTGGAGGAAAGGGGAAAAGTTGACAAACTCCGCAAGCAGATCGCCGGCCAGGTCGGAGCCGGAGGCGTGCTCGATTTCGACGGGGCCCGAGCTGAGATCGGGCGCCGCCTGGCTTGCCTCCGCGACGCCGGAGGAGGTGGATGAATTTCTGGGGAGCCTGAGCCAGAACGCGCTGTTGTCGTTGCCCTGGATGTTCGAGTTCTGGGCGCTGCCGCATCAGTTGCCGCCGCGCGGCGCCTGGAAGACCTGGATCATCATGGGCGGGCGAGGCGCGGGCAAGACGCGTGCTGGCGCCGAATGGGTGCGGGCGCAGGTGGAAGGTGCGGGGCCGCTGGACGCTGGCCGTGCGCGCCGGGTGGCGCTGGTCGGCGAGACGGTCGATCAGGCGCGCGAGGTTATGGTGATGGGCGAAAGCGGCATTCTGGCCTGCTCTCCTCCTGATCGACGGCCGGAGTGGCAGGCCTCGCGCAATCGGCTGGTCTGGCCGAATGGTGCAGTAGCGCAGGTCTTTTCGGCACACGAGCCGGAAGCCTTGCGCGGGCCGCAGTTCGATGCCGCCTGGGCGGACGAGCTGGGCAAGTGGAAGAAGGGGGCGGAGGCCTGGGATCAGCTGCAGTTTGCGTTGCGTCTGGGGAAGAACCCGCAAGCCGTGGTGACGACGACCCCGCGCAACGTGGCGGTGCTGAAGGCGATCCTGAAGAACCCCTCGACGGTTGTCACACATGCCCCGACCGAGGCGAACCGGGCCTATCTTGCCGAAAGCTTTCTGGCCGAGGTGCAGGCGCGCTATGGCGGCACGCGGATCGGCCGGCAGGAGCTGGAAGGGCTGCTGGTTGAGGACGAGGAGGGCGCACTGTGGACCACGCCGATGCTGGAGGCGGCGCGGAACACCAGCCCACCCCTGTGCAACAGGGTGGTGGTGGCGGTCGATCCTCCCGTAACCGCTATGAAATCAAGCGACGAGTGCGGGATCGTGGTCGTAGGCGCCGATACCCGGGGAGAGCCGAGGCACTGGCGCGCGATAGTGCTGGAAGATGCCAGCATCAAGGGTGCCAGCCCCGAGGGCTGGGCCTGGGCCGCGCTGGCTGCGATGGAGCGGCACAGCGCGGACCGGCTGGTGGCCGAAGTGAACCAGGGCGGCGAACTTGTGGAGCGGCTGGTGCGGATGATCAACCCTCTGGTGCCGTTCCGGGCGGTGCATGCGACGCGGTCGAAGATGCTGCGGGCCGAGCCGGTGGCGGCGCTTTACGAACAGGGCCGGGTGGCGCATGCGCGGGGGCTGGGCGCGCTGGAGGATCAGATGTGCCGGATGACTGCGGCGGGCTGGCAGGGGGCGGGCAGCCCTGACCGGCTGGATGCTCTGGTATGGGCGCTGACCGATCTGATGCTGGACCCGTTGCACATCGGCCGCCCCAGCGTGCGGTCACTTTAGCGGATTTTCTTTTCTGGTGGGTCATATGGCCGGGCGCATCAGGCAGCCCGGGACGGCCGGGCCTTGCCCGGGGCATGAAGGAGCGCGAGATGGTGTTCGATTTTCTGCGGAAGGCGCCGCAACGGGCTGTGCCGGAACGCAAGGCAAGTGCCGTGGGCCGGGTGATTGCCTGGGGCAATGCGGGCCGTGTGGCCTGGAGCCCGCGGGACACGGCCAGCCTGACACGGACGGGGTTCCAGGCGAATCCCGTGGGCTATCGCGTGGTGCGGCTGGTTGCCGAGTCGGCCGCGGCACTGCCCCTGATCTGCCAGAGTGCCGCACAGCGGTTCGAGGCGCATCCGGTCCTGGACCTGATCGACCGACCGAACGCGGGTCAGGGGAGGGCAGAGTTTCTGGAGGCAGTCTATGGCTATCTGCTTCTGTCCGGTAACGCCTACGTCGAGGCGGTACCGGGTGCGGGCCGCATGCCGGGCGAGTTGCATGTACTGCGGTCGGACCGGATGAGCGTGGTTCCCGGCGCGGACGGCTGGCCGGTTGCCTATGACTACACGGTCAGCGGGCGGACGCATCGCTATGACGTGACGGGCGGGGAGAGCCCGATCTGCCATCTGAAGACCTTCCATCCGCAGGATGACCATTACGGCTTTTCGCCGATGCAGGCGGCGGCGGTGGCGGTGGATGTGCACAACAGCGCCTCGAGCTGGTCGAAGGCGCTGCTGGACAATGCCGCCCGGCCATCGGGGGCCATCGTCTACAAGGGCGCGGACGGGGCGGCGAGCCTTTCGCAGGACCAGTACGACCGGCTGGTGGCGGAGATGGAGGCGCATCATCAGGGCGCGCGTAACGCGGGGCGGCCGATGCTGCTTGAGGGGGGCCTTGACTGGAAGCCGATGGGGTTCAGCCCCAGCGACATGGAGTTCCAGAAGACCAAGGAAGCCGCCGCGCGCGAGATCGCGATTGCATTCGGCGTGCCGCCGATGCTGCTGGGCATTCCCGGCGATGCCACCTATTCCAACTATCAAGAAGCAAACCGCGCCTTCTACCGGCTGACGGTACTGCCCCTGGCGACCAAGGTGCTGGCGGATCTGGCGCATTGGCTCTCGGGTTTTGCCGGCGAGGCGGTGGAGCTGAAGCCCGACCTCGACCATGTTCCGGCGCTGGCGAGCGAGCGTGATCTGCTGTGGTCCCGGGTCGCGGCGGCCGAGTTCCTGACCGAGGCCGAAAAGCGGCGGATCCTGGGTCAGCCGAAGCTTGCGGAGGCGGAATGACGGCGCGGCGGAGCGAGGGCGGCTCCCGCTTCGTCTATGACAGCTTCGATGTCGCGGCGGCGCGGATCGAGGCGAACGAGCGGGTGGCGAACGAGCGCTGGGCGGGGCTGGAATATCGGCTGGGGCTGATCGAGGCGACGCTGGAGCGGCTGGAGAAACGGATCTGGGTCGGCGTCTACGGCGTGGCGGCGTTCCTGTTGGCACAGATGGCCGAGACGGTCGTCCAGGCAGCGATGAGGTGAAGGGATGAACGTGGATTACGGGGCGCCCGAGCGCAAGTTCCACCGGCCCGACCACGGGCTGGCGGTCAGCGAAGGGCATGTGGTGGCAGGTTATGCCTCGCTGTTCGGCAAGACCGACCAGGGCGGCGATATCGTGCAGAAGGGTGCCTATGCGGCCAGCCTGAAGCGGCTGGTGGCCAATGGCGGCCGGGTCAAGATGTTGTGGCAGCATGATCCCGGCCAGCCCATCGGCGTCTGGGACGAGGTGCGCGAGGATGCCACCGGCCTTTGGGTCAAAGGACGCATCCTGACCGAGGTGGGGAAGGGCCGCGAGGTGGCGGCGCTGGTCCAGGCGGGGGCGATTGACGGACTGTCGATCGGCTACCGCACGGTCAAGGCGGAACGCGACGGCAAGGGCAGGCGCCTGTTGTCGGAGTTGGAGCTTTGGGAGGTCTCGCTGGTGACCTTCCCGATGCTTCCCGAGGCGCGGGTCGCGGCCAAGGCAGACGCCCTGGACAACGACTGGCGCGACATGGCGGCGGTCTTCGAGAACGCGCGCCGCAGTCTGGCCGAGCGATAGCGCGGCGTCCCTACCGAAGAGAAGGATGAAGAGATGACCGAGATTGAGGCTCGGGCCGGGGAAGGTTTGCCCCGGACCCGGACGGCGGCCGCAGAGGCGAAGGCGGCTATGGCGGGGTTCCTGGCTGAGTTCGCCCGCTTTCAGGACGACGTGAAATCCAAGCTGAAACATCAGGAAGAGCGACTGACCATGCTGAACGCGAAGACGATGTCCCATGGCCGCCCGGCGCTGTCGGCCCGTGCGGAAACCGAGGCCCCGCATCAGAAGGCGTTCAACGCCTATTTGCGCACCGGCGACGATGACGGCCTGCGCGGCCTGAACCTGGAAGGCAAGGCGATGTCCACCGCCGTGGCGGCCGACGGCGGCTATCTGGTCGATCCGCAGACCGCGGACCGCATCCGGTCGATGCTGTTCGCGACGTCGTCGTTGCGGTCCATCGCCAATGTCGTGCAGGTCGAGGCCGGTTCCTACGACGTGATTGTGGACCGCAGCGAAGTGGGGTCTGGCTGGGCGACCGAGACAGCCGCCACTGCCGAGACCGCGACCCCGGTCATCGAGCGCATCTCGATCAAGCTTCATGAACTGGCCGCCATGCCCAAGGCCAGCCAGCGCCTGCTGGACGACAGCGCCTTTGACGTCGAAGGCTGGCTCGCCGAAAAGATCGCCACGCGCTTCATTCGCGCCGAGGCCGCGGCCTTCATCAATGGCGATGGCGTGGACAAGCCCAAGGGCATCCTTCTGCCGACCAAGGTGGCGAATGCTTCGTGGACCTGGGGCAACATCGGATATGTGCCCACGGGTGCGGCCTCGGACTTTGCCGCCACCAATCCGGCCGACTGCATCGTGAACCTGGTCTATGCGCTGGGTGCGGAATATCGGGCGAACGGCACCTTCGTGATGAATTCCAAGACCGTAGGTGCGGTGCGCAAGATGAAGGATGGCGACGGGCGCTTCCTGTGGTCGGATGGTCTGGCAGCGGGTGAACCTTCGCGGCTGATGGGCTATCCGGTGCTGGTCTGCGAGGACATGCCGGATGTAGCCGCGAATGCCTTCCCGATCGCCTTCGGCGATTTCCGGTCGGCCTATACCATCGCGGAACGCCCGGACCTGAGGATCCTGCGTGATCCGTTCAGCGCAAAGCCGAACGTCCTTTTCTACGCCAACAAGCGCGTGGGCGGCGACATTACTGACTATGGGGCGATCAAGCTGCTGCGCGTTGCGACGTCGTGATGATGTGGCCCGGTCCCTGAACGGGGGCCGGGCCTTCCCGGAGCCCTGCAATTCCTGACGGTGCGGCCGCAGGCGGAGATTGACCCATGATGTTGATCGAAGAGACCCCGGTGCCCTCCACGGCCCTGCCGGTGGAAGAGATGAAGGACCATCTGCGGATGGGGTCCGGATTTGCCGACGGCACCATGCAGGACGGGCTGATCGAGACCTATCTGCGGGCCGCGATGGCGGCAATCGAGGGGCGGATCGGCAAGATCCTGTTGCAGCGCCGTTTCCTGTGGGAGCTGGAGAGCTGGCGCGAAGCCGACCAAGCGTTGCCGGTCGCACCGGTGTCGGCGATCGTGAGCCTGACGCTGGTCGATGCAGCCGGTGGCGAGACAGTGGTGCCGGCCGCCGCCTTTCGGCTTATAACGGATCTGCATCGGCCGCGACTGGCGGGCCGGACTTCCCTTCTGCCGTCCATCCCCCGCGACGGGGTGGCAAAAGTGGTTTTCAACGCGGGTTTTGGGCCCGCCTGGACTGATATCCCGGTCGATCTGCGACAGGCGGTGCTGCTGCTTGCGGCTGAATTTTACGAGCATCGCCACGACGACGGGGCCCAGGCCGCGGGACTGCCCTTCGGGGTGGTGACGCTGATCGAGCGCTGGCGGACAGTGCGCATACTGGGCGGGGGGCGGACATGAACGCTCCCCATCTGAACCGCCTGCTGGTCCTTGAAGCAGTCGAGCGGACCCCTGACGGCGCCGGCGGGTTCTCGTCGGTCTGGACGGCGCTGGGCACCTTGTGGGCCGAGGTCATGCCGGGCCAGGGCGGCGATCTGCCAGGCGAGGAGCGGATGATGTCGGCGGTGCCTTGCCGGATCACTGTGCGGGCCGCGCCGGCGGGTTCGCCGTCGCGCCCCATTGCCGGCCAGCGGTTCCGCGAGGGAACGCGGCTATTCCTGATCCAGGCAGTGGCCGAGCGGGACCGGTCGGGCCGTTATCTGACCTGTTTTGGGCGCGAGGAGGTGCAGAGATGAGCTATGGAGCAGCCCCCGCCTTGCAGACGGCGGTGTTTCAGCGCCTGTCGGGCTGGCCGGCACTGGCGGGCGTCCCGATCCATGACGCCGTGCCGCCCAACGTCAGCGGGACCTTCGTGCTGATCGGGCCGGAGGAGGCGCGCGACCAGTCTGACAAGTCGGGCGCGGGGGCCGAGCATCAGCTGGTGATCAGCGTGATCACCGATACAACGGGCTTTCTGTCGATCAAGGCCATCGCCGCCGAGATTTCGGACGCGCTGGCCGACGCCCCGTTGTCGCTGAGCCGTGGCGTGCTGGTCAGCCTGTTCTTCCTGCGGGCCAGTGCCCGCCGGATCCAGGAAGGCGAGACGCGGCGGATCGACTTGGCCTTCCGGGCACGAGTTCAACTCTGACGCCCCCTGAAACCAACTGACGGAGAGCGAACATGGCGGTGCAAAGCGGCAAGGATCTGCTGATCAAGATAGACCAGACGGGTGATGGCCAGTTCGTCACCATCGCCGGGCTGAGGGCCACGCGGATCAGCTTCAATGCGGAATCGGTGGATGTCACCAGTCTGGAAAGCCAGGGCGGCTGGCGCGAGCTGCTCGCTGGGGCTGGGGTCAAGTCGGCGCAGATTTCGGGATCGGGTGTGTTCCGGGACGAGGCGACGGACGAACGTGCCCGGCAGGTGTTCTTCAACGGTGAGATCCCGGATTTCCAGGTGGTGATCCCGAGTTTCGGTGTGATCGAGGGGCCGTTCCAGATCACCTCGATCGAGTATGCGGGCAGCCACAATGACGAGGCGAGCTACGAGATGGCGATGGCCTCGGCAGGTGCCCTGACCTTCACGGCGCTTTGACATGGCGAACCCCTGGACAGGCGAGGTGGCGATCTGGCTGGACGGTCAGCGCCATGTGGCAAAGCTGACGCTGGGTGCCTTGGCCGAGCTGGAGGCAGCGCTGGAGGCGGGTTCGCTTCTGGATCTGGTTCGGCGGTTCGAGGAGCGGAGCTTTTCTACCCGCGATGTGCTGGCGCTGATCGTGGCAGGGCTGCGGGGCGGTGGCTGGCAGGGCACGGCGGCCGACCTTCTGCAGATCGAGATCGGCGGCGGGCCGGTCGGGGCAGCGCGGACGGCGGCGGAACTGCTGGCGCGGGCCTTTGCCCTGCCGGAAGATCCATGACTGCCCGCGCGCGCGGAATCGACTGGCGCGGGCTGATGCAGGCGGGCCTGCACGGCCTGCGGCTGGAGCCAGCGGTTTTCTGGCGTCTGACGCCGGTAGAGTTGCGGATCATGCTGGGGCGGGAGGGACTGGTTCCGCCTCTGACACGCGCGCGGTTGGCGGAACTGGTCGCCGCGTTTCCCGATGCAGCAAAGGAAGATTGCAATGCCGGATATCGGAACGATGCAGGAGCAGCTCCAGGCGCTTGAGGCGCAGCTTGGGTCGTCGGTGTCGATGGTGACGGCGTTCGACAGCGAACTCGCCCGGATGCGCGAGACGATGATCTTTGCCAGCCGAGAGGTGAACACCTTGTCGAACGGAATCATCGGGGGGCTGAGGAAAGCGTTCGACGGGCTGGTCCTTGATGGCACGAAATTGCAGGACGCGCTCAAGTCGGTGGCGAAGACTATCGTGGATACGGTCTATGCGATCGCCATGAAGCCGATCACCGATGCGGTGGGGGGCCTTCTTGCCCAAGGGGTTTCGTCAGTCATGGGCGCGGGAATGCCGTTTGCCGATGGCGGCGCCTTCTCGCAGGGCCGTGTGCTGCCCTTCGCCAAGGGTGGCGTCATATCGGCGCCGACCAGCTTTCCGATGCGGGGAGGAACCGGGTTGATGGGCGAGGCGGGGCCGGAGGCAATCATGCCCCTGGCAAGGGGACCTGACGGTCGGCTGGGGGTGAAGGCCGGGGGCGGGCGCAGCGTGAACGTGGTGATGAACATCTCCACGCCGGACGTCCAGGGCTTTCAGCGTAGCCAGAGCCAGATTGCCGCCCAGGTCAGCCGCGCCCTGGCCCGCGGCCAACGCAACCGGTGAGAACGAACATGGCCTTTCACGAGATACGCTTTCCGGCCAACCTGAGCTTCGGCTCGATCGGGGGCCCGGAACGGCGGACGGAAATCGTCACCCTGACCAATGGCTTCGAGGAACGCAACACGCCTTGGGCGCATTCGCGCCGGCGCTATGACGCCGGGTTGGGCCTGCGGTCGCTGGACGACATCGAGACCCTGATCGCCTTCTTCGAGGCGAGGGCCGGTCAGTTGCATGGCTTTCGCTGGAAGGACTGGTCGGACTACAAGTCCTGCCAGCCCAGCGGAACGCCGGGTCCTCTGGACCAGCTGATCGGCATCGGCGACGGGGTGACGACCGTGTTCCAGTTGCAGAAGACCTATCGTTCGGGGCTGCAGGAATATGCGCGGCCGATCCGCAAGCCGGTGGCGGGCACCGTGCAGGTGGCGCTGGCCGGGGATCCGAAGATCGAGGAGCTGGAGTTCGTGGTGAATGCCGAGACCGGCGAAGTCGCCTTCGAGATCGCGCCAGATGCGGGGGTGCGGGTAACGGCAGGCTTCGAATTCGACGTGCCGGTACGTTTTGACAGCGATGCGATCCAGGTCTCGGTGGCCTCGTTTCAGGCGGGTGACGTTCCGAGCGTTCCCATCTTGGAGATCCGGCTATGAGCACCGATCAATTGCGTGCACATCTTGCAACGGGTGCCACGACTGTCTGCCGGGTCTGGACGGTTACGCGCCGGGATGGCGTGGTCTTGGGATTTACCGACCATGACCGTGATCTTTTCGTGGACGGCGTGCTGTGCCGGGCGGACACCGGGCTGACGGCGAGGGCTGTACAACAGACGACAGGCCTGTCGGTGGACAACTCGGAAGTGGTTGGTGCCCTGAGTGACGCGGCTATCAGCGAGGCCGATCTGCTGTCGGGGCGGTTCGACGGGGCAGTTGTGCGATCCTTTCTGGTCAACTGGGCGAAGCCGGAGGACTGGGTCGAGCAGTTTCGGGGCTCGTTCGGGGAAATCCAGCGGTCGGGCGGCGCCTTTCGGGCCGAACTGCGCGGCCTGAGCGAAGCCCTGAACCAGCCGCAGGGGCTTGCCTATCAGCCGTCATGTTCCGCGGTTCTGGGTGACGGTCGCTGCCGATTCGACTTGGCGACGCCGGGCTATTCGGTGCAGCTTCCGGTCGAGACGGTGGAAGAGGGCCGGGTCCTTTCCTTTGAAAGGTTCGAAGCCTTTGAGGACCGTTGGTTCGAGCATGGCCGGGTCGAAGTTGTGAGCGGCGCGGCGACGGGCTTGATCGGGGTGGTTAAGAAAGACCGTGCCATTGGGGCCGGTCGCAGGATTGAGCTGTGGCAGGCGATCGGAGCTGGCCTTGCGGCGGGGGATCTGGTCAGGATCGGGGCAGGGTGCAACAAGCATGCTGAAACCTGCCGGGCCAAGTTCGCCAACTTCCTGAACTTCCGTGGCTTTCCCCATGTTCCTGGCGAGGATTGGCTGGCTTCGTATCCGGTGCCCGGTCGTCCGAATACCGGGAAGTCGCTGGCAGCCCGGTTGCCTTCCACGCTTTCCAGTGGTTCCGGGTCATGACGCGGCCCGAACGCGTTGTCGAGGTGGCCCGGGACTGGATCGGAACGCCATATCTGCATCAGGCTTCGGTTCGTGGCGCCGGGACGGATTGTCTCGGACTGCTTCGCGGGGTCTGGCGTCAGATCGTCGGCGAGGAGCCCGAGCCGATGCCGGCTTACAGCGACGACTGGGCCGAGCCTTCCAGACAGGAGGTCCTGATGGAGGCCGCAGCGCGCTGGCTGCGGCGCAAGCCGTTGGAAGAGATTGCGGTTGGCGATGTGCTTTTGTTCCGGATGCGCGAAGGGGGCATCGCCAAGCATCTTGGCATTCAGTCCGTGATCGGTGCCAGTGCTGCCTTCGTTCACGCCTATGCCGGACACGGCGTGGTCGAGAGCCCGCTTTCCCTTCCATGGCAGCGCCGGATCGCGGCGCGCTTCTGCTTTCCTGAAGGAGCCGAATGAATGGCCACGCTACTTCTGTCTGCGGCCGGAGCGGCCATCGGCGCCGGATTCGGGGGTACGATCCTCGGGCTGTCCGGTGCCGTGATCGGCCGAACCATCGGCGCGACGCTGGGCCGGGTGATCGACCAGCGGCTTATGGGATCAGGTTCGGAACCCGTGGACGTGGGGCGGATCGACCGCCTGCGGCTTACCGGCGCTAGTGAAGGTGCCCCCATAGGCCAGGTCTGGGGACGCATGCGGATTGCCGGCCAGGTCATCTGGGCGACCGAATTCACCGAAACCGTGCGCCGTCGCCGATCGGGAAAGGGGGCGCCGAAACCCAGGGTCAACGAATACAGCCACTCCGTTAGCCTGGCGATCGCGCTGTGCGAGGGCGAAATCCTGCGCGTCGGGCGCATCTGGGCCGATGGCAACGAAATTTCGCCGCGCGATTTGAATCTGCGGCTCTACAGCGGCAGCGAAACGCAGCTCCCGGATCCGAAGATTGAAGCAGTCGAGGGTGCCGGACGAGCACCTGCCTATCGCGGTGTCGCCTATGTCCTGATCGAGGATCTGGACCTCGGTTCTTACGGCAATCGCGTTCCACAGTTCAGTTTCGAGGTGGTCCGTTCGGCGCAGGGTCCGGGAGTGGAACCGGGGTCGACCCTGGCCGGTGCCATCCGGGCGGTCGCGATGATTCCGGGCACCGGCGAATACGGGTTGGCGACAACGCCTGTCCATTACGCTGATGGACCTGGCCGGAACCGCACGGCGAACATGCATTCTGCTTCGGGCCTTACGGATTTTGCGACAAGCCTGAGGCAGCTTGGTGAGGAAATGCCAGCCGTCGGTTCGGTGTCGCTGGTCGTTTCCTGGTTCGGCAATGATCTGCGCTGTGGATCGTGCGAGCTGCGGCCGAAGGTCGAACAGAAGGCGCGCGACGGCGTGGGCATGCCCTGGCGGGCAGGCGGCATCGGGCGCAGCGCCGCCCAGGAGGTGCCAAGGGTGGAGGATTCATCGATCTATGGCGGGACACCTGCTGATGCATCGGTGATCGAAGCGATCCGAGCTGTCCGGGGTTGCGGCAAGGAGGTGATGTTCTATCCCTTCATCCTGATGGACCAGGTGGAGGGCAATGCTCTGCCTGATCCCTGGACTGGTGCAGGATCGCAACCGAAGCTTCCCTGGCGCGGCCGCATTACTCTTTCTATCGCACCAGGCCGCGCCGGTTCTCCGGACCGCACCGCAGCGGCTGAAGCCGAAGTGGCACGCTTCTTCGGAGCCGCCCGGCCGGAGCATTTCACTGCGGTCGGGGACACGGTCGCATATTCCGGCCCTGAGGACTGGGGATATCGCAGGTTCATCCTTCATTATGCCCGGCTTTGCGCCGTTGCCGGAGGGGTCGATGCCTTCTGCATCGGCTCTGAGATGCGGTCGCTGACGCAGATTCGCGGTGCAGGCGACAGTTTCCCTGCGGTCGATGCCCTGCGGCAACTGGCGCAGGACGTGCGCCAGATTCTTGGGCCTGAAACCAAGATCAGCTACGCGGCGGACTGGTCGGAATACTTTGGACACCGGGCGGACGGGAACCTCTACTTCAATCTCGATCCGCTGTGGGCTGATCCGAACGTGGATTTTATCGGCATCGACAATTACATGCCGCTGTCTGACTGGCGGGATGGCGAAGACCATGCGGATGCAGGTTGGGGGTCAATCTACAACCTCGACTATCTGCGGGCAAACATCGAGGGTGGCGAAGGTTTCGATTGGTATTACGACAGCCCGGAAGGTGCCCTTGCCCAGCGGCGGTTGCCGATCACTGACGGTGACCATGACGAGCCATGGGTCTTCCGCTACAAGGATCTGCGGTCCTGGTGGTCGAACCTGCATCACGAACGGATCGGAGGTGTCCGGCAGACCAGCCCCACGGCATGGGTGCCTGGCTCCAAGCCCTTCCGCTTTACCGAGTTCGGAGCGCCTGCGGTCGACAGGGGGACCAACCAGCCCAACAAGTTTGTGGACGACAAATCGTCGGAGTCCGGCTTGCCGGCCTGGTCGAGCGGGCGGCGAGACGATCTGATTCAGATGCAGTACTTTCTTGCGGTCACTTCGTACTGGTCTGATCCGGTACGGAACCCGGTTTCGGCGCTGTACGGTGGTCCGATGGTCGACATCGCCCGTGCGCATGCCTGGGCGTGGGATGCCCGGTGCTGTGACCCCCGATAACTCGTCCACTTGATGCTAGAGTCCGGCCCAAGGAGAGGACCGGACATGAAGAGATCGAAGTTCACCGAGGAGCAGATCATCGCGATCCTGCGGGAGCAGGAGGCTGGCG
>NZ_SIJH01000024.1 GCF_004762095.1 Tabrizicola caldifontis
TCGACAGCTTCGCCGACGCAAGTCGAAAGCTGGACCTTTGGCGCTACGACTGCAACAACGTCAGGCCGCATTCATCGCTGGGCAGCAAGTCGCCAGCAGAAGCGCGCCGGGCGCTTGAGCACTCTGAAGGCGCCGCACCCAGCGCGCTTGCCCAACCCGAAACCGACCACTATCAACCCCAAGGACTCTCGTTATGAACGAGGGACGTCCGGGGGGCAGGTCAGCACCCGTGTTCCAGACCGCGTTCCACCAGGCCGGATCGACCAGCGTCCCGCGCCAGATCCAGCGCCCCGACTCCAGGATGCGCAGCGACAGGTAGTTGTCGAAGCCGATGAACTCGCCGCCGTACAGGTTCGACAGCGCCGTGTTGGTCAGCGAAAACCAGATCGTGCGGATCAGCGGCCAGGCCGCGACGAAGAACAGTGCCGCCAGCATCGGCGCGATGAACCAGAAGGCCGCGCGCTGGCGTTGCTGGGTAAGGCTGAGCCCCCCGGCATTCGATGTCCCGTTCTGTGTTGACATGTGTCCCTCCCCTGCGGGCCCCCCCTCCGAGGCCCGTCTGTTGTCGAGGCGGGCGGCCGCCGCTGGGCTCAGGAGCCGCCCGCCGGTGGGGTCAGTCAGGTCCGGGAGGACTTACCAGCCCGACCCCTTGATGTCGTTCAGCTCGATTTCGAGCAGTTCCAGGTTCTCGGCCGCCGAGCCCTTGCCGGACAGGGTGTTGTGGACCGCCGACCAGAACTTCGCCGACACTTCGTTGTACTTGCCGAGCGTCGGGGCCGAGGGCCGCGGCACGGCGTTCAGGAACACGTCCTTCCACTGCGGGATGATCGGCTGCGCGGCGGCGATGTCGGGATCGTCGTAAAGCGCGATGATCGTCGGCAGGTTCGATTCGGCGATCGCGCGCTGCTTCTGCGCCTCGGGGCCGGCGAGATACATCGCCAGGCTGATCGCGGCTTCCTGCTTGGTCGAGTACTTGGACACGGCCACGTTCCAGCCGCCCAGCGTCGCCGCCGACGGATCGCCTTCCTTGCCGACCGGCAGGGTGGTCACGCCGAAGAGACCCTTGACCGCCGAGTCGTCGCCGTTGCCCAGCGTGTAGGCATAGGGCCAGTTGCGCATGAAGACCGCGTTGCCGGTCTGCCAGACGCCGCGGGCTTCCTCTTCCTGGTAGGCCAGGACGCCCGCCGGGCTGATCGTGCCGACCCAGGATTTCGCCTGCTCGAGCGCTGCGACCGCGTTCGGGTTGTTGATCGAGATCGTGCCGTCCGGCTCGACGATCTGGCCGCCGCCATGCGACTTGACCCATTCCAGCGCGTCGCAGGTCAGCCCTTCATAGGCGTTGCCCTGCCAGACGAAGCCCCAGAGGTCCTTCTTGCCCTCGGCGCGTTCCGCGTCCTGGATCATCTGCGCGGTCTCGGTCAGCTCGGCCCAGGTCTTCGGCGGCTGTTTGCCGTACTTCTCCAGCAGGTCCTTGCGGTAGTAGAGCGCGGGCGCGTCGGTGAAGATCGGCAGCGCGACCAGCTTGCCGTTCACGGTCTGCGATTCGATGATCGAGGGGAAGTGCTGCGGAATCAGGTCCTTGGCGGCCTCGGTCAGGTCCACGAAGTGGTCGGCCAGCTGCGGCGCCCGGATCACGTCGGCCTGATAGAGGTAGATGTCGGTCGTCCCCGCCGCCAGCCACAGGCCGAACTGATCGCTGGTCGGGGCCGGCATCGGCACCAGGGTGACGGTGTGCCCGGTTGCTTCTTCCCAGGTTTTCACCAGCGCCTTGAAGCTTTCGACAGCGTTGCCGACCGCGCCGGAAACAAGGAACTAAGCATCATCATCGGTAATCCTCCGTGTCGGTTCGTCCGCGACGCGGGTTCAACGGCGCAAACGCCCCGGTTCCCGATCTGCGACGGCATCCGACGTTCCGAAAGATTTCGGACTCACTGCGTTTCAAAGCGCTTTCAGTCAACGATTTGATATTTCGGATCAGGTTGACGGGGCGGCGACCGAGTTCCGTTCGACGAATTGTTAGCTGCCGATGCGCTGCAATGCGGCGAGGGGGCGACTCTCGATGGCGCCGGCCAGGGGCTCCCAGCTGTCGCGCAGGGGAGCCTTGGTCACGGTCAGCGCCGGGAAGAAGGCCGAGGCACGCAGCGCAGGCAGAAGGTCGTCATGCGCCAACACCGAAACATCGCCCGACACAGGTAGGCCCAGGGCGGCCAGCGCCTGATAGACGGGCAGAACGGGTTCATCCTCGCGCATGATGTGCAGCACGAACTGTATCCCCCCGGCCGGAGAAATTGGCCGAAAGCCCGGAACCACCTCCATGAAGATGCCGTCCTGGCCAAGGTTACGATGCTGCGGGACCACAAGCCCCACCATCCCCGGCCGCCCCGACACCAGTTTCCGTGCCGAGACATTGGGCTGGTAGTTCATGGCGCGCGCGGCTTCCCAGACGCGAAGCCGGGTTTCCTCATTCATGTCGGAATGGTCGTTCACCGCCCGGCTGACCTGGATGATCGACAGGTCCAGCTTGCGCGCAATGCCCTTCAGTGTGGCCTGGGCGTCTTCCACAAGAATTCCGAAACTTTTCGGATGACGAGGCAAGCCAGAAATCCGTCGCCAGGGCGATCTGACGGGAAACGGTCGTGCGGCGCAACTTCTTCCCGCTGGGCCGCTTGCAGGCGCGGCTTCTGCCGGAATGATTCTCTGCCGTCGCCCTGCCGACGCGCATGGCGCGCGTTCCCGCGCCGACAGCGGCGGCAATCGGTGTCCCTTGTTGAGCTGCGGCTCAATCTCCTGCCGTCCGCGAAAGGCCAAGGCGTATCTGCGCGTTGACAGGGCGGCAGAAGTGCTGAGTAATCAAGTGGCCGAAGGGACGCGGCGCTGTCCGACACGGACCTGTTACAAGGCCCTTGTCAGACTGATCCGACGCCCCGGCCATGACAACAGAACAACCGGGGACAGCCCGTCATCTTAAACCAGGGAGTCACACGTGACCAAAATCTCTTCCACCTTCAACCGCCGCCGGTTCCTGAAAGGCTCCGCTGCCGGCGCGGGCCTGCTTGCCGCCCCGGCGATTATCTCGTCGAAGGCACTGGCCTCGTCGGGCGAACTGAACTTCGTCGGCTGGGCGGGCTATCCGTCGCTTGCCGAGAAGGTGTTCCCCGCGTTCGAGGCCGCAACCGGCATCAAGGTCAACTTCAAGGAGCTTCCAGACCAGGACACGATGTTCGCCGAGGCCAAGGTGGCGCTGCAGGCCGGCGGCATCGACGTGATCGAACCAACCATCGACCGCTGGGGCGGCTGGAACTCGAACGGTTTGCTTCAGCCTTGGGATCCCGCGAAGCTGGCGATGGACAACTATTTGCCGGGCCTGGCCGATGGTTCGGCCGGCGAGCGCAGCCGCGCGAACGGCGAGTTGTTCTATGTGCCTTCGAACTGGGGCACCGAGGCGCTGGTGGTCAACACCGCCGAGGCAAAGCTGTCCGACCCGCCGTCGCTGGGTGACCTCTTCAGCCCCGACAACTCGGTGACGCTGCGTCCTCACTCGGCTCTGGCAGCGATGGGCCGCTACCTTGATGCGCAGGGCAAGCTGCCGCGCCCGTGGATGGACGGGTATACCGATATGGCCGCGATGGTCGAGCTGTGGGACATCGCTCTGGCCGAGGCCGTGAAGGCCAAGGGCAATGTCGTGCAGTGGTGGTCGGGCGAGAACGAGGCCAACGCGGGCTTCGTGGCGAACGGCGCGACCCTCGGCCTGTGCTGGGATTCGACCGGCTACAACCTGCGCAACGACGGCTATGCCTACATCGCGCCAACCGAAGGGGCCTTTGCCTGGCACCAGGGCTTCGTGCTGATGAAGAACGCCAAGAACATCGAGCAGGCGCACGAATTCGCCAAGTTCGTCTCGACGCCGGAAGGGGCGGCGGGCTGGGCCACCGCCTTCTCGTCGAACCCGGTGGGCAAGGGCGCAGCCGATCTCATGGATCCCTCGGTCAAGGAATACTACAACGGCACCTTCAACGACGAGGCGCTGGCCAAGCTGTGGTGGTGGCCCGAGCAGACCGCCGAGTTCATTGCCAAGCGCACCGAATACGCCGACAAGTACAAGGCGTCCTGAGTGCGACGCCCGTGACCGGAGCGCCGGGCCCGAAAGGGTCCGGCGTGACTTTTTCGCGCGCAGATGGGTCGTTCTGGACCGAAGGACCGGCCCGAACTGGCGATACCGATTGCAAGGGGCAGCCTGCCTGCTAGCCTGCAACAAAAAGACGATCACTCCAGGGGGACTACCAGGGCCATGAGCGCCGGAATCGATCTTGAAAACGTCTGCTGTGACTTCGGCACCTTCCGGGCGGTGGACAATGCCAATGTCTCCATCCGACCGGGCGAGTTCTTCTCGTTCCTCGGCCCCTCGGGCTGCGGCAAGACGACGATCCTGCGCATGGTCTCGGGTTTCATCGAGCCGACCGAGGGCACAATTCGAATCGGCGGCAAGGATGTGAAGGGAACCCGGCCCAACCAGCGGCCGACGGCACTGATCTTCCAGAACCTCGCGCTGTTTCCTCTGATGCCGATCTGGGAGAACATCAGCTTCGGCCTCGAAGTGCGCGGGGTGGACAAGGCGACCCGGCGGAAGAAGGCGGAAGAGCTGCTCAAGCTGGTCGATCTGCCCGGCGCGGCGGACAAGATGGTCAGCCAGCTGTCGGGCGGACAGAAGCAGCGGGTCGCCATCGCCCGTGCCTTGGCGGTGGAGCCGCAGGTGATGCTGCTGGACGAACCCCTGTCGGCGCTTGACCTGAAGTTGCGTCAGCACATGCGGGCAGAGCTGCGCGCCATCCAGCAGCGGACGGGCGTGACCTTCATCTACATCACCCACGACCAGGGCGAGGCTCTGGCCATGTCAGACCGCGTGGGGGTGATGAGCCAGGGCCGAATCCAGCAGATCGCCGACCCCAGAGAGATCTACAACAACCCGGTAAACGGCTTCGTGGCCGGTTTCGTGGGCGAGAACAACATCTTCGAGGGCCAGGTGCAGCAGGCCGCCGGTGGCATGGCCAGCTTTGTCACCCCGCACGGCACCTTCCGCGCCCGGCTGGGCGATCTGGGTGGCAAGGCCGGCAAGCTTTACGTCCGGCCCGAACACACGGTGTTGTCATCCACGCCGGCGACAGAGAACTCGGTTCCCGTGACGATCGGGGACATCTCGTTCGAGGGCAGCTTCATCGCCATCCACGCAACCACGGAGACCGGCGCGGCGCTGACTTCGGAAATCCGCAACGACGGTTCGGCCACTGTGCCAGAGCGCGGTGCACGGATGTTCATGTCCTTCGACCCGGCGCGGGCCGCGATCCTGCCCGACGCGAATGTAAGGGGCTGAGACCATGCAGGACATGCTGCGCCGCTATGGGCCGGGTCTGACCCTTCTGATGTGCCTGCTGGTCGCCTTCTGGCTGATCATGCTGGTGATCGTGCCGAACATCACGCTGTTCGAGCAGAGCTTCCGCCCCTACCTTCCGGTGACCGAGATCGGCGGCCCGCGCGACACCTACAGCCTGGGCAATTACATGAAGGTCTTCGACGGCCGCGTCGAAAAAAGCATTCTCGGCTTCAGCTACACCATCCCGGTGCATGTCTATACCTTCCTGCTGACGATCTTCTATTCGATGGTCGTTACCGTGCTGTGCTTCCTGATGGCCTATCCGCTGGCCTATTACATGGCCAAGATCGTAAACCCCCGGTCGCTGCCAACGCTGATCCTGTTGCTGTTCATCCCGCTGTGGGTGTCCGAGGTGCTGCGCGCCTTCGCCTGGTGGATCATCCTTGCGTTCAAGGGCCCGCTGAATGCGCTGTTGCAGGCGGTGGGCCTGATCGAAGACCCGATCCGCTGGACCAACATGGGCTATACCGGCGTCGTGATCGGGCTGATCTACACCTATGTCCTGTTCATGCTCTTCCCGGTCTACAACGCGATTCAGTCGCTGGACACCAACCAGATCGAGGCTGCCGAGGACCTGGGCGCGCCCTGGTGGAAGATTCACTGGCGGATCGTGCTGCCCCATGCCAAGCCCGGCATCGCCTCGGGTTCGGTGATGGTGTTCATGCTGTCGGCCGGATCGCTGCTAGTGCCCTCGATCCTGGGATCCACCACCTCGCAGTGGTTCACCCAGACCATCGACCAGTGGTTCAAGGACGCGCTCGACTGGAACACGGCCTCGGCCTATGCCTTCCTTCTGCTTCTGCTCTGCACGCTCATCGTCACGCTGGCGATGTGGCTGTTCCGGGTGAAGCTGTCGGACATCGCGAAGTAGGGGGGCCGCACGATGCACAAGCTGCGTCAGAACCTTTCGCATCTCTACATGATGCTGTTCCTGCTTTACCTGCTGTTGCCGCTGGTGGTGATGTCGGGGGCGGCGTTCAACGACTCGAAGCTGCCTTCGATCGTGCCGTGGAAGGGCTGGACCACGATCTGGTTCAGCGAGATGATTGCCGACCAGCGGATGATGAAGGCCTTCGTCAACACGCTGTGGGTGGCGGCGGCGGTGGCGGTGATTTCGGTCGTCATCGGCACCGCCAGCGCGATCCTGATCAACTCGATCTCGGGTCGGGCGCGGACGGTGCTTTACGGCATGATGATCTCGACCATCCTGATTCCGGGCGTGGTGATCGGGATTTCGACAATGATCATGTGGACCCAGCTCGGGGGTCTGCTGTTCGGACCGGACACCCGCCCCTGGCCGTTCATTCCCGGTCTGCATCTCAGCGTTCTGGGCCAGGTCAGCTATATCTCCGCCATGGTGATGCTTCTGGTGCTGGCGCGGCTGCAAAGCTTCGATGCCGGGCTGGAGGAGGCGGCGCTGGATCTGGGCGCAAGCCATTCCCAGGTGATGCGTCGGATTCTGCTTCCGCATCTTTATCCGGCGATCGGCGCCGGGGCGGCGGTGGCCTTCTTCCAGTCGATCGAGAACTTCAACGTCACCCAGTTCACCCGTGGCGGGGCGGATACCCTGACGGTCTATGTCTTCTCGAAGGTGCGGTCGGGCATCACGCCCACGATCAACGCGCTGGCCTTCCTGCTGATCATGGTGACGCTGATCCTGGCCCTGGTGTACGAAGTCAACCGCCGTCGTAAGGCGCGCATCGAGGCCGCCCGCGAGGCCGAGGCGCGACGGGCCGAAGCGGCCGAGATGTGAGCCTGCCCTTGGATCACTTCGCCACCCCTCGCGGGTAGCGACGAGAAGACGAGGTCGCACGCGGAGTGAAGTGTCAGAGGCCGTCGAGAACGGTCTTGCACAGGGCCGAGTCCGGGTCGGCCAGCCCGTCGATCACATCGAAATGGTGCCGTCCCGGCTGGGCCGTCCAGGGGCAGGCCCATTCCTCGGACAGCACCCGGGCCTGCCACAGGAAGGCGGGCCGCTCCTCTGCGCCGACCCAGACATGCGCCGTGACCCCCGCCCGCAGGGGCAGCCGCGCCGGGCTTTCCGCGGCTGCCTCATCCGGGTCGATCCCGAGCGTCGCGTTCATCCCAGTCGCCATCAGCGGCCCGAGTTCCGACAGAGGCGAGATCGGTACAACCCGGGTGACCGGCACGGTCAGGTCGGCACAGCCCATCCGTGCGGCCAGATGGCCCCCGGCGGAATGGCCGGTCACGACCATCGGTCCGGCAATGCGGTGGGACAGAACCCAGCAGGCCTGTGCGATCTGGCCGGTGATTTCCCCGATTCGTGCGGCCGGGGCCAAGGTATAGCCCGGCATCGCCACGGCGAAGCCCCGCGCCAGGGGGCCGGCGGCCAGATGCGACCAGTGCGTCTTGCCGAACAGGTGCCAGTAGCCGCCATGCACAAAGACCACCACGCCGCGCGGGGTGCCTTCGGGCAGGAACAGGTCCAGCCTTTCCCGATGGCCCGGACCATAGGCGATGTCGGCTTGCGCCCGCCCGGCCAGGGTTTCGCGGAAGGCCGCGGCCTCGCGCGCCCAGCGGTCGGGATAGTCGGCAGCACCGGGAATGAAGGCACCATTGGCATAGTCGCGGTCAGGGTCGGGCCAGGCATAGGGCGGGCGGGTCACAGCGGCTGCTCCTTGGGCCGGCGGGCTGAGCCCGCTGCACATGCGGCCCGGCAACCGGGGTCGAAATGCCCGACGATCGGACCCTTCACATATGCACCCGTCACATCACCGCCCCGATCTGCCAAGGCACGAATTCCGCCCCGCCGAAGCCCAGCTCTTCGGAAAGGGTCTGCTGACCGCTGGCAACGGCGATGATCTTTTCCAGGATCTCTTCGCCCTTCGCCTCAATGCTGACCCCGTCCAGGACATCGCCGCAGTTGATGTCCATGTCCTCTTTCATCCGGGCATACATCTCGGAATTGGTGGCAAGCTTGATGCAGGGGCTGGGCTTGTAGCCCGAGACGGACCCCCGCCCCGTGGTAAAGACGATGAGCGTTGCGCCGCTGGCGATCTGGCCGGTGACGCTGCAGGGGTCGTAGCCGGGGCTGTCCATGTAGACGAAGCCCGGCGTCGTGATCGGTTCGGCAAACTTGTAGACCCCGGACAGCGGAGCGGTGCCCCCCTTGGCCACTGCGCCCAGCGATTTTTCCAGAATCGTCGTCAGCCCTCCGCGCTTGTTCCCTGGCGAGGGGTTGTTGTCCATCTCGCCATCGTTCCGGGCGGTGTAGTCCTCCCACCAGCGGATGCGCTCCAGCAGTGTCTCGCCCACCTCGCAGCTGACCGCGCGGCGGGTCAGCAGGTGTTCGGCACCGTAGATTTCCGGGGTTTCCGACAGGATCGTGGTGCCGCCCATGCGCACCAGAAGGTCGCTCGCGTGGCCGAGAGCGGGGTTCGCCGTGATGCCGCTATAGCCGTCCGACCCGCCGCATTGCAGCCCGACGACCAGTTTTGACACCGGCGCGGGGGCGCGGACCGCCCGGCCCGCGACCTCGGCCATCTCGCGCAGCACCTTCAGCGCCCGCTCGATCGTGGCGCGGGTGCCGCCCTCGCCCTGGATGGTCATGTAGCGGAAGTTGCCGTCCGGGCGCAGCCGGCCCTGACCCACGAGGTCGGGCACCTGCATCACCTCGCAGCCGAGACCCACCAGCAGGATGCCGCCGAAATTCGGGTTCCGCGCATAGCCCTTCAGAGTGCGCATCAGGGTCTGGTAGCCCTCGTTCGTGCCCGACATGCCGCAGCCGGTGCCGTGGACGATGGGCACCACCCCGTCGATCCCCGGAATGGACGCCAGCACCAGGTCTTTCTCGGCGGCCTCTGCGATGAAGCGGGCGACCGAGCCCGAGCAATTCACCGACGTCAGGATGCCAAGATAGTTCCGCGTGCCTACCGAACCGTCCGCGCGGTGAAAGCCCATGAAACTGCGCGGTTCCAACGGGGGAAGGGGGCGGCATTCCGACCCGATGGCATAGTCGCTGGAATGCGGACCCATGCCGAGGTTGTGGCTGTGGACGTGGGCACCCACCGGAATGTTGGCCGTCGCCTGGCCGATGATCTGGCCGTAACGCACCACCTGCTCGCCCGCGGCAATGGCGCGAGCCGCGATCTTGTGACCGCGCGGTACCGGACCGGGCAGGGGGCTGTCCACCCCTTCGACCTTGCTGCCGGCAGAAAGGTCCTGCAAGGCGATCACCACATTGTCCGACCCGTGCAGCCGGATCACTCCGCTTGCCATGAGAACCCCTTCCTTGACAGGCTTGGCCATCTGCCTAACATGTTAGCATGTTACAACCAGCAGCGCCCGCCAAACAAGAGCCCTCCGCCGCCGCGCGTCTGCGACCCTTGGCGGAGTTTACGGGCTCTCTCGGCCAGCGCGTCTATCAGACGCTGCGGCAGGCGATCCTGTCGCTGGCCTACAAGCCGGGTGAAATCCTGCGCAAGCCCGAAATCTGCGAGGCGCTGGGCGTAAGCCGCAGCCCCGTCGCCGATGCGGTGGCGCGATTGCAGGGCGAGGGGCTGGTTGACGTGGTGCCGCAGGCAGGCACTTTCGTCGCGCGGTTTTCGATGCAGGAAATCCGCGAAGGCGCCTTCCTGCGCGAGGCGATCGAAGTCGCGGCGATCGAAAGGGTGGCCGAACGCATCACCGACGAACAGCTGCAACTTCTGCGCCGCAACCTCACCGTGCAGGCCGCCCTTTTGGCCGATGGCGACATTGCGGGCTTCTATGCAACCGATGCGGCGATGCACGAACTGCTGCTGTCATTTACCGGTTTTCCAAGGCTGGCCCAGGTCGCTGAAACGGCCTGGCTGCATGTGAACCGCGCGCGGCAGCTGATCCTGCCGGTGCCGGGCCGGGTGCAGGCGACGCTGGCCGAACACCAGGCGATCCTTGCGGCTATGGAGGCCCGCGATCCGCAGGCCGCACGGGCGGCAGTGCAGGCGCATCTGCGCCAGTTGATCACCTATCTCGAGCCGCTGGAGCGTGAGCGGCCCGATCTCTTCAACCCTGCCTGAGCCGCCATGATCCCGAATCGCCCGCGCTATGCTGCCCGCCTGAATGCCTTCAAGCGCAAGGGGGACACGGTGGCGGGTATGCTGGCGGCGGCAGGACGTGTTGGGGGTCTTTCAGCCGCCGACCTGAACTATCCCGACCATTTCGTCGCCCATGACCCGGCCAGCCTGTCGCGCCTGCTGGCTGACCATGGCCTTGCGCTGAACGGTCTGGCGATGCGCTATTACACGGAAGAGGGTTTCCGTCTTGGCGCCTTCACCCACCCCGACGCGGCCATCCGCCGCGCGGCCATTGACCTGACAAGACGCGGCATCGACGCATGCGCCGAAATGGGTGGCAGCCAGATGACGCTGTGGATGGGGCAGGACGGGTTCGACTACAGCTTTCAGGCCGATTATGCGCGGATGTGGGATGACACGATCGCCGCGCTGGCCGAGGTCGCCGATCACAACCCGGCCATCGACATCGCGGTGGAATACAAGCCCAACGAACCACGCGCCCATGCACTGATGCCCGACATGGCAACGACCCTGCTGGCGCTGGCCGAGGTCGGGCGAAGGAACACCGGCGTCACGCTGGACTTTGCCCATATGCTTTATGCCGGGGAGATGCCTGCCAAGGCCGCGATGCTGGCAGCCCGGCGCAGCCGGATCCTCGGCCTGCACTTGAATGACGGCTACGGCAAACGCGACGACGGGTTGATGGCGGGTTCGGTCCACCCGGTGCAGACGGTGGAACTCCTGGTGGCGCTGGCCCGCATCGGTTACGGCGGCATCATCTATTTCGACACCTTTCCCGACCATTCCGGGCTGAACCCCATCGACGAGGCGCGCACGAACATCCGCCTGACCGACCGCCTGATCGAGATCGCGGCGCGGTTGGCGGCCGATCCGGCGTTGGCTGCCGCCCAGGCCCGGCAGGATGCCGCCGCAGCAACGGGGCTGGTCATGGCAGCGCTGTGCGGCGCGTGAAGCCCCCTTGTCAGATGCATGCCATGGTCTACCATCCCGGCGTCATCCGACCGACCAGATGCCGAGAACCGTGCCGCCAGTCCCGTTTTCCCGACCCGTCATCCTCTGCGCAGGTTCGCTGCACCATGATGTGATCGTGAACGCCCCCGGACTGCCGCGCCCGGACCAGACGCTTGTTGGCACAGCTGTCCGCTATGCTTTCGGCGGCAAGGGCGGCAATCAGGCCGTGGCTGCTGCACGCGCCGGGGCCGATGCGCACATGGCCGGGGCGGTCGGATCGGACGAGCCGGCGATCCTGCTGCGCGCGGCGCTGGACGCCGCCGGAGTGCGGCGCAACGCCGTGCAGACACACCCCGGTGCCTCTGGCATGTCCGTTGCCATCGTGCAGCCGGATGGAAGCTATGCGGCTGTCATCGTTTCGGGTGCCAACCTTCTGTTCCGGGCAGAAGCGGTGAGCTTCCCCCGGGACTGCGCCCTGCTGATGCTGCAAAGCGAGATCCCCGAAGCGGCGAACCTTATTCTGGCCAGCCGTGCCCGGGCAGAGGGCATTCGCACCGTCCTTAACGCAGCCCCCGCGCGGGCCGTCAGCCCCGAGCTTCTGCGTCTGATCGACCTCCTGGTGGTGAACCGGGGCGAGGCCGCCGACCTGCTGTCCCGGCCAGAAACCGGCCTTGACGCCGAGGCCGCCGCAAACGACCTGTCGGCACGGGGGCCCGCCGGGGTCATCGTCACATTGGGGGCCGAGGGTCTGGTCATCGCCGAGGGCGGCAGGGTGGCCTGGCATGCGGCACAACCTGTCAAGGTCGTCTCGACCCACGGGGCGGGCGACAGCTTCATCGGGGCCATGGCCGCCGAATGGGCCCGGGGCGCCAGCCTTGCCGACGCCGCGGCTTTCGGCCAGGCAGCCGCAGCGCTGCATGTCAGCCTACCGGTCGAGGAACGCCCCGGGATCGACGAAGCGGCGATCCGCGCCAGGATTTGACCCGCCTGCCGTGCTGACCGTGGCCGACACGCCGACCGGATCGGCGGGTGTGATGGCCCTTGCTACCCCCGCCGCCCGACGCAAGATTTCCAGCAAAGAGAGATGATTCCGCGACGCAAGCCGCACCGTCTATTTCGCTGTCGTCGCGGGAACCAGCCGTTCCGGGATCAGCCCGTCAGCCGCCAGTGCCTGCCAGAGAGCCTTGGGAACTTCTGTCTGGGCAGCGCGGATATTGCTTTCCATTTCTGTCAGACCCTGCCCGCCGGGGATCACGCTGACCGTGGCCGGGTGCAACAGCGGAAAACGGAAGGCCGCGTCCACCAGTCGCACACCGTGGGCTTCGCAAACCGACTGCAAACGCGCGGCGCGGTCCAGAACCGGTTGCGGGGCCGGTGCATAATTGTAATACGCGCCGGGGCGCGGGCCAGTGGCGAGGATGCCCGAATTGTACGGCCCGCCGATCACTACCCCGACGCCCCGTGCCGCCGCCTTGTCCATGAACCCAAGTGCCCCCTGTTCGAGCAGCGTGAAGCGCCCCGCCAGCAGGAAAATGTCGAACTCTCCGCGCTCCATCATCCAGTCGCAGGGTTCCCATTCGTTGACGCCTGCTCCGAAGCCCGCGATCACGCCTTCGTCGCGCAGCCGGCAAAGCGCGCGGTAGCCGCCGGCCATGAATTCTTCCAGTCGCGCCTGTTTCGCGGCCTCCGATCCATGGGTGAAGATGTCGAGGTCATGGACATAGACAAGATCCACCCGGTCGAGTGCCAACCGTTCCAGGCTGATTTCCAGTGACCGCAGAACCCCGTCGTGGCTATAGTCGAACCACTCGCGCCGCGAGGGCACATCCACCCATTTGCCCGCCCCGTCGCCCTGCCCGGGGGGGACGGCCTGCAAAAGCCGCCCGACTTTGGTCGAAAGGACATAGTCGCCCCGTGGCTTGCCGCGCAGGAAATGGTTGATCCGCGTCTCGGAAAGGCCAAAGCCGTAAAGCGGCGCGGTGTCATAGTAGCGCACACCAGCTGCCCAGGCCGCCTCAAGCACGGCTTGGGCTTCGGCCTCGGAAATCGCGCGGAAAAGGTTGCCCAGCGGCGCTGCGCCGAAGCCGAGCTCGGTGAAGGAAATCCCCCCGGTTCCACGCCTGTCCCAGTGCCTTCGTGCCAGCATCCTTGCCTCCCCAGTCAATGCTGACATGCTAGTATGTTGCGGGCTTCCCGGCCAAGGGCTTTCCGGTTAGCCTGCGATCAGGGAGGCGAGTCATGACACGGTTCGAACAGGTTTTCGGGCGACGCAAGCCCGTGATTGCCATGGTGCATCTGGGCGCGATGCCCGGCACCCCGCTGCATGACGCGGCGGGCGGAGTGGAGGCGATCCTGAAGGGTGCCGAGGCAGATCTGGCAGCTTTGCAGGCCGCCGGGGTCGATGCGGTGATGTTCGGCAACGAAAACGACCGGCCCTACGAGCTGCGTGTCGATCCAGCCTCCACTGCCACAATGGCCTATGTGATCGGGCGGTTGCGCGACCGGATCACGATTCCCTTCGGCGTCAATGTCCTGTGGGACCCCATGGCGACCATGGCTCTGGCGGCAGCGACAGGGGCGGCCTTCGTGCGCGAGATCTTCACCGGCACCTATGCCAGTGACATGGGCCTCTGGGCCCCCGACGCCGGCGCCGCGCGGCGCTACGGGGCAAGGATCGGGGCAGGGACGGTGGCGACGCTTTACAACGTCTCGGCCGAATTCGCCGGCTCTCTCGACCCCCGGCCACTGGCTGACCGGGCGCGCAGCGCCGTGTTTTCCTCGATCCCCGACGCGGTGCTGGTCTCGGGCGCGATCACCGGCGAGGCCGCGCGGATGGAGGATCTGGAGGCGGTGAAGCGCGTCCTGCCTACAACGCCGGTGCTGGCCAATACGGGCGTCAAGCATGCGACCGTGGCCGAGGTGCTTCGTATCGCCGACGGCTGCATCGTGGGCTCTGCGCTGAAGGTCGGTGGGGACACCTGGGCACCGGTGGACCCGGAGCGCGCAAAGGATTTCATGGACCGCGCCCGGGCAGCAAGGGGCAAGGCATGACAGCCAGGAAGGCCCCGGAATTCCTGATGATTCCGGGAGATTTTGTTCGAGGAATTCGCAGGTTCCCTTGACGGAATTTGCTGGCGCGAGGGCTCGATGATCCGCGATCTTCTGACCGAACTGATGCTCATTCCCGGCCTTTCAGGTCACGAACAGGGCGTGGCCCGGGCCATCGCCGCGCATCTGGACGGGATGGGGCTGCCTTATCGCTCCGACCGGCTGGGCAACCTGATCTGCACGATCCCGGGCGATCCCGCGCTTCCTTGTGTCATGGTCTTTACCCATATGGACCAGCTGGGCTTTGTCGTTCGCAAGGTCGAAGCCTCGGGTCTGATCCGGCTGGAAAGGCTGGGCGGTGTGCCGGAGCGCGCGCTTGCGGCGCAGGCGGTGGTGCTATCGACTGAAAAGGGTGACATTCCCGGTGTCATCGCCAACAAGTCGCACCACGCAACCACACCGGACGAGAAATACCGCGTCGTCCCCTATGCCGAACTTTACGTCGATGCGGGCTTTGCCTCGGCAGAACAGGCCCATGCCGCCGGCGTGCGCATCGGCACGCCAGTCACCTACCTGCCGCGTGTCCTGCCCCTGCACGGCACTCGCCTGGCCGGCACATCGATCGACGACCGTGCGGGATGCGCTGTGCTCCTGGCGCTTGCGGCCGCCCGCAAGGGGCAGTTCGGGCCGACGCTGCATCTGGTCTGGTCGGTGCAGGAAGAATACAATCTGCGCGGCGTCTTGCCGGCGGCGATGGCGCTGTGCCCGGATATCGCCCTGCAGATCGACCTGCTTCTGGCCTGCGACACGCCCGACATGGCCGCGCGCGGCGAGGTGGTGCTTGGCGGGGGGCCTGGCATCAGCCTGTACTCCTTCCACGGGCGGGGCACGCTGAACGGGGTGATCCCGCATCCGGCCCTTGTCGCTCTGGCAGAAGAGGCGGCACATGCCGCCGGTCTGCCCCTGCAGCGTTCGGCACACACCGGGGCACTGACCGATCTTTCCTACATCCAGTTCATGGGGCCGCAGGGTGTGGCCTGCCTGGATGTCGGCTTTCCGATGCGCTACTCGCATTCGGCGCTTGAGGTGGTGGATACCGCCGATCTCCACGGGCTGGCGGCCTTGCTGGGCGTCATGCTGGACCGGATCACCCCGGACCTCAAGTTGACGCGCGACCCATGACCCATACTCTTGGCATCGATATCGGCACTTTCGAGACCAAGGGCGTCCTGGTCGCCCATGACGGCACGATCACCGCAACCGCCAGCCGCCCTCACAGGATGCTGGTGCCGCGCCCCGGCTGGGCCGAGCACCGGGCGGAAGAGGACTGGTGGGGTGATTTCGTCCAAGTCACACGGACACTCCTGGGGCAGTCGGGCCTTGATCCGCGCGAGATCACGGCCGTTGCCGCCAGTGCCATCGGACCCTGCATGCTGCCGGTTGACGCTGTTGGCACGCCCCTGATGAACGGTGTCCTGTATGGCGTCGATACCCGCGCGACCGCCCAGATTGCCGCACTGAACGCGGCCATCGGCGAGGACGTCATCCTTTCGACCTGCGGCAATGCGCTGACCTCGCAATCGGTGGGGCCGAAGATCCTGTGGCTGAAGGAAACGCAGCCCGACCTGTTCGCCCGTACAGCGAAGGTTCTGACCTCGACCAGCTACCTGACATGGAAGCTGACCGGCGAATACGTCATCGACCACTACACCGCCGCCAATTTCTCGCCGCTTTACGATGTGAACCGTCAGGACTGGACCGATGCGCTGGCAGACATCCTGCCGCTCGACCGGCTGCCCCGGCTGATGTGGTCCACCGGGATTGCCGGTCGTGTCACCGCCGCCGCTGCCCGGGAAACCGGGCTGGCCGAGGGCACCCCGGTCACCTGTGGCACCATCGACGCGGCGGCCGAGGCGGTCAGCGTCGGCGTGGCCGCGCCGGGCGACATGATGCTGATGTATGGTTCGACCATCTTCATCATCCAGGTGACGGCGGCGCCGGTGCGGGATCCGCGGCTGTGGTATGCTCCGTGGCTGTTCGAGGGCCAGCACGCCAGCATGGCAGGGTTGGCGACCAGCGGAACGCTGACCCACTGGTTCCGTGACCAGCTTGCGCGCGATGCGGATTTCGCCGGGCTTGCCGCCGAGGCCGAAGCCAGCCCCAAAGGGGCGAAGGGGCTTTTGTGCCTGCCCTATTTCTCGGGCGAGCGGACGCCGATCCACGATCCGCTGGCGAAGGGTGCCTTCTTCGGCCTGGACCTGACCCACACGCGTGGCGACCTTTACCGTGCGGTGCTGGAGGGGATAGCGATGGGCACCGCCCATGTGCTTGAGACCTATGCCGTGCTTGGCGCCAGCCCGGCGCGTATTCGTGCGGTCGGGGGCGGGACGAAGAACGCGGTCTGGCTGCAAGCCACATCCGACCTTGGTCACGCGGCACAGGAGGTCTGCGACAAGACCATCGGGGCCAGTTATGGTGATGCCTTCCTGGCGGCATTGGCCATCGGGGCCGTGCCGGGGGATGCGATTCACCGCTGGAACCCGGTCGTCCACAACGTGGCGCCCGAACAGGTGGCGGCGTATGATCGTCAGTATCCGCTGTGGAAAGCGCTTTACGCGCAGACGAGGGACATTGCCCATACGCTTGGGGTAGCCTGATGCAGTTCGACCGGATGCGACCCGACCAGATCGCCCGTGCCGTCGCCGAGGGCTTGCCCGTCGTCCTGCCGATCGGGGTCATGGAATATCATGGGAAGCACCTGCCCGCCGGAGTGGACCTTCTGATCGTGACGGAGACACTGCGCAGGCTGGGTGACCGGATCATCACCCTGCCGCCCTTCGCCTATGGCGCGGCGAGCCATGCGGTTGCCGGTCCGGGGGAGGGGACGCTGCATCTGGAGCCCGCCACCTTCCTGCCGCTGGCCGAGGCGCTGTTTACCGGGCTGCTGGCGACCGGATTTCGCAACCTCCATGGCGTGATCCACCACCAGACCGAGAACTTCGCGCAAGGCATGCCGACCGACCTTGCCTTCCGCCTCGCCGCCCGCAACGCGATCTTCCGCCATCTGGAAGGCACGCGCGGCCCCGGCTGGTGGGGCAAGGGCGAGATGGCCGATTATTATGCGCTGCATGCACAGGGTGCGGACCCGTTCAACTGGATCCGCATCCATCCGCTGTTCCCGAAGGGCGCGGACTTTCCCTTTGATCATGCCGGGGTGGGCGAAACCGCGCTGATGCTGGCACTTGCGCCTGACACGGTGGACATGACCAGCGCGCGGGATGGCGGGCACTGGTACACGGAAACCGCGCCGCAGGCGACGGCAGAGCTGGGGGAAAAGGGCGTTGCCATCGCGCTGTCGCATCTGCGAACCGTTCTGGGGCTTGACTGACGGCCAGGTCCGTCCCGGGGCTTCGCCGGGTCGCTGCACGATGGGCGACCGGGCGAGGAGACGCCGCAGGCGAACGACGCGCGTTCGCTCAAAGCTCTGGCAGATCGATCACGCCCTTCTTCAGGATGAAGCAGCCATAGGGCCTGCTGTCGGCGGTGCGGATGATTGCGAATGCACGCTTCGCCGCCTCGTAGAAGGCGAAACGTTCCAGCGCCTCCATCCCGACCGGGCGGCCTTCGGCGCTGTCGGCGACGGCCTGCATCCGGGCAAAGATCGGCTTTTCGGCCGCAGGGTCGCCCACAACCTGCATCCGCCGGATCGGGGCGGGCACGAAGGTATCCAGCGGCATCAGCGACAGGATCGCCCGGGCCGCGGTGGGAATGTCGCAGCCCGCCATGTCGATCAGCCGGCCGTAGGTCGTCTTCGCTGCGATGGTTGCGGCCGGATGGTTCACGTCGCACAGCACCAGATCGTCGCCGTGGCCCATCAGCATGAGGACATGCACGATTTCAGCGCTCAGCCTCTGGTCGATGCCCTTCAGCATGTGGCCGGCAACCGGATCTTTCGGGGCAGACCCGTGGGCGTCATTTGACCGCCCCCGCCGCCATGCCCTTGATGATGAACCGTTCCAGCGCGACGCCGATGATGATCAGCGGCAGGATGGCGGCGAAGGACAGCGCCGCCATCGACCACCAGCTGATGCCTTGCGATCCGGTCTGGCTGGCTACCATCACCGGCAGGGTGTTGGCATGGGTCGAGGTCAGAAGCGCCGCGAAGAAATATTCGTTCCAGGTCAGTACCAGCGACAGGATGAAGGCCGCCACCATCCCCGGCAGGGCGATCGGCAGGATGATGGTGAAAAAGGCTCCCCAGATGCCCAGGCCATCGACCATCGCCGCCTCCTCCAGCTCGGTCGGGATGGTCGAGAACTGGTCCTTCATGATCCAGATCACGATGGGCAGGACCGTCAGCGTGTAAAGAAGGATCAGCCCGATCCGGGTATCGAGCAGCGCCAGTTCCTTGTAAAGCACCAGGAAGGGCAGGGCCAGCACCACAGGTGGCAAGATGAGCTGCGACAGGAAGAAGAACGAGATGTCGTCGTTCTTCATGAACCCGAAACGGTAGCTGAACCGCGACAGCCCGTAGGCGGCCAGGCTGCCCAGCACGACCGCAAGGGTCGAGGCCGATAGCGCGATGATAGCCGAATTGCCGAAGCGTTTCAGGAATTCGGCCCGGGCGGTGCTTTCGCGCCCCAGCGCATCGGGCGACAGGCCGATGGCCTCCCAGCCCTTCCACTGCGGGGTAAAATCGACCCAGGGGATCATGTTCCCCTTCATCACGTCGGGCGCCATCTTGAAGCTGGTCGTCAGCGTCCAGTAGATCGGGAACAGGCAGATGACTGCCCAAAGGATCAGCGCCCCGTAGATCGCGATCCGCCCGGTCCACCACTTCGCGCAGTGGGCAAGGTCCGTCTCGTGGTCGCGGAAGATCTGGTTGCTCATGTGCGGGGTCTCGTGTAGCGGCCGGCCCATTTCATCAGCACGGTCATGAAGATCACGATCAGCACCAGATAGACCATGGCCAGCATGGTGCCATAACCGACGTTCGAGCGTTCCCGGTATTCGCGGAAGATGAAGCTGGTCACGGTGTCCGTTGCGCCGCCCGGCCCGCCCGAGGTGATGTTGATGACGATGTCGGCCAGCTTCAGCTTGAAGATGATGCGGATCAGGATCGCGGTGACGCTGACCGGCAGCATCAGGGGGAAGGTCACCTCCCAGAAGGCCTTCCAGCCGCGCGCGCCGTCAACCTTTGCCGCCTCGGTCAATTCCTTGGGGATGGCCTGCAGCCCGGCCAGCAGCATGATCATCATGAAGGGGATGAAGGTCCAGGCGTCCAGCACCATGATGGTGGCCTTGGCCATCCAGGGTGTCTCGAAGAAGGCGGGGTTTTCCACTCCCAGCCAGCGGGCCAGGCGCGAGATCGGCCCAAAACGGGCTTCGAGCATCGACTTGCCGATCATCCACGATACGGCGACGGGCGACAGCATCAGCGGCAGCAGGAAGGCCACCCGGAAGAACTTGCGCGCCCGGATCTGCGCATTCAGCAGAAGCGCCAGGCCGAAGGCAATGGCGTATTCGACTATGATGGCCAGCACATACCAGACCATGTTCCCCAGCGCATTCCAGTAGAACGGGTCAGTCCACATCTGGCGCAGGTTCGCAAGGCCGTTGAACGACCGGCCGGTGGGGCTGGAGAGGTTCCAGCTTGAGAAGGCGATGGTCAGACCGAACAGCAGCGGAAAGACCGTCAGCGAGATCACGAACAGCGCCGCGGGCAGGACAAAGAGCGTGCGCTTGCCCTGTTCGCCCCGGATGATCACCTGCGACCAGCATAGCGCCGTGGCCCACAGGCAGTATGCATAAAGCGTCGGCCGCCAGGTGGTGAAGCCGAAGTCGCGCCAGCCCAGCGCCTGTGCGGTCTGGGCCAGTGCAACCAGCGCCAGCAGCCCGGCTGTCCCCCAGACCAGAAACCGCCCCAGCCGTTTCAGGCCTTCGCCGATCTCGTCCGAGGTGACGACGTGAAGATGATCCGATCCGCTCAATTCCGCCTGCCGTCCGTTTTGCGCGCCCCCAGAAGCCGGAGGCGCGTTTGGTCATGCAGGGTGGGCCGGGCGGCCCACCCTGCCTGCATCACATCCCGAGCGACGCCTTGTAGAGGGCGATCTGGCTGTCGCGGCCGATCTGGTCGGTGATCTTCTCCCAGGCGGCGGCGATGGCATCGGCGGTTTCCTGCGCCGACTTGTACTGACCCGCAAAGCCCTTGGCCAGTTCGTCCTCGGCCACCGAATAGTACTGGAAGATGCCGGGGATGCGCGGTTCGATCGCGGCGTTCGGGTGGTTGTAGCTGTCCGCGTTCGAGCCGAGATAGTCCTCGACATAGGCGCGGTCGTAGCCGGCGGCTTCCCATTCCGCATAGTTGAAATGAGAATTGCGATAGGGCTGGAAACCCGAGGGATAGGCCGCCGTCCACAGCGACAGATCCTTCCCGCCCAGATGCGCTGCCGCCGACCAGGCAGCCTTGCGCTTCTTCTCGTCACCCGAGACGCGGTTGGTGACGTAGATCCCCCAGCCGATGTAGGCCATCACGGGGGCCTCGTTCGCGGTTTCCTCCCACGCGCCGGCGGCCGAGTTGTAGCGTCGAGTCGAGCCCGGGTTGATCCCGAAGCCAACCACATCGCCCACCACCGAGGTGTCAGAGGTCCGCGCCGAGGATCCAACGTCACCCCACCACATCAGCATGGAACCCGTGCCGGCCAGGAACTGGCTGAAGGCGGTGGTGCCGGGGTCGGCGTTGATCTGGTCGGCCGGATAGGCGCCGGGGGTTGCGATCAGGTCCATCACGTCCTGGATGGCCTGCACCCAGCCCGGGTTGTTCACGCGCGGCTTCATCGTGTCGGGGTCGAACAGCCAGGCGCGGTCGTCGGGGTGTTTCACATATGCCGCAGCGCGGTTGCAGATGAAGTAGAAGCCGAAGCCGCCCCAGCCTTTCAGCGGGTCCAGGTAGCCATGCGCGGGCAGGCCGGTCAGCGGGTCGGTCTTGCCGACCAGCGCCTTCGAGACCGCGTTGACCTCTTGCCAGGTCTTCGGCACCTCGGGCCCGCCGATCGCGCCCTCGCCGAAATAGTCCTTGCGATAGGCGAAGGTGTGGCAGTCGCCGTCGATGGTGATGCGGTATTTCTTGCCGTTCCAGGTGCCCACCGGGGGCTTGAGATAGCCCACAAGATCGTCGGCCTCTATCTGAGCTTCAACCCAGTCGGGCATCTCGTCCAGCAGGCCACGGCCGGCGGTGTCGCCCTCGAAGGGGGCGCCCATCTCGATGATGTCGAAATCGACCGTGCCGGTGGCGATGGACTGCTGCAGGCGGCTGTTGTAGTCGGCCTGCGCAAGGTCGATCCAGTTGATCTTTGCGCCGGTGTAGGCTTCCCACGGCTTCAGGAAGCCGCGGAACAGGAAGTTGTGCAGGTTCTGGTTGTTGAGCCCCATGAAGGTCAGCTCGACCCCGGCAAATTCGCCTTCGGCGACATTGGCCTTCGTCGCCCCAAGGCAAAGCTCGCCCACCTGCTGCCAATGCGCATCGGTCGGGCTGCCCGCGCCCACCCCGGGAATGGCCAGGATCTGGGCGCGCAGATTGTCTTGCGCCGAGGCAATCCTTGCGGTCATCGGCATGGCCGCCATGGCGCCAAGCGCGGTCGCGCCCTGCAGCATCCGGCGCCGGCTCATCCGCGCCATGAGGGCGTTGTAATGTTCGACTTTCACGTTCTTTCCTCCCTTTTTCTGCCCTTGCGGCGCGTCAGGCGCCCGGGCCTTTTCAATGGTGCCGGGGGGCGTCCGAACCCGTGGCCCCAGGCGGGCGACAGCCGGCGCAAGATGGAACGCGGGGCCTCCCCTCCCCCCAAGGAATGCTTTCCCCTGGGGAAGCTTTGCAGGGGGGCAGGGCACCTGTCAAGTTTCTAACATGTTAGTATGATCAGCCGGTGGACAGGGCCCGCCGCCGCCGCTAGCCTTGCGCCGGAATCCGGGGAGGGGGCAGATGGCCGAAGTCACGATCCGCGCGTTGAAGAAGGCGTATGGCGCGGTGCAGGTGGTCCACGGGCTGGACCTCGACATTGCTGACGGGGAATTCGTCGTGCTGGTCGGGCCGTCGGGCTGCGGGAAATCCACGCTGCTGCGGATGATCGCGGGGCTGGAGGAAATCACCAGCGGCGACATCCTGATCGGGGCGCGACGGGTGAACAACCTTCCCCCCAGCGAACGCGACATTGCCATGGTCTTCCAGAACTACGCGCTTTATCCGCACAAGACGGTGGCGGCGAACATGGGTTTCGCGCTGAAGATGCGGGGCTTGGACAAGGCCGAGATCGACCGAAAGGTGAAACGGGCGGCAGAGATCCTGGGCCTGACCCCCTATCTCGACCGCTATCCCAGGGCGCTGTCCGGTGGCCAGCGCCAGCGAGTCGCCATGGGCCGGGCCATCGTGCGCGATCCGCAGGTGTTCCTGTTCGACGAACCGCTGTCGAACCTCGACGCAAAGCTGCGGGTTCAGATGCGCACCGAAATCCGCGAGCTTCACCAGCGGCTGAAGACGACGACCGTCTATGTCACCCATGACCAGATCGAGGCGATGACCATGGCCGACAAGATCGTGGTCATGCAGGGGGGGCGGATCGAGCAGGTCGGCGCGCCGCTGGAATTGTATGACCGCCCGGCGAATACCTTCGTGGCGGGCTTCATCGGCAGCCCGGCGATGAACATGCTGCCCGCCGTGGCACGCGGCGGGGCGGCGGTGCTGGAGGACGGCACCCGCCTGCCATTGCCGCCCGGTCTGATGGTGGCGGACGGGCGCGAGTTGACCTATGGCGTCAGGCCGGAGCATCTGGTCGCCGGCGGGGAAGGCCTGGCAGGCACGGTTGCCGTGGTAGAGCCCACCGGGTCGGAGACCCATGTCGTGCTGCGCGCTGACGGGCACGAGGTGGTGGCGATGTTCCGCGATCGCGTGACCTTCCGGCCGGGGGATGCGATGACCCTTACGCCTGACGCGGAAAAGGTGCATCTCTTCGACAGGGCTTCGGGCGTGCGTCTGGAGTGACAAGCGGCGGAGCGGGGCGCCTTGCATCCCGCGCGTCCGGGTTATTTGAGAACGGAACAAGCTGGGGAGGGCTTTCCGGTGCTGAAGGGGATCGACAACCGGCTGAATGCCGAGGTGCTGGCCTGCCTGCGGGCCATGGGGCATGGCGACGTGCTGATCGTCGCGGATACGAACTTTCCGTCCGACAGCGTGGCGCGGGCGACGGTGACGGGCAAGCTTCTCAGGATGGAGAACCTGACCGCCGCCGAAGCGGTGAGGGCAATATTGTCCGTCCTGCCGCTGGACACCTTCGTTGACGACTTCGCAGGGCGGATGGAGGTGGTCGGCGCGCCAGATGAGATTCCGCCGGTGCAGCTTGAGGTGCAGGCGGAGATCGACCATGCCGAAGGCCGGTTCCGGCCGATGGTCGGGATCGAACGCTTTGCGTTTTACGATCTGGCCCGCAAGTCCTATGCCGTCATCCAGACCGGGGAACGCCGCTTCTACGGCTGCTTCATGTTCCGCAAGGGTGTGATCCCGCCAGAGGCATGAACCGATGAAACCCATTGTCATCCTTGGAATCTTCGTGGCTGACACGGCCTACCGCGCCGAGCGTATGCCGAAGATGGGCGAAACGATCCTGGGCCGAACCTTCGCGTTGGGGCCGGGGGGCAAGGGCTCGAACCAGGCGGTGGCCGCGGCCATGGCTGGCGGCAGGACGCATTTCATCACGCGCCTTGGCCGGGACGATTTCGCGCAGATCGCCCGCAGCACCTGGGCCAGGGCCGGCGTGCATCCCGAGGTTACCGAGGATGCGGAAAGCTACACCGGCGCGGCCTTCATCTTCCTTGAGGATGCAACCGGCAACAACGCGATCATCGTCTCGCCCGGTGCGGCGGCGCGGATCACCCCGCAGGATCTGGAGGCCAAGGCCGACCTTATCCGTGGCGCATCGGTCTTCGTCACGCAGCTGGAACAGCCGATCCCGGCCGCGCGACGGGGCCTTGAGATTGCGCGTGCAGCAGGGGTCACGACGATCCTGAACCCGGCCCCCGCGGCCGAACTTGATGATTCACTGCTTGGCCTGTGCGATTTCGTGACGCCGAACGAATCCGAGGCCGAAGCCCTGACCGGCATGCCGGTGACCAGCGTTGCCGAGGCAGAGCGCGCGGCGGATGCGTTGCTGGCGCGGGGCGTGGGCGCGGTGGTCGTCACGCTGGGCGGCAACGGCGCGCTTTACCGCGACCGAAGCCGCAGCGTGCATGTCCCGGTGATCAGCGCCGGCCCGGTGGTCGAGACGACGGGAGCCGGTGATGCCTTCAACGGGGGCTTCGCGGTTGCCCTTTCCGAGGGACGCGATGTGGTCGATGCGGTGCGCTTCGGTTGCGCCACCGCCGGCATTTCCGTGACCCGCGCCGGCACTGCCCCGGCCATGCCGACCCGAGCAGAAATCGAGGCGCTGCTCGCCCGCACATAGCCCTGTCATCCTTATGTTACAAATCCTTCGCATATATGTCACCCTGCCGTCCTAAAGCGGCAGGCAGGGTCGCTGCGTGCGGCCGGGATGGAGCAGGCGATGGATGATATCCGCACGGGCCTTGATGCGGGCACTGTCACGGCCAAGATGTCTGCGCGTGGGGTTCAGGTGTATTACGGCACGAACCACGCGCTGAAGGATGTTGATGTTGACATCCTGGACCGGGCGGTGACGGCCT
>NZ_SIJH01000025.1 GCF_004762095.1 Tabrizicola caldifontis
AGCCGCAGCGACCCGCAAAAAGAAGGAAGACAGCCATGCCTTGACCCCAGCCTGAGCCGAAATCCATAATCAGAGGTGGCTCACTTCTCGATGGAAAACCCGGCTCAGTTCTGGGTGGAAATCAACAAGGAATGGTCGATTCGGCGCAGCCAGCGGCATGAAGGAAACTCCGTTCGGGCCTTCATGATAGGTTTGCCGAAAGGGAACGGCCAACATGATCTTCCGCGCGGCATCCGGAACTGAATAACGCGTCGAAGAACGCTGCTTGGCCGACTGCGATATCCGGCGGAATGCACGACTGACTTCCCGGCTCTTCGCGCTCCTTTGACAACCCCTTGTTTCAACTTGAAATCCTCTGCCGCGACCGGCGAACACGGAGCAAACCGCCTCAGGAGGTTCGCTCCCAATGCAAGACGACATCGCCTTCGCGCCGCCCGCCGAGACGCTCACGACTGATGAGCGGCTGGCGGAACTGGCCGCCATCCTCGCCAGCGCCATCGCACGGACCAACCCACGGGAAACGAACGAGAATTCTCCGCTCGGCGGAGACAGTTCGCTGGACATTCTCGTCCTCAGACGCCGTCGTCGGAGACAGGTACAAAACCGAGTTGGAGACGACACATGAGGAAGAACGCAAGGAAATCAGATGCAAAGGCTACGCTCGCCCACCGGGCGGAGGGGATCGACGTCCTGGCCGAACTGGCGGCGCTCAAGGCGATGACGGTGCCCGAGCTGCAGGGCAAGTGGCGGGTGATGTTCGGCGATCCCGCGCCGAACGCCAGCCGCGGGAACCTGCAGCTGCGGATCGGCTACCGCATCCAGGAACTCGCCCATGGCGGCATCAAACCCGCCACGCGCCGCACGCTGGACGCGCTGGCGGCCGAGGTCGCCTCGGGCGCGCCGGGCCCTCTGATCACGGATCCGCGCCGCCCGATCCCCGGCACAAAGCTGGTGCGCGAGTGGCAGGGCGAGGAGCATGTCGTCACCGTCCTGACCGACGGCTTCGAATGGCAGGGGCGGCGGTTCAGGTCGCTCTCGGCCGCCGTCAGGGCGATCACCGGCAGTCACTGGAACGGGTGGAAGTTCTTCGGCCTTGCCCATGGCGCGGAGGGTGAGGCGCGGCGGCCGAAGGCCGGCCATCGATCCGGTGGATCGATGGCAGCGACGAACGCCCGGAGCACAAGCGGAGGGCCGAACCCATGAGCCGCACCAAGCCCGAACCAGTCCGCCGCCTGCGCTGCGCCGTCTACACCCGCAAGTCGAGCGAGGAAGGGCTCGACATGGAGTTCAACAGCCTCGACGCGCAGCGCGATGCCTGCGAGGCCTACATCGCCAGTCAGCGCGCCGAGGGCTGGGTGGCGCTCCGCGACCGCTACGACGATGGCGGCTTCTCCGGCGGCACGCTGGACCGGCCCGCGCTGCAACAGCTGATCGGGGACATCGAGGCCGGGCTGATCGACGTGGTCGTGGTCTACAAGATCGACCGCCTCAGCCGCGCGCTGATGGACTTCTCGAAGCTGGTGGAGATCTTCGACCGCCACGGGGTCACCTTCATCTCGGTCACCCAGTCGTTCAACACGACCACCTCCATGGGACGGCTCACGTTGAACATCCTGCTCAGCTTCGCCCAGTTCGAGCGCGAGGTGATCGGCGAGCGCATCCGCGACAAGGTCGCCGCCTCGCGCCGGAAGGGCATGTGGATGGGCGGTCCGGTGCCGCTCGGCTATGTCGTGAAGGACCGCAAGCTGGTGATCGAGCCCGCCGAGGCGGAACAGGTCCGCACGATCTTCCGCCTCTATGCCCGGTCCAGCTCCACGGCACAGGTGCTGAAGGAGCTGCACGCCCGCGGGATCCGCACCAAGCGCGGCGCGGTGTTCGACCGGGGCTACCTGCTGAAGTTTCTGCACAACAAGGTCTACCTCGGCCTCGCCGTGCACAAGGACGAGGTCCATCCCGGCGAGCACGCTGCGATCATTGACCAGAAGCTGTGGGACGAGGCCCATGCCGTCATGGCTAACAACCGCGTCGCCCGGGCGGCCGTGGCGCGAACCGCCCAACCGGCGCTCCTGCGCGGGTTGATCTTCACCGAGACCGGTGCCGCCATGACGCCGCACCACACCAGGCGGAAGGGCAAGCGCTACTGCTACTACACCTCGATGGACGTGATCCGGAAACGCCCGGCCGCCGAGCTGCGTGGGCCGCAGCGGCTGCCGGGTGCCATGGTCGAGGAGGCCGTCATTGGCGAAATCCGCCGGCTGCTGCGCACGCCCGAGGTCGCGGCGCGCACCGCGCGCGCGGTGCGGAAGGACCGCCCCGATCTCGACGAGACCACCGTCGTCGCCGCGCTGGCGCAGTTCGACGATCTCTGGAAGGCGCTGATCCCGGCCGAGCAGGCGCGCATCGTCCAGCTGCTGGTCGCCCGGATCACGGTGAGCGAGGCGGGCCTTGCCATCGACCTGCGCCACGACGGCCTCGGCGCCATCGCAGCCCTTATGGCCCCGCCGAGGAAGGAGGTCGCCTGATGCCCGCGCCCGAGACCCTGCGCGTCCACATCCCGCTCCAACTCCGCCGCCGCGGTGGCCGCCCCCGGATCCTGCCGCCGAAGCATGTCGAGGCCGCCATGGGCCGCGGGCAGGACCCGCACCTCCTGCGCGCCATCGGCCGCGCATGGGGTTGGCGGCAGCGGCTGGAACGCGGCGACGTTGCCACGCTCGCCGATCTCGCCGCCGACGAGGGCCTGTCCGACCGCTACGTCAGCCGCCTCCTGCGCCTCGCGTGGCTGGCGCCCGATGTGCTCGAGCGGCTGGTCGTCTACCGCGAGCCCTCGACGATCAGCATCCACGACCTGTGCTTCGTGGCGTCCCTGCCGTGGGACGAGCAGCCGGGGCGGGTGTTCGACTGAGGGAGTGGCCTTCGCCGCTCGACCGGCGGTCGAGCGATGAACTGGCGCCTGCACCAGTTATCGACGATGCGCCGCAGCTGTCTTGTGGTTCCAATTTCGCAGCCACGCGAAACGCTCTGGATCCTGCTCGAGCAGAAAGTTCCGAATACGATCTCGCGCATCGGGTTCCGAACGGATCAGCAGCGCCCGCAGATCCTGGTCGATGGCGCGGCGCTCGGCACCCAAGGCCTCGGCCTTTGCATACCAGTCGTGACCGGCTGCTAGGTCCCCAAGCCCCATCGAGACAGCGCCGAGCAAGGTGCACGGCCTGAAATCGGCCGGGGTCAGTTCGTGCGCCTCCAGCCCGAGTGTCCTGGCTTCGGTGAGGCGGCCGGCATCGCGCATCGCACCTCCGCGCGTCGTCAAGAGCGCCGATCTCGTTTTCGGGCTCCGTCCCGCCTTGGCGAGCGCCGCCCCCGTTACCTCCAGCGCCTGCTGTGGTTCATCAGCCTTCCGCCAATGCGCACTGGCATTTACAGCATCCCAAGGATCGCGGCTTTCTCCCCAAGCCTTGGTGAGTGCTTCGGCTTCCAGCCGATGCCAGGCCTGCTGCAACGCATCGGTCCAGCAGTCGTCAGCCTCGGTCGACAGCCAAGCGACGTCTGCGGGCGCCAGGCGGTCGCCGCTCGCTACCTGTTTCAGCAGCCGCATTGCACGCGGATAGTGCTCTGTATCGATGAAGCCGATGCCGAACCGATCCCGCAACTCCCGGGCTTCGCGCTTGCGGCGCAGGGCGGGATCATTCTCCATCGCGGCAAACCGCGCCTTGATCGCGGCATCCATCGCCTCGGCCTTTCGGGCCTGCTCGGCTGCTGCCCTGTCGGCATCGTCCTTCGCCTTTTGGATACGCTCTGACCGCTCGCGCGCAGCAGCCTGCTCGAAGGCAAGCCGATCGATCTGACCGGTCGCCAGCGCCAGAAGAGAGTTGAGTCCGCCGGACATCAGGAACCCCTGCGCCACGGAGGTCAGCGTCTCGCCCGCCTCGATCTTCTGCAGAATTCCGTTCAACCGCGCACCGACGAGCGCGGCACCCGGCAGATCATCGACAAGATACTTCTCCGCCAAGCCGGCTTGGGACGATCCCGACATCAGACAACCTACGCGATCAAATATTCCGCTAAAGCCAAGCACGGTGACTGGCCGGAAGGCAATCCAAAAAATCCCGCAAAATCAGAGAGGTCAGGCCGAACGACACCGCCACCGCTACGCACCCTTCGACCAGCGCACCCAGCGGCTGCGCCTGCCGCCCGTTGCGGCTCTGTTCTCTTTGAGAGCGATGGACACAGGGGCCGAAGTTTTGGCGGAGTTGAAACTCAGGCCATTGGAAAGGCGAGGAAAATTCAGACCGAACCGAATTCGGCGAGGTTCGCCCGAACAGAGACGGAGCGCCGTTCAGAGCCCGGAATGGGCCTGGCTCGCAGCCTCAGAGGTTCGCATGGGGGAGGCAAAGCCCTTTGAAAAAACGACTATTTCCGCGCCACGCGGGGCGCCTGTCCGTGTTCGCGACAGGGATGATGGCGGAGGTGGCGGGCCTGACGTCGGACCTTCTCTGGTTTCAAGTGCTTCAACAAGTGATCCTCACACCGCCCAGCAAAGATGACAGGTGGCTGCGCAGGTCCGGCAGACGGCCATGACACCTCACCGTTCGGGCCAATCGCTGCGGCATAGTGGCCAATCGGCATATGCCGATTGACGCATACAGGCATCAGGTATATCTCCGGATTAACGCATAAGCGCAGGAGCACATGATGCCAATTGCGATCCTTTCGGCCCTGTCAGAACCGACCCGACTTGGGGCGATGCGGATCCTGGCCGATGGTCAGGAACATTGCGTCTGCCAGTTGATGGCGCGCCTTGATGCAACGCAAAGCCGAATGTCGCGGCATATGCAAACCCTCAAGCAGGCGGGCCTGGTCGTGGATCGGCGCGATGCGCAGTGGGTGCGCTATCGGCTGAACCCGAACCTCGCCCCTCAAATCAGGGCCATTCTGGACGCGGTTCTGGCCGCTGCCGAAGCCGAAGAAAGGAATGCCGCATGAGCGTGCAAACCTCCTCCCACCCCGCGCCGCGTCCCGATTGGGTCTGGCATGCGGGGCTTGTCGCCTTTGTCGCGATCTGGTGGCTGGTCTATCGCCAACTGATCCCGTTTTCGGAACTGATCACCTCGCTGTTCCCGGTTGAGCGTCACAGCCACACCGGCGAGGCGATCGCGTTCTTCTTCTACGATGTGCCCAAGGTGATGATGCTTCTGACGCTGATCGTCTTTGCGATGGGCGTGGTGCGCAGCTACTTTTCCCCCGAACGCACGCGCGCCCTCTTGGCGGGCAAGCGCGAAGGCGTCGGAAACGTCATGGCCGCGGGGCTGGGGGTGATGACGCCCTTCTGTTCCTGCTCGGCGGTGCCGCTGTTCATTGGCCTGGTCTCGGCGGGCGTGCCTCTGGGGGTGACATTCTCTTTCCTGATCGCGGCGCCGATGGTGAACGAGGTGGCGCTGGCGCTGTTGTTCGGGCTGGTCGGCTGGCAGGTCGCCGCGACCTATGCCGCCTTCGGCCTCGTCATCGCGATCATTGCGGGCTGGGTGATCGGCAAGCTGCATCTGGAGGGTTGGCTGCAGGACTGGGTGCGCGACATCCATTCCGGTGCCACCGCCCCCGACGCGGCCGATGACGCGCCGCTGACGCTGGTGGATCGTTACCGTCTTGGCATCGAGGCGGTGCGCGAGATCTTCGGCAGGGTCTGGATGTGGATCATCCTGGGCATCGGCATGGGGGCCCTGATCCACGGCTATGTGCCGCAGGATCTGATGGCGCGCATCATGGGCGCGGACGCCTGGTGGTCGGTTCCCGCCGCCGTGGTCATCGGCATCCCGATGTACACCAATGCCGCCGGAGTGATCCCGATCGTCGAGGCGCTTCTGGGCAAGGGCGCCGCCCTTGGCACCGTCCTGGCCTTCATGATGAGCGTGATCGCGCTGAGCCTGCCCGAGATGATCATCCTGAAACAGGTGCTGACGCTGCGCCTGATCGCCGTGTTCGTCGGCGTGGTCGGATCAGGCATCCTGGCCGTCGGCTATCTGTTCAACTTCCTGTTCTGAAAGGACAAGTCATGGACATCAAGGTTCTGGGCCCCGGCTGCGCCAAGTGCAAGGCCACCGCCGATCTGATCACCCGCGTGGCGGGCGAGGCGGGCAAGACGGTGACCATCGAAAAGATCGAGGACATGCGCCAGATCGTGTCCTACGGCGTGATGACCACGCCTGCGGTGGTGGTGGGCGGCAAGGTCGTGCACAAGGGGTCTGTCCCGTCCCACGATCAGGTTCTGGGCTGGCTGGGCTGACATCATGGCACCGCAGAAGAAATTCCACCTCGTCTTTTCGTTCATCATGGGCGCGATGATGGTGTTCCTGATGACCTTCGTGATCACCGCAGTGAACCTTGGTTTCGGCCCGCATTTTCTGGGCGCCTGGGTCCGGGTCTTTGCGATTGCCTATGTCATCGCCGTGCCGGTGATCTTCTTCCTCGCCCCCATCGCGCGCAAGCTGACCGGCGGTCTGCTTGGCGTTCAAGCCTGAAAGGAAACGCCATGAATGAAGTGCTGAAGAAAGACCTGGCCGAAGCCCGCGAAGTCTGCCCGACCAGCTCGCAGCGCCTGCTGAAGGACGGGGCCCTGCTGGTCGATGTGCGCGAGCCTCACGAAGTCGCGCAGGTGGGCTATGCCGGGTGCGAGGTGGTGAACATTCCCCTCAGCCAGTTCGAGGATCGTTGGCAGGAAGTGCCGCGCGACCGCGACGTGATCCTGGCCTGCGCGGTGGGCGAACGCAGCCTGAAGGCGACCTATTTCCTGATGTATCAGGGCTACACCCGCGTGATGAACATGAAGCCCGGCATCGCCCGCTGGGTGGCGCGCGGCTTCCCCATCACCGGATCGCCCGAGGCGGTCGAGGCATCCGCGGCAACTTCATCCTGCTGCGGCGGTGCTTCGGCGACCGTGAGCCCGTCGTCATGCTGCGGCGGCGAGCCGTCCTCCGCTTGTTGCTGAGACCGGGACGATGCCCACCAATCCTCGTCATGGGCCCCAAGACCGGGAAATGCGGCCACATTGGCGCCTGCAGGACCGGTTTGAGGCCAGCCCCCCCCCGGAGCCAGTGGTTCGCCACGCTCGCCGGGCTCGTCGCGGTCGTATCGATCTGGCGCGGCACCTGGCTTTTGATGGATCTCTACGTCTTTCCCTTGTCGCCGGTGCTGAGCAGCATCGCCAGCATCGGCTCTGGGCTCATGCTTCTGTTCATCGCGGGCTGGAGCCTTGAAGATGCCGCCTGAGCGACCGCGCCGGATGCCACCCGGTCGGGCGCTTTGCCGAACGACGCACGACCGATCATAACGAGGACTTTTCATGCTGGAGTACCACGTCTCTGCCCGCCGCATCGACAGCCATGGCTCCGAGGCCTCCACGAAAGAGGCCCGCATCACGATCGATACCGACATGGCCGGGAGGGCCGATGCCTTCAATCCGGCCGAGCTGCTGCTTGCCAGCCTTGCCGCCTGCATCCTGAAGGGGACAGAACGCGTGATCCCGATGCTGAAGTTCGACCTGCGCGGGATCGAGGTTTCCCTGCATGGCGTTCGGCAGGACAGCCCGCCAAAGATGATCCGAATTGACTATGAGATTGTCGTGGACACTGACGAGCCCGATACGCGGCTGACCCTGCTGCACAAGAACCTGCAGAAATACGGCACGATCTACAACACCCTGGCGGAAGCCACCGCTCTTGCCGGCACGATCCGAAGGAAGGCCTGACCATGGCCCACGATCACGCGCACGACCACAGGGCCCCGGCCGATCTTGGCCCTGCCTTCCGTTGGTCGGTGGCGCTGAACACCGCCTACGTCCTGATCGAGGCGGCAGCGGGTTTCCTGACCGGCTCGCTCGCGCTTCTGGCAGATGCCGCGCACAACCTGACCGATGTCGCAGGCCTTCTGATCGCCTGGGGCGCGGCGGTTCTGGCGAAACGGGCGGGCTCGCAAGCCCACACCTGGGGCCTGGGGCGCGCGACGATAATGGCGGCGATGTTCAACGCCATCGCGATCATCGTCGGCGTCGGGGCGGTGATCTGGGAGGCATCGCACCGTTTCCACACGCCGGTCGAAGTGCCGGGCACGACGATCCTGTGGGTTGCCCTGATCGGGATCGCAGTCAATACGGGCTCGGCGCTCCTGTTCATGAAATCGCAAAAGGACGACCTGAACGCCAAGGGGGCCTTCCTGCACATGGCCGCCGATGCGGCGGTGTCGGGTGCAGTGGTGTTGGCCGCGTTGGGGATCATCCTGACCGGCAAGACCTGGATCGACCCTGCGGTAGCCATTGCCGTCAGCCTGCTGATCTCCGTGACGGCGACGGGCCTGCTGCGCGCCTCGTTGCATCTCAGCCTCGATGGTGTGCCCGATGGCATTGATCCGCAGGCCGTTGCCACCTTCATCGGTAATCAGCCGGGCGTGTCCAACGTGCATGACCTGCACATCTGGGCGCTTTCGACGACCAAGACGGCCCTGGCCGCGCATGTCGTCTGGCAAGGCCCCGACGTGGATGACTTCCTCGACCATGTGACCGACGAGCTGGAACATGACTTCGGGATCAGTCATGTCACCCTGCAACTGGAAACCGCGCCGTGCGAGCGGGCGGGCATCTGTCTTGCGACGTGATCGGCCTGCCGCCCGTCAGGACACGGGCTTGGCCGTCACGAGAACCAGGCCCGCGTCATGAACCAGAGCGGTGATCCGGTCGAGGAAGGGGGCCACCGCCTCCTGTTTCTCGGAGGTCACCTCGAAGCTCATGAAGGACGGGGCCTTCTGCCGTGCGCCCTTCACGGTCGGCACCTCCAGGCGCAGGTTCACGATGTCGAAGGGCTGGTCCGCGATCAGCTCTTCCAGCCGGACGAGGAAGCGCTTGTCGCCGAACTCGCCCGCAACCTCGACCTGCGCGCGCGTGGGCACCGCCGCAGCGGCAGCGCTGGCGGCGGCAACGGTCGCGCGCATCTTCTGGGCGTCGTCGCGTTCGTGCTTGGCCAGCGCTTCCTTCTTCACGCTGCGAAAGATCTGGTGTTCGCGTTCGACCTTCCAGACGGTGTCGAGCGCGGGGAAGCTGATCGCCCCCGTCGGACAGACATTGGCACAGGTCGAGCAGCCGACCACGCATTCCATGGCCGCCACCGGCACCGCCACGCCACCCTCGATCTCGTAGACGCCCCGCCCGCAGGTGACATAGCAAAGCTGGCAGCCGATGCAGGCCTCGGCATCGACCGCCGGCTTCCACGGGATTTCGTCGCGCGGGATGCCGTGCCAGGTCTTCTTGTCGCCACTCATCGCTCAGGCCCTCCGGTTCAGGATGCTGCGCCAGCCATCCAGCGTGCGCACATAGTTCAGCCGCGTCCAGGCCGTGGGGTCCGGCGCGCGGTCAAGGTTCAGGATGCCGCGCAGGGCATCGTTTGTCGGGTAGCCGCCCGCCTCCAGCGCCCGGCGCAACCCGTCGAGGATCGACCCGATCCGCTCGGGCCCGTGGGCCAGCGTGGCCGAGGTGACCTGCACCACGGCGGCCCCGCAGGCTATGGCCTGGGCCGCGTGCTGGCCGGACTGGACGCCCCCCGAACAGGCAAGATCCAGCCCCGGCACCCGCGCCGACAGGATCGCCAGCGCATGCAGGCGGGGCGGCAGTTCGGCGGCGGTAGAAAGCTCCAGGTGCCGCTCGACCTCGAGCGCCTCCAGATCGACGCGCGGGGCGAACAGGCGGTTGAACACGGTCACACCTGCCGCCCCCACCCCGCGCAGACGCGTGGCGAAAGAGGGAAGCGCGGTGTAGGTGGGCGCCAGCTTGACCGTGACGGGGATGGTGACGGCCTGCACCACCGCGGCCACCAGCCCGGCCTGTCGCGCCTCGACCGCGGCCGCATCCTCGGCCGGGTCGGTCGCGATGTCGTAAAGGTTCAGCTCCAGCGCATCGGCGCCCGCATCCGCCAGCTTGACCGCATAGCGCGTCCAGCCGCCGTTGCTGGTGCCGTTCAGCGAGGCGATGACGGGCACATCCACCGCCCCCTTCAGCGCGGCAAGCTCTGCCAGATACCCTTCGCCATCCATCGAGAACGCGCCCGAGGGCAGGAAGCCGCCCGCTTCGGCATCGTGGTCGGCCAGCGCGTCGATCATCAGATGCGCGGCCATCTGTTCCTCGGCCAGCTGCTCTTCGAACAGGGAATGCATCACGATCGCTCCGGCGCCGGCCTGCACCGCCCGCCGGGCGGCGTCCGGGTCTTGCGACAGCGGTCCGGCCCCGACGATGACGGGTGATTTCAGGGTCAGCCCCAGCCATCGGGTTGTCAGGTCAATCATCGTCGCCCTCCTTGTCGGTCGGCAGATGGATCCCCGACAACTGCCGATACAGGGCCTGCCGCTGTCGTGCGCCCTCGCGGGCGGCCTGAAGCAAGGCTCTCGCCCGCTCCGGCGAGCGCAGTTCGACCATGCGGAACCGCGCCTCCTGTCCCATGTAGTCGACCATGTCGAGCGAAGGCTCGGGCGCGTCGAGTTGCAGGGGCGCCTCGCCGCGCGCGATCCGGGCGGGGTCGAAGCGGTAGGGGATCAGCGCGCCGGCGGAGATGGCACGGCGTTGCTGGCGGGGGGACTGGGCAAGGTCATAGCCATGCGCGATGCAGGGGCTGGCCGCGATGATGAGCGACGGACCGGGATGCGCCTCGGCCTCGAGCATCGCCTGCACGGTCTGGTCGGGCCGGGCCTGAAGGCCGACCTCGGCCACATAGACATGGCCATAGGACATGGCCAGAAGCCCCAGATCCTTCTTGCGCCCCTCCTTGCCCGCCACGGCAAACTTGGCCGATGCACCGGTCGGCGTGGCCTTGGACGCCTGCCCGCCGGTGTTGGAATAGACCTCGGTATCCAGCACCAGCACGTTCACCTTGCGCCCCGAGGCCAGCACATGATCGAGGCCGCCATAACCGATGTCATAGGCCCAGCCATCCCCGCCGACGATCCACAGGCTGGTGGGCAGAAGCGCGTCGAGGTCATGTGCAAGGCCGTCGCCCGCCAACGCCGCCGCCTCTGCCAGCAGCGCCCTGATGCGCGTCACCTCGGCCGGATCGGCGGTCTGCCGCGGCATCGCCGCCAGCTCTGCTGCCAGTCGTTCGGGCAGGACGGCCTGCGCCGCAGCCAGCACCCGCGCGCGCCGGCTGTCGAGCGCCAGACGCATCCCCAGCCCGAATTCGGCGTTGTCCTCGAAGAGCGAGTTCGACCAGGCCGGGCCGCGCCCCTCGGCGTTCTTCGTCCAGGGCGTCGTGGGCAGATTGCCGCCATAGATCGAGGAACAGCCGGTCGCATTGGCGATCAGGAGGCGATCGCCGAAGAGTTCGGACAGAAGCCGCAGATAGGGGGTTTCGCCGCAACCGGCGCAGGCGCCGGAGAATTCGAACAGCGGCTCGCGCAGGCTGGCGGTGCGGCGGTCGATGGGCAGGGCATCGAGCGGCGCCGACGGCAGGGTGAGGAAGAACTCCCACGCCGCGCGCTCGGTTTCCAGATGGTCGGCCAGGGGGGCGGCATTCAGCGCCTTGCGCTTTGGGTTCTGGCGGTCGCGGGCGGGGCAGAGCTCGATGCAGAGCCCGCAGCCGGTGCAATCCTCGGGTGCGACCTGGACCGTGTAGTGCATCCCTTCCAGCGCCGGCTCGAACGCCTCGGGGCGCGAGCGGAAGCCCTGTGGCGCATCCGCCAGGGCCCCCGGGTCAAAGACTTTGACCCGGATCGCCGCATGAGGGCAGATCATGGCGCAGCGCGTGCATTGCACGCAAAGGTCAGGCTCCCAGACCGGGATCTCCAGCGCGATGGCGCGTTTCTCCAGCCGGCTGGAGCCGCTGGGCCAGGTGCCGTCCGGCGGGAAGGCGCTGACCGGCAGCTCATCGCCCTGACCGTCGAGAAGCGCGCGCGTCACCCTCTGGGCGAAGTCGTCCGCACCCGTGGGCACCGAAGGCCGCAGGGCATGGGTCGAGGTCGTCCTTTCGGGCAGCGGCACCGCGCGCAGGCCCGCCAGTGCCGCATCTATGGCGGCCACGTTGCGCCGCACCACTTCGGGGCCGCGCTTGCCCCAGGTCTCGGCGACCGAGTCCTTCAGTGCGGCAAGGGCCGTATCGCGCGGCAGGACGTCCGACAGGGCCAGGAAACAGGCCTGCATCACCATGTTGATCCGCCGCCCCAGGCCCGCCTTGCCGGCGATGGCATAGGCGTCGATCACATGCAGCTTGCAGGCCCGGTCGATCAGCGCGGCCTGCGCCTCGCGCGACAGGCTGTCCCAGAAGCGCGCGGCGTCAAGGGGCGTGTTGACCAGAACCATCGCACCCGGGCGGGCGCGGGCGAAGATATCCCGACGCTGAAGGAACTCCGGCGCATGGACAGCGACAAAGCCGGCTTCGGCAATGCCATAGGTCGCCCGGATCGGACGCGGCGAGATCCGCAGGTGCGAGATCGTCGTCTGCCCGGCCTTGCGGCTGTCGTATTCGAAATGCCCCTGCACATGCAGACCCGTGTGTTCGCCGATCAGCTTGATCGTGGCCTTGGCCCCCGACACGGTTCCGTCCGAGCCAAGCCCGAAGAACAGCGCCTCGGCCACGTCCGGCGCGATCAGCGAGCGTTCGAAATCGCGGTCGGGGTCAAGCGATGTGCCCGACACGTCATCGCGGATCCCCAGCGTGACCCGCGCCTTCGGCCGGTCGCGGGCCATCTCGTCGAACAGCGCCTTGACATGGCCGGGCGTGAAGTCCTTGCCGCCAAGGCCATAGCGCGCTCCGATGATCCGCGGCAGGCCCGCGCGCCGCCCGTCTTGCACGGCCAGGGCCAGCGCCATCGTCACTTCCTGCAACAAGGGCTCGCCCGAAGAGCCGGGTTCCTTGGTGCGGTCCAGCACGGCCAGGGACGTGACGGTTTCCGGCAGCGCGGCCAGCAGGTGATCGGTCGAGAAGGGGCGGAACAGACGCACCCGCAGCACGCCGACCTTTGCGCCGCGCGCCACCAGCGCATCGACCGTTTCCTCGGCGGTCTCGGCCCCCGAACCCATCAGGATCACGACCCGTTCGGCCTTCGGGTCACCCGCATAGTCGAACAGGCCATAGCGCCGCCCGGTCAGGTCGGCAAAGCGTGCCATGGTCTCGGCCAGGCGGTCGGGGAAGGCCGCGGAGAAGGGCTCTGCCGCCTCACGACCCTGAAAGAAGGTGTCGGGGTTCTGCGATGTGCCGCGGATCGCGGGCCGTTCCGGGTTCAGCGCGCGGGCACGATGCGCGGCAACAGCGCCGTCGTCGATCAGAGCCCGAAGCATGTCGTCCGAAAGCCCTTCGACCTGGCGGATTTCGTGCGAGGTGCGGAAGCCATCGAAGAAATGCAGCACCGGCACGCGCGCGGCCAGCGTCACCGCATGGCCGATGGCGGCCAGGTCCTGCGCCTCCTGGGCGGTGCCCGAGGCCAGCAGGGCAAGCCCCGCGCCCCGCACCGCCATCACGTCGGAATGGTCGCCGAAGATCGACAGCGCATGCGTCGCCACGCTGCGGGCCGCGACATGCAGGCAGAAGGGCGTCAGTTCCCCCGCGATCTTGTAAAGATCGGGCAGCATCAGCAGAAGGCCCTGCGAGGCGGTGAAGGTCGTCGTCAGCGCCCCCGCCGTCAGCGCGCCATGCACGGCGCCCGCGGCACCCCCTTCGGATTGCATCTCGACTACCTGCGGAACAGTGTCCCACAGGTTCGCACGGCCGTCGGCCGCCCACTGGTCGGCATGTTCGCCCATGACCGAGGCCGGCGTGATCGGATAGATCGCGACGACCTCGCTCAGCCGATAGGCGATATCGGCGACGGCCTCGTTGGCATCTATGGTGCGGATCGGGCCGGACATCGCTCAGAGCATTTCAAGCGCAAGGGCAATCCCCTGACCGCCACCGATGCAGAGCGTCACGACGCCCTTCTTCAGCCCGTCGCGTTTCATCGAATGGATCAACCGCGTGGTCAGCACCGCGCCCGATGCCCCAATCGGATGGCCGTGAGCGATGGCCCCGCCTTCGACATTGACGATATCCTCAGGCAGGCCCAGTTCGCGCAGAACGGCCAGCGCGATGGCGGCGAAGGCCTCGTTGATCTCGACCCGGTCCAGGTCCGCGACCGTCCAGCCCGCGCGGTCCAGCGCCTGCCGCACCGCCGGAACCGGGCCGATGCCGAACATCCCCGGCTCGACTGCGCCCACGCCGAAGGACGCGATCCGGGCCAGTGGCACAAGGCCCGCCTTCTCGGCGAACCCGCGGTCGGCCACGATCATCGCTGCCGCACCCGTATTCAGCCCCGGCGCATTGCCGCCGGTGATGGTGCCATCCTTGCGGAAGGCCGGTTTCAGGCGGGCAAGCGAGTCCAGCGTCGTCTCGGGCCGATTGTGTTCGTCCCTGGCAAAGCTCTCGGGCCCCTTGCGGCCCTTCACTTCGACCGGCGCGATCTCGGCCTCGAACAGCCCCGCCGCCTGCGCCGCGGAAAACCGCTGTTGCGACCGCAGGGCCCAGGCATCCTGATCGTCGCGGCTGATGCCGTATTTCGTGACCAGATCCTCGGTATGCCACCCGGAATGCTCGCCCGAGAAGGCATCGTTCAACCCGTCGGTCAGCATCGCGTCATAGATGGTCGCAGGCCCCATCCGATGGCCCCAGCGACCGCCGGGCATGAGATAGGGCGCCATGTCCATGTTCTCCATGCCGCCTGCCACCACGGCACCGGCCAGACCAAGCCAGACCTCCTGCGCCGCACTGGCCACCGCCTGCGCCCCTGACCCGCAGACGCGGTTCACCGTAAACGCGGGGGCGCCCACCGGCACCCCGCCGCCGATCGCCGCCTGCCGGGCCGGATTCATCCTGTTGCCCGCCTGGATGACGTTCCCCATGACCACGCTGTCCACCTTGGCCGGATCCAGACCCGAGCGCGCGAGCACGGCACGAATGGCGATTGCCCCGAGTTCCGTGGCTGGCGTGGATTTCAGCGTCCCGTTGTAAGTGCCCAAGGCGGTGCGGACGGGGGCACAAATGACGGCTTCTCTTTCGTGTACTTGGGCCATGCGCGATCTCCAAGAAACTCCCTGACTCCCAGAACTATTTTCAGTGCGCGATCTTCTCTGGAATGACGCAAATCAATTCGCTTCGTCATTTCGATAGCGATGGTCAAAAATCCGTCTCCAGATAGACCCCCGCACAGTCATACGCGACTACCGCAGCAGTGGTCCCGTTGTTCAGGAACAGCCGCGGCGTTAGGAACTGCGTCGCGGCGGGCAGGTCGGCGCTGACCTCCTGCTCGAACACCGCGCCCGAGACCTCGTCCACCACACGGACCCAGACGGAACTGCCATTCGGCGGGGCGGCGATGAACAGGGTCAGCACACCGCCGGTGGCGATGGCGAAGCTCGCCCCCATGTCGGTGAGCGTCGGCGCCCCGGTGCCGTCGTTCGCCACCAGTTGCCAGCGGGTATGCGTGCCGCGCTGGAGGCCGATGCCGATGCAGTTCAATACAGCGGCGAGCGTCAGCGTGGTGGCCAGCGCGGCGGTCGATCCATAGAGGCCGAAAAACCCCATCCCGGTCGCCTGCAGGGTCGTCAGGGAAATGCGCGTGACGAAGGTCCAGCCGCCGAGGCCCGCCGCGTTCCCGCGCCAGCAGGCCCAGCCTGCGGAACGCTGGTCGGCGACCGAGTCCGCCACGGCCGCCGAGGTCAGACGCCAGCGGCGCATCGAGGCGGCAAGGTTGGTTGCAGCCAGCGTGGGGTGAGAGACGGTGCCGACCGAGGTGATCGGCAGGCCTTCGCTGGTGATCGTCGTGCCGGTTGAGGGCGCCCAGTTGGCAATGCGGTTGACCCCGAAATGGGGCTGCAGCGGAAAGTCCCGCCCCGAGGGGCGCATAACGTCGATCCACGGCGCCCCGGCGCGGTTGCGGGCATAGACCGAGGCCTTGCCGGAAGGTGGCGGGGATGGCGCAGCGGTCAGCCCCGGCAGGGCCGTCGGCTGCGGCAGTTCCACCTGGCCGCTGGATCGGTCGATGCGGATCGCGTCGAAGAAGGCCGACCCGTCCGGGCTGACCTTGAAGCTGAAATCGTCATTGCCAAGGAGACCGATCAGCGCCCGCGCCGAGAACCCGGTCTTGAAGGCGAAAGCCGCGTCGTTCCCGGCGGCGGCCTTGTTGACCGTCGCCTCGACGCCCGCGCCCGCATTATTCAACAGAACAGCCGGAGTGTTCACGGACAGCCGGTTGTAGCTGTCGGCCGTCGCCCCGCCGAGGCCCAAGAGTTGCGCGGTCAGGTTTGCCTGCGGCATGCCGACCTGCGTGACCGTATTGGCGAAGGTCACGGTAGGCGTATTGATGACGGTCGTCCCACCGGCCCCGGCCGTGGCCGAGCCGATGTTCACGACGGTGGTCGACCCAGACGCGCCGCCGGTGCCGATGTTCACCGTCTTGGTGACGCCCGTGGTCGTGGCCCCTGTCCCCATGCCGTAGGTCGCAGTCCCGGTGGACGTACCGATGGTCGCTGTGGCCGCCGAGACCGTCACGGTGCCCGATGCCGTCAGCGTCCCCGAAAACGTCTTGTTCCCGGTGAAGGTCTGCGTTCCCGCGAGGATCGCCAGTTCGGACGAGGTATTCGGCAACGTGAAGCTGCGTGTGGTGCCCGTTGTGATCCCCGCCAGCGAGAAGGTGGTCTTCTTCGTCGGATCGGCGTCGTTCACCAGGCTGAACACGGCGTCCGAGACGTCGCGCGGCTCGCCCACCACCTCCCAGGCACTGCCGGTCCAGACGAGGAACAGCCCCTCTGCCGCAACCCAGACCAGCCAGCCGGTGCGCGGGACGAGGCGGATCCACGCACCGTCCACCCAGAAGGCGATGTTCAGATCCCATCCCGCCCAGAGGCCCGTTGCGCCCGAAGCGACGAGGTGCCGGTCGCCGTCGGCCGGGCTCGCGGGCGGTGCGATGCGCGTGCGGTCGAGCACCGAGAGCTGCACCATGGCGTCGAGCAGCCGCAGCGCCTCGTTGTGGGTGACATGCTTCTGTGCCTGCGCGGCCAGAAGGTAGGGCAGGCCCAGATGGGTCGTGGTGTCGGACATGGGGATTCCCGTGAGTTGGGATCAGAATTGCAGCATGACGATCGCTGGCGTGCCGCGACCGAGGCGGTTCGAGAGCTGGTAGATGCGGATGGCCAGTGTCTGGCCGGGGGCCAACGGCGCGCCCCAGTCGGCCGTCTGCTGGGCGGCGGTGTAGAGGACGGAGGCCGTGCTGCCGGTCAGCGTGCGCCTGACCGCAGCCCCGTCGAGGATCTGGACGTCATACCCCTCGATGTCCTCGGCCAGCGGCACCTCGACCTGTTCCCAGGCATCGGCCACGAGCGCCCGGGACCGCCGCGTCCAGCGGATCGTCAGATCGCCCGGGTTGCGGGCCGTTCGCCACGGCTGCTCGACATGGACCGGGGCGAAGGGAACAAGGCCCCGCCCGCTCGGGGTGAAGCCCAGCGCGGCGTAGCTCGCATCGCTGACCGCACGCGCGGCCGGGCCAACGCGCCAGTTCCACGGTAAGCCAAGGTCTGCCTCGGCAATGGGCAGCGAAGCAAGTGTCGTGTCCAGCACCACGACGCGCGCTCCGGCCGGGGCGGGGTTGCCCATCGCTTGCTCTGTCCCGCGCTGGCCGCGCAGGAGGCGGGTCAGCCGATAGCGGCTGGGGGCGATCAGTTCGGCCGCGCCCGCCTGGACGATCTCCCAGACGCCGGGCGCACTCTCGACGGCCAGCGCGTTGGCCCCGCCGAACAGCGCGACGTCGGTCACGCTTTCCAGCGTTCCGGACAGGAGATCGACCACCAGCGCGTTGCCCAGATCGAAGCGGGAGGTTGGCCCGGGAAAGAAGTCGAAGGCCAGCGTGCCGATCCGGGCCCGACCGCCGAACGTGGTCAGCAGATTGAAGCCGTCCGTCGAGGCGCTGCGGAACACCGCGATCTCGCCGGGCCAGGGGCTGGCATGCGCGGCGATCAGAGGGCGATGGGCGGGCTGATCCTCGCTGATCTGCGGCAGGTCCAGCATCACCACCTCCGGCGTGCCGAAGACGACGGGGCTGGCAAGGCTTGCGGGCCGCGGATCGCCGGGCGGCAGATCGTAGGCGGCGCGGTCCTGCCGGACGGCCTCGATCCCGCGCGCTTCGGCATCGGCGATGGAAACCAGCCGGAACTCGACCTCGCGGCCATCATGCGCGAGCCGGATCACGTCCGCAGGGTCGAGGGCAAGGCGCGAGGGCGGCAGGCGGAAGGTGGCGCTTTCCCGGCCGATCCAGGCTTCCATCAGCGCGCGGCGGCAGCGGCGTTCGGCCTCCTCGGGCGGGATGGCCATCGGGAAACTTTCCGAGGCGATGCGCGTCGTGTCGACGGTGATGCGTCGAGCCTCGACGAGGGCTGCATCATAGTCCTCATCCGCCCGCGCGACCTGCCACTTCAGGGCCTGGGGCAGTTCGGTCTCCTGGCCGCGCGTCAGTTCGAACGCCTCGCCCTCGCGAGAGGCGACAAGATCGTCGATGGCGAGCGTGACGACCGAGGCGCGGCCGCGCATGACGAAACGAATGACACCCTCGGTCTCGATGGCGTCGAAACCGAAATGCCGTGCCAGCGTGGAAATCGAGGCGCGGGGGCTTTCGAGGGCCCCGATCACACAGCCCTCGACCGCGCCCCAGAGGCCGGTGACGTCGATCAACGCCTCATCGAGCCCAGCGCGCAGGCAGAGGTGGCGCACGAGGGCCGCCAGCGACACCGCGCCCAGCCGTCCGGTCAGCCAGTGACCGAGCCGCCAGTTCGGGCCATCGGTCCAGACACCGGTCAGTTCCGGAAAGAACGGATAGGGGCGCGCGTCCCAGGTCCAGGCAGCGCATTCGGGGACATGCACCATCCGGCCGCCGTAAACAGTCGAGATCGGGTTGTTCGCGCCCTGACCCCACCAGAGGTAGCTCGCCTCGAGATAGGCGCGCTGGATGGCATCATCGCGCCAGCCGCGCGAGAAGTACGGGGTGAAGCTCTCGGACGACTTCGGATCGAAGAAGACGTTGGGCTGGTTCGTGCCCCGGTCGATGGCGGGGCAGCCCAGTTCCGTGAACCAGACGGGCTTGGACTGCGGCACCCATGCGGTGGGCGTGCCGCTCTCGACCCCGCCCGGCCGGTTGAAATGCGGGTTCGACCACCAGGCGCGGAGGTCCTTGTAGCGGAACACCCAGGGCTTGCCCGCGCTGCCATCGGTGATGGGCGTCCGCAGCTGCGCCGACCGGTCGGCGGCGCTGGCATAGAACCAGTCGAAGCCCTCGCCGCCCGCGATGTTGGCCTGCAGGTAGGCCCGGTCATGGATCGCAGGCCAGCCCTGCAGGGCATCAGCATGGTCGAATCCGTCGCGCCAGTCGGAGAGCGGCATGTAGTTGTCGATGCCAATGAAATCGATGTTCGCATCCGACCAGAGCGGGTCGAGGTGGAAGAACACATCGCCCGTACCGTCGCCGGGCTGGTGGCCGAAGTATTCCGACCAGTCGGAGGCGTAGCCGACCTTGGTGCCCGCCCCGAGGATCGCCTTCACGTCGGCCGCCAGCGCCTTGAACGCCGTCACGGCCGGATAGGCGCTGGCTCCCGACCGGATCGTCGTCAGCCCGCGCATCTCGGTCCCGATCAGGAAGGCATCGACGCCGCCCGCGACGGCGCAGAGATGGGCGTAGTGCAGGATCATGCGCCGCAGGCCCCAATCGCCAGCGGGACCGGTCCAGGTGACGGTGTCGCCCGACACTGCGAACTGTACCGGGGTGGCCGCACCGAAGAAGCTGGAGACCTGCGTCGCCGCAGCGGCGGTCTTGTCCGCGGTCCCCACAAAGCCTGCCGCAGGGGAACAGGTGATCCGGCCCCGCCACGGGAAACTCGGCTGGCCAGGCGTCGCGGCATTCGCGCTGTAGGGGTTCGGCAGCGTGTTCCCGGGCGGCACGTCCATCAGCAGGAAGGGATAGAACGTCACCCGCAGCCCGCGCGCCTTCATCTCGCGGATGGCCTGCACCACCGCGAAGTCGGCGGGCGTGCCGCCATAGACCGGACGGTCCTCGGCGTCGCGGCTGACCAGATGCGCGTTCGCCCGTGCCACGCCATTCACGGACCAAACCTTGGGGCTGGTGACCTTGGTCACCACCTCCACGCCAGGCTTGATGGTGCAGTTGCCCGCGCGCAGGTCATTGCCGAACCAGGCGACGACGAGGCTGACGCTTTCGACGGCCGGGGCCATGGCCTGCAGCCGATCGAGGGCCACGACGATATCGGCTTCATCCGGCAAGGCGTTCAGGTTATCGGCCGAGGTTGTGCCGCCGGTAGTCTGACTGAAGACCGTGGTCGTGGCGCCGACCGTCTTGCGGACCGCTTCTGTCGCATAGGTGAACTCGCCCGACGCAGGGATCATGGTCACGGCCTTGACCAGCCCCTCGGCCGTGTCGGGATCGGCCAAGGGACGGAAGACCTCGAACGACAGCTGCGGCAGGCGGTTGCCGTAGGTCGCAAGCGCCAGTTCCTCGAAAACGACATAGGCCGTGCCGCGATAGGCGGGGGTGTTGGCCGCGCCCATCTTGGCCGCAATGAAGGGATCGGCCCCTTGGGTCTCGTTCCCAGGATACCAGCGCCAGGTGATACCGGTCATATCCAGCGGTTTGCCATCGGCCCAGATGCGGCCGATGCCGGTGATCGGGCCTTCGCACAGCGCCACTGCAAAGCTGGCGTAGTACAGATACTCGGTGGTCTGGACCCGGCCACCGCCCCCGCCCTTGCCGCCGCCCTGCCTCGTGGTCTTCGTCTCCTCGCGGAAATCCGTGGCCCAGATGATGTTGCCGCCAATGCGCATGCGGCCGTAGAGGCGCGGGATGATCGCGCCTTCCGTGGCCGAGGTGATCCGCAAGCTGTCGAGGCGCTGGCCCTCGATCTTCTGCGCCGGGGCCAACGAGGACACGATCCAGCTGTCCACGACCGACCCGATGGTCGAGCCGATGAAGCCGCCGATTGCGGCCCCGGAAAAGCCGAGGATCGCGCCGCCGAAGGCCCCGCCGATGGCGGAGCCGACAGCGCCGAGGACAAGGGTGGCCATGGGAAAATCTCAGCGTGCAGGGAAGAGGAAGGCGAAGGCGATGCGCCGCCGCCATGCAGGTGTCATCGCTTCCTCGATCACGCCCAGCCGCTCATAGGCGTGAATGAAGGTGTCGGGGCCGGTGAGGATCCCGACATGCTTGGCGATGGCGCGGGGCATCATCCGGAACAGGACCAGTGCGCCGGACCCGGCCCCGGATGGATCAACTTCCAACATCATCGCCTGCGCCCCGTCTGCCAGCACCTCGCGCGGGCCGGTCTCGCCCCAGTCCCGGCTGTAGGGCGGGATGGGGAAAGGCTCCGGCCCGACGACCTCGCGCCAGACGCCCCGAGCGAGGCCGAGGCAATCGCAGCCGACGCCGCGGAGGCTGGCCTGATCGTGGTAGGGCGTGCCCAGCCAGGACCGGGCAGCGGCGATGACGCGGGCAGGATCGGCGGCCCTCACAGCACAGCTCCGTCATGGCCGCCGTCCCTGGTGGCGTAGCGCAGGACCGCGTCTTGCCCTGGGATGTGGGGGAACCCCCGGAAGTTGGCCACATTGGCGAACCTGGTCCCGCAGGTCGCGATCCGCTTGTCGCAGCCCGCCCGGACCACGAAGGCATCCGTCGCCGCTATCGGGCGCACCGGCGCTTCCAGCAGGGTCAGGATCGCCAACCCGTCGACGAGGTCGTGCGACAGCACCTCGACCCGCCGCCCCGCACTCGCGCCGGTCGACCATTCGACCAGGCCGAAGGCGAACCAGCCCGCCGCGAAGGAACCGAGGCCGGAAGCGGTGAAGGCCCTGTCGCGCAGCACATCGATCACCGCGCCGGTGCCGTTGAAGGCCGGGGCCTCGAGGTTCACGCCGCAGCGCGCATCGCCCAGCGCGGCGTCGCAACTCGCCTGAAACGTCCGCCCGACCGTCTGACCGAGGACATGGGCCAGCGACCGCACCTCGGCCACGAAGGCCAGTCGCCCACGCCGGATCTCGCCGATGGCCCCGCGCCGCAGAAGCACGCGCTGCGAAGGGGCTGACCAGTTCACGCGCCAGACCTCGACAGCCGCATTGTCCCAGCGCCCTTCGAGGATGTCGGTCTCGGTGATCCGATCCGACGACAGCACGCCTTGCGCATCCTGCGCGTCCACCGACAGATCAGAGCCGGATCGGACCTCGGAGGCGGTCAGACCGCTTTCCGGTTCGAACTCGGTTCCGTCGAACGCCAGCGTACGGTCATGGTCGGTAAAGCCGAAGATCACGCCATCGGTACGGGTGATCCGCCAGCACCAGGCGAGGGTCGTCGTGCCCTCGTCGAGATGGGCCTGCAGCGCGGGCGGGAGGGACTTCATGGCCGGTCTCCTCGTGCTGCGGCCGCACAGAGGGCGATGACGAAAACCCCGATCGCTCCGCCCACAACCATGCCTGCGAGGAACTCAATCATCGCCGCGAAACCCGCGTTCGAGGCGGTCCCGCAGGCCGATGAGGCCGAGGCCGAGCGCGATCAGCGCGGCAGGCGATGCGTCACCCGAACCAGACAGCAGTATGATCAGCCGGGCCAAATCGGAAAGCGGACCAGCGGCGGGCAGCGCAAGCAAGGCGGCACCCGTGGCGAAGGCGAGCAGCCCCGCCCACCAGGTGAGCGAGGTCGGACGAATGTAGCGCATGGGATCAGGCCCTCCGGATCAGGGTGGAGAAGAAGGCGGCCAGCCGGGCGAGCCAGCCGGTCGGAGCGGTGGCTGAAGGAGCGAGGACCGGAGGCGTCGGCGACGGCCCGCGAGCCAAGGCCAGAGCCTCATCCTCGGTCAGGCGTCGGATCGGTCGGGAGAAATCGACCCGGCCCGTGCGATCCACCGACCAGACCGGGATCGTCCCGCCGGGATAGCGGCCGTGGCGGAAGAGGTCGCGTTCGGCCTCGCGGCGCGAGATGATCGAGGCCGGCCGCCGCCAGTTCAGAAACGCGTCGGCGGCTGCAACGCGATTGCCTACGTTGAGCGCCTTCGTCAGCGTGGCCCTCGCGATGGCGCCGGTGTTGTAGTGGAAGGAGACCAGCGCATCGAACTCGTGGGGCGCGAGCGGCACCTTTACCGTGCGGCGCACCTCGGCCTCATAGGCGGCAAGATCGGCGCGGAAGAGCCGGAACGCCTCGCGGATCCCGACGTCGATGTCGGCAGGCATCCCGCGCAGCATGGTCGCCGGATCGGGCGGACCGGCGGCGGCCGTGTGGCCGATGCCGAAAGTCCAGACGTCCTTCACGTCGAGATAGGGTCCGGGCACGATTCCCTCGTGCCGGACGAGGGCCAAGAGGCCCCGGTCTGTCATGTGCATTGGATTACCTGAGGAGCGAG
>NZ_SIJH01000026.1 GCF_004762095.1 Tabrizicola caldifontis
GGCGATGCGGGCGGCCCAGCCCTCCGAGCCATCGGGAACAGCCAGCATGACAGCCATACCCGCATCGCCTGCGCCCAAGCAGCTTCCCACCGACATGGGCGCATTGAAAAGAGGTAAGGCGGCATGAGCCATGGCATCTGTTTCCCCCACCACGGCCGAGGACCGGCGGCGGCTCTGGCATCCGCGTGGAACGCTCTGTGCTGTCTGCCGGCGACCCACCCGTGGCTTTGGCTGGTTCGACCCGGTGCGATCGAAGCAACCGCGCCCCTCGGTCTGGTTCTGCTCGATGGCCTGCCAAGGCTTCTGGACGCGTTTGGCGCGGGAGCGTTGGGCCATGGTTGATCTCACCGAACAGGAGAAGGCGGCGATCCGCGCCGCCATGAAGTCGGTCGCCGAGATCATGGAGGAGATCGGCTGGCAGACGCGCTTCTCCGACCTCACGGAGGCGCAGGTGCTCACGCTCATCGAGGTCGCCGTCGGCGGCTTCCAGGACGCCATGCACGCCATGGCAGCCGACGCCGACGCGGAGGTGCCGTTCTGATGAAAACGTGCAGCAAATGCAGTGAAGAGAAGCCGGCGGTAGAGTTTGGCGTGCGGCGCCGGAGCCCCGATGGTCTACAGGCTTGGTGCCGGGATTGCCGCCGGGAATATCAGCGTGCCTACGCGCAGAACTTCCGAGATCCCGAAAGGCATCGGGAGGCGCAGCGCCGGTATCGGCTGCGCCACGCTGAAAAGAACAAGGCGCACGGCATCGTCAGGAGCGCAGTCAAGGCGTGCCGGATCATCGTGCCGGTCTGGTGTCAGCGCTGCGGCTGCGTGACCGAACTCGAAGCCCATCATCACGACTATTCCGAGCCGCTCGCGGTCGAATGGCTCTGCTCGACCTGCCACGGGCTCGCCCACCGCAGCTACGAGGGAGGTCAGCATGCTGGACTATAACCGCCGACCCCACAACGCCTGGATCGAGATCGACGACAGTTTGCTGGAGAAGGCGGTTTCCTTCGCCGGTTGGGCAGCACGCGAAGGGGCGGCCTTCTATGTAGTGCCGGGAACGGTCGCCGAGACCGGCAAGGCCAAGGCCGCCGATGTCCAGCAGATGCAGACGGTCCTGGTCGACCTCGACGCCGGAGACATTGCGGCCAAGCTTGACCACCTCGTACGTCATCTCGGCGAGCCGACACTGCTCGTCGAAAGCGGCGGCCGGACGCCGGATGGTCTCGACAAGCTTCATGTCTGGTGGCGCTTGAGCGAACCGGCCGAGGGCGAGGACATCGCGCTTCTCTGTCGGCTGCGCGGCGACATCGCGGTCAAGGTCGGCGGCGACACGCATTTCCGATCGGCCCACCAGCCGATCCGCCTGGCCGGTTCGGTCTATCACAAGGGCGGCTTCAAGCGGCTGGTCAACATCCGCCGCCACAGCCCCCGGATCGAGGTCCATCTACGCGACTTCGCCGAACTCGTCGCCGACATGCCACCGCTTGCCGGTGTTGGTTCCGAGCCAGCCCCCTCGACCAACAAACCGTCGATCACCGATGTCCTGACGACGCCGGTCCGCGAAGGCGGATCAGACGATTGGACCCGCTTCCAGGGGGCGAGCGCCGCCATCGGCCACTACGTCCGCATGGCGCATGAGGGCCGCATGAGCCGCGACGACGCTTGGGAGGCGATCTGCCAGTACAACGCCGCCCAGCTCCGTCCCAGCTGGCCGCTCGAACGCCTCGCCTCGGAAGCCCAGCGCCTCTGGCGTCTGCACGAAGAGCGCCACGGACCGGCCCTCGAACGGATCGCCGTTCCGCCGATGTCCGCGCTGCCGGTTTTCACGCTCGGCGCACTGCTCGACGACGTGAGCCCGATGCCCGAGGACATCATCGCGCCGCGATTGCTGACGCCGGGCGGGATGCTGGTGCTCGGCGGCGCCCCCAAGGTCGGCAAGAGCGACTTCCTGATCAGTCTGCTCGTCCACATGGCGGCGGGCGTGCCCTTCCTCGGCTTTGCGCCAAGCCGGCCGCTGCGGATCTTCTATCTGCAGGCGGAGATCCAGTACCATTACCTCCGGGAGCGCCTTCAGGCCATCCGGATCGAGCCGGCGCTCCTGGCCGCGGCGCGCGATAATCTCGTCGCCACGCCAAAGGTCCGCATGTTGCTCGACGCCGGCGGCGTGGGCCTGACCATCGCCGCGGTTCGCGCCCACTACGGGCATGGCGCGCCCGACATCCTCTGCATCGACCCGATCCGCAATCTCTTCGATGGCGGTCCGGACGGCGGCGGGGAGAACGACAACACCGCGATGCTCTTCTTCCTGCAGGAGCGGGTCGAGGCCCTGCGGGACGCCGTAGCCCCGGATGCCGGCCTGATCCTCTGCCATCACACCCGCAAGATCACGAAGAAACAGCTCGTCGAGGACCCGTTCATGGCGCTCTCGGGCGCGGGCAGCCTCCGCAGCTTCTACACCTCCGGCGTGATCATGCACCGGCCCGACGAGGACCGGCCGGAGCGGATGCTGCATTTCGAGCTCCGCAACGGCCCCGGCATCGAGCCGATGATCGTCGACAAGGCGGACGGACGCTGGGTCGCGATCGACCGTTCGGAGACAAGGCTCGTGCGTCGCGAGTTCGGCGAGAAGCTCGACGCCGAGCGCGCGCGCAAACACGACGTGATCCTTCAACTGCTCTGTGATGAGGCCGAGGCCGGCCGTCTCTATACCGCGCTGCAATTCGCCGAGAGCTTCGAGAATCAGGCCGGGCTCGGCGGCAAGGACACGATCCGCGAGCGGATCAGCGTGCTGGCCACGAAGGGTTTCATCAAGTTCGTTCGCGATGGCGCGCCATTCGGTCTGCCAACCTCGCGTTCGAAGTTCGGCTACCCGCCGCGATCAGCCGGATGGAGGAAACGCTCAGCTGGACGGTGGGGCTCGATCCGATCGACGGCAAGATTGTCTGGCTGCGCGCCTACGGCGAGCGCTGGAAAACCATCTGCTGGACCGTGGGATTGCAGCGCTCGGCGGCGCACGAGCACTGGCTCTATGCGCTCTGCGTGATCGCATGGCGGCTGAACCAGCGCAAAGTCCCCCGGCTCCGGTCGCGCCGCTACGTGATTGAAATGGTCAAGGGGGCTTGCGAGGACCCGGCCAGTCACCCCAATTAACTTCTTGTCCGTACGTTGTCCGTATGATATGAAGGTCGGGACAGGAGATCCGCCATGCCAGCAGCCGAAGCCAAGTCCGAACGCATCGAGGTGCGCACCACGCCGACCATGAAGGCGCTGCTGCAGCGAGCTGCCACATTTTCGCACAAGAACGTGACGGAGTTCCTGCTCGAGGCGGGCATTCATGCCGCCGAGGAAGCGCTCGTCGATCGGCGCATGTTCCGGCTGGATGACGCCCAGTGGCAAGCATTCCAGGATGTTCTCGACCGCCCCGTCCAGAGCAAGCCGCGCCTCGCCAGACTGCTCGCCGAGAAGAGCGTGCTTGAGTGACGGCGGAGAACCAATCGTTCTCTGCCGTCCAAAAGCTCGATGCCTCCCACGACGTCGACGGGTTTGATTGCGGCAAGGAACCTCTCGATCGATTCCTGCAACGCCACGCTCTGGTCAACCAGAAAGCGGGCAGCGCTCAGACCTATGTCGTGTGCCGCGGGGAACAGCGTGTCGCGGGCTATTACAGCCTCGCGGTCGGTGCTGTCGAACATGCCGAGGCACCCGGTCGAGTCAGCAAGGGGCTTGCCCGTCATCCGATCCCGGTGATGCTCCTCGCTCGTCTTGCCATCGGCCGGGCCGAGCAGGGAAAGGGGCTGGGCAAGGCGTTGCTCAAGGATGCACTGCTGCGCACGGCTCAAGCTGCCGACATTGCAGGTATCCGAGCGCTGCTCGTGCATGCCAAGGACGATGAAGCGCGCGCCTGGTACGAGCAGTTCGACTTCGAACCGAGCCCGACCGATCCCTATCACCTCTTCCTGCTGATGAAAGATCTGCGGGCGCTTCTCGGCGAGTGATCGCAAGCTCGCGAAGCGAAGCGGAAAGTGTCCGCCGGACACTTTTCGAAGAGACGAAAACCCCAGTTCTCGGGAAGATTCTGGCTATCCTCGGGAGAAGCGCGCGTCGCGATCACGAGCGCACGGATACTGTCGCTGGAACTGATCCAAGTAAAGGATCCGCGTTGATCCTTTCGTTATGGATCGATGCCCGTTCACGTCAACATCGCCTGAGCATACGAGTTCGCGGGTCCTTCCTGGCGGAAATCGTATGCTGGCGGGCGAAGCGCGAGACTTCGCCAGCGTCAGGGCCGGATTTTTGGGAAGCCAGCTAGAATCCGGATCCACCCGCCTCCCGAAACCCTTCCCGAACCCGCCGCGTGACATGCATGACCTGGCTTTACCTTCCTCCGGACGCGCTTCCGGAGCCGGAGACGCATGCCTCTTCGGCCTTTCCCTCTGCTCCGGCGCAGGCGGGCTCGATCTCGGGCTTGTCCTCGCCATCCCCGGATATCGTGCTGTGGGCCATGTCGAACGGGAGACCTACGCCGCAGCCACGCTCGTGGCGCGGATGGAAGACACGTCCCTGGATCAGGCTGTTGTCTGGGACGACGTTGGAACCTTCGATGGCCGCCCATGGCGCGGCGCGGTGGACATCGTCACTGCGGGCTATCCGTGCCAGCCGTTCTCGGTCGCGGGCAAGCGCCGGGGCGCGGACGACCCGCGCCACCTCTGGCCGCATGTCGCTCGCATCATCGCCGAGGTCGAGCCGCCCTTCGTCTTCCTCGAGAATGTCGCCCATCATCTCCGCCTCGGCTTCCCCGAAGTCGCCAGCGGACTGGTCGGCATGGGCTACCGCCTTGCGGCAGGCCTCTTCACGGCGGCGGAGGTCGGCGCCACCCACAAGCGGGAGCGGCTGTTCATCCTCGCCATCCGCGAGGGAGACGACCTGGCCGACCCCGCGCGCCTGCTCTGGCACCCGGTCGAGTGGCGGGAACCGGACGGAACTGCTGCGGCTCTGGCCGACACCGAGGGCCAGCGCCAACGAGAACCGGCAGACGAAGCCGACGCCGTCGCAGGCAGCGGGACAGCACGGCATGAACCTCGCAACGACGGCCGCGATGTGGCCGACGCCGATGGCCAACGACGGATGCAAACCGAGCGCGGGCAACCGCAAGACGGCCGATCTGACGCATTCAGCGGGAATGTGGATGACCCCGACGGCCCGCGATCACAAGGACGGAGCGACGACGCTGGCGAACACGCCGGTGAACGGCCTGCTTGGCCGCCAGGTCCTGGTGACGCCGATGGCTGGGCGCGATACCTCCGATGCGCGCCTGACCTTGACCGCCCTGCTGGATAGAAGCTGGCCGCATGAACGCGGTGCGCATCTGCGCATCGCGCGGCTCGCCATCGACACCGGCTATGAGGCCCCGGCGGTCTATTCCTGGTCGCGGGCGCAGGGGTTTGGGCAGGTATCGCCGGTCAAGGGTGTCGAGGGGTTCAACCGCTCGAGCCCGGTCTCGGGGCCGACTTTCGTGGACGCGACCGAGGGCGGCAAGCGGCTGCGGCGCGGGGCGAGGCTCTGGACCGTGGCGGTGTCGACCTTCAAGGCCGAGACCTACCGCTTCCTGCGGCTGGCGCGCCCGACCGAGGAGGGTGAGGCCGGACCGTCGCGCCAGTGGCGCGGCGTAAGCCGGCCGAACGCCGACGGGGCGGCGTTCCCGCCCGGTTCGGTGCACCTGCCGCATTGGGTCGAGAACGAATGGCTGAAGCAGTTCGTCGCCGAACAGCTGGTGACGGTGCGCACCAAGCGCGGCTTTGCCCGGCTGGAATGGCAGAAGCTGCGCGAGCGCAACGAGGCGCTGGATTGCCGGGTCTACGCCCGCGCCGCCGCCTGGATCGCGGGCGCGGACCGCTGGTCTGAGGAGAAATGGCGCGACCTCGAGGATCAGCTCGGGGCCGCACCCACCGACACCGATCCCGCCGGGCAGATCAACCGGCCGGGGCAGGCCCCGCAGGGCAAGCGCCGCTCCGACTGGCTCGGGCGGCGGGAGGGATGGTTCTGAGCATGACCGACTGGACGGAAACCGAGCTCTCGGCGCTGCGCCGGGCCTATGCCAGCGGCACGACCCGGGTCAGCTATGACGGCAAGTCGGTGGATTACGGCTCGGCCGAGGATCTGCTCGCGCGCATTCGCACCATCGAGCGCGCCATCGCGGGCAGCACACGGCCGCTGCCGGTGGCCGGGCTCGCGGGCTTCTCGCGCGGGGACCGCTGATGTCTGCGACCTGGTTCGATCATGCCATCGCCACGGTGGCCCCGCGCATGGCGGCTCGTCGTGTCATGGCGCGTCAGGCGTTCGAGACCCTGACGCGGGGCTATGACGGGGCCGCGCGCGGGCGGCGGACCGAGGGCTGGCGCGCGCCGGGATCCTCCGCCGACACCGAGATCGGCGTGGCCGGGGCGCTCTTGCGCGACCGGATGCGCGATCTGGTGCGCAACAACCCGCATGCGGCCAAGGCCGTGGCGGTGCTCGTCAACAACATCATCGGCGCGGGGATCATGCCGCGCGCCGCGAGCGGTGACGACAAGCTCGACCGGAAGGTCGACGCGCTGTTCACCCGCTGGACGGCGGACTGCGATGCCGATGGTCAGCTCGACTTCTACGGGCTCCAGACGCTGATCTGCCGCGAGATGGTCGAGGCGGGCGAAGTTCTGGTCCGCCGCCGGTTGCGGCGCGCCAGCGACGGTCTGCCCGTGCCGCTGCAATTGCAGGTGCTGGAGGCTGACTTCCTCGACGCCACCAAATCCGGCGTCGTCGGTGCGGGCCGACTGGTGCAGGGGATCGAGTTCGACCCGGTCGGCAAACGCAGGGCCTACTGGCTCCATGCCGAGCACCCCGGCGACGCCTATGGGGCCCTGCAGAACGGTCTGCAGAGCCGCCCGGTCCCGGCGACCGAGATCGCCCATGTCTACGAGAAGCAGCGCACGCAGGCGCGCGGCGTTCCCTGGGGCGCGCCGGTGATCCGCAGCTTGCGCGATCTCGACGATTACGAGGTCGCGGAACTGGTCCGCAAGAAGACCGAGGCCTGTGTCACGGCCATCGTCTTCGGCGACGACGAGGCCCAGCAGGGCATCGCGCCCGCCGTGGTCGATGCCGACGGCAATCGGGTCGAGCAGTTCGAGCCGGGGCTGATCGCCTATGCCCGCGGCGGCAAGGATATCCGTTTCAACCAGCCCGCGGCCACCGGCGGCTACGCCGAATACAAGCGGGCCAGCCTGCACACGATCTCGGCCGGGTTCCGGGTGCCCTACGAGTTGCTGACCGGGGACCTGTCCCAGGTGAACTATTCCTCGATCCGGGCGGGGCTCGTGGAGTTCCGCCGCCAGATCGACGCCGTGCAGTGGCAGTTGTTCATCCCGATGTTATGCGCGCCTGTCTGGCGTTGGTTCACCGAAGCCGCATGGGCGGCGGGCCAGATCCCGTCGCCGATCGTGCCGGTCGAATGGTCGCCGCCGAAGTTCGAGGCGGTCGATCCGCAGAAGGATGCGATGGCGAACCTGCTGTCGATCCGCTCCGGCACCATGACGCTGGCCGAGGTGATCGCGAAACAGGGCCGCAACCCGGATGCGGTGCTGGCCGAGATTGCCGCCACCAACGCCAAGCTCGATGCGCTGGGGCTGGTGCTCGACAGCGACCCGCGCCGCATCACCAAGACCGGCAGCGCGCAGACGAAAGACCCAGCCGAGCCCGACGCCGACCAACAGGACTGACCCCATGAACACGATGATCGAACTGCCGGCCATGCGCCGGTCGGCGGAGCTTGCGCCGAACAGCGTCGACCCGGATGCCCGCACCGTCGAGGTGATCTGGTCGGCCGGAGCCCGCGTACGCCGCGCCAGCTTCTTCGGCGAGCCCTATGATGAGGAGCTGAGCCTCGATCCCGCTCATGTCCGGCTCGACCGGCTGAACGCGGGCGCGCCCTTCCTGAAGGTGCACGAGGTCGACACGCTCGACGCGGTCATCGGTTCGGTCGTGCCGGGTTCGGCGCGGATCGAGAACGGACGCGGCATCGCGGTGGTGCGGATCAGCGAGCGCGCGGACGTCGAGCCGATCTGGCGCGACATCCAGGCCGGCCACATCCGGGCGGTCTCCATCGGCTACCAGGTCCACCGCTTCGACATCTCCAAGCCCGATGGCGGGCGCGAGCTCTGGCGGGCGGTCGACTGGACGCCGTTCGAGGTCTCGGCCGTGCCGGTCGGCGCCGATCCCGCCGCGGGCTTCCGCGCCAAGGGCGAACAACACGATTGCGTCCTCCATCGCCGGGACGCCCTCACAGAGGAAGGAGCATCCCCGATGACCGACAAGACCCCGGCCGCTCCGGCCGACGACACAACCGATACGGCAGCGACCGAGGAGATCACCATGCCCGACGACAAGACCGGCGCGGCCGAAGCGCAGACGCGCGCGGCTGAGACGCGCAGCCAGCCAAAGGCCCCGAAGGTTGAGGCCTCAGATACCGAAGCCATCGCGACCCGTGCCCGTGAAGCCGAGCGCGACCGCGTCTCCACCATCTACGATCTGGCAGGCCGCCTGAACCTCGAGCGCGGCTTCGCCGAGGACCTGGTCAAGCGCGGCGTCAGCGTGGACGAGTCCCGCCGCCTGATCCTCGACCAGGTGGCGGCGAAGTCGGACGAGACCCGGACCTTCCCGCATGTCTCCGTGCCCCTCGGCGGCCGGGACGAGCGCATCACCCGCCGCGACGCCGTCGCGAACGCGCTGCTGCACCGTTACAGCCCGACGCTGTTCCCGCTCGAGGACGCCGCGCGCCAGTACCGCGGCATGACACTGCTGGAGCTCGCCCGCGAGAGCCTCGGCAATGCCGGGGTGAACACGCGCGGCCTCTCGCGCGACGAGGTGGCGACCCGCGCGCTGCACTCGACCTCGGACTTCCCCGAGATCCTGTCGGCCGTCACCAACAAGACCCTGCGGCAGGCCTATGACGCCTATCCCCGGACTTTCGCGCTCTTCTGCCGCCAGGTGCTCGCCACCGACTTCAAGTCGATGCACCGGGTCCAGTTGGGCGAGGCGCCGCAACTCCTCGAAGTGGGCGAAAGCGGCGAGTTCAAGCGCGGCACGCTCGGCGAGAGCAAGGAGAGCTACAAGGTCAAGACCTATGGCCGGGTGGTCGCCATCACCCGCCAGACGCTGATCAACGACGATCTCGACGCCTTCACCCGCATCCCGGCGATGTACGGCAACTCCATCGCGCAACTGGAGTCGGACGTCGTCTGGGGGATCATCACCGCCAACCCGGCGATGGCCGACGGCAACGCGCTGTTCCACACCACGCACAAGAACCTCGCAGGCACCGGTGCGGCGCTGGACGTGGCCAGTGTCGGGGCGGCCCGGGCGGCGATGGCGCTGCAGACCGGCCTCGACAGGAAGACGGTGCTGAACATCCGGCCCGCCTTCCTGATCGTGCCCGCGGCGCTGGAACTGAAGGCCGAGCAGCTGGTCGCCCAGAACCTCGTCCCCGCCGACAGCGCCAAGGTGGTGCCGCAGTCGATCCGCACGCTGTCGCCGATCAGCGAGCCGCGCCTCGACGCCGCCAGCGCCACCGCCTGGTATCTGGCGGCGAGCCCGAACCAGATCGACACGATCGAATACGCCTATCTCGAGGGGCAGCAGGGCGCCTACATCGAGACCCGCAACGGCTTCGACGTCGACGGGGTCGAGATCAAGTGCCGCCTCGACTTCGGCGCCAAGGCCATCGACTGGCGCGGCCTCTACAAGAACCCGGGCGCTTAACCCGCACCCCAACATGCTGAACCCCGACACACGGGCGGTCCTGACGGGCCGCCCTTCGTCTTTCCAAAAGGATCCTCCCCATGAAAAACTACGTCCAGCCCGGCAACACCATCACCCTCACCGCGCCCTATGCCGTCGCCTCCGGCGATGGCCTGCTCGTCGCTTCCATCTTCGGCATCGCCGCTGGCGCGGCCGCCCTCGGCGAGCCCGTCGAGACCGCGCTCGTCGGCGTGTTCGACATCACCAAGGTCGGCTCCCAGGCATGGACCGTCGGCGCCAAGGTCTATTGGGACGACACGAACAAGCGCTGCACGACGGTCGCGACCGACAACACCCTCATCGGCGTGGCCGTCGAGGCGGTGGCGAGCGGCGCGGGCGACACCATCGGCCGGGTCCGCCTGAACGCGACGTTCTGATGAGCGCCTTCGCCGCCGCCGTCGGCGCGCTCTTCGCCGATCCCAACATCGGCCAGGACGCGGTCTACATCGCTGACGGCGGTGCGCCCGTCCTTGTGCGCGTCGTCGCCCGGCGCGCCGATGCGATCACCGACTTCGGCGATGCCCGGCTCTGGTCCGAGACCACCCGGATCGACCTGCGCGTGGCCGAGGTGGCGAACCCGCGCCCCGGCGACCGCATCGAGATCGAGGGCGACGCCTTCCTGATCCAGGGCGAACCCGTCCGCGACCGCGAGCGGCTGGTCTGGACTGTCGACCTGAGGCCCGCGTGAAACTGAAGCTCGACATCGATCCCGACATTGTCGCGATGATGGCGGCCGAGGTTGCGGCGGGCGAGAGGGCCGTGTCGGCCGCGATCCGTGAGGCCGGGACCGGGCTGAAGGCAGCCTGGCGGCTGCAGATCACCGGCGCGGGCCTCGGGGCCCGGCTGGCCCGCACCATCCGGTCGGAGCAGTTCCCCAAGGCCAAGCCCAGCCTCAACGCGGCAGTGCTGGTCTGGTCGAACGCCCCGGTCATCGTGGGCGCGCACGACACCGGCCCGCTGATCCGCTCGAAGAATGGCTTCTGGCTCGCGATCCCGCTGCCCGCCGCGGGCAAATCCCTACGCGGCGGCCGGATCACGCCCGGTGAATGGGAGCGGCGACGCGGCCTCCGCCTGCGCTTCGTATATCGCCGGACGGGCCCGAGCCTGCTGGTCGCCGAGGGGCGGCTGAACACGAAAGGCCAGGCGGTGGTGTCGCGCTCGAAGACCGGGCGCGGAAAGGTCACCGCGCCGATCTTCCTGCTGGTCCCGCAAGTCAAGCTGCCGAAGCGGCTGGACCTGGCGCGGGATGCGGTGCGGGCGCATGAAGCCGTGCCGGGGCTGATCGTGGCGAACTGGGTGGATGTGCGCATTTGAGAGGGTCAATCATCCAGTCGATCAGCCGCAGCAATCCCTGCCTGCCTGGATCGGCGGACAGGCGACATTGCCCCATGAGCAATAGACACAGCAATCGCCGGGCTTCGGCTTCAAGAGCTTGCCGCAGCCCGTGCACTCGTAGAACCACTGGCAGGCATCCGTCGGCATGGTCTCGGTTTTCGCGTGCCCGCAGTCGGGGCAGGTGATGGTGCTGACAAGAATGGGTGATTGATCGGACATTGAATCGCTTTCGGCCAGGAGCTCCGCAAGATTGGTTGCAGCATATCCCGCTTATCTGTCGGGCAGAAGCCGCGGCACCGCCTTGAGGTAGACCAGCACGCCCAGCAGTTCGACGAGCGACTGGAAGACGATGACCACGATGGCCAGACGCCATTCCGGCGACAAGGCCAGCGCCAGCGGCAGCACGACAAAGGAATTGCGCGTGCCGAGGCTGAACACCAGCGCGCGCCCGGATCGCGGCGGCAGGCGAAACGCGCGTGCAAGACCCAGCCCCGCGAACAGGGCCAGCACGAGAAAACCGACGAACACGCCCGCCACCTGCGGCAGGACAGGCAGGGACGCGGTCACGGTCCGCACCTGTGATGCGGAAATCAGGAAAACGACCAGCGCCAGCAGTGGCACGGGGAACCAGGCGAGATGCTCGATCACCGTGTCTCGGCCGGACCCTGCCTCGGCCCATCGTTCAAGCAACCATGCCGCCACCAGCGGCGCCACGATCAGCGTCAGGAAAACGGTCACGATGGGACCGACCGCGAAGATCTCCAGAAAGGCCGATCCCATGAAGAGCCAGAGATAGATGGGCAACAGCGCCATCTGCACGATCAGGTTCACGGGCGTGGCGGCGATCGCCCGGCCGGTGTCGCCGCCCGCCAGATGCGTGAAGGTGATGTACCAGTCCGTGCAGGGGACGAGCAGGACCAGAAGAACGCCCAGCCGGACTGCAGGATCGCTTGGCAGGAACACAAGCAGCCCCGCCACGATCAGCGGGATGACCGCGAAGTTGCCCGCGAGCATCGCCCCCATGAAGCGCCGGTCGCGGAATGCCTCCGGCAGATGGATCAGCGGCACCTGCGTGAAGGTCACGAAGATCAGGATGCCCAGCAGCGGCCAGACCGCTGCCTCGAGCTGTGCGGCGGCCCCCGGCAGCAACAGACCGAGGCCCAACCCCGCCAGGATGGCGGCGAGATAGATCCAGACCTGGTGACGCTCCAGCGCAATGCGGCTCATGTCCATCCTGTTCAATTATTGCAGTCGAGGTATAACCTCGTCCTCAAGGAAGGCTATCGCCCTCCAAAACAAAGAAGACTCCGAAGAATGAACGATGCCGACCCGAATGCGCAAGAAACGGGCGTTCCAATGCCGCCCACCGGATGGTTCAACCGCACGGTCGCCGGTGCGGGAATCACCTCGGCGCTCGGGGATTTCGCCTATGAGACGACGACCGTCATCCTGCCGGGTTTCCTCGCCGTGCTTGGCATCCCGGCTGCGGTGCTGGGGATCATCGAGGGCATTGCCGACGCGGTCGCGAGCTTCACCAAGATGTTCGCGGGCCATATCGCCGACCGGTTCGGGCACCGCAAGGCGCTCGTTTTGGTTGGCTACGGCCTGACCCCGGTCGGGCAGGCGCTGATCGCCCTCGCGGTCGGCTGGCCGCTCCTGCTGCTTGGACGCACGGTGTCGTGGTTCGGCAAGGGTCTGCGCGGGCCCTTGCGCGATGCGATCATCGTGCAGGCGATCCGTCCCGAGACCCGCGGGCGCGCCTTCGGGTTTCATCGGGCGATGGATACGGTGGGGGCGATCTTCGGTCCGTTCCTCGGCATCGCGGCGCTTGGCTGGGCGCAGGGGTTCGATTGGCCGGATCCGGCCGATGCATTTCGCCTCGTCTTCTGGTTGACGCTGATCCCCGGCGGCCTGGCGGTACTGGCGTTTCTGACACTGGTCCGTGACCCCGAGCATTCGCCCAACCCCGAGTTGCGGCTGATCTCGACGCTCAGGGGGCTGCCCGCGCGGTTCAAGCGTTACCTCGGCGCGGTCGGGGTGTTCGGGCTGGGGGATTTTTCGCACAGCTTGCTGATCCTGGCTGCGACGGTGCTGCTCACGGCGCAAATGGGCGTTGTCCAGGCGGCGCAGGTGGCGGGGCTTCTCTATGTCTGGCGAAACGTGGTGCAGGTGGTGGCGTCCTATCCGGTGGGCGTGCTGGCCGACCGACTGGGGCCGGGCCGCGTGCTGGTCGCGGGCTATGCACTCGGCGTGCTGACCGCTGCTCTGATGGCGACGGCCTTCGCGTTCACGACGGAAAGCCTTTGGTTCCTCGGCCTGATCTTCGCCATTGCCGGTCTCTATGTCGCTGTGCAGGAGGCGCTGGAGGCGACGGTCACAGCCGGCATGGTGCCTGAGGACCGGCTGTCGACGGGCTACGGGGCGCTGGGCACGGTGAACGGTGCGGCGAAGCTGATCTCCAGTTCCGCGGTCGGGATCCTGTGGACGCTGGCCTCGCCGCTGGTCGCCTTTGCGGTGGCGGCGGCGCTGATGGCGGCGGGAACGCTGGCCTTGCTGAGGGTCAGGTAACCCGCGCGTCGTTCAACGTCTGTGATTTGCAGGCAGTTTAATGCCCACCCCCCGCGAAACCATCCTCGCCGCGCTGCACGCGCGGCTTTCGGCGCTGCCCGCCACCGTCTTGCGGGGCGAGGTGCTGCCCGAGCGTGTGCCGGCCGCAGGTCTCCTGATCCTGCGCGACGGTGAGCCCGGCGAGCCCGAGGTCACGCTGTCGCCGCTGCGTTACCACTACCAGCACAGAGCGGAGATCGAGGCCGTCGTGCAGGGTGCGGCCCGTGACACCGCCTTCGACACGCTCTGCGCCAGTGTCGGCTCGGCGATTGCTGCCGACCGCACGCTGGGCAGCCTTTGCGATTGGGTCGAGGCGGAAGCGCCGCGTCCGGTCGATCTGGCCGTTGACGGCGCCGCCAGCCTGAAGGCGGCGGTGATCCCGGTCATCCTGCACTATTCCACGGCCGATCCACTGGCCTGACCCCACCGACGATAGGAGAACACGATGGCACGAGCCCATGGGGCGCGGGCGCAGATGGCGCTTGCGTTCGAGACCGTCTATGGTACCGCGCCGGCCTCGGGCTACCGGACGGTGCCCTTCGCCAGCACCACGCTCGGTTCCGAACAGCCGCTGCTCGCCTCGGAACTGCTGGGCCAGGGACGCGATCCGCTGGCCCCGATCAAGGACGCGATCACGGCCGATGGCGATGTCGTCGTGCCGATCGACGTCGAGAACTTCGGCCTCTGGCTGAAGGCCGCCTTCGGTCAGCCCACGACCACCGGCACCACGCCCAAGACCCACACCTTCCAGTCCGGCAACTGGACGCTGCCGAGCATGGCCATCGAGACGGCCATGCCCGAGGTTCCGCGCTACGCGATGTACACCGGCTGCGTCTGCGATCAGTTGTCGTGGCAGATGGCGCGGTCGGGGCTGCTGACCGCGACGGCCCGACTGGTGGCGCAGGGCGAGAACGTCGCTGCCACCACGGCCGCCGGTACGCCCACCGCCCTAGCGCTGCAGCGGTTCGGGCATTTCAACGGTGCGATCACCCGCAATGGCACACCGCTCGGCAACGTGATTTCCGCCGAGGTGACCTGGTCCAACGGCCTCGACCGGATCGAGACCATCCGCTCGGACGGGCGCATCGAGGGGGCAGACCCCGGCATGGCCGCGCTGACGGGCCGGGTGGAGGTCCGTTTCGCCGACACCACGCTGATCACGCAGGCCATCGACGGCACGCCCTGCGAGCTGGTCTTCGCCTGGAGCCTCGGGGCCGAGGCCAGTTTCACCTTCACCGCGCACGCCGTCTATCTGCCGCGCCCGCGCATCGAGATCCCGGGCCCGCAGGGCATCCAGGCCACCTTCGACTGGCAGGCGGCCAAGGCCACCAGCCCCGCCCGCATGTGCACCGCCGTCCTCGTCAACACTGTCGCAACCTATTGAGAAGGCCCGCCATGCTGACCCTCGACCTCACCAACGCTCCGCAATGGTGCGACCTCATCCCCGGCGTGCGTGTTCGGCTCCGCCCGCTGACCACCGCACTGATGGTCTCGGCACGCAGCGATCCCGCGATTGCCGAGTTGCCCGAGGGGGCCGCGACCGAGGAAGCCGCGCTCGCCATGGCCAAGGCGCTGGCGCGGCGTGCGATCCTCGAATGGGAGGGGATCGGCGACGCCGATGGCACTCCCATCGATCCGAGCCCCGAGGCCATCGACGCGCTCCTCGACCTCTGGCCCGCCTTCGAGGCGTTCCAGACTTCTTACGTCGCCAAGGCCCTCCTGCTGGACGCGGAAAAAAACGCCTCAGCGCCCTTGCCGACTGGTCCTTCGGTGGGGGCGAAGGCTACTGCGCGGCCTGCGGCACGACCTGTCCCGACTGCCCCGCCCGGCTGAACCGGCCGCTGACGCTCGAAGGCGCGCAGGTCTGGGACCTGGCGCAGCGCCTTGGCGGGCAGATGCGCGTCATCCCCGGCGCGGTCATCGGTTGGGACATGGGCGTGGCACTGGCGCTGGGGAACACCCTCGGCATCTCCGCACCCGCCATG
>NZ_SIJH01000027.1 GCF_004762095.1 Tabrizicola caldifontis
GTCGGCTGAAAGACTGGCGCAGGGTTGCCACCCGCTATGACCGCTGCCCAAAGGTCTTCCTCTCAGCCGTCGCACTCGCCGCAACCGTCATGTTCTGGCTATGAATGGAGAACGAGTCCTGACCCTAAGCCTGGAGCTGGCCCACCAACCTGCCATACCCTATGGCTTTACACTCGATCTGATTTCGCGGCGCGATTACGGGGCAGAGGTGCAGGTGCCGATGGCGATCCTGCGGTTTGCCCTGCCGCGTGTCACGCTTTGGCAGCGTCTGACCGGTCGTGGCATGGCGCGGTTCGAGGCCGGAGACCTGCTTGGCGTCCTGCCCGAAGGCTCGCCTGTGCCGCGTCTATATTCTCTGGCGTCGGGGGCAAGCGACGGATTCATCGAGATCGTTGTTCGCAAGCACCCGGGTGGTCTGACTTCCGGGCAGCTTGTGGCGCTGAAGCCGGGCGCGCGCGTCCGCGCCTTCCTTCGCCGCAATCCGCGGTTCCACGCCGGGCAGGATCGGGTACCGCTGATCCTGATTGGCGCGGGCACTGGCGTCGGCCCGCTGGCCGGGTTCATCCGTGCCAACGCTCGCCGCCGTCCGATGTATCTGTTCTTCGGGATACGCAACCGGGACAGCGACTTTCTGTATGGCGAGGAACTGGCCATCTGGCAGACCGAGGGGCGGCTTGCGCGCCTGTTCACCGCGGTTTCACGCGGAGCAAGGCCGCACTACGTTCAGGATGCACTGCGGGCCGAGGCTGCGCTGGTGGCTGATGCAATCCGCCAGGGTGCAAGGATCATGGTCTGCGGTGGACGTGACATGGCGCAAGGCGTTGCCCGCGCGCTTGAGGACATACTTGCGTCCTCGGGGCTTGCGCCTGCGGTTCTGAAGGCTGAGGGGCGCTATGTCGAAGATGTCTACTGACCTGATCCGTCACGCCCTGAATGGCCCCACCATGGGCACCCGCTGGTCGGCACTGTTCTTCGCGCCCGATGGTTTCGACCCCGCCCCGGTGCGTGTCGCGCTGCAGGCAGCGGTCGATGCGGTTGATGACCAGATGTCCACCTGGAAGCCGGACAGTGACCTGATGCGCCTGAATGCCGCCCCTGTGGGCGCCTGGCAGAAACTGCCGCAGGATCTGGCCAAGGTGCTGGCACTGGGGCTGGCCATTGGCCGAGCATCTGAGGGGGCCTTCGACATCGGGCAAGGCGATGCCGTGTGCGCCTGGGGGTTCGGGGTGTCGGCCGCCGATCCGCTGGCGATCCGCACGGCCATGCAGGCCACCCGCCACCTGGCCCACGAGGTGCTGGAACTGGATGCGGGCCGTGTGCGCAAGACCGCCCCCGTTACCCTGGACCTGAACGGGATCGCTAAAGGATACGGAGTGGACCGGCTGGCCGAGACGTTGTTCGCCCATGGCATCCGCGATGCTTTGGTCGGGATCGATGGGGAAATGCGCGCAATGGGACTGCGCCCTGACGTGCATCCCTGGACCATTGCGGTCGAACGACCCGATCGCAACCGCCGCGCGCCCCATTCCATACTGACGCTTCAGGATGCCGCAGTGGCGACCTCGGGCGACTATCGTCACTGGGTCACGGTCAACGGTCGGCAACTGTCGCATACGATCGACCCTGCACGGGGCGCGCCGCTGCTGTCCCCGCCCGCATCGGTGACGGTGATCGCACCCACCTGCGCCGAGGCTGATGCCTGGGCGACGGCGCTGATGGTCAGGGGGGCCGAGGCGGGCGCAATGCTGGCAGAGAAGTCGTGTCTCGACGCCCTTTTCCTGACGCGCGATGATGCAGGCGGCACCAAAGCCCTTCCGGTTGGCAGACTGTCTTCCGGAAATCCCGCTGCGACGGCCTGGGCTGTCGAAGGTTAGACCCGCGGAGCCGCTGCTTCATCTCGTGAGGCAGCCCATGCGTGCGCAGGGCGGATGCCCATCGCGCATCGTGGCGCGGTGGTCGCTGCAGTGATGCCGCCAATCCGTTTTGTCCTCGCGCGGGGCGAGCCGCGCCTTGGCAGCCTTATGGCCATGCTGTGGCAGGGCACATTCACGCAGGCTTCGCCATCGCCATGGGCGGCGTGTTGATCCGTCCTGCTGCTTGGTGAGTTCGTCGTTGTTTTGGGCGCGGTGAAGGCAGTAATCAGCATCGCCGCCGATCGGCTGTCGGACCGGGTTGGGCGGTTCCGGCGCAACATGCCGGCCATGTGGATCTGCGGCGTCGGCGCGGCGATGGTGGTCCCGGGCACAGGTGCGCGGCGGGGGGCGGGCTTCGGCATGGCGCTGCCCTATCCCAAGCTCTCTGCCGCGGTGGCCGACATCACGCCGCGAGCCTGGCGCAGCATGGCCGCCGGCATAAACCGTTTCCGGCGCGACCTTGGCCATGCCGTAGGCGCGCTGGAGCCTTGCTTCCCTGCAAGCCTTACGCAGGGGACATCGACCGCGTTCCGGTTCGTGGCGCTGTCGATGTTTCCCTCGGGCGCTGTGCTGTTCCAGCTGGGCAAGGAAGCCCAGCCACGGGTTGCCTGCGGACAGGTCCGGCCGGAAGCCGTGGTCAGACGGTCGGGCACGAGCCCTGAGGTGGCCAGAACGGGTGCAGCGCGTCGCGTACCGCAGGGTGGCAGTGCGGCGCGAATCCGTGTTCGCGCAGGTGCGGATGGTCGTGGGGCAGGTCCGCGTGGCTGTGGGTCAGCGCGGTTTCCTCGGCTGCGGGCCATAGGCGCCATGCCAGCAGGGTTCCCGCTGCGGCAAGTACCGCCATGACAAGGAAGGTCGCAGGCAGCCCGATCGCCGCCCCGGCCCGGCCCGCCAGCGGATAGGCGATCAGCCAGCAGGCGTGCGACAGCGCGAACTGTGCGGCAAACAGCGTCGGCCGCTCCTCGGCCGGGGCCGAACGGCGCAGAAGCCGCCCGGTGGGTGTCTGCACCAGCGCATAGCCGAAGCCCGTGACCAGCCACAGCGTCATCAGCGCGGGCAGCGCCCCTACCAGCGGTCCGGCCAGCATCGCAAGCGTAAGCAGCGCCCCCCCACCCAGCATCGCCGGGCGGTCGGGCATTCGGTCCAGAAGCTGCGGCAGGATCAGCGCCGCCGCCATCGACCCTGTCCCGAAGGCCGCGAGCGAAAGCGCCACCTGCGGCTCGCCCAGGCCGAGGCCGGCCTTCACGATCACCACGGTGTTGACAATCACCATTGCCCCCGCCGCCGCCACCGCAAGGTTCAGTGCCAGAAGGCCCCGCAGCCGCGGCGTGGCGAGATAGCGGCGCAGGCCCGCCGTGGTGCGGGCCCAGACCCCGCCCGCAGCCGGGGCTTGCGGCGCGGGCAGCCGCACCGTCATGACCAGCGCGGCCGAGGCGAGGAAGCCGATCACCGTGCCGCCGAACAGCGCCGGGAAGCTGACAACCGTGAGCAGCGCCGCCGCCAGCATGGGCGATACGAGGCTTTCGAGGTCATAGGCCAGCCGCGACAGCGACAGCGCGCGGGTATAGTCCGCCTCGTCGGGCAGGATGTCGGGAATGGTCGCCTGAAAGGCCGGGGTGAAGCCCGCCGAGGCCGCCTGCAAAAGGAAGATCAGCGCATAGACCTGCCAGACCTCGGTCACGAAGGGCAAGGCCAGCGCCACGGTGGCACGGATCAGGTCCAGTCCCACCAGCCAGGTCCGCCGCGGTACCCGCACCGCCAGCGCCGCGGCGAGCGGCGAGAGGGCCACATAGGCCACCATCTTGATCGCCAGTGCGGTGCCCAGAACCGCGCCCGCGTTGTCGCCCGCGATCCGCCAGGCCAGAAGCCCCAGCGCGACAGTGGCAAGTCCGGTGCCCACCAGTGCGATGACCTGGGCTGCAAAGAGGTGCCGGTAGGTTCGGTTGGAAAGAATCGAAAGCATGATATGTCCCCGGAAGGGTCGCACGAGTTGGCAGAGGCCGTCGAGGTCTTCAGGTTCCGGCACTGCCGGACTGTTGCCCCAGCTGTCATGACGCTGCCGATCAGGCACTATTGGCGGCAGATACGGTCCTTGCGGCAAGCCCGCAGTCGGGGCGTTCCCTCCCTTCACGTCAGGCGATAGCCAGGCCGCGCCGCCTGTCCCAGGCCGTCGTCATCCCGCCGCAGGATAATGCGCAAAGACCTCTGCGGTTCCGTTCCTGCGGATCAGCAGAACGTCATAGGCCTCGCGCGCGCTTTCCGGACCCATTCCCGGAGAGCCATAGGGCATGCCGGGGACCGCCAGCCCGAGCGCATCGGGGCGCTCGGCCAGCAGCCGGCGGATATCGGCGGCCGGAACATGGCCCTCGATCGTGTAATCGCCGATGATGGCGGTGTGGCAGGAGGCAAGTTCATCCGGGATGCCGCGCTCGCGCTTGAAGGCCGACAGCGCGACGGGGCTGCGCTCTTCGAAGCTGACGGTGAAACCGTTGTCGCGCAGATGCCCGATCCAGCTGTTGCAGCAGCCGCAGTCCGGATCCTTGACCACATGGATCGTATGGGCGGCGCCTTCCGCAGCGGCCGCGAGCGGTGACATGGCCAGCAGCGCCGTTGCGCCCTTAAGCACCTTGCGGCGGCAAAGGTTGTGGCTGGACATCCGGTACTCCTGTCCGTTTGCGCAGTCTTGCCCGGGCGAAGCATCAGATGGCCGCGACTGCCTTGGCCAGCAGGTCACGCACCTGCCCAGCCACGGCTTTCAGTCGATCGTTTCCGATGGCCTGCATCGAGGCCACCGGATCTACCGCGCTGACCTCGACCCCGCCCTGCACCTCGCGCAGGATGACGTTGCAGGGCAGCATCGCGCCGACGCGGGGCTCCAGCCCGATGGCCTGATGCGCCATCTTCGGATTGCAGGCGCCGAGGATGCGGTAGGCCGGCATCTCGACGTCGAGCTTCTTCTTCATCGTCGCCGCGACGTCGATTTCGGTCAGGACGCCGAAGCCGTGATCCGCCAGCGCCTTTCGCGTCCGCGCATCGACATCGTCAAGGCTGGACCCGGGGATCATGCGGTCGATCGTATAGGCCATTGCCACCCCGTATTTTCTATTTCCGAAGGTATTTGATCAGCGCCGCAATGGCCAGAACCAGCAACACCAGCACCAGCAGGCCCACAATCCAGCCGAAACCCATTCCCGGCCCCATTCCATATCCGTTCATCATCCGCTCCTCCTGATCGTCCGGTTGCGCATGCCGGCCGGCGAAATACCTTTGCCGCGGCCCGGGCCGGATGGTCCGCTGCGGCATCGATCACACGACTTCGCCGGCACCGGGTGCCAATTCCGTCATCGGCGGCGCCCATTCCTGCGCTGCTGCGCGTGCCGACCGTTTGGCCGTTCGCTGCCTGGACCCGGATGGCCTGGCCGCGACGCGCGATCTGGCGTATCGGGCCAATCCTTGCAATCTGCGGGCCGGTGGTGGTCTGTGCGCGGCATCCGGCTGTCACGCTGGATCCGCACGATGAGTCCCGTCAAGCGTTTTGTGCAGCAGGGCCCTCGGCAACCAGCAGGCGACGCAGCGGGGCAAAGCAGCTCACTCGTGAGGGAATGCGGCGCGCATCCAGCGATCAAGGTTGCATTTGCCTGATGCAACCCGAAGTTTCGCTGATAAGTTCAGGCGAGGGCCGCAGGGAATGTGGCCGGAACCGGAGATTTTCAGGATGAACAAGCAGCAGCAGATCAACATCTGGTATTGGATCGCGGCCTTCCTGTTTCTGATGCTGTTCCAGTCGTGGTGGCAGGGGGCAAGCGTGACAGAGCGCATTCCCTATTCGCGCTTTCTGCAGCTTCTCGAGGAAAATCGCATCGCCGAGGTCCAGGTCGAGACAGAGCGGATTCTCGGCAGATACAAGGAGCCCCAGGACGGCGCGGAATTCTTCGTCACCAACATCGTGCCCGACGACCTGACCCGGCGGCTGGAACAGTCGGACGCGGCCTACGACGGCACGGTGACCAACACCTTCCTGAACATGCTCTTGTCCTGGGTGGTTCCGGTGGTGGTTCTGTTTGCGCTCTGGTCGTTCTTCTTCCGCCGCTTTGCCGAAAAGCAGGGCTTCGGCGGAATGATGACGGTCGGCAAGTCGAAGGCCAAGGTCTATGTCGAGAAAGACACGGGCGTCACCTTCGACGACGTGGCCGGCATCGACGAGGCGAAGGCTGAACTGCAGGAAATCGTCAGCTTCCTGAAGGAGCCGCAGAAATACGGCCGGCTGGGCGCGCGCATCCCCAAGGGCATCCTATTGGTGGGCCCGCCCGGCACCGGCAAGACCCTGGTCGCCCGCGCGATCGCCGGCGAGGCGGGGGTGCCCTTCTTCTCGATCTCGGGCTCGGAATTCGTCGAGATGTTCGTGGGCGTGGGCGCGGCGCGGGTGCGCGACCTGTTCGAGCAGGCGCGCAAGGCTGCCCCCTGCATCATCTTCATCGACGAGCTCGATGCGCTGGGCAAGAAGCGTGGCGTGGGCGCCTTCGGCGGCGGGCATGACGAGAAGGAGCAGACGCTGAACCAGCTTCTGACCGAGCTTGACGGCTTTGACCCGCGCGAGGGGATCGTGCTGCTGGCTGCGACCAACCGGCCCGAGATCCTGGACCCCGCGCTTCTGCGCGCCGGCCGGTTCGACCGGCAGGTGGTGGTGGACCGGCCCGACAAGGGGGGGCGCGCGGCGATCCTGAAGGTGCATCTGAAGAAGGTGAAGCACGAGGGTCTGGACGTGGACCAGATCGCCGCGCTGACACCGGGCTTTTCCGGTGCGGAACTGGCGAACCTGGTCAACGAGGCGGCGATCCAGGCCACCCGGCGGGGGGCCGAGGCCGTGACCATGCAGGACGTGACCGCCGCCATCGAACGGATCGTGGCGGGGCTGGAGCGCAAGGGGCGGCTTCTGAACCCGAAGGAACGCGAGGCCGTGGCCTGGCACGAGATGGGCCATGCGCTGGCGGCCGCTTCGCTGCCCGGCGCCGATCCCGTGCACAAGGTCTCGATCATCCCCCGCTCGATCGGCGCTCTGGGCTACACGATGACCCGGCCGACCGAGGACCGGTTCCTGATCACCCGGCAGGATCTGGAAAACCGCATGGTGGTGCTGCTGGCGGGCCGTGCGGCCGAGGATCTGGTGCTGGGCGAGATCTCGACCGGCGCTGCGGACGACCTTGCCCGGGTGACCGACATCGCCCGGCAGATCGTCACCCGCTTCGGGATGCATCCCCAGCTGGGCCAGGCGGTTCTGGAGGCGCAGCGGGCGAGTTTCCTGGGCGAGGACGGTGCGCCCGGTCTGACTGCGCGCGACTATTCCGAGGCGACAGCGCGCGAGGTGGACCTTGCCGTGCGCGACCTGATCGACCGCGCCTATCAGCGGGCAAAACAGGTGCTGACCTCCCGCCGCTCCGACCTGGAGGCGGGCACAAGGCTGCTGCTGGAGCGCGAGACGATCACGCCCGACGATTTCCCGGCCCTGCGGCCGGCACCGCTGGCGGCGGAGTAGGGCGATGTCGATCCGGTCGGACTGGAACGCCTTTGCCGACCGCTGGGCGGTGCTGACGCTGTACCAGCGGTTTGAACAGGCTGTCACGCTGTCGTTGTCGCTGCTGCTGATCGTCGTCATCCTGGCGGCGATGTGGAACCTGTTCCTGCGGGTGATGGTCGGGCTGGTCCTGGAAGGGTCGCTCGACCCGGCCGACCACCAGGTGTTCCAGTCCGTGTTCGGCGCGATCTTCACCGTGATCATCGCGCTGGAGTTCAAGCGGTCGATCGTCGTTTCGGTCGAAAGCCACGACACGGTGTTCCATGTCCGCACCGTGGTGCTGGTGGCGCTCCTCGCGCTTCTGCGCAAGTTCATCATCCTCGACCTGGACAAGACCGGGGCAGCCACCATTGCCGCCCTTGCCTTTGCCACGCTGGCACTGGGCGGCATCTACTGGATGATACGCTGGCAGGATGCAGGGCGCGCCCCGGCGCGTGACCTTGCGGCAGATCAAGGTGCGGCCGACCGGTCGATTCTACACAGACACGAATGATTGAACACCTGACGGAGGGTAAAGCATGCAAGGCAAATGCGACATCTGCGGAAAGCCGGCAACGGTCAGGGTCCGCGCCTCGGTCAACGGGCGCACGCAGAACATGGAACTGTGCGACGAGCATTACAGGGAGGTGTTGCGCCGGCAGGGACGCACGGCCTCGCCTCTGGAATCGCTGTTCGGCCGGCGCGGCGGCTTGTTCGAGGAATTCTTCGGCGACCAGCCCTTCCGCAGCCTGATGGAGGATGCGGGCTTCGATCTGCCGCCCCTGGGGGCTGCGGCCGGCGATGGGGACGATGACGAGGTGGTGGATGCCACCTTCGGCGACGAGGCCCCGCGTGCCCGCAGCGCCCGCCGTCAGGGGGGGGGCTTTGCCAGCAAGATCAGCGAGCAGGCCGAAAAACTGTTGCAGGAGGCCGCGCGCCATGCCGCCGACATGGGCCGGTCCGAGGTGGATACCGAACACCTGCTGCTGGCGCTGACCGGATCCGAAGTGGTGCGTACCGTGCTTGACCAGTTCAAGATCTCGGTCGATCAGCTGAAGTCCCAGATCGAGGCCGAGGCGAAGCGCGGCGAAAAACCGCACGAGGGCGAGATCGGCGTCAGCCCGCGGGTGAAGGATGCGCTCAGCCGTGCCTTCGGGGCCTCGACCGACCTCGGCCATTCCTATGTCGGCCCCGAACACCTGCTGATCGGCCTGGCCGAAGAAGGCGAGGGCCTGGCCGCCAACATGCTGAAGAAACTGGGCCTGACGCCACAGGCGCTGCGCCAGCAGGTCGCACGCGTGGTGGGCAAGTCGGGTGCCGAGGACGGCAAGGCCGAAGCGCCGACCAACACCCCGGAGCTGGACAAGTATTCGCGCGACCTGACGAAGATGGCGCGCGATGGCAAGCTTGATCCGGTGATCGGCCGCGCGGCCGAGATCGAGACCACGATCGAGATCCTCGCCCGGCGCAAGAAGAACAACCCCGTGCTGATCGGCGAACCCGGCGTGGGCAAGACGGCCATCGTCGAGGGGCTGGCGCAGCGCATCGTCGAGGGCTCGGTACCCGAGGCGATCCGCGGCAAGCGTCTGGTTGAGCTGAACATAAACTCGATGGTCGCGGGGTCGAAATACCGCGGCGAGTTCGAGGAGCGGGTGCAGAAGATCCTCAAGGAAGTGACGGATCATCAGGGCGAGATGATCCTGTTCATCGACGAGCTGCACACCATCGTCGGCGCCGGCCAGGGCGGAGGCGAGGGGGGCCTCGACATCGCCAACGTGTTCAAGCCGATGCTGGCGCGGGGCGAACTGAACCTGATCGGCGCGACCACGCTGAACGAATACCAGAAGCACATAGAGAAGGACGCGGCCCTTGAACGCCGTTTCCAGCCGGTGATGGTGCCCGAACCGACCGTGGCCCAGGCGATCATGATCCTGCGCGGCCTGCGCGACACCTTCGAGGCGCACCACAAGGTCACGATCACCGACGAGGCCATCGTGGCGGCGGCGGAACTGTCCGATCGCTACATCCAGGGCCGCTTCCTGCCCGACAAGGCGATCGACCTGATCGACCAGGCCGCGGCGCGGGTGAAGCTGTCGGCCACGGCCCGCCCGGTCGAAGTGCAGGAGATCGAGGCCGAACTGCATCAGCTGCGGCGCGAGCAGGACTATGCCGCAGCGCGCAAGAACTATGACAAGGCCGCCGAGATCGGCAAGCAGATCGAGGCGAAGGAAGCGACGCTGAAGGAGCTGACCGAGGCCTGGGAAAAGGCGCGTGCCACCGGGACGGCCGAGGTGCTGGCGACCCATGTCGCGCAGATCGTCTCGAAGCTGACCGGCATCCCGGTCGACGAGCTGACCGAGGAGGAACGCGCCAAGCTTCTGAAGATGGAAGAGCGTCTCCACGAACGGGTCATCGGCCAGGAGGAGGCGATCCGGGCCGTATCCGACGCGGTTCGGCTGGCGCGCGCGGGGCTGCGCGAGGGCTCGAAACCCGTCGCCACCTTCCTCTTCCTCGGTCCGACCGGCGTCGGCAAGACCGAACTCGCCAAGGCGCTGGCCGAGGTCGTCTATGGCGACGAGGATGCGATGATCCGCATCGACATGTCGGAATACATGGAAAAGCACACCGTCGCCCGCCTGATCGGCGCCCCGCCGGGCTATGTGGGCTATGACGAGGGCGGGCAGCTGACCGAGAAGGTGCGCCGCAAGCCCTATTCGGTCATCCTTCTGGACGAGATCGAGAAGGCGCATCCCGATGTCTACAACGTCCTGCTTCAAGTCTTCGACGACGGGCGCCTCACCGATGGCAAGGGCCGCGTGGTGGACTTCACCAACACCATCATCATCGCCACGTCGAACCTCGGCGCCGACCGGATCCAGAAGCGGCTTCTCTTGCGCGGCACGGCGGCCGAGCAGCCCGAGAAATTGAAGGCCGAGCTGATGGAAGTGCTGCGCGGCCACTTCCGGCCCGAGTTCCTGAACCGGCTGGACGACATCATCGTCTTCCACAGCCTGACAAAGGACGAGATCCGGCAGATCGTGCTGTTGCAGCTTGGCAGGGTCACGCGCACGGCTCAGTCGCAGGGGGTGAAGATCATCTTCGACGACAGCCTGATCGATATGCTCGCGGCCGAAGGCTTCCGCCCGGAATATGGCGCGCGCGAGTTGAAGCGTCAGATCCGCAGTCTGGTCGAGACGCGCCTTGCCCGCGCCATGCTGGGCGGCGAGGTGGCGCAGGGCGATCAGGTGCGGATCAGCTGGGACAAGACGGCCGAGCAGGTGCGGATCGAGCCGGTGACGACCGCAAGACCAGCGGCCGAAGCGGCGGAAAACCCGCCTTCTGGCGGGAAACCGGAAGCCGGTGCCTGAAGGATCGACGGCGGTGGCGCAGGCCACCGCCGTTTTCGCAACCATATGAAAACGAATATGAATATTCGGTCCGCCAGCCTCTTGAAATCACCGCGGGGCCTTCCTTCATTAAGGTCGAACGCCCGCGAGGGGTTCACGCAAGGTGACGGGTCTGGCCCAAGCGGCAGGCCACCGGGGGTGCCGATCTGGACCCCGCAAGGTGACGTCCGACTCCAGAGCGGGGGGCAGTCGAACGCCTCCCTCCCGTCCTTCGTGGCCGCCTTCGGGCCGTCCACAAGGAGGTGAACATGCTCTACAGGACTGCACTTTACCCTGCTGATCCCTTTGCTCTGATGCGGCGGCTGTCCGAGGATCTGGACAGCGCCTTTGGTGCGCCGCGCCCCTTCCCGGCGCTGAACGTCTGGCAGAATGACGAAGCAGCGGCCATCACCGCCGAACTTCCCGGCGTCGAACCCGCCGACATCGACATCCAGGTGAAGGACAATATCCTGACGCTATCAGGCGAACGCAAGGCGCCCGAACTGCCCGAAGGCGCAACCTGGCATCGACGCGAGCGGGCCTTCGGCCGCTTCACCCGTGCGATCCGGTTGCCCTTCCGCGTCGATCCCGAGAAGGTCGAGGCCCGCTTTGCCGATGGTGTGCTGCGCATTGCCGTGGGCCGCCCGGAAGAGGACAAGCCCCGCCGCATCGAGATCAAGGCCGCCTGAAAGAGGAGGACAAGACAATGACCACCGAAGTTGCGAAGGCCCCCGAACAGACCCCGGCCGAAGCTGCGGCCGAAACCACCCGCAACCGCCCGGTCTGGCGGCCGCTGACCGATATTGTCGAGACCAGGGAAGGCGTGACGCTGATGCTCGAACTGCCCGGCGTGGCGGCCGATGACGTGGATGTCGCGTTGGAAAAGCGGGTGCTGACCATCCGCGCCCGTTCGCACGATGCCGGCCCCGACAAGCTGCGCCTGGCCCATGCCGAGTATGAGCCGGGCGATTACGAACGTGCCTTCACTCTGTCCGAGGATTTCGATGCCGAGCGCATCGAAGCTGAAATGAAGAACGGCGTGCTGACCCTGCGCCTGCCGCGCAGCGAGGCCACCCAGCCGAAGACGATCAAGGTCAAGGCCGCCTGAGCCAAGGAAAGGAGGATTGTGATGAAGATCAAGGATCTGATTCCCTGGGCGCGCAAGGACGAACCCGCCCGCCCCGAAACGCAGGACAACCCCATCGCCGTCCTGCAACGCGAAATGAACCAGGTCTTCGAAGGGTTCTGGAACCGCTTCGGCAAGTCCTTCGGTGACCTGGACTGGCCCTGGGGCCATTCCGAGGCGAAGTCGGACGTTGTGCAGACCGACAATGCGATCGAAATTTCGATCGAGCTGCCCGGCATGAGCATGGAGGATGTCGAGGTCACTGTGACCGACGACCTGCTGACCGTGAAGGGCGAGAAGAAGATCGAGCGGCAGGAGGAGAAGAAGGGCTATTACCTCTCCGAACGCAGCTACGGCGCGATCTGGCGGACGATCCCGCTGCCGCCCGGAACCGACGGGTCGAAGGCAGAAGCAACCTTCAAGAACGGCGTGCTGACCGTGCGTCTGCCGCAGACACCCGAGGCACAGGCCCGCGTCAAGCATATCGAGGTCAAGGCCGGGTGATCCGGCGCTGGGTGCGGACGCCGCCATGGCGCCCGCCCCCCGTTCTTCCAAGACGTGACTTTCCCTTTTCGTTCTGCATCATCAGGAGTTTGGCATGTCATCCCGAACATTCCTCGCGCGCGGTCGGGCCGCGCTGGTCGCCCTGTCACTTGGGGTAAGCGCGGCAGTCGCCGAGGTGCCGGCGCTGCCGTCGGGCAACTTCGACGCCGATGCTCGCGGCATTCCCACGCTTGCGCCGGTGATTGGCAGGGTGGCTGAAGCCGTCGTAAACATATCGGTCCTTTCGGAACGACCGGCCGCGACGACCCCGTTGTTCCGTGACCCGTTCTTTGCGCCCTTCCTGCCGCCGGTTCCGCCCGAAGGACCCGTCGAACGCCAGATGAGCGCCGGATCTGGCGTCATCGTGGACGCGGAAAAGGGTTACGTGCTGACCAACAACCACGTCATCGCCGATGCGACCGAAATTCGCGTCGGACTGCGCGACGGGCGCAGCCTGACGGCAGAACTTGTGGGCACCGATCCGGCAACCGACATCGCCGTGCTGAAGGTTCCGTCCGAGGGTTTGACCGCAATCGAACCGGGGGATTCCGATCAGCTTCTGGTGGGCGACTATGTCGTGGCGATCGGAAATCCCTTCAACCTGGGCCAGACCGTGACCCTTGGCATTGTTTCGGCGCTGGGGCGGTCGGGGATCAACCCGCAGGGATACGAGGATTTCATTCAGACCGATGCCTCGATCAATCCCGGCAACTCCGGTGGCGCGCTGATCACGCTGGACGGCAGGCTTGTGGGTATCAACACTGCGATCATCGCACCGAATGGTGGCGGAAATGTCGGCATCGGCTTTGCCGTCCCGGTCAACATGGCACTGGCCGTGATGGAACAGCTGGTCGAACACGGTGCCGTCAGCCGCGGCAAGCTGGGGGTGGCGATCCAGGATCTGACCCCTGATCTGGCCGAGGCGATGGCGCTGGATGCCGAAGCAGGGGTTGTGGTCGGCAGCGTCGAGCCGGGCAGCGCCGCCGACAAGGCTGGATTGCGCGCAGGAGACGTGATCCTGTCGATCGACGGCCACACCCTGCGCGGTTCGGCCGATCTGCGCGGTCGGGTGGGCATGAAGCGGCCGGGCGATGAGGTTACCCTGGACGTGCTGCGCGGCCAGGAGCGTCTGCGGATCGCCGCCAGACTTGATGAGCTGGGGGCAGGGGGCGCGACCCTTCAATCCGGCGCGGGTGGCGAAGTCGAACTTTCCGGTCTGCTGTTGCGCCCACTTGACCCGGACATGCCCGGCTATGGCCTGGTCGAAGGATTGTCGGTCGTGTCGGTCGCCCCGCAAAGCCCGGCAGAGCGTGCCGGCATCCGCCCGGGCGACGTGGTGCTGGCAGTGAACCGGCGTCCGGTTGCCACGCCCGAGGATCTGGCCGCCGCGCTGGATGCATCGCGAGGCAACGCGGTGGCACTGCTGGTCTGGCGTGACGGCAGAGAGCAGTTCGTGATCCTGCCGCGCTGAAGCTGCACCGCCCTGCACGGACTGCGGGGCGGTGTTCCCCCCCCCGGCTTTGCGCTGTGGCAGAGGCAGAAAAGGCAAGCGCCGATGGCGCAGGCACATCACCCGGTCTCGTGCACCAGCTGAACAGGCTGGTGCATCCGTCTGATCCTCCGGGGCATGGCGGGCCCGGCCTAGGTTGGCGTCGGCATGGTCGCAGGGCCGGAGATGCTGTGACCCCCGATGCTCATCCGGCTGACACCAGAGTCCTTTGTTGAACTTGGCGCTGTTTCGCCGACGGAGCAATGGGCGATCTGCGCAGCGTTTCGGTTGCGCGAAGCTGATCGCCCATTGCG
>NZ_SIJH01000028.1 GCF_004762095.1 Tabrizicola caldifontis
GTTCAAAAGTCCCATGTGGATCACTCCGTTGCCCCCGCCGCTCACCGCTCTGGGGGAAGGTTCACATGGCTCAATTCTCAGTGGAAATTATACGCCTACCCGGCTCAGTTCTGGGTGGAAATCAACAGTCCAGCCGCGACGCCACGAAACCCTCGTGAATTCAAACATCTGATCGGCCACACGTGGTGAATACCCCGCGGATGCCGGAGTCCGGCCGGACGCCGGGTGGACCCCGCCGTGCCGGAGTCCACCCTGCTGATGCCGATCGACCATCGACAGGAACCTGCATGGCCCTCGCGCACGGCACTGCGGCGAGCACGGGCGCCGTCGCGCCGCGCGCCAGGTCTCGGAACCGCGCGACCCGTCTGCGGACCTGCACTGGGTGCGGCGGGGTCGAGGAGGTGCGCGCCGACAACCCCGCGACGCGGTGCCGAGCCTGCGCCGCAGGGCCGGCGCTGGAGAGAGGCCACCGCACGCGATCCGCGGACCGGAACCGGGAGACCTGCCGACACTGCGGCCAGGACTTCCCGGCGCCGCCGAGCAACCGCCAGCGGTTCTGCAGCCGAGCTTGCCGCCACGCGGCGCAGTCGGTCGAGCGGACATGCACCACCTGCGGCGGTGCCTTTCGTGTCGCGCGTTCGATTCTGTCGCGTCGCACAAACGCCAGCGGGCGGTTCTGCTCGTCGTGTTCCCGTGGTTCGGGATCGAGACGGGGCTTGCAGAGCATCTGACCATCGGACTCGCCTTCGTCGGCGTCTCGCTGGCGCGGGGCTACCTGCTGCGGAGGCTGTTCGAGGCCATCCGGATGCGGAGCGCCGAATGATCGACCGCCGCCCCGGAGGGACGGCGGCCATCAGCTTGTCGAGGTTCGGCGCGTCAGGCGGCAGGGAGCTTGTACAGCTTGGCGCGGTAGTGGTTCAGGGTGCCGACATGGCCCCAGTTGATCTCGTCGGGGCTGGTCTCGAAATGGTCCGCGCTGAGGGCGGCGAGCCGCTCCAGCATCGCGTCGATCTCGGTCTTCGCGGCGATGAAGGCGTCGAGGGCTTTCGTGTTGTCCTGTGCGCGGCGGGTCATCGTGGTGGCTCCGTGGTGAGTTGCATCGTCCTTGTAGGATGGACGTTCGCTCCGGTGGCGACGCTTATCAACTCGATAAGCACATGATATTGAATGATAATCGGAGACGTCGATGCAGGGCATGAGCGAGCGCCAGTACGCCGCCCATGTCGGGCTGTCGCGGGGCGCGATCCAGAAGGCGAAGACGGCCGAGCGGCTGGTCCTTTATCCGGACGGCAGCATCAACGCGGCCGCCAGCGACGCCCGGCGCGCCGAGACGACGGACCCGTCGAAGACGAGAAAGCCGCCCGCGCCTAAGCTGAAACCCGTCTCCGAGGCTGCCGTGGCCGCCGTCGGCGACACGCTGCGCGAACAGGGGCTGGCTGTTCCGGCCGTGGGCGGCGGCACGACCTTCCTGCAGGCGAAGACCGCCAATGAGGTGATGAAGGCGCAGGAGCGGCGCTATCGCCTCCAGCGGATGAAGGGGGATCTGATCGACCGGGCGCGCGCCGAGACGCTGATGTTCCGGCTCGCGCGCGAGGAACGGGATGCCTGGGTCACCTGGCCCGCGCGCGTCGCTGCGCTGATGGCGGCGGAGCTGACGGCGGCGCTGGGGGACGAAAGCGAGGTGGAGGCGGCGCTGATGCAGAAGGTTCTGGAAGCCCATGTCCGCGCCCAACTCGACAGCCTCGCCGAGGTCCGCACCGGGCTTGCCGGATGACCTGACGGACTTCGACGGCGCGAGCGCCCTCATCCGCGCCTGGTCCCGCGGGATCCGGCCCGACCCGGACCTGACCGTGTCGGAATGGGCGGACCGGCACCGGATGCTGTCCGGCCGCGCATCGGCAGAACCGGGGCGCTATCGGACGGCGCGCACACCTTACATGCGCGAGATCATGGACCGGCTGTCGCCGGGCGATCCCACGCAGCGCATCGTGTTCATGAAAGCCGCGCAGGTCGGCGCGACCGAGGCGGGCAACAACTGGATCGGGTTCGCCATCCACCAGGCTCCGGGGCCGATGCTCGCGGTCCAGCCGACGGTGGAACTGGCCAAGCGCAACTCGCGCCAGCGGATCGACTCGCTGATCGACGAGAGCCCCGAGCTGCGGGAGCGGGTGAAGCCGGCGCGATCCCGTGACGCGGGCAACACGATGCTCTCGAAGGAGTTCGCGGGCGGCATCCTGATCATGACCGGCGCGAACTCGGCGGTCGGGCTGCGCTCGACCCCGGCGCGGTACATCTTCCTCGACGAGGTCGACGCCTATCCGGCCTCGGCCGACGAGGAAGGCGATCCCGTCACGCTGGCGGAAGCGCGGTCACTGACCTTCGCCCACCGGCGCAAGGTGCTGCTGGTCTCGACGCCCACGATCCGGGGGCTGAGCCGGATCGAGCGCGAGTACGAGGCCAGCGACCAGCGGCGGTACTTCGTGCCGTGCCCGCATTGCGGCGCGATGCAGTGGCTGAAGTTCGACCGGCTGCGCTGGCAGAAGGGCCGCCCCGAGACGGCGGAGTATCACTGCGAGGGCTGCGACGCGGCGATCGCGGAACACCACAAGACGGCGATGCTGGAGGGGGGCGAATGGCGCGCGACCGCCACGGCCGCCGATCCGACCACGGTCGGGTATCACCTCTCGGCGCTCTATTCGCCGATCGGCTGGCTGAGCTGGTCCCGCATTGCCCGTAGCTGGGAGGCGGCCCAAGGGTCGGACGAGACGATCAAGGCGTTCCGCAACACGATCCTCGGCGAGACATGGGTCGAGACCGGCGAAGCGCCCGACTGGCAGCGGCTCTACGACCGGCGCGAGCGCTGGACCTCCGGCACGGTGCCGGCGGGCGGCCTGTTCCTCACCGCTGGGGCCGACGTCCAGAAGGACCGGATCGAGGTCGATGTCTGGGCCTGGGGCCGCGGGCTGGAAAGCTGGCTCGTCGATCACGTCGTCATCGAGGGCGGGCCCGACCGGCATGACGCCTGGTCAGAACTGACGGCTCTGCTCGACCGAAGCTGGCCGCACGAGCACGGCGCGCATCTTCGGATCGCGCGCCTCGCCATCGACACCGGTTACGAAGCTCCGGCGGTCTATTCCTGGTCGCGAGCGCAGGGGTTCGCGCAGGTGTCGCCAGTCAAGGGCGTCGAAGGGTTCAACCGCTCGAGCCCGGTCTCGGGCCCGACTTTCGTGGACGCGACCGAGGGCGGCAAACGCCTGCGGCGCGGCGCAAGGCTCTGGACCGTGGCGGTGTCCACCTTCAAGGCCGAGACCTATCGCTACCTGCGGCTGGAGAGACCGACGACCGAGGAACGCGCCGAGGGCACGACCTTCCCGCCTGGCACGATCCACCTGCCGACATGGGTGGATAGCGAATGGCTGAAGCAGGTCGTGGCCGAACAACTGGTGACAGTTCGCACTAAGCGGGGCTTCGCCAAGCTCGAATGGCAGAAACTGCGCGAGCGCAACGAGGCGCTGGACTGCCGGGTCTACGCCCGCGCCGCTGCCTGGATCGCGGGCGCGGATCGCTGGCCGGAAGCTCGGTGGCAGGATCTGGAACGGCAGTTCCCGGACCGGGTCGCAATTCGGGCCGAGAGCGGACCAACGCCAGCGCGTATTCCAGGGACTCCACAGGGGCCTCGGCGTAGGACGGTGCGCTCGACCTATATGGGCTGACCTTCGGAACTATTGCTGTCGCAGCGCACGGCTGCGGGCGAAGGCCTCGAGCGAAACTTTGCGCCGAGTGGCAAGATCGCGGACGCGCGCCGCGATTTCTGGTTCGCCAAAGTCCACCGGGTTGAAGGGGCCGCCATACCAGCGGACCATGTCCTTGTGCTGCGGATGGCGGCGGTCTGCGATGGCCTCGACGAACTCCATGAAGCCGGGTGGACCACCCACGTCCTCGGGCGGCGCGGTGCGCTCGCCCGCGACGAACAGCGGATAATCTGTGCCGGGATCGGCCGCGCCGACGTGTTCGACAAGGACGCGGTGCTGCCAGTCGTCACCGAAATCGTAGGTGTAGAGGAACTCGGTGACGCCGCGATCGATCAGTGTGCCGAGGCGCATGCCCTTGGCCTGATAGATCTTGCGGCCCCACACCGCGTCCTCGGGATCGGGTTCGCCATAGACCCTGTCGCCGACCCGGAAGTCATAGAGGTGATAGTTCTCCCACGGCATCACCGCCTGGATGACTTCGTGCAGGGCGCGGAGGTTGGTGGTCAGGCTGACCTCGAGTTCACGCCAGATGCAGGGCTCGAGATGCAGTAGTTCGATGCGAAGGCGGGCAATCCGGTCGGTCATGGCAGGCCTGGTCGGGATGGGTCACTGGCAGGATAGAGGCGGGTCGAGATGGCGACAATCACGGACCTCCGCGCCCGCCGCGAGGCGTTGGCCGCACAGCGTGCCTCGGGCGTGGCCCGGGTCAGTTATGACGGAAAGACGGTCGATTACCGCTCCGTGGCTGAGATCGACCGGGCCCTCGAAGCGCTGGATCGCGAAATCGCTTCAGCCGAAGGGCGAAGGATCGTGCGGCAGGTGCGCGTCATCATGGACAAGGGGCTCTGAGCATGGGGCTGTTCGGCAGGTTCCGCGGCGGGTCCACTCCCGGCCGGGCGAGCGGCAGCCCTGCAGCCGTGCGCGCTCGGCTCGAAGGGGCCATGGCGCGGCGACGGCTCAAGGGCTGGAATCCACCGCTCGAGAACATCAATGCGCTGGTGGCCTCCGGCGGTCCGCGCCTTCTGGCCCGTGCCCGTGAACTGGTGGTCACCAACGGCTATGCCGCAAACGCGTGCGAGGCCTTTGCGGCAAACCTGGTCGGCGACGGGATCAAGCCGTCCTCGTTGATCGAGGATACGGCCCTGCGGGATCGCGTGCAGCGGCTCTGGCTTGCCTGGACGGACGAGGCCGATGCGGACGGGCTGACCGACTTCTACGGACTGCAGGCGATGGTCGCGCGCGAAATGTTTGTCGCGGGCGAGTGTTTTGTCCGGCTGCGTCCCCGACGCTCGGAAGACGGGCTGACGGTGCCGCTGCAGCTGCAACTTCTGCAGTCCGAGATGCTGCCCTTCGAGAAGACCGAGACAGCCGCCAACGGCAACCGTGTCCGCTGCGGGATTGAATTCGACGGGATCGGGCGGCGGGTGGCCTATCACTTCCGCCGCCGCCATCCGGGCGACAGCACGGACCAGCGGGTGGCGGTGCCGGATTCTGTCCGCGTCCCGGCCGAGGATGTTCTGCACATCTACCGCCCCATCGATGCGGGCCAGATCCGCGGCCTGCCGCATGTAGCACCTGCCATGGTGAGGCTGTTCCTGCTCGACCAGTACGACGATGCGGAACTCGACCGGAAGAAGACCGCGGCGATGTTCGCGGGCTTCATCACCAAGACCGCGCCGGAAGAGCCGATGATGGGTGAAGGCGCGGCCGATACCGAAGGTGCCGCGATTGCCAGCCTCGAGCCCGGCACCATGCAGGTGCTGCTGCCGGGAGAGGACGTGAAGTTCTCGAGCCCGGCCGATGTGGGCGGGGGCTACGAGGCGTTCCAGTATCGCACGTTGCTGGCGGTCTCAGCCTCGCTTGGTCTGCCCTATCACCTCGTCACCGGCGATGTGCGGCAGGCGAACTACTCGAGCCTTCGGGCCGAACTGGTCGAGTTTCGGCGCCGCATCGGTCAATTACAGCATGGCGTGATTGTCCACCAGTTCTGCCGTCCGATCTGGGCGCGCTGGATGGAAACCGCGGCGCTGTCGGGCGCGCTCGATCTGCCCAGGTTCGCTGCCGCACCCGGCCGATTCCGTGCAGCACAATGGATCCCACCGCGCTGGGACTGGGTCGATCCGCTGAAGGATATCCAGGCACAGGTGCTCGCCATGGAGGCGGGCATCACCTCGCGGCGCAAGGTGGTCGAGGCCACCGGCTACGACGTCGAGGAGGTCGACCGCGAGAACGCGGCTGATGCCAAGCGGTCGGCCGATCTGGGCCTTCGATACCGGACCAGCCCCGGCGAGACGCAAGGCGCGCGGGCAACACCTTCAAGGCTACCCGACCCGGAAACCGATGGATCTGGCGCGGCCGCGCAATCCGAACAGGAGTGACAGGATGAAGAGCTGGTACACGATCCGCGCCCGGGGCACGGGCGCGGAAGTGCTGATCTATGACGAGATCGGCGCCTATGGCGTCAGCGCCAAGGGTTTCCTCGCGGAGCTCGGAGCACTGCCGGACGGGGTGCCGATCGACCTGCGGCTGAACAGCCCCGGCGGCTCGGTTTTCGATGCGGTGGCCATCTACAACGCCCTACAGCGGCATGACGGAACGATCACCGTCTGGATCGATGGCGTGGCCGCCTCGGCCGCCTCGTATGTGGCCATGGCGGGCGATGAGATCGTCATGCCCGAGAACTCCTTTCTGATGATCCACTGCCCTTCGGGCCTCGTCATTGGCACCGCTGCGGACATGCGCGAGATGGCCGAGACCATGGACAAGATCGCGGGCACCATGGTTCGCGGCTATGCAGCCCGGTCGGGTCGTTCCGAGAAAGAGATCGCGGCGCTCATGGCGGCCGAGACCTGGTTCGATGCGGCAGCGGCCCTCGAGGCGGGGCTTGCCACCCGCATGATCGAGCCGGTGCGGATTGCCGCTAGCTTCGACATCGCGCGGTTCCGCAACGCGCCGCCCGCGCTGGCAGAAGCCATCGCCGATCCGGCTTCTGAGAGCGATCAGGACGGTAATGAGACCGCCGAAGACGTCATAGGCGACGAGATCGGCGACGAAGCTCCCGCGGTCCCAGGTGAACCCAAGCCTGAGCGGGGCAAACCGCCGAGTCCCGACCCTGTGGCGACAGGCATCGATCCAACCGCCATTCGGCGTGACGCCATCGCCCATGCCCGTGCCGTGGTAGACCTCTGTCGCCTTGCGGGACAGCCGCAGAGGGCCGGGCGTTTCCTCGAAGAGGACGCCAGCCTCGATGCGGTGCGCAGCAGCCTTCTTGCCACGAGGGCCGAGGCGGAGGCGCAGATCAGCCCCCATCACCCGCAACCCGGGCCCACACCCACCGCCCGTCCTTGGGGCGACGTGATCGCCCGCACCTTCAAGCTGAAAGGATGATCTTCCATGACCACGCTGACCGAAGGCAGACACGCGGGCGGCTTCCTCGTCTGGGAAGCGTCGCGCGACTATACCCGTGAGACCGTCACCCTTACTTCCGGCGCGGGCAAGTTCGACCCCGGCACGGTGCTGGGCAGGATCACCACGGGCGGAAAATTCACCCAGCTTGCCCCCGCTGCGTCGAACGGCAGCCAGAACGCCGCTGGGATCCTGTGGGGCCCCGCTGACGCGACGGCCGCCGATGCCGCTGCCGTCGTGGTCCTGCGCGGTCCGGCCATCGTCAACCGCAATGACCTCATCTGGCCCACGGGCGCGACGGAACCTCAGATCGCCGCCGCCACCGCGGCGCTGGCCGCGCTTGGCATCCTGCTGCGCTGATCTCTTCATCGAAAGGACATCCCCATGGCGACCATGGACATCTTCGAAGGCGATGCCTTCTCGATCATCGAACTGACCCGCGCGCTGGAGAACATCCCCTTCAAGCCCGCGATCCTCTCGGGCGCGAACCTCTTCGGGCCCCGCGGCGTGCGTGCGCGCACCGTCGTGATCGAGAGCCGGGACGGCACGCTGCAGCTGATCCCGTTCTTCGAACGCGGCTCGGCCTACGAACAGCAGGTGCCGGAACGCCGCGAGATGCGCGCCTTCGTCGTGCGCCAGTTCAAGAAACAGGACGTGCTCTGGGCCTCGGAAATCCAGGGCATCCGCGACCACGGATCGGAAACCGCGACCCAGCAGGTGCAAACCGAGGTGGCCCGCAAGCTCGGGCGGCTCAGGAACGACGCCGAGGCCACCTTCGAGTTCCACCTCTTCAACGGCATCCAGGGCGTGGTGAAGGATCCGAAGGACGGGGCGACGGTGGTGAACTACTTCACCGAGTTCGGCATCACGCCCGCCACCGAGGTCGACTTCGACCTCGACAACGCCAGCCCCGCCTCGGGCGCGCTCAGGAAGCGCTGCCAGGCGCTGATCGAAAGCGTGGAGGACAGCCTTGGCGGGCTGGCCGCCGGTCAGGTCCAGCTGCGCGCCGAATGCGGCTCGGCCTTCTTCGCCGATCTCGTGGCCCACAAGGAGGTGCGCGAGACCTACCTGAATACCGCCGCTGCCGCCGATCTGCGCGGGCGCGTTGGCGAGGAGGTCAGCTTCGGCGGCATCACCTTCCGCCGCTACCGGGGCGGCCTCGGCTTCGGCGTGCCGACCGACAAGGCCTACTTCTATCCCGAGGGCGTCGAGGGCCTCTTCGAGATCTACTTCGCCCCGGCCGACACCTTCGAGACGGTCAACACGCTGGGCCAGCCGCTCTATGCCCGCACGATCCCCGACCGCGACCGCGACGAATGGGTGCGGCTCGAGATCGAGAGCAACCCGCTGCCGATCTGCACCCGACCGCAGGTGCTGCGACAGGCCAGGCGGACGTGACGGGGGCCTACTGGGCGCGGGGGCGGTCCCAGAGCATGCCGGCAAGGCGTGGGTCCGGGGCGAAGCTGTCCTTCGGGAACTCGATCCCGAGGCGCGGATGCTCGCGCAGGGCCTGCGCGCCGGTGGGGCCGATCCGGATGCGCCAAGTCTGACGCTCGACCGGCTGCGGGGCGGCAAAGGCACGGCAGGTCAGCACGGCAAGGTTCGCACCCCGGGCAGGATCGCGGACAGAGGCGTAGCGGATCACCTCGGCACCGATCGCGCGGGCCTCCTCGGCCAGATCCTGGCAGGCCGCGTAGTCGGTGAGGTGGGTCCAGACAGCATGATCGGCGGCAAGTGCCCCGGCCGTCAGTTCGACCGCCACGGGCGTTGCGACTTCCGCCGAGAAGGCTGTGTATTCGGCCGCATCGTCGGGAAAGGGCGTCTCCGGGCTCTCGGCGTAGAACAGGAAGCGGTAGAAGACCATCTCGGCCGCCGCCGTCTCGGGTGCCTCGGCCCCGTACCAGACGCCGGGCGTCAGTCCCGCCCGGCGAAACCGCGATCCCGCCGGATAGGGGCGATAGCGGAAAGGCGTGGCCAGCAGGTAATCGAGCGCCCGGCAGTCCTCCGGCAGGGGCGGCTTCGTGGCCTCGAGGATCTCCTCGAGGGCCGCCTGTTCGGCGAGGCTGTCGACAAGCTTCAGGGTCGAGACCCGATGCTGGGCCTCGACGAACCGCCATGCCGGGCCCGCGTAGGGCCGCGCCTCAGAGCGGAGCGCGTCTTGCGTCCAGATAGGTCGTGACATCGACAAGTCCCTGCACCTGCGTCATCCGCTCCATAGGCCGCGCCGCGAGCGCCGTGTTGGGCGCGGCCAGCCACCGCCGCGCCACGGCCTCGTCGCCCCCGGTGATCGCGTCGAGCGAGCGGAAGGTCCGCACAAGAAGGGCCGCAAGCTCGAAGGGCTTCGAGCCCGGCTCAAGCAGGCTGTCGCCCCGTTTCCAGCGCGAGACGGTCGCCTCGGACACACCGACGATGTCGGCCAGTTGTCGGCCCGACAGGCCGAGCCGGTCTGCCGCCCGCAGCGCGGCCTTGGTCAGCACGGCACCTGCCTCGGGGTTTGGGGCGATCTGATGGGAAAGGGTCATGGCGTTCTCCTGTCTGAGGAAAACATAGTATCACTTCCTTTCTGAGGAAAGAGGAAACATGCCGGACTCCCTCTCCGCCGCGCTTGCGGCACTCTTCGCCGATCCGAACATCGGCAGAGACGCGGTCTACATCTCTGATGGCGGCGCGCCGGTCCTGGTCCGCATCGTCGCCCGGCGTGCCGATGCGATCACCGACTTCGGCGATGCCCGGCTCTGGTCCGAGACCACACGCGTCGACCTGCGCGTGGCGGAGGTGCCATCCCCGCGCCCCGGTGACCGGATCGAGATCGACGGCGAGGCCTTCCTCATCCAGGGCGAACCGGTTCGCGACCGCGAGCGGCTGGTCTGGACCGTCGATCTGAGGCCAGCGTGAAACTGAAGCTCGACATCGATCCCGACATCGTCGCGATGATGGCGGCCGAGGTTGCGGCGGGCGAGCGGGCTGTCTCGGCCGCGATCCGTGAGGCCGGGACAGGGCTGAAGGCCGCCTGGCGGCTGCAGATCACCGGCGCGGGCCTCGGGGCACAGCTGGCCCGCACCATCCGGTCGGAGCAGTTCCCCAAGGCCACGCCCAGCCTCAACGCGGCCGCCGTCGTCTGGTCCAACGCCCCGGTCATCGTCGGCGCGCACGACACCGGCCCGTTGATCCGCTCGAAGAACGGCTTCTGGCTGGCGATCCCCACGTCCGCCGCAGGCAAGTCCCTGCGCGGCGGCCGGATCACCCCCGGCGAATGGGAACGCCGGACCGGTCTGCGCCTGCGGTTCATCTATCGCCGCCGGGGGCCGAGCTTGCTGGTGGCCGAGGGGCGGCTGAACACGAAGGGCCGCGCTGTTGCATCACGGTCAACGACCGGCCGGGGCCTCGTGACCGCGCCGATCTTCCTGCTGGTGCCGCAAGTCAAGCTGCCGAAGCGGCTGGATCTGGCGCGGGATGCCGAACGGGCGCACCAAGCGGTGCCGGGGTTGATCGTGGCCAACTGGGTGGAGGGCAAGACGACCTGATCCGCTGCTGGCCCTGCCGTCTTGTTCAAGCGTGTCCTATTGTGTCCGCAGACAAGTAATTCTCCAGCCCTGTCAGCAACGCATCCCATCCGTGTCGGCGCCCTTCGAGACCGTCGCTGGGAGGAATGACGCACATCTGTTCAGTGTAAGTCAGACGAGTTCCGCCTTCATGTTCGGCAAAGGCGATCGTGGCCAATGACACAGTGTGTACGCGGCCGTTCAACGCCATCGAATAGGCAAGGACGATGCGTTGTCGGTCACTGATCTCGAAGTATCGGGTTTCGTTTTGATGCTCGCCCATGGCGTCTTGGAAGCCACCGGCCTCGACACCGCCGGGGCGAAAGTCCATTTGGCGCAGGCCATCGCCAAACCAAGCACGCTTTTTGTCGGGAACCGCCCAGCAAGCCCAGACGTGGTCGAGGCAATTGGGATAAATCCGATCAATAGTGAATGTCTCGTGCCATTGCCCCGCGTTGGTCATCGATTGTTCTCCTCGTCAAGAATTGTGCCTAGGTCGTTCAGCCGGCGTTCCCAACGACGGCGATGCTGACGCACCCATGCCTCGACCCAATCCAGTGCGTCGGGAGACAGGCTGAAGGTGCGAACGCGCCCAGCCTTTTGGGATGTCACCATGCCGGCATTTTCCAATACCTGAAGGTGTTTCAGGAAGGTGGGACGGGCCATGCTAAATGGTCGTGACAGCTGGGAGACCGACGCCGGTCCTTGGACGAGCTGTTCGACTACGGCAAGCCGCGTCGGGTCCGAAAGCGCGCCGAATACCTGGTGAAGGTGTGCCTGATGGGTAGTCATGTGACTACCTAATGTGAGATCAACTGCGGCGTCAAGATAGGAAGTTAAACGGCTACCTAAATGCCCACCCCCCGCGAAACCATCCTCGCCGCGCTGCAGGCGCGGCTCTCGGCGCTGCCAGCGACCGCCCTGCGCGGTGAGGTCCTGCCCGAGCGCGCGCCCGCCGCTGGCTTCCTGATCCTGCGCGACGGCGAGCCGGGGGAGCCGGAGGTGACGTTGTCGCCCCTGCGGTATCACTACCAGCACCGCGCCGAAATCGAAGCGGTCGTGCAGGGCGCCGACCGTGACGCCGCATTCGACACGCTGATCGCCAGCATCGCATCGGCGCTTGCCGCCGACCGCACGCTGGGCGGGCTTTGCGACTGGGTCGAGGCGGAAGCGCCGCGCCCTGTCGATCTGCCGGTCGAGGGCGCGGCCAACCTGAAGGCCGCCGTGATCCCGGTGATCCTCCATTACACCACCGCCGACGCGTTGGCCTGACCCCCTTCACCACAGGAGAACACGATGGCACGAGCCCATGGGGCGCGGGCGCAGATGGCGCTTGCGTTCGAGACGACATATGGAACGCCGCCCGTGAGCGGCTTCACCCGCATGCCCTTCGCCAGCACCTCGCTGGGGGCGGAGCAGCCGCTGTTGAACTCGGAACTGCTGGGGTACGGCCGCGATCCGCTGGCCCCGATCAAGGACGCGGTGACGGCTGACGGCGATGTCGTTGTGCCGCTCGACGCGGAGGCCTTCGGCTTCTGGCTGAAGGGGGCGTTCGGGGCGCCCACCACCACCGGCACCGCGCCGGGGCCCTACAGCCACGAGTTCAGCTCAGGCGGATGGGTGCTGCCCTCGATGGCCATCGAGGTCGCCATGCCAGAGGTGCCGCGGTTCGCGATGTACGCGGGCTGCGTCGTCGACCAGATCTCGTTCCAGATGCAGCGCGCGGGGCTCTTGACTGCCACTGCCCGGCTGGTCGCACAGGGCGAGGCGCTGGCCGCGACCACCGGGGCGGGTACGCCAGCTGCGCTCGACCTCCTGCGCTTCGGCCATTTCAACGGCACGGTCACGCGCAATGGCGCGGCACTGGGCAACCTCGTCACCGCCGAGGTGATCTATACCAACAACCTCGACCGGATCGAAACCATCCGCGCCGATGGACGGATCGACGGGGCCGACCCCGGCATGGCCGCGCTCACCGGTCGGATGGAGGTGCGCTTCGCCGACCAGGTGCTGGCGAACCAGGCCATCGCCGGGGACGCCTGCGAGATCGAACTCGGCTGGACGTTGCCTTCGGGCGAGAGCCTGAACTTCACCATCCACGCCGTCTATCTGCCGCGCCCGCGCGTCGAGGTGCCGGGGCCGCAGGGCATCCAGGCCACCTTCGACTGGCAGGCGGCGGTCGATCCGACGCTGGGGCGGATGTGCACGGTGACGCTGGTGAACCATCGGGAAAACTACAGCTGACTTGAATTCGCACGTTCAACCCTGACAAGATAGCAGTTGTTCGTGGCCGAGCGGATATGGGCGAAGGCGATTTCGTCGCGCGCCAGAATCTCCGCGCAGTACGCCATTAATTGGGGGCGCGGGGTCACGCGGCCGGTTCCATAAACGATACGCTCATCCGGCCCATAACCCCGAACAATATAGTTATCAGACAGAAGGAAAGCCGGCAGTTCGTCAGTGATCGACCCATTCGCGCAAGGCTCGGCACAAAGGAAGATCGGTCCTTGCTCGGCATAGGGATGCTGTCCCGCAAAAGGCCGGTGCGACAGTATCAGATAAGACTGCCCTGCGGGCACGATCTTCAAACAATGCCGACAGGGTACGCCTACCCCGTCAGACACCCGCCGCTCCGGCAGTTGCATGAAGGCATCGCGCCCGCCGGTTTGCAGCGCGCGAACCTGATCAGTCGGGATGGCAATGAACTGCATGAAGAGGCTCCTCTCTGGATGACTGCCTCCGCGATAGGCTGGGGGCCTGTTGCTGCCGACCCGTTTCCTGCGCAAAGAAAGGACTGCCCATGCTGACCCTCGACCTTACGAACGCGCCGCAGTGGTGCGACCTCATCCCCGGAGTGCGTGTCCGGCTCCGCCCGCTGACCACCGCGTTGATGGTCTCGGCGCGCGGCGATCCCGCGATTGCCGATCTGCCCGAGGGGGCCGCGACCGAGGAAGCGGCACTCGCCATGGCCAGGGCGCTGGCCCGGCGTGCGATCCTCGAATGGGAGGGGATCGGCGACGCAGACGGCAATCCCATCGAGCCGAGCCCCGAGGCCATCGACGCGCTCCTCGACATCTGGCCTGCCTTCGAGGCGTTCCAGACTTCTTACATCGCCAAGGCCCTCCTGCTGGACGCGGAAAAAAACGTCTCTGCGCCCTTGCCGACTGGTCCTTCGGCGGGGGCGAAGGCTACTGCGCAGCCTGCGGCACGACCTGTCCCGACTGCCCCGCGCGGCTGAACCATCCGCTGACGCTCGAGGGCTGGCAGGTCTGGGACCTGGCGCAGCGCCTTGGCGGGCAGATGCGCGTCATCCCCGGCGCGGTCATCGGTTGGGACATGGGCGTGGCACTGGCGCTGGGGAACACCCTCGGCATCTCCGCACCCGCCATG
>NZ_SIJH01000029.1 GCF_004762095.1 Tabrizicola caldifontis
CCCTGCCTCGTGCTCTTTCAGAATGCCGATGATCTGGTCTTCGGTGAACCTGCTGCGCTTCATCTCTGGTCCTCTCGGTTGGGCCAGAGTCTACCTCAAACTGGATTAGGCGGAGGGGGCAACGTCACCAGCCACGCCGGTTGCCAGCCCTTTCTTCGCAAAAGATCTTGGCACCCCAGGCGATTTCTCATCAACTCGCGGCCGGCGGCAGCCAAGGCAGGTTGTCGGCCGGCATCGTCAGGATGATGCGCGGGCGCACCTGACCCATGCGGCGCTGGGCGGTCTGCACAGGGACACGCAGCTTCGGGTCGCCAAAGCTGGGTGGCGGCCTGCCCGTCACTGCGCCGCAGCGATCGAGAGCGCCGCACGCATTTCGGCAACTGCCTCGTCGATCCGTTCCGGGTGGCGCAGAAGGCTGCCTCCCAGCAGATAGACCACATCCTCGCCATACATGGCCTGCATGTCGGCAGCACGGGCGACGCTCATCCCGCCGCCGGGGCTGGGCAGCATGGGGGCGCCGGGGCCTTCCGGCGCGCGGCAGGCCGCGGCGATCTGGCGGCATTCGCCGGTGGTAAAGCCGAAACGCCCGCCCACGTTCGGGAAGACCGAGATGTCCGAGCCTGCCAGCCGCTGGATCGTGCCGAACAGCACGCCATGGTCGATCCCGTTGTCGGGGGCCAGCACATAGGGGCCCAGGAAGGAGGGATGCGTCATCACCGGAAGACCAAGCGCGGCATCGCGGGCGATGCGGTGCACAAGGCCGAAGCCGAAAAGCCCTGGCATCACCAGCACGCCATCCGCGCCCACCTCTTTCAGGAAGCGCAGGTTGTCCTCGATCTCTTCCGGCCGGCCCGAGAGGTTGGGGAAGTAGAGCGTCCGCCGCCCGGTTTCGGCACGGGCCTTGCGCATGGCGTCGCAGACGGCCTCGACACGCGCGCGGAATGGGGCGGTCGGCTGGCCGGCGAGACCATGGTCTTCCTTTACTATGTCGGCCCCACCCCGGACGCAGCCCGCGGCGAGGCGGGCGAAATCAGCCGGTGCAAGGCCCATCGGCTTCAGCACCGGCGCGATCATGCCGCCGGTGGCGCGCCCGCAGCGGGCGCGGATCCCGGCGATGCCGAAGCGGGGACCGGGCATGCGGCGGGCCATTTCCGGCCCGATGACGATGCCGGTCACGCGGATGCCCTGCTGGATCGAGGAATTGCCGAAGACCACGTTCAGGAACTGGGTGAATTCCTCGCCCGCGCTGTCGGGGGAATAGCTGACGGTGACCTGCCAGACGCCCTCTGCCAAGGCCCCGATCTCCTCGACCCGGCCGAGGATCTCGTCTTCGACATAGCCCGCGGGCACCACGTTGCGCGGGATTTCCACCGTCTGCTCCAGCGCGATGCCTTGCGCGCGCGCCATCGCCTCATCGCGGGAGGCGGCGCGCAACCGGTAGGTGACGGTGAAGCGCGCCATCACAGCGCCTCGGCCTTGACGGCGGAATGGACGGCCTCGATCCGCACGGCTTCGAGCGCGCCTTCGTCGATGCCGGTCGCATGGCCGGTCAGCTGCTCGATCGCGCGCACCAGCGCCAGCGCGTCCATCCCGTAATAGCGCATCAGATAGGGGCGCGAGCCACCGTGCGCATAGGTGTCCTGAAGCCCCAGCCGGATCAGCCGGCGGGCAAGGCCGGCCTCGGCCAGCGCCTCGGCCACCATAGACCCGATGCCGCCCACGACCAGATGGTTTTCCAGCGTGACGACCCCGTGGCGCACGCTTGCGGCATGATCGACGATCTGGGCCGCATCGAAGGGCTTCAACGTGTTCAGGTGCAGATGCCGCACCGAAACGCCGGCGCGGGCCAGCGCGCCCCGGGCCCGGATCGCCTCTTCCGTGGTGATGCCGGCGGTGACGACCAGCACATCGTCGCCCTCGGCCAGCACCCGCATCCGCCCGATCCGCAAGGGCGTGTCGAAGAGCCGCGGGACCGATCCCCGCAGGATACGGCAGTAGACCGGGCCATCAACCCTATCGGCCTCGGCCACGATGCTTTCGACCTCGGTCGCGTCGCCGGCTTCCAGCACAGTCATGTTGGGAATCGTGCGCATCACCGAGATGTCCTCGATCGCCTGATGCGTCATGCCGCCGGGCGTGGTGACGCCAGGCAGGAAGCCCATCAGCCGCACCTTGCGGCGCGGATAGGCGATCGAGGCCATCAGCTGGTCATAGGGCCGGCGGTAGAGGAAGACGCCGAAGGAATGCAGGAAGGGGCGGAACCCGGCCAGACCGAGGCCGCCCGCGAAGGACAGCATGTTCTGTTCGGCCATGCCGAGCGAAAGGAACTGCTCCGGGTGGCGATCGCGGAAGCCGTCGATCTCGCAGCTCGACGTCAGGTCGGCCGACAGGCACAAAACCTCGGGGTGCTGCACCGCATAGGCCTCGAAGGCGCTCGCATAGGGGCGGTTGACCATGTCCATCAGTGAGCCTCCAGCGGAACGGGGGCGACGCCCAATTCGGCGGCGATTTCGGCATTCATCCGGACGCGTTCCTCTTCGGACTTGAAGCGGACGTAATGCAGGCGGGGGAAGCGGGACATCAGGCTTTCCATGCCTTGCGTGGGCCGGGAATGGGCCAGAACGATAAGGGGGCGGCCCGGATGGGGCGTGGCAGCCGCCGTGCGCAGGGCAGGAAGGTCGTGGGCGTCGCATTCGGCGACCACGGCGCCGAAATCGCGGAACTTGGTGGCGATGTCGCCCACCGTCATCACGTCATCCATCGCGCCGTCGCATTGCTGGCGGTTCACGTCCATGATCGCCCAGAGATTGTCGATCCCGTGATGGGCGGCGGCCTGCACGGCCTCCCAGGTCTGGCCCTCCTGCACCTCGCCGTCGGACATGAAGACGCAGACCCGGCCGGCATGGCCCAGCCGCTTGCGGCCCCAGGCAAGTCCCGCGGCGGTGGAGAGCCCGATGCCGAGGGTGCCGTTGTGCACCTCCATCCCCGGCGAGTGTTCGGCCCCGATCATCTCGACCGAAGAGCCGTCCTTGTTGAACATCTCCAGCCCCTCGGGCGCCATACGGCCGACCTCGATCAGGCAGGCATAGGCGACGAGGGCATAGTGCGCGGGCGCGATGAACAGCCGGTCGTGCACGGCATCGAAGGGGCCGTTGTAGCCCGCGCCGGTGACATAGCCGGTGTTGGAGGCCGAGGGCACGCCCGAAAACGGCGGCGGCACCATCGGCATGGTGGAAGGGCCAAGGTTCAGCGCCTCGTTATAGAGGAAGGCCAGCTGCTCGGCCGCCGAACAGGCCTGGCTCAGATAGCCGCCGTTGTTGCGGATCGTGTGCTCGAAGACACGGGCGCGGATGCCGCGGGCGACCTCTTCGGTGGATTTCTCGTTGCGCAAGGGCTTCTCCGGTCGGCTTGGGAGGGGCGGGCCGAAGCAGCCCGCCCCGAGGGCGCCTTCAGCGCGGCGGCAGCTTCATCCAGGGCGTCATCGCCACATCGGCATGGGCAAAGGCGGGCAGCTTGGCGCCCAGCTCCTCCATGTTCTTGATGTCGAGATCGTTCAGCATCTTCTGGGTGATCAGCGTCGGCGGCACGATGACCTGTGCGCCGGGATCCTCGCTCGCCAGCAGCATCGCCAGCGCCCGGACCGAAACCTCGCCGACCACGGCGGGGTTGGTCGCGGCCGTCGCCTTCCAGGCCGAGCCGGGTTCCCGCATCAGCGCGATGTCGGCGGTCGAGATGTCGGCGGAATAGATCGAGACCTGGCCGGACATGCCCGCCTCGTCCAGGGCGATCTTGACGCCCTTGGCGAATTCGTCATAGGGCGCGAACATCACTTGGATGTTCGGATTGGCCGACAGGACCGCGCGCGCCTGATTGGCGACCGAATTGGCGATGGGGTTGTCCAGGGTGCCGAACATCGCGACTTCCTGGATGCCTGGATTGGCGGCCTTGACGGCCTTCCAGGTTTCGTCGCGGCGATCCAGCGGCGCGATGCCGGGGACATAGACATAGCCCGCGACCCATTCGGTGCCGTTGTCGGCAATCGCCGCTTCCAGCGCGAGCCGCGCAAGATCGCGGTCGGACTGTTCGATCTGCGGGATAGCGGGGTTCTCGACGTTCACGTCGAAGGCCACGACCTTGATGCCCGCATCCACCGCGCGCTGAGCGGCCTCCTTCATCGACTCGGTCAGGCCGTGCTGGATGATGATGCCATCGACACCCAGCGCAATTGCCTGATCCACCATGTCGGCCTGAAGGGCGGCGTCCTGCCGGCTGTCGAAGACCTGAAGGTTCACGCCCAGCGCCGCCGCCTGCTTTTCCACGCCCGAAAGATAGGCCTGGAAGAAATCGCCGGTGGACAGATAGCGCACCAGCGCAATGTTTACGTCTCCCGGCTTGTCGAAGGGCGCCGGCGCGTCCTGAGCAAGCGTCAGGGTCGGGGCCAGCGCCACGCTGGTCACAAGGGCTGCGAATGTCCGTCTGGAGATCATTGGTTCCTCCCGTTTCTCCGTGGTGTCAGGTACCGGCGGCCGCTTCTGGCGGCGGTGTGCGCCGGCATTCTATCGGCGCGCCCGGCCTACCCGACCGGACAGCGCGAAGGTGAAGACCAGCGCCACGACCAGCACGGCGCCCTTGATGAAGTCCTGCGTGTAGTAGGGCGCGTTCAGCATGGTCAGGCCCTGCAGCAGGATGCCCACGAACAGGGCTCCGATCGCGGTGCCGAAGGCGTTCGGCTTCGCCGCCCCCAGAACGGCGAAGCCGATGAGCGCGGCGGCGACCGAATCGAGCAGCAGGTTGTTACCCGAAGCCACATCGCCCCGCCCGAGCCGGGCTGCCAGAAGGATCCCTCCGAGTGACGCCATGACGCCCGAGATCACATAGGCCAGCACCCGGTAGCCCGCGACATTGATCCCCGCCAGCGCCGCGGCCTGTGCGTTGGACCCGATCGCATACATGACCCGCCCATGGCGCGTAAGTTCCAGAAAGACCCAGGTCAGGACCGCAATCACGACCAGCACCACCACCGACAGCGGCACAAGATCGGGCAGGATGAAGTCGATCCGGTGGCGACCAAGCATCAGGAACTCTGGCGCGAAGGTGCCGGTTGCGGTGCGCCCGTCGGCCAGCACCATGCCGGTGGAAATCGAATTTCCCTGGGTGGGAATCCGTTGCAGGCCGACCAGAAGGAACATCATGCCAAGCGTCGCAAGTAGATCCGGCACACGCATCTTGACGATCAGAAGCCCGTTGATCAGACCCACTGCCGCGCCCATCAGCAGGCACAGGATGACCGCCGTCAGCGCGCCCATCTCCCAGATCACCATCACGTAGGCCGAAAGCATCATGGCCGAGGTCGCCACCGCCCCGATCGACAGGTCGAACCCGTCCACCACCAGCGTCGCAGTGATGCCCAGTGCGAGGATGCCGGTGATCGCCACCGATTGCAGGATGAAAACCGCGCTCTGCGGCGACAGGAACGCCGGCTTCAGCACCGAAAACACCACGATCATTCCGGCCATCAGCACAAGAAAGCCGTAGCGGATCGCCAGATGGGTCGGAGAAAGGGATTTCATGCCGGTTCCTTCGTCTTTTCGGCGCTGCCCGAGACCTGAGCCATGAGGCGGGCCAGGTCGATGTTCTCGTTTCGGTGGTCGCCGACCAGGGTGTGCTCGCTCATCACCAAGATGCGGTCGGCTACCTCCAGCGCCTCGTCAAGTTCGGCGCAGAGGACGAGGGTCGCGCGGTCGGCCGCGCTGTCGCGGATGCGGCGCCCGATGTCACGGCGGGCCTGGATGTCCACGCCCTGGAAGGGTTCGTCCAGGATCAGAAGCCGACTGGCCTCGGCCATCCAACGACCGACCACCACCTTCTGCTGGTTACCGCCCGAAAGCGTAAGGATGCCGTCGCGCGGCCCCTGGCAGACCACCCCCATCGCTGCAATGATGCGCTCCGCCGCCGCCCGTTCCGCGGCGCGGCGCATCAGGCCCAGCGGGCCGGCATGGCGCGCGGTGAACGGCAGTGTCAGGTTCTGCTGGATGTCAAACTGCGGGATAACCGAATTGATCAGCCGGTCCTTTGCTGCAAGGAACACGCCGGCAGCAACCGCTTGCCCCGCACCCTCGGGCCGATAGGGCGCGCCATCCAGCTGCATCTTGCCTTCGGCCGCCGGCTCCAGCCCATAAAGGACCGCGGCCAACGCAGACTTGCCCGACCCCACAAGGCCGGTGATCGCCACCACCTCGTTGCGGCGTAGCACCAGGTCGAAGGGCTGTGCTTCCGGTTTCAGCCGCAGCCCGCGCGTCTCGAACATTGCCGGGCCCGGTTCGGGAATGGCAAAGTCCACCTCGGTGATCTCATGGCCGAGCATCGCCCGCACGGCGCCGGAATAGTTCAGCGGCTTCCCCTCGAACAGGCCAGAGATCTGGCCATCGCGCATCGACACGATCCGGTCGGCGAGACGGCGGATGTCCGACATGCGATGCGAGATGTAGAGGATCGCCACCCCTTCGCCCTTCAGGCGGTCGATCAGCGCGAACAGCCTTTGCGCCTCGGCCAGCGACAGCGACGAGGTGGGTTCGTCCAGGATCAGAAGGCGCGGCCGGTGCGCCATGGCGCGAGCAATGGCGACAAGCTGCCGATCGGCCAGCGTCAGCCCCGCGACCGGGCGCGACACGTCGATCTCCAGCCCGACCGCATCGGCGATGCGCCGCGCCTCGGCGCGCATCCGGCGGCGCTTCAGGAACAGGCCGCCCCCTTCGGCAAGTGTGTCCAAAAGCAGGTTCGAGGCCACGTCCAGATCGGGCACAACCCCGTCGTTGATGTTCTGGTGCACCGTCACCACGCCCTGCCGCAGCGCCGCCGCAGGGCCGACCGGGACAAAGGGTTGACTATCAAGCCGCACCTCGCCGCCATCCGCCCGATGAACCCCGCAGAGGATCTTGACCAGCGTGGATTTTCCCGCGCCGTTCGCGCCCATCAGCGCCGTGACCTGACCGGCCGGCAGATCCAGATCGATCCCGCGCAGCACGGCATTGCGGCCGAATGCCTTGGTGATTCCGCGAATGGTGATCGCCGCAGCCGTCATGCCTGTCCTCGCTCCCGAAAGCTACGCTACGCGCAGATCGTCATTTGTCAATACCATTTGACATATGACGCAATCTTGGAAATTCTGGGGACGGAGGATCAGGAAGGGAGGATGCGGATGAGCGCCGAAACCTATGTCGCCTTGACGCCGGAAAGCCTGCCGGCGCGCCTCGGAGGGCTGGCGGCCCTGCGCGAGAAGGTGGGTCCGCCAGAGAGCTGGCAGGTGCGCGAGGTCGGAGATGGCAACCTGAACCTTGTCTTCATCGTTACAGGCGCAGCCGGCCATGCGGTGGTCAAGCAGGCCCTGCCCTATGTGCGGCTGGTCGGAGAAAGCTGGCCCCTGCCGTTGAAACGATCCTTCTTCGAATACAACGCGCTCATCCGGCAGGAGGCGCGCGATCCCGGCTCGGTTCCGGCCGTCTGGCACTTCGACGAGGTGCAGGCCATCGTGGTGATGGAATGTCTGACGCCGCATGTCATCCTGCGCCAGGCGCTGATCGCGGGCCGGCAGGTAGAGGGCCTTGGTCGCAGGTTGGGCGAGTTCTGCGCCCGCACCCTGTTCCGCGGATCCGACCTGTCGATGCCGGCGGCCGAGCGCAAGGCGGATCTGGCGCTATTCGCGGGCAATGTCGAGCTGTGCGACATCACCGAGAACCTGGTGTTCTCGGACCCCTATTTCGCGGCACCGATGAACCGGCACACGCCGGGGCTTGACGGCATCGTGGCGCGGCTGCGGTCCGACCTGTCGCTGAAAGTGGCCTCGCAGCATCTGAAGATGGCCTTCACAAGCCGGGCCGAGACCATGCTGCACGGCGACCTGCATACCGGCTCGATCATGGTGACGGATACCGAGACCCGGGTGATCGACCCGGAATTCGCCACCTATGGGCCGATGGGTTTTGACGTGGGCATGCTGATCGCCAACTTCCTGATGGCGCATTTCAGCCAGCCGGGCCATGAAACCGCGCCGGGCGAGCGCGCGGGGCAGCAGGACTGGCTTCTGTCGGTGGTCGAGACGATCTGGCGCACCTTCGTGGCCGAGTTCAGCCATCTCTGGCGGACCGAGCGGCGCGGCATCCTCTATCAGGCCAGCCTCTACGAGGATCAGGGCCACGGCCTTGCTGCTGAACAGGCGCTGGCCGATCTGATCGGGCGGATCTGGGTCGATATGCTGGGCTTCTGCGGGGTGGAGATGCACCGCCGCATCCTGGGCCTTGCCCACAACGCCGATTTCGAGCGCATCGCCGACGAAGGCCGCCGCGCCGCCTGCGAGGCGAGGGCGCTGGCCATGGGCCGGCAGCTGATGCTTGGGTCGGGCGCGATCCGGGGGATCGGGGCGGTAACCGCCATGGCGCGGCGTATGGACAAGGAGGATCACCTGTGAAGATCAACGGCACGCCCTATCGCACCATCTGGCAGGATGCGGATGGCACGGTGCAGGTCATCGACCAGCGCTGGCTGCCGCACGAGCTGCGCATCGTGCCCCTGCGCGACCGGGCGGAATTCGCCACGGCGATCCGCAACATGTGGGTGCGCGGCGCGCCGCTGATCGGGGCCACCGCTGCGTGGGGCATGGCGGTGCAGATGGCCGATGATCCCTCGGATGTCTCGCTGGCCGAGACCTGGGAGGTGCTGCACGAAACCCGCCCCACCGCGATCAACCTGCGCTGGGCGCTGGACGAGATGCGCCGCCTCTTGGCCCCCCTGCCGCCGGCCGAACGCGCCCGCGCCGCCGCGATCCGCGCGGCGGAGATCTGCGACGAGGATGTGGAGATCAACCGCCGCATCGGCCTGCATGGCCTGCAGATCATCCGGGGGATCGCCGCGCGCAAGGGCGGCAAGCCGGTGAACATCCTGACGCACTGCAACGCGGGCTGGCTGGCGACGGTGGACTGGGGCACTGCCACCAGCCCGATCTACCATGCCGATGCCGAGGGCATCCCGGTCCATGTCTTCGTGGACGAGACCCGCCCGCGCAACCAGGGCGCCCAGCTGACCGCCTGGGAGCTGAACAGTCACGGCATCAGCCACGACCTGATCGTGGACAATGCCGGGGGTCATCTGATGCAGCACGGCGAGGTGGACATCGTCATCGTCGGCACCGACCGCACCACCGCGCGCGGCGACGTGTGCAACAAGATCGGCACCTACCTGAAGGCTCTGGCCGCGCGGGCGAACGGTGTGCCCTTCTACGTCGCGCTGCCGTCACCCACCATCGACTGGCGTGTGCGGGATGGAGTCAAGGAAATCCCGATCGAGGAACGCGGCGCGGGCGAGGTGACCATGGTCCAGGGTCGCGGCCCGGACGGTCGGATCGTGCATGTCCAGATCTCTCCCGATGGCACCGGCGCGCGCAACCCCGCCTTCGACGTGACCCCGGCCGAGCTGGTCACCGGCCTTCTGACCGAACGCGGGCTATGCCCCGCGACCGAGGAGGGCATGGCCGCCATGTTCGGCGACCTGAAGGCCGCGGTTCAAGGTTAGGGCCTTGTGCGGCGCTCAGGGAGCGGAGAGGAGCGCCTCGGCGACCGAGGTGGCGGTGACCAGATGCGTGACATAGCCGCCCCGAATCGCCGCCCGCGTCGCCTCGACCTTGTCGAGGCCCGGCGTGACCAGGATCCCCATGTCCAGCCCGACCAGCCGCGCCAGCGGCACGCCGATCATCCGGTCCTCCATCGGGCCGGGAAGCTGGCGGCCCTCGGCGTCGATGAAGCGGCCGCAGATCACGCCGACCGCGCCGTGGGCGACATACCAGTCGAGGTCCGCCGGCGTGGCCAGCCCGCTGAGGACGATGTGGCTTTCCGAAGTGGCGGTGCCAACCGAGAACAGCAGCTTGTTCACCGTCTCCAGCTGGTCGAGCTGCGCCTTCAGGATCGGTTCCTCGCGCAGTTCGGCGGCAAGTTCCGCGCGGCTGAGGATCGCGGGCGCATGCAGGTTCAGACAGCGCGCGCCCAGCCGCTGGGCAAGGCGCGTCGAACAGGCTTCGGCGGTAAAGCCGTAGGGCGTGGCCATCGACCCCACCAGTTGCAGCACCGCCAGATCCTCGATCCGCGCGGGTTCGACCATCTCGGCCAGTTCATAGACCGTGCGCCCCCAGGCCACCCCCAGCCGGTCGCCCGGCGCCACCAGTTCGGGCAGCCAATCCGCCGCCCCCCGGACCACCCGCAGGAAGCCTTCCTCGGTCGTCGTGCCTTCGTCGGGGATCACATAGGCGCCTTGCAGGCCGAAGCGGTCGTTCAGCGCCAGCGCCAGCCGGTGCGTGGTAAAGGCCGGCGCGGCCAGCGTGATGCGGATCAGCCCCTTCTCGCGCGCCTCCTGCAGGTAGTTTACCACCGTCGCGCGCGAAATACCCAATGCGGCGGCGATCTCCTGCTGGTTCTGGCCGTCCTGATAATACATCCAGGCGACCTGGATGACGGCATTCTCGCCGCTGACCTGCGCCAGATTGCGCCGCCGTGTGTGACCGCTCATCCGCATTCCGCCGAATTGACCTTTGACAATACTATCTGACAAAAGTAGAAAATCCAAGCACCGGTTGCCCGACCCGCCTGAAGATCCCACCCCCGCCGGCTGGCCCAGCCATAGCAGGAGACGAAGATGCCCGCCAATCTCTGGACCGACGCCGAGGCCGAAGCCTTTCTCGCCGCCGCCGGCCCCGATCCCAGGGCACGCGATCTGGCGTTGCGGGTCTATACTTCGCGCCTGATCGGGCGCGATCCGGATCTGGTGATGCACGGGGGCGGCAACACCTCGCTGAAATCCACGGCGCTGGATGTGTTCGGCGAAGAGGTCGAGGTCCTGCACATCAAGGGCTCGGGCTGGGATCTGGAGGTGATCGAGGCACGCGGCCTGCCGGCGGTGCGGCTGGCCCCCCTGATGCGCCTGCGCAGCCTGCCCGCGCTGTCGGACGAGGCGATGGTCAATGTCCAGCGGCTGAACCTTCTGGACCCATCCGCCCCGAACCCCTCGGTCGAGACGCTGCTGCATGCCTGGATCCCGCACCGCGTGGTGGACCACACCCACGCCACCGCCTTCCTGGTGCTGGCCAACCTGCCCGAGGTGGCGGCCGTGACGCGGGAGCTTTTTGATGACCGGCTGACGCTGGTGCCCTATGTCATGCCGGGCTTCGCACTCGCCAAGGCCGCGGCCGAGGCCTATGAGCAGAACCCCGAGGCCGAAGGTCTGCTGCTGGTCAACCACGGCCATTTCACCTGGGGGCCGGACGCGAAATCGAGCTACGACCGGATCGTGGAGCATACGAACCTGGTCGAGACCTGGCTGGCCGATCGTCGCCCCGCCCCGCTGGTGCCGGCCGCCGCCCTGCCTGTGGCCGAGGCGGCGCCGATCCTGTCCGCCCTGCGCGGAGCGCTGGCCTCGGCCCTGCCCGAGACGGCGCATCTGCCCGTGCTCGACCTGCGCGCGGGAGAGGGCGAGCGCGCCTTCTGCACCCGCCCGGACATGGAGGATCTGGCCACCCGCGGTGTCGCCACGCCCGACCATGTGATCCGCACCAAGGGCGAGGTGCTGGTGCTGCGCCGCGCGGCGCAGGAGGCTGCGGCCATGCGCGCGGCCGTGGCGGCCTGGGCCGACCGCTACCGTGCCTATTTCGAGGCCCATGCTCACCTGGCGTCGGAACCGAAGAAGATGCTCGCCCCCATGCCGGGGCTGGTCTGGCTGGAAGGCGCGGGCATCGTCGGGGTGGGGGCGACGGCGACGGCGGCGCGGATCGCGGCCGACATCGGTTGCCAGTCGGCCCGCGTGCGCGCGGATGGCGAGGCGGCGGGTGGCTTCCGCCCGATCGGGGCACGCGACCTCTTCGACATGGAATACTGGTCGCTGGAACAGGCGAAACTGGGCAGCGGCAAGGCCCCGGCGCTGCAGGGCCGCGTGGTGCTGGTTACGGGGGGCGCGGGGGCCATCGGCCTGGCCACCGCCCGCGCCTTCGCCGCGCAGGGGGCAAACCTGTTCCTCGTGGACCGCCCCGGTGAGGCGCTTGACAAGGCCCTTGCCGCCTTGGGCCGCGATCACGCCGGCCACGGCTGCGACATCACCGCACCCGGCGCGGCGGCGGCAGCGGTGGCGGCCTGTGCCGCCCGCTTCGGCGGGCTGGACATCCTGGTCTCGAACGCGGGCGCCGCAGTGACAGGCGACATCGCCACACTGGACGACCGGGTGCTGCGCGACAGTTTCGAACTGAACTTCTTCGCCCATCTCGCCTTTTCCCAGGCGGCCATCGGGATCTTCCGGGCGCAGGCCGCCGGCAGGGCCGCACGCGGGGTCGAGCCGGGGCAGATCCTGTTCAACGTCTCGAAACAGGCGGTCAATCCGGGCAAGGGCTTTGCCGCCTATGGCCTGCCCAAGGCCACGACCTTCTTCCTTCTGCGCCAGCTTGCACTGGAACTCGGTGCGGAAGACATCCGGGTGAACGGCATCAACGCCGACCGCATCCGCTCGGGCCTCCTGTCACCCGAGATGATCGCCGCACGCTCCTCCGCGCGGGGGGTGGACGAGGCGACCTACATGGCCGGCAACCTGTTGCGGGCAGAGGTAGAGGCCCGGCATGTCGCCGAAGCGTTCGTGATGCTGGCCCGCGCCGAACGGACCACGGGCCATGTCATGACCGTTGACGGCGGCAACATCGAGGCCGCACTGCGCTGAATCGTGGGCAGCCAGCCCGCAGGACGATTGCGCATCGCATTGTCGGAAGCGGCGATCGAACCAGCGCGAGTGGCAGGCTTGACGTTGTCCCCTGCGCCTGATCCAGTTTGAGGTAGACTCTGGGCCAACCGCAAGGACCAGAGATGAAGCGCAGCAGGTTTGCCGAAGACCAGATCATCGGCATTTTGAAGGAGCATGAGGCCGGGGTTTCCGTCGCCGATCTGTGCCGTAAGCACGGCGTCAGCAAAGCGACCGTCTACAAGTGGAAAGCCAAGTATGGCGGCATGGATTTCGGCGAGGCCAAGCGGCTGAAGGGTCTCGAGGACGAAAACGCCCGGCTGAAGCGGTTGCTGGCGGATGCGATGCTCGACAATGCGGCGCTGAAGGATCTGCTTGGAAAAAAAGTGGCAGCGCCCGCCGCGAAGCGGCAAGCGGTCGCCCATCTGGTGGCAAGTCACAAGATTAGCGAACGACGGGCGTGCCGGGTGATCGACTGTTGCCGGATGACCATGCGCTATGAGGTGATCCACCAAGATGATCCTGTGCTGCGCGAGCGGCTGAAAGAACTGGCCAAAGCCCGGCGTCGGTTCGGCTACCGTCGGCTGCATGTGTTCCTGCGGCGCGAGGGCCATGAGGTCAATCACAAGAGGCTGTTCCGCATCTACCGCTAAGAAAAGTTGCATGTGCGCTGTCGTGGAGGGCGAAAACGTGCCATGGGAACACGGGCTCCGATGGTGCCGCCGCTGCTGCCAAACCAGCGTTGATCACTGGATTTTGTGTCGGATCAGCTGACGGATGGCCGTCGCTTCCGGATCATGACTGTGGTCGATGATTGCACGCACGAGTGCCCGTCCCTGATCGCCGACACCTCGTTGTCGGGGGCACGGGTGGCGCGTGAATTGGCATCTTGTTCGACGCCCGCAGCCAGCCCCAGACGATTGTCAGCGATAACGGGACCGAGTTCGATTGTGCCCCGCAGGGTGGTGTAAGAGCGTCGCCCCTTGGAGAGGTCCGGGCTTGATCAGGCGGCCACGGCGGGCAAGCGGACGGTGGGATTGTCGGTGACGCGGGCGAGTGTTTCAAGCGACATG
>NZ_SIJH01000003.1 GCF_004762095.1 Tabrizicola caldifontis
CGTAGGCCTTGAATTCACCGAAATACTTCGTGATCGCCGCCGTCAGCGTCGTCTTCCCATGGTCAACGTGACCAATGGTCCCGATGTTCACGTGCGGTTTCGTCCGTTCAAACTTTGCCTTCGCCATTCTCGATGTCCGCCCTTGTGCTGATCGCTTGCATGGTCGGGCCGGAAGGGGCCCGTGATTACACGCGCGGCGACTTAGCCCGCGCGGGCGGGAAATTCAAGCCTGATCGGGCCACGTCGAACTCGCCTTGGCGTTCGACTGGACAGCCCCTCGGCAATGCCGCAGCCATCGCAAAGGCCCGAGGCGGCACCCTCAGGTGAAGCGGTTGTCCCGCGGGAAGCCGCGCGGGGCCATCTTGCCGGCACCGGCGCGGGCGCCCATCCATTCGGCAAGGTCGGTTTCGGTGCGCGTCCGGCCTGCAGGATCCTTCCAGGACAAGCCGTCGGCCTTCGCGAAGGTGATCGCATCCGACAGGCCGCCGTCCTTGTATTTCTGCAACCGGACACCCTTGCCCCTGGCCATCTCGGGCAGCTCTGACAGCGGGAAGACCAGCATCTTGCGGTTGTCGCCCACGACCGCGACCATGTCGCCCGCGACCGGTCGGCAGACTGCGGCCTTTACCCCCTCGCGCACCGTCAGAACCGCCTTGCCCGCGCGGGTCTGGGCGACCAGCTCCTCGGAAGGCACGATGAAACCGTCGCCTGCGGTCGAGGCGACCAGATACTTCTGCCCCGGACGCCAGACCAGAAGATCCGTTATTCCGGTATCGTTGGGAAGATCGACCATCAGGCGAACTGGCTCTCCCATGCCACGACCACCGGGCAGATTGGCGCCCAGAAGCGTGTAGACCCGGCCGTTTTCCGCCACCAGAAGGATCTTGTCGGTCGTTTCGGCGTGAAAGGCAAAGCGCGGTCCGTCACCATCCTTGAACTTCTGCTCGGCGGCCAGATCCACATGACCCTTCATCGCGCGGATCCAGCCCATCCTTGAACAGATGACGGTGATCGGTTCGCGGTCGATCATCGCCTCGTAGGGGATCTCCTCGATCTCGGCGGCGTCGGCAAACTGCGTGCGCCGCGCACCCAGGGCCGTGCCCTTGCCGTAAGTCTTGCGCAGCTCCTCCAGGTCCGACCCGATCCGCTTCCACTGGCGGGGTTCGTTGGCCAGCAGATCCGCCAGATCGGCGCGTTCCTTCGTAAGGGCGTCGCGTTCGGCGTTCAGTTCCATCTCTTCCAGCCGCCGCAAGGACCGCAGACGCATGTTCAGGATCGCCTCGGCCTGAACCTCCGTCAGCTGGCCCGCAGCACCCTTCACCGGGGGCCTGTAATCCTTTTCGGACGTGGCGCGAACATGTGGTTTCGACCAGTCCTCGGCCATCAGCGCGGCCTTGGGGTCCTCGTCATATCGGATGATGTCGATCACCCGGTCGAGGTTCAGGAAGGCGATCAACAGCCCTTCCAGAACCTCCAGCCTGGCATCGATCTTCTCGATCCGGTGCTGGCTGCGCCGGCATAGCACGTCGCGGCGATGGTCCAGGAAGGCGCGCAGCACCTCCTTCAGCGAACAGACCTTCGGCACCTTGCCGTCGATCAGCACGTTCATGTTCAGGCTGAAGCGCACTTCCAGGTCCGAGTTGCGGAACAGGCTGCCCATCAGCACCTCGGGGTCCACCGTGCGGGACCGGGGTTCCAGGATGAGGCGGATGTCTTCGGCGGATTCGTCGCGCACATCGGCCAGAAGCGGCACCTTCTTCAGCTGGATCAGCTCGGCCAGCTTCTCGATCAGCTTGGACTTCTGCACCTGGAAGGGGATCTCGGTCACGACGATCTGCCAGGTGCCACGCCCCAGATCCTCGACCTGCCACTTGGCGCGTGTGCGGAAGGCGCCGCGGCCGGTGCGATATGCCTCGAGGATCGACTCGCGCGGCTCCACGATCACCCCGCCGGTCGGGAAATCGGGCCCGGGGATCAGCTGGACCAGCGCCTCGTCCGACAGGCCCGGGTTCTCCAGCAGGGCCTGGCAGCCGTCGATCAGCTCGTCCAGGTTGTGCGGCGGGATGTTCGTGGCCATGCCCACCGCAATGCCAGAGGCGCCGTTGGCCAGAAGGTTCGGGAAGGCCGCCGGCAGCACCACCGGTTCTTCCAGCCGGCCATCGTAGTTGGGGCGGAAATCGACGGCGGTTTCGTCAATCCCCTCCATCAGCAGTTCGGCCGCCTGCGTCACGCGGGCCTCGGTGTAGCGGCTGGCCGCCGGGTTGTCGCCGTCGATGTTGCCGAAGTTGCCCTGCCCGTCCACCAGCGGGTAGCGCATGTTGAAATCCTGCGCGAGCCGCGCCATCGCGTCATAGATCGCCTGGTCGCCGTGGGGGTGGAAATCCCCCATCGTGTCGCCACTGATCTTGGCCGATTTCAGGAACCCTCCCGTCGGCGTCAGCCGCAGCCGCCGCATTGCCCAGAGGATTCGCCGGTGCACCGGTTTCAGCCCGTCGCGGGCATCGGGCAATGCCCGATGCATGATCGTGGACAGGGCATAGGTCAGGTAACGCTCGCCGATCGCGCGCGACAGCGGTTCGGAAAGCGTCATGCCGCCTTCGCCGATCTTGGGCTCGTCATCGTCCGAAGTCATGGATGTTGTGTAGGGAAATCCGGGCCGCCGGTCCAGATGGCATCGCAGCAACAGAAGTAACCTGTAGAGGCGCGATGCGTTTTGGACTCAACGCCGCGCGGGGAGATGTGCTATGAAAGGACGGCCGCCCAACCGGAATTACCCATGCTGCGCCTGACGTTACTGCTTTGCCTTGGCATGCTCGCCGCGCTTTACACGCTGGGCGAGGACAGGGGTCAGTTGCGTCCCGGTCTTGCCAAGGCCAAGGCCGAAGGTCGGCTTGAACAATTGTGGGCCGAGGCGCGGGCGAAGGCGGCGCGCACGCTGCCTGCTGCGGCAGAAACCGTCCCGGTGCCGGTCGTGGCCGAAACGGCACCCGCAGCGGCCCCTTTGCCCGAACTGCCGCCTGAACCCGAACCCATGCTGGCCAGCGCCAGCCCTGCGATCACCCCGGTGGTCGATGTCGAACCCGGGCGCGAGGTGATCGCCGCCGTGGCGGAACCGGTGTTCACACTGTCCGCCCTGGGCAACGAGCCCGTCCCCGGTGCCGACGGCCGCCCGGTCGCAACAGAGGCCCCCGTCCCGGAGACGATTGCCGAAGGCGCGATCCGGTATGTTACCGCCAGTTCGGTCAACGTGCGTTCCGGCCCCTCGACAGCGGCAGATATCCTCGGAAGGCTGGGCAATGGAGAGGCCGCTCTGCTGGTTGCGGCGGTCGATGACGAATGGGGGCGCATCGTGGTTCAGGGTGACGGCATGGAGGGTTACGTTGCCCTGCGATTCCTGAGCGCCGAAGCCCCCTGAAATCATGCCCCCGCGTTCCATTCTCATCACCGGATGTTCATCCGGCATCGGCCTTGACGCGGCGCGCAGCCTGCATGCCCGCGGCTGGCGTGTGTTCGCCACCTGCCGGCAGCAGGCAGACTGCGACCGCCTGCGTGGCGAGGGACTGGAAAGCTTCCGGCTGGACTATGCCGACGAGGCCAGTATCGCCGCGGCGGTGGCCGAGGTCGTGGAACGCACCGGCGGCACGCTGGATGCGCTGTTCAACAACGGCGCCTTCGCCAGCCCCGGCGCGGTCGAGGATCTGCCGCGCGACGCCCTGCGCGAAATCTTCGAAACCAATCTTTTCGGCTGGCACGACCTGACCCGCCGGGTGATCCCGCTGATGCGGGCGCAGGGGCACGGGCGAATCGTCAACTGCTCGTCCGTCCTGGGTCTTGTCGCGCTGACCTGGCGCGGAGCCTATGTGTCGACCAAGTTCGCGCTGGAAGGGCTGACCGATGTCCTGCGTATCGAAATGCGGGGCACCGGGATCGACGTGATCCTGATCGAGCCCGGCCCCATAGCCACGAAGATCCGCGAAAATGCCATCGCGCATTTCGAAAAGTGGATCGACTGGGAAAATTCCGCCCGCCGCGACCAGTATGTCGCCCTGCGCGGGCGGCTCTATGACCGCAAGACGAAGAAGGATGCCTTCGAACTGGAACCTTCGGCAGTGACGGCGAAACTGATTCATGCCATCGAGGCACGGCATCCCAAGGCACGCTATTTCGTCACGACGCCCACCTATCTGATGGGCTTTGCGCGCCGTCTGCTGCCGACCCGGGCGCTTGACTGGCTGATCGCGAGGGGCTGAGGGCCACCGCCGGCCTTGCCGCGAAATTTGGCTTCGCTTTTCTCGGCCGTGCGCCTAGATCAGTCAGAAAGGGAGTCTGCCCATGCTTTCCGATCCAATCTTCATCTTCGGTGCCTTCCTCTGCCTGCTGGTGCTGGTCATCCTGCTCTTCGGCATCGGCAGCTTTGCCAAGGGAGGCGAGTTCAACAAGCGCAACGCCAACAGGATCATGCGCTGGCGGATCGGCGTGCAGTTCGTGGCGGTGGTCACCATCGTGATCTTCGCCTGGGCCAGAGCAAAGGCCTGAGCATGGTTGTCCTGTCGAAGATCTACACCAAGACCGGCGATGCCGGGGAAACAGCGCTCGGCAACGGCGCGCGGGTGGCAAAGCATTCACTTCGCGTCAGCGCCTACGGCACGGTAGACGAGACCAACGCCACCGTCGGCCTGGCCCGCCTGCACGCGACCGACGAGATGGACGAGGCGCTGAAGCGCATTTCCAACGACCTGTTCGATCTGGGCGCCGACCTTTGCACCCCTGACCGGCATCTGGACGCCACGCTGTCCTACACCCCGCTGCGCATGATCGAGGGGCAGGTGACGCGGCTGGAACGCGAGATCGACGCGATGAACGACCGGCTGACACCCCTGCGCAGCTTCATCCTGCCGGGCGGGTCAGTGCTGGCGGCGCAACTGCACCTTTGCCGCACCGTCTGCCGCCGGGCCGAGCGGCTGGTCGTCGAACTGGCGACGATGGAGGACGTGAACCCCGAGGCGGTGCGCTACCTGAACCGCCTGTCCGACTGGTTCTTCGTCGCCGGACGGATCGCCAACAACGATGGCAAGGACGACGTGCTCTGGGTTCCCGGACTGACGCGCTGACGGACAGCCTGCGCGTCGAGCATGTCGTTCGCGGTTCGTGAGCGCCAAGGACGAGTGCACGAAGGGCTTGGTGAGCAGGCCCTGATCGCCCCCAACGATCAAAACGCGGCGTCGTGTCGCCGGAAGGTGTCGCATTTGCTCTGTTCCGGGGGCTTTCGCTGCGGTAACAGGCGGCGGAGAGCTTGTGCGGCCTCGTGTCGCGACGGATGAGGAGTTTCGGCGATGAAGGTGCTGGTCCCGGTCAAGCGGGTGATCGACTACAACGTGAAGGTACGCGTCAAGGCGGACGGGTCTGGGGTTGACCTTGCGAACGTCAAGATGTCGATGAACCCCTTCGACGAGATCGCTGTCGAAGAGGCGATCCGGCTGAAGGAAAAAGGCATCGCCACCGAGGTCGTCGTCGTGTCGATCGGCGTGAAGCAGTCGCAGGAAACCCTGCGCAACGCGCTGGCCATGGGCGCGGACCGGGCGATCCTGATCGAGGCCGCGACGGATGTGCATACCGACATCGAGCCCCTGGCCGTGGCCAAGCTGCTGGCCGCCGTGGTCAGGGAAGAAGCGCCGGGTCTTGTCCTGTGCGGCAAGCAGGCGATCGACAACGACATGAACGCCACCGGCCAGATGCTGGCTGCCCTTCTCGGCTGGAGCCAGGCCACCTTCGCCAGCGAAGTCGCCATCGAGGGGGACCACGCCAAGGTCACGCGCGAGGTGGACGGCGGCTTGCAGACGATCTCGGTCAAGCTTCCCTCGATCATCACCGTCGATCTGCGGCTGAACGAGCCGCGCTATGCCAGCCTGCCGAACATCATGAAGGCCAAGGCCAAGCCGCTGGCGACCAAGACGCCCGCCGATTATGGCGTGGATGTCTCGCCGCGCCTGTCGGTGGTCAAGACGGTGGAACCGGCGGGCCGCAAGGCGGGCGTGAAGGTCGGCTCGGTGGACGAGCTGATCGCGAAACTGAAAGACGAAGCGGGGGTGATCTGAGATGGCCGTTCTTCTTCTTGCCGATGTGGTTGACGGGAAGCTTGCGACCGATCAGGTCGCCAAGGCGCTGACTGCGGTGAAATCGCTGGGTCCGGTGACGGTGCTGGTCGCCGGAGCGGGCGGTGATGCCGCCGCGGCCGAGGCCGCGACGCTGGACGGCGTGTCAAAGGTGCTGTTCGCCGACGACCACGCCTATTGCCACGGGATGGCCGAACCCACCGCCGCGCTGATCGTGTCGCTGGCGGGCGACTACGAGCACATCGCCGCCGCAAGTGGCGCGCTTTCGAAATCGGTCCTGCCGCGCGTGGCGGCCCTTCTGGACGTGATGGTCATCTCGGAAGTGCTGGCGGTCCATGACGGAGCGACGTTCGACCGGCCGATCTATGCCGGCAACGCGATCCAGACGGTGAAGACCTCTGACGCCAAGAAGGTGCTGACCATTCGCACCGCAACCTTTGATGCGGCCGGCAAGGGCGGCAACGCCCCAGTGGAAAAGATCTCGGCCGTGGTCGATGGCAGCCTGTCGACCTGGGTTGAGGACAAGGTGGCATCAAGCGACCGACCGGAACTGACCAGCGCGGGGATCGTCGTCTCCGGCGGGCGGGGCGTCGGCTCGAAGGAAAGCTTCGACCTGATCGAGAAGCTGGCCGACAAGCTGGGCGCCGCCGTCGGCGCCAGCCGCGCTGCGGTCGATTCGGGCTATGCGCCGAACGACTGGCAGGTGGGCCAGACCGGAAAGGTGGTGGCGCCGGACCTCTATGTTGCCGTCGGCATCTCGGGCGCGATCCAGCACCTTGCAGGGATGAAGGATTCCAAGGTGATCGTCGCGATCAACAAGGACGAAGAGGCGCCGATCTTCCAGGTCGCAGACTATGGCCTTGTCGCCGACCTGTTCACCGCCGTGCCGGAGATGATCGAGAAGCTCTGAGGTTCGGCGCTCTGAAGCGCATCTTGCATCAGGTGACATTGGGTCTTCCGCAAGGGAGACCCTTTTCTTTGGCCACCGCTGAAATGGCGGATACGACCGGCTTCTGTCGGTTGGGGGCCAGACCCTTCCCGGTCAAGCCGTCATTCAGGGCGCGATGCCCCACCCACTCGCGGATCCTCACATGACCGGAAAGCCCAACCTTCTGATCTTCATGGTCGATCAGCTGAACGGGACGCTGTTTCCCGACGGCCCGGCCGATTTTCTGCATACCCCGAACCTGAAGCGGCTGGCCGCACGTTCCACCCGCTTTGCCAACTGCTACACGGCCTCGCCGCTGTGCGCCCCGGCGCGGGCAAGCTTCATGTCGGGCCAGCTGCCCTCGCGCACCCGGGTCTATGACAACGCGGCCGAATTCGCCAGCGACATCCCGACCTATGCCCATCACCTGCGCCGTGCGGGCTATCACACCGTGCTGTCTGGCAAGATGCATTTCGTCGGCCCCGACCAGCTGCACGGCTTCGAAGAGCGGCTGACCACCGACATCTACCCCGCCGATTTCGGCTGGACCCCCGACTACCGCAAGCCGGGAGAGAGGATCGACTGGTGGTATCACAATCTCGGCTCGGTCACCGGGGCGGGCGTGGCCGAGATCACCAACCAGTACGAATACGACGACGACGTGGCCTTCCAGGCCGTGCAGAAGCTTTATGACCTGTCGCGCGGGGCCGATCCGCGGCCCTGGTGCCTGACGGTCAGCTTCACCCACCCGCACGACCCCTTTGTCGCACGGCGCAAATACTGGGATCTCTACGAAGGCGCACCGGAACTGGAACCGCCCGCTGCCATCCCCTACGAGGCGATGGATCCCCATTCCCGGCGCCTGATGGATGCCTGCGACTGGCGGAATTTCGACATCACACCCGACCACATCCGCCGCGCGCGCCGGGGCTATTTTGCCAACATATCCTACATCGACGACAAGATCGGCGAGATCCTCTCGGTGCTCGAGGCGACCCGGCAAGAGGCCCACATCCTCTTCCTCTCCGACCACGGCGAGATGCTGGGAGAGCGCGGCCTGTGGTTCAAGATGAACTTCTTCGAAGGCTCGGCCCGCGTGCCGCTGATGATCGCCGCGCCAGAGCTGCCAGCGGGCCGGGTCGATACACCGGTCTCCACCATCGACCTGGCGCCTACCCTGGCCGCAGTGGCCGGCATCTCGATGGACGAGGTGATGCCCTGGACCGAAGGCGTCAACCTGATCCCGGTGGCGAACGGCGCCCCGCGCGGCCCGGTGGCAATGGAATATGCCGCCGAAGGCTCGATCACGCCGCTCGTCGCCCTGCGCGAGGGCGCCTGGAAATACATCCGCTGCGCGGCCGACCCCGAGCAGCTCTTCGACGTGGCCAACGACCCGGGCGAGACCACGAACCTCGCCGCCGATCCCCGCGCCGCCGAAATCCTCGCTCATTTTCGCAAGCTTGCCGATGCCCGCTGGGATCTCGCCGCCTTCGACGCCCAAGTCCGCGAAAGCCAGGCCCGGCGCTGGGTCGTCTACGAGGCGCTGCGCAACGGCGCCTATTTCCCCTGGGATTACCAGCCGCTCCGCGCCGCCAGCGAACGCTACATGCGCAACCACATGGACCTGAACGTCCTGGAAGAGCAGAAGCGCTTCCCTCGCGGCGAATAGACAGGGGGCACGCATCCGACGCCCCCTTGCTCTTTCTTCAAATGCTCCCGCCGGAGGCCCGCCGACCCTAACGCGCGTCGGCCAGCACCCGTTCGGCCCCCATCCAGCCCATCAGGATGGAAGGCGCATTGGTGTTGCCCGCGATGATGTTGGGGAAGGCCGAAGCGTCGATCACCCGCAGCCCGCCGACGCCGTGCGCCCTCAGCCCGGGATCCACGACCGAAGTCGCCGGATCCTGCCCCATCCGGCAGGTGCAGCTGGGGTGATAGACTGTCCCCGACCGGGCGCGGAAATCGGCGATCAGGTCGTCGTCCGTCACAACCTCGGGCCCGGGTCGCAACTCCTCCTTGATTAGCGGCGCCAGTGCCGGCTGCGCGGCGATGCGGCGGACGAACTTCACCGCGGCCAGCATCTCCGCAACGTCGTTGTCGGTCGAAAAGGCGTTGGCGGTGATCACCGGATGATCCTCGGGCCGGGCCGAGCGCAGCCGGATATGGCCCCGACTGGTCGGCCGGCAGTTCGACAGGCCGATCGACATGCCCGACCAGGGGTCCGGCGTCAGGATCGGCCGCTCGCCCCCGCGCGGGATCAGCGTCGAGAACGCCTGGAAATACAGCTGCATGTTCGGCCGGTCCAGGTCGGGCCGCGTGCGGAAGAAGCCGCCTCCGTGGTTGATCGACTTCGCCAGCGGCCCCCCCCCGCCCAGGACATACTGCAACCCGGCGCGCAGCTTGCCCCACCAGGGGCGCAGCTCGTCGTTGTAGGTCGGCACCTTCATCGACCAGGTGTAGTTCAGCCCCTGATGGTCGCTCAGGTGGTCGCCGACATTCGGATTGTCGCTGACGACCGGGATGCCCAGCGCCTGCAACAGCGCCCCCGGCCCGATGCCGGACAGTTGCAGAAGCTGCGGCGAGTTGATCGCGCCCCCGGCCAGGATCACCTCGGCGCGCGCCCGCAGCACCCGCGTCGTGCCGCCGTGGCGATACTCGACCCCGACCGCCCGGCCGCCCTCGATCAGCACCCGCGTCGCCAGCGCCCGGGTCAGCACGCGCAGGTTCGGCCGCTTCATCGCCGGCCGCAGGAAGGCCCGCGCCGCCGAATTGCGCCGGGCCGCCTTGATCGTCATCTGGTAGATGCCCGCGCCTTCCTGCTGCGCACCGTTGAAATCGGGGTTTTCCGCCAGACCCGCCTGGCCGCAGGCCGCGACATAGCTTGCCACCAGCGGATGCAGACCCGTCCGGTTTGCCGATATGAACAGAGGCCCACCCGTCCCGCGAAATTCGTCCGCGCCGGCCTCGTTGTCCTCCAGCGCCCGATAGGCGGCGAGGCACTCGTCCCAGCCCCAGCCCGGCGCCGCGCGGCCCCAGTCTTCGTAATCCGCCCGGTGCCCCCGGATCCAGACCATCGCGTTGATGCTGGAGGACCCGCCCAGGATCTTGCCGCGCGGCCAGTGGTCCTGCGCGCCATTCAGCCCGGGGTCGGGTTCGGTCTTGTAAAGCCAGTTCACCGCCGGGTCATAGAACAGCTTGCCATAGCCCAGTGGCAGCTGGACATAGAACCGCCGGTCCGTCCCGCCCGCCTCCAGCACCGTGACCCTGTGGCGCCCGCTGGCCGTCAGCCGGTCGGCCAGGACGCAGCCGGCGGAGCCCGCGCCCACGATGATGTAATCGGTCTCGTCCATTCGCGCCCCCAGACCCAGGCGCGACCCTAGCGGGGCCCAAGGGCGGAGACCGTCCGGTTTGCGACACTGGATGTCGCGCCCGTGTCGCCCCCCTGCGCCTTCGGCTTGTCGTCGCGGGCCGCCCTGCGAGGAGCGGCGCAGCCTGCGACGAGCGTTACGCCTGGACCTCGAAGGTCGGCGCATAGTCCACCGGAAAGTTCACCGACCGGGCGATGAAGCAGACATCGTGGATCCGGTGGTGGATCGCCTCGGCGGCAGCAAGGTCCGTCCCCGGCTTCACCAAGACATGCGGCCGCAGCGTCGCCTTTACGAACCGCCCAGCCCCGCCGCGCCCGACCTCGCCCACGGCCACCGGGCTGTCACTATAGCCCGTGACCACGATCCCCGCATCGCTGGCATAATGCAGATACCACAGCATGTGGCAGGCCGAGAGCGCCGACAACAGCAGATCCTCCGGGTTCATCTTCGCCGGATCGCCGCCCAGGAGCGGATCGTTCGAACAATGGATAAGGGCCTTTCCCGGCACTGCGATGTCCCATGTCCGGTCATAGGCGTGGTAGTGCGCAGTTCCGTCACCCCGGTTGCCAGTCCACTGGATTCGTGTGGTGTAGTCATGGGTCGGCATTTGCCCCTCCTGTCAGCCTTGCAAACCGGGTTGCGATGCACGGTGCAGTCGAAGCCTCCGCTCGCGCCACAGGGTAAACAGCCCTGCGCCGACGACGATCGCCGCGCCAACCAGCGTCCACAGGTCGGGCAGATCGCCAAAGACCAGAAGACCAAGCACGATGGCCCATAGCAGCGAGGTATAGCGGAAAGGCGCAACGATGCCGATGTCGCCATGCCGCATCGCCATGACCGAGGTCAGATAGCCCACGATCAGGAACAACCCCGCCCCCAGCACCTTGCCAGCCTCGGGCGCGCTCATCGGGGCCCACCCCTGGAAGGACGCGCCGACCCAGCCCATCACCGTCACCGCAACCGCCGCCCCGAGGGCCACCAGGGCCGACGGCACCTGCCCCTGCATGGGCCGCACCGACAGATCGCGGACCACCACACAGACGACCGAGGCCACGCCCAGAAGCGCCCAGCGGTCGAATCCTTCCGTTCCCGGCCGGATGATGATCAACACACCCACCAGCCCGGCCAGGATCGCCGTCATCCGCCGCCAGCCGATCCGGTCGCCGAAGACAAGCGCCGCGCCCAGCGTGATCGCCAGCGGCAGCGCCTGCAAAATGGCCGACAGGTTCGCCAGCGGCATTCGCAGCAGCGCCTCGAGGAACAGGATCGTCGCCGCGACATCGGCCAGCGAGCGCAAGAGGATCAGCCATCCGTCGCGACCGTTGGGGCGGAACCGGAATGCCCCGGTGGCCAGCACCAGCAGACCGAGGCCCACAACGGCAATCAGGCCCCGCAGTCCGATGGTCTGGTAAAGCGGCAAGGTCTGCGTCACCGACTTCATGAAGGTGTCGTTGATGGTAAAGGCGGCCATCGAGGCGCACATCAACAGGATGCCGCGCAGGTTTTCGGAAAGGGGCAAGGGCAGGATCCTTCCTGATCGCTGCCTGAGTAGCAGCCCGCCACGCCAAGCGGAAGATCCCTCTGGCCGATACCCGTCGGCCGATGCGGCGACGCTTTCGCCACCGACCATGTGCCCTGCCACGGGGCGATGCCGCGCACCGGGCAGGGCCCACGGACGGTTCATGCCCCCTTTTGCGAAAAGGTGCCGTCACTGGCAGGATCCGTTCTCTGCCCGCAGCAGCGCCGGTCATGGGGGTTCGATACCCCTTGAACGGCACGCCGTCCCGGCAAGTGCGAAACGAAAACCCCTGCCAGCCTTGCGACTGGCAGGGGCAGGTGTTTCGAACGGCGGCCGCGAGGCTCAGTCGCGGCTTTCGATCGTATCGACCAGACCGCTGTCGGCCTGGCCCTGAACGCCCGTTTCTGCCGCATCCATCGGCGCGGCAAGGGCCGCGGCCTTCTCGGCCTCGCTCCGGCGTGCCTCGATCACCAGGTGGTCACGCTCGGCAGCGATGCGCTTCACCCGCGCAGTCGCCCCGCCGGTACCTGCCGGGATCAGCCGGCCGACGATGACGTTTTCTTTCAGGCCCACCAGCTTGTCGCGCTTGCCCTGGACCGAGGCCTCGGTCAGGACGCGAGTGGTTTCCTGGAAGGATGCGGCCGAGATGAACGACCGGGTCTGCAGAGAGGCCTTGGTGATGCCCAGCAGGATCGGCTCGGCCGTCGCCTCGCGCAGGCCGCGGGCGCGGGCCTTGGCGTTCTCTTCCTCCAGCTCCTGCTTGTCCACATGCTCGCCCTTCAAGAGCGTGGTATCCCCGCTATCGAGGATTTCCAGCTTCTGCAGCATCTGGCGCACGATCACCTCGATGTGCTTGTCGTTGATCTTCACGCCCTGCAGGCGATAAACGTCCTGCACCTCGTCGATCATGTAGTTGGCAAGCGCCTCGATCCCCATGATCCGCAGGATGTCGTGCGGAGCGGGGTTGCCGTCCATGATGTAGTCGCCCTTCTGCACGAAGTCGCCTTCCTGCACCGGAATGTGCTTCCCTTTCGGGATCATGTATTCCATGGGCGGCAGCGTCTCATCCACCGGTTCCACGGTGATGCGGCGCTTGTTCTTGTAGTCCTTGCCGAAGCGGACATAGCCATCGGCTTCCGCGATGATCGCGTGATCCTTCGGACGGCGTGCCTCGAACAGTTCCGCCACCCGGGGCAGACCCCCGGTGATGTCCTTGGTCTTGGCGCCTTCGCGCGGGATCCGCGCCACCACGTCGCCCGGCCGCAGTTCCTGGCCGTCCTCGACGGAAAGGATCGCGTCCACCGACATCGGGTAGGTGATCGGATTGCCGCTGTCGCCGCGCACCGGATCGCCCGTCGCCGGATCCATCACGATGATTTCCGGCTTCAGATCGCCGCCCTTTGGAACCGAGCGCCAGTCGGCGACGATCTTCTGGGTCATGCCGGTGGCATCGTCGGTTTCCTCGCGGACCGAGATCCCCGCGACCAGATCCTTGAACCGCGCGACCCCCGCCTTTTCGGCGATGATCGGCAGGGTGAAGGGATCCCATTCGAACAGCTTGGTGCCGCGCTTGACCGTCTCGCCCTCCTTGACGTGGAGTTTCGAGCCATAGGTCAGCTTGTGGACCGCACGCTCGGTTCCTGCCTCGTCGATGATCGCGACCTGCATGTTGCGGCCGATGACGATCTGCTCGCCTGCGGCGTTCTTCAGGATGTTGGCGTTGCGGAACTCGATCCGGCCTTCCTGCGACGCTTCCAGGAACGACTGCTGGCCGCCCTGGGCCACGCCGCCGATGTGGAAGGTGCGCATGGTCAGCTGCGTGCCAGGTTCGCCGATCGACTGGGCGGCGATGATGCCGACCGCCTCGCCGATGTTCACCAGCGTGCCGCGCGCCAGGTCGCGGCCATAGCACAGCGCGCAAACGCCCTCTTCGGCCTCGCAGGTCAGCGGGCTGCGGATGCGGATCGAAGCGATGGACGACGCGGCGATCAGATCCGCCTTGCGCTCGTCGATCAGCTCGCCCCTGGCGACGATCACCTCGTCGGTGCCCGGCGCGATCACGTCCTCGGCCGCGACACGACCCAGAACGCGCTCGCCCATCGGCACGATGACTTCGCCATCGTTGACGGCTGCCGAGGCAGTGATCGCATTTTCGGTGCCGCAGTCATGGACCCGCACGATGCAGTCCTGCGCCACATCCACCAGACGGCGGGTCAGGTAGCCCGAGTTCGCCGTCTTCAGCGCGGTGTCCGACAGACCCTTCCGCGCGCCGTGGGTCGAGTTGAAGTATTCAAGAACGGTCAGACCTTCCTTGAAGTTGGAGATGATCGGCGTCTCGATGATTTCGCCCGAAGGCTTGGCCATCAGGCCGCGCATACCCCCAAGCTGCTTCATCTGGGTCACCGAACCCCGTGCACCCGAGTGCGCCATCATGTAGACCGAGTTCGGCTCCATCTCGGCGCCGTTCTCGTCGAACTTGGGGGCCGAGATGGCCGCCATCATTGCCTCGGTCACCTTGTCGTTGCACTTCGACCAGGCGTCCACGACCTTGTTGTATTTCTCGCCCTGGGTGATCAGGCCGTCCAGATACTGCTGCTCGAAGCCGGCGACCTGCTCTTTCACCTCGTTCACGATCTCCCACTTCGACTCGGGGATCACCATATCGTCCTTGCCGAAGGAGATGCCGGCGCGGAAGGCCTCCTTGAAGCCCAGCGACATGATCTGGTCGCAGAAGATCACCGATTCCTTCTGGCCGCAGTAGCGGTAGACGGTGTCGATGACGGTCTGCACGTCCTTCTTGCGCAGAAGGCGGTTGACCAGATCGAAGGGCGCCTTGGCGTTCAGCGGCAGCAGGTTACCCAGCCGCAGGCGGCCCGGTGTGGTGTCATACCGCTTCCAGACGATGTTGCCGTGTTCGTCCACCTGACGGATGCGCGCCTTGATCCTGGCGTGCAGATGCAACTCGCCGGCGGCAAGGGCATGTTCGACCTCGTCGATGTCGGCGAAGGCCATGCCCTCGCCCTTCATGCCCTTGCGCTCCATGGTCGTGTAGTAAAGCCCCAGAACCATGTCCTGCGATGGCACGATGATCGGGCTGCCGTTGGCGGGCGACAGCACGTTGTTCGTGGACATCATCAGCACGCGCGCTTCCAGCTGGGCTTCCAGAGAAAGCGGAACGTGCACGGCCATCTGGTCGCCGTCGAAGTCGGCGTTGAAGGCCGAGCAGACCAGCGGGTGCAGCTGGATCGCCTTGCCCTCGATCAGAATCGGCTCGAAGGCCTGGATGCCCAGGCGGTGCAGCGTCGGCGCACGGTTGAGGAGCACCGGGTGTTCGCGGATGACCTCGTCCAGGATGTCCCAGACCTCGGGCCGTTCCTTCTCGACCAGCTTCTTGGCCTGCTTCACGGTCGAGGACAGGCCCTTGGCCTCGAGCCGCGAGTAGATGAAGGGCTTGAAGAGTTCGAGCGCCATCTTCTTCGGCAGACCGCACTGGTGCAGCTTGAGTTCCGGCCCGGTCACGATGACCGAGCGGCCCGAGAAATCCACGCGCTTGCCCAGCAGGTTCTGGCGGAAGCGGCCCTGCTTGCCCTTCAGCATGTCGGACAGCGATTTCAGCGGGCGCTTGTTGGTGCCGGTGATGACGCGGCCGCGACGGCCGTTGTCGAACAGCGCATCCACCGCTTCTTGCAGCATCCGCTTTTCGTTGCGCACGATGATGTCCGGCGCGCGCAACTCGATCAGGCGCTTCAGGCGGTTGTTGCGGTTGATGACCCGGCGATACAGGTCGTTCAGGTCGGATGTGGCGAAACGGCCGCCGTCCAGCGGAACCAGCGGGCGCAGTTCCGGCGGAATCACCGGCAGAACGGTCAGGATCATCCATTCCGGGCGGTTGCCGGATTCAAGGAACGACTCGACGATCTTCAGCCGCTTGATGATCTTCTTCGGCTTCAATTCGCCGGTGGCTTCCTTCAGCTCTTCTCTCAGCTGGTCGGCCACGGCCTGCAGGTCGATCGCAGCCAGCATTTCACGGATCGCCTCGGCGCCGATGTTGGCGGTGAAGGCGTCGGCGCCATACCGGTCCTGCGCGTCGAGATATTCCTCTTCGGTCAGCAGCTGGCCATAGTTCAGGTCGGTGAGGCCCGGCTCGATGACGACGTAGTTCTCGAAATAGAGAATGCGTTCCAGATCGCGCAGCGTCATGTCGAGCATGAGCCCGATCCGGCTGGGCAACGATTTCAGGAACCAGATGTGGGCGACGGGGGCGGCCAGTTCGATATGGCCCATGCGTTCGCGCCGCACCTTCTGGAGCGTGACTTCAACGCCGCATTTCTCGCAGACGACGCCGCGATACTTCATGCGCTTGTACTTGCCGCAGAGGCATTCGTAGTCCTTGATCGGCCCGAAGATGCGGGCGCAGAACAGGCCGTCGCGTTCCGGCTTGAAGGTCCGGTAGTTGATGGTTTCCGGCTTCTTGATCTCGCCATAGGACCAAGACCGGATTCGCTCCGGGGAGGCCAGAGATATCCTGATCTCGTCGAAGGTCTTGGCCGGAGCAACCGGGTTGAACGGGTTGGTCGAGAGTTCCTGGTTCATTTCATCTTCCCAATCAGAGGGTTGCGGTCAGAGGAGCCGGCTTCCTCGAAGAAACCGGCCCGGAATTTTCGAAAATTCCGGTCACTCCTCCTCCGCATCCAGGAGTTCCATGTTGAGGCCGAGGCCCCGCACTTCCTTGACAAGGACGTTGAACGATTCCGGCACGCCGGCCTCGAAGTTGTCCTCGCCCTTGACGATGGCCTCGTAGACCTTGGTCCGGCCCGCCACGTCGTCCGACTTCACCGTCAGCATTTCCTGCAGGGTGTAGGCGGCGCCGTAGGCTTCCAGAGCCCAGACCTCCATCTCGCCGAGACGCTGGCCGCCGAACTGCGCCTTGCCGCCCAGCGGCTGCTGGGTGACCAGGCTGTAGGGGCCTGTCGACCGCGCGTGCAGCTTGTCATCGACGAGGTGGTGCAGCTTCAGCATATACTTCACCCCCACCGTGACCTTGCGGCTGAACTTCTCGCCGGTGCGGCCGTCGAAGACTTCGCTCTGGCCGGATTCGTCAAAGCCGGCGCGGCGCAAGGCATCGTTGACATCGGCCTCCTTGGCGCCGTCGAAGACCGGGGTCGCGATCGGCACGCCGCGGGTGACGAGGCTGGCCTTCTCGACCAGATCCTCGGGCTCCATGCCGGCGAAGGCTTCATCGTAGGTCTCGTCGCCATAGGCCAGCCGCATCGCCTCGCGCACCGGGGTCAGGTCGCCCGAACGGCGGAATTCGGCCAGCGCCTCGTCGATCTTCAGGCCCAGGCCGCGCGCGGCCCAGCCCATGTGGGTTTCGAGGATCTGGCCCACGTTCATCCGCGACGGCACGCCGAGCGGGTTGAGAACCAGGTCCACCGGGGTGCCATCGGCCAGGAAGGGCATGTCCTCCATAGGTACGACCTTGGAGATGACGCCCTTGTTGCCGTGACGGCCGGCCATCTTGTCGCCCGGCTGCAGCTTGCGCTTCACCGCAACGAAGACCTTGACCATCTTCATCACGCCCGGAGGCAGGTCGTCGCCGCGGCGGACCTTTTCCACCTTGTCCTCGAAGCGGTGCTCCAGCGCGCGCTTCTGCGCCTCGAACTGGTCGTGCAGTGCCTCGACCTCGTTGGCGTCAGCCTCCTCGCCCAGCGCCAGCTGCCACCACTGACCGCGGCTGAGGGTGGAGAGCAACTCCTCATCGATGGTCGAGCCCGCCTTGATGCCCTTCGGCCCCTTCACGGCGGTCTTGCCCAGGATCAGCGACTTCAGACGCGCATAGATGTTGCGTTCCAGGATCGCCAGCTCGTCGTCCCGGTCGCGGGCAAGGCGTTCGACTTCCTCACGCTCGATCTGCAGCGCGCGTTCGTCCTTGTCCACGCCGTGCCGGTTGAACACCCGCACTTCCACCACCGTGCCATAGGCCCCCGGCGGCAGGCGCAGCGAAGTGTCTCGCACGTCCGACGCCTTTTCGCCGAAGATCGCGCGAAGAAGCTTCTCCTCCGGTGTCATCGGGCTTTCGCCCTTGGGCGTGATCTTGCCTACGAGGATATCGCCCGGCTGCACCTCGGCGCCGATGTAGACGATGCCCGCTTCGTCGAGGTTGCGCAGCGCCTCTTCGCCCACGTTCGGGATGTCGCGGGTGATCTCTTCCGGGCCCAGCTTGGTATCCCGGGCAGCAACTTCGTATTCCTCGATGTGGATCGAGGTGAACACGTCATCGCGCAGGATGCGTTCCGAGATCAGGATCGAGTCCTCGTAGTTGTAGCCGTTCCAGGGCATGAACGCGACGATCACGTTCCGACCCAGGGCCAGTTCGCCCATGTCGGTGCAGGGACCGTCAGCGATGACCTCGCCCCGCTTCACGGTGTCGCCCACCTTCACCAGCGGACGCTGGTTGATGCAGGACGACTGGTTCGACCGCTTGAACTTGCGCAGACGGTAGATGTCCACGCCCGGCTCGCCCGGTTCCAGCATCTCGGTGGCGCGCACGACGATACGGGTGGCGTCCACCTGGTCGATCACGCCGGCGCGGCGGGCCATGATGGCCGCGCCCGAGTCACGGGCGACCACGGCTTCGATGCCGGTGCCGACGAAGGGGGCATCGGATTGCAGCAGGGGCACCGCCTGGCGCTGCATGTTCGAGCCCATCAGCGCGCGGTTGGCGTCATCGTTTTCCAGGAACGGGATCAGCGAGGCCGCGACCGACACCAGCTGCTTGGGCGAGACGTCGATCAGGTCGATCGCCTCGGGCGGGTTCAGCATGAATTCCCCAGCCTTGCGGCTGGAAATCAGGTCGTCGGTGAAGCGCCCTTCGGCATCCTGCGCCGCGTTCGCCTGGGCGACGGTGTGGCGCATCTCCTCGGTCGCCGACATGTAGACGACCTCGTCGGTCACCTTGCCGTCGATCACCTTCCGGTAGGGGGTCTCGATGAAGCCGTACTTGTTCACCCGCGCGAAGGTCGCCAGGCTGTTGATCAGGCCGATGTTCTGGCCTTCCGGCGTCTCGATCGGGCACATCCGGCCATAGTGGGTCGGGTGCACGTCGCGGACCTCGAAGCCCGCACGCTCTCGGGTCAGACCGCCCGGGCCGAGGGCCGACAGACGGCGCTTGTGGGTGACTTCCGACAGCGGGTTGGTCTGGTCCATGAACTGCGACAGCTGGCTGGAGCCGAAGAATTCCCGCACCGCCGCCGCCGCCGGTTTCGCGTTGATCAGGTCCTGCGGCATGATCGTGTCGATCTCGACACTGGACATCCGCTCCTTGATCGCGCGCTCCATCCGCAGGAGGCCGACGCGGTACTGGTTCTCCATCAGCTCGCCGACCGAGCGCACCCGGCGGTTGCCGAGGTGGTCGATGTCGTCGATCTCGCCCTTGCCGTCGCGCAGTTCGGTCAGCGCCTTGATGCAGGCGATGATGTCCTCGCGGTCAAGCGTGCGCTGCGTGTCGGGCTTGTTCAGGTCCAGCCGCATGTTCATCTTGACCCGGCCCACGGCCGACAGGTCATAGCGTTCCTTGTCGAAGAACAGCGTGTCGAACAGCGCGGCGGCGGCCTCCACCGTCGGCGGTTCGCCCGGACGCATGACGCGATAGATGTCCATGAGCGCTGTGTCGCGGCTCATGTTCTTGTCGATCGCCATGGTATTGCGGATGTAGGGTCCGACGTTGACATTGTCGATGTCGAGGACCGGAATGTCCGTGATGCCCTGGTCGAGCAGAAGCTTGACCGTGCCGCCCTTCACCTCGCCGTCGCGATCCAGTTCCCAGGTCAGCTCGTCGCCGGCCTCGACCCAGATCTCGCCGGTTTCCTCGTTGATGATGTCCTTGGCGACATACCGGCCGAGGATGTGGTCGAAGGGCACCAGAAGCTCGGTGACCGTGCCCTCGTCCTTCCACTTCTTCACCATGCGCGGCGTGGCCTTGTCACCGGCCTTCAGGATCACCTCGCCCGTCGCGGCATCGACCAGGTCATAGGTCGGCCGGGTGCCCTGAACCCGGCTGGGGAAGAACTTGGTGACCCAGCCCTTGTTCTTGACGTAGCGGAAGTTGATCGTCTCGTAATAGGCATTCATGATGCCTTCCTGGTCCATGCCCAGGGCGTAAAGCAGCGTCGTGACCGGCAGCTTGCGGCGGCGGTCGATGCGGGCATAGACGATGTCCTTGGCGTCGAACTCGAAATCGAGCCAGCTGCCGCGATACGGGATGATGCGGCAGGCGAACAAGAGTTTGCCCGAGGAATGGGTCTTGCCCTTGTCGTGGTCGAAGAACACGCCGGGTGAACGATGCATCTGGCTGACGATCACGCGTTCCGTCCCGTTCACGATGAACGTTCCGTTCGGCGTCATCAGGGGCATGTCGCCCATGTAGACATCCTGTTCCTTGATGTCCTTGACCGACCGGGCCCCGGTGGTTTCATCGACATCGAACACGATCAGGCGCAGCGTCACCTTCAGGGGCGCGGCATAGGTCATGTCGCGCTGCTGGCATTCCTCCACGTCATATTTCGGCTTTTCCAGCTCGTACTTCACGAACTCGAGGACCGCGGTCTCGTTGAAGTCCTTGATCGGAAAGACCGACTGGAAGGTGCCTTGCAGCCCCTCGCCGTCCATCGGCTTGTCGCCGTCGCCAGAGCGCAGGAAAAGATCGTAGGAGGATTTCTGAACCTCGATCAGGTTCGGCATCTCCAGCACTTCACGGATTTTCCCGTAATAGCGGCGGATGCGTTTCTGGCCGACATAAGCTTGCGCCATCTTCCTGGTCACCTTTCATTTTCGCTGGCACACCACCCGTCGGGCCACGGGCGCGCGCCGCTTGCGAAGAGGCCGATGGGTTCCATTCGTGCCACCCGTCCCGAAGGGAGGCTCCCGAACCCGTCTCGCACCTAGGGAGAGACCTTCGCGAAGATCCCTTCCAAGATGCGCACGGCTGGGCCCGAATGCCTCGGGCCCAGCCTGCAAATCCGTGGGGTTGTCCCCCGTGACGGATTACTTCAGTTCGACCTTGGCGCCAGCCTCTTCGAACTTCTTCTTCATCGCCTCGGCGTCGGCCTTCGACACACCTTCCTTGACCTTGCCACCGGCTTCGGTCAGGTCCTTGGCTTCCTTCAGGCCCAGACCGGTGATTTCGCGCACGACCTTGATCACGTTGATCTTGTTCGCGCCGGCGTCGGTCAGGACGACGTCGAATTCGGTCTTTTCTTCTTCGGCGGCAGCGGCAGCACCGCCAGCGCCCGGAGCAGCAGCCATCATGACGGCGCCACCGGCGGCCGGCTCGATGCCATACTTGTCCTTCAAGATGGTCTTCAGTTCCTGCGCCTGCAGGAGGGTCAGACCGACGATCTCTTCGGCGAGTTTGTTCAGATCAGCCATTTTTCAGTTCCGTTTGTTAAGATGGGTTCCAACGATGCGGGGTCAGCCACACCGGGCAAGGGGTCAGGCCGCGGCCTTCTCCTCGATGGTCGACAGGATGCTTGCGATGTTCGACGCAGGCGCGCCAATGGCCCCGGCGATGTTCGACGCGGGCGCACCAATGCACGACACGATCTGAGCGATAAGCTCTTCGCGCGACGGCATGGCGGCCACGGCCTTGACACCGGCCTGGTCCAGAACCGTTTCGCCCATGGCCCCGCCGATGATCACGAACTTGTCGTTCGTCTTGGCGTAGGCCTCGCAGACCTTGGCCGCAGCCACGGGGTCTTCCGAGTAGGACAGCACGGTCATGCCCGTGAGCAGGTCACCCATCTTTGCGCAGGGTTTCCCTTCAAGGGCGATCTTGGCGAGCGTGTTCTTGGCAACGCGAACGGACCCGCCCACTTCACGCATCTTCGCGCGCAGGTCCTGCATCTGTGCAACCGTCATCCCGGTGTAGTGGGCAACCACCACAACGCCAGAGCTTTCGAAGATCTGGCCGAGTTCCTCGACCACTTTCTCTTTCTGGGCTCTATCCACAGTTTCACTCCAAGGTTGGGGGTTTCCCCCCGGCTCATGTTTGCCACCCTTGCGGGCGGCGTTCGGGTCCGTTTTGGTTCCCGAGCCCAAGACCACCCGAAGGCGCCCCAAATCTCGTTCCCCATCTCAGGCAGGATTTATGGTGTTTGCGCACCACCCGCCGTCTCGGACAGTGCCGGGCGTGACCGCCCGGCCAACCCACGCCTCGCGGCGCGGGATCTCTTACGCCTGGGTCGCCGAGGCGATGTCCACCGACACGCCGGGGCCCATGGTGGACGACAGCGACACCTTCTTCAGATAAGTGCCCTTGGCACCCGTGGGCTTGGCCTTCGACACGGCATCCACGAAGGCCCGGACGTTCTCGGCCAGCTTGCCCTCGTCGAACGAAACCTTGCCGATGCCGGCGTGAATGACACCGGCCTTCTCGACCTTGAACTGGACCTCGCCGCCCTTCGCCGCCTCGACCGCCGCCTTGACGTCCATCGTCACGGTGCCGACCTTCGGGTTCGGCATCAGGTTGCGCGGGCCCAGGATCTTGCCCAGACGTCCGACCAGTGGCATCAGGTCCGGGGTGGCGATGCAGCGGTCGAACTCGATCTTGCCGGACTGGATCGTCTCCATCAGGTCTTCCGCGCCCACGATGTCCGCGCCTGCGGCCTTGGCTTCGTCAGCCTTGGCACCACGGGCGAAAACGGCCACGCGCACGGTCTTGCCGGTGCCATTCGGCAGCTGGCACACGCCGCGCACCATCTGGTCGGCATGGCGCGGGTCCACACCCAGGTTCATCGCGATCTCGACAGTCTCGTCGAACTTGGCCGAGGCCGCCTGCTTGACCAGCTTCACCGCCTCTTCGACCGTGACGTTCGACTTGCCCGCGAAAAGCTCTTTCGCCTTGGCGATGCGCTTTGCAACTTTTGCCATGGTTCTCAGCCCTTCACTTCGATGCCGCAGGACTTGGCCGAGCCAAGCACGATCTGCATCGCCGCCTCGATCGAGTTCGCGTTGAGATCCTTCATCTTGGTCTCGGCGATCTTGCGCAGCTGGGCCGCGGTGATCGTTCCGGCAACCTCGCGGCCGGGCTTCGACGAACCCTTAGAGCGGTTGCGCTTGCCCACGGGCGGCAGGCCGGCAGCCTGCTTGATCAGGAACGAGGCCGGAGGCGTCTTCAGCTCCAGGCTGAAGGACTTGTCCTGATAGTAGGTGATGATGACCGGCGTTGGCGTGCCGGGCGGGATGTCGGCGGTCTTCGCGTTGAATTCCTTCACGAAGGCCATGATGTTCAGGCCGCGCTGGCCGAGGGCCGGGCCGACCGGGGGCGAGGGGTTCGCCTGCTGGGCTTTGACTTGCAGCTTGAGGCTGCCGATGATCTTCTTGGCCATCTGGCCGTCTCCTTTGTCACAGCGTCGGAAAGACGCGGTTTAGTGGTCCGGTCCGTCACCCCTTGGGGCGCTCGCCTCCCACGCGATGCACTCAGGCCCCTTTCGAGACCTGGGTGAATTCCAGTTCCACCGGGGTTGCCCGGCCGAAGATCGAAACCGTGACCTTCAGGCGGTTGTGCGCCTCGTCCACGTCCTCGACCATGCCAGAGAAACCCTCGAACGGGCCGTCGGTGACCTGCACCGTTTCGCCGATGTCGAAACGGATCAGGTTGCGCGGCGCCTCCTGACCCTCCTCGACCCGGTTCAGGATCGCGTTGACTTCCGAATCACGCATGGGCATCGGCTTGCCCTGGGGGCCAAGGAAGCCGGTGACGCGATTGATCGAGGAAATCAGGTGGTAGCCGCGGTTCGACATTTCCATGTGCACCAGCACATAGCCCGGCATGAAGCGGCGTTCGGACGTGACCTTCTTGCCGCGCCGGACCTCGATAACCTCTTCGGTCGGCACCAGAACCTCGTCGATCTCGTCCTGAAGACCGGCTTCGGCGACGGCGGTCTTGATCTGCTCGGCCACCTTCTTCTCGAAGTTCGAGAGAACGCTCACCGAATACCAGCGCTTGGCCATCTGCCTCTTTCCTCAACTCGGGCCCTGCGGCCACTCATCTTCCCCGGAACAAAAAACAGCGCGCACCCCGAATCGATGCGCGCCGGTGTCCCTTTGGTTGCGGGCGGGCTTACCCCCTGCCCGCCGTCATTTCAAGAGGGAACCCGCCTCATGCACCGATGATGTACTGCAGCGCCGTGCGGATCCCGAGGTCCACGAGACTGAAGAAGGTCGCAGCCAGGGCCGACAGGATGAACACCATCAGTGTGGTCAGCAGCACCTCGCGCCGGGTCGGCCAGACGACCTTGGCCACCTCGTTGCGGGTCTGCTGCAGGAACTGAAAGGGGTTCATCATGGCCTGGGGGCTCCGGTCTCGGGTATCGGCGGGACATACGGCCTTCAGCCCGGAATTTCAAGCGCCGGTCGCGCCTCACAGGTCCGGCATTCTCAGCCGGCATGCCCCGTCATCCTGCACTGCGCGCCTCAAGGTGGCGTCCAGGGTCATGATCTGCGCCACGCAGCCCACCCCGTCCCGCGTGATCGCCATGACAACCGAAGCATGGCCCCGGTCGAGGGCATGTCGTGCATGCCTTGCCGAAGCATGGGGCGCACCGGCATGCCCCCGGCCCCGGTTCGCCATGCGTGGTCAGTCGCCCCCGCGGCGCAGGCGCACAAGGCAAACGCGAAAGGAGACACAAGAAGGCATCGGTCCACGCCCGGAAGGCCCTGGCCTGCCACAGCGCTGCCCAAAGAACGCGCCATCGGCCTAGACCGCTTCTCCTGCGTCGAGACGCCGCAGCAGGCTTTCGGCGTCTTCCAGCACCTTCTGCCGGTGCCCTGCCTCCATCCCGTCCCAGACCCGATACATCTGCGCCATGCGGGGATTGGAGCGGAACCGGTCCCGGTGGCGGGTCAGGAAATGCCAGTATAGGGGGTTGAACGGGCAGGCCCTTTCCCCGGTCTTGTCCTTCACCCGGTAGTGGCATGCCCGGCAATGGTCCGACATCCGGTCGATATAGGCCCCTGACGAGACATAGGGCTTAGATCCCAGAAGCCCGCCGTCGGCAAACTGGCTCATGCCCAGGGTGTTCGGCGCCTCGACCCATTCGAAGGCGTCGATGTATACCGACAGATACCATTCATGCACGGCAGCAGGGTCCACCCCGGCCAGAAGCGCGAAGTTGCCGGTGACCATCAGACGCTGGATGTGGTGGGCATAGGCCAGATCCCGCGTCTGGCCTATGGCGGCAGCCATGCAGGACATGCGCGTCTCGCCCCCCCAATAGACGGCGGGCAGGGGGCGATCATGGCCCAGCGCATTCCCCTGCAGATAGGCAGGCCCCTGCAGCCCCCAGATCCCACGCACATATTCCCGCCAGCCAATGATCTGCCGGATGAACCCTTCAGCTGCGGCGATAGGCACGCGCCCCGCCTTCCATTCGTCCTCCACAGCCCGGCAGACCTCCATCGGTGTCAGCAGGCCGAGGTTCAGATAGGGGGAAAGAAGCGAGTGGCTGAGAAACGGTTCCCCCTCCAGCATCGCATCCTGTTCCTCACCGAAACGGGGCAGTCGCCCTGTCACGAATTCGGCCAGCGCCTGCAGGGCGCCCGGCCGGTCGGTCGCCCAGCGAAAAGGGCGCAGACGGCCGAAATGGGAAAAGCGTTTCTCGACCAGATCCAGCACCTCTGCGACAACCGGATCAGGCGCAAAGTCGCGGGGGCGGGGGCGCAGCAGGTCGGCTTCTGCGGGCTTTCGGTTGTCATGGTCATAGTTCCACTTACCGCCGGCGGGCCGGTCGCCCACCATCAGCAGGCCTGTCCTGCGCCGCATCTCGCGGTAGAACCACTCCATCCGCAGCTGCCTGCGTCCCTTGGCCCACGCTGCGAATTCGGCCTGCGAGCACAGGAAACGGTCGTCCTCCACAAGCCTGACCGGCAGCGGCAGATCCTCCAGCGCCCGCACCAGCCGCCATTCTCCAGGCATGGTTGTCAGCACTTCACTGGCGCCGTGCTCTGCCGCCCGGCGCAGCAATTCTCCCTGGATCGTCTGGGAATTTGCCGGATCGTCCAGCCGGCAATAGGCGACCTGCCAGCCGTCTGCCCGCAGCACCACCGCGAACTTCCGCATCGCCGCCAGGATCAGCGCGATCTTCTGCGGATGGTGGGGGACGCTGGTCCCCTCGCCCATGACCTCGGCCATGACCACCACATCCCGACCGCGATCCGCCGCGCGCAAGGCCGACATTGCGGGCGACAGCTGATCGCCCAGGACCAGAACCAGCCTCACCACGGAACAACCCTGCCCTGCCAGTCGAAGAATCCGCCAGTGTCGGCTGGCCCCAGACTGTCCAGCACGGCCAGCAGGTTGGTCGCCGCCACCTCGGGCGCGACCGCGGGATGCCCCACCCGCAAGGCCGGCGCCAGCCCGGTTTCCACCGTGCCGGGATGCAGGGCCACCAGGACCGATTGCGGGTGCGTGCGCGTCGCCTCGATGGCGGCACAGCGCACCAGCTGGTTCAGCGCCGCCTTCGCCGCCCGATAGCCATACCAGCCGCCCAGGGCATTGTCTCCGATCGACCCCACCCGCGCCGACAGCACCGCCAGCTTCGCAACCCGGTCGCGCGGCAGCAGCCGCAGCGCATGCTTCGCGACAAGCGCAGGCCCGATGGCATTCACCGCGAACTGCGCCGCCAACCCCTCTGCCGTCACCGCTTTGAGGGTCTTCTCCGGCCCCCGCCTATCCAGCACCAGCGCCCCGGTCGCAACCACGATCAGGTCGAACACCCCCTCCAGCGCGCCCAGAGCCGCCGCGACAGAGGCCTCGTCCGTCACTTCCAGCCCGTCATCGCGCCGCGAGAGCCCTACTACTTCTCCCCTTGCGTTCAGCGCGCGCATCAGCGCCGCGCCGATCCCGCCGGAAGCACCCACCACCAAGGACCGCATCTTCCCTCCACCGTCCATGCGCGCCAGATAGGCCCGCGATCCAGCGCGACCAGTCTTGCTCCTTGCCAGATGCTCCCGCCAATGGCGCCGCCCGCAATCCCCAGGGCACAATGCGGGGCAACCAAACGGCGGCAGCGCCGCCGAGCGGGGGCTCGACGCCCTCGAGGCGGCACGCCCTTTGCGAAACCCCCTTCCCTTCCGAGATTTCCCCCGTATAGTCGCGGCCCATGACCAAGGGATCTCACATTCTCGCCGCCATCCGGGCCATCCGCCCCGCGCTGCCCCTTGGCCTTCTTCTTCTTAGCCGCCTCTGAGCGTGCCCCAGGGCGCGACCGCTCAGAGGTGACCAGCGCCCGAAGGCACCAAGGCTGAGAGACAAGGATACCCCCCGATGGCCCAGAACGATACGCAACCCCGCGTCCTGATCTTCGACACCACCCTGCGCGATGGCGAACAAAGCCCCGGCGCGACCATGACCCACGAGGAAAAGCTGGAAATTGCCGGCCTGCTTGACGAAATGGGGGTGGACATCATCGAGGCAGGGTTCCCCATCGCCAGCGAAGGTGACTTCGCGGCCGTGACCGAAATCGCGAAGCGGACGAAGAACGCCACGGTCTGCGGCCTTGCCCGGGCGAACTACAAGGACATCGACCGCTGCTGGGAGGCCGTGCGCCACGCGAAGTCGCCGCGCATCCATACCTTCATCGGCACCTCGCCCCTGCACCGCGCGATCCCTAACCTGGACATGGACCAGATGGCCGAGCGGATCCATGACACGGTGACGCATGCCCGCAACCTCTGCGACAACGTGCAGTGGTCGCCGATGGACGCGACGCGGACGGAACCCGACTATCTCTGCCGCGTGGTGGAAATCGCGATCAAGGCGGGGGCGACCACGATCAACATTCCCGATACGGTGGGCTACACCTACCCGATGGAGTCGGCGAAGATCATCCGCATGCTCCTGGAACGGGTTCCGGGCGCCGACCAGATCATCTTCGCGACCCACTGCCACAACGATCTGGGCATGGCGACTGCCAATGCCCTTGCCGCCGTAGAGGCCGGCGCCCGCCAGATCGAATGCACGATCAACGGGCTGGGAGAGCGTGCGGGCAATACTGCCCTGGAAGAGGTGGTGATGGCGATGCGGGTCAGGAACGACATCCTGCCCTATCGCACCGGCATCGACACGACCAAGATCATGAACCTGTCGCGCCGCGTCAGCCAGGTCTCGGGCTTCCCGGTCCAGTTCAACAAGGCCATCGTCGGCAAGAACGCCTTCCTGCACGAATCCGGCATCCACCAGGACGGGGTTCTGAAGAACGTCCAGACCTTCGAGATCATGCGGCCCGAGGATATCGGGCTGACCCAGAAGAACATCGCGATGGGCAAGCACTCCGGCCGGGCGGCGCTGCGGGCCAAGCTGAAGGAGCTGGGCTTCGACCTTGCCGACAACCAGCTGAACGACGTCTTCGTCCGCTTCAAGGCGCTGGCCGACCGCAAGAAGGAAGTCTACGACGACGACCTGATCGCGCTCGTCAGCGATGAGCAGACCAGTGATGCCTACGAATACCTGCAGCTCAAGAAGCTGCGCGTGGTCTGCGGGACCGAGGGGCCGCAGGAGGCCGACATGATCCTGACCATCGACGGCAAGGACCACCACATCGACGCCACTGGCGACGGGCCGGTGGATGCGGCCTTCAATTGCGTGAAGATGCTTTTCCCGCACAAGGCGCGGCTTCAGGTCTATCAGGTCCATGCGGTGACCGAGGGCACCGACGCCCAGGCCACCGTCTCGGTCCGGCTGGAGGAAGAGGGGCGGATCGTCACCGGCTCGGCCGCCGATACCGACACGATCGTCGCCTCGACCCGCGCCTATATCAACGCGCTGAACCGGCTGATCGTGCGGCGGCAGAAGACCGCGCCGGGCGAGGATGTGAAGACCGTCTCCTACCACGCCGAATAGGCAGAAGCCCCGGCCATCCACGCAGGACAGCCGGGGCCGATCCCGGAAAATCCATGACTTGCCTGTGGGCGTTCAGGGTTCCGCAGCCCCTGATCGCCCCGGTTTCGTGCAGGTGATCCGCGATGGCACACGGATGACGGCGCCTGTCTCTTGTCCCTGCACCCTCGGGCCAGCCCCGCGCGAGGGTCAGAGGGTTCGGGAACCGGCCTGCCGATGCAGAAGGCACCCATCATCGGGGCCATGGGTCGCGTGCAGCAACATCTCGCAGGGCATGGCGCGAAACCCGCGGGTCAGGCCATGGGTCGGGCAGTTCGGCCCCTGCCTGCGGATCGGCCAGTTCGCTGTCACGTTCAGACTGCCGCCCGGTTCGACAAGGGGGGGCGGGCTTCCGCCGCCCGGAAGAACCGGGAACCCCTGCGCCTCGGCGAAGGCGGTGAAGCCCGCCATGCCTTCGGGAAGACCGCCGAACAGGCGGAACAGGCAGACCTCGGCCTTGGCCTGCGCGGTGGCCCCGGTCCGGTCCATGCGGGCAAGGCCTTCGGCGATGGCCGAACCGGCCCGTGTCTGCAGGCAGGAGGCCGCGCCGGGAAAGCGATGCAGCGCCAGCATGAAGCTGGCCTTCAACTGGCGGCATATCTGGTGCCGCCGGACTGGCCGGCTTTCCCGGGTCGGGGGAACGACCTATCAGCACGATCCCGGGCAGCCGGTCTTCCTTGTCTGGTCAGGCGGGGCGGCCCTTGGGCGGGGGCCGGATCAGCCCACCTTCATCTCTTGCAGGGTGTTCCCGCCGTCCACCACCAGCATCGCCCCGGTGACATAGGACGCCTCTTCCGAGGCCAGGAACAGCGCGCAGGCGGCGACTTCATCCGGGCGGCCCGGCCGGCCAACCGGGGTGGCGCGCCCTGCGCGGATTTCGTCATCGGACGAGCTTTCGGTTTCGATCCACCCCGGCAAGATCGCGTTGCAGGTCACGCCATTCGGCCCGTATTCCAGCGCGATCGAGCGGGTCATGCCGGTTACGGCGGCCTTGGCAGTGGCATAGGCGCTGCTGCCGTCGATGGTCACCACCGGGCCGGTGACCGAGGCGATATTGACGATCCGGCCATAGCCCCGTTCCGCCATGCCAGGCAGGGCGGAACGGCAGCAATGAAAGGTGGTGTTGATGTTCAGCGCCATGTGGTGGGCCCAGGCGGCATCGCTCCACCCCGCCAGCCGGGCGCGGCCCACCTCCTTGCCACTCTGCACCATGCCAGCGTTGTTCACCAGGATCGCCACGGGGCCCAGGGTTGCCGCGACCGCATCGAAAAGACCTCGGACCTGCGCCGGATCGGTCAGGTCGGCGACATGAGAAAAGGCGCTGATCTCTGCCGCGCGCTCGTGGATACGTGGCGTCGTCGCGGTGATCGCGACCCGCGCCCCGGCATCCACAAGCGCACGCGCGATCGCGAACCCGATCCCACCCGGGGCCCCAGCGCCGGTCACCAGGGCAACCTTGCCAGACACACCCGCCATCGCCGTCCTCCTTCAGCCAAATGCGGCGCAACCATGGCACATGCGCCGCCGGCGGCAAAGGCGGATATCAGCGCCGTTCAGGCGGCCGAAGCGCCGGTCTTCCGAAGCCACGCGGAAGTGAGCGCACGGCCGGGAGCGGGGCTTTCGCTTCCCGCACCGCCCTCCTATAAGAAGGCGCCCCGTCGGGAAACGTCCCGAGTCGGGCGTCTTGGTGTTGCCATCTCTGAAGGACCGCTCATGTCGCTTTTCCCCGGCCTCTTTTCTTCCGACATGGCCATCGACCTCGGGACCGCGAACACGCTGGTCTATATCCGGGGCAAGGGGATCGTGCTGAACGAACCTTCGGTGGTGGCCTACCACAACAAGGACGGCAAGAAGGTCGTGCTGGCCGTGGGCGAGGATGCCAAGCTGATGCTTGGCCGCACCCCCGGCACCATCGAGGCGATACGCCCGATGCGCGATGGGGTGATCGCCGACTTCGAGGCGGCGGAAGAGATGATCAAGCATTTCATCCGCAAGGTGCACAAGCGGTCCACGATCTCCAAACCCAAGATCATCGTCTGCGTGCCCCACGGCGCGACGCCGGTGGAAAAGCGGGCAATCCGGCAGTCGGTGCTGTCGGCGGGGGCCAAGCGCGCCGGGCTGATCGCGGAACCCATCGCGGCGGCCATCGGGGCCGGCATGCCGATCACCGAGCCCACCGGCAACATGGTGGTGGACATCGGCGGCGGCACGACCGAGGTCGCGGTACTGTCGCTTGGCGACATCGTCTATGCACGGTCCGTCCGCGTCGGCGGCGACAGGATGGACGAGGCCATCGTCAGCTATCTGCGGCGGCACCAGAACCTGCTGATCGGGGAATCGACCGCCGAGCGGATCAAGACCAGTATCGGCACGGCGCGGATGCCCGATGACGGGCGCGGGGCCAGCATGACGATCCGCGGGCGCGACCTGTTGAACGGGGTGCCGAAGGAAACCGAGATCAACCAGGCCCAGGTGGCCGAGGCGCTGGCCGAACCCGTGCAGCAGATCTGCGACGCGGTAATGCAGGCGCTGGAAGCCACGCCGCCGGACCTTGCCGCCGACATCGTCGACCGCGGCGTGATGCTGACCGGGGGCGGCGCGCTTCTGGGCGAACTGGACCTTTCCTTGCGCGAACAGACGGGCCTGTCGATCAGCGTGGCCAACGAGTCACTGAATTGTGTTGCCCTGGGCACCGGGAAAGCGCTGGAATACGAAAAGCAGCTTCGGCATGTGATCGACTACGACACCTGAGGCCGGCGCTGACACGCGCGCCGGTTGGAAAGGCTGACACGTGGCCAGAACCCGCATCGGACCGGAAGAGTTCTCTCGCCCGCTTCGCCGCCTTCTCGTGGGGCTGGCGGTGCTGCTGCTGCTTGGCCTGTTCCTCCTGTGGCGAATCGACAGCCCCCGCGTCGAACGCTTTCGTGCGGCGCTGATCGATGCGGTGGTGCCCAACCTGGACTGGGCGCTGCGGCCTGTGACGGCCTTTGCCGGGATGATCGACGACTTCCAGTCGTACACCCGGATCTACGAACAGAACCAGGAACTCAAGCGCGAGTTGCAGCAGATGAAGGCCTGGAAGGAGGCCGCGCTGCAACTGGAACAGAAGAATGCCCGCCTGCTGGACCTGAACAAGGTGCGGCTAGACCCCAAGCTAACCTATGTGACCGGCGTGGTGATGGCCGACAGTGGCAGCCCCTTCCGCCAATCGGTCCTGCTGAACGTGGGGGCGCGCGACGGCATCCGCGACGGCTGGGCCACGATGGACGGGATCGGACTGGTCGGCCGGATCTCGGGGGTGGGCCAGCGCACCAGCCGGGTGATCCTGGTCACCGACACCAACAGCCGGATTCCGGTGACGATCCAGCCGTCGGGACAGAAGGCGATCCTGTCGGGCGACAATTCGCCCCTGCCGCCACTGGAGTTCATCGAAAACACCGACGAAGTGCGCCCCGGCGACCGGGTGGTGACCTCGGGCGATGGCGGGGTTTTCCCCGCGGGGCTTCTGGTCGGGCAGGTGGCCCTTGGCACCGACAAGCGGCTGCGCGTCGTTCTGGCGGCGGATTACCAGCGGCTCGAGTTCCTGCGGGTTCTGCGCAGCCACGAACTTGAGCCGATCACCGACCCCGGCAGCCTTATTGCGCCGCCGCTCCTGCCGCCGCTGCCCGACACCTCGGCCGAAAGCGCGGAACGTGCAGCCAAGGCGCCGCCGGCGCGCACCGAAGGCGGCAATGTCGAGGCGGCAGGTTCCGGCGACGGAGAAGGCCCCGCCGAGGAGGCCGTGGATGGTTGAGGTCTGGCGGCAGACGCACTGGATCTTCCGGGGGCTGTTTCTGGCACTGGCACTGCTTCTGCTGTTCCTGCGCCTGCTTCCCCTGGGTCATGCCCCCGGGGCGCTGCCGGGGCCGGACCTGCTGCTGTGCCTGATCCTTGCCTGGATCGTGCGGCGGCCCGATTTCCTGCCGATGCCGCTGATCCTTGCGGTGATTCTGGTCGAGGACCTCATCCTGATGCGCCCGCCGGGCCTGTGGACTGCGATCGTGGTGCTGGGCACCGAATTCCTGCGCAGCCGGGTGGCCTTGACGCGCGAGCTGAACTTCCTTGTGGAATGGATGCTGATCTCGGGCATGATGCTTGCGATGATGCTTGTCTACCGACTGGTCCTGGGCCTTGCCTTCGTGCCGCAGCCCGCCTTCGGTTTTGCCGTGGTGCAGGTGCTTTGGTCGGTCGGGCTGTATCCACTGGTCGTCGGCCTGTCACGCCTTGTGCTCGATCTGCGCAAGCCCGCCATGGGTGAGGTGGACGATTTCGGGAGGCGCGTATGAGACGCACGGCGCGCGACACCGAGGAAACCACCCGCACGCTGCACCGCCGCACGCTGATGATGGGTGGCGCGATGGCGGCCATGGTCGCCATACTGGGTGCGCGCATGCGCTATCTTCAGGTGGACCAGGCTGACGAATTCAAGCTTCTGGCCGAGGAGAACCGGATCAACATCCGCCTTATCCCGCCGGAACGCGGGCTTATCCTCGACCGCAACGGAAGGGTGATCGCCGGCAACGAACAGAACTACCGTGTGGTCATCACCCGTGAAGCGGCGGGCGACGTCGATCTGGTCCTGCGCCGCCTGGCCGGCATCATCCCGATGACCCCGGAAGAGCTGGAGCGCGCCATCGCCGAAGTGAAATCCCTCCGCGCCTTCGTGCCGGTAACGGTTGCCGAGCGGTTGAGCTGGGAGGATTTCTCGAAGGTCGCACTGAATGCCCCCGCCCTTCCCGGCGTGGTGCCCGAGGTGGGCCTATCACGGCGCTATCCCCTGGCCGAGGATTTCGCTCATGTCGTGGGCTATGTCGGCCCGGTCAGCGAGAAGGATCTTGAAGGGCTGGAACAGCCCGACCCCCTGCTGCGCATTCCCAAGTTCCAGATCGGCAAGATCGGCGTCGAACGCTGGATGGAGGACACGCTGCGCGGCAAGGCCGGCACCAAGCGGATCGAGGTCAACTCGGCCGGGCGCGTCATGCGCGAGCTGGAACGCAAGGAAGGCGAACCGGGCACCGACATCCGCCTGACCATCGACGCGTGCGTGCAGAACTTCGCCCAGGCGCGGCTGGGCGAAGAAAGCGCCGCAGCGGTGGTGATGGACGTGACCAACGGCGAGATCATCTGCATCGCTTCCTCGCCTTCGTTCGACCCGAACCTCTTCGTGCGCGGGATCAGCCACAGCGACTACAACGCGCTGATGAAAAACGACCACCGTCCCCTGGCGAACAAGACGGTCTCGGGCGCCTATCCGCCGGGTTCGACCTTCAAGATGGTCACGGCCCTGGCCGCGCTTGAGGCCGGCGTCGCCACGCCCGACACCCGCGTGCGCTGCCCGGGCTACATCGAATTCGGCGGCCGACGCTTCCACTGCTGGAAGCGCGGCGGTCATGGCACGGTCAATCTGGTCCGCTCGCTGAGCGAAAGCTGCGATGTCTACTATTACGACATCGCGCAGAAGGTGGGCATCGACAAGATCGCCGAGATGGGCCGAAAGCTGGGCCTTGGCCAGCGCTTCGACCTGCCGATGAGCGCGATCACCGAAGGCATCATGCCGAACAAGCAATGGAAGCTGGAACGCCACAAGCAGGACTGGCGGATCGGCGACACGATCAACGCCTCGATCGGGCAGGGCTATGTCCTGACCTCGCCCCTGCAACTGGCGGTGATGACGGCACGTCTGGCCAGCGGCCGGGCGGTCGTCCCGCGTCTTGTGCGCATGATCAATGACCGTGAACTGCCGATGGACGAGGCGCCGCCCCTGGGCATCCCTGCCGAGCATCTGGCGGCGATCCGCCGCGGCATGTACGAGGTGGTGAACGACGACCGCGGCACTGCAAAGTCCAGCCGCATCGTGGCGCCCACCATGGTGATGGCCGGCAAGACAGGGACCAGCCAGGTGCGCAACATCACCGCAGCCGAACGCGAGGCCGGGGTGATCTCGAACGACCAGCTGCCTTGGAACCGGCGAGACCACGCGCTGTTCGTGGGTTACGCGCCCTATGACAACCCGCGCTATGCGATTGCGGTGGTGGTGGAACATGGCGGCGGCGGCTCCACCGCCGCGGCGCCGATCGCCCGCGACATCATCCTGCGCGCCATGTCTGACGGCCTGCCGCCGCTGGAGGCCTATCCCGCGCCTCAGCGTGGCAGGATCGAATCGATGCTGAACGAACTGCCGCTGCGCGATCCGGCAACCGGCGCGACAACGGTCCGGACCAGGGCATGAGGACCGCACGATGAGCTTCCTGGAATACCGGGTCAAGCAGGTGCCCACGGGCCTGCGCAAGGTGCTTTACCTGAACTGGCCGCTGGTGGTGCTGGTGACCGCCGTGGCCTCGGTCGGGTTCCTGATGCTCTATTCCATCGCGGGCGGGAACCTCGACACCTGGGCGCGACCGCAGATGGAACGCTTTGCCGCCGGCATGGTGCTGATGTTCATAGTCGCCATGGTGCCGATCTGGTTCTGGCGCAACATGGCCGGCGTGGCCTATCTGATCGCCTTCGTGCTGCTCTTGATCGTGGAATTCTTCGGCACGGTCGGCATGGGCGCCCAGCGCTGGATCGACCTTGGCTTCATCCGCCTGCAACCTTCGGAGATGATGAAGTTCACCCTGGTTATGATGCTGGCCGCCTATTACGACTGGCTGGATCACCGCAAGGTTTCGCGCCCGCTCTATGTGCTGATACCAGTGCTGCTGACCGTGGCCCCGACGGTCCTGGTCCTGATGCAGCCTAACCTCGGCACCGCGCTGATGCTGATCCTTGCCGGCGGGACGGTGATGTTCGCGGCGGGCGTCAGTCTGTGGTATTTCGGCGCCGTGCTGGCAATGGGGATCGCAGCCGTGGTGGGGGTGTTCACCCTGCGCGGCACACCCTGGCAGTTCCTGCACGACTACCAGTACCGGCGGATCGACACCTTCCTCGATCCGTCCGCCGACCCGCTCGGTGCGGGCTACAACATCATCCAGGCCAAGATCGCGCTGGGTTCGGGTGGCTGGTCGGGCAAGGGCTTCATGCAGGGCACGCAGTCGCGCCTGAACTTCCTGCCGGAAAAGCACACCGACTTCATCTTCACGACCCTGGCCGAGGAATTCGGCTTTGTCGGAGCCTTCTCGCTGCTGACACTCTATGCGCTGATCATCGGTTTCTGCCTGTTTGCCGCCTTCCAGAACCGCGACCGGTTCTCGGCCCTGCTGATCGTGGGGGTGGCGGCCAACTTCTTCTTCTACATCGCCGTGAACCTGTCGATGGTCATGGGCATGGCCCCCGTCGTAGGCGTTCCGCTGCCGCTTCTCAGCTACGGCGGGTCGGCGATGATGGTGCTTCTGGTGGGCTTCGGGCTGGTACAAAGTGCCCATGTCCACCGACCCCGATAAACCGAGGCCCTGATGACCACCGTCCTTTTCGCCGCGCCCGCGCTTTGGGCCGAATACGAAACCGAACTGCCCAAGGCGCTGGCCGAGGCGGGCGTTGCCGCCCACGTCGTGACCATGGCCGATCCTGCCGAGGTCGATTACATCGTCTATGCCCCGTCCTCTCCGCTGCAGGACTTTGCGCCCTATGTGCGGACAAAGGCGGTCCTAAGCCTGTGGGCAGGGGTGGAGCGGATCGTGAACAACCCGACGCTGACGCAGCCCCTGTGCCGGATGGTCGATCCCGGCCTGACGGAAGGAATGGTGGAATGGGTCGTCGGCCATACGCTGCGCCACCATCTGGGGATGGACCGGCACATCGTGAACCCCGGCCATATCTGGGATCCGACCTGCCCGCCCCTGGCCCGCGAACGCCCGGTGACCGTGCTGGGCATGGGGGCACTGGGCTCGGCCTGTGCTGCGGCGCTGCGGGGGCTGAACTTTCCCGTGACGGGCTGGAGCCGCACGCCGAAGCCCGGCTGCCTGCACGGGGAAGCCGGGTTGCGTCAGGCCCTGGCGACAGCGCAGATTCTGGTGCTGCTGCTGCCGAAAACGCCCCAGACCGAAAACATCCTGAATGCCGAAACGCTTGCCCTTCTGCCCCATGGCGCGGTGGTCCTGAACCCCGGCCGCGGCGCGCTGATCGACGATGCGGCGCTGCTGGCCGCTCTCGAATCCGGTCATGTCGGCCATGCCACGCTGGACGTGTTCCGCGTGGAACCCCTGCCTTCGGATCATCCCTACTGGAGCCATCCGCGCGTCACCGTCACCCCGCATATCGCCGCCGACACCCGTGCCCACAGCGCCGCGCGGGTGATCGCCGAGAACATCCGCCGCGGTGAGGCGGGCGAGCCCTTCCTTCACCTCGTCGACCGCGTGCGCGGCTACTGACCCAGGGCTTGGCGGAGGCCGATCATCGCTTCCTGCGGTCGCTGTTCGCCGCGAGGCGTGCAAGCGAACCCTGGCCTGTCGCGAACAGGACAGAACCCTGCGTCGCTCCGTGTCAGCGATGCGACCGATGCGCAGAGAGCAGCCAGGGCAGGACCGCCTGCCAGGCGGATCAAGCGCAACCGGGCAGGAGACAGGCATGCGATACGGCCAAGGCGTGGCCCTGGTGCTGGCGGCAGGATCGCTGTGGTCGCTGATGGGCCTCGGGCTGCGGCAGATCGAGGCCGCAAACGTCTGGCAGATCCTTTTCTGGCGCTCGGTCGGGTCACTTCCGGTGCTTCTGGCCTTTGTCTGGTGGACTTCGGGCGGGCACCCGCTGCGACAGGTGCGCAAGGTCGGGCTTGCCGGGGTGGCAGGCGGCCTTGGTCTTGTGTTTGCCTTTGCCGGGGCGATCTACGCGATCCAGACCACCACCATCGCCAATGCGGTGTTCCTCTTCACCGCTTCGCCCTTCGTGGCCGCGATCCTGGGCTGGGTTCTGCTGGGCGAACGCGTCAGGGGCTGGACCTGGGCCGCCATCGCGCTTGCGGTCGTTGGCATGTATCTGATGGTGCGCGAGGGGCTGGCGATGGGCGCGCTTGCCGGCAACATCGCGGCGCTGCTGTCGGCGGCAGGCTTCGGCGCCTTTTCGGTCGCGCTGCGCTGGGGCAAGGTAAAGCAGATGCTGCCCGTGTCGATGCTGGGGGGCCTGTTCTCGGCCATGGTGGCAGCGGCGTTCCTGGCCTTTCAGGGCTCGTCCCTGGTCCCGTCCGGCTGGGACATCGGCATGTCCCTGGGGATCGGCGCGCTGATCCTGGCGCTCGGGATGGTCATGTACACGCTTGGCAGCCGTGTGATCCCCGCGGCGGAACTCACGCTTCTGTCGTTGATCGAGGTGCTGCTGGCACCCCTGTGGGTCTTCCTGTTTCTTGGCGAGACGGCAAGTCCCGCAACATTTTTCGGTGGCGGAGTTCTGCTGGCCGCGGTGGCGTTGAACGCCGTGATGGGCACGCGCGCACAACGGACAGGGGGGCTTGCGAAAGCGCCCTGACCTGTGAATGAATGATCAAATTCACGGGGCGCGCAGATCCCGTGACAGGGAGACCATCGGATGCGGTCGGAACCGCAGGATACGGAAAGCGGCCCCTGCTGGCCGCGCAAGCCCGAGTTCGGCGGCGGAGGCCCGGCCCGTCCCGCCACCGGGGTGCATCGCCCCTGACCCGACATCCGATCACAACAGAGAGGCACCATGCCCGGAAATCTGACGCTTGAGGAATTGAAGAAGGCCGTGAAGGCCGGCGAAATCGACACGGTGATTGCCGCCGGCATCGACATGCAGGGCCGGCTGATGGGCAAACGGTTCCATGCCGAGTTCTTCGTGAACGGCGGCTACGAGGAAACCCATTGCTGCAACTACCTGCTGACCGTGGACATGGAGATGAACACGGTGCAGGGCTACAAGTCCTCGTCCTGGGAAACCGGCTATGGCGACTATGTGCTGAAGCCCGACCTGCGCACCCTGCGCCGCATCCCCTGGCTGCCGGGCACCGCGCTGGTCCTGGGCGACACGCAGGACCATGCCACGCATGAGGATGTGCCGCATGCCCCGCGCTCGATCCTGAAGCGTCAGGTCGCCCGCGCCCGCGCCATGGGGTTTGAACCCATGATGGCGACGGAGCTGGAGTTTTACATCTTCGAGAATTCTTACGAGAACCTGCGCGACGGCGGCCTGCGCGATTTGCGCCCGATCAGCGGCTACAACGAGGATTACCACATCTTCCAGACCACCAAGGAAGAAGACGTGATGCGCGCTGTCCGCAACGGGCTTTATGGCGCGGGGATCCCCGTCGAGAACTCCAAGGGCGAAGCTGAGGCCGGGCAGGAGGAGATCAACTACAAATACTCCGACGCGCTGGATACGGCCGACAACCACGTGATCATCAAGAACGGCATCAAGGAGATCGCCTGGTCCAGGGGCAAGTCGGTGACCTTCATGGCGAAATACGACCACCGCCGCGCGGGGTCGTCGAGCCATATCCACCAGAGCCTGTGGACGAAGGACGGCAAGCCCGCCTTCGCCGACAAGGCCGACAGCCACGGCATGTCGGAGCTGATGAAGCACTACCTTGCGGGCCAGTTGCACCACGCCCGCGACATCACCGCCTTCCTTGCGCCTTACGTCAACAGCTACAAGCGCTTCTGCGTCGGCATGTTCGCCCCCACCAAGGCGGTCTGGAGCGCGGACAACCGCACCGCGGGCTTCCGCGTCTGCGGCGCTCACACCAAGGCCGTGCGGGTGGAATGCCGCATTCCGGGCAGCGACGTGAACCCCTATCTTGCCTGCGCCGCGCTTCTGGCTGCTGGTCTGGACGGGATCGAGAAGAAGATGGCGCTGGAGCCGGAACTCAAGGGCGACATGTATTCCGCAAAAGGCATCCGCGAGATCCCCAAGACCCTGCGCGAGGCGGCCGAGCTGATGCATGGCTCGACCATGCTGCGGCAGGCGTTCGGCGACGACGTGATCGACCACTACCACCACGCCGCCCAATGGGAGATTTCCGAGACCGACCGCGTCGTCACGGATTTCGAACGCGAGCGGCTCCTGGAACGCGCGTGATGCAGGGTGGGCAATCTGCCCACCTTCCCGAGCAATGGTCGGCAGATTGCCCACCCTACGAGGACGAAGATGAAACCGATCCAACTGATTTCCCCCGTTGACGGCCGGGTCTATGCCGAACGGATGCCGCTTTCGCCCGAGGCCGCCGATGCGGTCGTCGCCCGCGCCAGGGCCGCACAGAAAGCCTGGGCCGCCCGCCCGCTGGACGACCGCATCGCCCTGGTCAAGGCCGGGGTGGCGAAGCTGAACGCCATGTCCGATGTGGTGGTGGAAGAGCTGGCCTGGCAGATGGGCCGGCCCACCCGCTATGGCGGCGAGTTCGGCGGGGTAAACGCGCGCACCGACTACATGGCCTCGATCGCGGCCAAGACGCTTGCGCCCGAGATGGTGGAAGACAGCGACCAGTTCCGCCGCTATCTGGCCCGCGAACCCGTCGGCGTCGTCTTCATCATCGCGCCCTGGAACTACCCCTACCTGACCACGATCAATACCCTCGTCCCCGCGCTGATCGCCGGGAACACGGTGGTGCTGAAGCACGCCAGCCAGACCCTGCTGGTCGGCGAGCGTCTCGCCGAGGCCTTCCACGCGGCCGGCGTGCCCGAGGATGTGTTCCAGAACGTCGTGCTCGACCATCCCACCACCGAACGGCTGATCGCGAACCGCAGCTTCGGCTTCGTGAACTTCACCGGCTCGGTCGGCGGTGGCCAGGCGATCGAGCGCGCGGCGGCCGGCACCTTTACCCCCCTGGGGCTGGAGCTTGGCGGCAAGGATCCCGGCTATGTGCGCGAGGATGCGAACCTCGACGTGGCGGTGGACGTGCTGATGGACGCCGCGATGTACAATGCCGGCCAGTGCTGCTGCGGGATCGAGCGGATCTATGTGCACGAGAAACTGTTCGACAGCTTCGTGGAAAAGTCGGTCGCCTGGGTCGGCCAGCTGAAACTGGGCAATCCCTTCGACGCCTCGACCACCCTTGGCCCCATGGCGCACAAGCGGTTCGCGCAGGTCGTTCGCGACCAGACGGCCGAGGCCATCGCCAAGGGAGCGAAGCCTCTCCTCGACCCGAAGAAATTCGCCGATGACGGCGGCGCCTATCTGGCCCCGCAGATCCTGGTCAACGTCGATCATTCCATGCGGGTGATGAAGGAGGAATCCTTCGGCCCGGTGGTCGGCATCATGCCGGTGAAGAACGACGAGGAAGCCATCCGGCTGATGAACGACAGTCCGTATGGCCTGACCGCCAGTATCTGGACCGAGGACTACGACACCGCCGCCCGGATCGGGGCACAGATCGAAACCGGTACCGTGTTCATGAACCGGGCCGACTACCTCGACCCCGCGCTGACCTGGACCGGGGTCAAGGACACCGGGCGCGGCACCTCGCTGTCCTATCTGGGCTATCACTCTGTCACCCGGCCGAAATCCTATCATCTGAAGAAAGTCTGAAGCGATGTCCCACAGCGTTCCCAACCGGAACTGGTCCTATCCGACCGCAATCAAGTTCGGCGTCGGCCGCATCGCCGAACTGGCCGAGCATGCAAAAAGCATCGGGCTGAAGAAGCCCCTGTTCGTCACCGACAAGGCCCTGGCCAGCCTGCCGATCACGGCTCAGGCGCTGGAGGTGCTGGAAGCCGGCGGCCTTGGCCGCGCCATGTTTTCCGAGGTGGACCCGAACCCGACCGACAAGAACATGGAAGCCGGCATCGCAGCCTACAAGGCAGGCGGCCATGACGGGGTAATCTGCTTCGGGGGCGGCTCGGCGCTGGATCTGGGCAAGATGATTGCCCTGATGGCCGATCAGCCGAAGAAGCTGAAGGTCTGGGATCTGGAGGATATCGACGACTGGTGGACGCGCGCCGATGCCAGCAAGATCGCGCCGATCATCGCGGTGCCGACCACTGCGGGGACCGGCTCGGAAGTGGGCCGCGCGGGCGTTCTGACCAATTCCGAAACCCACAAGAAGAAGATCATCTTCCACCCCAAGCTGATGCCCGCGGTCACCATCTGCGACCCGGCGCTGACCGTCGGGATGCCAAAGTTCATCACCGCCGGCACCGGGATGGATGCACTGGCCCATTGCCTGGAGGCCTACTGCTCGCCCTTCTACCACCCGATGAGCCAGGGCATCGCGCTGGAAGGGATGCGTCTGGTGTTCGAAAACCTGCCCCGCGCCTACAAGCACCCCGACGACCTTGAGGCCCGCGCCCACATGATGAGCGCGGCCGCAATGGGTGCGGTCGCCTTCCAGAAGGGGCTTGGGGCGATCCATGCCCTCAGCCACCCGATCGGTGCGATCTACAACACCCACCACGGCACCACGAACGCCGTGGTCATGCCGATGGTGCTGGACTTCAACCGCAAGGCGGTGAAAGACAAGCTTGCCGCCGCCGCCGCCTATTGCGGGATCAAGGGCGGATTCAAGGGCTTCCGCCAGCGGATCATGGACCTGAGGGCCGAACTGCACATTCCCGAAAACCTGACCAGGCTTGAGGTGAAGAACCCCGATCTCGACATGCTGACCGCGATGGCGCTGGAAGATCCCTCCTGCGGTGGAAATCCGGTCAAGATGACCAGGAAGAATACCCGGGCGCTGTATGAGGCCTGCCTGTAAGCGCACCGCCCGCCGGGTTCTGCCCGGCGGGCCAACCGATGGTGCAGAGTGAACCGTGAACGGACCGACATTGCCGTGATCGGCGCGGGCGTGATCGGCCTGACCATCGCGCTTGAACTGGTGGACCGGGGCCGAGACGTGGTGCTGGTCGATCCGAACCCGCCCGGCACAGGCGCAAGCTACGGCAACGCCGGCACCATCGCCGGCTATGCGGTCAGCCCCGTCGGCACGCCGGATGTGCTGCGGTCGCTGCCCTCGCTTCTGTTCAGCCGCACCTCTCCGCTGGCCATCCGGCATCGCGCCTTGCCCAGCCTGTTGCCCTGGCTGCTGCGCTTCCTGCGCCAGTCCCTTCCCGGTGCGACGGCGCGCAACGCGCAGGCGCTGGCCGTCCTTCTAGCCGATGCGGGCGAACGTTGGGACGACCTTGCCTTGCGCGTCTCGGGCGCAGGCATCCTGCAACGGCGCGGCTGCCTTTACCTTTTAAAGACCCCCGAGGCCCTGCGCGCCGCCGAGGCAGAGATGACCCGCCGCCGTGCACTGGGCGTCGAGGTGGAGCTGATCGGCCCCGACCGGCTGGCCGAGCTGGAACCCGGCCTGCCGGGGCATCTGGCCGGGGCGGCCTTCTTCCCCGGGGCGACCTTCCTTGATGATCCGGGCCGGATGATGCGGCTGATCGCGGGTTCAGTGCTGGGACGGGCGCGCCTGCTGCCACGGCGTGCCGATCGTCTGACGCGGGGGCCGGACGGGGTGGTGGTCGAAGGGCCGGGCCTGCACCTGCACGCGAAACGCGTTGTCATCGCGGCCGGCGCCCATTCGCGCGCGCTGGCACGGCAGGCGGGCGACCGCATTCCGCTGGATACCGAACGCGGCTACCACGTCGAATGGGACATGGCCGAACCCCTGCTCAATCGCCCCTGCTGCCCCACCGCGCGCGGGTTCTATTTCTGTCCGATGGCCGGGCGTCTGCGGGTGGCAGGAACGGTCGAACTGGGCGGGCTGACACTGCCCCCGTCGCCACACCGGGTGCGCAATCTGGTCGAAGGCGCGCGCGCCTTCTTTCCCGACCTCGGCGAACCCGACCGCGAATGGATGGGCTTTCGCCCGTCGCTGCCCGACAGCCTGCCGGTCATCGGGCCGTCACGCGGCGGGGATGATGTGATTCTGGCCTTTGGTCACGGGCATCTGGGGGTAACGCTGGCGCCGGTCACGGCCAGCATCGTCTTGTCCATGATCCAGGGGAGCACGCCCCCGGCCGATACGCGGGCCATTCGGCCCGAAAGATATTGAAAGGGCCGGAAGCGTGGCTGCACGCTTCCGGCCCGGTAACTGGTCCTCTATCCAGAGGCCGATTCAGCCATCAACCTTCGTTACCAATGGGCTCTTCCGACTGATCTTCATCGTCGTCACCGCCGCACAGCGCGACGCAGAGGACGATGCCGACCAGCAGCAGCGGCAGGATGCCGGCCGAGGATGCGGGCTTTTCGGCCACGACTTCGGGTTCCTCAACAACGACGACCGGGCCGCCGGCATGGGCGGTCGCGGCCGACAGGCCGACGGTGGCGGCAAGTGCAGTAGCAAGAAACTTCTTCATGTTTGGTCCTTTCCGGTTCAGTCCAGATTCCCAGCGGCCCCGATCGACCGCCGAAACGGTGTGTTATTGAGGCCGCTGTTCTTCGTCGTCATCGCCGCCGCACAGCGCGACGCACAGAACGACGCCGACCAGCAGCAGCGGCAGGATGCCGGCCGAGGATGCGGGCTTTTCGGCCACGACTTCCGGCTCTTCCGCCACGACGACCGGACCGCCGGCATAGGCGGTCGAAGCCGAGATGGCGAGCGACGCGGCAGCGACAGAGGTGAGGAACTTCTTCATGTGTCACTCCAATAACCGGGGCCAGCACGCAAATGGCCCACCTGACGTCACGGACGCTAACGTCTTGGTGATCGCTTCTCAAACAGATTCGCGGGCATGCAGCGCCAAGGCCCCACGCCTGTTGCAAAATAGCACGACATGTCGGGATGCGCCCGCTGCCCTGTAACGCAGAATCGCGCGTCTGGAGGCACTGGCCGGATACCGGGCAGGACTGCCTCCGGAAAGGAAGGCGAAGGGGCGCCCGCAAAAGGTCTTGGGGCGCGCCCCGCTGCAACAGCCGCGCCGGCCGGCTGGCCGGCGGCAGATGATCAGCGCTGATCTTCGTCGTCGTCACCGCCGCACAGCGCGACGCACAGAACGACGCCGACCAGCAGCAGCGGCAGGATGCCGACCGAGGAGGCGGGCTTTTCGGCCACGACCTCGGGCTCTTCGGCAACGACGACCGGGCCGCCGGCAGTGGCAGCCGAGGCCGCAAGCGTCAGGGCCATGACCGATGCGATGATCTTCTTCATGATGTTCTCCGGGTTCCTGGATCTTCCTGCCGGAATGGCAGACGCGCGGCACCCTGGACCCGGCGCAGGGCGACTGCAACGGGGCAAGCCTTCGCCAAGATGGGGCGTTGCACGAATGCCACGCGTGCCGGGAGGGCAGGGCTCAGAACATGCCCGGAACCACCTGATCCGGGGGGCGATGCCCATCGGCGAAGGTCTTGATGTTGATGATCACCTTTTCGCCCATCTCGATCCGCCCCTCGATCGTGGCCGAACCCATGTGGGGCAGAAGAACCACGTTCGGCAGCTCGCGCAGGCGCGGGTTGATGTCGGTGCCGCGTTCATAGACGTCCAGGCCCGCCCCGGCCAGTTCGCCCGCGCGCAGCGCGCGCGTCAGGGCGTTTTCGTCCACCACCTCGCCGCGCGAGGTGTTCACGACCACGGCAGAGGGCTTCATCAGCTTCAACCGCCGCGCATTGAGCAGATGGAAGGTCGAAGGTGTGTGCGGACAGTTGATCGACAGGATGTCCATCCGCGCCAGCATCTGGTCGAAGCTTTCCCAATAGGTCGCCTCGTGCTCGGCCTCGATGTCGGGGTGCAACCGCTTGCGGTTGTGGTAGTGGACCTGAAGCCCGAAGGCCCGCGCCCGCCGCGCCACGGCCTGGCCGATCCGGCCCATGCCCAGAATGCCCAGCCGCCGCCCCCCCAGCCGGCCGCCCAGATTCCCCATCGGCGACCAGCCTTCCCACTTGCCCGACTGCATCAGCGCCAGGCCTTCGGGAATCCGGCGCGTCACGGCAAGGATCAGCGCCATGACCATGTCGGCGGTGTCCTCGGTCACCACACCCGGGGTGTTCGACACCAGGATCCCGCGCTGCCGGGCCGTCGCCACGTCGATATGGTCCACGCCCGAGCCGTAGTTGGCGATCAGCTTCAGCTTGTCGCCCGCCTGGGCCAGCAGGGCCGCGTCGATCGTATCGGTGATCGTCGGCACCAGAACATCGGCACGGCGCATCGCGGCGGCCAGTTCCTCGCGCGTCATGGCAACGTCGGGGTCGCGCAGTTCCACGTCGAAAAGTTCCTTCATCCGCGTTTCCACGGGCTCGGGCAACCGTCGCGTCACAACCACAGTCAGGCGGGCGGCAGGCATGGCATTCTCCCCGACACTTCCAAATCCGGCATCCTTCGGGCAAGGTTAAGCCAAGCGGGGCGATGCACAAGCCCCGGGTTGGGGCAATCGGCCGCTCTGCCTGTCGGGCTGGCGGGCCGGTCAGGCAGGACGGTCGCGGATGCAGCGGTTGATCGCGGGTATGGTGATTGGGGTGTTTCTGGCCCTGCCTCTGGCCGCACAGGACGCCGAAGGGCCGCCCCCATCGCCCGAAGCGTCGCAGGAAGGCGCCGCAGCGAAGCCTGCCGACAAGCAGTGCCAACCCGATGTCGGCTGCGTGACCAACCTGCCCCTGCCCCGCTTTGTCTCGCTCAAGGGCAGCGAAGGGAACGCCAGGCGCGGGCCGGGGCTGACGCACCGGATCGACTGGGTGTTCACCCGCGCGGGAATGCCCCTGCGCATCACCGCCGAATACGAAAACTGGCGCCGGGTCGAGGATTTCGAGGGCGCGGGCGGCTGGGTGCATTATTCGCTTCTGTCCGGTGTCAGGACAGTGCTGGTCACCCTCGACATGGCCGAATTCCGGGCACGGCCATCGGACGATGCGCCGGTGATCGCCCAGGCCGAAATGGGGGTGATCGGGCGGCTTCTGGCCTGCCAGCCAGATTGGTGCCGCGTAAGCCTGGAAGGTGAACGCGGCTGGGTGCGCAAGTCGGCCATCTGGGGCGTGAAGGCCGATGAAGTCTTCGAATAGAAAGCAGACCGGCCGCGAGGGGCTGGCCATCTCGGCCGGACTGGCATCGGTGCTGGTGGCATCGGTGCTGGTGGCGCTGAAGCTCTGGGCGCTGGCCGAGACGGGCGCGCTGTCGATCGCCGCCTCGCTGGCCGACTCGGCGCTTGACCTGATGATGTCGCTGGGGGCTGCGGCGGCCATCGTCTATGCGGCCCGCCCCGCCGACGAAGACCATGCCTTCGGCCATACCTCGGCCGAGGATCTGGCCGCACTGGCGCAGGCGACCTTCATCCTGGCTTCGGCCGGGGTGATCGGCTGGGCCTCGGCCTCGCGGCTTCTGGCGGCCGAGCCACCGGTTCTGGCGTCGGAAGGGCGCGGCATGGTGGTCATGGTGATCTCGATCGCCCTGACTCTGGGGCTTGTCTGGTGGCAGGGCCGCGTGGCCAGGATGACGGGCAGCAAGGTGGTTGCCGCAGACCGGCTGCACTATCTGGGCGATCTTCTGCCAAGCCTGGGCGCGCTGGTCGCCCTGTGGGCTTCCGGTCAGTTCGGCATCGGCTCGATTGATGCCGTGGTGGCGCTGGCGGCGGCCGGGGTGATGGTGTTGGGGGCACTGCGCATCGGCAAGGCCGCCTGGGACGCGCTGATGGACCGCGCCGCCGACCCCGCGATCCAGGCCGGAATCGCCGCCATCGCCCGCGACTGGCCGGGCGTCCGCGGGTTCCACGACCTGAAGACCCGAACCGCCGGCAGCCGGGTGTTCGTGCACCTGCATATCGAGCTTGACGGTGACCAGACCCTGCGCGAGGCGCACGAGATCGGGGCCGGCCTGCGCCGCGCGATCATCGAGGCCTATCCGCAGGCGGATGTCATCATCCACAAGGACGTACATGGCGACTGAGGGGGCGCAGTCGCGCATCCCTGGCGCATCCTTGCTTGACTTTGCCCCTGCAAGGCGCAAATTGCCCGCGCGTATAATTGAGGACAGGCCATGGAACCCGCCCGCCGCGTCTATCGCCGCGAAAGCGAGGAAACCCGCCGCGCCGCGCTGATCGCCGCCACGCAGGAGCTTGTTGCCGAGGGCGGGCCCGAAGCCGCGACCGTGCGCGCCATTGCGGCCAGGGCCGGCGTGACGGCCGGGCTGATCCGGCACTATTTCCAGTCGAAGGATGAACTGACCCGTGCGGCCTATCGTGCGCTGATGGACGGAATGACGGCCAAGGGATCGGACGCGCTGGAAGGGGTCGGTGCCTCGCCCGAGGAGCGGCTTGCCGCCTTCGTGGCCGCCTCGCTGCGTCCGCCCGTGCTGGATGTGGGTTCGGTGGTGCTGTGGGCGGGATACATGCACAAGGTCCGCAACGATCCCGAACTTCTGGCCGTGCACGAAGCCGCCTACACGACCTATCGGGACGTTCTGCAATCGCTGATCGCAAGGCTTCCGCGCGAGGCGACCGAGGCCCAGCTGCGCGGCGAGGCCATCGCCTGCAATGCGGTGATCGACGGGCTGTGGATCGAGGGCTCGATCCTGTCCCACACCTTCGCCCCGGGCGAGATCGTGACGCTTGGCCTGAAATCCGTGGGCGCGATCCTCGGGGTCGATCTGATCGCCCATTCCACCATGTTGCCTGATCCGGGAAAGACGCTGGCATGAGATACGCATCCGTTACCGACCGTCTGGCTGGCCTTGGCGGCGCGAAATGGGCGGTACATGCCCGTGCCCGCGCGCTGAAGGCGGCCGGCGAAGAGATCATCGAACTGACGATCGGCGAACCCGACGTTCCCACACCGCAACCGCTCCTCGGGGCGGCGGCGCGCGCGATGCAGTCCGGGCGTACCGGCTATTCCAACGGTCGGGGCGAACCGGGGCTCGTCGTTGCACTGGCCGCGCGCTACACCGCCCGCCGCGGGCGCGAAATCGGGGCTGATCAGGTGATGTGCCTGCCCGGCACCCAGACCGTGCTTTACGGTATCCTGCGCACCCTGGTGGAGGCGGGGGACGAGGTGCTGCTGGGCGACCCGATGTATGCGACCTACGAAGGGCTGATCGCCCAGACCGGCGCGCGCATGGTGCCGGTGCCGCTGCGCCCCGAACACGGCTTCCGCATGCAGGCGGCGGATGTGGCTGCACGCATCACGCCCCGGTCGCGTGTGCTGTTCCTGAACACGCCGCACAACCCGACCGGCGCCGTCCTGCGCCCCGAGGACATCCGTGCGCTGGGCGAGCTGGCCCGAGAACATGATCTCTGGATCGTTTCGGACGAGGTCTACGAGGATCTGGTCTTCCCCGGGGTTTCCTTCACCTCGCCGCTTGACTTTGCCGATCTGGCCGACCGGGTGGTAGTGGCTTCCTCGATTTCCAAGTCGCACGCCGCACCGGGGTTCCGCTCGGGCTGGTGCGTGGGGCCGGCAGAGTTCTGCGAACGCCTGTTGCCGCTTTCGGAAACCATGCTCTTCGGCTCGCAACCCTTCATCGCCGACATGACGGCGCTTGCGGTTTCCCAACCTTCGCCCGTGGCCGCCGGAATGACCGAACGCTTTGCCCGCCGGGCCGGGCTGATCGCAGGGGCGCTGGACGGGACCGCAGGCCTGCGCGTCCACCGGCCAGAGGCGGGAATGTTCGCCCTGGTCGATGTGCGCGCGACCGGGCTTTCGGGCGAGGCTTTCGCCCTTGGCCTGCTTGACCGGGAAAAGGTGGCCGTCATGCCCGGCGAAAGCTTCGGCGCGGGGCTGAACGGGTGGCTGCGGCTCAGCCTGACCCAACCCGACGAGCTGATCACCGAGGCTTGCACCCGTATCGCCGCCCATGCGGCCGGGGCGCTGGAGAACGCAGCATGACCACCGTTGGCATCCGTCTGGTCGAGGGGCTGATCGACCGGGGCATCGAAGTCGTCTTCGGCATTCCCGGCGTCCACACGATCGAACTTTATCGCGGTCTCGCCAAGGCCGGCGACAAGATCCGCCACGTCACCCCCCGGCACGAACAGGGCGCGGGCTTCATGGCGGATGGCTATGCCCGAATTTCGGGCAAGCCGGCCGCGGCCTTCGTCATCACCGGACCCGGGCTGACCAATTGCCTGACCGCTATGGCGCAGGCGCGGGCCGATTCGGTGCCGATGCTGGTCGTCTCCGGGCTTGGGCGCAGCGATACGCTGGGCAAGGGCTGGGGTCGGCTGCACGAGCTGCCCGACCAGGGGGCGATGGTGGCCACGCTTTGCCACACCGAAACCGTGACCGACCCGAAGAAGCTGGGCGAGGTGCTGGACCGCGCCTTCGCCGCGATGACAGCCGGCCGGCCTGGACCGGCCCATATCCAGATTTCCACCAACATGATGGGCCAGCCCTGTCCGGCCCTGCCGCCGCCCGTGGTGGCCGCGGCGGCCGTGCCTCTGCCCATGGGCCGGATGCGCAGCATCGCCACCGCGCTGAACAATGCCGAACGGGTCGTGATCCTGGCCGGCGGCGGCACACGCGGCGCAGAGGACGAGCTGCGCAAGCTGGCCGAGATGCTGGATGCCCCGGTGGTCCTGACCGCGAACGCCCGTGGCGCGATGCACGGCCACCGGCTGGCCGTCCCCGCCTCGCCCAGCCTGAATGCCGTCCGCAAACTGATCGCGGCGGCGGATCAGGTGCTGGCCATCGGCACCGAACTTGGCCCCACGGATTATGATGTCTATGCCAAGGGCGGCGTGCCGGATCTGTCGGGCATGATCCGCATCGACATCTGCGCCGATCAGCTGGCCCGCCATCCAGCCCGCATGGCGATCAAGGCCGATGCCGGACCGATGATGGCGGCCCTTCTGCCGATGCTGCTTCCGGCGAACCGCGAGGGCGCCCACCGGGCCGAGACCACCCGCGCCGCGGCGCTTGCCGAGATGGAAAGCCTGAATCCGGTGCTACTGGATCAGCTGGCCATCGTCGAGTCGATCCGCACGGCCATTCCCGGCGCGATCATCGTCGGTGACAGCACCCAGCCGGTCTATGCCGCAAACCTCTATTACGATCACGACCGCCCGCGCGGCTGGTTCAACGCGGCCACCGGATACGGCGCGCTGGGCTACGCCCCCGGGGCCGCCGTCGGGGCCGCCATCGCGGCCCCCGGCACACCGGTCGTCTGCCTGATCGGCGATGGCGGGCTACAATTCAGCCCCGGCGAATTGCGCACGGCGGTGGATGAAAAGCTGCCCATCACCTATGTCGTCTGGAACAACGCCGGCTTCCGCGAGATCGCCGAGTCGCTGGCGCAGGCCAAGGTCGATCCTATCATCGGCTGCGACCCCTCGCCCTTGGACATGGAACATTTTGCCATGGCATGCGACATGCTGTTTGCGAGGGTTCCGCCCGACCCCGAAGCCCTGGTCGAGATCCTCGCCACGCCGCAGGACGGCCCGCGCTTCCTGGAAGTTCAGGTCCGCTGACGCGCCAGAAGCGGCGCCAGCAGGAAGACGACGCAGACCAGCACGGCGGCCCAGACAAAGGCCATGCGCAGGCCGAATGTGCCCGCGATCAACCCCAGAACCGGCGGGCCGAAGAAATAGCCGAGATAGCCCAGCAGCGTGGCGCGCGCGACAGCGCGCGCCCTGGCCTTCGGGTCACTCAGCTGGCCTACCAGCGAAAAGGCCGTGGGCGCGAGGACCGAAGCCCCGATGCCCATGACGAAGAATCCCAGATAGGCCCCGGCCGGGCTGCCGGCCTGGCTGGCGATGAAGGCGCCGATGCCTGCCACCAGCGCGCCGGCACGCAGCAGCGTATAGGGATCTACCCGCCCGGTCAGCCATTGCCCGCCCAGCCGCGCGAAGCCCATGGTCAGGGCCAGCATGGCTGGACCCAGGGCCCCTTCCTCGGGGCTGCCGCCCAGTGTCTTTTCGATATGCAGCGCCGACCAGTTCTCGGCCGCATTCTCGGTCATGAATGCAATCAGCACGATCCCTCCGCCGATCACGGGCACCAGGCCCAGGGGCAGGGCGCTGCCATCCTTCGGCTTGCGCAACCCTTCGATCCGCCCGTCCGCCTCGACCGACAAGAGCGCGCAGAGCAACCCCAGTCCCGCCATCGTGGCCATCACCCAGCCCGGCCCCCAGCCCGCGCCGCGCAGGATGCCGGTCAGGATCGCGCCGCCTGCATAGCCGAAGGAATAGACCGCGTGGGCCAGGTTCATCAGATGCAGGCCCCGCGCATTCTCCATCGCCGCGACACGGGCGTTCATCAGGACATCGGTCAACCCCGTCGCTGCCCCCGCGCAGGCCATCGCCAGCGGAAAGAGCCAGATCACATGCACCTGCCCCGGCAACGCAAAGCCCAGTGCCATCAGGGCAACCGTCAGGGGCAATGCGACCCGCCCCATCAGCGACCCGAGGATGGGTGCCGCCAGCATGGCACTGATCGCGGCAAGCGGCGTGAAGAACAGAAGAAGGCCCAGCTGCGTCTCATCGACCCCCAGCTGAGCCTTGAGGTCGGGCAGCACGGCGGCAAAACTGCCCCAGAGCACACCCATCGCACCAAAGGCCGCCACGGCGGGACGGGAATAGGCCAGGGTCGACAGGGCGGACATGCGGGGCTCCTTCGCGCGAAGCCGACAGCTAGCCCGGGGTCGCAGGTGCATCCACTCCACCCGCGACCATCCGGCCCGCCGAATGCGACACCGGAACTTCCCGCTTTCCTTCCCGCCGATTCCCCGCTATAGGCCCCCGGTCGCGCCATGCACCCTTGGAGGATGGCGGACCTAACACTGGAGAAAACCAATGGCACGCCAGATCATCGATCTCGTCGCCGAGGTACGGACGGGGACAGGCAAGGGGGCCGCCCGTCAAGCCCGTCGTGAGGGCTACGTACCCGGCATCATCTACGGCGATGGGCAGGAACCCACGCCGATCAAGGTGAAATACAACTACCTGCTGACCAAGCTGAAGCAGGGCCGCTTCCTGCAGACGCTCTTCAACCTCAAGGTCGAAGGCCAGCCGGACGTGCATGTCATTTGCCGCGGCGTGCAGCGCGACGTGGTCAAGGATCTGCCGACGCATGTCGATTTCATGCGCATCCATGACGACAGCCGCATCAACCTGTTCATCCACGTCGAATTCGTGAACCAGGACGCGAGCCCCGGCCTGAAGCGCGGTGGCGTGCTGACTGTGGTTCGCCCGGAAGTCGAACTGGAAGTCACCGCCGGCGACATTCCCGACCACATCACGGTCGATCTGACCGGCAAGGTCATCGGCGACGTGATCCACATCAACGATGTGGTGCTGCCGAAGGGCGCGAAGCCGACCATCGCGCGGAACTTCGTGATCGCGAACATTGCTGCGCCTTCGGGCCTTGTGGCCGAGGAAGCCGCCGAAGCCGGCGCCTGAGTATTGCGATCCCACAGATGTTGCGGGGGGCCTTCGGGCCCCCCGTCCGCTTTCAGAAACCATGGGCCGATCATGCCGCCGCAGGGGCAGGATGCCACGCGACCTACCGCCCGCACGGCCAGGTTCCGCCCCCCTCAAGGTTGAGCCCTGCCCGCCCCCGGTCTATATCCGGCTGGGCAACAGGCGGGGGCGGTCAGGTGAAGCTGTTCGTGGGGCTCGGCAATCCGGGGCCGAAATATGCCGGCAACCGGCACAACATCGGCTTCATGGCCGTTGACCGGATCGCTGCCGACCATGACTTCACCCCGTGGCGCAAGGCGTTTCAGGGGCTGGTCAGCGAAGGCCGGCTGGGCACGGAAAAGGTTGCGCTGCTGAAGCCCGAAACCTTCATGAACCTCTCGGGCCAGTCGGTTCAGGCTGCCGTAGCCTTCTGGAAGCTGCCGCTGAGCGATGTCATCGTATTTCACGACGAACTGGACCTTGCCCCCGGCAAGCTGCGGCTGAAGCAGGGCGGCGGCCATGCCGGGCACAACGGCCTGCGCTCGATCAGCGCCCATCTGGGCGACGGCTATGGGCGTGTGCGGCTGGGGATCGGGCGCCCCGGCCACAAGGATGCCGTGGCTGCCTATGTGCTGCACGATTTCGCGAAGACGGATCAGGACTGGCTTGAAAACCTGCTCTGCGGCATTTCGGAAGGGGCCGAGGCGCTGGCCATGGGCGACGGGCAGAAATTCATGAACGCGGTTTCGCTGCGCACCTCTCCGCCCCGGTCATCGACCACAAGGGAAAGGACCGATCCCCCCGCCCCGCCGGCGCAACCGGCTGAAGATACCCGCAGCCCGATGCAGCGGCTGCTGGACCGGTTCCGCTGACCGCAGGGGCATTGCACCGCACAGTCGGCCAAGCGCACTAAACCGCCGAGGAATGCCTTGCCTGGGCCGAATCATAGGCGTCGAAGGCCCGCGCGATCATTCGGGTCAGGGGCTTCGCACGCTCCGGGATCGCGAAGGTTTCGTCGGTAAGGCGGACCATGTCGCCGAACTGGCCGACTGCCTTCTGGAACATCGCGTCCAGCCGGGCCGGCGTCACGTCGAAGTCGCGCAGCAATTCCGCCTTCGACACGGCAAAGTCGCACATCAATGCCTCGATGATCCGGGCGCGCAGCGTGTCCTCACCCGCGAAGGCATGGCCGCGGTGGGTCGAGAACTGACCCTCGCGGATCGCCTTGGCATGGGCGGCAGTGGCGCTGGCATTCTGGGCAAAACCCTGCGGGAACCGGCTGATCGCCGATGCCCCCAGCCCGATCAGCACCGACGCCGGATCATCAGTATAGCCCTGGAAGTTGCGCCGCAGCCTGCCCGCCCGTTGCGCCCGTGCCAGGCCGTCCTCGGGTTTGGCGAAATGGTCGATGCCGATTTCCTGATACCCGTCCCAGAGGAACAGCTGCCGGGCGGTCTCGAACAGCGACAGCCGCTCCTCGGGCGTGGGCATCGCGTCGGACGGGATCATCTGCTGACGGCGGCTCATCCAGGGCACATGGGCATAGCCGTAAAGCGCCACCCGGTCCGGCGCGAGCGTCAAGAGCTTCTGCACCGAATCCGCGATCCGCGGGCCGGTCTGGCTGGGCAGGCCATAAAGGATGTCGGCATTCAGGCTGGCCACACCGCGCGCCCTGATGCGTTCGGCGACATCGCGGGTCAGGGCATAGCTCTGTTCCCGTCCGATCATCTTCTGAATCAGGGGGTCGAAATCCTGCACCCCGATCGAGGCCCGGTTCATCCCGGCCCGTGCAAGCGCGTCCAGACGCGGATCATCGATCTCGTTGGGGTCGATCTCGACCGAGAACTCGCCCCCCGGCGCCATGGGTGCCACCTCGAACACCGCCTCGGCCAGCATCTCGATCCGGTCGGCCGACAACAGCGTCGGCGTCCCGCCGCCCCAGTGCAGCCGGCTCAACGTCACGCGCTGCGGCAGATGTTCGCGCAGCATCGCCAGTTCGGCGATCAGCGTCTCGACATAGGCATTCACCGGCTCGTCCGAGGTGGTCCCCTGCGTGCGGCAGGCACAGAACCAGCACAACCTGCGACAGAAAGGCACATGCAGGTACAGCGATATCTCGCTGCCCGCGGGAATTGCGGCGATCCAGCTGGCAAACTCCCCAGGTCCTACGCCGGATCCGAAGTGCGGCGCAGTGGGATAGGAGGTGTAACGCGGCACACGCGCGTCAAATAGCCCGAGACGAGCGAGTTGCGGATCGTGGGTCATCTGATTAGGCTATTGAATTAAGAGGTGATACTCTTTGACGCAGATCAAGTGACAGGAGCGGGACATGCAGGATCATTCGACCCATGTGCAATGCTCGGAATGCCCGATCCGTCACCGTGCGGTCTGTGCCAAGTGCGAATCGGACGAACTGTCCAGACTGGAGCAGATCAAGTATTACCGCAGCTTCCAGGCGGGCCAGACCATCATCTGGTCCGGCGACCGCATGGATTTCGTGGGTTCCGTCGTCACCGGTATCGCAACCCTGACCCAGACGATGGAGGACGGCCGGCGGCAGATGGTTGGGCTGTTGCTGCCGTCGGATTTCGTGGGGCGGCCGGGCAGGTCGGTCGCGGCCTATGACGTGACGGCGACCACCGATCTGGTGATGTGCTGCTTCCGCAAGAAGCCCTTCGAAGACATGATGGCCGCCACCCCGCACATCGCCCAGCGCCTGCTGGAGATGACGCTGGACGAACTGGACGCTGCGCGGGAATGGATGCTTCTGCTCGGGCGCAAGACCGCGCGGGAAAAGATCGCCTCGCTGATCTCGATCATCGCCCGGCGCGAGGCTGCGCTGCATCTGCGCAAGCCAAAGGGGATGCTGTCGGTTGACCTGCCCCTTACGCGCGAGGAAATGGCCGACTACCTGGGCCTGACGCTGGAAACCGTCAGCCGCCAGATCAGCGCGCTGAAGAAGGACGGGGTGATCGCCCTGGAAGGCAACCGCCATGTCCAGATCCCCGACATCGACCGGCTGCTGGAAGAGGCGGGCGACGACAGCGACGGCGGCATGCTGGTCTAGCCATGCCGGCACCGATGCTGGCGTTCCATACCTGGGACGTCTTCACTGACCGTCCCTTTGCTGGCAACCCTCTTGCCATCGTGCTTGGCGCCAATGACCTGACGCCGCCGCAGATGCAGACCATCGCCCGCGAATTCAACCTATCCGAGACGATCTTCGTCCAGCCGCCCCGAAACCCGGCAAATACCGCGCGTGTCCGCATCTTCTTTCCCACGGCGGAAATTCCCTTTGCGGGCCACCCGACCATCGGCTGCGCGATCCATCTGGCCTGCGCGACAGAGGCGGGCGATTTCGAACGGAACCTGATCCTGGAGGAAGAGGCAGGGCCGGTCCCGGTACGGGTCTGGCGCCAGGGCGGCACGACGGGGGCAGAGTTCGTGGCCCCCGTCTTACCGCACGGGGTAACCGACGCACCCGATCAAGCGACGGCGCTGGAAGCTGGGCGTCTGGCGGCCGCGCTTGGGCTGGAGGAGGCAGAGATCGGCTTCGGCGCGCAGCGACCTGGCCTCTGGCAGGGCGGGCCGAGGTTCCTTTACGTCCCGGTTGCAGGTCTTGACGCCCTGTCCCGTGCGCGACCGATCGAGCCATTCTGGTCAAGACAGATGCAGGCGGCGGGGGTGGACAGCATGTATCTGTACACGCCCGGAAGCGGATCCGACTACCGCGCGCGGATGTTCTCGCCCGCTGCGGGTATCCCGGAGGATCCGGCCACCGGTTCGGCCAGCGCGATCCTCGCCGCACAGCTTCTTTCCAGCGGAGCGCTGCCTGAGGGCGAAGCCCGGCTGGCCCTGCACCAGGGGGTAGAGATGGGACGACCAAGCCGGATCGGCCTGACGACCGTCGTCAGCGGCGGCGTACTGAAAGAGGTCCGGGTCGCCGGCAGCGCAGTGCCGGTCAGCGAGGGACGGATCAGGGTGCCCATGGTCCAGGGCAAGGGCCGATCGTGAGCACCGGAAGATAGGCCCGCCAGTGCACCGGAACCGGCCTTGCGGGCTCAGCGGAACCAGCCGTAAGCGCAGCCGGTTTCCGGATCGAACAACGCGCCGAACCATCCGTCATCGTTGAGGCGATGCGTGCGCGCTGCATCATGGAAGGTGGCGCAGACCGAAAAGTCGTGATCATCTTTCCGGGCATAGGTGTAGGGCTTTCCGGTTTCATCATCGATCAGGTCTTCAGCCGAAATCCCGGCGCTGCTGCAATGGACCCGCAGCGCTTCGACGGTCAGCTCGGCCGGCAATGCGCTGCCCGGAGTGCGGAAGCCCTGCTCGCACAGAAGAGCGCGGGCAAGCCTGCCCAGCTCCAGGTAGCGTTGCCTGTCGAACTTGTCGCGCTGGCCCTGAACCGGCCCTCCGACGATCAGGAATCCCCCGACCACGGCAGCACCTATGGCTGCAATCGCCAGGGCCAGAAGCAGCCTACCGCTCATCGGCGCGTTCCTCGATGTCGCGCAGATAGAAGGCGAAGATCGCGCCGCTGACGAGGGCGACGGTCAGGGCCTTCAGCACGAAGCGCAGCGTCGCCTCGCCGGTCAGAAAGCTGTAAATCACATAGACAGCATCACCGAAGAACACCAGGGCCGCGCCAAAGAGCGCCAGGTAGGTCAGCCACTTGCGCGCTGGCGACCACCGCTGTCCGACGTCGCGCCGGATCTGACGGCGGATGTAGTGGGTCATCCAGGCATATACGGGCGTGAAGACCAGAAGTGCGGCAATCGACCAGCGGATGCTGTCCGTCACATACCGCTCCTCGCGGTCGGCGGTCGGGTCGGGTAGGGCCAGGTCCAGGATCCCGTGGACGAGACTGACAAGATTGAAGGCAACGAAGCACAGGCTGGCAAACAGCAGCAGATGTAGGAACGTGTCTCGTGCGGTCAGGTGCTGCCGCGGTCGCGGCACGGGCGGGGCGAAGTCGGTCGCCGCGAAGGCGTCCAGGGATTCGGTGATTTCCGGTTTCGACCAGCCCGCCTCGGCCAGGGTGGCGCGGATCTCCTCGCGCGAGCGACCGGCAGAAAGCGCATCGTGTACGAACTGCAGCAGACGGTCGTCAACAGACATGGCGTGTCTGTTCCCTTTGCGGAACCGATGAAACCGGCGGCCGAGGCGTCCCGCCGGCCCCTTGATCAATGCGCCAGGAAAACCGGCACCTCGGCCTTTTCCAGCATGTCGCGCGTGGCGCCGCCCAGAATGGCCTCGCGGAAGCGCGAATGGCCGTAGGCGCCCATCACCAACAGGTCGGCATTCGTATCGCGCAAGTGGCGCACCAGAACGTCCGACACACGCGGCAGGGTCTTGGCCAGAACCGTCACTTCGGCCCTGACACCGTGGCGCACCAGCATCTGGCAGAGTAGCCCGCCCGGGTCCGAACGCTCCGGCCCGTGGGTCGGCGGATCGATCACCACGATCTGCACATTGTCGGCCCTGCGCAGGAACGGAAGAGAGCGACGGGCAGCGACAAGTGCCTCGCGGCTCTGGTTCCAGGCAACGACGATGCGGCGCGGATCGGCCGTAGCCATGCCCTTCGGCGGCACGACCAGCACCGGGGCCATGCCTTCGAAGAGCGCAGCCTCGATCACCGCCTCGTCCTCGACCCCGCGGCCTTCGCCATAGGGCAGCGGCAGGACCACCAGATCGGCATAGCGCGCCCGGGCGGCCACGACCTCGGTCAGGGCGCCAAGCTGGGTCACGGCCGTATCGACCGCATAGCGCAGGTCCGGCGACTGGGCATTCATCGCGTCATTCATCGCCTTTTCGGTCACGCGCGCTTCTTCCTCGGCACGCTCCATCGCGGCGGCGATCATCACGGCACCCGACCCGACATAGGAATAGCCGATCTGTGTCCGGTCGACGCCAAGGACCAGCGCATCCAGATGCGCGTCTGTCCGAACGGCGATCTGCGCTGCTGCGGATACTACCGGCAAGAGCCCCTCGGAAGAGGTCGCGACAGTCAGAAGGGATTTGTAGGCCATGGGTAAACTCCCGTTTGGAATGCCCGATCATCACACCGAGGCTGCGCCCGCACCTTGACCAAGGTCAACCCCCTTCGGCGAAGGGATTGACGCAGATCAAGGCGACTATCGCCGCCGCACCGCAGAAGTCACACTGTCGGAGTGTCTGGCACGGGTCCGACTCGTATCGCATCTGGCCAGGCAGACAGGACGAAGGGACACAAAATGTGGGATTACCTCAAACTGGCCGGGCTTGGCCTTGTCGCGGTCCTCGCCGCGATAGCCGCCAACTATGCCCGCGACCTGGCCTATCAGGTCAACGCGATCACGGTGATGCTGGCAGCGGGCATCGCCTTTCTCTGGGTGCTGCGGACGGCAGGAGATCCGAAGCCGGACCTCAGCCATGAATACATGGACGGGGTCGTGCGCGCCGGCGCCATCGCCACCACCTTCTGGGGGGTGATCGGGTTTCTGGTCGGAGTGGTCATCGCCTTCCAGCTGGCCTATCCGCAACTGAACTTCGACTGGCTTCAGGGCTACGGCAACTTCGGCCGGCTGCGCCCGCTGCACACCAGCGCCGTCATCTTCGCCTTCGGCGGCAACGCGCTGATCATGTCGTCGTTCTACATCGTCCAGCGCACCTGCGCGACGCGTCTGTGGGGCGGCAGCACCGCGTGGTTCGTGTTCTGGGGCTGGCAGCTGATCATCGTCCTGGCGGCAACCGGCTACATTCTGGGCGGCACGCAGTCCAAGGAATATGCCGAGCCGGTCTGGTATGTGGACTGGCTGATCACCGTGGTCTGGGTGGCCTTCCTTGCGATCTTCATGGGCACGCTGTTCAAACGGAAAGAGCCGCACATCTACGTCGCCAACTGGTTCCTTCTGTCCTTCATCGTCACCATTGCCATGCTGCATGTGGTGAACAACATGGCGATCCCCGTGTCCATCTTCGGATCGACCTCAGTGCAGGTCACGGCCGGGGTGCAGGACGCCATGATCCAGTGGTGGTATGGCCACAACGCCGTGGGCTTCTTCCTGACGGCGGGCTTCCTGGGCATGATGTACTACTTCGTGCCGAAACAGGCCGAGCGTCCCGTTTACAGCTACAAGCTGTCGATCATCCACTTCTGGGCGCTGATCTTCCTGTATATCTGGGCGGGTCCCCACCACCTGCACTACACTGCTCTGCCCGACTGGGCCTCGACCCTGGGCATGGTGTTCTCGGTCATCCTCTGGATGCCGTCCTGGGGCGGCATGATCAACGGCCTGATGACCCTGTCCGGCGCCTGGGACAAGCTGCGCACCGACCCGATCATCCGCATGATGGTCGTCTCCATCGGCTTCTACGGCATGTCCACCTTCGAGGGCCCGATGATGTCGATCAAGGCGGTGAACTCGCTGTCGCACTACACCGACTGGACCATCGGCCACGTCCATTCCGGCGCGCTCGGCTGGAACGGCATGATCACCTTCGGCGCGCTCTATTTCCTCGTGCCGCGCCTGTGGAACCGCGAGCGGCTCTACAGCCTGTCGCTGGTCAGCTGGCACTTCTGGCTCGCCACCATCGGCATCGTGCTTTACGCCTCGTCCATGTGGGTCACCGGCATCATGGAAGGCCTGATGTGGCGCGAGGTCGATGCGAACGGCTTCCTCGTGAACGCCTTCGCCGACACCGTGGCTGCGAAGTTCCCGATGTATGTGGTGCGCGCGCTGGGCGGAACGCTCTACCTGACCGGGGCGATCATCATGGCCTGGAACCTCTGGATGACGGTGAAGGCCCAGCCGGCAAAAGCCCCGGTGAACGCCAACAACGCCGTTCCGGCCGAATAGGGAAAGGGATCGCAAATGGCTTTCCTTGACAAGCACAAGGCAATCGAGACCCACGCCACGCTGCTTCTGGTCCTGGCCTTCCTGGTCGTGACCGTCGGGGGCATCGTGCAGATCGTGCCGCTGTTCTATCTGGAGAACACGATCGAAAAGGTGGAAGGGGTGCGCCCCTACACGCCGCTCGAACTGGCCGGGCGCGACGTCTACATCCGCGAAGGCTGCTATGTCTGCCACAGCCAGATGATCCGCCCGATGCGGGACGAGGTCGAACGCTACGGCCACTACAGCCTGGCGGCCGAGTCGATGTATGACCATCCGTTCCAGTGGGGGTCGAAGCGCACCGGGCCGGATCTGGCGCGGGTCGGCGGGCGCTATTCCGACGAATGGCACCAGGACCACTTCCGCAATGCGAAGTCGGTCGTGCCGGAATCGGTGATGCCGCCCTATGGCTTCCTGTTCAACCGGGTGATCGACGGGCGCTACATCCGCGATTCGCTGGAGACCCATGCCCTGGTCGGCGTGCCCTATACCGAAGAGATGATCGCAAATGCCCAGGCCGACTTCGCGGCGCAGGCAGATCCGATGGGCGACAGTTCGGGGCTTGAGGCGCGCTATGGCGCCGATGCCTTCGGCACACCGGTGAATGTGCGCAACTTCGACGGCCAGCCCCAGCTGACCGAGGCGGACGCGCTGATCGCCTACATCCAGGTGCTGGGCACGATGGTCGATTTCTCGACCTATACGCCCGTGGCGAACCGGTAAGGGGAGGGCAGGCATGGAAACCTACACCTTCCTGCGCCAACTGGCCGACAGCTGGTTTCTGCTGGCCATGACGCTGGTCTTCCTCGGTGTCTGTGTCTGGGCCTTCCGGCCCGGCAGCCGGGCGATGCACCGGGATGTCGCGAACTCGATCTTCCGCCATGACGACCGTCCGGCGGAAGCCAACCCTGCCAAGAAGGAGGCCTAGCCCATGTGCGCCAAGCCAATCAGGAAAGAGCCGCGGCAGGTGGAAACGACCGGCCACGAATGGGATGGCATTCAGGAATGGAACAACCCGCTGCCGCGCTGGTGGGTCTGGGTGTTCTATGCCACGATCATCTGGGGGATCGGCTACACCATCGCCTATCCCGCCTGGCCGCTGCTGAAGGAGGCGACGCCGGGCCTTCTGGGAGCCTCGACGCGTGCCGATGTTGCGGCCGAGATCGCCCGCGTCGATGCCGCCAACGCCGCAATCAAAGAGCGGCTGATCGCCGCCGACCTGAATGCCATCGGTGCGGACCCGGAGCTTGCCAACTACGCCCAGAATGCAGGCGCTGCAGTCTTCCGCACCAATTGCGTCCAGTGTCACGGGGCGGGGGCGAACGGCTTCGCAGGCAAGGGCTATCCAAGCCTGATCGACAACGACTGGCTCTGGGGCGGCACGATGGAGGATATCTACCTGACCATCTCCCACGGCATCCGCAACACCACCGACCCGGACGCGCGCTATTCGATGATGCCGGCCTTCGGGAAGGACGGGTTGCTCGAGCCCGACCAGATCGCCCAGGTGGTCGAACATGTCCTTGCGATCTCGGGGCAGGAACATGATGCGACGCTTGCAGCGGCGGGGGCCACGGTCTTTGCCGAGAACTGCGCCGCGTGCCACATGGAAGACGGGTCGGGCGACAGGACCCAGGGTGCACCCAGGTTGAACGACGCGATCTGGCTGTATGGCGGGACGCGCGAGGCCATCACCGAGACGGTCGTCAACGCCCGCTTCGGCGTGATGCCGAACTGGAACACCCGCCTCAGCGAAGACCAGATCCGCGCCGTGGCCTTCTACGTCCACGGCAAGGGCGGCGGCGAATAGTCCGTAACGAGTTGTGCGTAACGAGTGAAGACATGGAAAGGGGCCTTCGGGCCCCTTTCCTGCATGGCGCAGCGCGGGCTGACCCGGGCTTGCAGCGCCCGACGCATCCGTTTGTGGCACCATGTCGCATTCGAACTGCCGGGTTCGGCACGCTTATTGATGCAGGTCAATGCCGGGCGGCCCACAATGCCCGATGGCAAACATGAGTTGCGCGCCTGCGCCAGGAGTTTTCGTCGTGTCCAATCCCGAATCCCCCCCCAGCCTCTACGCCGCCCGAGAGCCGGTGTTCCCGCGCCGGGTGAAGGGCACCTTCCGCACCCTGAAGTGGTGGATCATGGCGGTCACCCTTGGCATCTACTACATCACGCCCTGGATCCGCTGGGACCGCGGGCCCTCGCTGCCCGATCAGGCGGTACTGGTCGATCTGGCCAACCGCCGCTTCTTCTTCTTCATGATCGAGATCTGGCCGCACGAATTCTACTTTGTCGCGGGGCTTCTGATCATGGCGGGGCTGGGGCTGTTCCTGTTCACCTCCGCCGCGGGGCGGGTCTGGTGCGGCTATGCCTGCCCGCAGACGGTGTGGACCGACCTGTTCATCCTGGTCGAGCGATGGATCGAGGGCGACCGCAACGCCCGCATCCGGCTGTTCCGGCAGAAATGGGATGCGGAAAAGATCCGCAAGCGTGCGATCAAATGGACGGTCTGGTTCCTGATCGGGCTGGCCACCGGTGGGGCGTGGATCTTCTATTTCACCGACGCACCGACACTTCTGCGCGATCTGTTGACCGGACAGGCGCACCCTGTTGCCTACATCACCATGCTGATCCTGACGCTGACCACCTTCGCTTTCGGCGGTTTCGCGAGGGAACAGATCTGCATCTACGCCTGCCCCTGGCCGCGCATCCAGGCAGCGATGATGGACGAGGACACGTTGACCATCGGCTACCGCGAATGGCGGGGCGAGCCGCGCGGCAAGCTCGGCACACCCGGCGCGGGCGACTGCATCGACTGCATGGCCTGCGTCAATGTCTGCCCCATGGGCATCGACATCCGCAACGGCCAGCAACTGGCCTGCATCACCTGCGGGCTGTGCATCGACGCCTGCAACGACGTGATGGACAAGATCGGCAAGCCCCGCAACCTGATCGGCTATCTGGCATTGACCGACGAGACGCGCGAACGGGCCGGTCAGCCGCCGAAGAACGTCTGGAGCCATGTGTTCCGCGTCAGGACCGTGCTTTACACGCTTCTCTGGGCAGGGGTCGGCGTGGGGCTGATCGTGGCGCTGTTCATGCGCTCGCCCATCGATGTGAATGTGACGCCGGAACGCAACCCGACCTATGTGCTGCTCTCCGATGGCAGCATACGCAACGCCTATGAACTGCGTCTGCGCAACAAGCAGGGCACCGACGCGCGCTTCACCATCGCCGTCACCTCGGATGCCTTTGTGACCCTGTCGCTGGAAGGTGTCGACGGGCTGACCGTCACCGTTCCGGCGAACGAAACCAAGTCGCAGCGCGTGTACCTGACAGCGCCCCCCGGCAGCCGTGCCGCGACCAGCGAAAGGACCGACGTGCGTCTGTGGGTCGAGGAACAGGGGACGACGAACCGCGTCTATCATGATACGATCTTCAACGGGACTGGAGAGTAGGATGGCCGAGCTGAAGGGAAAGCATGTGCTGGCAATCACGGTGGGCTCTTTCGTCGTGATCATCGCGGTCAACCTGACGCTGGCCTTCAAGGCGGTGAGCACCTTTCCGGGTCTCGAGGTGAAGAATTCCTACGTTGCAGGCCAGGGCTTCAATGCGCGCAAGGCCGCGCAAGAGGCACTGGGCTGGACACTGGCGCCGAAGTATTCCGACGGGCGGGTAGAACTGGCCTTCACCGACCGTGACGGTCTGCCTGTGCGGGTTGACGACCTGCAGGTGCTGATCGGACGGACGACCGAGGCCGCGAACGATGTCTGGCCCGAATTCGTGCTGGCGGGGGATGTGTATTTCGCCCGCGTCGATCTGGCGCGCGGAAAGTGGATGGTGAAGGTCACCGCCCGGGCACCCGACGGCACGCTATTCGAACAGCGGTCCGAACTTTTCGTGCAGGGCTGATTCATGACCGGCGATGCATCCCTGATCTGCCGGGCGCGTCCCTTCCACCGCTGCGGGGAAGGAATGGTGTGGGGGGGGAACCTGCCGGGGCTGTCTAGCGACCTGTCTGCCACAGGGGGAACGCGATGACCACGGTCGAGGATTTCGGGCGTGCACCCGCGTCGGCCTGCCCGGCCTGCGCGGTGGTTCCGGCCGCAGAACGCATCGCCGCGATGCGCGCCGATCGCGAAGGCCGGATCGTCCTGTCGCTGCCAAAGGCCGAAGGGGCACAGACGATTTCCGCGGTGGAGCGGCTGTTGCAGGATGTGCCCGGCGTCCGTTCGGCCCGGGTCAACCTGACCCTCAAGCGCGTCAGCATCGAGGCCGGCGCCGGGGTCACGGCAAAGGGCCTTGTGGCGCTTCTGGCCGAGGCGGGGCACGAGGCGCATGAACTTGACCCCGGCCTTCTCAGCGCCACCGAGACCGACCGCCAAGGCCGCGACCTGCTGATGCGCCTGGGGGTGGCCTTCTTCAGCATGATGAACGTGATGCTGCTGTCGGTTGCCGTCTGGTCCGGGGCCGAGGACGCGACGCGCGATCTGTTCCACTGGATTTCCGGCGCCATCGCGCTGCCGACTGTCATCTTCGCCGGCCAGCCCTTCTTCAAGTCGGCGTGGGCATCCTTGCGCCAGGGCAAGCTGGGCATGGATGTGCCGATCAGCCTGGCGCTGATCCTCGCGTCTTCGATCTCGGTCTATGAAACGGCGATGTCCGGGCATCACGCCTATTTCGACGCTGCGGTGATGCTGGCCTTCTTCCTGCTGCTGGGCCGCTACCTTGACCACCGCACCCGCGCCATCGCCCGTTCGGCGGCCGAGGAACTGGCCGCGCTGGAGGTGCCCCGTGCCATCGTCCTGGTGGATGGGGAAGAGGTGGAAACCGTGACCTCGGCCGTGGTTCCGGGCGATCTGGTTCTGATCCGCCCCGGTGCGCGGATGCCGGTGGATGGTGTGGTGGTCGCGGGCGCATCGGAGGTCGACCGCAGCCTGCTGACCGGGGAAAGCCTGCCGGTGCCGGCGGGCGAAGGCTGCCAGGTCAGCGCGGGGGAGGTCAATCTGACCGGCCCCCTGACCGTGCGGGTGACGGCTGCGGGCAAGGATACCAGCCTGCACCGCATGGCTGATCTCGTGGCCGTCGCCGAAGGGGCGAAGACCCGTTACACCAGCCTGGCCGACCGGGCATCAAAGGCCTATTCGCCGCTGGTGCATCTGCTGTCCTTCACCGCCTTCGGCTACTGGATGTGGGCAACAGGTGGCGACCTGCGGCACGCAATCAACATCTCGGCTGCCGTCCTGATCATCACCTGCCCCTGCGCCTTGGGCCTGGCGGTTCCGGCGGTGGTGACCTCGGCCTCGGGCCGGCTGTTCCGCAAGGGGCTGCTGATCAAGCATGGCACCGCGCTGGAACGCCTGGCCGAGGTCGATACGGTCGTCTTCGACAAGACGGGAACCCTGACCCTGGGCGTGCCGAAACCGGTGGGCCTTGCAGACCATCCGCAGCAGGCGGTGGCTGTGGCCGCAGCGCTGGCGGCGGGGTCTTCGCACCCGCTGGCGCGCGCGCTGGCCGAAGGGGCGCGTACAGCGGGCATCGCCCCGGCCGGGGTGACCGCGATCCGCGAAGTCCCGGGCCACGGGATCGAAGGCGAATGGCAGGGTGGCCGCGTCCGCCTTGGCCGGGCCGAGTGGTGCGGCGCAGAAGCCCTTCCCGAAACCGCGACCTACCTCAGCCTTGCCGGCGAAGCACACGCCTTCACCTTCACCGACCGCCTACGCCCCGGCGCCGAACAGGCCGTGCGGGCGCTGCAAGCCGCCGGCATGCAGGTCGAACTGCTGTCGGGCGATGCGGATGCGCCGGTGCGCGACCTTGCCACCCGGTTGGGTATCGCCGACTGGCGGGCGGGCGTACTGCCGGAAGACAAGGCCGCGCATGTTGCGGCGCTGGCGGCGCGGGGCCGCAAGGTTCTGATGGTCGGCGACGGGCTGAACGACACGGCGGCGCTGGCGGCGGCGCATGTGTCGATCTCGCCCGCCTCAGCGCTGGATGCGGCGCGCGTCGCCTCGGACATCGTGCTGCTGGGCCAGGATCTTTCTCCCATCGCGGACGCAGTGCGCATCGCGCGGCAATCGGCGCGCCGGATCGTCGAGAACTTTGCCATTTCGGGTGGCTACAACGTGATTGCGGTGCCCATCGCGCTTGTCGGCATGGCCACGCCGCTGGCGGCCGCGCTGGCGATGTCGCTGTCCTCGATCACCGTCACCCTGAACGCGATGCGGCTCAAGTAATGGAAATCCTGACCATCCTGATCCCGGTCTCGCTGTTTCTGGGCGGGATTGGCCTGATCGCCTTCTTCTGGGCGATGAAAACGGAACAGTTCGATGATCCCGAAGGCGACGCGAACCGCATTCTGACAAGGGACTGGGACGACCGGCCAAAGCCCTGAGCCCCCGGGTGCGGGGCTTGCGGGAATCTCTCGCGCGGCATCAGATGGCCCGGACCCGTCTCCCGGAGGTCTGGATGAAACCGGCGCATTCCTTTCTGTCCCTGTTTCTTGCCGCCGTCATTGCCGCACCCAGCCTTGCCAATGACGGCTTCGGCGGCCTGTCAGCAACCGGCCTGACCTTCGGCCAGACCGAGGCCGTGGCGATGGAGGAAGAAGATCTCTTCATCGGCATCGACCGCATCGCCGTCGACTACGTCTTCCGCAACCGGACCGGCAGCGACATGACCGGCGAGGTGATCTTTCCGCTGCCACCGATCCCGGTCTGGCAGCTGGTGGAAAGCCAGTGGAACCTTCCCGAAGACCCCAATCGCGAGAACCTGGTGAACTTCACCGCCACGGCCGACGGCAAGCCTGTCGCCTTGCGCATCGACCGCATCGCGGTGGTCGCACCCGAACCGACCGGGGTCTGGGTGCCCTCCTCCACGCAATACGACACTCCGGGCCGCGACGTGACCGCGGATCTGGCCCGGCTCGGCCTGCCACTTACGCTGAGCGCAGAGAAGATCATGGCTGCGCTGGCCGCGCTGACGCCCCGGCAACGGGACGAGGCGAGCGAACTTGGCCTTGCCGAATTCCACGACGTCGGCACCCAATACGGCTATGCCTTCCCGCGCTGGTCGGTCCTGATCCGCTATCACTGGACCCAGACCTTCCCCGCAGGCCAGACAGTCAGGATCAGCCACGCCTACGAGAACCGTTCGCCTGGCGGAATTTTCGTCTGGGCCCACCCGCCCGAGGACTACATGCAGGAGATTGCGGATCTCTACTGCATCGACGAGGGCACATCGAAGGGGCTGATGCGGGCACTGGCGCAGCCGCAGACAGACGGCAAGGCGCAAGCGGTGGGCCTGTCATGGAACATCTCATACATCCTGAGGACGGCCAACAGCTGGGCCGGTCCGATCAAGCGGTTCCGGCTGACCCTGGACAAGGGCGCGCCGGGCAACATCGTCTCGCTCTGCGCGCAGGGTATCAGGAAGACGGGGCCCACCACCTTTGTCATGGAAAAGGCCGACTATGTGCCCGACCGTGACCTGCACATCCTGATCGCCACACCGCTGGAAAACTGACCCCCTTCGACGCGGGCCGGCGGCCTTGCCTTGGGCTGCGGCCGGGGCGGGTTTCCCGCCTTGTCGCTGCGCCCGGAAGGGGCCTAGGCTTGCGGCATCGTTCCCCGCGAAAGGCCATTTCCATGCGCGCGCTTCTTGCCATCCTGCTTGCCACGACCGCCCTGCCGGCCCTGGCAGAAACCATCGTGGCCACCAGCCGGATCACCGCCGTCACCGTCTATCCCGATGGCGCGCGGCTTACGCGCCAGATCGGCTTTACCGCCCCGACCGGCGGATCGCACGAACTTCTGGTCACCGACCTGCCCGCCTCCAGCCAGCCGGGCATGATGCAGCTTGCCCACGGCACGGGTCTGGGGCTGGGGGCCTTTACCCTGCGCGCCGATCGCCTGCCACCCCGGGACGAGCCGCTGACGCCCGACCAGCAGGCCGCCAGGGCCGAGGTCGAACGCCTGGAAGCGGAACGGGTCAAGGCCGCGCTGGCGCTTGACGCCGTGCGGGCCCGTGTGGATGCCGCCGAAGCGCAGGCGCGCTTTCTGTCCTCTTTCACCGGTGCCCTGCCAGATGATGCCACGCCAGAAACCATCCGCGCCATGGCGGCGATGATCGGGGCCGAAACGCTGGCCGCCCGCCAGGCGGCGCTTGCCGCCAGCGCCGACCTCTTCCCCGCCGAGAAGGCGCTGGAAAAGGCTGACGAGGCCCTGGCCAGGGCCCGGGCCGCCTTTGATGCGTTGCCCTCGGCCGACCGCGACTATACCGCACTCTTGGTGGCTTTGACCGCCGCCGAGGCCGGCGAACACACCATTACCGTCACGCAATATGTCTCGGATGCCAGCTGGCGCCCCTTCTACGAGCTGAACCTCAGCCGCAGGGGTGGCGACAGGCTGACCATCGACCGCGCCGTTCTTGTCAGCCAACGCACCGGCGAGGACTGGACGGGCGTCGCCCTGACCCTGTCTTCCGCGCGACCATCCGAACAGGCCGCGCCCTCGACGCTGTGGCCCGAACTCCGCCGGATCGTGCCCGAACCGGCGGATCAGGATCTGGCCCGCAAATCCGGCCAAGCCGCGGATGCGATCATGCCTGAAGCCGTGGCCGAAGCTGCGCCTGCGCCGATCACCGCGGGCGCCGCGATGGAAGGTGACACTGTGGTCCACGTCTATCCCCAACCCGTCACCGTTGCCTCGGGTGCCGAAAACCTGCGCCTGCCGCTTGACCGGCTGACTTTTGCCCCCGTGGTCAGGGCCGTCGCCGTGCCGCGCCACGACAGCACCGCCTTTGTCGTGGCAAGCGTCACCAACCCCTCGGGCGAACCCCTGCTGCCGGGCGAGGCGATGCTGTTCCGCGAAGGGGTGCTGGTCGGATCCACCTGGCTCGACATGATCGCGCCGGGGGCGGAAACCGACCTGCCCTTCGGTGCCATCGAAACCCTGCGCCTGTCACGCAGGATGCCAATGGCCAGCGAAGTACAGACTGGCGTGTTCACCACCGCCAACGAACGGACCGAAAGCGCAGTGATTTCCGTCGAGAACACGGGAACCGAGGCCTGGACCGTGCGCCTTCTGGATCAGGTGCCCTACAGCGAACAGACCGACCTGCAACTGACCGTCAAGGCCGACCCCAGCCCCGACGAGACAGACGTGGATGGCCAGCGCGGCATCCTGGCATGGACCTTCGACCTCGCCCCGGGCCGAAAGCAGACCGTCACGCTGGAACACAGACTCAGCTGGCCACGGGGCATGGTCCTGCGCTGACCCCGGGGGTGGCCGCCACAAGGCCCGGGCCGCTGACGGCACGTCAGCCGATTTCATGACGTGACGTTACACTGACGTGAACGTCAACGGCTCTGGTAATCTCGGACGCGGGTCCGCATCTGACGCAGGATGATGAGACCAAAGTCACGAGTTTGCCATGAAACCCGAAGCATCCGGTGATGTGATGACAATCCGCGAAATGTGCGAGGCCTATGACGTGACCCCGCGCACCTTGCGGTTCTACGAAGCCAAGGCGCTGCTTGCCCCGATCAGGATCGGGACAAGGCGGCTGTTCACCCGGCGCGACCGTGCGCGGCTGACGCTGATCCTGCGGGGCAAGCGCTTCGGCTTCAGCCTCGACGACATCCGCGAGACACTGGACCTTTATGACCGCGACGGCTCGGACGCCGCCCAGCGCGACCGGGCCTGTGAACTGGCCCGCAAGCGCCTGGCCGAGATGGAGGCGCAGCGTGCCGAACTGGACCAGGCCATCGCCGAGCTGAAAGAGGCGCTGGCCCATGCCGCCGATGAAGGCCAGGCCCCCCAGCGCGCGGCCTGATGGAAAGACCCGCCCGGAAGCTGGCGGCAAGTACAGGGAAGAGGACCGAGAATGCCGACCTATACCGCCCCCGTGAAGGACATGCAGTTCCTTCTGCATGACGTTCTGAAGATTTCGCAGGCCGACATCCCCGGCTATGCCGACCTTGACACGGGCTTTACTCAGGCGGTGCTGAGCGAGGCCGCCAGGGTGGCGGAACAGGTTCTGGCCCCCCTGAACGCCGTGGGCGATGCCGAAGGCTGCAAGCTGGAAGCCGGCGTGGTGCGCACGCCTTCCGGTTTCAGGGCGGCCTTCGACACCCTGCGTCAGGGTGGCTGGATGTCGCTGGACGCCGCCCCGGAATACGGCGGGCAGGGCCTGCCCTACCTGATGCACACGGCGGTGAACGAGACCTTCGTTTCGGCCAACATGGCCTTCAACATGTATCAGGGCCTGACCCACGGCGCCTATTCCGCAATCCTGGCGCACGGGACCGAAGAGCAGAAGCGGAAGTGGCTGCCCAAGCTCGTGACCTGCGAATGGACCGGCACGATGAACCTGACCGAGCCGCATTGCGGCACCGACCTGGGGCTTCTGCGCACGAAGGCCGAGCCGCAGCCGGACGGGTCCTACCGGATCACCGGGCAGAAGATCTTCATCTCGGCCGGCGACCATGACATGGCGGAAAACATCGTCCACCTGGTGCTGGCCAAGGCCCCGGGTGGCGGCGAGGGGACGAAGGGGATCAGCCTCTTCATCGTGCCGAAGTTCCTTGTGAAGGAGGACGGCAGCCTGGGTGCGCGCAATGCCGTCTCGGTCGGCAAGATCGAGCACAAGATGGGCATCCACGGCAACGCGACCTGCGTGATGAACTACGACGGCGCGACCGGCTGGCTGCTGGGCGAGTTGCACAAGGGCATGCGCGCCATGTTTACCATGATGAACGAGGCACGGCTGGGCGTCGCGCTGCAAGGCTATGCCGTGGCCGAGGCCGCCTACCAGAACGCGCTGGCCTATGCGAAGGACCGGCTGCAGGGCCGGGCCGTCACGGGTGCCGCGAACCCCGACGGCCCGGCCGACCCGCTGATCGTCCACCCCGACATCCGCCGCAACCTGATGGAGCAGAAAAGCTTCGTCGAGGGCGCCCGGGCGCTGACCTTCTGGGGGGCCACGCTGATCGACCGGGCCCACAACGGCGATGCGGCGGCAGACGGGCTGGTGGGTCTTCTGACCCCGGTGCTGAAAGGCTTTCAGACCGACAAGGGCTTCGAGATGGCGGTGCAGGCCCAGCAGGTCTTTGGCGGCCACGGCTACATCGAGGAATGGGGCATGTCGCAGTTCGCACGCGACGCCCGGATCGCCATGATCTACGAAGGCGCAAACGGCATCCAGGCGCTGGATCTGGTGGGTCGCAAGCTTGCACAAGACGGTGGCAGGCATGTCATCGCCTTCTTCGAGATGGTGAAGGCCGAATGCAGGGCCCACGACGGCGACGAGCGGATGAAGGGCTTCACCGAACCTCTGAAGGCGGCATCCAGGCAGTTGCAGCAGGCGGGAATGTTCTTCATGCAGAACGGCATGACCAACCCCGACGCCGCGCTGGCCGGGTCATACGATTTCATGCACATGATGGGCCATGTCTGCCTGGGCCTGATGTGGACGCGGATGGCGAAGGCGGCCTATGCTGCGCTGGACGGGGGCGCAGACGACCGCGACTTCCTGAAAGCCAAGATCGCCACCGGCCGGTTCTACATGGCCCGCCAGCTTCCCGCCTGCGCCATGCATCTGGCGCGGATCGAGAGCGGCTCCGACCCGGTGATGGCGCTGCCGGCCGAGGCATTCTGAAGCCCCGGCCAGAGTGGGGGAAAAGATGCCCAGACGCTTTCGACTGACCCGCCGGTTCCCGGCCGCGATGACCGAAGAAGCGCACCGCGCCTTCCGCCGCTTTCAGGCGGAAAGCGGATTGGAACCCGGCGAGGCGCTGAGTTTCATCTTCGAGAACCTGAACGGCATGGTGGACGCAGACGAACTGGCGAAACGTCTGATGGCCTTTCGCGCTGACCTGGATGAACGCAAGACCTAGCACCGTGGGAGGGGCCGGCATGCAGCTCTATTGTTTCGGCGAAAGCGGCAACGCCTACAAATGCGCCCTGGCGCTGGAAATGGCCGGAATCGCATGGGAACCGGTCCACGTCGATTTCTTCCGGGGCGAGGCGCGCAGCCCGGAGTTCAGGAAGATCAACGAGATGGGCGAAGTCCCCGTTCTGGTGGACAACGACACCACGCTGACGCAGTCCGGGGTGATCCTGGACTACATCTCATCAAGGACCGGCAAGCTGGGGGGCCGCTCGGCCGCCGAACGGCGCGAGGTGCTGCGCTGGCTGTTCTGGGACAACCACAAGCTTTCGACCACCATCGGCACCTGCCGCTTCCTGATGAACTTCCTGCCGCCCGAGAAACGCCCCGAAGGCGTTGTCCCCTTCCTGCAGGGGCGCTTGAAGGCCGCCTACACGGTGCTGAACGATCACCTCGCCGGCCGCGACTGGATGGTTGGCGACGCCCCCACCATCGCTGACCTAAGTTGCTGCGGCTATCTTTACTATCCCGAGCCCTACGGCTTTGCCCGCTCCGAGTGGCCGCACATCGACCGATGGCTGGACCGGATCGCGGCCCTGCCCGGCTGGAAACATCCCTACGACCTGATGACGCGGGCCTTCCCCGCAACCTGAGGAGACGACCATGACCGATGCTTACATCTACGACGCCGTCCGCAGCCCCCGCGGCAAGGGGCGGCCCGATGGATCGCTGCACGAGGTCACGGCCGTCGCGCTGTCGGCACGGATGCTGAACGCGATCAAGGAAAGGAACGGGCTGTCAGGCCATGCGGTCGAGGACGTGATCTGGGGCAACGTCACCCAGATCGGCGAACAGGGCGGATGCCTTGCGCGGTCGGCTGTGCTGGCATCCGACCTTGACGAAGCCATCCCGGGCCTGTCGATCAACCGCTTCTGCGCCAGCGGGATGGAGGCGGTGAACCTGGCCGCGAACCAGGTGAAGGGCGGCGCAGGTCAGGCCTACATCGCCGGTGGGGTCGAGATGATGAGCCGCGTCCCCATGGGGTCGGACGGTGCGGCGATCGCGGTGGATCCGTCTCTGGCGATGAAGACCCATTTCGTGCCGCAGGGAATTGCCGCCGACATCATCGCAACCCGGTTCGGCTTTACCCGTGAACAGGCCGATGCACTGGCCGTCGAATCCCAGCGCCGCGCGGCGCGGGCGTGGAAGGAAGGCCGATTTGCCGCATCAATCGTGCCGGTCAGGGATCAGAACGGCCTGACCATCCTGGACCATGACGAACACATGCGGCCGGACACCGACATGCAGGCCCTGGCCCGGCTGGAACCCAGCTTCAAGGCTATGGGCGAGGTCATGCCCGGCTTCGACAAGGTGGCGATCATGAAGTATCCGCATCTGGAGCGGATCAATCACATCCACCATGCCGGCAACTCGTCAGGCATCGTGGACGGGGCGGCAGCGGTGCTGATCGGCACTGCCGCGTTCGGTCGCGCGCATGGGTTGAAGCCCCGGGCCCGCATCCTTGCCACCGCGAAGATCGGCACCGATCCGACGATCATGCTGACCGGGCCGGTGCCGGTCACGCAGAAGATCCTAAGGGATGCGGGCATGGCGGTTTCCGACATCGACCTTTTCGAGGTCAACGAGGCCTTCGCCAGCGTGGTCCTGCGCTTTCAGCAGGCCTTCGACGTCGATCCAGAGGTGGTGAACGTGAACGGCGGCGCAATCGCCATGGGCCATCCGCTCGGCGCGACCGGGGCCATCATCATCGGCACGCTTCTGGACGAGCTGGAGCGTCGGGACAAGGCAACCGGGCTTGCCACCCTCTGCATCGCCAGCGGAATGGGCGCGGCCACGATCATCGAACGGGTCTGACATGACCTTCCGCAACAATAATGCGCGCTGCGGGCAGGCTTGCCATCATGTCGCCACAGCTTTTTGGCAACCAGACCCAATCTGTCGCGTTGGGGGTGATTCTCCAGGGTTCCGGCCTTTTTTCGGCCACAATCCAGCTAGTCAACGGGGTGGGTCGCGGGGTGCAGCATTCGGAGGTTCTGTCCGTATTCGTGAGGCGGGGCGCGCTGTTCATGGCCGACCGTCTGGACGATCTTGCGGCCGAGTATGCCTATCCGCTGCCTCTGCATCTTGGACAGAAGCGGGTGATCGTGCGTTCGGCGGCCGAGGGGGCAGCAATGCTTTCGGTGCTGCGATCTGCCCTTGTCGAACGTGGCGTCGAACACGTGCAGCCCCGGGTCAGGGCGATGGACATTCCGCGCGCGGGGCGACTGCGTGTCTGGCTGGACTGGCTGGAACTGTCCCCGTCCGAGGAAACGCCGCGTCTGTCATCGGGTGTGTACTACAACCGGATGACGCCGTTCGGCCTGCGGACCGAAATGGTGGCCTACAGCCGTGTCTCCATGCCCGAACTGAAACCACAATTGACCGCACATGCGCTGATCGCCTGACCTTCGGGGTTGCTCGACAGGGCATGGTGCCCGCAGCAGGAGCCCCCCGATGCCCGTGATCGACCCCACGAAGATTCCGGCAAGGACCGGATCGATCTACCCGGAACCCTACGCCAGCATGATGAAGGGGCGGTCGTCGCTGCGCCTCGGGGATGCAGGCGGGCTGACGCAGTTCGGCGTCAATCTGGTGACCCTGGAACCCGGGGCCATGTCCTCTCTTCGTCACTGGCACCAGAACGAGGACGAATTCGTGATGGTGACCGAAGGCGAATGCACCCTGGTGCAGGACGCCGGCGAAACGGTGATGCGCCCGGGCGATTGCGCCGCCTTTCCGGCGGGCAGCACCGACGGGCATCACTTCGTCAACCGCTCCGACCGGGTGGCGCGCTTCCTTGTCGTCGGCACCAAGGCCCCGCGCGAGGTGGCGACCTATTCCGACGTGGACCTGCGGGTAGAGATCGAGGGCGGCAAGGCGCGGTTCACCTACAAGGACGGCACCGACTGGGCGGGGCCGCGCTGATGCCGAAGGTCGTGCTTCCCCCCTGGGCAGAGGAACCCGATCCCGTCCACCCCGTTCTGGGTTCGGGCAACGGGCCATACCGCTATCTGCTGATGTCCGATCCAGGCGGGCTTACGCAGTTCGGTGCCTTCCTTGAGGAGCTGCCGCCCGACAGCCGCTCAGGCCACCGCCACTGGCACGAGGAAGAGGACGAGATGATCCTGATGCTCGCGGGCGAGGTTGTGCTGGTCGAGGACGTCGAAACCGTCCTGCGCCCGGGCGACGTGGCCGCCTGGCCCGCCGGTCTGGCCATCGGCCACCGGCTGGATAACCGCACCGAGGTGCCCGCCCGCTACCTGGTCATCGGCACCCGCAACGCCCGCGACCGCGTCCATTACACCGACCATGACCTGATCACCGAAAAGGACGGCCCCGCCCGGCGCCACCTGCGCCGCGACGGCACGCCCTGTTCTGGCTGTGCGCGCGAGGTCATCAGATGAAACGACAGGCAGTCCTGCGGGCGTCGTCTCATGCGCTTGGAACATGGCGACATTCACATTTTGTTAATTCAACCTCTGATTGCGGTGTAGTATACAATTACTTGTTCCGTGTTCTCTTTCGGCGGAACTCTGGTGATTTCGGTTTATTGCAGGCTCATACGGCCAAACCGGACTCAACGCGAGGGACGATGACCGCAACAGAGACGCTTCAGAAGTTCCTCGACGGCATTGCCCTCGCCTTGATGCAGGGCAACTTCGAGTCCTATCGCGACTTCGTAGAGCTTCCGTTGTCGATCATCACCTCGACAGCAAACCTTATTGTCGGGACAGAGGAAGATCTGGTCGAAGGCTTTGACGAGCTTTGCGACATGCTGTGCTGCCGCGGGGCCAGCGAAGCGCGACTGATCGGGCGCCAGGCTAGGTTCGACGGCTCGGACCGGATCATAGGTAACTATGAATCGCACTATCTCTGCGACGGCATACCGCTGATTCCGACTTTCTACAGCCGGATCTGGCTGGAACGCCGCGATGGCGCGTGGAAAGCCACCAGGGTTCACAACACGACCAGCGAGACCCGTTGGCCGATCCTGCTGACCAGGGTCGAGCCCAATCAAGAATTGCCGATGGAGTTCACGCAATGACCGATTTCACCATGACCTCCGATGCCGAGGGCGTTGCCACCATCACCTGGGACGTGACGTCCAGGTCGATGAACGTGATGTCCACCGAGGCCTTCGCCGCGCTGTCCGACCTGATCGACAGGGCTCTGGCTGATCCGGGGGTGAGGGGCATCATCCTCACCAGCGGCAAGAAGGATTTCGCCGGGGGGATGGACCTGAACGTGATCGCGCGAATGCGTGCGGGCGGGGCGCAGGCGATCTTCGATGGCGTCATGCAGATGCACCAGGTCCTGCGCAAGATCGAACGCGCAGGCATGGACCCGAAGACGCTGAAAGGCGGCAAGCCGATCGTCGCCGCGCTGCCCGGCACCGCGTTGGGGATCGGGCTGGAACTGCCGCTGGCCTGCCATCGGATCATCGCGGCCGACAACCCGAAGGCCAAGATCGGCCTGCCCGAGATCATGGTCGGGATCTTCCCAGGTGCTGGCGGCACCACGCGGCTGGTGCGCAAGCTGGGCGCGATGATGGCCGCGCCCTTTCTGCTGGAGGGCAAGCTGTCCTCGCCCAGGGAGGCGAAGGCGGCCGGGCTGATCGACGAGGTCGTGGCCCCGGAAGACCTGCTGAAACGCGCGAAGGACTGGGTGCTGTCGGCCACCGATGCCGACCTGGTCAAGCCCTGGGACCGCAAGGACTACAAGATGCCGGGCGGCGCGCCCTATCATCCGGCGGGCTTCATGACCTTTGTCGGCGCCAGCGCGATGGTGCAAGCCAAGACGATGGGCGTCTATCCGGCGGCGAAGGCGCTTCTGGCGGCGGTCTATGAAGGGGCGCTGGTGCCCTTCGACGTGGCGCTGCGGATCGAGGCGCGGCATTTCACCAGCGTGCTGATGAACCCCTCGTCCAGCGCGATGATCCGCAGCCTGTTCATCAACAAGGAGGCGCTGGAGAAGGGCGCGAACCGGCCCAGGGTCGAGGATCAGGCGGTGAAGAAGCTGGGCGTGATCGGCGCGGGCATGATGGGCGCGGGCATCGCCTTTGTGGCGGCGAATGCCGGGATCGAGGTCGTGCTGATCGACGCCAGTCAGGAGGCCGCCGACCGCGGCAAGGCCCATTCCGAGGGCCTGCTGGACAAGGGCATGAAGCGCGGCAAGGTGACCGCCGAGAGACGGGCCGAGGTTCTGGACCGCATCACCGCCACCACCGAATACGCGGCGCTCGCCGGCGCCGATCTGGTGGTGGAGGCGGTCTTCGAGGATCCGAAGGTCAAGCACGATGTGACGGCCAAGGTCGAGGCGGCGGTGGGGCCGGACTGCATCTACGCCACCAACACCTCGACCCTGCCGATCACCGGGCTTGCCGCCGCCAGCCAGCGGCCCGATCAGTTCATCGGCATCCACTTCTTCAGCCCGGTGGACAAGATGAACCTGGTCGAGATCATCCGGGGCAGGAAGACCGGAGAGCGCGCGGTTGCCAAGGCGCTGGATTTCGTGCGCCAGATCCGCAAGACCCCGATCGTCGTCAACGACGCGCGCTTCTTCTATGCCAACCGCTGCATCATCCCCTACATCAACGAAGGCATCCGCATGGTCGCCGAAGGGGTGGAACCGGCGCTGATCGAGAACGCGGCAAAGCTCGTCGGCATGCCGCTGGGCCCGCTGCAACTGGTGGACGAGACCTCGATCGACCTGGGCGTCAAGATCGCCAAGGCCACCAAGGAAGCCATGGGCAAGGACTACCCCGACGAGGCAGTGGACCATGTGCTGTTCTGGATGGCCGATCAGGGGCGTCTGGGCCGCAAGGCGAAGGCCGGCTTCTATGCCTATGATGACAAGGGCGAGCGTCTGGGCCTGTGGGAGGGGCTCGCGCACAAGTATCCCCTGGACAAGATGCAGCCCTCGCTGGCCGATGTGCAGCACCGGATGCTCTTTGCCCAGGTGCTCGAGGCGGTGCGGGCGCTGGAAGAGGGTGTCCTGACCGACATCCGCGAGGGCGACGTGGGCGCGATCCTCGGCTGGGGTTTCGCACCCTGGTCGGGCGGGCCGTTCAGCTGGCTCGACATGATCGGCGCCGCGCGGGCGGTAGAGATCTGCCGCGGCCTGACCGCGCAGTTCGGCCCGCGCTTCCAAGCGCCTGCCCTTCTTCGCGAGATGGCGGACAAGGGCGAAACCTTCTACGGCCGGTTCGGCGGCGAGAAGGCCGCCGCATAGACCGCCGCTCATCAGCCGTAACCGGCTTCTTCGCTGGCCCCGGCACAGCGAAGAAGCCCGTAAGGGATGATGAGCGGTTCACATCCACCGCTTGAAGGATTTCCGTTCTCACGCGCGTCGGGGCGGAAGGATGATCAGGGAACTTCTCTTGACGCGACAGGTCAACCAAGGGACATCAGGCGCCTGGATCGAAGCTGTATCCGAACCGCGCAACATCCTCGCCGCACAGATCCGCCACCAGCGCCGCATCCGCGTCAGAGTAATAGACCCGCCAGTCCCGTGCCCTGTCGCTGGCATTGGCCTTCGGCAGTGTCAGGCGAAAGCCGAGATTGTCGAACAGCGGCGCGGCATCCGTCTCGAACCTCTCCAGCCTCAGGAAAAGGCTGGGCTTTTCCGATCCATCCGGCCTTCGCATATAGGCGCCATAGGGCCAGAGCCGCAGCGACGCTATCGTCTGCGGGTGGTTCAGGAACCCGCTGAAATCCCGTGCCTTGGCCAGACCCACCGCAGGGTTGGCAAAGCTTTGCGCGCGCAGCCAGTGATAATAGCTTACCACCCGGTCCCAGGGATTTCGCACCAGCGTGACCGTCAGAAATGACTCCACTTCCTCGGTGCTCACCAGCCCGATCACGTCCGCCAAGCTAGAATGCTTCCACACGCGCCCGGCGGTCTTGATCCCCTTCCATCGCCCCGCCCGCTTGCGCGCCTTGGGCGTGTCGCCGATCAGGATGTCGTCCTTTGCGGCCCGTGCCTCGTAGGCCAGGGCAAATGCTGTCCCGCCGGTCTTCGGAGCATGGGCAAAGATGAACCGGCGCGCGCGGGAAATGATCATGGATTCAGCAGGTTGGGCGGCGCCTTCCCCTCGGCCCAGGCGATCAGGTTCGTCACCGCCATCATCCCCATGTCCTCGCGCACCTCAAGGCAGGCGGTGCCGAGATGGGGCAGCAGGGTGACATTCTCCATCGCGATCAGGGCGGCCGGAACCTGCGGCTCGAACTCGTAGACATCCAGCCCTGCACCGGCGATCCGGCCCTCCTGCAAGGCCGCAATCAGGGCGGCCTCGTCCACCACATCGCCGCGGGAGATGTTCACGAAGATCCCGGATTTCCGCATCATTCCCAATGCCTTGGCGTCGATCAGGTGATGCGTGGCCTTCCCGCCCGGCACGGCCACCACCACGAAGTCGGCAGCCATCGCCTCGGCCATCTCTACCTGCCGTGCAGGCAGGCCCGGATCGGGAACGGCCGAGCGGTTGTAGAACACCACCTCCATGTCGAACCCGTAATGGCAGCGCTTCGCAATCGCCTTGCCGATGCGGCCCATCCCGATGATTCCAAGCCGCTTTCCGGTAACATGGGTGCCCAGCATCTGCACCGGTCCCCAGCCTTCCCACCGACCTGCGCGCAGGATGCGTTCGCCCTCGCCCAGGCGGCGGGCAGTCATCAGGATCAGGCTTACCGCAATATCCGCGGTCGCATCCGTCACTGCGCCGGGGGTGTTGGTGACCATCACGCCCGCGGCCTTCGCGGCCTCGATGTCGATGTGGTTGTAGCCCACCCCGAAGTTGGCCAGAATCTTCGCCCGGGGGCTGGAAACATCTGCAAAGACATCCGGTTGGAAGCGGTCGCCCAGGGTCGGCAGCACCGCGTCGAAGTCACGCAGCGCGGTGCGCAGCTCCTCTGGCGACAGCACCTCGGTCCGGTCGCGCAATGTCACGTCGAACCGGGCGCAGGCGGCTTCCAGCACGCGGTCAGGCAGTCGGCGGGTGATCAGAAGCTTCGGATTCAAAACAGTTTCCCCCCCAAAGGAACCTCTTGCCCCGGCCCGATCAGCACCACCTCGCCCTCCGCATCCGGCACGCCCAGCACCAGCACCTCGGACTTCACCGGTCCGATCTGGCGGGGCGGAAAGTTCACCACCGCCAGCACCTGCCGCCCGACCAGACCTTCGGGAGTGTAATGGCGCGTCAGCTGCGCAGACGACCGTTTCTCGCCAATCCCGGGGCCGAAATCGACCCATAGCCTGATTGCCGGCTTGCGCGCTTCGGGAAAGGGTTCAGCCCTTGTAATCCGGCCGACGCGGATATCGACCTTTTCGAAATCGGCGTAGGTGATGGTCATTTGCCCAGCTCCCTGCCCCGGTCGGCTGCCGCCTTGACCGCGCGGCGCAGCAGCGCAGGAAAGCCGGTTTCCGGATCCATGAGAACCGCCAGCGCCGCAGCAGTGGTGCCACCGGGCGAGGTCACGTTGATCCGCAACTGGGCAACGCTTTCGGGGCTCTGATAGGCCAGTTCCCCCGCGCCGCAGACCGTGGCGCGGGCAAGCTGCATCGCCACATCGGAAGGCAGCCCCTCTGCCTCGCCCGCTGCGGCCATGGCCTCGATCAGGTGAAAAACGTAGGCCGGCCCCGAACCCGAAACGGCAGTCACCGCGTCGATCAGGTCTTCACGCTCCAGCTCCACAACCTGGCCGACAGCCGCCATCAGGGCCCGCGCCAGCGCCATGTCGTCGGCCGTTGCATGTCGGTTGCCGATCAGCGCGGTTATCCCCCTGCCTACCATGGCAGGCGTGTTCGGCATGGTTCGCACGATGGGCGTGCTATCGCCCAAGACAGCCTCGAAGCTGGCAATCGTCGTCCCGGCGGCAATCGAGACGAACAACGTCGTCCCATTTCCCAGCGCCTGCAGCGACGGCAGCGCCTTGCCCATCATCTGCGGCTTCACCGCCAGAAGCGCCACCGCCGGGGCCGGCGGAAGACCTTCGTTCAGATGAACCCCGGTCTCGATCAGCCAGTCGGTCGGATTGGGCTCCAATACCCAGACCGCATCCGGTTTGACCCCCGCCTTGAGCCATCCAGCCAGCAGGGCAGACCCCATCTTGCCGCATCCAAGCAATACCAGCCCGTCGCGGGCCACACGTTCCAGAGCCATGAAATTCCCCCTTTCGGGGGCCAAGGTTAGGCGCGGCCGTATGCCTCGGCAATGGCGACTTTCATCGCCTCGGCCGGCGACTGATCCCCCCAGGCCACCATCTGGAATGCCGGATAGAAGCGCTCGGCCGCCATCACGGCACTGACGATCAGCCGGTCGATCTGCTCGGGCCCTGCCATCTGCCCCCCCGACAGGACCAGGCCATAGCGCCAGACCATCAGCTTCTGTTCCGCCCACCAGGTGAAGGCACCCGACCAGACCATGTCGTTGCAGCGGTTCAGCAGGTCATAAAGCGCAGGCAGCTTCTGGGCCGGCGGGTCCATCTCGAAGGTGCAGATCAGCCGCAGGGTTTCGTCGTGCGGCGACCAGGCCATGGTCAGCGAATAGGTGCGCCACTGGCCTTCCACCGCCATGGCGATCTGGTCGTCGGTCACCCGATCGAATTCCCACGCGTGGTGTTCGGCCAGGGTCTCGACGATGTCGATGGGGTGCAGATCCTCCATCGCTGCGTAGTCTTCGGAAAGCGACATGCCCGGCCTCATGATGAAGCTTCAGGCGGGCCAAGACCCACTAGAAGCTGGGTGTCTGGCAAGGGTCAGCGTTTGCCCGACGCTGCCTTTACTAGATATGGTGGGACACGAGCGAAAGCCTGTAAAGCGCTTTCTTCCGAAATAAGCTGTGGAGAACCCGATTTCCGCTTTGTCAGCCTTCGCAGAGTCAAGGACTTGGCGATCTGCCCTGCCTGGGCGGGCGCAGCAGGAAAAAAATCGCCCCCATGCGGGGGCGCATGGGGGCATGTCGGCAAGGCGCGGCCATCTCAGGGGACAGAGGGGCCGAACCTCGGGCGATGGGGACAGATCGCGCCACCGGACAGGATCGGTCTAGCGCCGGCCTGAATCAGGTCTGTGACATGGCCGTGTCGCGCCGAACCTTCCTGTGGATTACTTGCGCGACCGGATCATGCCCACGATGTCCTTGGTCTGGTCAAGGATCGGCCGCGCGATGGCATCGGCGCGTTCGGCCCCATCCGCAAGAATGCGGTCGATTTCCGCCGGATCGGCCATCAGCCGGTTCATCTCGGCGGTGATCGGCGACAGTTTCGCCACGGCAAGATCGGCCAGCGCCGGCTTGAAGGTGCCGAACTGGGCACCGGCAAAGTCGCGAATCACCTGTTCCACGCTGTGACCGGCAAGGGCTGCGTAGATGTTCACAAGATTGCGCGCCTCGGGCCGGTCCTTCAGGCCCTCGGGGCTGTCGGGCAAGGGCAGCGGGTCGGTCTTGGCCTTGCGGATCTTCTGCGCGATGGCGTCCGCATCGTCGGTCAGGTTGATCCGGCTCTGGTCCGAAGGATCCGATTTCGACATCTTCTTCGTGCCGTCCCGAAGGCTCATGACCCGCGTCGCCACGCCCTCGATCAGGGGCTCGACGACAGGGAAGAAGTCCACCCCGTAATCGTTGTTGAACTTGATCGCGATGTCGCGGGTCAGTTCCAGGTGCTGTTTCTGGTCCTCGCCCACCGGCACCATGGTCGCATGATAGGCCAGGATGTCGGCGGCCATCAGCGAGGGGTAGGCGAACAGGCCCAGAGAGGCTGCCTCGGCATTCTTGCCGGCCTTGTCCTTCCACTGGGTCATACGGCTCATCCAGCCCATGCGGGCGATGCAGTTGAAGATCCAGCCCAGTTCGGCATGCGCGCTGACCTGGCTCTGGTTGAACAGGATCGAGCGCTTCGGGTCGATGCCCGCGGCGATGAATGCCGCCGCCCCTTCGCGGGTCTGGCGGCGCAGGGCCTCGGGCTCCTGCCAGACGGTGATCGCGTGCAGATCGACCAGGCAATAGATCGTCTCGATCCCCTCGTCCTGCTTTTCGACGAACCGCTTCAGCGCGCCGAGATAGTTGCCGAGGGTCAGCCCGCCCGAAGGCTGGATGCCCGAGAAGATGCGGGGCTTGAAGGTTTTCGGCGTTTGGACCGCCGAAGCCTGCGAGGTCATGGGATCGCTCCGTCTGGATAAAGCTGCCGAACCCGCGTAATCCAAGGGCAACAAGCCGTCAACGCCGGGGCAGGGCATGAAACAGGACCACAACGAGGCACCGCTGAATCCCTTGCCGCTGATCGTCTGGGTCTTGGCCCTGCCGCTGATCGCGATGGAGCTGGTGCTGTCGCTGGCGACGGCCGGCTTCGTGGGGGGCCCGCAGGGCGTGGGCTGGCGCCTGCAGGCGGTGGAACGCTTCGGGATGTTTCCCGAACTTCTGCGTTACCAGTGGCAGACCGGCGGCGCGCCCTATGAGGAACTGGTGCGGCTGGTCAGCTATCCGCTGGTCCATGCCAGTTTCAGCCATGCCCTGTTCGCCATCGTCCTGCTTCTTGCTCTGGGCAAGATGGTGGGCGAGATCTTCCGCTGGTGGGCAGTGCTGGTCGTGGTTCTGGGGGCCTCGGCTCTTGGGGCGGTGGCATATACCTTCCTGGTACCCGGGAACCGGATGCAGCTGATCGGCGCCTATCCGGCGGTCTACGGGTTGATCGGAGCCTTCACCTTCCTTCTGTGGGTCAACCTGGCGCGGACCGGGGGCAACAAGTATCGCGCCTTTTCCCTGATCGGGGCTCTGCTGTTCTTCCAGCTCGTCTTTGGCCTTCTGTTCGGCGCGGGCTGGGACTGGGTGGCCGACATCGCCGGCTTTGCCGCGGGGTTCCTGCTGTCCTTCGTCGTCAGCCCCGGGGGCTGGGCGCGGGTGATGGACAAGATCCGTCAGCGCTGACGGCGGAACGCGCCTTTCAGTTCCACCCAGCTCATCCCGCCGATCGCCAGGACGGTGCCGAAGTAGACCACCATCGACACCAGCACCATCGCCCCAAGCGCGGCGGTGCGGACACCCGGCGTGGTCAGGGGCCCGGCCAGCGCGACCGACATGCCCCAGAGCACCAGCCCCATCAGGGCCGAGGCCAGGGCCATGCGCGGCAGGCGATACAGGAACCGGTCATCAAGCCGCGCCGCATCGCCCATCACCCGGCTGCCGCGCCAAAGCTGCCAGACCATGACCCATGCCGAAACCGTGGTGGCAATCGCGGCCGCCAGCCAACCGATCAGCGGCAGAAGGCCCACGGCCAGCGCCGCATTCACCACCATCGACCAGACCGCATAGCGGAAGGGCGACCGCGTGTCCTCGCGCGCGTAGAACAACGGTTGCAGCACCTTGTGCAGCACGAAGGCCGGCAGACCAGCGCCATAGACCGCCAGAGCCCAGGCCGTGTTCACGGTGGCCACAGGCCCGTATTCCCCACGCTGGAACAGCACGCTGATGATCGGCCAGGCAATCACCATCAGCGCCACGGCTGCGGGCAGGGTCAGCAGCAGCGCAAATTCCGTCCCCCGGTTGAAGGATGCGCGCGAACCCTCGTGGTCCTCGGCCCGCAGGCGGCGCGACAGGTCGGGAAGCAGCACGATCCCGATCGCAATGCCGACGACACCGAGAGGCAGTTGATAGATGCGGTCGGCGTTATACAGCCAGACCACCGCGCCATCGGTCAGACTGGCGACCTGACGGCCCACGATCAGGTTGATCTGGACCACCCCCCCGGCCAGCACGGCAGGCGCGGCGATGATGGCCAGACGCTTGAGATCGGGTGTCAGATGCGGCCAGCGAAAACGCATCCGGTAGCCCAGTCGCCGGACCGCAGCCCAGGTGACCAGCAGCTGAAGCAGGCCGGAAATCGTGACCGACCAGGCCAGCGTCCGCCCCATGTCCCAGCCCATCCGGTCAGCCAGGACCATCCCCGCGATCATCGTGGCCGACAGCAGTACCGTCACGACCGAGGTAACCGCGAACCGGCCACGCGCGTTCAGCACGCCCGACAGAAGCGCCGTGAGCGAGATGAAAAGGATATAGGCAAAGGCGATCCTGCCCAGCGTCACCGCCACGGCAAAGCGATCGTCCCCGACAAAACCCGAGGCCATCAGCACGACCAGTCCGGGCATGAAGACGATGCCCAGGGCCGAGAACAGTGACAGGAAGGCCGCCATGCCCCAGAAGGCATCGCGGGCAAAGCCTTCGGCATCCTCTTCTGCCTCGACCTTCTTGGCGAACATCGGCACGAAGGCAAAGTTGAAGGCGCCTTCCGCAAAGAAGCGGCGAAACATGTTCGGCAGCGACTGCGCCACGACGAAGGCCTGCGCCACGATGCCGTCGCCCAGATAGCGCGCCAGGAAGATGTCGCGGATCAGGCCGAAGACCCGGCTGACCAGGGTCCAGAAGCCCACGGTCAGGAAGCCCTTGACGATGCGGACGGGTTTCATGGTGCGGTTCTTTCCGGAGAAGTGGGGCGCGAGCCGGGTCGCCTCATGCCTGCGCCCGTTCCGCGCCTTCGGCGATGGCGCTGCGCAGCTTGCGTTCCAGGGCTTCCTGCCTGTGCTTCTGGTGCAATTTGAGCCCGAACATGTCCTTGACGTAGAAGGTATCCACCACCTGCGCGCCATAGGTCGCGATCACGGCAGACGCAATGTAGATGTTGTTGTTGGCCAGCGTCCGCGTCAGGTCATACAGCAGACCCGGCCGGTCGCGGGTATCGACCTCGATGATCGTGTAGATGTCGGACCCTTCGTTGTCGAAGGTTATGTGGGTCGGAAAGCGGAACTCGCGGTCGCGCTTCTTCAGCTTGTCGCGGTCCTTCAAGGCCTCGCGCGCCACGACCTCGCCCTTCAGCGTCTTGTCGATCATCTGGCGCAGGCGCGGCAGGCGGCTGACCTCGTAGGGGTGGCCTTCGATGTCCTGCACCCAGAAGACGGCGGTCGCATAGCCGTCCTTCGATGTATAGGTGCGTGCGTCCACCACGTTCGCGCCCACCAGCGCCAGCGCCCCGGCCAGGCGGCTGAAGATGCCGGGATGGTCTGCCAACGCGAAGCAGGCCCGGGTCGCGTCGCGGTCGGGCTCGGGGTGCAAGTCGATGCGGATTTCGTCGTCGCCGATGCCTTGCAGAAGCCGGGCAAAGACCTCGTGCGTGTCGGTGGTCAAACCCTGCCAGTAGGGGTCGTAATGGCGGTCGAGTTCATGCTCGATTTCGGCGGCGCCCCAGCCCACAAGCCGCTTTCGCAGGGCAAGTCTCGCCTCGTCCTTGCGGTTCTCGCGGTTGAGCGTTTCGAGCCCCCCCTCCAGCGCCTCGGTGGTCTGCTTGTAAAGCTGGCGCAGCAGCATGGCCTTCCAGTTGTTCCAGGTCCCCGGCCCCACGCCGCGGATGTCGCAGACCGTAAGTACCGTCAGAAGGTCCAGCCGCTTGCGCGTCTTCACCGCCTTGGCAAAGTCGCGCACCGTGCGCGGATCGCCAATGTCGCGCTTCTGCGCCATGTCGGACATCAGCAGGTGATAGCGCACCAGCCATTCCACCGTCTCGCATTCCTCGGGATCGAGGCCAAGGCGCGGGCAGACCCGCCGGGCGATCTGGGCGCCGAGGATGGAATGATCCTCGGGCCGGCCCTTGCCGATGTCGTGCAGCAGCAGCGCCACATAAAGCACGCGGCGGTTCACGCCGGCCTTCAGGATACCCGAGGCGATCGGCAGTTCCTCGACCAGTTCCCCCCGCTCGATCTGGGCAAGGCAGCTGATCGTCTGAATGATGTGCTCGTCCACCGTGTAGTGGTGATAGACGTTGAACTGCATCATCGCGACGATGGGTTCGAATTCGGGGATGAAGGCCGAAAGCACCCCCAGTTCGTTCATCCGGCGCAAGGACCGTTCCGGGTTGCCGTGCTTCAGCAGCAGATCCAGGAACAGCCGCTGCGCTTCGGGGTTCTCGCGCATCTCGTCGTCGATCAGATGCAGGTTCGCCGCCACCAGGCGCATGATGTTGGGATGCAGCAGATAGCCGGTGCGCAGCGCCTCTTCGAAGACGCGCAGAAGGTTCAGCTTGTCCTTCAGGAAGGCTGCGGGGTCGGTCACGTCGATGCGGCCCTGGACCAGCTTGTAGCCGGACTTGACCCGCTTTGTGCGCTTGAAGATGCCGAAAAGGCTGGCCTCGCGCTTGGCATGGCGGGCTTCAAGCTCGGTCAGGAAGATTCGGGTCAGCTCGCCCACGCGGGTCGCGTGGCGGAAGTAATCCTGCATGAAATGCTCGACCGCCCGCCGCCCGCCCGCGTCGCGATAGCCCATGCGGGCCGCGACCTCGACCTGAAGATCGAAGGTCAGCGTATCGGTCGCGCGCCCGGTGATGTAGTGCAGATGGCAGCGCACGGCCCACAGGAAGTCCTCGGCCCGGGCGAAACTGTCGAACTCTTCGCGCGACAGAAGCCCCGCGCCGACCAGACCTTCGGCCGAAGGCACCCGGTGCAGGTATTTCCCGATCCAGTAGAGCGTCTGCAGATCGCGCAGGCCGCCCTTGCCTTCCTTCACGTTCGGCTCAAGCACATAGCGCTGGCCGCCCTGCCGCTTGTGCCGTTCGGCGCGTTCGGCAAGCTTCGCCTCGATGAACTCGGGGCCGGAGTTCCGGAAGAGATCGCCCCACAGCCTGTCGCCCAGCTCGGTGGCCAGTGGCTCGTGCCCGCAGATGAAGCGGTGTTCCAGAAGTGCGGTGCGGATCGTCACATCCTCGCGGCCAAGTCGGATGCAATCCTTCACCGTTCGGCTGGCGTGACCGACCTTCAGCTTCAGATCCCACAGGATGTACAGCATCGTCTCGATGACGCTTTCAGCCCATGGGGTGACCTTCCAAGGCGTCAGAAACAACAGGTCCACATCCGACTGTGGCGCCATTTCGGCCCGGCCATAGCCACCGACGCCCAGGACGGCGATCCGTTCGGCCTCGGTCGGGTTGGCAAGGGGATGCAGTTTCTGGGCGGCTGCAAGCGCAACTTTCACCAGCACGTCGGTCAGCGCCGCCTGAGCCGAAATCAGCGCGCGTGCCTGGCGCGGGGCAGCGCGGAAGGCTGCCTCGAAGGCAGTCGTGGCCTGCGTCCGTGCATCGAGCAGGTGGCGAACCACGCCGGCGCGCGCGGCCCTGGCATCCGGTGCGTCGGCAATGCCCGTCAGAACCGTTACCGTCAGGGCATCCAGATCGGGCATCGGATAAGCGGAAGTCGCAGCAGCGGCAGGCGCGGCCGGGGCCTCGGCGGCGCGTGTCACGGTGTCAGAACCCGGCGCCGGCAAAGCTGCGCGGGGCCGGGTCGATCACCACGACCTGATTGTTGCGGATCGTCGCCACGGCCAGGCCACGCTGGTTGGTTCCGTTCGGCAGGAAGCGGAAGACGCCCGAGACGCCTGCGAACCCGGCCGACTGGGTCAGTGCCTCACGGCTGATTGGCGCGCCCTTCGATGCGCGGGCCAGGGCCCCGATCGCAGCGATCCCGTCATAGGCAAGGCCCGCGACGGCCACGGGCGCCGTGCCGAAGGCTGCCTGATAGCGCGACTGGAACTGCGCCTGCAGGCCCGGGTCGGGCAGGGCAAACCAGCCGCCTTGCACACCGGGCAGGGCCAGCGTCGCGGGCGGAATGTCCCAGCGGGTCAGACCGATCAGCTGCGTCGTGGCCCGGTCGATACCGTTATCGACCAGAAGCTGGCTGAGCAGCGGCAGCGCCCCGGCCGTGTCGGCCGTCAGGAACAGGGCGGTCGCGCCCGACGACCTGGCGGTTCCGACAATTCCACTGGCCGCCTGCACGATGCCGTTCTGCGAGAATTCGTAGGAGGTCACGCCCACGACCGACCCGCCGGCTGCCGCTACCCCCCGTTCGATGGCAGCCTTGCCGACCTCACCCGCGACGTTGCGGTCATGAACGATCAGGATCTTCGACTTGCCGTTGCGCACGGCATAGGAGGCCAGCCGCCGCGCCGTGTTGTCGAAGGTCTGGCCAAGCACGAAGACATTTCCACCCGCGATGGCGGCGTTGTTCGAAAAGGCCAGGACATTCACGCCGGAATTCGCCACCGCGACGCCTGCAGCATTCGCCTCTTCGGAATAGAACGGCCCAAGGATCACCTGGGCCCCTTCGTCTACCGCCTGCTTCGCCAGGGCGCTGGCCCTGGCCGGGCTGCCACCGGTGCGATAGACGCGCAGGTCGATGGCTACCCCCGACAGGTCGCGCATCGCCAGACGCGCGGCATTTTCAAGGTTGGCGCCGAAAAGCTCGTCCTGCGCCTGCCCCGAGCCCGAGGGGATCAGCAGTGCCACCTTGACCGAACCGCCCGATCCCTGCGCCGGGCCTGTCGCCGGACCATCCGCCGGAACACAGGCTGCCAGCACCACCGCAAAGAGACCAGTGACCAGGTGACCCAGCGACTTGCGGGCCCGGCTCAGAACGGACAACATCGGACTTCCTCACTTCGGCGCTACGGCGATTGCCGGGCAGGGTAATGGGTTCGGAAAGGGAAGTAAACTTGTGAGCCAGCCGTCCGACCCGCACCAGAACACCCCGAAACCCGACCTGCGCGCCATTCCGCCGGGGTTGCATTTCGTTTCCACCCCCATCGGCGCGGCGCGTGACATCACATTGCGGGCGCTGGACGTGCTGGCCGGCGCCGATGTGCTGGTGGCCGAAGACACGCGCACCCTGCGGCACCTGATGGAGATTCACGGCGTTCCGCTACGCGGGCGCCCTCTGATCGCCTATCACGACCATTCCGGCGAAGGGGCGCTTTCCCGGATCCTCGCGCTGATTGGCGAAGGCAGAAGCGTGGCCTATGCCTCGGAGGCAGGCACGCCGCTGATTTCCGATCCCGGCTTCGAACTGGCGCGGGCAGTCGCGGCGGCCGGCCTGCCGATGACAGCCGCCCCCGGCCCCTGCGCCGCGATCTGCGCGCTGACGCTGTCGGCACTGCCCTCGGACCGGTTCCTCTTTGCGGGGTTCGCACCGACGGCGCAGGGGGCCCGACGGGACTTTCTGGCCGGACTTGCGGCGGTTCAGGCCACCCTGATCCTGTATGAAAGCCCGAAGCGACTGGCAGCGTTGCTGGCCGACCTGGCCGGAACCCTTGGCGCGGCACGCCGCGCCGCCGTCTGTCGCGAGCTGACGAAGCGTTTCGAGGAAGTTGTCCGCGGAACCCTTGCCGAACTTGCCGATGACTTCAGCCGCCGCGAGGTCAGGGGCGAGGTCGTCGTTCTTGTGGACCGGGCCGCACCCGAAGCCGCAACCGAGGCGGATATCCGCAGGGCACTGGAAACGGCATTGCAGACGATGCGCGTTAAGGATGCTGCAACTTTCGTGTCGCAGACTCTGGGGGTATCGCGCAAGCTTGCCTACCAGATCGCCGTCGACCTTCGTCAGGAATAGGGTTGCCATGCCGTTCGATTTTGCTTCAGTACCCGCGCGCCGCGGCCGATCTGCCAGGGGCCTTGCCAATCATCTGGCCGGCCATGCTGCCGAAGCTGCGGTTGCAAGGGTGTATGAAGACCGTGGCATCCCGATCTGCGGCCGCAACTGGCGAGGCAGCCGCGGCGAGATCGATCTGATCGGCCGGAACGGAAACGAGGTCGTGTTCGTCGAGGTCAAGTTCAGCCGCACGCACGACCTTGCCGCCTCGCATGTGACGGCCGCACAGGTTGCGCGGATCTTCGCAACCGTCGATGAATTCGTGGCGCGGGAACCGAAGGGGCTTCTGACCGACGTTCGAATCGATCTTGCCCTGGTCGATGGCAGCGGGCGGGTCGAGATCATCGAGAACGCTTTCGCCGGCTGAATTGCATCTTTCCCGGGCTTGGGCCATCAATTCCTGCGACCCAGGCGGAGTGGACGATGAAACTGAAGGTAGCCCTGCAGATGGACCCGATCGGGTCCGTCAACATAAACGCCGATTCCACCTTTCGCATCGCGCTCGAGGCGCAGGCGCGGGGACATCGCCTGTTCTATTATACGCCCGATCGGCTGGCCTATGTCGAAGGGCGTGTGCTGGCACGGGGATGGTGGATCGAGGTCCGGCGCGAAGTCGGCAACCACGTCAGCTTCGGAGAGGAAACCGAGGTCGATCTTGGCGAGGTCGATGTCGTCTGGCTGCGCCAGGATCCGCCCTTCGACATGGGCTACATCACCACAACGCATCTGCTGGAGATGATCCATCCGAAGACGCTGGTGGTGAACGATCCGTTCTGGGTGCGCAACAGCCCGGAAAAGCTCTTGGTCCTGCGTTTTCCGGACCTGACCCCACCCACTGCCATCGCCCGTGATCTGGCGACGATCCGGGCCTTCAAGGCCCGTCACGGCGACATCATCCTGAAACCGCTTTACGGTAACGGTGGTGCCGGGGTCTTCCGGCTGGATCCGAACGACCGGAACCTGTCCAGTCTGCACGAGATGTTCATGGGCCTCAGCCGCGAGCCGGTGATCGTGCAGAAGTTCCTGCCAGCCGTCGAAAAGGGGGACAAGCGGGTGATCCTTGTCGATGGCGAGCCGGTAGGCGCGATCAACCGCGTGCCTCAGGCCGGCGAGACCCGGTCGAACATGCATGTCGGCGGCCGACCGGAAAAGGTGGCACTGACCGAACGGGATCTGGAAATATGCCGGGTCATCGGTCCAACCCTGCGCGAGAAGGGGCAGATCTTCGTCGGCATCGACGTGATCGGAGACTGGCTGACAGAGATCAACGTGACCTCTCCCACCGGCATTCAGGAGCTGGAGCGCTTCGACGGCACCAATGCGGCGGAACGGATATGGCAGGTGATCGAGGCCAGGCGCGGCGCCTAGGGTCAGGACCCATTGATTTTGTGTCTGCGACGTGATTCAGCCTCCGTGAGGAGACTGACCGATGAGCAACCTTTTCTGGCTGAGCGAGGCGCAGATGGCGCGGCTCCAGCCGTTCTTTCCCAAGAGCCATGGCAAGCCGCGCGTTGATGACCGGCGGGTCTTGAGCGGAATAATCTTCATCAATCGCAATGGCTTGCGGTGGTGCGACGCGCCGAAGGAATACGGCCCGCCAAAGACCCTCTACAATCGATGGAAGCGGTGGAGCGACAAAGGTGTCTTCGCCCGAATGATGGATGGTCTGGCCGCCGAGGCAGCCGTTCCGAAGACGGTAATGATCGACGCGACCTACTTGAAGGTACATCGCACGGCGACCAGCCTGCGGTCGAAAAAGGGGGGCCAGGCGACCAAAGGGGCCGTCTGATTGGCCGAACCAAGGGTGGCATGAACACCAAGCTACATGCCGTCACCGACGCCGAAGGTCGTCCGATCCGGTTCTTCATGACCGCGGGCCAGGTCAGCGACTATACCGGCGCGGCGGCCCTGCTGGGCGGCCTGCCAAAGGCTGAGTGGTTGCTGGCCGACCGCGGCTATGATGCCGACTGGTTCCGAGAAGCGTTGAAAGACAAGGGGATAAAGCCCTGCATTCCGGGTCGGAAGTCGCGCGGCAAGCCCGTCAAACACGACAAGCGCCGCTACAAACGCCGCAACAGGATCGAGATCATGTTCGGGCGCCTGAAAGACTGGCGACGGGTTGCCACACGATACGACAGGTGCCCAAAGGTCTTCCACTCCGCCGTAGCTCTCGCCGCAACCGTCATGTTCTGGCTATGACGCGACAACGAGTCCTGACCCTAGGATAGGGCGATCCCGCCTTCCTTTCCCCGCGCGGGGTCCGGCAATCCGTCACAACCCGCCGGTGGCAGAGGACAGGCGAAAGCTGATCGCCTCGGCGACATGGGGTCTGCGCACGACCTGGCTTGCATCCAGATCGGCAATGGTGCGGGCCACGCGCAGGATCCGGTGGAATCCGCGCGCCGACAGTCCCATGCGTTCGGCCACGCGCGAGATCAGGTCGCGGCCTTCGGCATCGGGGGTGGCGAAGTGCTCCAGGGCGGCGCCTTCGAGGTCGGCGTTGACGCGCAGCCCATCGTGAGAGGCGTATCGGATGCCCTGCCTTTCCCGTGCCCTGGCGACGCGGGCGGCAATTGTGGCGGAGCCATCTCCGGCAGCAGGAAGGTCGAGGTCGGCAAAAGCCACGGGTGGCACTTCGACACGCAGGTCGAACCTGTCCATCAGCGGCCCCGATATGCGGCCGAGATAGTCCTCGCCGCATAGCGGCGCGCGGCCACAGGCGCGGCCCGGATCGGACAGATAGCCGCACTTGCAGGGGTTGGCGGCCGCGATCAGCAGGAAACGGCAGGGATAGCGGACATGGGCGTTTGCCCGGGCAACCATGACGCTGCCGGTTTCGATCGGCTGGCGGAGGGTGTCCAGCACCGCGCGGGGAAATTCCGGAAACTCGTCGAGGAAAAGGACACCATTGTGTGCCAGGCTGATCTCGCCCGGTTTCGCACCCTTGCCACCGCCGACGATGGCGGCCATCGAGGCGGTATGATGCGGCTCGCGGAAGGGCCGGTCGCGCGAAATGCCACCTTCGGTCAAGAGACCGGCCAGCGAATGGATCATCGAGGTTTCCAGAGCCTCGGCCGCAGAAAGCGGCGGCAGGATGCCCGGCAAACGGGCGGCAAGCATCGACTTGCCCGAACCGGGTGTTCCGACCATGAACAGATGGTGGCGACCCGCGGCGGCGATCTCCAGCGCGCGCTTGGCGCGTTCCTGGCCCTTGACCTCGCGGAAGTCGCGGGGGTTCTGGCTGCCCGTCACCTCGCCCGGCTGCGCCGGGTTCAGGGGCGTGCGACCGGTGAAGTGGTGAAGAACCGCGTCCAGCGCGGGAGCGGCATAGACCTGTGTCGCCCCGACCCAGGCGGCCTCTGACCCGCAAGCCGCCGGGCAGAGAAGCGCGCGATCTTCCAAGGCTGCAGCCATCGCGGCTGGCAGTGCCCCGGCCACGGCGATGAGCCGGCCATCGAGCGAGAGCTCTCCGAGGGAGACTACACCTTCGGCATCCTCGCGCGGGATGAGGTCAAGCGCAGCGAGCAGTGCCACAGCAATCGGCAGATCGAAATGCGAGCCTTCCTTGGGCAGGTCGGCTGGCGAGAGGTTCACGGTGATCCGTTTCGAGGGCAGTGCAATGGACAGGGCCTGAAGCGCGGCACGGACCCGTTCGCGGGCCTCGGACACCGCCTTGTCCGGCAGGCCGACCAGTGTGAAGGCCGGCGCGCCGGGGGCGACGGCGCACTGCACCTCGACCAGGCGGGCCTCGATGCCTTCGAAGGCGACGGTATAGGTGCGGGCGATCATGCAGCGCCCCATGTCGTCACGGCATCGCGGGTGGTGCCGGCTGTAAAACTGGGCGGCTGCGCCGCAAGCCTTTTGTCTCGCCTCTGCGCGCCGTCGGCGCGCAACCGGCTCGGCGCCTCGCCTCCGGCGGGGATATTTGGGCAGAGAGGAAGACAGGGGTCGGGTATGGCGCGGGAGAGCGCACCCGATAGTCCGTCTGACTGTGCCGGTCCCTGCATTGCGCCCTGCCCGATTCACCTTGGTTAACGGGTAGGGTTGAATGTTTTACGATTGGTAAAGTGCGATGAAGGCGGGCCAGGCCTCGGGGTCGGCGGCGGTCTTGTCGCGACAGAAGGCACTGCAGAATCCGAAGCTGCGGCCGTAAAGCTGCAGCGCATGGGTGACGGGTTGGCCGGAATAGGGGCAGGTCGGGTTCGCGGTATCGGTGCCGGGAACGGCTCTGGCTGGCAGGGGGACGGGGCCGGGCCAGTCGCGACGCGGGTAGTCGCGGCGGTAGAAGCCCTGATCCGGGCCGTCCACCAGCCCCATCGCGCGCCAGCGGCGGAAGCTCGGGTGGGCAAGGTGCGCGTTGACATAGAGCATCGCCTCGGCGTTGACCGGCAGGTTATAGGTGGCAATGCGGCTGGCGACGGGGGCGAAGAAGGCGTCCGCCGCCGAATAGGCACCGCAGAGCCAGGGGGTGGCGGAGCCGGTTGTACGCCGTGCCCAGGACCAGAGCGTTTCGAGTCGCGCGAGGTCGGCCAGCACCCCGGGCGGTGGCGCGCACCCGCTGTAGCTGACGCGCAGGTTCATCGGGCAATAACTGCGCAGGTTGGCAAAACCGGCATGCATCTCGGCGGCGAGCGCGCGGGCGGTGGCGCGGGCATGCGGGTCGGCGGGCCAGATCCTGGCTTCGGGATGGCGGGCGGCCAGTTCCTCGGCAATGGCGAGGGTGTCGGCGACGACGGAGCCATCCGGTGTGCGCATCGTGGGGACGGTGCGGGCAGGGAAGAAGTCCTTCAGAACCGAGGCGAATTCGTCGGTGTAAAGACGGGCCGACACGGTGCGGACGGGGATGCCGAAAGCATCGAACAGCAGCCAGCCGCGCAAGGACCAGCTGGAATAGGCGCGGTCGCCGATCACGAGGGTGTAGCTCATGGCATGGATCCTTTCCCGGGTATTTCACCCGGAACGCCGACCGAAGGAAAACGACAATTCGTGGCGCGCCGCATCACGGCCTGTGATTGACGCCGTGGACCCGCGGGGGGGAGATCGTCAGGCAGGTAACCGAGAGGGTGTCGATCCTGTGCGCGAATGTTTCCAGCGCGCTACGGCCCGTGGCACGTTGCAGGGCGGCGAGAATCGGGCCGAAGTGGGCAACGACGACAATCTCGGGCGCGGTACCGTGCAGTCGGTCGAGCGCAGCCCAGGTGCGGGCAGTCAGTTCGTTCCAGCTTTCGCCGCCCGGGGGACGGATCTGGCCCGGCTGGTCCCAGAAGGCGCGGATCAGGGCGGGATCCTCTGCCTCGACCTCGGCAAAGCTTCTGCCTTCCCATTGGCCGAAGTGGATCTCGCGCAGGGCCGGGTCGTGCGGCAGGCGAAGGGCTGGCTGCAGCGCGTCGGCGGTGGCCACAGCACGGGCCAGGTCGGAAGAGATGACAGGGGCCTGGGCCGGAAGGTGGGCCCTGAGCCGGGTGAGCGCGGCGCTGTCCGACAGGTCGGCGGGCAGGTCGGTCCAGCCGATCATGGTCTTTGCATGGGTGGGCCCGTGGCGCACCAGCCAGAACCGGGTCATCCTTCGGCTCCATCAGTCGCCCAAACCGGTCCCCTTCCCACGCGGGGGAAGCGGCGGTGCAGGCTTGCACGCGTCGGGCCCCAGGTCATGCCGGGATCGTTCCCTTCAGGGCCAGGGGCAGGCCCGCAATCACGGTGACGACAAGATCCGCCACATGGGCCAACCGCTGGTTCAGCCGTCCCTGTTCGTCGCGGAACCGGCGCGCGAGCGCGTTTTCCGGAACGATACCCCAACCGGTTTCGTTGGACACGATGACCACGGGCGCGCAACAGGCCGCCAGCGAAGACACAAGCGCCTCGGTCTGGGCTGGCAGGTCGTGACCGGCCAGCAACTGGTTCGTCAGCCACAGCGTGGCGCAATCGATCAGCACGGCCTCTTCCGGCCGGGCCGAGGCCAATGCCGAAGGCAGGTCAAGCGGGGCCTCGACCGTGGTCCAGTCACTACCGCGGTCGCGCTGGTGCCGGGCGATGCGGTCGCGCATCTCGGCATCCCAGGCTTCGGCAGTGGCGATGTAACGGCGGGGACGGCCCGATGCCACGACCAATCTTTCGGCGAAAGCCGATTTCCCGGACCGCGCGCCCCCGACGACCAGAGTGAGCGGCGGCAGGTCCGCTGGCGAAGGAAGGTTGCGCGGGGGTGATCCAGGCAAGGGGTTGCCTCGTAGAACTGTCAAAAGATGGCGGAAGCGCCGCAGTCAGCCCATCCAGGAGGTCATCATGGCACTTGACGGATATACTGACCAGACGATGTCGCGCCAAGCGATGAAGGCGGAATTGCTGGATGCCGAAACGGAGCTGCGCCTTGCCTACGCCTGGCGCAATCAGCGCGACGAGGCCGCGCTGCACCGGCTGATCACCGCATACATGCGCCTGGCAATCAGCATGGCCGCAAAGTTTCGCCGCTACGGCGCACCGATGAACGACCTGATCCAGGAAGCCTCCCTCGGCCTCATGAAGGCGGCCGACAAGTTCGACCCCGACCGGGGCGTCCGCTTTTCGACTTATGCGGTCTGGTGGATCAAGGCCTCGATCCAGGACTATGTGATGCGCAACTGGTCGATGGTGCGCACCGGCTCTACCTCCAGCCAGAAGGCGCTGTTCTTCAACCTGCGCCGGGTGCAGGCCAAGCTGGAGCGCGAGGCCAGCCAGCGCGGCGAGGTGCTGGATCAGCATCAGTTGCGCCAGATGGTGGCAGCCGAAGTCGGAGTACCGGTCGCGGATGTCGAGATGATGGAGGGGCGGCTGTCGGGCAGCGACTATTCGCTGAACGCCCCCCAGTCGATGGACGAGGACGGCCGCGAATGGATCGACGCCCTGGAGGACGAAGGCACGCAGGCGGCCGATGTCGTCGAAGGTGCGCACGACGGGGCGCGGCTGCGCGGCTGGCTGGTCAAGGCGATGCAGGGCCTGAACGCGCGCGAGCGCTACATCGTGGCCGAGCGCAAGCTGAAGGATGAGGGGCGCACGCTGGAATCGCTTGGCGAGGAGCTGGGCCTGTCGAAAGAGCGCGTGCGTCAGCTGGAAGCCGCCGCATTCGCCAAGATGCGCCGCAGCCTCGAGGCGCAGTCGCGCGAGGTCCGGCATTTCCTGGCCTGATTCCGGGTCAGGATAGGCCGTGGCCCGACGGGTTTGAACGCACCCTTGCTGCCGCAGGGGCACAGGGCGCCCCCTGCCCGACGGCATTGCCACGGTCAGGGACAGGCGCGAGGTGTTGAGTTTGGCCGCCCGCAACCTTACACCTGAAGGCAGGCCATGGGGGATCTGCCGATGCTGGCGGGCAAGCGCATTCTTCTGATCATCGGCGGCGGTATCGCGGCCTACAAGAGCCTCGAGCTGATCCGGCTGATCCGCAAGGAAGGGGGCTCTGTCACACCTGTGCTGACCCGGGCGGGGGCAGAGTTCGTCACACCCCTGTCGGTCGGGGCCCTTGCCGAAGCCAAGGTACACGAGGCGCTGTTCGACCTGACCGCGGAAGCCGAGATGGGACATATCGAACTGTCGCGCTCTGCCGATCTGGTGGTCGTGGCCCCGGCAACGGCAGACCTGCTGGCCAGGATGGCGGGCGGGCTGGCGGACGATCTGGCCTCGACCCTGCTTCTGGCGACAGACAAGCGGGTTCTGGTGGCGCCGGCCATGAATGTGCGGATGTGGCAGCACCCTGCGACCCGGCGCAACCTTGCGGCGCTGCGGGGCGACGGGGTGCTGACGGTCGGCCCGGACAAGGGCGAGATGGCCTGCGGGGAATACGGGCCAGGGCGGATGGCAGAACCTTCGGCGATTGTCGCGGCGATCTCGGCGGCGCTGTGTGCCGGGCCGCTTCTGGGCAGACATGTGATCGTGACCTCGGGGCCGACGCATGAACCCATAGATCCGGTGCGCTATATCGCCAATCGGTCGTCCGGGGCGCAGGGCGCGGCGATTGCGGCGGCGCTGCGCGACCTGGGGGCACGGGTGACCTTCGTGACCGGGCCGGCCGTGGTGCCGCCACCTGCCGGGGTTTCCGTGGTTGCTGTCGAAACCGCGCTGGAGATGGCCGACGCAGTCAAGGCGGCGCTTCCGGCCGACGCTGCGGTGATGGCCGCGGCGGTGGCCGACTGGCGGGTGGCGAATGCTTCTGTCCAGAAACTGAAGAAGGATGGATCGGGCAAGGCCCCGGTGCTGGAATTCGCCGAAAATCCCGACATTCTTGCGATGGTCGCGCAGGGTGCCCGGCGACCGCGGCTTGTGGTTGGTTTTGCGGCCGAAACCACCGATGTGGTCGCCAATGCCACGACAAAGCGGCTGCGCAAGGGCTGCGACTGGATCGTGGCCAACGATGTCTCGCCCGGAACGGGGGTCATGGGCGGGCCAGAGAATGCCGTGGTGTTGATTTTCGAGGAAGGGACCGAAACCTGGCCCAGGATGGGCAAGGACGAAGTGGCGCGAAGGCTGGCGGTGCGAATTGCCGAGGCGCTGCGCTGAGGGGGGCATTGGCACCAGCAACGGGCGATCCTGTCTCGCCAGTCTTGCGGATGTCAGTCGAAAGGGATTTGGGTCAGAAGATGACTGATCGGGTTCGTCTGCTGGTGCGCGTGTTGTGGGAGGACTGGGCCGACCGGAGCCTGCCCCTTCCCTCCTACCAGACACAGGGCGCAGCGGGCGCGGATCTCTGCGCGAACTTTCCGCCAGAGGCCCGGCGGGACGGGCTTACCCTTGCCCCGATGCAGCGGGCGATCTGCCCGACCGGCATACGGGTGGCGATCCCGGAAGGCTATGAAATGCAGGTGCGCCCCCGCTCGGGGCTTGCATCGAAACACGGAATCACCTTGCCGAACACGCCGGGCACCATCGACAGCGATTATCGCGGCCCTCTGGGCGTTTCGCTGATCAACCTCGGGACCGAGCCCTATACCATTCGCCACGGCGACCGGGTGGCGCAGGCCGTGGTCGTGCCGGTGATGCAGGCGGGATTCATGGTGGTGGACGCGCTGGACGAAACGGCGCGGGGCACCGGCGGGTTCGGATCGACCGGTATCGGGGCAGGACAACCTTGATCGGTCTGCTTGGGTTCGCGGGTCTCTGGGCGCTGGGGCGCTGGCGCGGCTGGGGCGACCGGTGGCTACTGCCGGCGACCGGCTGGTGGGCGTTTCTGCTGGCGATCAACCTGCCCCCCGTGGCTGGCAACCCGGTTGCCCGGCTTGTGGGGGGCGATTTCCGGGCCTGGCTGGTCTTTGGCCTGATGGCAGCCCTTGCGCTGGGCTACCGCCAGGGTTTGCGCGCACTGCGCCGGCGGAAGCGGACGGATCCGCAGCCCGAGACCGCACCCGGCACCTTCCGCGAGGCAGAACTGGAACGTTACGCCCGGCACATCCTTCTGCGCGAGATCGGCGGCGCCGGGCAGAAGCGGCTGAAGGCGGCCAGAGTGCTGGTCGTGGGGGCCGGGGGGCTGGGGTCGCCGGTCCTGCTATACCTTGCCGGTTCGGGTGTGGGAACTATCGGCGTGATCGACCCGGACGTGGTGGAAAACACCAACCTTCAGCGCCAGGTGATCCATTCGGACCAGCGCATCGGCATGCCAAAGGTCTTTTCGGCCGAGCTGGCGATGAAGGCTCTGAACCCCTTCATCGAGGTCAGACCCTACAACCGCAAGCTTGACGAAGAGACGGCGCAGGCCCTGATCGGCAACTACGACCTGGTGCTGGACGGAACGGATGACTTCGACACCCGATACCTCGTGAACCGGGCCTGCGTCGCGACTGGGGTGCCGCTGATCAGCGGCGCCATCACCCAGTGGGAGGGCCAGCTGGGCCTGTATCACCCCCGGTCGGGCGGGCCGTGCTATGCCTGCGTCTTCCCGGTGAAGCCGGCTGCGGGGTTGGTGCCGACCTGCGCCCAGGCCGGGGTGGCCGCACCGCTGCCCGGGGTGATCGGGGCAATGATGGCGGTGGAGGCGGTCAAGTGGCTCACCGGGGCGGGCGCGACGCTGTCGGGCAGGCTGATGATCCACGATGCGCTGCATGCCGAGACCCGCGTCATCACCGTGAAACGCCGCGCAGACTGCCCGGTCTGCGGAAGCCATGTGGCCGGTTGGCATGGCTGAGGAGATGAAGGGGGCGCAGCCCACGCCCGACAGGTCCGGCGGGATCGTCTGTGCGGCCCTGGCCTCTACCAATCGGTCTGGCGCCGGCCTATCCTGCGCGGGCATGGGCGAGGGATCGACGTGGCGCTTTCGGGACTGACGGAGGGGATATCGCGTGGCCTCGAAGGGGCCGGGGCGACGCTTTCCGAGACCCTGTTCGACACGACGCTGCGTCTGGGCGTCACGGGACTGGCACGCGCCGGCAAGACCGTATTCATCACCGCACTGGTTGCAAACCTGCTCAATCGCGGGCGGATGCCACAGCTGGTGGCGCAGGCCGAGGGGCGGATTCAGGCGGTCTATCTGCAGCCGCAGCCCGACGTCACACTGCCCCGCTTCGATTACGAGGCCCATCTTGCCGCGCTGACCGGCGATCAGCCGCGTTGGCCGGACTCGACCCGTGCGATTTCGGAACTGCGGCTTTCCTTCCGTGTGCAGCAGAAAGGCCTTCTGTCATCATGGCGTGGCCCCCGCACGTTGCACCTCGACATCGTGGACTACCCGGGCGAATGGTTGCTTGACCTTTCGCTTCTCGACCAGGGCTACGAAGCCTGGTCTGACGCAACGCTCGCCCGCATGGAAAAGCGCAGCGAAGCGGCCGACTATCTGGCCCTGGCCCGGGCCGAGGACGGGGCGCTTCGCCTGGATGAAGGCAGGGCGCATGCCCTGGCCCGCGCCTTTACCGCCTATCTGGCGGCAGCACGCGAGCTGGGCCGGATCGATGTCACCCCGGGCCGCTTCCTGCTGCCCGGAGATCTGGCCGGGTCGCCGGTTCTGACATTCGCGCCCTTGCCGAGGCCTGCCCTGACCCCGCGTGACTGCCTGTGGCGCGAAATGATGCGGCGCTATGAGGCCTACAAGGCCAAGGTTGTTCGTCCCTTCTTCCGCGACCATTTCGCAAGGATCGACCGGCAGGTGGTGCTGGCCGATGTTCTGGGGGCGATCCATCAGGGCCCACGCGCGGTAGAGGATCTTCGCCGTACCATGGCCGAGATCCTTTCCGCCTTCCGGCCGGGCCGCAATTCCTGGCTTTCCGGCCTGTTCGGCAGTCGCAGGGTGGAACGGATCCTGTTCGCCGCCACCAAGGCCGACCATCTGCACCACGAACAGCACCCGGCGCTGACCGCGATCACTGCGGCGCTGCTGTCCGATGCCAGGTCGCGGGCCGACTTTTCCGGCGCCCGGACCGAAGCTCTTTCCCTGGCCGCGTTGCGTGCCACAGTCGAAGAAACCGTGATCCGGGACGGTGTCGCACTTCCGGCGGTGCGGGGCACGCTTCAGGCCACCGGAAAGCCTGCGGTCATGTATCCGGGCGCCCTTCCCGGCGATCCCGCGCGGCTGCTGTCGCCCGCGCGGGAAGGGGCAGAAAGATGGCTGGATGCCGATTACGAGCTGATGACCTTTGCCCCTGCCCGGCTGAACCTGAAACCTGGAGAGGGCCCGCCGCACATTCGCCTTGACCGGGCGATCCAGTTCCTGATCGGAGACCAGTTGTGAGCCGCCCGCCCAAGCCCTTCGTCCAGGAGATCGACGCAGCACCTGATCCCTCCGAAGCGCCGCCCGTGCCGGACAACCTGCCCCAGGGTCGGGCGATCCAGGGGCTTGCAGCCCTGTCGCAGCCCGGAAGCTCGTCCCTGACACGTCTCGCGATCTGGGCCTTCGGGGCGCTGTTCACCTTCACCCTTTCGGTCGCCGCCTGGGATTTCGTGACCGGCCTCATGGCGCGGAACCCTGTCCTGGGATGGATCGCCCTGACGCTGGTGATGCTGGCGCTGTTTGCCGCCGTGGTACTGGCCCTGCGCGAGTGGGCAGCGTTCCTGCGCCTGCGGCGGCTGGACAGTCTGAGGCTTCGCGCCGAGGCGGCGCGGACCGGCGCGGATCTCAGGCAGGCGCGGCATGTGGTCTCGGCGCTTGACGGCCTTTATGCCGGCCGTGCCGATACGGCTTGGGGCCGGGCCCGGCTGGCCGAGCGCAGGGAAGAGGTGATGGACGCCGATGCCCTGCTGTCGCTGGCGGAACGGGAGCTGCTGGCAACACTGGATGCCGAGGCGCGCGCGGTCATCGAAAGCGCGGCACGGCAGGTGGCAATGGTAACGGCACTGGTCCCGCTGGCACTGGCGGATGTGGCGGTTGCCGGCATGGCCAACCTGCGGATGATCCGGCGGATCGCGGAAATCTATGGGGGGCGCTCCGGCAGCCTTGGCAGTCTCAGGCTGCTGCGGCGGGTCTTCGCCTCGCTGCTGGCGGCAGGTGCGCTGGCACTGACCGATGACATGATCGGCTCTGTCGCGGGGGGCGGGATGCTGTCGAAACTCTCGCGCCGGTTCGGCGAGGGGGTGGTGAACGGCGCGCTGACCGCAAGGGTGGGCGTGGCAGCGATCGAACTTTGCCGGCCGATGCCCTTCGAGGCATTAGAACGTCCGGCCGTGTCTTCGCTGATCTCTCGCGCGCTGACCGGTGTGTTCGGAAAGGACACCACGGGCTGAACGTCCGGGACCGAGCCTGCACCGCGCGGTCTACCTTGCCCGAGATATCGCCTGATCGGGGCCCGCGCTTGCGACCGCAAGGGGGCCAGCCCTGCCCCTCATGTGGCAGGCGCCCCCTGGGCCATAGGCCTCGATGCCGTGTGCCAGCCGCGTTCCAGCCTGGTCAGAAGGTCGATCTGTCTTGGCAGGCAGATGCTGCGCAGGTCATAGTTTGCGCGCACCATGGCCCGCGCCGCCTTGCGCATCGACAGATAGGCTTCGGGTCTGGCCAGCGCGTCGATCAGGGCCGCCGACCAGCCATCGACATCGAAGAAATCGACAAGCCGTCCGGTGACGCCATCCTCGATCATTTCCTGCACGGGTGGCGTGCGCGACCCGATGACCAGCGCCCCCGCTGCCATTGCCTCGACCATCGACCAGGAAAGCACGAACGGATAGGTAAGATAGGCGTGAACCCGGCTGACATGGATCAGGTTCACCAGACAATCGTAGGGCACCTTGCCGGTGAAATGCACACGGGTAAGGTCCAGCCGGTCCCGTACCTCGTTCAGGATCACGTCCTTCCACTTTCCCCCCTGTTTCGGCGGCTGGCCATAGCTGGTCTCGTCGCCCCCGACGATCACCACCTGCGCTTCAGGGCGTGCCGCCAGGACCGCAGGCAGGGCGCGCATGAAGATGTGGTAGCCGCGATAGGGTTCGAGGTTGCGGTTGACGAAGGTCAGAACCTCGTCGCCGACCTTCAGCACCCGCCCGTTCGGCAGGGAAAAGCTGGCGGCGGGGTTCGGCGTCAGGCGGTTGCAGTCGACCCCGTCGAAGATCACCTCAAGGTTCTGGCGCAACAGCGGCGGATGCGTGCTGGCCTGCCAGCGGGTCGGGGTCAGGCCGCAATCGGCATGGACGACGGCCTGCGCCTGATACGCCGCCCTGCCCTGCGCGATCATCACCTGATCGAAGCCCGCATTCTGGAATTCCGGGTCAAAGCCGGCGTCGGCCCCCCTGCCCTGGTAATAGAACTCGGAATAGACAAGCAGCCTGGCTTCCGGCCAGACTTCCTTCAGGAACAGGGTCTCGCCCCAACCGGAATGGCCCAGGATCACATCCGGCACATAACCCCTTTCGCGCAGACTGCGGCAGTGACGCGCAACGACCACGCCCCGGTCACTGGTCATGGTATAAGTGCGCCCCAACCGTGTGGCGGCAGGATCCACCGGTTGCGGCCTGAAGGAATAGCGCGACAACGGAACCAGAGGGGGGCAGTTGTTCACCGCATCGCAGACCGCACGGACATCATGCCCACGGCGCTGCATCTCGGGCGCAAGGTGCAGGAACTGGCCGGGAAAGTTCTGGTGAACGAAAAGAAGCTTCAAGGTCAGGAACCGAAGGCTGCCGCCATCAGAGCCTTGGTATAGTCGGATTTCGGTTCGGTAAACACGGCCTGGCAGTCGCCGCTTTCCACCACATCCCCCGCCCGCATCACCATGACCTTGTGCGCCATGGCGCGGATCACCCGCAGATCGTGGCTGATGAAGATGTAGGCCAGGCCCCATTTGCGCTGCAATGCGCGCAGCAGTTCGACGATCTGGACCTGCACCGTCATGTCCAGCGCACTGGTCGGCTCGTCCAGCACCACCAGCCTGGGGCGCAAGATCATGGCGCGGGCAATGGCGATGCGCTGGCGCTGGCCGCCCGAGAATTCGTGCGGGTACCGCGCCATCATGGCCGGGTCAAGGCCGACCTCGCGCATGATTTCGGCGACCATCTCGGTGCGGTTGCGGCCCGGGGCAACCCCGTGAACCCCCAGCCCTTCGGCGATGATCTGTTCCACCGTCATCCGGGGGGAAAGGCTGCCGAACGGATCCTGGAACACGACCTGCATTTCGCGGCGCAGGCTGCGCAGCGCCGCGCCACGGCAATCGCGCAGATCGCGCCCCAGAAAGCTCACCCGCCCGGTCGAGGGGATCAGCCGCAGAATCGCCAGCGCCACAGTCGTCTTGCCCGAGCCGCTTTCGCCCACGATCCCCAGGGTTTCCCCGGCGCGGACGGTCAGGCTGGCATCGTTCACCGCCTTCACATGGCCCACGGTGCGCTTCAGCAGACCCTTCTGGATCGGAAACCAGATGCGCAGGCCCTCAGTCCGCACGATCTCTGGCGCATCGAGGGGCACCGGGTCGGGAACGCCCTTCTGTTCGGCGGCAAGAAGCTTTCGCGTGTAGGGATGCCGCGGATCGGCAAAGATGTCTGCGGTCGCCCCCTGTTCGACGATCTCTCCGCCCTGCATCACGCAGACCCGGTCGGCGATGCGGCGGACAATACCGAGGTCATGGGTGATGAACAGAAGGCTGAGGCCTTCCGACCGCTTCAGGTCGGCCAGAAGGTCAAGGATCTGTGCCTGGATGGTCACGTCCAGCGCCGTGGTCGGTTCGTCGGCGACAAGAAGTTCCGGCCCGTTCGCCAATGCCATGGCGATCATCACCCGCTGACGCTGGCCGCCCGACAGCTGGTGCGGGTAGGCGCCCAGGCGGCTTTCCGCGTCGCGAATGCCGACCTTGCCCAGCAGCTCGATGATCCTTGCCCGCGCAGCGTTCCCCGAAAGACCCTGGTGCAGGGCCAGGCTTTCGGCCATCTGCTTTTCGATCGTGTGCAGCGGGTTGAGGCTGGTCATCGGCTCCTGGAAGATGAAGCTGATGTCGTTTCCCCGCACCCGGCGCAACTCGTGTTCCGATGCGCCGACCATCTGCCGCCCTGCATAGGTGACCGAACCCTGCACCTCGGCGGTATCGCCAAGCAGCCCCACGGTCGACAGCGCCGTGACCGACTTGCCCGATCCGCTTTCACCGACCAGGGCGACCGTTTCACCCTTGCCGACAGTGAAGCTGACACCCTTCACCGCCTCGATCAGCCGACCGTCCTGGCGGAATGTCACCTTCAGGTCTCTGACCTCCAGAACGCTCATTTGAAGGTCTTCCGCGGATCGAAGGCATCCCGGACGCCTTCAAAGATGAATACAAGCAGGCTGAGCATCACCGCGAAGGTGATGAAGGCCGTGAAGGCCAGATGCGGCGCCTGAAGGTTCTGTTGCGCCTGTCTCGACAACTGCCCCAGCGAGGGCGAGGATGAGGGCAGCCCGAAACCAAGGTAGTCAAGTGTTGCCAGTGCGCCGATCGTGCCGGTGATGATGAAGGGCAGGAAGGTCAGAGTGGCCACCATCGCATTCGGCAGCACATGCCTGAACATGATCTGCCAATCGGGTACGCCCAGTGCGCGGGCCGCGCGCACATATTCGAAATTCCTGGCCCGCAGGAATTCGGCCCTGACGACACCGACAAGGCCGGTCCAGCCGAACAGGACCATCAGCCCGACCATCAGCCAGAAGCTTTTCGACCAGACCGCCGTGACGATGATGATCACATAAAGCGTCGGCACCGAGGACCACAGTTCGATGATGCGCTGAAAGATCAGGTCGGTCAGTCCGCCGAAATACCCCTGTACCGCCCCTGCGATGATGCCGATGATCGAGGTCAGCGCCGTGACGAGCAGCGCAAAACTGACCGACAGGCGGAAGCCGTAGATCACCCTGGCCAGCACATCGCGGCTGGTGTCGTCAGTGCCAAGCCAGTTCTGCGCCGACGGCGGCCCGGGCGCCACGCCACCGGTATCCACGATGGTATTGTAGCTGTAGGGGATGATCGGCCAGAGCAGCCAGCCCTTCGTGACCGGCTGCCCATCCGCCGTGCCGCGCGTCTCAACCTCGGTGATGATGCCCTCGGGGTCATCCCAGCAGGCCTCGGATCCGCCGGCCTTGATGAGGCATTGCACTTCCACCGTCGAATACTTGGCCTCGGTCCGAAGATCGCCGCCGAAGGCTGTCTCGGGGTAGAACCTGAACACGGGGGAATAGAGATCGCCGTTGTAGCTGACAAGGATCGGGCGATTGTTGGCGATCAGCTCGGCGCACAGCGAAATTCCGTAGAGCACAAGAAAGATCCACAGCGACCACCAGGCCCGCCGGTTCGCCTTGAAATTCCGCCAGCGCCGCTGGTTCAGGGGCGAAAGCTGCATCAGTCCCGCCTCTCGAAGTCGATGCGCGGATCAACCAGCACGTACATCAGATCGGAAAGGATGCCGACAATCAGACCGATCAGCCCGAACGCAAAAAGCGTACCGAAGATCACCGGATAGTCACGTTCCACCGCAGAGCGGTAGCCAAGCTGGCCCAGACCATCCAGCGAGAAGATGAACTCGATGATCAGGCTGGATCCGAAGAAGATGCCCAGGAACAGCCCCGGAAAGCCGGCGATGACGATCAGCATCGCATTGCGGAAGACATGGCCGTAAAGCACTCGCGCCTCGGACAGGCCCTTTGCCCGGGCGGTCATGACATAGTGCTTCTTGATCTCGTCCAGAAAGCTGTTCTTGGTCAATAGCGTCAGCGTCGCAAAGGCCGAGATCAGTTGCGCCGTCACGGGCAGAACGATGTGCCACAGGTAATCGGTCACCTTCTGGTACCAGGGGAAGGTTTCCCAGCCCTCGCTGGTCAGCCCGCGCAACGGAAACCATTGCAGATACGACCCGCCCGCAAAGACCACCATCAGAAGGATCGCGAACAGGAAGCCGGGAATGGCATAGGCCGCGATGATGATCCCGCTGGTCCAGGTATCGAAGCTTGACCCGTCGCGCACGGCCTTGCGGATTCCCAGCGGGATAGAGATCAGATAGGCGATCAGGGTTGACCACAGGCCAAGGGTGATGGAGACGGGCATCTTTTCCAGCACCAGATCGACGACCGAAATTGACCGGAAGTAGCTTTCGCCGAAATCGAAGGTCAGGTAATTGCCCATCATGATCAGGAAGCGTTCCGTCGCGGGGATCTGTTCCTTGCGGCATTCGGGCGCGTTGATCGAGGGCGTGCCGGTGAAGCCCTCGTCGCAGACGATGCGGGCGAACCCGAACTGGACTTCAAGCTTCGCCAGAAACTCGGGCGGAAGGCCGCGGGCGCCGACATAGCCCTGCTCTTCGCCCGGGCCCGAGGTCGCGTCTCCCGTGCCGCCAAGGGCCTGGATCGCATCGCCTTCGCCTTGCAGCCGGGCCTGGATCTGGTCGATAGGACCACCCGGGACGAACTGGGTCAGCGCGAAGTTGATCAGCATCACGCCGAACAGCGTGGGAAGCACCAGAAGCAATCGCCGAAGGATATAGGCGCCCAAGATCCCTGCCCGTTCTTCTTATTTCAAGACGCCTGCTGCCCTCAGCGCCTCGGCCTTTTCGGCGTCATACCACCACAGCGAGTTCTGGCCAAGCGCGTAGGGCGGAATGACATCCGGGTGGCCATACATGTCGAAATAGGCAACCCAGTGTTCCGCCTTGTACCACTGCGGCACCCAGAACCGTTCCGCCCGCAGCACGCGGTCCAGCGCCTTCGTGGCAACGGTCAGTTCCTCGCGGCTGTGGGCCGAAATGACCACATCGATCAACCGATCCACCGCCGGGCTCTTCAGGCCCATGGTATTGAACACCGACACATCGGCCGTCTCGGAACCGTAGAACTGCTTCAGCTCCGGCCCCGAGAAGTAGGTGGAATTCGCCCCGTCGGTGATGATGTCGAAATCGTACTGCGGGTTGCGGGTGCGGGCCTCGTATTGTGCCGGATCGACGTTCTCCAGCCTCGCGTCGATGCCAAGGGCGATCAGGTTCTCGACATAGGGCGAGATCACCCTGTCGAATTGCGGGTTGGCATTCAGGAATTCCAGCTTCAGCACTTCGCCCTTGTCGTTGCGACGCCTGCCATCCTCCCCGACAATCCATCCGGCTTCGTCCAGCAGGGCGCTGGCCTTGCGCAGGTTGGCCCGGTCAAGCTGGCGCTCGCCGCTGGTCGGTGCCATCACCGCGGGTTCGGTCAGGATCGAGGCGGGCAGCAGCCCTTCGTCGACCAAAGGCTTGAGCAGTGCAGCCTCTTCGGGGGTCGGCAGCCCTTCGGCGGCCATCTCCGTGTTTTCCCAGATCGAGTTGATCCGGCTGTACAGCCCATAGAACAGCGTCTGGTTCGACCATTCGAAGTTGAACATCAGCGCGATCGCCTGACGAACCCTGGGATCCTGCAGGTGCGGGCGGCGCAGGTTGAAGATGAAGGCCTGGCCATTGGCCTTTGCCCCGCTTGGCAAGGTCTCCTTCACCACATGCCCGTTCTGGACGGCGGGGAAATTGTAAAGCTCGGCCCAGGTCTTCGACGAATTCTCGATGCGGAATCGGTAGACCCCGGCCTTGAACCCCTCGAACGCCGCGTTGCCGTCGGCGAAATATTCGTAGCGCAGGGTGTCAAAGTTGTTCTGCCCCACGTTGATCGGCAGATCCTTGCCCCAGTAATCGGGATTGCGCCGGTAGATGATGGATCGGCCGATATCCATTCTGTCGAACATGTAGGGGCCAGACCCGAGGTGCGGCGTGATCATGCTTTCCTCGAGATCCATGTTCTTTGCCGTGTAGTAGGCCTTTGACAGGATCGGCAGGCCACCCACCTCCTGCGGCAGGTCGCGCTTGGGGAAGCCGTCCTTGAAGGTGAACTTGACGCGGTGGGGGTTCAGCACCTCGACACTTTCGACCTGCTGCGCAAGGACGGTGCGATAATCCGTCAGCCCCTTGCTGACGAAGGTTTCATACGAAAACTTCACATCCTCGGCCGTAAGTGGCGTTCCGTCCGAGAAGCGCACCTCGGGCCGCAGGTTGAAGATCACCCACGAACGGTCGGGCGGGTATTCCAGGGTCGAACACAACAGGCAGTAGCTGGCGCCGATCTCGTCAGCCGTGCCAATGAGGATCGATTCCAGCATGATCGAAGACCCCGCCGCGGCAAGGCCCTTGGCGGAAAAGGGATTGAGCGAATCGAAGGTGCCGGCCGCCCACTGGCTGAGTTCGCCGCCCTTCGGGGCGTCGGGGTTGACATAGGGAAGATGAGTGAAATCCGCCGGCAGCTTCAGGTCGCCAAAGGTAGAGATGCCGTGACTGACGATTACCTCCTCTGCACGGACGGAAATGGTCTGCGCCGCAAGTGCCAGGATCAGCGCCCCGGCCGCCGCAACCGGCCCCAGGATCCGCCGAACCGCCACACTTGCCATCGCCTGCGAAGACTTCCGCATCCGCACCCTCCCTGACTGAGCGCCCTGTCAATTCATTTATGCAAAATCCTGCTTTGTCGAGGCAACATGCCGCGATCGCGACACGCTTTTGCGTGAATGCATCCGGGGACAGGGCGGCCGAAACGACAAAGCCGCCCCGAGGGGCGGCTTCGATGCGCGCGCAGTGCGCGGGATTCAGGGATTGGCGGCCAGATAGGCGATCAGGTTCGCCCGGTCCTCGGGCTTCGGCAGGCCGGCAAAGGCCATCTTGGTGCCGGGAATCGCAGCCTTGGGGTTCGCCAGGAACTCGAACAGGGCTTCTTCCGACCAGGGCTCGGCCGATTTCGCGGCCATCGCTTCCGAATAGGCAAAACCTGCCACGGCGGCATGATTGCGGCCGACGACACCATTCAGATGCGGGCCGACGCCGTCGGTGCCGTCCAGCTTGTGGCAGGCGGCGCACTTGCGGAAGACGGCTTCGCCTGCCGCCGGGTCCGCCGAAGCCATCAGCGTTGCCAGATCCGGCGCAGCCTCGGCCTCCGCATTCGAGCCGCCAGCATCACCGGTGTCGATCGTGTAGGCCTGGGTCAGCCCCTCGCCGCCATGGCCGCCACCATGACCCACCGTGTAAAGCGCATCGCCCGCCCAGCCCGCCAGCATGAGCACCAGAAGCGAGCCGCAGACCGCGCCCACCGCCTTGGTCATCGTCATCGTGTCGAACATGGGTCACCTGTCTTGGGTCTGAAGTTGCGCGCTATCTATCCGCTTCCTCCCGCAGGTTTCAAGGTGTAGACGCGCGACGAAACGCCCCTATCCGCGGGTTTTTCGGAACGGAGACGCCAGCAGATGACCGGACGCATCGCATTTCAGGGCGAACTCGGGGCCTATTCGCACCAGGCCTGCCAGCAATCGCGCCCCGACATGGAGCCCGTTCCCTCGACCACCTTCGAGGAGGTCGTGGAAAAGGTCGCCCGCGGCGAGGTCGATCTTGGCATGCTCGCGGTCGAGAATTCCACCTATGGCCGGGTGGCCGACGTGCATTCGCTGCTGCCCAAGGCGGGGCTGCACATCGTGGACGAGGCCTTCGTGCGCGTGCATGTCAATCTTCTGGGGGTAAGGGGAGCGCGGCTGGAGGACGTGAAGGAGGCCTACGGTCATGTCGTGATCCTGCCGCAATGCGCGGGCTTCCTGAAGGCCCATGGCATCAGGGGCCGCGTCAGCAGCGACAACGCCCGCGCTGCGCGCGAAGTGGCAGAGGCTGGCGACCGGACCCGCGCGGCGCTGGCCAGCGAACTGGCGGCCGAAATCTACGGCCTGGATGTGCTGGCGCGGCATATCGAGGATCAGGCGAACAACACCACCCGCTTCCTGGTAATGTCGCGCACGCCCGACCACAGCCGCCGCGGCAACGGCAAGATGATCACCACCTTCACGTTCCGCGTGCGCAACATTCCGGCCGCGCTGTACAAGGCGCTGGGGGGCTTTGCGACCAACGGCGTGAACATGACCAAGCTGGAAAGCTACATGGTCGGGGGCACCTTCACCGCGACGGAATTCTACGCCGATATAGAGGGCCACCCGGAGGATCCGAACGTTGCCCTTGCGCTGGAGGAACTGCGCTATTTCACCACCGAGGTGCGCATTCTGGGTGTCTATCCGGCCGACCGGGAACGCGGTTAGGCGGGATCAGTCGCGCGCGGACGCGGCCCTGCTGCGGATATAGCGATCCTGGATCCGGGTAGCGAGCTGGGCAAGCCGGGCCTCCAACCGGGCCGTCACCCGCCCCTTCGCCAGGCGCAGCGTGTTGATGAACAGCCGCGCCGTGATGGTCTTGGGCTTCACGTCAAGCATGACGCGCAGGCGGGTCCGGCCCGGTGACAGCGCCATCAGTTCCATCACCGATGTCCCCGACATCGCCTGCCCCTCGAATGAGACCGCGATCCTTTCATCCGGGACCAGTTCATCGATGCGCAACACGACCTTGCGCAGCCTGCCGCGAAAGCGGAAACGCACGCGCCAGCCTGCGCCAACACCGGTCAGCGGCATGTCGGCCGGACGCTCGATATCGGCGCCGCGGCGGACGGCCTCGCGCTCCCAGGCCGAATGGTCCGCAAGGCTTGCGTAAGCAAAGCCAATCGGTGCCGCGATATCGGTCCTGGCCGTCAGCTTCATTCGGCTTCCCTGATGTCCCTGTTGCAGAGAGGCATCACCATTACGTCAATCCAGCCGGTCGGCAAGCCAGTTGCGCAGGAGGAAGCCCGCAATCGCGCCGGGACGCGGCGGCCGGATCTGCGGGTGCCGGCCCGCGAAGGCCGCGACCAGATCCTCGCGCGTTACCCATCGCGCGGCCTCGAGTTCCTCGGGATCGGGCGTCAGGGCACTGTCAATTGCCTCGGTCCGCGCACCGATCATCAGCGAGGCTGGGAAAGGCCAGGGCTGACTGGCCAGATAGGTCACGGGGCCGCAGCGCACCCCTGCCTCTTCAAGGACTTCGCGGCGGACGGCGGCCTCGATGGTCTCGCCGGGCTCGACAAAGCCTGCCAACAGCGAATACATGCCTTCCGGCCAACCCGGGCTGCGGCCAAGCAGAACCGAATTTCCCCGGGTCACCAGCATGATGACCACCGGATCGGTTCGGGGGAAATGCCGCGCGCCGCAGGCGGGGCAGATGCGTTGCCAGCCGCCCTCGGCCATGTCGGAGGCCGCGCCGCAGGCCGAACAGAACCCATGGCTGCGGTGCCACTGAAGCACCGCCTTGGCCGTCGCCGCAAGTTCGGCATCCCTGGCTGAAAGCCGGGTCATGACCCCGCGCAGTTCGACGAAGCCTGCCTGATCACCTAGTGCCGGATGGTGCTGGACCGATGGATCGAAGAACCCCGCAACGACAGCCTGGGCGCCGGCTTCGGGTGACCAGTCCGAGATGTCGGCGGCAAAGCGTGCCCTGCCCTCGTCAAGCCCAAGGAACACCGGCGCAGCAGCATGGGCCAGGGCGGGATGGTCCGCGGCCACCCAGCCAAGCGCGTCACCGGGGCCGACCAGCGGCTTGCCACGCCAGACAGGCAGCACGGTGCCGGACGCCAGCGCACTGGACAGGCGACGGGGATCCCTGCGGATCGCCGCGGCCCGATCCAGACCCGACCCGCCGAAGGTTACAGATTCGGCAATCTTCATCCTGTGCGGCCTCCAGAACCGCCGGGTGCTGAAATGCCAGTTCGGATCGGGAATTGCCAGTGAACAGCGCGCGGGAACAAACAGAATTGTCCCGATCGCCGCGCCAATTGGCAGCAGGCCCCGTCAAGGATTGCGACGAAAAAGCAACCCGGGATTGAAAATCATCGATCCTCCATAACCAGGACACAACTTTTGCGATAAAAACCAACAGGTTTCACATTGGCGATCGATTGTCCGGCATGCCCTGGTCCAGCAGAAAAGTCATCGGCCTTGTCGTGGAAGGCTCTTGTTCAGCATGAGCTCGATGTCTGTCGGCAATTGCCTGCCGGTTTCGAAGATCTTGGACGATGCGGCGGGGAATCCGGACGTCGGTCCGCCAGCCTTTCCCGGGGATGATGAAGCCCCGGAAATCCGCCTGCGGCTGATCGCCACAAGCGATCTGCATGCCTGCCTTCTGCCCTATGACTACTGTCATGACAGGCCGCTGCCGGGTCGCAGTCTCGCCCGTATCGCTGCCGTCATCGCGCACGCCCGCGCCGAGGTGCCGAACAGTCTGCTGTTCGACAACGGCGACTTTCTGCAAGGCAATCCGCTGGCCGATTACGTTGCCAATGCCCGGCGCAGACGCCGGCCGCATCCGGTGATCACAGCCTTCAATGCGCTGCGCTATGATGCGGTCACGCTTGGCAATCATGAATTCAACTACGGTCTGAACTTCCTGACCGCTGCCCTGTCCCATGCGGACTTTCCGGTCGTGTCCGCCAATATCGTCACCCGCCTGGGCAGCAGCCCGGCGCGCGACAGGACATTCGTGCCGCCTTTCACCATCATGAGGCGGCGCTTGACCGACGCATCAGGCCGGGCGCAGACCCTGCGGATCGGTGTGATCGGTTTTGCCCCGCCCCAGATCGAGATCTGGGACCGCGACCATCTGGGCGGGCGGATCCGGATGCGCGACATCATCGCCGCGGCGCAGGCCTGGTTGCCCCGGCTGCGGACACGGGGGGCAGATGTCATCGTGGCGCTGGCCCATTCGGGAATCGGCCCGTTGGATGCGGTCGAGGGGATGGAAAACGCTGCAACCGCCCTGGCGGCCCTGCCAGACATCGACGCGGTGATTGCCGGCCATAGTCATGTGGAATTTCCAGGGCCGGCAGTCGCAGCCGCGGCAGCGGTCGATCCGGTGCGGGGCTTGCTTGCGGGCAAACCGGCGGTGATGCCGGGCCATTGCGGCAGCCATGTCGGGATCATCGACCTTACGCTCGCTCGCGCAATCGAAGGCCGCCGACGCTGGCGCGTGACAGCGGCTTCGGCAAGGCTCGTGGAAGGATCGGCAGGGGCAATGCCTGCCGCCCCCCAGCTGCGCCGGGCGATCTCGGCCGACCACCGGGCTGCACTGGCCTGGTCGCGGCGGATCATCGGCCACAGCCGCACGCCCCTGCACACCCATTTCGCCACCACTGCGCCCAGCGCGGCGCTGGATCTGATCGCAGTGGCCAAGACCGACCATGTCCGTCAGGCACTTGCCGGAACACGATGGGCGGACCTACCGATCCTGGCCTCGGCCACACCGTTCCGGTCGGGCGGTCGCGGAGGCGCCGGCAACTTCACCGATATCCCGGCCGGCCCCCTGCAAAGACGCAACCTGTCCGACCTCTACACGTTCCCCAACACCATTGTCGCCATGGTGATGCGCGGCGCCTGCATTGCCGACTGGCTGGAACAGTCCGCCGCCCTGTTCCGCCAGATCGCCCCGGGCGATACCGACATGCCCCTGCATGATACAAGCGTGCCTTCCTTCACTTTCGAGACGATCCCGGCCCTGACCTATGCCATCGACCTCAGCCAGCCGGCCAGGTTCGACGCCGACGGGCGGCTGATCCACCCGGAGGCGCGCCGGATCCTGGGCCTGCGCCTCGATGGCCTTCCGCTGGACCCGGACCAGCCGGTGGTGCTGGTCACGAACAATCACCGGGCCAGCCGGGCGATTTCGGTCCGGCCCGGTTGCCCGCCCGAAATCGTTTTGTCAGCCGGCACCAGGACACAGGACGTGCTGGCCGGATACATCCGCCGGCAGGGCACCGTCGGGGCGCCTCCGGCGCGGTCCTGGCACTTTCTGCCGATGCCCGGGACGACCCTGCGCATCACCGCCGGCCCGGGATCGGCGTCCTATCTGGGCGACATCGCCGCCTATCGCCCGGTGCCGATCGGCACCGGGCCTGACGGTTTTGCCCACTATCGGCTGCACCTCTGATGGGCTATTGCACCGGTCGTGCTGGAGACCGGAAATGTTTGACGCGCTGCTCTTCGACCTGGACGGAACGCTGATCGACACCGAAAGCATTGCCATTTCCACGGGCGTGGCTGCCTTTGCTGCCCACGGACATGCGGTGGACGAAGCCTTCATGCATGCGCTTGTCGGCAAGGACGAACCCACCGCGGCGCGGATGATCCGCGCAGCCCTGCCACATGCCGACCTGGAAGCCGTGAACCGCCACTGGCGCGAAGCCTTTTCCGCCGGCGTCGATCGCGGGCTGGAATTGAAACACGGGGCTGCCGAACTTCTGGCGGCCCTGTGCCAGCCGATGGCAATCGTCACCTCGACCGGCCGGGAAGGCGCGCACCGCAAGCTTGACCTCGCCGGCATTGCCCATGCCTTCGCCCATGTCGTCACACTGGACGACGTGACCACGCCGAAGCCCGCGCCCGAGCCCTATCTGCTGGCGGCCCGGCTGCTTGGCGTGGCCCCGGGCCGATGCCTGGTGTTCGAAGACAGCGAAACCGGGGCCGAGGCGGCCTATCGCGCCGGCTGCGTCGTGGTGCAGGTGCCCGATGTGGTGCCAAGCCAGGGCCGCTGGGCGCACCACTTGGCACCCGATCTTCTGACCGGCGCCCGCATGGCCGGGGTTATCTGACATCCCGGCCGGGTGCAGAACCGCCCTAGCACAGGCCGTTTTGCGACCCGTATTCGCGAAGGCCGGCCTGCCCGTGCAGGCGGTCAGCAGATCACGATCTGCGCCGGATCGAAGAGATAGGGCGCCACGATCCCGCAAGTGTCGGCAAGGGGCAGCAGGGTGTCCGGCACATCCATGCCGACGACCTCTCGCATGAAGCTTGCACGTGCCGCGCAACGCCGGGCAACGTCGGGGAAGTCGCGCTCCAACGTTGCGCGCAGGGTGTCGTCGGCGATGACATAGCCGTCCTCCATCCGCGTGGAGCCATAGACGGGATGCGCCGGGATCACGTCCATCTGCATGGCCATGCCGCTGGCCAGCGGATCGGTCGAACCCTCGCGGATCGGCGAGGAAATCCACTCGTCCAACCCGATCAGATGGCCGGGGTTCAACGTTATGCCGAAGGTCTCGGCCGGCAGTGCTGCCATCATGTGCGACCAGACGTATCCGCCGCAGACACCGGGGCGCATCAGGGCGCACCAGTCGGACATGGCGGTGACGTAGGGTTCGACGAAAGTCTGGACATAATCGCGTGCCGTGGCGGGCAGATCCGCCGCCGACCGTGCCAGCCAGCCTGCCCGGCAGATGTTCGCGCCCCAGTGACAGATGTTGAAGCTGACAGGCTGGCCGGGGGTCAGATGGGCACCCGACGGGCCACAGAGGCCCGGCGCTTCTCCCACTGCAAAGGTCGCATGGCATCCCAGCGGCAGCCCGCCAAGCCGCGCGGCTTCGATGGCCTGGAAATCGGTCATTCCTTCGCGCAGGCCAAAGACCAGCCGCTTCAGCGCGGCGGCAGCCATGTGATTGGCGAATTCGAGCCGCGCAATGCCGACGGCATCAACGCGGGCCCGCAGCCCATGCACCGGGTGCATCATCAGAGGGGTCGCATTCTCAACCCGGCCGGCAAGGAGGCGCAAGGGATCGGCCAGAAAGGCCGGAAGATCAAGGGTGCCGGCGGGATCGTCCACCTCATCCTCGCCGAACCATTTCCAGCCGACCGCCCCGACCCGATCATCGGTGCCCAGCATGTCGGCCAGCCAATCGACAAGCCGCCGCCCAGCCCGGGGCTGCGACGGCAGCGACAGGCTGGCGCAATGCCCGACGCGCACCAGCCCGGCACGCACCAGCGGAGAAACCGACGTATAGGCCAGACATTCGTTCCCGGCCAGCAGAAGCGCATCACCGGGGGTGACGACCAGAACGGCCTCCTCGAAGCGGGGATCGAACCCCGTCAGCCAGTGCAGGTTCGCGGCATGTTCGCGGTCTGCATATATCACGATCACGTCATGGCCTGCTGCCGCAGCCGCTGCGCGCAGCGATGCCAGCCGCGCCTCGCATTCCGCAAGGCTCAGGGCTGGCGGCAGGTCTGGCGTGCCGTTGTCGGGCCAGTCGATACGGATGAGTCGGGACATGGGCCACCCCCTTTCGGCGGCAGGTTAATGCACAGGGACGGACCAGGCCACGGTCTTGCTGTTCTGAACGAAGGCATGACGATCCGGGCAGGCGGATACAGGCGCCGGACAGGCCCCCGCCGGCCGCCCGGGGTGACCCCGACCCTGGCCGGCAGGTCACCGTACTGCACAAATGCTCCGGCCACCCGCGGCCCCATCCCGAAGCCGACCTTGCGCCGCCCCCGCCGCTGGCCTATATGCACAAGCGAGAGGTTGGCGCGGGCAAGCGCCTCGCCAACCCGGTCAGGTCCGGAAGGAAGCAGCCGTAACGAGCCCCGCTTGGGTCGTTGTCCAGCCTCTCACCAAACCACCCCTCAAGATCGTGATGCGCAAGACCCCCCTGAACTCAAGGGGTGGCGCTGTTTTCTGTGCCGGAACACATGCCAGAGTGAGGTCGAACTTGTCGGCCGTTCGGAGTTGACCTCTCCGCTGGGTGGCGGGCGGTGGGCTGCTTTGACGCTCTTGCCCGGGGCAGTCGCAGGTTTTCAGCGTCAGCTTGCACTTGCTGCGCCAGAGACTTCAGTTGCATCGACGAAGCTGGCGCCGCCTCACGACGCCCTCAACGTCAACCAGACAAGATACCCGTCGGCTCCGCCTCCCGCGGCATGGCTGGATCCAACCAGATCGTCGGCGACGCGGCGCTTCAGCGCGTCCATCGCCTTTGGGCTCGAGCCGATGGCGCCTCAATGGCTCGATAGCTCGGCCAGCGCCGGGTCTTGTGCGTCGGTGGTGTAGGTCTGCTGTGCCAATCCGCTATCACGCTGGATTCACAAGATGACTCCCTCGCAGGATCTGTGCAACAGACCCGGTGCGGCTGGCAAAGGCCACAAGCGACAGCATCACCGGCACTTCGACCAGCAAGCCGGCCACGATGGCCAAAGCCGCGCCGGAGTGCAGCCCGAAAAGCCCGGCAGCCACCGCAACCACCAGTTCGAAGAAACGCGATGCGCCGATCAATGCGCAGGCCGCTGCCATCTTGTGGGGCACTTTCCACGCAAGCGCCCAAGCATAGCCAAGCGCGACGATGCCGCAGGACTGGATGATGATCGGCACAGCGATCGGGGCAATCAGCAGCGGATGGGCAATGATGACCGGCCCCTGGAACCCGGAAAGCAGCACAACCGTCAACAGCAACCCGAGGAATAAGCCGGCTTGATGGGCAGAATATCGATCCCTGCCCGCTTGCAAGACACGGCTACGGTCCGGACGGGCCAGCGCCGCAACGGTGTCTGCATCAGACGTTACGGCCCCCTTTGGATCTTGTGCAGGCATCAGCACCGTCGAAGTCCGATTTGACGGATCATCTTGCAAGGATCAAGATCCCTGCTGCCAAGGGCACTGAGAGGTGCGACCCCGAGATTTGCGGAGGACGGAGTGCACACCCGGCGAAGTGCAATGCTAGCGGGCGCGGCATTCTGCGCGGCACCCATGGTTCGTGCGCAGGGCAATGTGCCTTTCCGCTTTGCCCTGACGCCGGTCTTTCTGGACAACGACGCCGCGGTGATTTCTGCGCTCCGCACTGCTTTGGCCGAGGCGATGGCAAGCGAGATCGAACTGGTCCAGCGGCGGACCTATCAAGAGATCACAGGTGCCTTGCTGGATGGATCGGTCGATGCGGCCTGGACCTGCGGCTATCCCTACCTTCAGCACCGCGATCAACTGTCCTTGCTCGGGGTGCCGGTCTGGCGGGGCGCACCGCTCTATCAGTCCTACCTGATCGTCGCCGCCGACGATGACGCGGCCAGTCTGGCCGATCTGAAGGGTGGGACGCATGCCTTTTCGGACCCGGACAGCAATTCCGGCTGCCTTGTCACCGCGTCGGACCTTGCCCGGATCGGCGCCTCGCCCGACGGGTTCTTTTCACGTTCGATCTTTACCTACGGGCATCGCAATGTCGTGCGCGCGGTTGCTGGAGGACTGACACGCTCGGGCAGCGTCGATGGCTATGTCTGGGAAGTCCTGAACAGCGTCGAGCCCGACCTGACAGCACGCACACGTGTGATTTCACGGTCCGAGGAGCTGGGCTTTCCACCCTTTGTTGCACGCAGCGACCGGATGGAAGAGATCCGGATCACTGCCTGCATGGCTGCCCTGCAGGGCCTGGCGACGGCGGACAAGGGCCAGGAGGTTCTGCGCCTGCTGTTCCTTGATGCGGTTGTCCCGGCAAACCGTGCGCTGTTCGACGGCATCGCCGTCCGCATGGCTGCCCTGGCGGGCGGATGATCGCAATGCAGCCCTTTCGCAACATGCCGGTTACCTTGCGGGTGCCACTGATAACGGCGGCGCTGATGATCGTCCTTGGCCTGGTGGCAAGTCAAAGTGTGCTGGGTGCGCTGGACCGGGTGCAGGATGCCCGTATGTCCGAAACTGCCCGGCTGCATGTCGAGGGACTTTCGGTCGCACTGGGGCCTTCCGTCCTGCGGCAAGACGTTTGGGAGGTTTACGATATCCTCGACCGCGCGCGCCAGGCCAGTGACGGGCAGCGCTTGCTACTGACAGTCGTGGCTGACGAACGCGGCCTGGTTCTTGCGGCCACCGACCCACGCCGCGCACCTGTGGGCGTGGATGCTGCGGCCTTCGGCGACGGTGCCGTGGCCCCGGAAGCCGTGCGGATGACCGGGGATCCGGTCCTGCGAGTCAGCGCTCCACTGCAGTATCAGGGTCGCACCGTCGGAGGGATCGTCACCGAACTGGATGTGACGGACCTTCTGGCCGAGCGGTGGCAGATGACGCTGTGGCTTCTGTTGGGCAATGCGATGGCGACAGCACTGCTGGCCTTTGGCGGCTGGCTTGCTGTTGCGCACATCCTTCGGCCGGTGGGCGCCCTTGCGCAGGCGATGGATGCCTCGGGCGGGGCACCACGCCCGATCCCTACGGCCGAGATACCCCATGGCGATCCTGGCCTTGCGCGCCTGATCGAGACCTACAACCAGATGACTACCGCCGTCGAAGAACGGGCCGAAGCCGAACGTCGTCTTGCTGACCGCGAACGCTTCGTCAGTCTTGGGCGTCTTTCCTCGGCCCTGGCGCATGAGGTGAACAACCCCTTGGGCGGTCTCTTGAACACCGCCGACACGATCCGAACCTATGCCGACCGGCCGGATGTGGTCCGACAATCGGCGGAACTGATGCAACGCGGTCTGGCGCATCTGCGCGATGTCACGCGGGCGATGCTGGATCAGAACCGCTTGGACCGCGCCGGGCAAGTCTTGCGGCCGGAAGACTTCGAGGATCTGCGCCTCCTGTTCGAGCCCGAGGCGCACCGCCGCAATCTGGCGCTGGCATGGGAGGTTCAGGCCGGAGCTGCTGCCCTTACCAGCCAGCCCGCTGCACCGGTGCGGCAGGTGGCACTGAACCTCCTCTTGAACGCCGCAGCTGCGGCCGGGCCGAACGGGCAGGTCGGCCTCAGGGTCAGCAATGACATGGACCGGCTGTGCATCCTGGTCAGCAACACCGGCAGCGCGATGAGCGAAGCCGACCTCCGACGGCTTCTTGCCTCGGGGCCACTGCCTCCGGGCGGCGGCGTCGGACTGCGGCTGGTGCATGACATCGTGTCGGAACTTGGCGGCACGCTGCACCATGATCGGGCCGACGGGCGGACGATGATCCGCGTCGCCCTGCCAATGATGGGTGTTGGTCATGCTTGAAGGCCGCCGTATCGTTCTGGTCGAAGATGACGAGATCATGGGGGCTTCTCTTGTCCAGCGACTTACGCTGGAAGGCGCCGAGGTGCAGTGGCACCGCCAGATAGCCCGCGCACTGCCGGCAATCCGCACACCTCGCAAGAGTCTCGATGCCGTGATCTGCGACATTCGCCTGCCCGACGGTACGGGAGAGGAGCTTTACGACACGCTGACCCGCACCTCGCACCCGCCGCCGTTCCTGTTCATCACCGGACAGGGCGGGATCGACCAAGCGGTGCGCTTGATCCGGTCGGGCGCGGCGGACTACATTGCCAAGCCTTTCGACATCGCGACGTTCCTGACCCGCCTGGCTACCGTCATGCGGCCCCGTGCCGACCAGGAGATGCTGACCGAAACCGGCATCACGGCCGCCGCGCGCACCGTGGACCGCCAGATATGCGAGGCAGCGGCACGGGACACGCCCCTGCTGATCCGGGGGGCGCAAGGGTTGGGAAAGCTGCACCTCGCCCGTCGCGTTCATGATCTGTCCGAGCGCCGGGCCGCGTCAATCATCGTCTGCAACGCATTTCGCGACCGCGTCGGCGCTTCAGAACTGGAGAAGGCCGTCGCCAATGTTGGCGAGGGCACGCTCGTCGTCATCGGGATTGGAAAGCTGGACGCCACTGCGCAGGACGCGCTGATTGCCTTGCTTGCCGCCCCCCGCTTACGATTGATCGCGACCCTCGGTCCGCACGGCGACCGGGATGCGCAGGGTTTGCGCGACGATCTTCTTTCCCTCCTGCGCTCACACGAGATCGTCGTGCCGCCGCTTGCGGACCGGCCTGACGATGCGGTCTGGCTGGCAGCCCAGCTGTTTCCCGGCTTGAACGCGCGCCGCAAGGAGCCGTTGACCGGGATCGCAGCCAGTGCCGAAGAAGCGATCCGCGCCCACGACTGGCCGGGCAACGGACGCGAACTGCGCGCCCGGCTGATACGAGCGGTCGAGGCGGCTGAAGGCAGCATGGTGATGACCGCTGACCTTTTCCCGGAACGCGCGGTGGACGAGGCGATGCGGCCCCTTTCCGAAGTGCGCGATGGCGCCGAGAGGGCACAAATAATGGCCGCACTGGACCGGACTCGGGGGCAGGTCGGCGAAGCGGCGCGGCTTCTGCGGGTGTCGCGGACGACACTGTGGGAAAAGATGCAGAAGCTGGGCCTCTGACCCTCGCACCATGTTCGGAAATCCGAACACCAAAAAATAGTTATCAATTACGATATTTTGCTGCATTGCGGCAGCCCCGTAAAGGCCATCCCCGCCACTGCTTGCCCGCGGTATCCTTGGACGACAGGGAGCCAAGGGAGGGTAGCCACCATGAAATGCAATCGTCTGGTCGATGTCGGCCGACGCCAGTTCCTGCGCGGCGGTGTTCTGGGCGCCGCAGGGGCTGCCGCGGCAACAGTCATGCCCGCAGCGCAGGCCCAGGCGCAAACAGCGCGGGCACTCGTGGACTACCCGTCCAGCAAGCTGGCGAACATCGCCGATCTGAAGGTGAACGAGCCGATGGACATTGGCTATCCTGACGCCGACAGCCCCGGCATCCTGCTGAAACTCGGCACCGCGGTGGAAGGCGGCGCCGGGCCCGATGGCGACATAGTCGCCTTTTCGGTCCTGTGCCCGCACAAGGGCTTTTACATGAGCTACCACGCCGCGGACAAAACCCTGAATTGTCCGGGCCACTTCAGCCGTTTCGATTGCGAGAAGGGCGGCCAGCAGGTCTGGGGTCATGCGACCCAGAACCTGCCGCAGTTCGCGCTGCGCGTGGACGACAAGGGCGACATCTATGCCGAAGGCGCGGACGAGCTGATCTACGGCCGTCTTTCCAACGTGCTGCAAGGGTAAGGGGGCGATCATGGCTTACAAACGCAACATCGACCGCCTGCCGATCATTCCCGCGGGCGCCACGGAACATAACGTGACCTGCCACTACTGCATCGTCGGATGCGGCTACAAGGCCTACACCTGGCCGTTGAAGACCCAGGGCACGACCGACAGCAACTGGATCGGCGAGGATCTGTCCAAGCAGCAGGGTGCCGATACCAAGGCCTGGTATGCGCCCTCGATGTACAACGTGGTCAAGCAGAACGGCCGCGACGTGCACCTGGTGATCAAGCCGGATGTGGCCTGCGAGGTGAACTCGGGCCTTGGGTCTATCCGCGGGGCGCGGATGGCCGAGAACCGCCGCTCCGACATCCTGGGCACGCAGCAGCAGCGCCTGACCGACCCGCTGGTCTGGCGTTACGGCACCTGGCAGCCGACCAGCTGGGACGATGCGCTGGACCTCGTGGCCCGCGTCACCGCCCGGGTGATCGACAAGGACAACGAGGACGACCTCTACGTCTCGATGTTCGACCATGGCGGAAGCGCCGGCGGGTATGAGAACACCTGGGGCACCGGCAAGCTTTACTTCCAGTCGATGAAGGTGAAGCACTGCCGCATCCACAACCGCCCGGCCTACAATTCCGAGGTCCATTCCAGCCGCGACATGGGCGTGGACGAGCTGAACTACAACTATGCCGACTACGAGGTGACCGACACCATCTTCCTTGTCGGCACCAACCCGATGGAATGCCAGACCAACCTGTTCCTGAACCACATGGTCAAGGGGATGCAGAACGGAGCGAAGGTCGTCATCTCGGACCCGCGACGCACCGTGACAGTGGACAGCTGTGAACAGGTGGCGGGGGCCGAAAACGTGCTGCACCTGGCGATCAAGCCCGGCTCGGACGTGGCGCTGCACAACACGCTGTTCACCTACATTGCCGACCAGGGCTGGGTGGATGCCGACTTCATCGCCAAGTCCACCTTCCAGGGCGACGTGGCGGTGCCCGCCGACAGCGCCCATCCCGCCGCGCTCGGCTCGTATGAGGCCGCGCGGGCTGCCTGCAGAATGAGCCTGGCCGACGGTGCAGCCGCCACGGGCCTGACCGAGGCACAGATCATCCAGGCCGCGGAATGGATCGCCAAGCCGAAGGAGGATGGCAGCCGCCGCAAGTGCGTGACCGGCTATGAAAAGGGCATCATCTGGGGCAACGACAACTATCGTGCCATCGGGTCGCTCCTGAACATCGCGCTGGCCACCGGCAACGTCGGTCGCGAAGGCGGCGGCTGCTGCCGTCTGGGCGGTCACCAGGAAGGTTACTACCGGCCCTCCGACGCCCATGTGGGGCGCCCGGCGCCCTACATCGACCAGCTCATCATCGCGGGCGGCGGCAAGGTGCACCACATCTGGGCCAACGACCACTACAAGACCACGCTGAACGCGGCCGAGTTCAAGCGCGTCTACAACCGCCGGTCCAACATGGTGAAGGAAGCCATGGACGCCCGCGCCGGGGCCACGCGCGAGGAGCTGGTCGATGCCATCGTGGCCGCGATCAACGCGGGCGGCATCTTCTCGGTCAATGTGGACATCATCCACAGCCAGATCGGCCAGGCCGCCCATGTCATCCTGCCGGCGGTCGAATCCGGCGAGATGAACCTGACCTCGATGAACGGGGAACGCCGACTGCGCCTGACCGAGAAATACATGGACCCGCCCGGCTCGGCCAGGCCCGACTGCCTGATCGCGGCCGGCATGGCCCAGGCGCTGGAGCGCGTCCTGCGCGAGGAGGGGCGCAACGACTATGCCGACCAGTTCAAGGGCTTTGACTGGAAAACCGAGGAAGACGCCTTCATGGACGGCTACCACCAGGCCAACCCCGAGGTGACCTACGACCGTCTGCGCGCCATGGGCAACAACGGCGTGCTGGAGCCGGTCGTGGGCTTTGCCGACGGCAAGCTGGTGGGGACCAACCGGCTTTACGAGGACGGTGTCTTCACCCGTCATGGGCGCGAGGACGGCAAGGCCCTGTTCTGCATGGGCGAATGGCGCGGCTGGCAGGCTCCGGGCAAGGCCCAGCAGCAGGCCAACCACCGCTTCTTCATCAACAACGGCCGCGCCAACATGAACTGGCAGAACTGGTTCCTCGACCAGGGCAACGAGTTCGTGATGGACCGCTTCCCGGTGCCGTTCATCCAGATCAACCCCGAGGACATGGCCGAACTGGGCATCAAGCCGGGTGACATGGTCGAGGTCTACAACGATGTCGGCGCCACGCAGGCGCTGGCCTACCCGGAACCGACCGCCAAGCGCAACGAGACCTTCATGGTCTTCGGCGCACCGAACGGGGCGCAGGGCAACATCGTGAACGCGGGCGTGAACGAGCTGATCCTGCCGAACTACAAGGCGACCTGGGCCAACATCCGCAAGATCTCGGATGCCACCCCGGCCTCGGCGGCGGTGTCCTACAAGTCCTGGGAAGTCGAGCTTTGAAGATCAGGCCCGCCCGGGTTCCTCGGGCGGGCCATTTCGACGGGGAGGGATGGATGCGCATCGCCTATGTCAGCCTGCAAGGCAGGGGTCGCACCGACCAGCTGATCGCCGAGGTTGCGGACCGGCTGGCTGCCCAAGGGGTGCGGCTTGCGGGAACCGTGCAATCCAATCACGAACGGCCCGACCGCCGGAAATGCGACATGGACCTGCGGGTTTTGCCCGATGGCCCCACCTTGCGCATCAGCGAGGACCGCGGCGATCTGGCGCGCGGCTGCATTCTTGATAGTGGTGCGCTGGAACAGGCCGTCCACGAGGTCGAGCGCAGGCTGGACGGCGCGGACATCCTGATCGTCAACAAGTTCGGCAAGCGCGAGGCCGAAGGCAGGGGGCTGACCCCGGTGATTGCCGAAGCCCTGCACCGCAGCCTGCCCGTTCTGGTCGGGGTGAACGGTCTCAACCTTGCGGCGCTCCTGTCCTTCGTCGAGGAAGAGATTCAGGGCCTGCCGACCAATGCCGAGGCGGTTGCCGACTGGTGTCTTGCGGGCGTGGTCCGCCTGCCAGCCTGAGGCAACGTCAGGTCAAAGCCAGCAATCTCGCAATGCCGACCGGTGGTTCTGCCAGGAACGGCAGCAGAAACACGCCGTGCCAGTCCGCTGCAGATGCGTTCGATCTGAACCGTCTCTCCACCGATCCGCCTTTGCAGCAGCGCGTCTGCATGCCCGTCTGCACCAGCGACCGGCTTACTACCCAGGCCGCAGGCCAGATCTTCGCACGGCGGAGGTCTTCCCGCAGTCTCGCAGCCTCGGTGACCGGCGTCGTCTCCGGCAAGGCCACAAGAACGACCTTCATGTAATCTGGATCCTCGGGTCGCGTCAGTGGGGGATCCTATCCCGCGTTGAACCGATCCCATGTCCTGCGTCATCTGGCGGTGACAGGCACCTGTCGCGCCAGAAGACGCAGCGTATGCCCGGCCGGCGCAGTATCCATGACGATGAATGCCCCCTCGTTTCGGCCACGATGCGCGAGAAGACGTGGAAACACGGCCACTTCCTCGGTGCAGGGCAAGGCCCGGTACTGGCAAGCTCATAAACCATCACCGAAGGGCCGAGTGCCTCCAGATTGGCAGCAGCCTTCATGACTTCCCCCGACGGGTTCTCGTCCCGGAAGAGCGCGGGCAAGGCGGGCAGCCCCACCACGTCAAAGGGCCGCAGCGGCACCTCGGTCGCAGGCAATGCCGCACACCATAGCGAGCAACGAGGCCAGGGCCGCCATCCTCCGCCTTCGCGAAACCGAAGGCATCGGGCCGCAATACGGATTTTGGCCGCGGTCAGAACCAAGGACGGCTTGCGCGCATCGCTGACGTTCCGGTTCGGGGCTGCTGCCTGCCTATTTCGTCAGGACGCCGACGCCCGCGCCGACGATGGCACCTTCCACACACCGGCCGTCAACCAGAACTTCCCCTGCTGCGCAACCGATTGCAGCGCCGACCACCGCGCGATCAAGGGTTCTGTCCCCGACACACCCGGAGAGCCCGAATGTCGAGGAAGCCACCATCAGAGCGACCAGGCTTCGCATGTTGAATCCTCCTTCAAAGCCTTTGGGACGATTTCGATAATCAAACACGGGCGGCGCAGGCAAAACATGATCTGTGTCAATCGGGCCGAAGCTGCTCTGAACCGACCACGATGGCCTGTCGGACGGCTTTGCTCAGACTGGCAAGCGGACGCCTGGCGTCACGCGCGCTGGCTCCAAGCTGATCCGCACACTTCAGCCACTGCCGGTGGGGGTCGTCGATCACCGCAGCATGTGCATGATGGGGGCCCGCGTTCAGAGATACGCCCTGAACCCCGGTGAGGGGATCCAGGTGAAGCACACCATGAAGGAGGACCAAGTCGCCCACTTCGCCTGGACAACAAAGGGCAGCGGCGTGAACAGTGACTTTCATGGCGACGGCGGCGGGAATGGCTTCAGCCAGGAACGGGGCCGCGCCGTGCCCGAGGCTATTGGCGACCCGACCGCGGCCTTCACCGGCAACTGCGGCTGGTTTTGGCGCATCCGGACAGACGCCCACCGTCACTCTGACGCTCAGGGCAGGAAGCGATTGCGCCGACCGTATCTGCAACCTCGCGCACAGGAAGACCCGGGCCGCGATCGCCAGCGAGGCCAGCTTTCCGAACGCGAACATGGTGACCTTCCTGAAGAATGGTCGGAACAGGGTGCCCCTTGACCCTGTGCCCTCGATCGCAAAGGCGCTGGAGGTTGATCCGGCTTGCCTGATGCGTCTTGCGCTCGACCACGCCGTCGGCGCAATGGCGGCGAAGGCGATCACCGACATCTTCGGCACGCCCGCCACAGAGAACAAGCGTGCGCCACAACCACGTTTGGACGCAGCGCCGCAAATCAGCGATCGCAGGCTTGTCTTTCGCGGCAGAGCCGCCCGCCCGGCGCATATCCGAACACGGTCGCCCAGTGGCGCAGCCGCGCTACGGTCGAGCACAGGAAGACCCGGGCGCCGGAACCGCGCGCCACCGGCCTGACGGAAGCCGGGGAAGCAATGGTTGTCGCATCCGGAAGGCATGCGGGTGCGCGTGGCCGTACTGAACGGCAATACCGCGATCGGAACACCCATCACACCGGCTGCGGGACAGGTCTTTCCGGGGTAAGGCGCATCGGACTTTCAGGCAATCTGTGCAAGAGAACCGCGCTGCGCCGAAGTCGTGCACATTTGGGCCGGGCAAGGAAAGAAAACTTTCGGATTGGGGACGCGCGGCCGCCCCCGATACGTTGTTTCCTTGGTCGTCTCCCAGGTTCGGAATCTGCCAGCCTGATCACCTGGCAGGAGGGCCAAGCTGACGCAGTTCTTCCCGCATCCCTCGGGAACCGAGGCACGAGGCCGGCTTGGGAACGGGAAGCGCTCCCCAAAATCGCAAAGCCATGTGCCGCGCTACGCCGGCAGGGGGATCGCAGGTCAGGCCGCACGATCGGAAAACGGCACCCTGGCTGCGACAGAATCACCGGCAATGCGCAAATCTTGTCGGGATTTCCTGAATTGGTCGGAGCGAGAGGATTCGAACCTCCGACCCCCTGCTCCCGAAGCAGGTGCGCTACCAGACTGCGCTACGCTCCGACCTTGCGCTGCGGGTTACCCCTTCCGCCCGGCTTTGGCAAGAGCCCTCAAACCTGATCGCTGCCGCGTTCGAAACGCTTCAGCCAGCTGGAAATCCGCGGCTGGGTGCCGATGTCCATGCGCGAGCGGTTCTCCAGCACCGGGCGGTGGCGGCTGACCGAGGGTTTGCCTTCGCGCAGGACGATGTAGATGCCGCTGGCAATGATGACGGCTGACCCGATGGCGGTGTAGAGATCCACCCCCTCATCGAAGAACAGCCAGCCGTAAAGCGCGGCCCACAGGATCTGGGAATACTGCATCGGCGCCACGATCACCGCAGGTGCGGCGCGATAGGCCGCAATGATGCCCAGGGCCCCCAGCATGCCAAGAAAGGCCATGACCGCCGTCAGGCCCAGGTGTTCGACCGGCATGGGCCGATAGACGAAGGGCATGACCGCGCCCATGGCAAAGAAGGTCAGGACCATCGGGTAAAGCATCAGCACGGCCGAGCGTTCCTCGTTCCCGATCTTGCGCACGATGACACTGGTCAGCGCACCGGTGATCGCCGCACCCAGCGCAGCGATATGGCCGATGGAAAACCCGTCGCCCCCGCCCGGACGCAGCACGATCAGCACACCGCACAGACCCACGACCACCGCGATGCCGCGCCGGATGCCAACCTTCTCGCCCAGCATCGGAATGGCCATCAACGTGATGAGCAGCGGCATGGCGAAGAAGATCGCATAGCAGGTGGCCATCGGCAGCTGCGAGAAGGCGAAAAACCCCATTACCCCCGTCACTACCGCCGAAACCGACCGCAGGATCGACCACCAGGGATGGCGGGGGATCAGCGTCCCGTCCCGCCGGTCACCCATCAGCATCATCGTGACCAGCGGAAAGCCCATCAGGCCGGAAAAGAACATGATCTGAAAGGCGGTGTAATCCTCGCCCAGAAGCTTCACCACCACGTCATGCGTGGCATAGGCCCCAAAGGCGGCCAGAGAAAGGGCCGCGCCCTTCAGATTGTCGGACATGCCGGAACTTCCGTTGCTGCCGCACCCTTGCCGGATGGGCCGTTCGCGCTATCGCCGGTTGTGGCAGAATAGGCCGGGTGCCACAAGCCCGGACGGCTTGCCTTGCGCACGCGCTTCAGTCACCTTCGCGCCATGACAGGGGGAATCCTGGGTTTTCTTGGCGGTATCGGTCTGTTCCTTTTCGGGATGGAAACGATGACCGCCGCCCTGCGCGATCTGGCCGGAGAACGTCTTCGCCGATGGCTTCTGCGGATCACCCGCACGCCATTGCGCGGCGTGTTGACCGGGGCGGCGATCACCGGTCTGGTGCAGTCCTCCAGCGCAGTGACGGTGATGGCGATCGGCTTTGTCGGCGCGGGGCTTCTGAGCTTTTCCCAGTCGCTGGGCATCCTTTACGGCGCAAACATCGGCACCACCGCGACGGGCTGGATCGTCGCCATGGTCGGCTTCAAGATGAAGCTGGGTACTCTGGCGCTGCCGGTACTGTTCCTTGCCGCGCTGACCGGCATCTTCGGCGAGGGAAGGCTGGCGCGTTGGGGGCGGATGCTGGCAGGGCTGTCGCTGCTGTTCATCGGGCTGGACCTGATGCAGGCCTCGATGGCGGGAATGGAAGGAATGATCACCCCCGACCGCCTGCCGGATGATGGCTGGGGTGGGCGACTGGTGCTGGTGGCGCTTGGCCTTGGCCTGACGGCCATCATGCAAAGCTCCTCCGCCGGGGTGGCGCTGACCTTGGTTCTGCTAGGTTCGGGCGCGATCAGCTTTGCGCAAGCTGCGACGATGGTGATCGGGATGAACATAGGCTCGACCCTGACCGGGGTTCTGGCCAGCCTTGGCGGCGGGGTCGAGATGCGGCGGACGGCGCTGGCAAATCTTCTGTTCAATACCGGCACCGCGCTGATTGCCTTTCCGCTGCTGGACATGATCTCGCCCCTGCTTCACGCAACGCTGATCGGCCATGACGACCAGACGGCGCTGGTCCTGTTTCATACGGCCTTCAATCTGACCGGAACGCTGGTCTTCCTGCCCCTGACCCAACACTTCGCCGCGCTCATGCAGCGGCTGGTGCCGGACCGCCCGGTGACGCTTGCCGCGGCGCTGGATCCGGCACTGCTGACCGATACCGGCACGGCGCTGGACGCCGCGGCACGGACCGCAGGCGCCATGGCCGAGGCCGTAGGCGCGGCACTAGGCGCGGCCCTTGCCCCGCCGGACAGGCGCGACCTTCGGCCGCTGGCAGCCCTGCCCGGGCAGCTGGACCCGGCGAGGCAGGCCCTGGAACGGTGGATCTCGCAACTGCGCATACCCGCCGACCGCCCCGAGGCGATGGCGCGCATGGCCGCGCTGATGCATCTGATCGACCATCTTGCCCGTCTGTCCGCCCGCGCGCGCGAATACGAGCGGATTGCCCACCTGGCCGACAGTCCGCGTCTGGCGCGGCCGGCGCGGGCGGTGGCGGCGGCGCTGCGCAAGCGGATGCGGCCCGGACAGGCCGAGCGACTGGTGGAACGCGTGCAGGGCTTTGCCCGCCAGCACCGGCGCGGGGCCATGCTTCGGGAACATGCCGGGATCATCGACCTTCCCGGCGTCTTTCGGGAAACCGACGCCCTGCGCTGGCTGGATCGGGTCGCCGATCACGCCGAGCGCATCGCACATTACCGGGAAATCGCAGAAGGCCCGACCACCTGAGGCTGGTCGGGAACTTCGTGATCCGCTCGCAGGCCCTAGCCCGGAAATTGCACACAGGGCAGCGGGGAGGCGCCCCCGCCTGCCCTATGTCTGCCTCAGAGGCTTGCGTCCAGTGCCGCGACGATGGCGTCGCCCATCTGGGACGTGGATACCGGGGTGCCGCCCTCGGGGCCCATCAGATCAGCCGTGCGGACGCCGTCGGCCAGCACCTTTTCCACCGCCTTCTCGACGCGGGTCGCTTCGTCGCCCAGGTCAAAGCTGTAGCGCAGCGCCATGGCGAAGCTCAGGATGCAGGCGATCGGGTTGGCCTTGCCCTGGCCGGCGATGTCGGGGGCCGAGCCATGCACGGGTTCATACAGCGCCTTAGGCCGGCCGTTTGCCATCGGCGCGCCCAGCGAGGCCGAGGGCAACATGCCCAGGGATCCGGTCAGCATCGCCGCGCAGTCCGACAGGATGTCGCCGAACAGGTTGTCGGTCACGATCACGTCGAACTGCTTGGGCCAGCGCACCAGCTGCATCGCGCCATTGTCGGCATACATGTGCGACAGCTCTACATCCGGATAGTCGCGGTCGTGCACCTCCTGCACCACCTCGCGCCACAGGATGCCGGATTCCATCACGTTGGCCTTCTCCATCGAGCAGACCTTGTTCCGCCGCTTGCGCGCAAGCTCGAAGGCAGACCGCGCCACGCGGGCAATCTCGCTTTCGGTGTAACGCTGGGTATTGATGCCCACCCGCTCGTTGCCTTCCTTGAAGATCCCGCGCGGCTCGCCGAAATAGACGCCCGAGGTCAGCTCGCGCACGATGACGATGTCGAGGCCCGCCACCACCTCGCGCTTCAGCGACGAGAAATCGGCCAGCGCGTCGAAGCATTGCGCGGGCCGCAGGTTGGAATACAGGTCCATCTCCTTGCGCAGGCGCAGAAGGCCGCGCTCGGGCTTCACGGAAAAGTCCAGCTTGTCGTATTTCGGCCCGCCCACCGCGCCCAGCAGCACCGCATCCACCGCTTGCGCCTTGGCCATCGTGGCATCTGTCAGGGGCACGCCATGCGCATCATAGGCGCAGCCACCGACCAGATCCTCGCTGACATCAAAGCGGATGCCGCGCCTGTCACCCATCCAGCCGATGATCTTCTTCACCTCGGCCATGACTTCGGGGCCGATGCCGTCGCCGGCAAGAATGAGGAGAGAGGGGTTGGACATGATGCGGCTCACTGCGTGGACTGGGTCGCGCGTGGCCTAGCCAAAGGGCAGGGCGGGGTCAAGGTTCCACGGGCACGACGATATCCACCCAGACGGGGTAGTGGTGCGAGGCCGCGCGCAGCACGTGGGCCACCGGCTCGTCATCAGCCGGCCAAAGAACGCCGGACCCGGCGATGGCCAGCCCGGCCGACGGCAGCACATAGTCGAGCCTCAGCCCGCCCAGGCTGGCATAGATCGCGGTATCCAACGCCGGATCGCCATGGTGTTCGGGCTCGATCCTGCCATGATTGCCCCTGGGCTGCGGGTCCTGAACCGCCGGGTGGTCCAGCAGCGCCTGGATGCCCTCGTGCAGGCCGTCGCCATCGGCCGGGTCGAGGTTGGCGTCGCCAAGCAGAACGAAGGGCGCCTCGGGCGGGGCCATCGGCAACCCACCCGTCAGATAGTGGCGCCAGAAGGCGGCCTCGTCATGGTTGCGGCGGCGGTTCCGGCCCTCGGGTCCGTCAAAGGCCGGTGGCGTTGCATGAAAGGCAAGCAGGTGAAGCGGGCCCATATCGGTCAGGACCGGCACATCCCAGAACCCGGTCGTCGCCAGACGCTGCACCGCCAGCAGGTCCGGATCGGCCGCGTCGGGAAGCAGGGCGTCGGGCAGATCGCGCCAAAGGAAGGCCGAATGGTCGCGGGCATTCCCCGCATCGACCGGAAGACGCGACAGGATGGCCATGCCGCCCTGGCCCGAGAACTGGCCGAAGCCTTGCGCATCGCGGGGATCACCAGGCCGGCCATTGCCATCGACATCGAATCCGGTCTGCATGCCGGTATTGGGGCGAAGCGCAAATCGGTGCGGATAGGGGGCGCCTGCGGCGTCCAGACGGTCAGCCAGCAGGTTCAGCGCCACGCCGCCCCGATCGTAATCGATGGAGGTGAGCAGGATGACATCGGCGTTCAGCGCGGCGAGAACCTGCACCACGGCCGCAATCTGCGGATCTTCGCCGCGCACAATATCCTGAACCAGAAGTCCCGGACCCTTGCGGTCCAGCCCGACATTCCAGGTGGCGATCCTAAGGGTCTCTGCTCCGGCAGGAACGGACAGAAGAGTTGCGAAAAGGAAGGCACGCACCACAGGCGTCAGAGGTCGCCTTCGTCGTCGGCATCCACGCCGTCGGTTCCCTGAGCGGCCATCTTCAGGTCGCGCTTCACCCGGATCATGTCGGCAACCCTTGCCATGGCGACCCCGCGCATCAGAAGGCTTGCGGGCAGGAAAGCCCAGGCGGCCATCGTCCAGATCAGCGTCTGTGGCGAGGTGATCGTGCTTGCCGGAAGCCCCGACGACAGGACAGCAATCAGTGCGGGCACCAGGAACGGCAGAAGGAAGCCGATCGCAAGATTTACCCGCGCGTCCCGCTCCAGCCTGTCAACCACATCGCCACCGGCCGTCGGCTCGAAGGTGGGCAGGTTGACCCAGACGTTGAAAGCGCTCTTGGTTCTGGGCCATCCCGCGATCTTCAGAACGATCACGAATATCGCCAGCGAGATCAACGAAACCAGATAGGCCGTGCCGGCAGCGGTGCGCACCTGCGTCACCTGCTCGACCGTTGCGTTGTCTGCAAGCATGTAGGTTGCCAGACGCACCGGGGAATAGGGAAAATCGAGCGCCTCGCCAATCACCATGCCCAATGCGTGGAAGAGCCTGGACACCGTCGTCGGATCCTCGCGGTCGGCAACGATGATCGACAGGAACAGGATGATGGCGAAAAGCATCAGATAGCGGATGCGGTTGAACGGCGCGCCGTCGCGAAATTCGACCAGACTGGGATAGACCGCATTGTATTCGATGAAGACCAGCGTTCCGGCAAAAAGAGCCATCAGCGCGACGATCTGCTTTGTGTCGGTGCCGACGCCGGGCAGCACGACCGACGGCATCACGATGACGACCATGACAAGGAACGCACGAACCGCGGCCCCGGTTGCCCGGTTCAGCCAGGTGCGCGCCGCGCCTTCGATCGATGACACGAAGCGCAGCCGGACCTTGGCATCCGCTGCGCCGCGCATGTTTTCCCGCAGCGTCTCGATCCTGATCAAGCTTCCCCCTGCCACAGCCGATTCGGAACGTGTTTGCTAGAGGAAACCAATGCTTTGTGGCCATTTCTGGGTCAATCAGCAACTCTTTGCCGACTTTTTCTGACATCAGGATCAGTTGCATCCGGGCCGCAGAATGATCCGCAGCGCGACCGCCCACTGCCATGCGAACAGGGTCGGCCAAGGCTTGCCCTGCGCCATGGTGCGGTCTGGTGTATCAGCCCGCCTGTAGAATCATCTGCGAATCGTGCAGGGCCCTTCCCTGCACGATCAGTGTCAGGCGTCAGACCCAGGGACGCAATGTTGCGGCCTTTGCCTCGTAGGCGTCGATGGCGGCGGCCTTTTCAAGGGTCAGGCCGATGTCGTCCAGGCCGTTCAGCAGGCAGTGCTTCTTGAACGGGTCGACATCGAAATGAAAGGTGGTCCCATCCGAGGCCGTCACGGTCTGCGCTTCCAGATCAACGGTGATCCGGGCGTTCTCGCCCTTCCTTGCGTCCTCCATCAGATGCGCGACCGCCTCGGGGGGCAGCACCACCGGCAGGATCCCGTTCTTGAAGCAGTTATTGTAGAAGATGTCGGCAAAACTGGTCGAGATGACGCAGCGGATGCCGAAATCCAGCAGCGCCCAGGGGGCATGTTCACGGCTGGATCCGCACCCGAAGTTGTCACCCGCCACAAGGATCTGCGCCTTGCGATAGGCCGGCTGGTTCAGCACGAAATCAGGGATTTCCTTGCCGTCTGGGGTATAGCGCATCTCGTCGAACAAGTTCTTGCCAAGTCCCGACCGCTGGATGGTCTTCAGGAACTGCTTGGGAATGATCATGTCGGTGTCGATGTTGACCAGCGGCATGGGCGCCGCGATGCCGGTCAGGGTGGTGAATTTGTCCATTTTTCCAATCCTTAGGGTCAGAGACCGCTTGCCCCTCCCGTGCGGTCCTTGCCCGGCACGGCGGGAAGGACCGCACAGGGCAGAGGAGTCACCGGTCAGACCATCTCGCCCATCAGTTCGCGCACGTTGGTCAGACGGCCCGTGACGGCCGCCGCCGCAGCCATCGCGGGGCTCATGAGGTGCGTGCGCCCGCCGCGGCCCTGCCGGCCCTCGAAGTTGCGGTTCGAGGTCGCCGCGCAGCGTTCGCCGGGGGCAAGCTGGTCGGGGTTCATCGCCAGGCACATGGAACAACCCGCAAGCCGCCATTCGAAGCCCGCGTCGATGAAGATCTGCGCGAGGCCCTCTTCCTCGGCCTGGGCCCGCACCAGACCCGAGCCGGGGACGACCATCGCCCGCTTCACCTTGATCTTGCGGCCCTTCAGGATTTCGGCCGCCGCGCGCAGGTCCTCGATCCGGCCGTTGGTGCAGGACCCGATGAACACCGTGTCGATCTCGATGTCGGTCAGCTTCATGCCGGGCTTGAGGCCCATGTAGTCCAGCGACCGCCGAGCGGCCTCGACCTTCCCGCCGGTGAAGCTTTCGGGGTCCGGCACGACGCCGGTGATCGGCAGCACGTCCTCGGGCGAGGTGCCCCAGGTCACAACCGGGGCGATGTCCTCGCCGCGGATGGTCACCACCTTGTCGAAATGCGCGCCTTCATCGGTGTAGAGCGTCTTCCAGTAGGCGAGCGCGGCTTCCCACTTCGCCCCCTTGGGCGCATGGGGCCGGCCCTTGATGTATTCGAAGGTCTTTTCGTCCGGCGCGATCAGGCCCGCGCGGGCGCCACCTTCGATCGCCATGTTGCAGACGGTCATCCGGCCTTCCATCGACAGCTCGCGGATCGCCTGGCCACAGTATTCGATGACATAGCCGGTGCCGCCCGCCGTGCCGGTATGGCCGATGATCGACAGGGTGATGTCCTTGGCCGTGACGCCGGGGCGCAGCGACCCGGTGATCTCGACCTTCATGTTCTTGGATTTCTTCTGGATCAGCGTCTGGGTGGCCAGCACATGTTCCACCTCGGAGGTGCCGATTCCGTGCGCCAGCGCCCCGAAGGCCCCGTGCGTCGCGGTATGGCTGTCACCGCAGACCACGGTCATGCCCGGCAAGGTCCAGCCCTGTTCGGGGCCGACGATGTGGACGATGCCCTGGCGGATGTCGGTCACGGGATAGTAGTTGATCCCGAAGTCCTTGGCGTTCTTGTCGAGTGCCGCCACCTGGATGCGGCTTTCCTCGGGCATCTGGTCGGGGTTTTCCCGACCGAGCGTCGTGGGCACGTTGTGGTCGGGCACCGCGATGGTCTTTTCCGGCGCGCGGACCTTGCGCCCGGCCATGCGCAGACCCTCGAAGGCCTGGGGGCTGGTCACTTCATGGACGAGGTGGCGGTCGATGTAGAGGAGGCAGGTGCCATCCTCGGCCTGATGGACGACATGGTCGTCCCAGATCTTGTCGTAAAGCGTACGAGGAGCCATGGCTCTCACCTGTTCTTGGGATGGCGGTCGGAAGGTCGCAGATCGGCGCGGTCGTTCACGCGCCACGGGCCGGGGTCAAAGCCGGGCGAGGATCGAGCGGGTCATGCCGAAGAAGCGGGCCGGAAGCCGCGCATGATCGGTGATGTTGAAGTAGATGAACCCGGACATGGGCGCCCTATACCCTCGAAATCCGTTTCAGGCAAGCTAGGTTCCCGCGAAAGCGAAGGTGCGGCGATGCGACTGGCGGTGTTGGCCCTGGTTCTGGGGAGTGCGATGGGAACAACGGCGAGGGCCGAACAGACCCACAAGGGCCATGAGATGCCGCCCTATCGGGTCGAACAGGTGGCTGGCACGCGGGAAATCCGCGTCTATGGCCTTCATCTTTTGGCCGAGGTCCGCGTGGCGGGTGGACGGCAGGGGGCGATCCAGACTGGCTTTCGCATGCTGGCCGGCTACATCTTCGGCGGGAATGCGTCGGGCGAGAAGATCGCCATGACCGTGCCGGTGGCGCAGACGCCCGAGACCGACCACTGGGTGGTCAGCTTCATGATGCCTGCACGCTTCACGGCGGACACCCTGCCTGCGCCGCGCGACGACCGGATCCGCTTCGTGCAGGCCGGGCCGTCAAGGCAGGTGGTGGAACGGTTCTCGGGCGTGCCCGGCACCGACGACCTTGCCGCCCGGGCCAAGGCGCTGCGGGCCTGGATCGAGGGCGCGGGCCTCACCATCCTGGCCGGGCCGCACTACTATTTCTACGACGCGCCCATGACCCTGCCGTGGAAGCGGCGGAACGAGGTGGCCTTCACCATCCGCTGACCCAAACTCCCGATCGGGGCGGAAAGCGGCAAAGGGCCTTGCGCTGCGGCGGAATAGGGCGTAGGCGCGCGCCTTCGGTTGAGATTGCGCCCTTGCAGTGCTAGTCTTTTGCCATGGCCCGGCGCGGGGGCCTGATGGACCGCGCGCATTCTGGAGGACCCTGTCCTGTCGCATTCCGATCCTGCCACCGGCCTGCCGGTCGGCCCGCGCCCGGCGCCCGCCGCCCCGCCTGCCGCCGAAGGGCCAGCATCCGAAGACGTGCTGGCCCTGGTCCTGAAATCCGTTGACGACGACAAGGCCGAAGACATCGTGCAGATCGATCTGCGCGGCCGGTCCGATGTGGCCGACTACATGGTAATCTGTTCGGGCCGGTCCTCGCGTCAGGTGGCCTCGATCTCCGAAAAGCTGGCCGACCGGCTGAAGCAGGAAATGCGGATTTCCGTCCGCATGGAAGGGAAAGAGACAGGCGACTGGGTGCTGATCGATGCGGGCGACGTGATCGTCCATGTCTTCCGCCCCGAAGTGCGCGAGTTCTACCAGCTGGAAAAGATGTGGCTGCCCGCCGGCGCCACCCGCAGCGCGCAGGCCTGATGAAGCTGCACCTTTGCGCCGTGGGCCGTCTGCGGACGAGGCCAGAGCGTAGTCTGGTCGACGATTACGTGGAACGGCTGGAGCGCACGGGCCGCCCCCTGGGACTTGGGCCGGTCGCCGAGCACGAGGTGGAGGACAGGCGCGGCGGCGGCATGGCGGCAGAGGCGACGCTTCTGGCCCGGGCGATTCCCGATGGAGCCGCCCTCTGCGTGCTGGACGAGCGCGGGAAGCTGCTCTCCAGTCCGGAGTTCGCGCAGGCACTTGCCAGCTGGCGCGATGGCGGGCGGCAGGACGTGGCCTTCGTGATCGGCGGGGCGGACGGCGTGGACCCTGCGCTTCGCACACGCGCGGACCTTGTGATCAGCTTCGGTCGCATGGTCTGGCCGCACATGCTGGTCCGCGTGATGCTGGCAGAGCAGCTGTATCGGGCGGCCACAATTATGGCGGGGCTTCCCTATCACCGGGCGTGAAACTGGCGCAGGCTGTCCGACCTAGGCCCCCTGCCTGCGGGTCAGCGCAAACAGGCCCGAGCCCACGACCAGCCCCGTGCCGACCCATGTGGCAAGGTCGGGGCGTTCACCAAACAGGGCCATGGACAGCAGCATGGCGAAGACAAGGCGCGTGTAGCGGAAGGGCGTGACGGCGGATACCTCGCCGGTGCGCATGGCGTGGGTCAGGGCATGGTAGCCGAGGACGCCGAAGACAGAGCCCGCAGCCAGTTGCCCGGCCGTTGCCGGGTCGGGCAACCTTGCCCCGCCCGAAATCGCCAGCAGGACTGCGCCTGCCACCGCGAGCATGGCAAAGCCCAGCGCGCCAAGCTGGCGGTTCGACAATCCCCTGGGGGCTGCCCGCGTGGCAAGGTCGCGCCCGGCAAACCCCAGAAGCCCGACCACCGCCAGAAGGGAGAGGGCCGAGAAGCCGGTTCCCGGCCGCAGGATGATCAGCACACCGGCAAAGCCGGTCAGCACCGCAACCCAGCGCTGCCAGCCCACCCTTTCACCAAAGAACAGTGCAGCCCCTGCAACCACCACAAGCGGCGCGGCCTGCAGGATGGCAGAGGTGGTCGAAAGAGCCGTCAGCGTGATCGCAAGGCCGTAGAACAGCCGCCCCGTCACCTCGAAGGCCGAACGGATCAGCATCGCGCGCGACAGGAAGGCCCGCGGCAGAAACGTCTCGCCCTGCAGCCGGGCCATGGCCGCGAAGACGACCATGCCCGCAAGACCCATGGTCAGCAGAACCTGGCCCAGCGGCAGGCTTTGCGCGGCAGCCTTCACGAAGACGTCCTCGACGGCGAAACCAGCCATCGAGGCCGTCATGAACAGTGCGCCGCGCTGATTGTCGGTCAGAGGCAAGGACATCCCCTTGGACGCGGCCTGCCCCCGTCGGCGGCATGCAACTGGTAGATGACGGATTCGGCTCGCCTTGCCGACGGGGTCACCGCGCGCCCCAGGTGTCGGACAGCCGATAGCCTTCGGGCCAGGGGTCTGCGGGATCCAGCATGTGCTGGTGCGTCCCCGTGATCCAGGCGCGGCCCGAAATCTCGGGCAGGATGGCGTCCAGATCGCCGACCTTCGCCGCGCCGACGATTCGCCCCTCGAACTGCCCGCCGATCAGCGAGCGCGCGCGCAAGACCTCTCCCGCCCCGATCTGCCCGCGCGCGGCCAGGATCGCCAGCCGCGCCGAAACCGCCGTCCCGGTGGGCGAACGGTCGACCTTGCCCGGCCGGATCGAGACGGCATGGCCGGTCTCCCACCCATCGGCAACGCGGATCAACGGCCCGGCGAACAGGCAGAAGGAGAAATGCCGCCAGTCCGGGTTCTCGGGGTGGCGGAAGCCAAGCTGCGCGTCAGCGGCCCGGGTGATCTCTACCCCCAGTTTCGCCATGGCATGGGCTTCCTCGGGCGCTTGGGAAAAGCCAAGCGCGGCCGCGTCCACGACCACGAAACTGTCGCCACCATAGGCGGTGTCCACCGTCAGCCGGCCCAGGCCCGGCACCTCCAGCGGCACGCCCAGCCGGTCGGCAAAGGACGGCAGGTTGCGGACATGGATTCGTTCGGCCTTGCCGTTCCGGCAATCGGCGCGGACGGTGACAAGGCCGCCCGGCGCCTCCAGCGTGATGTGCGCCACAGGCTCGGTCATCGGCAGGATGCCGCTGTCAAGAAGCACCGTGGAGACGCAGATGGAGTTGGACCCTGACATGGGCGGGTTGTCCTCGGGTTCCATGATGATGAAGCCCATCTGCGCGCGCGGATCCTTTGGCGGCACCAGAAGGTTCACATGCCGGAACACCCCGCCGCGCGGTTCGTTCAGAACGAAGTTGCGCAGGCTCTGGTCGCGCCACAGCGCTTCGCGCATTTCCCAGAGCGTCGCGCCGGCCGGCGGGGCGACACCGCCCACGATGACATCGCCGACCTCGCCCTCGGCATGGGCCGAAATCACGTGAATCGTCTTGCTGCTGCGCATGGTGCCCCCTTTGTGGCGCACAAGGTGCGCGGGCGGGGCGGAATTCGCAAGCACCGGCACGTTGCCTGCGATGCGCCATCATATATCGCAAGCGGCGCTGCCGTGGCCCGGGCCGCCGGTTCCTCTGCCTGACCGGCAAGGGAAGCGGGTCTGGATCGTGGCAGTCAAGACGCACTCTTGCTTTGTAACCATCGCTACATTATGAACGTGCGCATGAATGCGATCACCTGGCTCCTGATGACCTACAAGGTTCCCGCCGAACCCTCGGCAAGGCGGATCGCGATCTGGCGGAAGCTGAAGGGAATGGGCGCGGTATATCTTCAGAACGGTGTCTGCGTCCTGCCGCGCACAGATGATCATGTCCGTCGGCTGAAGATTGTCGAGAACGACATCGCCGAAGCCGGGGGCGAAAGCGTGATCCTGCAGACTGCGGCCCTGGACCACGCGCAAGAGGCAAAGGTCGTGGCGCGCTTCAGGGCCGAACGCGACGAAGCCTATGCCGAATTCATCGACAAGTGCGACGACTTCGAGCGCGAGGTGGCCAAGGAAATAGCTGCCGGCCACTACAGCTATGCCGAACTGGAAGAAAATGACGTCGATCTGAAAAAGCTTCAGGGCTGGCTCGAGAAGATCGCGAAGCTTGATTTCTACGGGGCCCCGCGCGCCGAAGAGGCAGCCGCACGGCTGAAAGGCTGCGAAGCGGCGCTGGACGACTATGCCCGGCGTGTCTTCGACGCGAAGGGCGAAAACGGCTGACGAAGGAAGATGGGCATGCAGACGACCAGATCCCCCGGTGCCTTCTTTCCGCATTTTCCGCCAGAGCTGTTCAAGCCTGTGCCATCCGGCCTGCTGGCCTGGGCCGACCGCCAGCGCCAGCGGGCGGCGTTGGCCCGGCTGGAAGACCGGATGCTCGCAGATATCGGCGTAAGCCGCGCCGAGGCAGAAGCCCGGCGGCATAACTGATCTTCCCCGGCGGGACATCCAGACGCAGGAGGCCGCAATGGCAGAGACGATGGCAGACAAGTCCCCCTCTCCCTGGCGGGGGTTGCCGGCGGGCATCTGGGCCTTGGGCTTCGTGTCGCTGCTCATGGATGTCTCGTCCGAGATGATCCACGCGCTTCTTCCGGTCTATCTGACCGTGGGCCTTGGCGCGACGGCGTTGACGGTGGGGGTGATCGAAGGCATCGCCGAGGCGACGGCGGCAATCACCAAGGTATTTTCCGGCGCCCTGTCCGATCGCATCGGCCGCCGCAAGGAACTGGCAGCGATCGGATACGGTCTGGCCGCCGTGACCAAGCCGGTCTTTCCCCTTGCGCCCTCGATCGGCTGGGTGGTGGCGGCCCGGTTCATCGACCGCGTGGGCAAGGGCATCCGAGGGGCGCCGCGCGATGCGCTGGTGGCCGACCTGGCGCCGGAAGGACGCCGCGGGGCCGCCTTCGGCCTGCGCCAATCTCTGGATACGCTTGGCGCCTTTCTGGGCCCGCTTCTGGCCATCGCCCTGATGTGGGTCTTTGCCAACGACTTCCAGTCCGTCTTCTGGGTGGCGGTGGTTCCGGCCTTCCTGGCGCTTGGCCTGATCCTGTTTGCCGTGCAGGAACCTGCGCGGCCCGAAGGGCTGCGCAAGGTGCGCACCCCCCTTTCGCGGGCCGAATTGCGGCTTCTGGGCGGGATGTACTGGGCGGTCGTCGCGGTGGCGACGGTCTTCACCCTGGCGCGATTTTCCGAGGCATTCCTGATTCTGCGGGCGGAAGAACTGGGTCTGTCGCTGATGCTGATTCCGCTGGTTCTGGTCGGGATGAACGCGGTCTATGCACTGTCGGCCTGGCCGGCCGGGGTTCTGTCGGACCGGATGAGCCGTCCGACCCTGCTGATGGCGGGGCTTGCCCTGCTGATCGCGGCCGATCTGGTTCTGGCGCTGGCTTCCGGCTTTGTGGCCCTTAGTCTGGGCATTGCGCTCTGGGGGCTGCACATGGGGCTGACGCAGGGGCTGCTGTCGGCGCTGGTGGCCGAGGCCGTTCCGGCCGAACTGCGCGGCACGGCCTACGGCCTGTTCAATCTGATCACCGGTGGCGCGCTGCTTATGGCCAGCGTGATCGCGGGGGCCTTGTGGCAGGGCCTGGGATCAGAGGCTACCTTCCTTGCGGGCGCGGCCTTCGCCCTGATCGCCGCGCTTGGCCTTGTTCCCCTGCGCAACAGGCTGCACTGACCCTGACTGCGCCCGCATATGCCCGACAGACGCGCGACAGGCGAAGGCTGACCGGGCACTGCCGGCGACAGGTCAGATCAGCCCGGCGTGCTTCATCGCGGCCTTGATCTTCGCCTTGGTCCCGTCGGTCACGCCCACAAGCGGCAGGCGCACCTCTTCGCTGCACAGCCCCAGCACCGACAACGCATATTTCGCGCCGACAAGACCGGGTTCGATGAAGATCGCCTCGTGCAGCGGCATCAGCCGGTCCTGGTATTCCAGCGCCTTGGCATAGTCCCCACGCAGCGTCGCCTCCTGGAACTCGGCGCAGAGTTTCGGAGCCACGTTCGCGGTGACGCTGATGCAGCCCACCCCGCCATGGGCGTTGAATCCCAGCGCGGTCGCGTCCTCGCCCGACAGCTGGATGAAGTCCTTGCCGCAGGTGGCGCGCTGCTGGCTGACGCGCTCGATCTTGCCGGTCGCATCCTTGACGCCGATGATCCGCGGCAGCTTCGCCAGCTGGCCCATCGTCTCGGGTGTCATGTCGATGACCGACCGGCCGGGGATGTTGTAGATGATGATGGGCAGGGTGCAGCAATCATGCAGCGCGGTGTAATGCGCAATCAGGCCGGCCTGGGTGGGCTTGTTGTAATAGGGCGTGACAACCAGGGCCGCATCGGCACCCACCTTCTCGGCATGGCGGATCAGGCTGATCCCTTCCACCGTGTTGTTCGACCCCGCCCCTGCGATCACTGGCACCCGGCCGGCAACGGCAGCCACGACTTCCTCGATCACCTTCTGGTGCTCGGCATGGCTGAGCGTCGGGCTTTCCCCCGTGGTTCCCACCGGAACGATCCCGTGCGACCCTTCGGCAATGTGCCAGTCCACCAGTTTCTTCAGCGTCACCAGATCGAGTTCGCCGTTCTTGAACGGCGTCACCAGGGCTGGAAGGGACCCTCTGATCATGACGCTTCTCCTGTGATGGGGCGGAATTGCCCGACTGCGCGCGACTCATAGCCGCTGGCCGGGTCAAAGCCAAGACTCCGCCCGCTGACGCAGTCGTGGGTTGTCGGCTGCGGCCCGATCAGGCAGATTCCAGACCATGACAGGCAAGAAACACCTTGGCGCGGCGCTTCTGGCGCTGGCGCTTCTGGCCATGCCGGCGCAAGCCGACAGCGTGCAGGCCATGCGCACCGCCTTGCAGGTCGCCGCAAGCAAGGACTGGGACGGCGCGCTGGCCGTGGCGCCCTCGGGCGTGGGCCGCGACGTGATCCTCTGGCAGCGCCTGCGCGCGGGCGACGGGCGGCTGGGCGACTACGAGGATTTCCTGGCCCGGCGGCCCGACTGGCCCGGCCTTGCGCTGCTGCGCGAGAAGGGCGAAGAGGCGGTGGCGCGGTCGGACGATCCGGCCCGCGTGATCGCATGGTTCAAGGGCGCCCCGCCCCGCAGCGGCAAGGGCGCGCTGGCCTATGTGCGCGCGCTTCAGGCCCAGGGCCGGATGGCGGAAGCCGAGACCGAGGCAATGCGCGCCTGGGCCGAACTGTCCTTCACCGCCGAGGACGAGGCAGCGCTGATCGCGCTGGCGCCCGAGGCGGTGAGCTTTGTCCATGAGCTGCGGCTGGACAACCTTCTGTGGGCCGGGCGGAGGGGCGAGGCCGACCGGATGCTGCCGCGGGTCGGCAAGGACCTTCAGGCCCTGGCCAAGGCGCGGATCGCGCTTCAGGCCGAAACGCCCGGCGTGACCCAGCTGATCGAGGCGGTTCCGGCCGCGCGCAAGGGCGACGCGGGGCTCGCGTTCGACCGGTTCATCTGGCGGATGAAGCGCGACCTTTATGACGACGCGCTGCCCCTGATCCTGGAACGCTCGGCCAGCGCCGAGGCTCTGGGCCGCCCGGAAGCCTGGGCCGAACGCCGCGCGATCCTGACGCGCTGGCTGATGCGGCAGGGCCGCCCGGCGGAAGCCTACAAGGTCGCCTCGCGCCATTGGCTGCCCGAGGGCGCCGGGGCCTCCGCCTATGCCGATCTGGAGTTCCTGTCGGGCTTCATCGCGCTGCGCAGGCTGAACGACCCCGAAACCGCGCTGCGGCATTTCGAACATCTTCTGGCGGGCGTGAAGACCCCGATCAGCCTGGCCCGCGCGCATTACTGGATCGGTCGCGCCAAAGAGGCCGCAGGACAGGACGGCAGCGCGAGCTACCGTGCGGCTGCGGCGCATCAGACGGCCTATTACGGGCTTCTGGCGGCGGAACGGCTGGGGCTCAGCCTTGATGCGGGCCTGTTGTCAAATGGCCGCGCACCCGACTGGAATGAAGCCGGGTTCCGCAAGTCCTCGGTCATGGAGGCGGCCGAGCTCTTGCGCAAGGCGGGCGAGCTGGGCCTTGCCAAGCGGTTCCTGCTGCATCTTGCCGAAAGCCAGGACGCCACGGGGCTGGCGCAGATGGCCGACATGGTAACCGACTGGGGCGAGCCGCATCTTGCGGTGCTGGTCGGCAAGGCGGCCGCGGAACGCGGGCTGATCCTGCCACGCGCCTATTACCCCATTCCGGCCTTCGTGCCCGACGGGCTGAAGGTCAGCCGGGCACTGGCACTGGCAATCGCGCGGCGGGAAAGCGAGTTCGACCCTCTGGCGCGGTCCGCCGCCGATGCGCGGGGGTTGATGCAGGTGCTGCCCGGCACCGCCAGGCTGATGGCCGGAAAGCTGGGGCTGGAACACAAGGACGGCAAGCTTACCAGCGATCCGGCCTACAACGTGACTGTGGGCGCGGCATATCTGGCCGAGATGGTGGCCGAGTTCGGGCCGTCGATTGCCCTGATCGCTGCGGGCTACAATGCCGGTCCTGGCCGCCCGCGCCGCTGGATCCAGGAATTCGGAGATCCCCGCAGGCCGGATGTCGATGTGGTCGACTGGGTGGAGTCGATCCCCTTCGCCGAGACGCGGACCTATGTGATGCGGGTGGCCGAAGGCGTGGTCATCTACCGCGCCAAGCTGAAGGGCGCGGTCGGGCCGGTCAGGATCACGTCCGAACTGAAGGGCTAGGGCCGGGCGCCGATTTCTTCGAAGAAATCGGGCTGAAGCCTGTGCAGGCTCCGGGCGGAATTCTTCCAGAATTCCGCGTTCAGGGCACAGGCCCGACAAATTCAGCCATCCGCATCGCAGGGTATGCGGGGTGGGGCCGCAGGGCTACCCTGCCCAGCCATGTTGGCGCGCGCAACCGGCCTGATCCTGCCCTTGTTTCTGGCCTCTCCGGCCCTTGCCGAGATACGCGCGGTGCTGTCCGGGGTTGGCGACCATGCCCTGCTCGATGCCGATCTGCGGGGCCCACCCAATGATGTGCGCCTGATGGCCAAGACACTGATCGCGCGCGGCGTCGCCCCGGGGGCGATACGTGTGCTGCCCACCGATCCGACCGGCCTGCCCCGGGGCGTCGTGGTCGGCGCGGCAACCAGGTCTGAGATCATGGCCGCACTCGATGCCGCTGCTGCCGAATCCGGCCCGGGTGATACGCTGGTCTTCCATTTCTCGGGCCACGGCGCCCAGGCGCCAGACATGTCGGGTGACGAAGGCGGCGGCCATGAAAGATCCTGCTGTCCGCTGACGCCGCCGGCTGGAAGGGGGCGCTCGGCATGGTCGAAAACGCGATTCTGGACGACGAGTTGCAGACCTGGGCACAGGCCGCGCTGAGCCACGGGGTGCGGGTCATCGGCCTGATCGACGCGCGCCATTCGGGCACCGGCTTTCGGGCCGTCGGCGGTGCGGGTGTGACGCGGTTTGTTGACGAGGCGCAGCTTGGCATCCCGGACGATGCAGTGCCCGCACGCGGCCGACCCCTGCCACCGCTGAGCGGAGAGTTCGTCTTCCTATACTCGTCGCAATCCGACCAGCGGTCTTACGAATACCCGCTGGCAGATGGCGTCACCTGGCATGGCGAGTTCACCCTGCAACTGGCCCGAACCCTGCGCGAGGTGCCCGAGGCCAGCTGGGCCCAGGTGCTGGCCGCCACGCGCGAGGGGATGGTGCGGAGACCGGCCCGGCAGATGCCCGAAGGCGAGGGCCCGCTGCTGGAAGCGCAGGTCTTCGGCCAGGGGCTGGGCGCTGCGCGATGGAGGGGCGCGGGCGATGCACTGGCCGCAGACCTGCTGGACGGGTTGGCCGAGGGTGCCGAGGTCGCGCTTTACGCTGGCCCGGCGGGGGGAAAGCCGCTGGCGGTGATGTCGGTGACCGGGGTCTCGGCCCGCGCAGCCCGGCTGACGGGTGAGGCGCCGGAGGGCGCCCTATGGACCGATCTTGTCGCCGCACCATCTCCCCGGGGCCTGCGCCCGACCTGGTGCCGATCCTGACCGGGGGCGCCGTTGCCCTGGCCGGGGCCGATGGCGTGCTGGACCCGGCCAGGGCGGGATCGTCCCCCCGGATGGTAGCGCTGGATGGCGAAACCCCGGCACAAGCCATGGCGCGGATGCAGGATCGTGCTGCGCACGGGTTGCGCCTGCGAAAGCTGCTGGGCGGGGCTGCCGGCCGCAGCCTGACCGGAACGGTGCCGGTGACCACTGCCATCGAACGCCGCGCGGATGCAGGCGACTGCGGCACGGTTGCCGCCCCCACCCCGTACGACCCGGCACAGGGCGTGGCACCCTGCGACCAGCTGTAGCTGACGCTGACCAACACCGGCGGCAAGGCGTAGGAGGTGACGGTACTCTGTTTCGCTGCCGACTTCTTGGTGCAACCGATCTGGCCGGTGCGCAATCCGGTCAACCGTCTGGCCCCCGGCGAAAGCTGCCGCGTCGGCCTGATGATCGAACCCGGCAGCACCCCGGGGCTCGAGGAGATCTGGGTTCTGGCTGTCCCGGTCGATCCCGATGCCCCGCGCGTTGACCTGACGCATCTGGCCGCGCCCGGCGCGACGCGCGACCTTGCCGGTGCCAACGCCCTGACACTGTGGCTGGAGGATCGGCTGGAACCCGACAACCGCAACCGCACTCCGGGCCGGGGACGCGCCCTTCCCGTCGCCGGATGAAGACGTGACTGTCTCGCCCTATGCCTTTGCAAAGTCAGGCGGCAAGGCGACGCGCGCAACGATGCAGGACGCTTCCGGCGCCAAGGTGATCGGCGGCGAAGTGGCAGCCGAAGGCGCCTGGCCCTGGCAGGTGGCGCTGATCGTCGCCGACGCGGTCGGGGCGGAAAGCCAGTTCTGCGGCGGCAGCCTGGTGCTGGACCAGTGGGTGCTGACCGCTGCCCATTGCATCCACATTCAGGAACGAGACGGAGGTTTTTCCGACCTGCGGCCAGACGAGTTTTCTGTGCTTGCCGGCACCAGCGCACTGGCGCCCGGCAAGGGCGATCCGATTCCGGTCGAGGCGGAGTTCCGCCATCCCTCGTATGCGCCGGACATATTCGACTTCGACATCGCGCTGATCAAGCTGGCCCGGGCGCCCGGCGTGCCCGACAAGACCATCGAGGTGCCAGATGCCGAATATGGCAGCCTGCTGAACCGGCAGGGCGTGACGACCATCGTCACCGGCTGGGGCCTGCAGGAGGGTGCCCGCCCCTCGCCCGAGCTGCGGCAGGCGCAGATCCAGATCCTGCACCGTAACCTCTGCAATGCGGCCCTGCTGGAGGCGAGGGCCGAGGAAACGACGGGCGGCTTTGCCTTCGCCGCACAGACCCTTGGCGTGGGCGAGGACGATGCCTATGCGGTCTGGGACGAACTGCTGGCGCAAGCCCCTGAACCGATGAGCGAGAACCTGATCTGCTTGGGCACGTTCGAAGGCGGCAGGACCAGCTGCAGCGGCGATTCCGGAGGCCCGCTGTTCGTTCCCGCTGGAGGATGGGTACTACATCCAGGCCCGGATCGTCAGCTGGGGCCTGACCGCCGCAACCGGCCGCGGCTGTGACGAGACGGCGCTGTTCTCGGCCTATACGGACGTATCGAAGTTCGTGCCCCGGCTGAACGAGGTGATCGCAGCGAACCCCCGACCCGCCCGCCTGAGGGCAGCGCGCCAAGCACGGCGGGGCTGATCAGTTCGTCATCAGGTAATAGCTGTTGCGCACCCGGCCGCCGTTCTGGACGGTGATGTAGAAATACCCGTCCCAGGCCGGCGTCCAGTCGCAGTAAAGCTTGTCAGACCAGCTGACATCATAGCAGATCACGTTGCCGTTCTCATCGGTGATCGCCACATCGAGGTTCGCATCGCCATCGCCCACGACCGCCACCTCGGCGTAGGAATTGCCATAGAACGGAACCTCCCAGACATCGGTCATGCCAGCGGGCAGGCGCGACAGCCACTGCACCGCCCCGCCGATCCGCCCGCGCGAGCCCTCGGCCATGGCGGCATCGATCAGGCGCTGCATCGCCTCGTCGTCGCCGGCGAGTGCCCTGGCCTTGGCGAACATGGCATCGGCGGTCACCGGGGCATCGGCGGCGCCGTCATCATCGGTGGTGGCGCTGAAGAAGCTGGCCTTGGCCGCGCGGCGCATCTCGTCGTTCATCATCGGCGCCGGGGCGGCCGGGGCGGCGGGCGCGGCCTTCTTGCGGAAGGTGCTCTGATCACCCTCGCGGAAAGTGATGGCGGCAGGGTCAAGGGTGCCGGCCTCTGAAGTTGTCACCTCCACCGAGGCAGCGAGCTTTGCCGCGGCAAGCACGGTCACTGCGTCGCCCTGTGCGACGCCAACGGCATGAAGTTCCTGCGCAAGGGCCATGGTGGCTGCAGCACCAGGGGCGGCGCCTTCGGCGGCCGGACCGGCATTCGTGCCGGTCTTGTCCTGGGCGATCGTTGGCACGGCCAGCGCGACAAGCGCGGTGGCGGCAAGGGCAGCGGAAAGGAATTTCAGTGTCATCTTTGCGTCACGCGCTTCAGTTCCCGACAAGCCGGTAGCTGTTCACCGTGTCGCCGGCGTTGCGAATGGTGACGGTGAAGAACCCGTTGCGCGCTGGGGTCAGGCGGCAGAGCAGCGGCTCATGGCTCGGGGGATAAACGCAGACCGTGGCGCCGTCTTCGTCTGCGATGGTCAGCGACAGCGCGCCATCGCCGTCACCGATCAGCGCGATTTCGGCTGCAACTTCTCCGAACAGGGGCAGGCGCCAGTCCTGCGTCTGACCGGGGCCAAGGTTGGCGCGCGCCTCGACGGCCGTATGCGGCGCGGCCCGCGGCAACTGGGCGTCGAGGTCATAGACCAGATCCTGCAAATCCGGATCGTCGATCGCCAGGTTGCGCGCGATGCTCAAGGCGGCCTCTCCACCCGGATCCGGCGCCGCCAGAGCACCCTGTGGGGCATCGGGCGCAATCTCGGGAGCGGGGGCCATTTCCCAGCCGGTCGCGGGGCGCAGGCTTACCCCCCGCGCAAGCCGGATCGCGGCGATCAGGGCCAGAACATCGCCATGCTGCATGGCATGGTCATGCAGGCGCTGCGCCAGCACCAGTTGCGCAGCACTGCCCGGTTCGCCCTGCGCAGCGGACGAGAGGTTCGGCCCCTCGGCAAGCGCAGGTTGGGCCAGAAGCAGAAGGACAGCAGAGAGGCGGCGCGGCATGGTCGCGACTGTCGCAAAGCGGGCGCACGGCGGCAAGGCGGGAACGCCGCCTGCCTGGAATTTTCAGGCACCAGGATGTCGGTTCGTGACAAGAAGATAGCCGCTTTCCACGTTCACCCTGCAATCACCGTGCCGAAATGGAGGGCATCCACTGGCAGGTCAAAACCGCAGTGGAGCGGACCTTCCGACAAGATGTCCATGCAGATCGGGAAGCCCTCGGCATCGGTCACCTTCCAGACCAGCGCGCCCATGCCGTCGCCGAACGCTCCGACCTCGGCGCGCGCCTGCCCGGCGAAGGGAATCCGCCAGATATCATGCCTTGGCGGACCGATCCTCACGACGTGCCGGTTAGACCCGCCGATCCTGCCCCGCGTGCCTTCTGCCAAGGCGCCGCTGATCAGAACCGGCAAGAGGGGGCCATCGCCGGCAAGATCGCAGGCGAAAGTCTCGATGCTGCCCGTCCAGACTCCAGAGATCAATCAGCGAAAATTCGGCTTTCCAGGGGCGGCTCGCGTCTTGCGCGATCTCGTGCTGCTTTGCGGGTGGCAGTCGGGCAAAGACTGTCTGGGTGCCGTCGGCATCCTCGGTGGTGCGGTGCCAATCGGGGGCCTCCCGCAAAGCGACGCCCTGCGCAAGGTGGAAGACCGCCACGACTGCAAGCGCGTCATCGGCAGCAAACGCATGGGCATGAAGCCGTGTCGCAAGGTCAACCGTCGCCACGGGGCCGGGCATGGCAGGGTCTTCGGCATGTGCCGGGGCAGGCAGCATGATCGGCATGGCTGCCGGAAGTGCAATGGCCAGCTGCGGGAAATCGGGCATCGAAACAGACTGCTTGGCAATGACACTGACGGCATGTTGCCGGGATCGGTTTGTCCCGGGTAGCGGCCGGGCAAGCCTCCTGCCCCTTCCGTCGCAGGGGACTTCGCGCTAGCAGGGCACAGGAGGCGCCCATGCAAAGCAAAGATATCCTCGACCGGCTGATCGGCTTCGACACGGTAAGCGCGAAGCCCAACATGGCGCTGATGGGCTATGTGAAGGATCTGCTGGCCGGGGCGGGTGTGCCGGCCGTTCTGATCCCCGATGCCTCGGGCGGGAAGGCGAATCTTCATGCCACCGTGGGGCCAGAGGGAATGGGTGGCGTGATGCTGTCGGGTCATACCGACGTGGTCCCGGTCGAGGGTCAGGCGTGGACGCATCCGCCCTTCGCCCTGACCGAGGCCAACGGCCGGCTTTACGGGCGCGGCACTGCGGACATGAAGGGATTCGTTGCCTGCGCGGTAGAGGCGATGCTTCTGGCCGCGAAGCGCCCGCTGAAGGTGCCGCTGCATCTGGCCCTGTCATATGACGAGGAAATCGGCTGCATGGGCGTGCGCAGCCTGATCGACATGCTGGCGGCGGCGCCGGTGAAGCCCCGGTTCTGCATCGTGGGCGAGCCGACGGGGATGCAGGTCGCCACCGGCCACAAGGGCAAGGTCGCCCTGCGGGCTACTTGCACGGGGCGCGAGGGGCATTCGGCGCTGGCGCCGCTGGCCTTGAACGCGCTGCATCTGGCGGCGGATTTCCTGGGCGCGGTGCGGCGGGTGCAGGCCGAGGTGGCGGCGACGGGCCTGCGCGATGGCGACTATGACGTGCCCTACACGACCCTGCATGTCGGCAAGATGGCGGGTGGCGTGCAGGTGAACATCGTGCCGAACCAAGCCACACTGGATTTCGAGATCCGGTCTCTGGCGGGCGAGGACGTGGGCGCGCTGATTGCCCGGCTGGAGGCCGAGGCCGAAGCGATCGTCGCGCCCCTGCGGGCCGACTTCCCCGAGGCCGCGATCCGGATCGAGCGGCTTTGGGATTACCCCGGCCTCGGCACGCCCTCGGATGCGGCGGTGGTCAATTTCGTCAAGGGGCTGACCGGGGCGAACGGCACGATCAAGGTGGCCTTCGGCACCGAAGGCGGGCTTTTCGACCAGCGCCTTGGTATCCCCACGGTGATCTGCGGGCCCGGCTCGATGGCGCAGGGTCACAAGCCCGACGAATTCGTGACAATGGAACAGCTTGATCGCTGTCGGGCGATGCTGGGCACCCTGATCGGACGGCTTGAGGCGGGCATCTGACCCGAAACGGTCAGATGAGGCCCTCTTTCCTGAACAGCGCCTTCAGGTCAGTCTCTGGTCGGGCGCCGAAATGGCTGATGACCTCGGCGGCGGCGACACAGCCCATCCGGCCGGCCGTGGCCAGCGACTGCCCGGTGGCCAGGCCATAAAGGAAGCCGGCGGCGAACTGGTCGCCCGCGCCGGTTGCATCGACCGGCACCACGCGGTTGACCGGCACCACGGCTTCCTCATCCCCGCGCACAACGATGACATCGTGGCCGGACCTGGTGCAGACGACCAGCCCGGCATCTGCTGCGGCCTGTTCCAGGGCGGTGGACAGATCGGCCTGATACAGCGAACACCATTCGTGTTCGTTGCCGATCACATAATCCAGCGTCCTGACCAGGCGGCGAAAATCGTCGCGGTGGCGATCGACGCAGAACGGGTCGCTGAGTGCGATGCCGGCCTTGCCGCCGCCAGCGCGGCAAAGCTGCACCGCGCGTTCGAAGGCCTGCTTTCCCTTGGGCTTGTCATAAAGATAGCCTTCCAGGAACAGGATCTCGGCCCGGCCGGCCACCTCGTCCGACACATCCTCGGGGCCGAGTTCGGAGGAGATGCCGAGATAGGTGTTCATCGACCGCTCGCCATCGGGGCTGACGAAGATCATGCTGCGCGAAGTGGGCAGTTCGCCCCCTGGCACGGGCGGGTTAACGAAATCCGTGCCCTCCTCGGCCATGGTGCGGGCGTAGAAACGGCCCAGGGCATCGTCGTGGACGCGGCCGATGAAGGCGGTGGTCAGGCCAAGGTTGCCAAGACCGGCCAGCGTGTTGGCCACCGACCCGCCGGGCGCCTGCTGGCGGTTGGTCATCGCGCCGTAAAGAAGTTCGCCCCTCTCGCGTTCGACCAGCTGCATGATGCCCTTCTGAATGCCCATCAGGTCCAGAAAACTGTCATCTGCAGAACAGAACACATCGACGATGGCGTTGCCGATGCCCACGACCTGATAGGTTTTCATTCAGTCTTTTCCTCGTATTGGCACCAGTCGCGGATCGGACAGATGCCGCATTTCGGCTTGCGCGCTGTGCAGATATACCGCCCGTGCAGGATCAGCCAGTGGTGGGCATGGGCCTGGTATTCGACCGGCACGTTGTCCTCGATCGCGCGTTCGACGGCCAATTCATCCTTTCCGGGGCAGATGCCTGTGCGGTTTCCGACGCGGAAGATATGCGTATCCACGGCCTGAGCGGGGTGGTGGAACCACATGTTCAGCACCACGTTCGCCGTCTTGCGGCCTACACCCGGCAATGTGGTCAGCGCCGCGCGCGAGGACGGCACCTCGCCGCCGAAGTTCTCGATCAGCAGGCGGGACAGGCGCATGATGTTCTTCGCCTTGTTCCGGTAAAGGCCGATCGTCTTGATGTGTTCGATCAGTCCCTCTTCGCCCAGGGCCAGCATCTTTTCCGGTGTGTCGGCGATCTGGAACAGCCGGCGCGTGGCCTTGTTCACACCCGCATCCGTCGCCTGTGCCGACAGGGCCACGGCGACCAGCAGGGTGAAGGCATTCACATGTTCAAGCTCGCCCCTCGGATGGGGCTCGATCTCGGCGAAGCGCGCGAAGATCCGCTTCAGGGTGGCGTAGGGAAGCTGCTGGACCATGCGCCTGTTGCAGCACGAAAGCCGCCCCGCGACAAGCCGCAGGAATCGGGTCGCGGCGGCGGACAGGGGCGATTACATCGGAATGGCGCGTCGATGACTTCGTCAATCCTTGCCGACCCGGCCAGGAGAAGGCGCCGTCGCCGGAGGATCCGACCCGAGGAAGCCACATGACCGACCAGTCCCCCGCCTATCATTACCAGGTGATTGCCCGCGCGCTGCAGATCATTGACGCCGAAGGCCCCTGCCTGTCGCTGGAGATCCTGGCCGCACGGATGCAGATGAGCCCGTCGCATTTCCAGCGGGTCTTCAGCCAGTGGGTCGGGGTCAGCCCGAAACGATACCAGCAATACCTGACGCTGGGCCATGCCCGGCGGCTGCTGGCAGAGCGGCGCACGCTGCTGGGCACGGCGCTAGAGACCGGCCTTTCGGGCACCGGGCGGCTGCACGACCTGTTCCTGACCTGGGAGGCGATGTCGCCCGGCGATTATGCGAAGGGCGGCGAAGGGCTGGAAATTCGCTGGGGCCGGTTCGGCAGCCCCTTCGGCCCGGCCGTGGTGATGGCGACCGGCAGGGGCATCTGCGGCATGGCCTTTGCTGATGAAGGGGGCGAAGAGGCAGCGCTGAAGGATCTGGCCGTTCGCTGGCCTCGTGCCACATTCATCGAGGATCCGGCCGCGCTGGGCTCCTTGGTCGAGGGTGCGTTCGGGGCCCGTGCAACCGCGCTGCACCTGATCGGCGCGCCCTTCCAGATCAAGGTCTGGGAGGCGCTTCTGGCAATCCCGACAGGCCATGTGACCACTTATGCCGACATCGCAGGCGCGATCGGCCACCCTTCGTCCTACCGGGCCGTCGGCACGGCGGTCGGGCGCAACCCGATCTCGTTCCTGATCCCCTGCCATCGTGCGCTGCGGCGCGATGGCGGCCTTGGCGGATATCACTGGGGTCTGCCGCGCAAGCGCGCCATGCTGGCCTGGGAATCGGCACGCACGGGACTTTGATGGGCAAAACCCTGCCGAGCGGACGCAGGACTGTAAGTCTTCGCCGCAGGCTGATATAAGATCGCCTGAGCCCTGACCGGGCCTAGTAACGAGGCAGAGCACATGATGACGAAAACCCCACTGATCCTGGCCGTCGCCAGCACCTTGGCCCTGACGGCCTGCGTGGACCCGAACGCCTATCCTGATGACCCGAACGCCCGCCAGCGGCAGGGTGCGATCATCGGCGGTGTTACCGGCGCGATTGCAGGCGCGGCGGTTTCCTCGGACAGCGACCGTCTGAAGGGCGCGATCGTCGGTGGCGTGCTGGGCGCAGGCACCGGCGCGATCATTGGGGCCGACCTTGACCGTCAGGCCGCCGAGCTGCGCAGTTCGCTGAACTCGAACATTTCGGTGACCAACACGGGCGAATACCTGATCGTCAACATGCCGCAGGATCTGCTGTTCGCTGTGGACAGCGCCGCCGTGCGCCCCGACCTGCGCCGCGACCTGCAGGCCGTGTCGTCCAGCCTGCTGAAATACCCCAACAGCCGGATCGAGGTGATCGGCCATACCGACAACACCGGCGCCGCCGCCTACAACCAGGATCTTTCGCAGCGCCGTGCCGTCGCCGTGGCGAATATCCTGCGCGAGAACGGCGTTCCCGCATCGCGGATCGTTGCCATCGGCCGTGGCGAGGACCAGCCCATCGCCTCGAACCTGACACCGGAAGGCCGCGCCAAGAACCGCCGGGTCGAAATCATCATCCGCCCGACGCGCTGAGAACGTCAGCCGCAAGGAACAGGGGCCGGATCGTCTCCGGCCCTTTTTTCGTTGCGCGGCACAGGCATTGGTCATAATTTCCGACCAATTGACGGATCGGAAAATGCCGTTTCAGAAGGTAACACCCGAAAAGCTGTCGCAATCTGTCGTCCGGCAGATCGAGCAGCTGATCCTTCGCGGTATCCTTCGACCGGGGGAACGCCTTCCTTCGGAACGCGATCTGGCCGAAAAGCTGGATGTATCCCGCCCCTCGTTGCGCGATGCCATCAGCGAACTGGCAGAACGGGGCCTGTTGGTCAGCCGCGCGGGCTCTGGCGTCTTCGTGGCCGAGGTATTGGGTTCGGCCTTTTCCCCGGCGCTGATCCAGCTGTTTGCCACGCATGACGAGGCGGTCTTCGACTATATCGCCTTCCGTCGCGACATGGAGGGTCTTGCCGCCGAACGTGCCGCGCGTCTGGGGTCCGAAACCGACCTGCGGCTGATCGACACGATCTTTCGCAAGATGGAGGCCGCGCATCAGAAGCGCGACCCTTCGGACGAGGCGCAGCTGGACGCCGAATTTCACATGTCGATCATTGAGGCCAGCCACAACGTCATCATGCTGCACATGTTGCGGTCGATGTTCGATCTGCTGCGGCAGGGGGTGTTCTATAACCGTCAGGTGATGTTCCGGAATCGGATGACGCGCGGCCAGCTTCTGGACCAGCACCGAGCGATGAACACGGCGATCCAGGCCCGCGATCCGGTGGCTGCGCGGGCTGCGGTCGAGGCGCATCTCAGCTTTGTCGAACAGGCCTATGTCAATCAGATGCGCGCGGAAAAGCACGAAACCATCGCGCGTCAGCGGCTGGAACACGAAGCAAGCCGGTAACGGGCTTTTTCTGGCCGTTCGGGGCTTGCGGGGGGATCCGAAGAAAGGCAGAACCGGCGGCCGTTCCGGGCCGCCGGTTCCTGATTTCGGTGGACTTTCCGATCAGTGCAGCCGCGCCGCGACCTGATCGATGGCCTCGTCGATCGACTTTGCCGCAGCATCCGCCGTCATCTGGCTGGCAAGCACGTCGCCAGCCGCAGCGACCGCCACGGAAATCGCCTGCTCGCGGACCTGACGGATCGCTGCCGCTTCCGCCGAGGCGATCTGTTCCGTCGCGGCGGCCATGCGCCGCGCAATCGATCGCTGAAGTTCGGCCTTTGCCTGTTCGGCCGCGGCCAAGGCTTCGTCGCGGGCCGAGGTCACGATCCGTTCGGCCTGTTCCTGCACTTCCTTCTGGCGGCGCTCGTAGGTCGCAAGGACTGACTTGGCCTCTTCGCGCAAGGCACGCGCCTCGTCGAGTTCGGCCTTGATGGCTGCGGCACGCGCATCAAGCATGCCGGTCAGCTTGGCCGGAACCTTCAGATAGACCAGCAGACCCACGAAGGCCAGAAAGCCAAGCAGCACCACGAAATCGGTGTTCTGCAGCGAAAAGAACGGGCCCGAGGCCGCCAGCGCGGGGCTGGCCAGAAGCGACAGAAGGAGGGAAAGGCGTGTCATCGTCTTATCCTTTCAGCCGCGCGGCCACGGCCTCGCTTACGGTCCTGGCATCTGCGGTCCCGCCAAGCGCGGCCACGAGTTCGGCCGCCGTATCGCGGGCCACTTCGGCAACCGCAGCGGCGGCACCGTCACGGATCGCAGCGATCGTCTTTTCCGACTCGGCCGTCTTCGCGGCAATCTCGGCATCGGCCCTGGCGGTTGCGGCGTCCAGATCCTTCTGGATCTCGGCCTTCGCCTGGGCGATGATCTTGGCCGCCTCGGCACGGGCATTGGCCAGCGCCTCGTTATAGGCCTTTTCGGCTGCCACTGCCTTCTGCTTCAGCTCTTCGGCTGCGGCAAGGTCGTTGGTGATCGTGCTCTTCCGGTCGGCCAGCACTGCGCCGATGCGGGGCAGGGCTACGCGCGAAAGAATGAGATAGATCACGACCAGCGTGACCAGAAGCCAGAAGATCTGGTTCGGCCAGGTAGAGAAGTCGAGCTGGGGCATCCCAGCCGCCTGTCCCGCCCCGCCATGTGCTTCGGTTGCCATGTCGTCTCTCCCAAATCCTTGGAACCAGGGCCAGGCGCCAGCCTGGCCCGGACATCAGGTTCGAAAGATCAGACGGCGAACATCAGCAGAAGAGCGATCAGGAACGAGAAGATCCCGAGAGCTTCCGCAAAGGCGATGCCGACGAAGAGGTTGGCCATCTGGCCGGGGGCGGCCGACGGGTTGCGCAGCGCGCCGGCCAGGAAGTTGCCGGCGATGTGGCCCACGCCGATACCGGCGCCGCCGAGGCCGATGGTGGCCAGACCGGCACCGATGTATTTGCCGAGCAGAGCGAGTTCGCCTTCCATGATGTCTCTCCTATGGATGGAATGCTGTTGATTGGTTGTCCAGACCCTAGTGGTGGGCGTCGCCAACGGCGTCGCGCAGATACACGCAGGTCAGAATGGTGAAGACATAGGCCTGAACGCTGGCAACCAGCAGTTCCAGCCCGTAGATCGCCACGATGGCGGCAATCGGCACGACCGAGGCGATCCCCATGGCGCCGGCGAAGCCGGCAAACACCTTGATCACGGCATGGCCAGCCATCAGGTTGCCGCCAAGACGGATCGAATGGCTGAGCGGACGCACGAAGTAGGAGATCAGTTCGATCACGGCCAGGATCGGCCGCAGCACCAGCGGCGCCGACGAGACCCAGAACATCGCAAGGAAACCGATCCCCTTCCGGTAGAAGCCCACCAGCGTGACCGTCAGGAAGACCAGCAGCGCCAGCACCGCCGTCACCGCAATGTGCGAGGTGGTGGTGAAAGACATCGGGATCAGACCCAGGATGTTCGACAGGAAGACGAACATGAACAACGTCATGATGTAGGGGAAGAATTTCAGCCCCTCGTGGCCAGCCACGTCCTCGACCATCTTGTGAATGAAGCCGTAGAACAGTTCGGCCACCGACTGCCCGCGCGACGGCACGATGGCCCTGCGACGGGTGGACAGGACCAGAAGCGCCGTCATCGCCAGGATCGCGATCGCCATCCAGAGCGTGACATTGGTCGGTGTGTACCATTCGATCGGGCCATCGCCGAACAGCGGCTTGACGATGAACTGATCCATCGGGTGGATCTGCAACCCGCCGCCGTGCTCTTCCGTCGCCATCCTCAGCTTCCTTCGTCCCTCGCGGCAGCGGCCGCGCTTTTCCGTCCCAATTCCTTTGCCGTGCCCAGCATCGTGCGGATGCCGGCGGCGAAGCCGAAGAGCGAGAAGACGATCAGGAAGATGGGCAGCGTGCCGGCCAGCACGTCGATCCCGTAACCGATGGCAGACCCCAGCACGATGCCGGTCGCCAGCTCGATCACCATCCTCCAGGCCACCTCGCCCTGCGAGAAACCCTTTGCCGTGGCAGAGTCCTCTGCCTTCGGCGCCCCCTTCACCTGTTCAAGCCGCGCCTCCAGCGCACGCAGCCGGTCGGGATCGGGATCGGACGCCATGACAAGACCCCTATACAGTCGGGCGGAACCTACGGATCGGGCGCGAGAGAGTCAAGCCGTAGGCATTTCTTGCAAGCTATTTACTAATATGGTTTTTCTGCGCGCTTCTGGCAGGTGGCGCGTGCTGAGCACCCGCAGACATATTCAACCCCGCGGTTGACGATTGCCGCCATGCGCGGGATAAGCGGCCCATGCATGATCGTCTGGATGCCGTCTTTGCCGCCCTTGCCGACCCGACCCGCCGGGCGATCCTGACGATGCTTCTGGAAGACGACATGGCCGTGACCGACGTTGCCGAACCCTTCGCGATGAGCCTGGCCGCCATCTCGAAGCACCTGAGCGTGCTGGCCGATGCCGGACTGATCAGCCGAGAAAGGCGCGGCCGGGTGATCTGGTGCAAGCTGGAACCCGACGCCCTGCGCGCCGCATCGGTCTGGATGCAGGGCTTCGGCCAGTTCGAGCCAGTGGACCTGGACGCCTTCGAGCGATTTCTGGAACGCGAACTTCAGGACGAGGCGGGCTGATCGCGCCAGACGGTCAAGGCAGGATTGCGGCAAGCGTTCCGCAATCTGAAACAGTCTGTCCAGGTCGCCCTGTCGCGCCGCCGCAAGGCCACCCGCAGTGCGCCACAGTCCTGCCCTGCTTGCCGGGGATCGTGGCTAAAGCGGAAAGGGACTGGCGGAAAATGAAGAAAACACTCGCGCTCCTGCAAAAGTTTGGCCTGCTTCGGCGCAAGACCGATGCAGAGGCACTTACCCAGTTCGAACGGCGCCTGAAGAAGGTCAACCGGGCAAGACTGGTGAACCAGCAGGGTCTGGGTGGCCCGGTGTTCAGAAGCCGACCGTCAGAGCCGGAAGCCTGAGCCCGGTCATCAGGTCGCGCAATTCCTGGCGCGCGGCGATGTTGGACAGGTTCAGCTGGTCGACGCCGGTATCCTTCAGGTCAAGCAGTGTCAGGCCACGCGGGAACAGCTCGCGGAAGATCACCCTTTCGGAAAAGCCTGGCAGCACACGAAAGCCGATGCGGCGCGAAAGATCCTCTAGCGCCGCGCCGACCTTTTTCTTGTTGTGCATCTGCTGGGCGCCCAGGCGGTTGCGCACCACGATCCAGTCGATCGGCTTCAGCCCGGCCTGTGCCCGCATCTGCCGCGCCGCCCAGACCATTTCGGCATAGATTGACGGCCCCCTGACCTTGCCGGTCATCGGATCTACGCGGGCCAGCAGATCGAAGTCCACGAAGCTGTCGTTCATCGGCGTGATCAGTGTATCGGCCAGGGTATGGGCCACCTGGCTTAACCGGGTGTGGCTACCGGGGCAGTCGATGACGATGAAATCCTTCTCGCCATGCATCGCCTCGATCGCACTGGCCAGGCGTTCGTCCTGGGCATTCTCGCCGTTCGCCACGGGAACAGCGGGCAGGTCGCGATAGTCGGGGGTGGGCAGGGCCAGGCCGGCCTGCGCCATGTAGGCGCGGCGGTTCTCGATGTAGCGGCCGAAGGACCGCTGCCGCAGGTCAAGGTCCAGCGCGCCGACCCGGTGACCCAGGCGCGCCAGTGCCGTCGCCACATGCATGCAGGTGGTCGATTTGCCCGAACCGCCCTTTTCGTTTCCAACAACGATGATGTGCGCCATGGCCGCCCCTTCCGCTTGCCGGGCATCTCATATGCGCAGTCGCCGCGAGGGGGAAGACGGAAGGGAAGGTCGGGCCGGGAAATCAGGCAGGCCATCAGCCGGCCGGGTCGCCGCCAAGATCAGGGCGGCTGCGGTCGTCCCGATCACCTGCGTCATGCCGGAAGTAGATGCGCCCGTGATCGGACAGGCCGATCCGCACGGGAGATGCCGCGCAGGTCATGACCCCGACCCGTTCAAGGCCCAACAGGCCCTTGAGCGGGTGGCAACATGCCAGCCTGCCGGTCTGCCAAGGCACTGGCAATGCGGCCGCGCCCGCAAGCAAAAGGGCGCGCATCGCTGCGCGCCCCACAAGGCCTGCAGGGTGGCGGGTATCAGAACCCGAGGCCGGCGTATTTGTTCTTGAACTTCGACACGCGACCGCCGGTGTCCATCAGCTTGGCCTGCTGCCCGGTCCAGGCCGGGTGCGCCAGCGGGTCGATGTCCAGCGACATGGTGTCGCCTTCCTTGCCCCAGGTCGAACGGGTGGTGTAGGTCGTCCCGTCCGTCATCTTGATGGTGATCGTGTGGTAATCGGGGTGGATATCGGCTTTCATCGTCCCGGTCCTTATTCCGATTTCTCTTTGTAGTTCGCGACTTCCGCGATCCGGGCCGACTTGCCGCGGCGCGCGCGCAGATAATACAGCTTGGCGCGGCGGACACGGCCACGGCGGACGACCTCGATCGAGTCGATATTGGTCGAATAAAGGGGGAACACCCGCTCGACGCCTTCGCCGAACGAGATCTTGCGCACGGTGAACGAGGCACCCAGCGTCAGCCCACCCTTGCGCCCGATGCAGACGCCTTCATAGGCCTGCACGCGCGAACGCGAGCCTTCGGTCACCTTGTAGCCGACACGGATCGTGTCGCCGGCCTTGAAATCCGGGATCTTCTTGCCGAGCGCAGCGATCTGCTCGGCCTCAAGTTGCGCGATGAGGTTCATGCGCTTCGTCTCCATTTGCCTGCGGTGGATCCGCAGAGGTGATGCCGCGCCAGAGCTTCCGGTCTTCGCCCGGGTCCCCCCTGATGGCCAGAGAGCCCGCCGCAGGTGGCGCCTGCTTCTTGTGGGCCTTTTCCCTTGCGATGGCCCTGCGGAAGAAGGCAGGCAGGCAAAGGAAAAAGGGTCCGACGGGCGCATGGCCCCGGACCGGGCGCGTATAGGGGGAAGGCGCGGTCCGGTCAAGGGGGCGGCTGATCGGCGAAGGCAAAGCGATGCAGTCAGGATGGGGGAACCGGAAATGGCGAGGGCCGGCACAACGGGGCGATGTTGCCGCAAGTCATTGCATTCGCTGACTTGATCCTTCGATCCGCAGGATACCGGCCCGCCTGTCATGCGTCTTTCTTCCGGCTCTGCCCACGCAAGGGCAGCCTGCGGTCAGCCCGCCGTCACGAATCGGTGCCTGCCGGATCGTCAGCGCCATCCGCGGCGGGTCCGTCCGCCCGGCTGCCGCGCCTTGCCCACAGATCCGGCCGACGCTCTCGGGTCAGGCGCTCGGCCTCTGCCCGGCGCCAGCGGGCGATCTCGGCATGGTTTCCGGATTGCAGGACCGCCGGGATCTCGTGACCTTCCCAGACAGCCGGCCGGGTGTAATGCGGATGCTCCAGCAGGCCGTCGGAAAAGCTTTCTTCCTCGGTCGAGGCGGCATTGCCCAGAACGCCGGGCAAAAGCCGTACTGTGGCGTCCAGCACGGCCTGCGCGGCGATCTCGCCCCCGGTCAGGATGAAATCGCCAAGGCTGATCTCTTCCACCTGGTGGTGATCCAGCACGCGCTGGTCCACCCCTTCGAAACGGCCGCAAAGCAGGGTCACACCCGCACAGCCCGCCAGGCGCCGGGCCGCAGCCTGCGTGAAGGGGCGGCCACGCGGCGACAAATAGATCACCGGCCACCGCGCACGGTCGACAGGCGTGCCGATGCGGGCCTGGCGGATGGCCGCATCCACGACATCCGGGCGCAGGACCATGCCCGCACCGCCGCCTGCGGGCGTGTCGTCCACATTGCGGTGCCTACCCTGGCCGAAGGCCCGCAGGTCGATGGTCTCAAGCTGCCACAGCCCGAAATCCAGCGCCTTGCCGGTCAGAGACAGGCCCAGCGTGCCCGGGAATGCCTCGGGGAAGAGGGTGATGACCCTTGCCGTCCACGCCCCCGAAACCACCCGCGGCTCCTCCATCAGGTCGCGCGGTGTCAGGCTGGCGCGGATCGCCAGGCGACCGTGGCTTTTCGGGGTCTTGGGTTCGGACATGCGGCGGAATTACAGGCAAACGCCGTGGGGCGGAAGCCCCGACACTCAGGCAATGCGGGCAGAGGGTGCCGCCATCGCCCCTGCATGCGCCTCGGCCGGGGCGGCACCCGGTCTCAGCGCCGTCTCGACCGCTTGCGCCAGGGCGCGCAGACCGTCGCGCAGATCGGCGCGCAGGTGGGCAGGCAGATCAGACGCGGGGTCAGCGCCAAGATCCTGTTCAGCCGCCTCGCGCAGGCGCTCTGGCGTCGGAAAATCGGGGGCTCTGTCGGGAAAGGCTGCGATCAGTGCCACCGCACGCGGCAGGTAAAGCCGCAGCAGATCGGCGTTGCCATCGGCAATGGAAAAGGCCCGGCGCATGGAATCGGGCACCAGGCCCGGCGCAACGACCTCGGGCTCGGAGGCCCACACGACAAGGGCGCGGCGCAGGGCAGCATGGCTGCGGTCGGGTCTCGCAAGTGCGGCGGTCAGCGCCTTCAGCCGCAGCGCGGCGCCGGGCACCTGCATGACCCGGTTCACAAGGGCAGCCACCTCTGCATCGGGCGCAGTGTCCGGCAGGTTGAGCAGCGGCACGATGGCGGCTGCCGCCTGGGCTGCGGCACGGGGTGCCTGGGCGGCCTCTGCCTCGTCATCCAGGAAGATGCCCCGATCAGCCGCCTCGTACGCATTCCAGAGCATCCGGCAGAGCGGGAGCGCCATGAACGAGACCGCAAGCGGGAAGATCGGGTTCAGAACCGGCAGAAAGCCCGCAAGGGCGCCGATTCCGCGGCCGGTCGCCATGAGGATGACGACAAGCAGAACCTGCGACAGAACCTGGATCAGGGCCGAAAGCCAGGCCGCCGGCGTTGCCCATTCCTGCGCTGTCGAAGGCCACTGTTCAGGTCTGAGCATCATCAGCCAGACGACGAACATGGCCACGAAGGGGGCCACGATCCCCCACCCGAACCCGCTGAGTCCGGCGAACAGTGGCCCGCTGTACAACAGCACTGCTGCAACTTTCAGCAGGCGAAGTCGGGTTGTCATCTCATGTGCCTTCCCCGGGGCCCGCCATGACAGCAGCGGCAGCCCCTATTCGACATCCTCGGGCAAATCGACAATCAAACGACCAGCAGTCAGGTCAACATTGGGCACGATTGCCTTGGTAAAGGGCAAAAGCAGGGCCGATTTGTGACTGGCAGGAGATATTTCGATGATGTCGCCCGCCCCGTGATTGTGTATGGCGGTGACCTTTCCCAGAAGTTGGCCCCCGGTGTCGTAGGCAGACAGCCCGATCAGGTCGGCATGGTAGAATTCATCGTCCGGCAGGGCAGGCAGCCGGTCGCGCGGGACGAAAAGCCCCGTGCCGCGCAGTGCCTCGGCCTGCTCGCGGGAGGCAACACCCGACAGGCGGGCACCAAGTCCGCCGGCTATCGGACGGGTAAGGGTGACACGAAAGCTGCGGCTGCCGTCCTCGGTCAGAAGCGGGCCGTAGGAGGCGATGTCGGTCGGCACCGAGCAGAAGCTTTTCAGCCGCACCTCGCCGTTCACGCCGAAGGCGCCTGCAATCGCGCCGATGCAGATGAGATCCGCCATCAGCGCGTCTCCAGGTGAAGATCAGGGGAGCGGGTTTCCCAGCCTTCACGTTCCAGTTCGGGCATGTCGTCCTCGTCCTCAGGCCAGCCGATGCAGAGATAGCCGATGAAACGCCAGTGGGCCGGCGCGTCAAGATCACGCATGAGCCGGCCCGGATCAAGGATCGAGACCCAGCCGAGGCCAAGGCCCTCGGCGCGCAGTGCCAGCCAGAACAGCGTGATCGCGCCGACGACGGAATAGGCGCGGGTTTCCGGCATGGTTGCGGCGCCCAGGCCATGGCCCTTGGGCGTCGCGTCGTCGCAGAAGACGGCCAGCTGGACCGGCGCCTCGGCCATCCCCGACAATTTCAGCCGGCCATAATCGCGCGCCCGATCGCCCTGTTGGCCGGCAAGTGCGGCGGCATTGGCACAGCGGAAGTTGTCAAGACAGGCGGCGCGGGCCACAGCCCCCTTCACCCGGATCAGGCGCCAGGGCTCGGACAGGCCGACGGAAGGGGCCAGGGAAAAGGCTTTCAGACAGCGGGCGAGGATCGCCTCGTCCACCGGGTCTGTACGGAAGCGGCGCACATCGCGCCGCCACCGCATGAGCCGGGCCAGATCTTCCCGGAAATCGGGGCTGAACCGGCCCGGCAGCACCGGATCACTCGGCAGCGGGTTCGGCGGCGCGGGCGGCCTTCTTGGCGGCACGCTCGGCCATCGCCTTGCCGGGAACGCCGGCCTTGGGGTTGTTGCGCGCCTTCTTCGGCAGGGCACCAGCGGCCTCGAGGAAGCGCGCGATGCGGTCGGTGGGCTGGGCGCCCTGGCTCAGCCAGTGCTGCACGCGGTCCATGTTCATCACGACGCGCTTTTCGTCGTCCTTGGCCAGAAGCGGGTTGTAGGTGCCGAGCTTCTCGATGAAGCGGCCGTCGCGCGGCATGCGCGAATCGGCGGCAACGATCGAATAGAACGGGCGCTTCTTGGAACCGCCGCGCGCCAGACGGATTTTCATAGCCATGGTGTATCTCCTTCTCGATGGCTGGTAACGGGGCAAGCCCCGGTCATTTCTGAAGCTTCTCGTGGTGCCTGATGACTTCACCGATGATGAAGGCCAGGAATTTCTTCGCGAGGTCGGGGTCGAGGTCGGCCTCTTTCGCCAGCTGGTCCAGCCGCGCCATCTGCCGTGCCTCGCGGTCGGGGTCAGAAGGCGGCAGGCCATGTTCTGCCTTCAGCCGCCCCACGGCCTGGGTGTGCTTGAAGCGTTCGGCCAGGGTGTAGACCAGAATCGCATCCAGCCGGTCGATCGATTGTCGATGCTCTTTCAGCAGACTGGCTGCGCGGGTGGTGGCGTCGGTCATGCGACCAGCTCCAATGCAGGGTGGCGGGGGCAGCGGTCCAGCGCAGCGAACCGGGTATGGTGCAGGGCGATCTGGCGGGCGTGGCGGATCATCATTTCTTCCGCATCAGCCCCGAAAGGCCCGCAGGCAGGGTGATGCCGCGCGGCAGACCGCCGATGCCGGGCGGCAGCGCGCCGCCTGCCCCACCCGCGCCCTGCTGCATGCCCCTGGCCAGCTCAGCCAGTTCTTCGGGCGACATCTTCGACGGATCGGGCATGCCGCCCTTGCCGAGGAACTGGCGGATCATCTGCTTCATCATGCCGCCCTTGCCCATCTTCTTCATCATGTCGGCCATCTGCCGATGCTGTTTCAGAAGCCGGTTCAGGTCGGCCACATCCAGCCCGGCCCCGGCCGCGATGCGCTTCTTGCGGCTGGCCTGCAGAAGGTCGGGGTTCGCGCGTTCCTTCTTGGTCATCGAGTTGATCAGCGCGATCTGGCGGCGCAGCATCTGGTCGTTCAGCCCTGCCGCCTCGGCCTGGGCCTGCATCTTGGACATCCCGGGCATCATGCCCATGAGGCCCTGCATCCCGCCCATCTTCAGCATCTGTTCCAGCTGCATCTTCAGGTCGTTCATGTTGAACAGACCCTTGGCAAAACGCTTGGCCATGCGTTCGGCCTGTTCGGCCTCGAAGGTCTCCTGCGCCTTCTCGACCAGCGCCACGATGTCGCCCATGCCCAGGATGCGGCCGGCGACACGTTCGGCCTCGAAGGGCTCGATCGCGTCCATTTTCTCGCCGAGGCCGACAAAGCGGATCGGCTTGCCGGTGATCGCCCGCATCGACAGCGCAGCACCGCCGCGGCCGTCACCGTCCATCCGGGTCAGGACCACACCGGTGATCCCCACCTTGCCGTCGAATTCGGTGGCGACGTTCACCGCGTCCTGGCCGGTCAGGCCGTCGACCACAAGGAGCGTCTCGCGCGGTTGGGCGATGTCGCGCACGGCCTTGACCTCGTCCATCAGGACTTCGTCGATGTGCAGCCGCCCGGCGGTGTCGAGGAACAGCACGTCATAGCCGCCCAGGGATGCCTGGGTCTTGGCACGCTTCGCGATCTGCACCGCCGTCTCGCCCTTGACGATGGGCAGCGTATCGACACCGATCTGCGCGCCCAGGATCGCCAGCTGCTCCATCGCCGCAGGGCGGTTGGTGTCGAGAGAAGCCAGCAGAACCTTCTTGCCGTTCTTCTCCTTCAGCCGCTTGGCAAGCTTTGCGGTGGTCGTGGTCTTGCCCGAACCCTGAAGGCCGACCATCAGGATGGTCGCAGGCGGGTTGTCGATCTTCAGCGCCTCGGCCGGGCCGTCGCCGGACAGCACGCGGATCAGCTCGTCATGGACGATCTTCACCACCATCTGGCCGGGGGTGACCGACTTGGTGACGGCCGCGCCGGTGGCCTTTTCAGTCACGCGCCTGATGAAATCGCGCACGACGGGCAGCGAGACGTCGGCCTCCAGCAGCGCGACACGAACCTCGCGCAGCGCGGTGGTCACGTCGGCCTCGGTCAGCGCCCCCTGCTTGGTGAGACGATCGAACACGCCGCCAAGGCGTTCTGACAGGCTTTCGAACATCGCGTCACCCTTTCGTTGCGTCTGCCCCGATATGGGGCGGCGGAACCCTGATGCAAAGCGGAACGGCACCCGTGGGCGCAACGCGCTGACGGATGGCGATCCCGGGCCATGCCCTAGGGACCGGAAGCCTTGGCCTCCGGGGATTGGGGGCGGATACGCCCATCGCCCGCCCGAGTCAAGCCGTGCCGCCCGCTCCGGCCAGCCAGCGGTTGATCGCCTCGGCCGTGCGGGCAGCGCCGTCGCCGCTGGAATGGATCTGGGTCAGCGGCACATCGCCAGTCGTGGTCTTCAGGATGGGACGGTGGGTGTAAGTGGCAGTCGATCCCGAACTCGCGTCAGTGCTGGAGTGGCTGAGCGTCGTCTCGACACCGGCCGCCATGATGTCGGCCAGACGAAGGCTGCGGTGGGCCCGGCCCAGCAGGGTGGCGGTACGGATCACCACAACACCGGTGGGGCGGTCGAAGATCACCAGCACCCGGCGGACGAAGATGACGAACATGACCCCCATCAATGCCGCGCCAAGGGTCATGCCGAATGCAAGCCAGGGCTCATCCCGCAGGGTGAACAGGGCCACGCCAAGGAAGAAAAGGATGGCGAGGATCAGGATCAGTCCCAGCGCCCAGGGGCGGGAGTCGAGCGTCAGGCGGTCAGGCGTGATCTCGGCGATGCGCATCGGAATTGGTCCGGCAAGGCTGCCGGGCCAGTGTTGGACCTGTCGCCCACTGCGTCAAGCGATACGGCCAAGCCCCTTGCATTGGCGGCGCGGCCGGCGTTTTCTGTGCATCCCTGCACAGCGAGAAAAGGGCGCAGCATGGAAAACTGGGACGAGATCCGCACGGCCTATCAGGTGGCCCGCCTCGGCACCGTCTCGGGCGCGGCCGAGGTGCTGGGCGTGCATCATGCGACGGTGATCCGCCATATCGACGCGCTGGAAAAGCGGCTGGGGGCCAAGCTGTTCCAGCGCCACGCGCGGGGTTATACGGCAACCGAGGCGGGGCGCGACCTGCTGGCGGTGGCCCAGACAACCGAAGAACAGTTCGCCCACCTTGCCAGCCGCATCAAGGGTCAGGGCGAGACGGTCTCGGGAGAGCTGGTGGTGACCTCGATCGCGGGGGTTTCGGACCTGCTGACCCCGGTCATGGTCAGCTTTCAGGATGCCTGGCCCGAGGTGCGAGTGCGGTTTCTGACCGACATGCGGGTGTTCCGGCTGGACTATGGCGAGGCGCATGTGGCGATCCGCGCCGGCACGGGGCCAGAGGAGCCGGACAACGTGGTGCAGCCCCTGACCCGGATCCGCTGGGCGCTTTACGCCACCCGGGCCTATGTGGACCGCCATGGCCACCCTGGCAGCGAAGCCGGCTTTCAGGGCCACCGCTTCGTCTGCACCGATGCCGAAACGACAAAGGCCCCCTTCCATCGCTGGCTGCGGTCGATGGTCCAGCCCGAGCAGGTGGTCTATGCCGCGACCGAGCCCGCCGCGCTGGAAGATGCCGTGAAGCAGGGGGCCGGCATCGGGTTCATGGCGGTGCATCGCGCGGCGAACGACGCGGATCTGATCGAAATCCTGCCCCCGCGGGCGGAATGGGAGACCCCCCTGCGCATCGTAACCCATGTCGATCTGCACCGGACGCTGAAGGTGCAGGCCTTTCTCACCCACCTGAAAGAGGCAGCGAAGTCGTGGAAGTTCTGCGGCTGATGCCGGAAGCAGCCGGTCCTCTGCGGAAGCACCCAACCCCCATCCCCACCCCCCGAGGGGGAGAGGAGGCGCCAGGGGCGGATTCGATCCGGTCGGGTGGATCGTGCGCCTGAGCCAGTCGCATCGCGGGCATCTGGCGATGCTGGCCTTCTCGGCGCTGGTGGCGGGGTCGTTCTCGCTGGGCGCGCTGGCGGCACCTTTCGTCGATCCGGGCGCGCTTTCGGCACTGCGCTTCCTGCTGGCGGGTCTTCTGGTCGGTATCGCGGCGCTGACAACCACGGGCCTGCCGCGCAGTGCCTGGGTCGCGCCTTGGCGCTATCTGGTGCTGGGGGCGCTGCTTGCAGCCTATTTCGTGCTGATGTTCGAGGGCCTGAAGACGGCCGACCCGGTTCCGGCTGCGGCGGTCTTCACGCTGACACCCGTGATGGCAGCGGGGTTCGGCTGGCTGCTGCTGCGCCAGCGTCTGACCGGGCGGATGGCGCTGGCGCTGACAATCGGTGCGGCAGGCGCCCTGTGGGTGATCTTCCGGGCCGACCTGGCCGCTCTCATGGCGTTGCGGATCGGCCCGGGCGAAGTGACCTATTTCTGGGGCTGTGCGGCCCATGCACTATACACCCCGATGGTGCGCAGGCTGAACCGGGGCGAGCCTGCGGTGGTCTTCACCTTCGGGATGATGGTGGCGGGAACGGCGGTTCTGACGCTTTGGGCCTGGCCCGCGCTTATGGCGACCGACTGGGCGGCCCTGCCGCGGATTGTCTGGGTGACGCTGGCCTATGTGGCGGTTGCGGCCAGCGCGCTGACCTTCGTCCTACTGCAATACGCCACCCTGCGGCTGCCGGCTGCCAAGGTCATGGCCTATACCTACCTGGTGCCCAGTTGGGTGATCCTGTGGGAAGTCGCGCTGCACGGCGCCGTGCCACCCGGTCTGGTGTTGGTGGGCGTGGGGCTGACCATACTGGCCCTGGGGCTGTTGCTGAAGGAATAGCGCAAATCTAGGATTTTTCGACGAAACATCTCAGACCGTTGGTCAGATAGCCTTCGGCCAGCTCCAATGTTCCGGCCGTGTAATCCGGCCCGCCGAAACCTTGCGCGGTGTCGCTGTCGGCACGGGTGGCCAGCCAGGCGGTCAAGAGCACCCGACGCAGGAAGATCAGCGAGGGGATCATCGCCCGGTCCTCGCGCCCCAAGGGGCTCACGCGGGCATAGCCCTCCAGCCAGCGGGCGATCAGGTCGGGCAAGCGCGGGTCGGTCTCGATGAACGAAAGGGCGGCGGCCAGGTCATAGGCCCACCAGCCGAAGCCGCAGTCGTCGAAGTCGATGGCGGTCAGGCTCTCGCCCGCCACCATCAGGTTCGCCAGCCGCAGATCGGCATGGATCAGGCCGAAACGCTCCGGCCCCGTGCCATAGGCGGCCAGCCGCGTGGCCAGGGCGTCGGTGGCGCGCGCGAGCAGCGCCTCGCCCGGGCCGTCCAGCCCCTGCGCCTGCCGCCAGTGGCCCCAATGCGGCCGGGGCCCGAGGATGGTCTCCACATCCCACCGCTTGCGGGTGAAGCCGGGCGGCGGGGTCCAGGCGCGGGCGTGGAGGTGCAGGCGGGCGGTGATCTCTCCCAGAGGCGCGAACCAGCGCGACAGGTCGTCGCCGGGCTGTAATTCCTGCCCCGGCAGCCGGGCGAAGGCGACGAGGAGTCGGCCGTCGATCTCGCTGACGAGACCCTGCCGGCCCGGAACGGGGCGGACGGCGTTCAGCCCCGGCAGATCCTGCAGCGCGCCCAGCCAGGCGAGTTCCGAGGCGATCTCGGCCTTCGTGTGATAGCCCGCGCGGTGCAGCCGCAGGACCAGATCGCCGGCGGCCCAGGTCTCGTTCTCGGACCGGTTCAGCAGGGTCAGCGGCGTGTCGGGCGACACGCCGTAGAGCGGCAGCGCGCGGGCGATCAGGTCAGACATCGCCGCCCCGGCGCAGAAGGTAGATGTCCATGATCCAGCCATGCTCGGCCCGCAGCCGGGCGCGGGTGGCAAGGATCTTCTCGGCCACCTCGGCAAGGGGGCCGTGGATCAGGCATTCCTCGGGCATCCCGACATAGGCGCCCCACCAAATCATCACACCCTCGGGGTCGATCGCGGTGAAGGCGCCGCCCTTGTCCAGCATCACGGCCAGCGTCGTCGCGCCCTCGGGCCAGCCGTGATCGCGCAGCTGGCGGCCGGTGGTGATGGTGACGGGGGCGGCCAGCGTGTTCAGCGGGATCGCATGGGCCGCCGTCAGGGCCTGAAGCGAGGTGATGCCGGGGATTACCCTGACCGACACGCCCGGAAGCCGGGCCGCGATGCGCAGGGTGCTGTCGTAAAGCGACGGGTCGCCCCAGACCATCAGCGCGACCTCGCAGGCACCGGGATGGGCGGCGATGCTTTCGGTCCAGACCCGGGCGATGGCATCGTGCCAGTCGTTCACGGCGCCGAGGTAGTCGTCCTGATCGGCACGCTGGGGCACGTCGTATTCGGCGACAGGCACTGGGCGCGTCAGCACCTGCGCCAGGATCTGGCGGCGCAGGTCGGCGAGGTCGGACTTGGCCTGCCCCTTGCGTGGGATCAGGATCAGGTCCGCCGCTTTCAGCGCGCGGATGGCCTGTCCGGTCACATGGTCGGGATTGCCGGTGCCGATGCCGATCAGGGAAAGCGTGGTCATGGCCCGGGCTTTACGGGTGGGCGCGGCCCTCTGCAAGGCCGCGCCGCATCGCTTCAGGCGGCGGAATAGAGCCGCGGCGTCACCAGGGCCGAGCCCTGCGCCCGCAGCGCCTTGGCCCCGGCCAGCACGGCCAGGTCGGCGATGGGCTCGATCAGCACGACCAGCATGTAGGCCGCGCCGAAGGACAGGATCGAACCCAGGTTCTCGGCCCCGAAGCCCTGGCCGTAGATCGCCCAGAAAGCCACCCAGGCGACCACGCCGCCCTGATAGACAGTCGAAAGCGCCAGGACCTGCCGGTATTCCAGATCGACATAGGCGGTGCCGGGCGCGATGATCCGCCTGGCGAGCGCATGCAGGGCGAAGAGCGGCACGAGGAGCGTGGTCAGGTTCATGCCGTACTGCGGCAGGTCGAACGGCGCGAAGAACAGGCCCTGGATCAGAAGGCCCATGGCCAGCCCGATCGCCGCCGGCCCCGCGCCGAGGATCAGGAACAGGGTCGAGCCGAGGATGAAGTGGACCTCGGACACGCCCACCGGGAAATGCGGCAGGATCTCGAAGAAGGTAAAGACGCCAACGGTCGCCACCAGGGACCGCAGCGCGACCGAGGCGATACCGCTTTCGCGGGTGGCCTTGGCGATGTGGTAAAGCGCCGTGCCGCCGGCAGCGGCGGCGGTGGCGTAGCTGAGCGCGATCTTGGCCCCGTCGACGAGGCCCGGTTCGATATGCATGTCTGTCCCTCCTGTCCGTCACACCCGACGGCGGTTTGCTTCCTTGCAGGGCCGGTCTCCTGGCTGGCGGATCGCGGCGGGTTCCTTGCCTTCCCGTCCCCTCGGGGGCAGTGGCCTACTCGGAACCCGCTCACCGCTGACAGTCGCGGGGGCGGCTGATGTCACGGGCCCCCTGTTGGGTAGGCCCGCTCCTCATTCCCGTTTCAGTCCCGGCGCTTTGCGCCTTATGGGACACCTTGCAGATTCCTGTCTGCGCCTCTGTCGGCGTCCGGTCAAGGTGGAAGGCGACCGACCGCGATCAATCCGCGACGCCGTCGGCCAGACGGCCATAGAGGATCAGGCCGGGCAGGGGCGAGCGGTCGCCGGCCAGGGCTTCGGCCAGGGCGGCGACGGTGGTCCGGTGCAGGCGCTGGTCCGGGGTGCTGACGGCTTCGGCCAAGAGTGCGGGCGTGTCGGGCGGCAGGCCGTGGGCGATCAGCGCCGCAGCGAGCGCGGGGAAGGTCCGCTTGCCCATGTAGACCACCGTGGTCGCGCCGGGATCTGCCAGCGCGGGCAGGTTCAGCCCGGGCGGCAGGTTGCCGGTGACATCGGCGGCGGTGATGAACTGGATGCGCTGGGCGTGCTGGCGCCGGGTCAGCGGGATCCCCGCCGCCGCCGCCGCCGCCGAAGCGGAGGTGACGCCCGGAATGATCTCGCAGGGGATGCCGGCGGCGCGGACGGCGGCCAGCTCTTCCTCCAGCCGGCCGAAGATGCCCGAATCGCCCGATTTCAGCCGCACCACCCGGGCGCCGGTCCGGGCATAGTCCACCAGAAGCCGGCTGACGTGGTCCTGCTTGGGCGAGGCCCGCCCGGCCCGCTTGCCCACACCGACCATATCCGCCCCCGGCTTGGCCAACGCAAGGATCGGACCCGAGGACAGGTCGTCGAACAGCACCGCATCAGCTGCCTCGAGCGCCCTGACCGCCTTGACGGTCAACAGGTCTGGGTCGCCGGGTCCGGCAGAGACGAAATGGACAAATCCGGTCATTGGGCAGGTGCGATCAGGTGAAAGAAGGTGCCGGTCGATAGCCCGCCGCCGGGCTGGAGTCGAGTGCTCCCGGTCTCCTCGACCGGGGCGCCGGTGGCGTCGGTCACCTCGCCCAGCGGCGCATCGGGCTGGGCGAGGATGGTGGAATAGTGGAACTCGTGCCCGCGCAGGGTGCTGCCCGGTGCATGGCCGGGGATGCCCTGCGCCAGCCGTGCGAGGCGATAGCCCAGATGCATCCGGCGTTTCTCGAAACTGGTGACCAGACCCAGAAGCCCCGCCATCGGCCAGCACGCACCATCCCGGTCGATGATCGCCTCGCCCATGGCCATGTAGCCGCCGCATTCGCCATGCACGGGCTTGCGGTCGGCAAAGGCGCGCAGTCCTTCGCGAAAGCGCGTGGCCCCGGCAAGCGCGGCCCCGTGCAGCTCGGGATAGCCGCCGGGCAGCCAGCAGACATCGGCCGAAGGGTCCGGGGCCTGGTCGGCCAGGGGCGAAAAGGGCAGCACCTCGGCCCCGGCCCGGCGCCAGGCGTCCAGAAGATGCGGGTAGACGAAGCTGAAGGCCGCGTCCCGCGCCAGGGCGATGCGCTGGCCGGGCGGGGCGATCGGCACCAGTGGGGCCGGACGCAGCGCGCTGTCCGCCGCGGCGATCAGGGCGTCGAGGTCCACAGCCTCGCGCACCAGATCGCCCACCGCGCGCAGCAGGTCGGTCAGCGCGGGCAGCTCCACGGCCTGCACCAGGCCCAGATGCCGCTCCGGCATCGCGATCACCCCGCGCTTGGGCAGGGCACCCAGGACCGGCAGGCCCGCCTCCTCCATCCCGGAGCGCAACAGCGCCTCGTGTCGGGGCGAGGCGACGCGGTTCAGGATCACCCCCGCCAGCCGCAGCCCCGGCCGGAAGCGTGCCAGCCCCTGCGCCACCGCCGCCGCCGTCTGCGCCTGACCGCTCGCGTCGATCACCAGCACCACCGGCCAACCCATGCGCAGGGCCAGGTCCGCCGCCGCGCCATTGCCGCAGGCCCCCGGCGCCGCCACCCCGTCGTAAAGGCCCATCGACCCCTCGGCCAGGACGAGGTCGGCGCCCTCGGCCAGCCCGGCCAGCCCATCCAGCATCGGCCCCGGCATCGCCCAGCTGTCAAGGTTCACCGACTCGCGTCCCGAGGCCGCGCGGTGAAAGGCCGGATCGATGTAATCCGGCCCGTTCTTGAACGGCTGGACCACCAGCCCCCGGTCGCGCAGGGCGACCAGAAGGCCCAGCATCACCGTGGTCTTGCCCGTGCCGCTGGCCGGGGCCGAGACCATCAGGCCGGGAATCATCGCCCCGTCTCCGGAAATCGCGGATCGGTGCCCACCGGGCGATAGCGCCGGTCGTAGTCGCCCGCGTAAAGTCGGCTTTCCGCGAACCCCTCCTGCGCCAGCGCCCGCCCGACCAGGATCAGCGCCGTCCGCTCGCCCTTGCCGATCGAGGCATCCAGCGTGGCCAGCGTCGCCCGCAGCACCCTCTCCTCGGGCCATGAGGCGCGGAACACCACCGCCACCGGGCAGTCCGGCCCGTAGAAGGGCATCAGCCGCGCCACCACGTCGCCCAGCACATGCACCGACAGATGGATCGCCAGCGTCGCCCCCGTGCGGGCGAAGGCCTCCAGACTCTCGCCCTCGGGCATCGGCGAGGCCCGGCCCGAGGTGCGGGTCAGCACCACCGATTGCGCCAGCCCCGGCAGGGTCAGCTCTGCCCCCAGCGCGGCGGCAGCGGCGGCAAAGGACGGCACCCCCGGCGTCACGTCATAAGGGATGCCCAGCGCGCGCAGCCGCCGCAGCTGTTCGCCCATCGCCGACCAGACCGACAGATCGCCGGAATGCAGCCGCGCCACGTCCAGCCCCGCCGCATGCGCCGCGGCGATCTCGGCCATGATCTCGTCCAGGCTCATCGGCGCGGTGTTCACGATCCGGCAGCCGGGCGGACAATGCGCCAGCACGCCTTCCGGCACCAGCGACCCGGCATACAGACAGACGGGCGAAGCCGCGATCAGATCGCGCCCCCGGATCGTCAGCAGATCCGCCGCCCCCGGCCCCGCGCCGATGAAATGGACGGTCATGTCAAACCCCTCGCGTGTTCCGGCACTTGCCCTTTACCCAAATACTCCCGCCGGAGGCCTGTCCGAGCCGGTTGCGCGGCACCCGGGCCGCGCAGAGGCGAGACACAGGCTTGCGCCGCAAGGCGCTCCTTTCTGCCCCGATGTCTCATACCCCACCCTCGGCAATCGCCGCCGTGGCCATCCCGTCTGCGGACACCGCCCGCGCACCCCGCAGCCGCGCGCCCGGCCCCGCCGCCGCCAGCGCCGCCGCCTCGGCCAGCGAGCCCGTCCCGAATCGCGCCACCACCCGCTGCGACCGCGTGACCGTCGCCAGGCCAAGCAGCGCCTCCTCCGGCACGGCGACCACGGGCAGCCGCAGTTCCCGGCCCAGATCCGCCAGCCCCCCGGCCTTGCCCTCCACTGTCGCAAGATGCGTCACGCCCGCAGGCCCCCCAGCGCCGGAAAGCGCGTCGCGCAGGGCGGCCAGCGTCACCCCCGACCGGAACCCGAAGCCCGCCACGATCATCGCACGACGCTCCATTGCAGGATCGGCAGCGCCGCGCGCCAGCCGCGCTTGCGCCCGATGGCGGCGGGCTCGGACAGTTCGATCCGCAACAGGCTGCCGCCCACCCGCGCCGACCAGTCCAGCACCAGCGCCTCGGTCTCCAGCGTCACTGCGTTCAGGACCAGCCGGGCCCCTTCGGGCATCATCTCCCACAGCCGCGCCAGCAAGGCCTCCGACGCCCCGCCGCCGACAAAGACCGCATCGGGCGGCGGCAGGCGTTCCAGCCCCTCGGGCGCACGGGCCTCGGTCAGCCGGTGGCGGTGCGACAGGCCGAAGGCCGCGGCATTGCCCCGCGCGCGCTCGGCCCGCGCCGGATCGGCCTCCAGCGCCTCGACCCGCGCGCCTCCGGCCAGCAGCCATTCGATGCCGACCGACCCCGAGCCCGCCCCGATGTCCCAGAGCAGCTCGCCGGCCCGCGGCGCCAGGGCGGACAGCGTCAGCGCGCGGACCGGGCGCTTGGTAATCTGGCCGTCATGGGCAAAAAACGCATCGGGCAGGCCGCCGGCCCGCGGCAGCCCGGGATCGGTGGCCTCGATGGCCGCCGAGACCGGGGCCCCGATGGGGCCGTGCGGCAGCCCCTGCGTGATCCGCTCCAGCGGGCCGCCCAGCCGTTCCAGCACGGTCAGGCGGGCGTTCGGATGGCCGTTCGCCGCCAGCCAGGCCGCGAGGTCCGCCACCGCCGCCCCGTCGCGCAGGGTGCAGACCACCCGCACTCCGCGCCCCAGCACCGGGCGCAGCCGGTCGAAGGGCGCGGCATGCAGGCCAAGGCACTGCACCTCCTCCAGCCGCCAGCCGAGGCGGTTGGCCGCCAGCTGGAAGCTGGACGGCGCGGGATGCGACACCCACTCGCCGGGCGACAGATGCGCCATCAGGCTGCCACCGGCGCCGAACCAGAACGGATCGCCCGAGGCGAGGACGACCACCCGTTGCCCGCGATGCTCCAGCACCGGGGCGATGTCGAAGGGCACGGGCCAGGGGCGGCCCCTCTTCCCCGCCTCGACCAGCGCCAGATGCCGCGGGCCGCCGAACACGACCTCGGCCCCTGCTAGGGCGGCACGGCTTGCGGGCGACAGGCTCTCCGGTCCATCCTCGCCCAGACCGATGATCGTCAGCCAGGGATCAGCCATGCCCCCCCTCCTTCCGCCGCGCGTCCTTCTCCTCGGCGGCACCACCGAGGCCGCCGCCATGGCTCGCGCGCTGGCCGAGGCCGGGGTGGAGGCGGTCTATTCCTACGCCGGACGGACCGAGGCCCCCGTGGCGCAGCCCCTGCCCGTCCGCATCGGCGGCTTCGGCGGGGCCGAGGGGCTGGCGGCCTATCTTCGGGCCGAGCGGATCACGCATCTCATCGACGCCACCCATCCCTTCGCCGCGCGGATGAGCCGGAACGCGGTGGAAGCCTGCGCGGCCACGCAAACCCCGCTGATCGCGCTGGAGCGTGAGCCCTGGCAGGCTGGCGAGGGCGACCGCTGGACCCATGTCCCCGATGTCGCCGGGGCGGTTGCGGCCCTCGGACAGGCCCCGCAACGGGTGTTCCTCGCGATCGGTCGCCAGAGTCTTGATGCCTTCGCGGTGGCGCCGCAGCACCATTACCTCTTGCGGCTGGTGGACCCGCCGACCGAACCGCTGCCTCTGCCACGGGCCGAGGCGGTGATCGCGCGGGGGCCCTTCACGGTTCAAGGCGACCTTGCCTTGTTGCGGGACCATGGCATCGAGGTGATCGTGGCCAAGAACGCGGGCGGCGCGGGGGCAGAGGCCAAGCTGGTCGCCGCGCGGCAGTTGGGCCTGCCGGTCATCCTGATCGACCGGCCCCCGGTGCCGGAGCGTCGGGTGGCGAGGACCGTGGCCGAGGTGATGGGCTGGCTTGCCCGCTAGGGGGCGGCTCGTCGAGCCCTTCGGGCACTCCTCGCTTACCGGCTCCGAGGAGGAACCGAAGTGAACGACGAGGCGCACGGTGATCATTTGGCACTCCTGGGCGAATAGACCCAGCGCCCGACACGGCGGGTGGCGGAATTGCCGAGGATCACCACAGTGCGCATGTCGGCCATCTCGGGCGTGGCCTCACCGAGGGTGACGGTGGTCAGCCGTTGCTCGGGGGTGGAGACGGCACGGGCGAAGGTGATGAGGCGGTTCGGCCCGCATTCCTCGCGCAGGGTGGCGAGGGCCTTCACGAACCCCTCCGGGCGGCTGGCCGAACGGGGGTTGTAGAAGGCCATGGCGAAATCGGCGCGGGCGGCGTGGCGCAGGCGGGTCTCGATGATTTCCCAGGGCTTCAGGTTGTCGGACAGGTTGATGCAGCAGAAATCGTGGCCAAGCGGTGCGCCTGCAGCGGCGGCGGCGGCAAGCATCGCGGTGATCCCGGGCAACACGCGGATGTCCAGCGCCTGCCAGTCCGCGCGACCCTCGAGCGCCTCGAACACGGCCGAGGCCATGGCGAAGACGCCGGGATCGCCGGAGGAGACGACGACGACGCGGCGGCCTTCGGCGGCCATCGCCAGCGCGGCGCGGGCGCGGTCGAGTTCGACGCGGTTGTCGGACGGGTGCAGCCTCAGCCCCTCGCGCGGCGCAACGCGGGCGACATAGGGGATGTAGCCGACAACATCCGTCGCCTCGGCCAGGGCGGCCGAGACCTCGGGCGTGACCAGCCGGTCGTCGCCGGGGCCGAGGCCCGCGATGGCCAGCCAGCCGCTCATTCCGGCAGCTCCGGGCGGCGGCCGTGGCCGTGGACGATCACGATAGCGAAATAGGGACAGTCGGCGGGATCGACCTCGGCAAGCCGCGCGACGCGCTGGTTCGGCATGGTGCCGCGTTCCACCAGCCAGGCGGCGTGCAGCCGGCCCGCCCGTTCCAGCGCGCGGCGGACGCGGGGCAGGTTGCGGCCGGTTTTCATGATGACCAGCGCATCGGCCTGTTCCATGTGGCGGACGAGGTCGTCTTCGGGCAGCGTGCCCATCAAGACCGTCAGCACATCGTCACCCCAGGTGATCGGCGTGTCGGTGGCGGTCCAGCAGCCGGTCATCCCGGTGATACCGGGGATCACCTCGACCGGCACCCGGCCCTGCAGGCGCGAATGGAGGTGCATGAAGCTGCCGTAGAAGAACGGATCACCCTCGCAGAGCACGACGACATCCTCGGTCTCTGCCAGCGCGGCGAGGCGGTTCGCCCAGTCGTCGTAGAAATGCGCCAGCGCCTCGATGTAGCCGGGGCTGTCGAAGGGAAGTTCCGTGGTGACGGGGTATTCCATCGGGTATTCGATGGCATCGGGGGGGAGCATCCCCTCGACGATCCGGCGCGCCTGACCGGCGCGGCCTTCCTTGCGGAAATAGGCGACATGTTTCGCCGCGCCGATGGTGCGGGCGGCCTTGAGGCTCATCAGCTCCGGGTCGCCGGGGCCGAGGCCCGCACAGATCACGCGGCCCATGTGCGGCCCCCTTTCCGGGCGCGGTTGAGCCCCCCACCCCCATCCCCTCCCCACAGGGGGGAGGGGAGGCGCGGAGTCGGCGAAGTCCGGGCCATGGACGATCGGGTTTGTGCGCGCGGGTTGCCCGGGGCATTTCCCCTCCCCCCCGTGGGGAGGGGAGAGGGGTGGGGGGCACGGCATGGATCAGGCATGACGGCCATGGTCATTCCTTTCTCGATGCCAAGGCATTGACGGCCGCCACGGTGATCGCGCTGCCACCGAGGCGGCCCTTGACGATGAGGCTAGGGGCCGGAGGGGCCGCCATCAGCGCATCCTTCGACTCGGCGGCGCCGACGAAGCCCACGGGGCAGCCGATGATCGCGGCGGGGCGGGGGCAGGCGGGGTCTTCCAGCATGTTCAGAAGGTGGAACAGCGCGGTGGGCGCATTGCCGATGGCGACCACCGCCCCGGCCAGATGCGGTCGCCACAGTTCCAGGGCGGCGGCGGAGCGGGTGTTCTGCATCTCTTTCGCCAGCGTGGGAACCTTGGGGTCGTGCAGGGTGCAGATCACCGGGTTGTCCTTTGGAAGGCGGGCGCGGGTGATGCCCTCGCTGACCATGCGCGCGTCGCAAAGGATTGGCGCGCCGTCTTCAAGCGCGGCCCGGGCGGCGATGGCCATGCCGGGGGTGAAGCGGATGTGCGGGGCAAGTTCAACCATCCCGGCGGCGTGGATCATGCGGACGGCGACGACCTCTTCCTCGGGTGTGAAGCGGGCGAGGTCGGCCTCGGCCCGGATCATGGCGAAGCTTTGCAGATAGATTGCGGCGCCATCGGTTTCATAGACGTGGGGCATGGGTGGCCTTCAGGTGGTCTGGGATCGCCTGCGCAGGAAGGCTGCGCAGGCTGGGCGTGTCATGGGCGGTGCCGTTCCGGATCAGGTCGTAGCCCTGGCCGGTGGCGGTGAGGGTCAGGGGCGCGGGGCCGGGATGGGCGCAACCCTTGGCGCAGCCGGAGATGTGCAGGGTCTGGCCGGGCGCAAGATGTGGGGCGAGCTGGCGGGCGAGGGTGCGGGTATCGCCCAGCCCCTGCGGGCAGGCCGGGGCGCCGGTGCAGGCAGTGATCCGCAAGAGCGGTTCCGAGATGTCGGTGATGAGGCCGGGGATGGCCGGAAGTTCGGTCGCACCGGCGATCAGGAGCATGCGCCAGGGCGTCGGGCGGATCTCGTGCCCAAGGGCGGCGAGGGCGCGAAGGGTTCCGGCGCGCATCTGGCCGAAGGCGAGCGCGAAGAGGGCGCCGTCGGAGTGCAGACCGGGGCCGGGCGTCGGCAGCGGCTTGGCCGGGGCAAGGGTGCAGTTGGGTGGGACGATGCCACGAGCGATGAGGGCCGCCATGCGCCCCCGGCCATCGGTGATGCCGCCACTGGCGACGAACCAGTCGGCCATGGCGATGGCGTCTGCGGCGAGGTCGGTGACGGGCTGCCCGAAAGGGAAGCCATCGGGGCGCAGGATCAGGCTGCCGTCTGCGCTGCGCTCGACGCGGATGTCGGCGGAGGCACCCGTCAGGACGGGGCGCGGGCCGGTGTCCAGCGCGAAACCGAACTTGCCGGGCAGTTTCGGCATACGGGCAAGGGCGGCCGTCAGGGTTGTCGCAAGGCTGTCGGTGTCGGCCTCTGATCCCGACGGGTGCCCCCCCTCCCCATCCCTCCCCCACCCTGGGGGGAGGGAGGCCCCCGGGGCGAGCGTTGCGCAGACCTGTCTGGCCGGATGGCTCCCCTCCCCCGCGTGGGGAGGGAGGTATAGGGAGGGGGGGCTGGTCCGGAAGGGCGTGACGATGAGGTTGCGGAGGGTTTCGGTCTCGACGTCGGGGTCGATCAGGCCCTGGGCGCGGAGGTCGTCGATGAGGTGCGGGTGCGAGGCCTCGGTCACGCCGCGCAGTTGCAGGTTGGCGCGGGCAGAGAGGTCGATGATGCCGTTGCCGTGGGTTTCGGACGCTGTCGCTATGGCTGCGGCTTGCTGCAGGGTCAGGCGGCCCATAGGCGGACGGATGCGCACGACGAGGCCGTCGCCGGATTGCATCGGGCGGAGGGCACCGGGGCACCAGCCCTTGATCTCCCAGGCGGTCATGCGGCGGCCCCTCGGGTTCGGGCAGTTGTTGAAAGGAGCGCGTTCCGCGCGCGCCTTTTGTCTCGCCTCTGCGCGCGAAGAGCGCGCAACCGGCTCGGGTGGCCTCCGGCGGGGATATTTGCGAACGGAAGAAATGCCGGGGTCATGCGGCACCATCCAGCCGGGCAGCGATGGAGTTGCGGCGCGTCTGCCATAGACCCGCATCGCGCAGGCGGCGGAAGAGGTCTTCCATCGCGGCAAGTGCCGCGGGGTTCTCGCGCGCGAGGAAGTCGCGGACTTCGTCGCGGCCCAGGGTGGCCTCGTGGTAGAGGTCGAAGAGGTGCGGCGGGACGACCTGGGCCAGATGCGCGAAGGCCGCCATGTGGTCGAGGGTGGCGGCGATCTCAGCGCCGCCCCGGAAGCCGTGGTGCATCATGCCTTCCGCCCAGTGCGGATTGGCGGCGCGGGCGCGCACGACCCGCGCGATTTCCTCGGTGAGGGTGCGGGCTTGCGGCGTGTCAGGGCGGGTCGCGTCGATGTGGTAGAGGGTGGGTTTCGCGCCGCCCAGCCTGGCCACGGCGGCCGCGAAGCCGGCCTCGTGCGCGGCGTAGTCGGCGGCGATCAGGACATCGGTTTCGGGCAGATCCTGGGCATGGACGAAGCTGTCGGCGGCGAGGACGCGGGCTTCGAGCGCGGCGCGGGCCTCATGGGACTGGCCGTCGGGACCGATGGCCCAGGAGGACGCGGTGAGCCAGGCTTCGCCCGCGGCGGCGCGGGCCTCGTCTGTGAAGGTGTCGGCGGCGGTGCCCATGCCCAGGCCGTAGAGGCCGGGCTTCGGGCCGAAGACCCGCGCGGTGCGGGTGATGTAGGGGTTGTCCTCGGGGGGTTCGTCGCGGCCGGAAAGGGCCTCGGCGCCGGCTTCGAAGAGTTGCGCGAGGCCGGGGAAGACGTCGCGGAAGAGGCCGGAGACGCGGAGGGTCACGTCGATCCTCGGCCGGCCGAGCAGCGCCAGGGGAATCACCTCGAAGCCCGAGACCCTGGCCGAGCCGTCGTCCCATCTGGGCGCGAGGCCCGCGAGGTGCAGGGCCATCGCGAATTCCTCGCCCGCCGTGCGCATCGTGGCGCTGCCCCAGAGGTCGACGACCAGCCCGCGCGGATAGTCGCCGTGGTCCTGCAGGTGGCGTCGGATCAGTTCTTCGGCCAGCTTGACGCCCTGGGCATGGGCGTTGCGGCTGGGCACGGCGCGGGGATCGACACTGAACAGGTTGCGCCCGGTGGGCAGCACGTCGCTGCGACCCCGGTGGGGAGAGCCTGCAGGCCCGGGGGCGACGCGGTGGCCGCTCAGTGCGGCGAGAAGGCCGTCGCGTTCCCCTGCCCCGTCGCCGAAGATGTGGAGGCCTTGGCCGAACTGGCTTTCCTTCAGGTCGCAGACGAAGCGGTCGATCCGGGTGATCGCCTCGGCCGGGGTAGCGTGGACTGGCAGGCCGAGGTCGGCCGCAACACCGGAGGCCGCAGCCTCATCGCGGATTGCCGAGATCAAACGGTTGCGCCGGGCGGGATCCAGCCCGTCGGCGGTGGAATACTCATCCAGCAGCCGCTCCAGCCGATGCAGTTCCGGTGGCAGGCAGGACTGTGCCAGCGGCGGCGGCAGGTGGCCCAGCGTGACGGCGCCGATCCGGCGTTTCGCCTGCGCGGCCTCGCCGGGGTCGTTGACGATGAACGGGTAGATGACCGGGGTGGGTCCAAGCAGCGCCTCGGGCCAGCACGTGTCGGACAGCGCGACGGACTTGCCCGGCAGCCATTCCAGCGTGCCATGCGCGCCCATATGGATCAGGGCATGCAGGCGCTCCGACCGCAGCCAGAGATAGAAGGCGACATAACCGTGGCGCGGCGTGCGCGAGAGGTCGTGATAGTCGCTGTCCCGCGTCGCGACCTCGCCGCGTTCGGGTTGCAGGGCCACAAGCACGTGACCGCGGCGGGTCGCAGGGAAGTGGAAGGCGCCATCACGGACCAAGGGGTCGGCGGCGGGGTCGCCCCAGGCGCGATGCAGGTCGTCGCGCAGCGATTCGGGCAGGCATTGCAGCGACGCAAGGTAATCGACCAGCGGCCAGGACAGCGTCTCGCCCAGCGCCTGCGGCAGCGGGGCGCCGGGGGCGGTGGCATAGCCATGCGCGGCCAGTGTTTCCAGCACCCGCTCGGTCGAGGCCAGCGCGTCGAGGCCCACCGCATGGGCCGTCTGATGCGCCCGGCCGGGGTAGGTGGACAGGATGATCGCCAGCTGCCGCTCGGCAGCGGGGGTGGCGGCCAGGCGGTGCCAATGCGTCACCCGGTCCACCACCGCGCTGATGCGGCCGGCATCGGCATGGTGGGCAAAGCGCGAGAACTGAAGCGCCGGGTGGCGCTTGCCCGGGCTCTTGTGGCTGACGATCCCGGCGAACAGCCGGCCATCGACTTCGGGCAGCACCACATGCATCGCCAGATCGGCGGGCGACAGGCCCCGCTCGGATGCGGCCCAGTCGCGGCGGCGGGCGGTGGACAGGGCAACCTGGAACACCGGGCAGGATGCCGCGTCGAAGGGCGTGCGGCCCGCATCGTCGCGGGCCGAAAAGGCCGTGGCGTTCACGATCGCCACAGGCGCGCATTGCGACAGATGCGCCGACAGCCAGTCGGCCACGCCGGGCGCCTTCAGGCTGGGGACGAAGGCGCCGAGGGCGGCAAAGCCTGCCTCGCGGAAGGCCCGGATCAGCGCATCCACCGGGCCGGTGTCACCCGCGGTCAGATAGCTGCGGTAGAAGGTGACGAGGACGGAGCCTTTGGCAGGCCCCCCCCCCTCCCCATCCCGCCCGAACGCGGGGGGGAGGAAGCCGCGGATGGCGGTGTCGCGATGTTCCTGTGGCGGCGTCTGGGGAGGAGCGTCGGCGGCCTGGTGCCTCCCCTCCCCCTCTGTGGGGAGGGGATGGGGGTGGGGGGCCTCCGGCGCGGGAATGACCCCGCGCTCGGGATCGTAGAACCCCATCTGCGGCACGGTCTTGTCGCCCATCACCGGGGCGGCGTAGATGCCGGCGGCCAGCGCCAGTTGCGCCAGCGCGGCATGGGCGGCGACGGCGCCCCCCTCGTCGCAGAGCGCCTGCAGCCGGCGCAGGGTCGATACGGGCAGGGTGGACAGTTCGTCCAGGCGCGGGTCGAGGCGGCCGTCGGCGGGCAGAACCGCCAGCGCCATGCCGTTGCGGCGGGCCAGATCCTGCAACGTAGCCAGTCCATAGGACCAGTAGGCCTCGCCCCCGATCAGGCGCACCAGCACCGCCTTCGCGCCGGACAGCGTGCGTTCGGCATAGGTATCGACCGAGACGGGATGTTTCAGCGCGACAAGGTTGGCCAGCCGCACCGAAGGCGCGTCGCCCGCGCGCGACATGCGTTCATAGCCCGCCGCGAAGGCGCCGAGGTCGCTGTCGGAGAAGGACAGCACCACCAGATCGGCCGGTTCCTGGCCAAGGTCGAAGGGCGTCTCGGTTTCCTCCAGCCCGTGGCTTTCGCGGAAGACGACATGCATCGCTCAGGCCTCCGACAGGGGCGAGCCCCCCCACCCCGCGCCTCCCACACGGCAGGGGGAGGGAGGTGCCCGGTGCCCGAGGCATGGGATAGGGCGATCCATAGTGTCAGGCCCCCAGAACCCTGCGGATCGCGGCTTCGTCAATGTCGTCATGCTCGGCGATCACCACCAGCTGCGACCGGCGGGGCGCATCGCCCCAGGGGCGGTCGTATTGCAGGCGAACGCGGGCGCCGACGGCCTGCACCAGAAGGCGCAAGGGTTTGCCGGCCACCGCGACATGGCCCTTGACGCGCAGGATGTTCAGCTCCTCGGCCAGGCGGCGGATCGCGGCGGCCATGGCCTCGGGGTCGGCGATCTCCGGCAGGTCGATCACCACGCTGTCGAAATCCTCGTGTTCGTGATCGTCGGCGCCATCATGATGCGACGGGCGGGCGGCCAGGTCGTCTTCGGCCGCAGCGTTCAGGCCCAGCACAACACGCGGGTCGATAACGCCTTCGGTCATCGGCAGCATCGGTACCGGGCGGTTCAGTTCCGCCGCGATCACCTCTTTCGCCGCGGCAAGCCCCGCTTCTCCGGCCAGGTCGGCCTTGGACAAAAGGATCAGGTCAGCACAAAGGATCTGGTCCTCGAAGACTTCGGACAAGGGCGTTTCGTGGTCGAGGCTGGGATCGGCGGCGCGCTGGGCCTCGACCGCCGCGACATCAGGAGCAAAGCGCCCGGCGGCCACCGCCTCGGCATCGGCAAGGGCGATGACCCCGTCCACCGTGATGCGGCTGCGGATCGCGGGCCAGTCGAAGGCCTTCAGCAGGGGCTTGGGCAGGGCAAGGCCCGAGGTCTCGATCAGGATGTGGTCGGGCCGCTGCGGCAGGGCCATCAGCTGCTCGATCGTCGGGATGAAGTCGTCGGCGACAGTGCAGCAGATGCAGCCGTTGGCAAGCTCGACAATGTTTTCCGCCGGGCACATCTCATCCGCGCAGGATTTCAGGATGTCCCCGTCCACGCCCACGGTGCCGAATTCGTTCACCAGGATCGCCAGCCGCCTGCCTTGCGGGTTCTGCATCAGGTGGCGGATCAGCGTGGTCTTCCCCGCGCCAAGGAAGCCGGTGATCACGGTGACGGGAATCTTGGTAAGGTCGGTCATGAGTTGGGCTCCAGAGGCGGGATGCGGGCGATGCTCTGCTTGCGAAACACGGTTGGGCGGTCGCGCCAGGGCACGATTCCATCGGCGGTGGCGGCATATCTGCGGGCGCCTTCCAGGATTGCAGGCACATCGTCAAGGGCCAGGCGGCCATAGACGTAGGACCAGGCGCCGGGCTTGCTGAGCGAAACGGTACAGCCGTTGTCGCAGGCCGAAAGACATTCGACCGCGACGATGCGCACGCCCTCGGGCGCACCGGCAGCCAGAAGCGCGGCATGAAGCCGCGATCCGGGGCGGGGGGCGCCCTCGGGCACCGGTTCCCCGGCCTTGCAGGTGGTGCAGACGTAAAGGGTCGCGCCCGTCATTGCCCGTCCTTCAGGCGAATGGGGTGGGCCAGCGAGGGGCGACCCCGAACCTGGGACCGCCAATCACCGGTCGCGGAACACCCCGTCCGCCGGTTACCTTCCCGCGCTGGCAGGTCTCCCGGCTTGCGGATACAGGGTTTCCCCAGCGGTCCCCGCCTTCCCGGCTGATCGCCAGTGGCCATGGAACCTCTCCGGTCACGGTCGCGGGGGCGGCTGCCTGGGTCGCTTCCGACCTGTCGCATTCCCTCTTGGCCTGTCATAGACAGGAACCAGCGCCCGTCCACCTGTGGCAGATGGGCCCCCAATGTCAAGGACACGACCGACCATGACCGAAGCTGATGCGACACCCGCGGCTGACGAGCTTGCCCGCCACGCGCAGAAGATGGCCAAGAAGAAGGCCGCGCGCGACCGGATGATGGCAGGAAAGGCAGGCGAAAAGGGGCTGATCATCGTCCTTACCGGGGCGGGGAAGGGCAAGTCATCCAGCGGCTTCGGGATGATCCTGCGCTGCATCGCGCACGGGATGCCCTGCGCGGTCGTGCAGTTCATCAAGGGCGCCTGGGACACGGGCGAACGGCGGCTCCTGACGACGCATTTCTCCGACCTCTGCCAGTTCCACGCGATGGGTGAGGGCTTCACCTGGGAAACCCAGGACAAGGCGCGGGACATCGCGGCGGCCCGGGCAGGGTGGGACAAGGCGAAGGAGCTGATCCGCGACCCGAAGATCCGCATGGTCCTGCTGGACGAGATAAACATCGCGCTGCGCTATGATTACCTGGACATCGGCGAGGTGCTGGAGTTCCTGAGGACGGAGAAGCCGCCGCTGACCCATGTGGTCCTGACCGGACGCAACGCGAAGGACGAACTGATCGAGGCCGCCGACCTGGTAACGGAAATGACCTTGGTCAAGCATCCGTTCCGGGCGGGCATCAAGGGCCAGCCGGGAGTGGAGTTCTAGCCGCGGTCGTCATTGTGGGAACGGATGCCGATCGCGGGCATCCGCGTTGCGGCCCGGGGGCCACCTGCCCCCGAACCCCCGGCGATAGTTGTGCAGATAGGAAGCAGAAGGCAGGTCGGAAACCCCACTGCCAGGCTATTCTGCCGGTGGGGTGTCTTCCCCTCTGACGGTCATCGGCGTCCCCGCCTGTACCGCAGGAAAGGCAATTGCCGATTCGGATAAACGGACCATCAATGCCAAGGTCTTCCTCTCTGCACAAATATCCTCGGGGGGTGAGGCGCGCAGCGCCGAGGGGGCAGACGGCCCCCCTGCGCTGTCGATCGCAGGCAATGCGCCGGGCTAGCGCGAGCCGGCCAGCCGCAGCAGGGCCGCGCAATCCAGATGCGCCGCAAGGTGGTCTGCGAGCGCATCAAGCGTCTCTGCGACGTTCTGGTCATAGCTGCCCCCCCCTGGCACCGCGCCGAGGCTGCCAAGAAATGCGCGACGGAAGGCGTCGGCGCTGAACATCCCGTGCAGGTAACTGCCCATTACCCTGCCGTCGGCGCGCATGGCACCTTCAGGTTGGCCCTGCACAGTGAACATGGGCCGGGCACGGTCGGGCCCCTCGGTACGGCCCAGGTGGATTTCATAGCCCCGCACCTCGGTGCCCGAAGCGGGGTGGACCGCAGCGGTTTCCGTGACGCGCTTGTCTGGGGTCATGGTGGTCGTCACATCCAGAAGTCCCAGGCCCGCAACGCACGCCGGTTTGCCCTCGATGCCCTCGGGGTCGGCGATTTCGTGCCCCAGCATCTGATAGCCGCCGCAAAGACCCAGCACCCGTGCCCCCCGGCGCAGGGCGGCGGCAAGGTCGATGTCCCAGCCTTGAGAACGGAAATGGGTCAGGTCGGCGATGGTGGCCTTCGATCCGGGCAGGATGATCAGGTCGGCCTCGACCGGAAGGGGCTGGCCGGGACTGACGATCCGCAGGGTGACGCCGGGCTCCTGCGCCAGCGGGTCGAGGTCGTCGAAATTGGCAATGCGGTTGAGATGCGGGACGGCGATGAGAAAGTCGCCGCTTCCCCGTGTTCCGCCCAGATCCGCGGCGTCCTCGGCGGGCAGGCGATGGGCATCCGGGAACCAGGGCACGACACCCAGGCCGGGCCAGCCGGTGCGGGTCTCGATCAGGCGGTAGCCGTCGTCGAAGAGCCGCGGGTCGCCACGGAACTTGTTGATCAGAAAGCCCCGGATCATCGCGGCATCGGCGGGGTCGAGCACGGCCTGGGTGCCCACAAGCTGGGCGATGACGCCACCGCGGTCGATGTCGCCGGCCAGCACCACCGGCACGTCGGCGGCGCGGGCAAAGCCCATGTTGGCGATGTCGCCCGCGCGCAGGTTGACTTCGGCCGGGCTGCCAGCGCCTTCGACGATCACGAGGTCAGCCTCGGCCTGCAGGCGGTTGAAGCTGTCCAGCACCGGGGCCATCAGCTGCGGCTTCAGCGCGGCATAGTCGCGCGCCTTGACCGTGGTCAGGCGGCGACCCTGCACGATGACCTGGGCGCCGGTCTCCGATTCGGGCTTCAGGAGGACCGGGTTCATGTCCACATGGGGGCGGACCCCGCAGGCGCGGGCCTGCAGGGCCTGGGCGCGGCCGATCTCGCCCCCAACCGCAACGGCGGCGTTGTTCGACATGTTCTGCGGCTTGAAGGGCCGCACGGTCAGGCCCTGGCGGGTGAAATGGCGACACAGCCCGGCGACAAGAAGCGACTTGCCCACGTTCGAGCCTGCCCCCTGAATCATGATCCGCGCGGATCGCTTCCGGATGTCCTGCACTTTCGGTCACTCCATGACCCGGCGATGCTTCGGCGCGTGCTGCGGAAAGGTCAAGGCGCGATGCGTGCGGCCGCCTGCGCCACCAGATCTTCGACGGGGCCGGCGATGTCCAGCGTGATCGCCTCGTCGGGTCCGGGCGGCTCCAACGCGGCGAACTGGCTGTCGAGCAGCGCGTGCGGCATGTAATGGCCAGTCCGGGCTGCCATTCGCGCGGCTATCAGGTCGGGATCGCCCGTCAGATGGACAAAGGTTACCGGCCCGCCCGCCCCTGCGCGGATCCGGTCGCGATAGGCCCGTTTCAGGGCAGAGCAACCCACGATCACCGGTGCCTGATGTCGCAGCACCGCGGTCACCCGATCCAGCCAGGACCAGCGGTCGGCATCGGTCAGCGGAATGCCGGCGCGCATCCTGTCCACGTTTTGCTGGGGATGCAGGTCGTCCCCGTCGCGGTAGGGCACGCCCAACCGGGCCGCCAACGCCCTTCCGACCGAGGTCTTGCCGCAGCCCGAAACACCCATGATGACGATTCGCCTCACAGCGACACCGATATCCCGCCATCGACATAAAGGATGTGGCCGTTGACGAAGCTTGCCGCATCCGACGCCAGGAAGATGCAGGCACCCTTCAGCTCTTCCACCCTGCCCCAGCGTCCGGCAGGGGTGCGCTTCACCAGCCAGTCGGAAAACGCCGGGTCGGCCACCAGCGCGGCATTGAGCGGCGTGTCGAAATAGCCTGGGGCGATGGCATTGCAGGTCAGGCCGTGCCGCGCCCAGTCGGTCGCCATGCCCTTGGTCAGGTTGCCCACGGCCCCCTTGGTTGCGGTGTAGGGTGCAATTCCCGGCCGTGCCAGCGCGGTCTGCACGGATGCGATGTTGATGATCCGTCCCCGCCCGCGCGCGATCATGTGCCTGGCGACGGCTTGTCCGACATGAAAGACGGAGGCGATGTTCGTCTGCATCAGCCGCTCGAAGGCCTCGGGCGGGAAATCCTCCAGCGGCGCGCGGTGCTGGATGCCAGCGTTGTTTACCAGAATGTCGATGGGCTTTCCTGCGGCCTCGAATCCGTCCACCGCCGCGCGCACGGCGGCATGGTCGGTCACATCGAAGACCAGAGCCTCGGCCCCCGGAAGGCGCGCGGCCGCAGCCCGTGCGCGGTCTGGATCGCGTCCGTTGATCACAACCTGCGCCCCGGCCTCGGCAAGACCCTGTGCCAGGGCAAAGCCGATCCCTTGCGCTGCCCCGGTTACCAGGGCGCGGCGGCCAGTCAGATCGAACAGCGGATGGGACATGGTGCCTCCGGGCATGGTCAGCGCCAGGTTTCGGCTTGACCGGGGCGCTGTCAGGATGAAGCTAGCGCTAACGGAGGTGCCCCATGACCGCAAGCCCAAGCTGGTATCAGGCCGTTGATCCGGTCTTTTCGTCCTATGTGCTGTTCAACGCCCCCCTGAAGAAGCTGGCCGAGGGCTTCGACTGGGCGGAAGGTCCGGTCTGGTTCGGCGATCACCAGTGTCTGTTGTTCTCTGACATCCCGAACAACCGTATCCTGCGCTGGAGCGAGGGCGGCCTGACCACCTTCCGCGCGCCGTCGAATTACGCCAACGGCCATACGCGCGACCGCGAAGGGCGTCTGATTTCCTGCGAGCACGGGCTGCGGCGCGTGACGCGGACCGAATGGGATGGTTCCATCACCGTCATCGCCGACAGCTACCGGGGCAAGCCGCTGAACAGCCCGAACGATGTGGTCGTGGCCCGCGACGGGGCGATCTGGTTCACAGACCCGCATTACGGGATCATCACCGATTACGAAGGCTTCCGGGGCGAACAGGAACTGCCCTGTTCGGTCTATCGCGTCGATCCCGACGGCAGCATCGAGGCGGTGATCACCGACATGGCCTGCCCGAACGGGCTGGCGTTCAGCCCGGACGAAGGCCTGCTTTACGTTGCCGATACCGGTCGTGCGTTCAGCGGCGATCCGCAGCACATCCTGGTGTTCGACATGTCGTCGGGGCGACCGCGGGGCGGGCGGGTGTTCCACAAGATCGAGCCGGGCTGCGCCGACGGCATCCGGGTTGATTCGGATGGCAACCTCTGGTCCTCGGCCCGGGACGGGGTGCATTGCATCCACCCGGACGGGCATCTGATGGGCAGGATCCTCGTGCCCGAGACCGTGTCGAACCTCTGCTTCGGGGGCCGGGCGAAGCATCGGCTGTTCATCACCGCGACGACCGGGCTCTACTCGGTCGTGCTGAACCGCAGGGGGGTTCAATGGCCGTGAAACCGCAGCTCGGCCTGATCGGCCTTGGCACCATGGGTGCGGCCCTGGCGCTGAACATCGCCGAAAAGGGTTTTCCGATCGCAGTCTGGAACCGCACTGCCAGCGTGACGCGCCGCTTCCATTCTGCGGCGGGGGCGCTGGCAGAACGGATCGTGCCGGCCGAGACCCTGGCCGATCTGGTCGCAGCAATGGCCGCGCCAAGGGCAATCATCCTGATGGTTCCCGCCGGAGAAGCCGTCGATGCCCAGCTTTCCGCCCTGGCCCCGCTTCTGGGTCCGCAGGATCTGGTCATCGACGCAGGCAATGCGAATTTCCACGATACCGACCGCCGCGCCGCGGCGGGATGGCCCTTCCGCTTCATGGGCATCGGCGTCTCGGGCGGCGAGGCAGGCGCGCGCCACGGGCCGGCGATCATGGCCGGGGGCAAGCCCGAGGACTGGGCGCGAATGGCACCGGTGCTGCGGGCGATTGCTGCAAGGGCCGAGGACGGCACACCCTGCGCCGATCACATGGGCGAAGGGGGCGCGGGCCATTTCGTCAAGATGGTACACAACGGCATAGAATATGCCGACATGCAGATGATCGCCGAGGTCTACGGCATCATGCGCGACGGCCTGGCAATGGCTGCGCCCGAAATCGCGCCGGTCTTTGCCCGCTGGAACGAAGGGGTGCTGCGGTCCTATCTGGTCGAGATCTCGGCCGCGGTCGCGGCGGCGCGCGATCCGGTCACGGGCGGGCCGATGCTGGACATGATCGTGGATGCGGCGGGGCAGAAGGGCACCGGGCGGTGGACCGCGATCGAGGCCCAGCATCTGGGCGCACCGATCCCGGTGATCGAGGCCGCCGTCATGGCGCGCAACGTCTCGGCCCGCCGGGCCGAGCGGGCGGCGGGCGAGGCGCTTTACGGCCCCGCACCCGAACCGGCGGTCGTGCCGCTGGAGGATCTGGAACAGGCACTGATCGCCGGCAAGATCCTGTGTTATGCGCAGGGCTTTGCCATGATGCGGGCGGCGGCGGAAAGCTTCGGCTGGGCGCTGGACATGCCGGCGATCGCCCGGGTCTGGCGCGCTGGCTGCATCATCCGCTCGGCCATGCTGAACGACATGGCCGAAGCCCTGGCCGAAGACCCCGGTCGCAACCTGATCCTGGCACCCTTCTTCGCCAACACCCTGCGCCGCGGCCTGCCGGCCCTGCGCCGTGTCGTTGCAGCCGGCGCGCTGCATGGCCTGGGCCTGCCTGCCCTTTCGGCAGGTCTGGCCTGGTTCGACATGATGCGCACGGCGCGCGGCACCGCCGACATGATCCAGGCCCAACGAGATTACTTCGGTCTGCATGGCTTCCAGCGGCGCGACGGACTGGACCGCCCGCACGGCCCCTGGGCGGAAGGCTGAACCCTGTTCTGGCGGGATGCCGGGCAGATTCTCGGGCCCGTAGGGCACCATCGCCGGGGCGGGTATCAGGTCTGCCTTCGTCCTCCCATCACGCCGCGCTTGCCCGCACGACCTCGGGCCAGGTGGTCGCTGCCGTCGCAGGCCAGGCGGGCCACACCCGGCACATCGGGAAGGATGGTCACGACCGGGCGCCCGCCGCAGGCGAGGTCGGCAAGCGACGCTTGGATGAGGGGGGCGTCCGGGGCGCCCACGATCACCGCACCAAGGGGCAAGCGTCGCGTGGCGGCACCGATGGCGGCGGGGGTGCCGTCGTTCATCAGGATGCGCTGAATGGCGATCCAGCTGTCCGGAAGTCGCAGCAGACGCCGGAATTTCCACCGCCATCCGGGCCACGAAGGGACGTTCCGCCCGGGCCATAACTTCACGGGTCCGCAGGTGACTGGCAGGCAGGATGCGGTTCTGGCCCGGTTCCCGCGCCGCCATCAGCATACCCCGGCGCAAGTCCCCGCCCACGATGCCGCGGTTGATCGGCACGCGGTCCGCCCTGGCCGTGACAACCCCGACACAACGCGCGGCGCAGGGTCCTGTCACGGGCTGCGGCCGGATCAGGATCCTTCGGACAGGCAGTCGGCGATGGTTTCGGCCATGCCGCGCAACAGGGCGGCATAGGCATCCGGCCCCGGCTCCAGGGTCGAACCCACGGGATCGAGCGCCCCCCCCACACGCACGCCCGTCCCCTCGGCCATCTGCGTCACCAGCGCGGGGTCATGCTGCGCCTCGGGGAAGATGCACAGCGCGCCGCCCGCCTCCAGTGTGGCGCGCAACTGCTTCAGCCGCTGCGCCCCTGGCGAGGCCGCGTCACCCAGCGCAATGCTGCCAGCCAGGGCAAGCCCGTAATGATCGGCAAAATAGTCGTATGCCGCGTGAAAGGTCACGATGGGGCGGTCCTTCGCCGGCGCGAGGATCGCGGCAACCTCGGCATCCAGCGCGACGATCTGCTCTGCCGCGGCCGACGCATTCGCGGCATAGGTCGCGGCGTTGCCGGGGTCCAGCCGCGACAGGTCAGCCGCGATAAGGCCCAGCCAGTGCCGCCCGTTGGCGGGATCCAGCCAGGCATGCGGGTCGATGCCGTCATGGGCATGGCCGTGATCATCGTGATCGTGGTCATGCCCATGATCATGTCCCCCAGCCGGATCGCCGTATGCGCGGGCAAAGGTGCCCGGCGCGTCAAGCAGGCCCAGAACCGCCGCGCCCTCGGGCCGGGTCATCAGGGCACTGTCCAGCCACGGTGTCAGCTCCGGCCCGATCCACACCACCAGATCGGCGCCCGCCACCGACGCCGCCTGACTGGGGCGCAACTGGAAATCGTGTTCATCCGCGCCACGCGCCAGAAGAAGCTCAGGCTGCCCGAGCTCGCCCATGACCTGGGCCACCAGAGCATGAACGGGTGGTATGTCGGTCACCACCGACGGCACTTCGGCAAGGGCCGGGGCGCTGGCCAAGGCGAATGTCATGATATAACGCATGTCGGGCCTTTCACTTCGTCTGGCCGCCTCTATGTATGTTATATTATAACAGGTCAACCCCGATCATGGCCCTTGCCCGGAAACCCGCCGACCCCCTTCACGCCTTTGCGGCCCATGACCACGGCAATTGTTCGCGCGATGCGCTGGCCCGGGCCGAGGCGATCACCACGGCGGCCGGAGCGCGGCTGACGCCCGTGCGCCGCCGGGCGCTTGAGATCCTGCTCGAAGACCACCGTGCGCTGGGCGCCTATGACGTGCTGAACCGGCTGGCTGGGGAAGGCTTCGGCAACCAGCCCCCCGTCGCCTATCGCGCGCTGGAATTCCTTGTCGCACATGGGCTTGCCCACCGCATCCAGCGGCTGAACGCCTTTACCGCCTGCACCCATATCGGCAATGCGCATTCGCCCGCCTTCCTGATCTGCCGCAGCTGTTCGACCGTGGCCGAGGCCGCCGCCGGCGCGATCCGCACCGCACTGGACGCGGCGGCCGACGAACAGGGCTTTGTCGTCGAAATGTCCACCATCGAGGCACTGGGCCTCTGCCCAGCCTGCCGGAGTGCCGCAGCATGAGCAGCCTGATCGCCGCAGATCGTATCTGTGTCCGCTTTGGCGAGGACGAGGTGCTGCATGATGTCAGCCTCCAGATTTCTCCGGGCGAGATCGTGACGATTCTCGGGCCAAACGGGTCGGGCAAGTCCACGCTTTTGCGGGCGCTTCTGGGTATTGTTCCGGTGGCCGAGGGGCGCATCCTTCGGCAGGCTGGGCTGCGCGTGGGCTATGTGCCGCAACGGCTGACCATCGACCGGACCATGCCGATCACCGTGCGCCGTTTCCTGTCGCTGCCGGTGCGGGTGACGGATGCCGAGGCAGATGCCGCCCTGGTGCGCGTGGGCATGGCCGGGCATGGACAGGACCAGATGATCGCGCTGTCAGGCGGGCAGTTGCAACGGGTGCTTCTGGCCCGTGCCCTGCTGGGCAAGCCACAGGTCCTTATGCTGGACGAGCCCACGCAGGGTCTGGACCAGCCGGGCGAAGCCGCCTTCTACCGGCTGATCGAGCAGGTCCGCCGCGAGACTGGTGCCGCGGTGCTGATGGTCAGCCATGACCTGCATGTGGTGATGGCTGCCAGCGACCGCGTGATCTGCCTGAACGGCCATATCTGCTGCGAAGGTACGCCGCGCGTCGTGTCCACCGCGCCGGAATACCGGGCACTGTTCGGGTTGGGCACACAGGGGGCGCTTGCGCTCTATCGCCACGAACACGATCACGAACACCGGCCCGAGGACGGCCACCACCATCACCCCCACGACCACGGCCATCACCATGCTTGACGATTTCCTGGTTCGGGCAGGGCTTGCTGCGGTGGGTCTGTCGCTGGCGACCGGCCCGCTGGGCGCCTTCGTCGTGTGGCGGCGGATGGCCTATTTCGGCGACGCGACCGCCCATGCCGCCGTGCTGGGCGTGGCGCTGGCCCTGGCGATCGACCTGCCCATCGGGCTGGGTACGCTGGTTGTGGCGCTGGCGATGGCGGTCACGGTGGCGGGGCTTTCGGCGCGAGGCTGGGCGATGGACACGACGCTCGGCGTGCTTGCGCATTCGGCGCTGGCCTTCGGTCTGGTTGCGGTCAGCTTCTTTCCTACGGTGCGTACCGATCTGTCGGCCTACCTGTTCGGCGACATCCTGGCGGTCAGCAAGGCGGAACTGGGCCTCGTCTGGCTGGGGTCGCTGGCGGTGCTGGCCCTGCTGGTCTGGCGCTGGTCGGCGCTTCTGACCAGCACGCTTTCCGAAGACCTCGCCCATGCCGCCGGCCTGCGCCCCGACCGAGAGCGTCTGGTCCTGGTCGTGGCGCTGGCCCTGGTCGTGGCCGTCGCGCTGAAGATCGTCGGCGCGTTGCTGATCGCGGCCATGCTGATCATCCCTGCCGCCGCCGCCCGCAGCCTGGCCCGCACGCCCGAGGCGATGGCGGGCCTTGCCGTCCTGATCGGCGCAATCGCCGGGCTGGGTGGCCTGGGGCTTTCGCTGTGGCAGGACACACCGACCGGGCCATCGATCGTGGTGATGGCGACAGGGCTGTTTGCGGTCGGGGCCCTGGTCCGCCGGGCCTGACCGGCAGAAATTTTCCCCCCGACTGCCCGAAGCCTGCCGCATTTCCCGGTTAGGACCGGACGAAGGTGATGCAAGGGGATGTCCGGTGCTTCGGCTGTTGGGTTTTCTGCTGTTCGTGGCGGTGGGCGGCGGGGGGCTGTTGTTCATCGACTACAACAATGCCCGCAATGCCGCGGCGGCCCGGGGCGACCAGGCGTTGACCCTTGCGGCATATCTGGAAACGGTCACCGATCGCATCGGCAACGCAACGGCCCTCGCCGGGGTCGCCGGCATGTCGCGCTCGCTGGAACAGATGCTGCCGGCTGCGCCCGACGGCTGGACCGTCCGCGCCGCCGCCACCGAGGATCTGGCCGACTTCCTTCCGAAGAAGGGGGTGAAGGTCGACAGGAAGGCGCGCGATCAGGTTGCCGCCGTCGGCAGCACGAAGGCCGTGAACGGCGCCGAGGTCGTGATCCGCACCTACGAGCGCGGTGATCGCCGGGTCGTGATCCAGGCGATCCGCTACCCCGACCGGATCTTCACCGATCCCGATGCCGCCGAAGAAAGGTTCCGCCTGCGCATCGAGGCGGCAGAGCGTCGCGGCCGCCCGTTCATGACGGTTCGCGGCCTTGATATCGCCGAGGAATTCCCGGGCGAGGGAATCCGGGCCCGCTACTTCTCGGCCAATGTCGGCGGACAGATCCAGATCCGGGTGCTTGCGACCAAGCGCATGAAGGACAAGGAGCTGATCCCCTTCTTCGAAACGCTGCATGTGCAGGCGATGAATGCCGCGGTCGTCGACAAGGTGGAGGGGCTGGGGGAGGTGCCGGTGATCCTGCTGGTCTCCGCGATGAAGGCCAACGAACGCGAAGCCTACGAGGCCGACCGCGCCCGGCGGTCGGAGGAAGCGGTGATGCTGGCCCTCAGCCTGCGCGAGGCAGATGCCGCAAGGGCCGGGTCAGTCAGGAAACCGGCCGCCAAACCGCGACTGCACCAAGGGCGCGGGCGGCATCAAGCGGTGCAGCGTCGCCTCGGGCGACTAGCGGGCGCAGACGGCATCCTGCCGGGGCGGCCTGACACCCCCGCAGGCCCGCCCTACCGATCTTTGATCACTTCGTCACATACCGAAGCCGCAGCCCCGCGAGCAAGGCGGCGTTTCACCTTGGCGGCCCACGGCAGATGCGGGCCGCAGAGCTAGAAGGTCAGCCCTGAAAAGCGCGACGGGTTCTGCGGCACCCCTGGCAGCACACAGAGCATTTCATACAGGATGTTCGCCCCGATCAGCGCGGTGTTGCCACTGGGATCGTATGGCGGCGAGACCTCGACCAGATCGCCGCCGACAATGTTCAGCCCAGCGCAGCCCCGGATGATCTCCAGCGCCTGCCAGGTGGTCAGCCCGCCCGGTTCCACCGTACCGGTGCCTGGGGCGAAGGCGGAATCGAGGCTGTCGATGTCATAGGAAATGTAGACCGGCGCATCACCGATCCTTTCCCGCACGATCTGCATCAGGGGGGTGAGGGATTTGTGCCAACATTCCTCGGCCTGCACCACTGTCCAGCCCTGACCGCGCGCCCAGTCGAAATCCTCTGGCGCGTAGCCGGTGCCGCGCAGGCCGATCTGGAACACCTTGTCGTTCAGAAGGCAGCCGTCGTCCCATGCGCGGCGGAAGGGGCAGCCGTGGGCCACGGTTTCGCCGAACATGGTTTCGTTGATGTCGGCGTGGGCATCGATGTGGATCAGCGCGACGGGGCCGTGACGTTCCTTCATCGCGCGCAGGATCGGCCAGGTCAGCGTGTGGTCCCCGCCCAGCGTCAGCGGGATGGCGCCGTGCGAAAGGACCCCGCGGTAATGGGCAGTGATGATGTCGACCGATTTCTTCAGATCGAAGGTGTTGATGGCCACATCGCCCAGATCGGCGACTTGCAGATGATCGAAGGGGGCCGCGCCGGTGGCCATGTTGTAGGGGCGCAGCATGCGGGATTCGTCGCGGATCTGACGGGGGCCAAGCCGCGTGCCGGGGCGGTTCGATGTGCCATGATCCATGGGCACGCCGATGAAGGCCACATCCAGCCCTTCCGCGCTGGTCGCGGCTGGCAGGCGCATCATCGTTGCCGGGCCGCCGAATCGCGGCATCTCGTTGCCGCCAAGGGGTTGGTTGAAGCGGGTCATCCTGTCCTCACGTCCTGGGTGCAGCGGCCAGAATCCGGCGCACCTCTTCATCATCAAGCTGCGGGAAGCTTGCATAGTGCACACCGACCGCGGTGAATTCGCGTGGCATGTACAGGCACACCACCTGATCGGCCAGCGTTTCCATCGCCGCAACCACATCGGGCGGCGCGACTGGCGCGGCGACGATCACCTGTGCGGGCCTGTCCGCCCGGACCGCCGCAATGGCCGCGCGCATCGTGGCGCCGGTGGCGATGCCGTCATCGACCAGCACCACGGTCTTGCCCCTCAGCGCGCCGGGGGCGAGCCGCCCGCCCCAAAGCTTGCGCCGCCGTTCCAGTTCCACCCGCTGCGGGGCGGCCTGCGCCTCGATCGTGTCGCGGTCAATGCCGAAGGCTGCGACCAGTTCTTCGTTCAGCACCAACGTCTGCCCGCCAGGCCCGGCAATCGCGCCCAGCGCCAGTTCCGGGTTGCCCGGCATGCCGATCTTGCGCACCAGCACGAGGTCAAGCGGCGCCCCAAGCGCCCGGGCGACCTCGTCGGCGACGGGCAGGCCACCGCGCGGCAGGGCTAGGACGACCACATCCGTTCCGGCCAGGGGCGCCAGCCGTTCGGCCAGTGCGCGGCCTGCGGCGCGGCGGTCGGCGAAGGCAGTCATCGTCCCTTTTCCTTCAGCCAGGCGGTGATGATCTCTTGGTGCCGTTCGCCGGAATAGCTGGGGAAATGTCCGCCATGCACCACGCGCACCGGCAGACGCAGAAGGCGCTCCATCGAGGTGATGTACTGCCAGCGTTCAAGGTCGCTCGTGCCCTCGATCAGCTCGCCGTCATAGACGATGTCGCCCGAGAACAGGATGCCCGTCGCCGCCTCCCACAAGGCAATCCCGCCGGGGGAATGGCCGGGGGTGTGGATCACCTCGAACTGCCGGTCGCCCAGGTCGATCACGTCACCATCCCACAGGATGCGGTTCACCGGCGCGGCCTGAACCGTGTAGGTTTCCGACCGGTAGGGTTCGGGCGGCAGTGCCGTGAAGATGTCGTCGGTCACATACTTGTCGGCCAAGGTGTTCTCCCGTGTGGGGGCGCGCAGAAGATGGGCCTCGGCGGCGTGGCACAGCCGGCAGGGAAATTCGTGGTGCAGGCCGACATGGTCGAAATGCGTATGGCTGGCCACTGCCTGAAGCGGGCGTTCGGTGACCAGCGGGACCTGGTCGCGCAAGCTGACCACGCCCATGCCGCTGTCAACCAGCATGTCGCTGTCGCGGCCCCGAACGTGCCAGACGTTGCAGCGATAGAATTCGCGGATGTGGGGTTCGTCGATATGGGTGACGCCATCACCCACCGACCGCACGCGCCACCAGTCTTCCGGCCTCGCCCTCATTCCGTCAGCACCACATGACTATCGGCGCCAAGGTCGAGCACCCTGCCCTCCTCGACGATTTGAGATTGCGGCAGATGTACCACCAGCCGCAAGTCCGGCGCAGCAAGCGGGCTGACATGGGCGCGGACGTGAGTGCCGAAGAAGGCGGCGTCCCGCACCGTGCAGGGCCCGATATGCAGCGAACCCGTTGGGGTCATCGCCTCGGGTCGGATGCACAGGATGCCGTCGGCCACAGGAACGGGTCCAAAGGGCGCGCGGCCGTTGCGAACGGGAATCCGGTTGATTTCCCCCATGAAGCCGGCGGTGAACAGGGTTTTCGGATGCAGATAGACCTCGCGCGGGGGGCCGTGATCCTCGATCCGGCCGCCGTTCATCACAACGATCCGGTCGGCGATGGCCATGGCCTCTTCCTGGTCATGGGTGACATGGACAAAGGTCGTCCCGACCCGACGCTGGATCGCCTTCAGCTCGTCCTGCATCTGGCGGCGCAACTTCAGGTCCAGCGCACCCAGCGGCTCGTCCAGAAGCAGCACGTCCGGCTCCACCGCCAGCGCACGGGCAAGTGCCACACGCTGCCGCTGCCCGCCGGACAGTTCATGCGGGCGTCGATCGCCGCGCCCCTCTAGCCCGACCAGCGCCAGCATGGCGTCGGCCTTCCGCGCCCGATCGGCGCGGGGCACGCCGCGCATGCGCAGACCAAAGGCCACGTTGTCGCGCAGGCTCATGTGCGGAAACAGCGCATAGTCCTGGAACACGGTCGTCGTGGGCCGGTCCTTCGGCGCCACGCCCGTCATGTCGCGCCCGCCGATCAGGACGCGACCCGAGGTCGGCTCGGCAAAGCCGCCAATTATGTTCAGAAGCGTGGTCTTGCCGCAGCCGGACGGCCCCAGCAGCACGACGAACTCGCCTGCCGCGATCTCCAGGCTGACATCGTGCAGGGCAAGCGCCGCGCCATAGCGTTGCGACACGGACTGGATCGAGACGGAAGCGGTCATTTGGCCCTTCTGAAGACAAGCAGTTCGAGAAGGATCACCAGCGTTACCGAGACGAGGAACACCAGTGAGCCCACGGCATTGGTGGCCGGCGAAAGGCCGGATCGCAGCATCGACCAGATCTCGACCGGCAGGGTGACATCGAAGCGGGTCAGGAGGAAGGCGATGATGAATTCGTCCCAGCTGAAGGTGACCGACAGGAAGAAGGCCGCGGCCAGGGGGGCAGAGAGCATGGGGGCAGAGATCAGCAGCAGCACCTTCCATTCCGGCGCGCCAAGGTCGCGGGCCGCGCGTTCGGCGGCCTTCTGGTGGTCGCCCATCGCGGCGTAGGTGATGGCAAAGCACAGCGGAAGGTTGATGACGACATGGCCGATCCCGGCCGTCCAGAGTGACAGACGGATGCCGGTCTGGGTATACAGGTTCAGAAGGCCCAGCGCGATGATCAGATAGCTGACGGTCAGCGGCGCGATCAGGACACCGCGCATCAGGGCCGAACCCGGCAACCGGACGCGGGCCAGCGCGTGGGCGGCAAGGAAGCCGAGGATCAGGGCGACTGTCGAAGAGACAACCGCGACCACCAGCGAGTTCCACAGCGCGGCCATAAGTTTGCCATCGGCAAGAACCTTGGCATACCAGTCGAGCGTAACGCCCCGGAACGGCGGAACCGGCAGGCGACCGTCCTGAAAACTGAACACGACCAGCACCACGACGGGCAGGAACACGAACACATAGGCCGCGGCGAGATAGGCCCAGGCGAGATGGCGCATCACGATCCTCCCATCCGACCGGGTGCCCCCCAACCCCATCCCTTCCCCACGAAGGTGGAGGGGAGGCGCGGACAGCAACAGCTTGACAGACCAGTGGTGTCGGGTAGCGGGCGGAGGGCCGGAAGGACATGTGGCTCCCCTCCCCCGCGTGGGAAGGGGATGGGGTTGAGGGAATGGACAGGATGGCCCATCATACCCGGTCCAGCCGCAACCAGCGGCTGCTCGTGACATAGGCCAGTGTCACCACCGCCATCAGGATGACGGACAGGGCCGAAGCCAGCGGGAAGTTCCCGCTGCGGCCCAGTTGCAGCATGATCAGCTGCGGCAGGGTCAGTTCCGCGTTACCCCCCAGGATCTGCGGGGTGATGTAGTCGCCGATGCACAGCACGAAGGTCAGGAAGGCACCGGTCACCACCCCCGGCAGGGTCAGCGGCAGGATGACATGGGCAAAGGTCTGCCAGCGACCGGCCCCCAGGTCCTGCGCGGCACGGGCATAGTTGGGCGACAGCTGGATCAGGTTCGCATAGATGGTCAGCGTCAGCAGCATGACGAAGAAATGCACGAAGCCGATCACCGTGGCGGCCCGGGTTGATGCGATCTGCAATGGCTCTGCAATCAGCCCCAGGCCCAGCAAGGTCTGGTTCACCACCCCGTTCTGCCCCAGCACCAGAAGCCAGGAATAGGACCGCACGACGTAGGAGGTCCAGAACGGCAGGACTGCCAGCAGAAGCGCCAGTCTCTGCCAACGGACCGGCACCCGGAAGGCGATGATTGCCGCAAGCGGATAGGCGAGAACGATGGATATCACCGTCACGACCGCCGTGATCTCGAGGCTGTTGATCAGCGCCTTGAGCATCGTCCAGTCGGTAAAGATGCGGACATAGTTGCCTGCATCAAAGCCGTGCACGATCTGCCGCCCTTCCATGTGCGCGAAGGAAAGGGCAACCATCCCGAGGAACGGCAGGATGAAGAAGGCCGCCGTCCAGAGCAGCGCCGGGGCCAGAAGGCCCCAGGCAAGGCGGCGGTCACGGGCGGCGAGGCTCACTGGTTCAGCATCTCTGTCCAAAGATCCTGCATCGCGGTGTCAAGCGCGGCATCTGGGATCGGGTAAAGCTGGGCACGCGACAGGTATTCCGGCTGCCGGTCCCAGCGCAGGATCGCCTTTGCCTCATCGTCCAGCAGGTCGCCGGCCTTGGCATTCGCCGGCATGCCCCAATAGCACGAACTGGTCGCCAGCGCCGCCTGGCCTTCGGGCGACACGATGTATTTCACGAATTCCAGCGCGAGGTCGGGCTGGGACGAGCCCGCCACCACCCCGATCGACTGCGCCCAGCGCAGCGCACCCTGTTTCGGGATCGTCCAGTCGAGGTTCGGATTTTCCGAGGCCAGCACAGCCGTCAACCATTCGCCTCCACCCACGACGATATCGACCTCTCCGGTGGCAAGCGCCGTCTGCGCCGCAACCACCTCGGACACCTGCTTCGACGCCTTGCGCAAAGCCATCAGCGGTTCGCGCAGCGTGGCAAGCGTATCGGCAGTGATATCGGCCGTATTCACCCCCTGGCCAAGCGCCACCAGGCCCAGCACCGGCAGATAATAGTCGTAGATTGCGATCCGCCCGTCATACTTGCCCGAAGTCAGGCTTGCCATGTCTTCCATGTCGGCCGGATCGACCTTCGACTTGTCGTAGGAGATGGTGTTGTAGCCGAACTTCTCGGTGACCGCGTAGGTCTTGCCGTCCACCACGTTGTTTTCGGCCATGACCAGCTCGGGGAAGAAATCGGCCGTCGGCAACTGGTCAGCGGGAAGTTCGGCCAGATGCCCGGCCTCGACCGCGCGCTTCACGTCGACAGCGTCGATCACCAGCACATCCCAATCGCCGGGGCGCGACTGCTCCAGGATCGCAAGGCCCGCCGCGGTGCCTTCGTATTCCTTCAGGTTTACCTTGACGCCGAACTTTTCCTCGAAAGGCCTGATCAGGGCCGGGTCGGTGTGGTCACACCACACAAGCGCGTTCAGTTCCTGCGCCAGGCCGGGCGTGGCGGTCATAAGCAGGGCAAGGCAGGTGGCGGGAAGATTGCGGGCCATTGTCATCTCCATGTCTGGGGGCCTCTCGCGGGCACTTGAGAAAAGAATTGAGTTCGTTCAATTTTGAAGTCAACATCAAATTATGGGCATCCTGGACGTTACATGACCGGACTGCGCGAAAGACAGAAGGCTGACCGCACGCGCCGGATCCTCGAGGCGGCATCGACGCTGTTCCGTGCGCAGGGCTATGACGCCGTCAGGATCGAGGACATAGCGGCAGCGGCAGAGGTATCGTCCGGCACCTGCTACAACTACTTCTCGACAAAGGGCGACATCCTGCTGGCCATCGTCTCGATGGAGGTGGAAGAGGTGGTCGAAGCCGGAGAAAGCGTTGTCGCCGATCCGCCGCCCGACATCGCGCAGGCGCTGGATGCGCTGATCCGCATCTATTACAACCATTCGCTGCACTACTTGTCAAAGGCGATGTGGCGCACGGCCATGGCCCTGTCGATCGGGGCGCCCGGCACGCCCTTTTCGCAGCGCTATACGGCGCTTGACGGTCTGCTGACCGGGCAGGTCTGCGCCCTGATCGCGGCGCTGCGTCAGCGCGGCCTGGCAAGAGAGGATTTCGATGTTCAGGCCATGGGGCAGATCATCTTCAGTAGCCTGAACCAGCTGTTCATGGAATTCGTCAAGCAGGACGAGATGGCACTTTCCGACCTGCACCGGTCAAGCGCGGCCCAGACTGCAGCCCTTGCCATGCTGATGCGACGGTAGCGCCGGCCGCCATCCGGTCTTGCGCACATCCCGCGCAGCTGGCGGAAAGGGCGACGGCATGGGCGGCCCGGCCCTTCACTTTCGTCGCGCGGGCAAAGGTCGCAATCCGCCCCCATGTCGTTTTCTGACGCCAAAGGTCGGGTGGACTTGCCCGGAATCCCGTCGCTCTGGCAGATAGGGGCAAACCTTCTGGGGAGTCCGTCCAATGAAAACCCATGTGAAAGCCCTTGTCGTCGGTGGTGGCGCAGTCGGCACCGGGATCGCCTATCACCTGGCCAAGGCCGGCTGGGACACGATGCTGGTCGAACGCGACGAGCTGACCGCGGGCTCCACCTGGCATGCCGCCGGGCTGCTGCCTTTGTTCAACATGTCCTACGCTACGACCCACATCCACAAGTATTCGGTGGATTTCTACAAGGGGCTTGAGGCCGAGACCGGGCTGAACCCCGGCTTCTATGTCGTCGGCAACCTGCGCATGGCCCAGACCCAGGCGCGGATGGACGAATACATGCTGTATTCGTCGGTCGCTGAAACCGCCGGGGTCTATCACGAATTCCTGACGCCGAAAGAGATCAAGGACCGCTGGCCGCTGGTGAGGACAGAGGATCTGGTCGGCGCGCTCTACCACCCGCAGGACGGCTACATCAACCCGGCCGACGTGACGCAGGCCATGGCCAAGGGCGCGCGCCAGTTGGGTGCCACGATCGAACGCAAGATCCAGGTCGATGGCTACCGCTGGACCGGCAGCGAATGGATCGTCTCCTGCACGCGGCTGGAAGACAAGGGCGGGATGCTGATCCCGACCGACGACCGCTTCGAGATCCGCGCCGAACATGTCGTCACCGCCACCGGCAACCATGCCCAGCGCACCGCGCGGCTGCTCGGGATCAAGATCCCCGCGATCCCGGTCGAACACCAGTATATCGTGACCGAGCCCGACCCGGCCCTTGTCGAATGGCGCAAGTCCAATCCCCAGCATCCGGTCCTGCGCGACGCCGACGCCAAGTGGTATGTGCGCGAGGAACGCGGCGGCTGGATCCTTGGCCCCTACGAAAAGGGCGCCCCCGCGCGCTTCCAGTACGGCGTCCCCGACAGCTTCCGCGCCGATCTCTTCCCGCTCGACCTGGAACGGATCGAGCAGGAATACATGTCCTTCATCCACCGGATCCCGTCTTCGGAAACCGTGGGACTGAAGGACGATTACAACGGCCCGATCTGCTATACCCCCGACGGCAACCCGCTGGTCGGCCCGGCCCCCGGACTGCGCAACATGTGGCTGGCCGAAGGCTTCAGCTTCGGCATCACCGCCGCGGGCGGCACGGGCTATTATCTCGCCCAGCTGATGACGGAGGGCGAGGCGGAAATCGACATGGCCTCCCTCGACCCCAAGCGCTACGGGTCATGGATGACGACGGAATACGCCTCGCGCAAGAACGAGGAATGCTATGCCCACGTCTTCATCCTGCACCACCCGGACGAGGAACGCGAAGCCTGCCGCCCCCTGCGCACCGCCCCGGCCTATGACCGGCAGAAGGAGATGGGCGCCCAGTTCGGCCAGGTGAACGGCTGGGAACGGCCCAACTACTATGGGCCCAAGGACGCGCCCGAGACCTTCGACCACGACGGGCGCAGCTTCCGCCGCGGCACCTGGTGGCCCTATGCAGTGGAAGAGGCGAAGGCGATCCGCAATGCGGTCGGCATCATCGACGCCTCGGCCTTCACCAAGCATCTGGTGCGCGGCCCGGGCGCCACGGCCTTCCTCGACCATTTCACCTGCAACAAGCTGCCGAACGTGGGCCGGATCAACCTGACCTACGCGCTGACCGACCACGGCACGACGCGCACCGAATACACCATCGTCCGCCTGAAACAGGACGAATACTACCTGATCTCTGCCGGGGCCTGGACGGCCTATGACGCGGATTTCCTGCTGAAATCGGCCGAGGACTGGATGGCGCAGGGCGGCGGGCACATCGACATCCATGACGTGACGACCCAATGGGGCGTCTATGCCCTGGCCGGCCCGAACTCGCGCGCGCTGTTGAAGGAGATCGTCAAGGACGCCGATCCCGAAACGGTGCTGGGCAACAAGCGCTTCCCCTGGCTTTCCTACCGCGACATCGAACTGGGCATGTGCCCGGTCCGCGCCGTCCGCGTGGCCTATACCGGGGAACTCGGCTGGGAACTGCACCATCCGATCGAATTCGGCCGCTATCTCTGGGATCTGCTCTGGTCGGTGGGCGAAAAGCACGGGCTGAAGGGCGTCGGCGCCCGGGCGCAGAACTGGCTGCGGCAGGAAAAGAGCTATCGCGCCTTCGGGTCCGAGCTTGGCCGCGACGCCACCCCGCTGGAAGGTGGGCTCGACCGGTTCGTGGACCTGTCGAAGGACTTCCGCGGCAAGGCGAAGATGCTGGAGACCGGCATCCGCTTCAAATGCGTGACGCTTCTGATCGACGGCCCGGAGGACACCGATCCCTGGGGCAAGGAGGCGATCTTCCACGACGGGGTCAAGGTCGGTCGCCTGACCTCGGGCGGCTGGTCGGTCGCCTTCGGCAAGCAGATCGGCATGGGCTATGTCCACCCCGACCTGGCCACCCCCGGCCAGAAGCTGAAGGTGAAGATCCAGCTGAAGGAATGGGACGCAGTGGTGACCGAAGACAGCCCCTACGACCCGGCCAACGCGCGCATCCGCGTGGACGGCTAAGGGGATTGCAGCGCCGCAATCCGTGCGGATTGCGGCCATCGGCAAGTCTTCGCCGCCCGGCTTGAACCCTGGCCCCGGCATCTCCATTTCGTGGTGCCGGGAGTAGACGGATGACCCGACGCGAGCGCAGGTTCCAAAGACAGTTCGATGTGCTGGCACGTCTGATCCCGCCGTTGCGGGAACCCATGTCCCATTTGCGGCGCGACAGCTGGTTCCCCGTGCGCTTTCCACTGGCCTTGCTGCTGATTGCCGGCAGTCTTCTGTCGTTTCTGCCCTTCCTCGGCCTTTGGATGCTGCCGCTGGGCCTGCTGCTCCTGGCCGTCGATCTGCCGGTTCTGCGCGAGCCGATCTCGGCCGCGATCATCCGGGCCCGGCGCCGGTTCCGTCGCTGGCGGCGCCACTGGCGAGCCGGCCGCGGCAAACCGTGATCCGCCTGTTGCATCCCTGTCGCACCATCGTGCGATCCATCCCCCCGGACCCAGAACCATGACACGGCGCGAGCGCAGATTTCACCGGCAGTTCGACGCGCTGGAGCGGTTGATCCCGCCCCTGCGTGTGCCGATGTCGCGGCTCAGGCGGGGTAGCTGGTTCCCGGTCCGATTTCCGCTGGCGATCCTGTTCACCTTCGGCGGCTTGCTGTGGTTCCTGCCGGTCTTCGGCCTGTGGATGCTGCCTGCGGGGCTGCTGTTGCTGGCCGTGGACCTGCCGCATCTGCGTGGTCCGATTTCGGCGCTTGTCATCCGTGGCCGATACAACGTGAAACGCTGGCTGCGCCGCTGGCGCGACCGGCGGGGTTAAAGCCGGCGCGCGCGCAGCCAGTCGGCCCAGGCCTGTTTCGTGCCGCCGAAGACGTTGATGTCGACCTGCCCGGCGATCCCGGGCACCACCCCGGTCGAGGTATATTGCCAGAACCGCCAGGCCCGGCCGTCATAGACACCATGCGGATGATCGGCGACCGATCGCAGCCAGAACTCTTCCCCCTCCATGCGCCACAACTGGCTGTCGTTGAAGAAATCGACTGTGGTGTAGATCAGGGGGCGCTGGCCATAGTGCCGTTCCACAAGATCCAGGAAGATGCGCGCCTCTTCACGGATGGTCGCCCCGTCGCGCCGGATGGTGCAGGTCGGGCTGAAGGGCGTCCATTCCATGTCCAGAACGGGCGGCAGCGCGCCGGGCGTGCGCGGGACATGCCGGATGAACCAGCGCGCCTGCTCCTCTGCCGGGCGGCAGTGGTAGAAGAAGTGATAGGCCCCGCGTTTCACCCCGGCAGCGCCGGCGCCCTGCCAATGGGCATGGAACATCGGATCCAGCATGTCGCCGCCCTCGGTCGCCTTAATGAAGGCGAAGTTCACCCCGTTTGCCCGGGCCGTGGGCCAGTCGATGCTGGTCTGATAGCGCGAGATGTCGATTCCATGCACCGGATAGCGATCGGGCGACCGGTCGGGCCAAGCCACCGGCCTCTCATCCGAAAAGTTCGACGACGTGACCGTGATCGTGTCCTGCGGGTCCGGGGCACGGTCCCGCTGCGTGCCGACGCAGGCCGACAGGGTCAGGGCAAGGGCGACGTACAGAAGGCGGATCATCCCCTGATGCTGCCAAGCTACGCCAGCCCTGTCACCCCCGAATTTCCCGGTGTGGCGGAAAGTCCCCTCAGCCCCTGGCGGCCAATTCGTCCCAGCAGGCCAAGGCGTGGCCGGCATACATCAGCCCCGGCCCGCCGCCCATCTGGACCGCCATGGCCAGGACATCGCCCAGTTCCTCGCGGGTGGCTCCGGCCTTCATCAGCACCTCGACGTGAAAGTTGATGCAGGGCTCGCAGCGCAGAACGACGGACATGCCAAGCGCGATGTATTCCTTTTCCTTCGCGCTCAGCGGGCCATTGTCCTTGACCGCTTTCGAAAGGGCGCCGAAGCCCTTGGCCGTTTCCGGCACCAGCGCATTCAGCGCCCGCAATTCACGGCGCATCCCGGTGATCTTCTCATGATAGGTCGTTTCCGGCATCGGGGCCTCCATTCCTGGGCCCCGGATCGCACGGCCCGCCCGGTCCGTGCCTTGACGCAGGTCAACCGAAGCGCGCCGCAGACAACGCCGCCACCAGATCGTTCCCGATTTCCGGGGTACGGCCGCCGATCAGGTCGGCCGCCAGACGGCTGGCCGCCGGGCAGGTCTGGAAACCATAGCCCCCCTGCCCGGCCAGCCAGAAGAAGCCGGGCTCGCGTGCATCCGGGCCGATCACCAGCACCCGGTCGGGCGCAAAGGTGCGCAAGCCTGCCCAGCTGGAAATCAGCCGTGTCACCGGTTCGGTCACCATCTCCTCATACCGCGCCAGCCCCTCGGCAAGGACCATGTCATCGGCCCAGGCGTCGTGCGGCTCCATCAGATCCTCCTCGGCCGGACTGACGATCAGGGCGCCAGCATCGGGCTTGGCATACCAGTCCTCGCCCGGCCCGAAGATCATCGGCCAGCGGCTGATGTCCTGCCCGCCGGGCGCGGGGATGCGTGCCATCGACCGGCGGAAGGGGGCAAAGCCCAGCGGCCGAACCCCGGCCAGTTTCGCGACCTCGTCCACCCAGGCCCCGGCGGCGTTCACGATCATCCGCGCGGTGAAGCTGCCTGCTGCACTGTCAACGCGCCAGCCGGTGCCCTGTTTCGTGATCGCAGTCACGCGCGCCCTGGTCAGGATCCGCGCGCCCCGCCCCTTCGCCTCGCGCGCGAAGCCCTGCAACAGAAGGTCGGTATCCACATCCTCTGCATGGGCGGCATACCCCGCCAACGCCACCGTATCAGGGTTGAGGATCGGCACGATCGCGCGGGCCTCCTCGACGCTGATCCGGTCAAACTCCATCGCGGCAAGATCCTGCTCGTAGGCCTCGCGCGCCTCGGCCTTGGCCACCAGCAGCAGCCCGCGCGGCGACAGCACCCCCGGCAGGCTGCGGAAATGCGCCTCGGATGCCATCGACAGGGCCACCACCGCCGGCGCCCCGTAACGCGGCTCATACAGCGCGGCCGACCTGCCCGAGGCATGATGCGCCAGCGCATCCTCGCCCTCCAGCACGATGACCGAGCCCATTTCCGACAGCCGCGCCGCCGCCGAGATGCCGGCGATCCCTCCGCCGACGATCAGAAAATCCGCGTCCATGATCCACCTCTCCACAAGAAAGGGCATGGCGAGACCATGCCCCTCTTCCGTTCACAAATATCCCACGGGGGTCCGGGGGTGTGAAACCCCCGGCCCGAACGGTATCACTTGGGAATGTCGCCGACGATCCCTTCGACGTAGAAGCTCATCCCCAGAAGGTCGCCGTCAGGCGCGGTCTCGCCCTCGGCCAGCCAGGGCGAACCGTCCTGCTTGTTGATCGGCCCGGTGAACGGGTGATAGGTGCCAGCAGCGATGGCGTCGCGCATCGCCTCGGCCTCGGCCTTCACCTCGGCCGGAACCTTGTCGGTGATCTCGCCGATCTCGACCTCGCCGCCGGCGATTCCTTCCCAGGCGTCGATCTGTTCGTAGGTGCCATCCATCAGCTGGCCGACGCGCTTGACGTAGTAGGGCGCCCAGTTGTCGATGATCGAGCTGACGCGGGGCCCGTCCTTGTATTCCGCCATGTCGCTGGCCTGACCGAACCCGATCACCGCGCCGTTGGTCTTGGCGGCCTCGGCCAGCGGAGCGGTCGAATCGGTGTGGCTGGCGATCACGTCAACGCCCTGGTCGATCAGCGCCTTGGCGGCGTCGGCCTCCTTGGCCGGGTCGAACCAGGTGAAGGCCCAGACGACCGAAAGCTCGACGTTCGGGTTCGCCTTCTTCGCATGCAGATAGTAGCTGTTGATCCCCATGATCACCTCGGGGATCGGGAACGAGGCGATGTAGCCGATCTTGTTCGACTTCGTCATCTTCCCCGCGATATGGCCCTGCACGGCGCGCCCTTCGTAGAATCGCGCGTTGTAGGTCGAGACGTTCGGATGCTCGCGCTTGTAGCCGGTGGCATGTTCGAACTTGATGTCGGGGAACTTGGCTGCGACGGCATTGGTCGCGTCCATGTAGCCGAACGAGGTGGTGAAGATGATGTTGCACCCCGACAGCGCCATCTGTGTCAGCACACGTTCGGCATCGGCGCCTTCGGGCACGTTTTCCTGCCAGGCGATTTCCACCTTGTCGCCATAGGCTTCCTGAACGGCCAGGGCGCCCTGATGGTGCTGGAAGGTCCAGCCGCCATCACCGATCGGGCCGACATAGACGAAGCAGGCCTTCACCTTGTCCATCCCTTGAGCGAAGGCGCCGCCGCCCAGCGCAAGCCCAAGGCCCAGCGCGGCCGTTGCAAGCAGGTTTCTGCGTTTCATCCTTCCGTTCTCCCCGTTGTGCGGGGGCCCATGCGCCCCCGGATTTGTCAGGCCTCAGCGCGAGGCGTGGAAATTCTGACCCAGGCACGCAGGCGCGTTCAGCGCGGCCTTGCCACGCCCGGATGACATGATCACCAGCACCAGGATGGTTATCAGATACGGCGCCATGGACAAGTATTGCACCGGAATGGCGGAACCCGCGGCCTGAAGGTTCAGCTGCAATACGGTGACCCCGCCGAAAAGATAGGCACCGGCCAGCACCCGCCAGGGCCGCCAGCTGGCGAAGACCACGATCGCCAGGGCAATCCAGCCCGCACCTGCGGTGATCCCGTCGGTCCATTGCGGCACGCGGACCAGACTGATGTAGGCCCCGCCCAGGCCGGCCATCGCCCCGCCGAACAGGATCGCAAGAAACCGGATGCGCGTGACCTTGTAGCCCAGCGCATGCGCCGCCTCGTGGCTTTCGCCCACCGCGCGCAGGATCAGGCCGGCGCGGCTGTGGGTCAGCATCCACCAGACCCCCGCCACCAGCAGGATCGAGACATAGACCATCCAGTCATGCGCAAAGAGTGCCCGCCCGAGGAAGGGAATCTCGGCCAGCGGGCCCAGATCCAGCTTTCCGGTCGCGGGCGGCTTGATGCCGACGTAGCCCTGCCCGATCAGGCTGGACAGCCCCAGTCCGAACAGGGTCAGGGCCAGGCCGGTCGCCACCTGATTGGTCAGCAGAAGCTGCGTCAGTACGCCGAAGACCAGTGACAGCGCCAGCGCACCCAGCGCCCCGCCAAGGAAACCGAGCAGGGGGCTGCCGGTCACGACTGCGGTCGCAAAGCCGCACATCGCCCCCATGATCATCATCCCCTCGACGCCCAGGTTCAGGACACCCGCCTTTTCCGTCACCAGCTCTCCCGTGGCTGCCAGCATGATCGGAACCGAATTCACCATCAGCGCCGCGAGCAGCAGGGCCGGATCAATGCTGCCGAACATCAGGCGGCCTCCCTTTGGGACAGTCGGATGCGATAGTTGGTCAGGATGTCGGTGGCCAGAAGAAAGAACAGCAGCATTCCCTGGAAGGCCTGGATCGCGGCCGAAGGCAGGCTCAGCATGAACTGCGCCAGTTCGCCTCCGATGTAGGTCAGCGCCATCAGAAGGCCCGCGAACAGGATGCCCACCGGATTCAGCCGACCAAGAAAGGCCACGATGATCGCGGTGAACCCGTAGCCCGAGGCAAAGTCGATGCTGATCTGGCCTGCCGGTCCGGTCACCTCGAACACCCCTGCAAGACCCGCCAGAAGGCCCGAGACGCCAAGGCAGAAGATCACCAGCCGCGCCGGAGACACACCGGCAAAACGCGCAGCGCGCGGAGCCTGGCCGGCCAGCTTGATCTGGAAACCCAGAAGGTGGCGCTGCAACAGCACATGGCCCGCAATCACCGCCATGAAGGCCGCGACAACGCCCCAGTGCATGCCCGTGCCCGCAACCATCTCGGGGTTGGCCATGGCGGGGATCTGGCTCAGGTTCCGGCTGCCTGGGAACCCGCCGCCGTCCGGATTGCGCAACGCCCCCAGCGCCATCATCGCCAGGATGTTCTGCGCGACATAGACCAGCAGAAGCGAGACAAGGATCTCGTTGGTGCGGAACACGGTCTTAAGGACCGCCGGGATCATCGCCCAGAGCCAGCCGCCCAAGGCGCCTGCCATCAGCATGGCCGGGAAGATCAGCCGGCTTTCCACCGGATAGACGGCCAGCCCTGCAGCCGCCCCGAAGATCGCACCCATGATGTACTGGCCCTCGGCACCGATGTTCCACACGCCGGCGCGAAAGCCCAGTGACAGGCCGATGGCGATCAGGATCAGCGGCGCCGCCTTTACCAGAAGCTGCGGGCGCGAATAGCTGGCGAATTGCGCGTTGAACAGCGGATCCCAGAAGATCGTGCGGATTGCCTCGACCGGGTTCTTGCCCAGGATCCAGAACATGATCCCGCCCGCGATCATTGTCAGTATCACTGCCAGGAAGGGCGAGGCCTTCTGCCAGAAGGCCGAGGGCGAGGGACGCTTCTCCAGCCTCAGCATGGCGCGGCCCCTCCGCTACCGGGCGCGCCGAAGCAACCCGCGCCTGCCCTCCCCCCGGTGGCGAAGGGATGGGTGGTACCGCCGGGTCGTATCTCAATGGCCATGATGCGCCACCTCCATGCCGTGGGTTCCGCCCATCATCAGCCCGATCTCGTCCACCGTCAGCCCTTCGACCGGCCGTGTCGGGCTCAGCCGGCCGCCGTTCAGCGCGGCAAAGTCGTCGGCGATTTCCAGAAGTTCATCCAGATCCTGGCTGATCACCACCACTGCCGCCCCCGCCGCCGCGCGGTCCAGGATCGCCTGCCGTATCGCCGCGGCCGCTGCCGCATCCACGCCCCAGGTCGGCTGGTTGATGACGATGACCGAAGGCGACTGGCTCAACTCGCGCCCGACGACGAATTTCTGCAGATTGCCCCCCGACAGCGCCCGCGCCGCGACATGGACGCCGGGCGTCCGCACGTCGAAGGTCTGCACGATCTCTCGGGCAAAGGCCTCGGCCGCAGCCCAGTCGATGAAGCCGCGGTGCGCCAGCCCCCTGCGCACCACGCCCGAAAGCAGCGCGTTCTCCACCAGGCTCATGTCGGGGGCCGCCGCATGGCCCAGCCGTTTCTCTGGCGCGGCCACCAGACCGGCACGCCGGCGGTCGTTCGGCCCCTTGTTGCCCATCTCTGCCCCGTCGATCCTCACTGCCCCGGGCGCGGATTTCAGTTCTCCAGACAGCGCCAGCAGCAGTTCGTCCTGCCCGTTTCCGGCAACCCCGGCGATGCCCAGCACCTCGCCCTTGCGGACGGCGAAGCTGACCTCCTTCAGCGCGGTGCCGAAGGGGATGGGCGAGGCGACCGACAGGCCCTGAACCTCCAGCGCGACCGCGCCCTTGGCCCGGCCGCTGCGCGCAGGTGGGGTCAGGACCGTGCCGACCATCAGTTCCGCCATCTCGCGCGCCGTCTGTTCGCGTGGGATGCAGGTCGCGACAACCTTGCCGCGCCGCAGGATCGTCGCCTCGTCACAGAGCGCGCGGATCTCTTCCAGCTTGTGAGAGATGTAGAGGATGGCCGTTCCTTCGCCGGAAATCTGCCGCAGCGTCTTGAACAGGATGTCCACCTCCTGCGGGGTCAGCACGCTGGTCGGCTCGTCCATGATCAGAAGCTTCGGATCCTGCAGCAGGCAGCGGATGATCTCGACCCGTTGGCGTTCCCCGGCGGACAGGTCGCCCACCATCCGTGCCGGGTCGAGCGGCAGGCCGTATTCCTCGCTGACTGCCCTGATTCGGCTGGCCAGTTCCCGCATCGGCGGCGGGTTTTCCATGCCCAGTGCCACGTTCTCGGCCACGTTCAGCGCCTCGAAAAGGCTGAAGTGCTGGAAAACCATCGCCACGCCCGCCCGCCGCGCCTCGGCCGGTTTGGCGGGCTGGTAGGGCTGGCCGCGCAGCGTCATCGAGCCGCTGTCGGGGCGGACGAGACCATAGATCATCTTGACCAGCGTTGATTTGCCCGCGCCGTTCTCGCCCAGAAGCGCGTGAACCTCGCCTTCCGATATGGCAAAGGACACGTCGCTGTTGGCCACCACCCCCGGATAGGCCTTGGTCAATCCCTCGACGCGCAGAAGTTCCGTCATGCCCGCATCTCTCCACGTTGCACCGCCGGGGCGCGCAGAAGGTCGGCCACCACACCTACCGCAATCGCCTGCGGATGCTTGCCCAGAGACGGATCGCCGATCGGGCACCTGATCCGGGCAATGGCTGCAGGGTCGTGCCCCAGCGCCGCCAGCCGCAACCGGAATCGTGCCCATTTCGTCGCCGAACCGATGAGCCCGCAGGACTGGAAGCCGCGGTGCAGCAGACGGTGGCACAGTTCCAGGTCAAGCGCATGGGAAAAGGTCAGCACCAGATGCTCGGCCTCTGGCGGGGCATGGTCGGCCAGCAGCGCCGGATCGGCGGCTGGCAGTACCGTCACGCTATCCAGCACCACCTCGGGAAAGCGTTCGGGCGCCACGTCAATCCAGGTGACCGAGATGCCCGGCAGGGGTGCCAGAACGCCGACCAAAGCACGGCCCACATGGCCCGCGCCCCAGACCCAGACCTGCCGCGCCGGGGCCGCCACGGGTTCAACCAGCCAGCCCTGCACCAGGCCGGGCGCCGGTTTCACCCCTTGCCCCCGGGCCGCCGCCATAACCCGCTTCACCGCCAGCGGCATTGCGCCCGGGCCCCGGGCGATCACCCCGGCCATCGGTTCGGGAAGGCGGTCGAAGACTTCGGTCCACAGTGTCACCGCCCCGCCGCAGCACTGGCCAAGCGCAGGGCCGAGCGCGATGCGATTGACCGTGGCCCCCCCACCCCATCCCTCCCCCACGCGGGGGGAGGGAGGCGCAAACCGGGATGCGTTCTGCTGGATGACAGGGCCAACAGGCCCCCTCCCCCCATCGTGGGGAAGGGAGGGTGTGGCGGGGCGGGCCAGCAAGTCCCGCGCCCTTGCCGCCGCCTCATACTCCAGCGCGCCGCCGCCGATGGTGCCCGACTGCCCGCCCGGCCAGACCAGCATCGCCGCGCCCACCTCGCGCGGGCTCGATCCCTCGACCCCCGCGATCACCACCCGGGCGACCCGGCCATGCGCAGCCAGCGCGGCGGACAGGGCGGACAGATCAAACACCTTCCACCCTCCGCACCGCCATCAGCACCCTTTCGGCCGTCGCTGGTGCATCCAGCGCAGGATAGACCGACCCGTCGCCGCAGGCCGCCACCGCATCCGACAAGGCCATCAGCGCGGAGATCCCCAGCATGAACGGGGGTTCGCCCACGGCCTTCGACTTGCCCACCGCATCCTCGCGGTTGGGCTTCCCCCACAGGGCGACGTTGAACACAGGCGGGCGGTCGGAACAGGCCGGGATCTTGTAGGTCGAAGGCGCATGGGTCATCAGGCGCCCCTTGCCATCCCACACAAGTTCCTCGGTCGTAAGCCAGCCGGCGCCCTGGACATAGGCGCCCTCGACCTGGCCGATGTCGATGGCCGGGTTCAGGCTGGTGCCGGTGTCGTGCAGGATGTCGGCGCGCAGGATGCGGTTTTCGCCGGTCAGCCGGTCGATCACCACCTCGGTCACCGCAGCGCCATAGGCGAAATAGAAGAACGGCCGCCCGGTGCCGCGCACGCGGTCCCAGACGATCTTGGGCGTGGCATAGAAGCCGGTAGAGGACAGCGAGATCCGCGCCTGATAGGCCCAGGCGACGACCTGTTCCCAGGAATAGACCTCGCCCGCGACGCGCACCTCGCCGCCGGCGAACTTCACGGCGGCGGGCTTCACCTGATGCTTTTCGGCGATGAACTCGGCCAGCCTGGCGCGGATCGTCTCGGCCGCGGCCTTGGCCGCCATCCCGTTCAGGTCGCTGCCCGAGGAGGCGGCCGTGGCCGAGGTGTTCGGCACCTTGGCGGTATCGGTCGCGGTGATCTTGACCCGCTCCACCTCCAACCCGAAGACATGGGTCGTCACCTGCGCGACCTTCTGGAACAGTCCCTGGCCCATTTCGGTCCCGCCGTGGTTCAGGGCGATGGAACCGTCCTGATAGACATGCACCAGGGCCCCCGCCTGATTGAGCCAGGTGAGCGTGAAGCTGATCCCGAACTTGACCGGCGTCAGGGCGATGCCGCGCTTCAGGATCGGACTTTGCCGGTTCCATGCGGCGATCTCGGCCTTTCGGGCGGCGAAGTCGCTGGTCCGCTCCAGTTCCGCCACCAGGTCATGCGCGATGAAATCCTCCACAGCCATGTGATAGGGCGTGGTCTGCACCGGGCGCGCGCCCTGCGGGGCGTAGAAGTTCAGTTTCCGCACGTCCAGCGGGTCGCGACGCAGCGCGTGGGCGACATGATCCATCACCCGCTCGATCCCCACCATGCCCTGCGGGCCGCCAAAGCCGCGGAAGGCGGTTGCGCTTTGGGTGTTGGTCTTCAGCCGGTGGCTTTCGATGCGGACATGGGGCAGGTGATAGCAGTTGTCGGCATGCAGCATCGCCCGGTCGGCGACCGGCAGGCTCAGATCCTGGCTCCAGCCGCAGCGGAACAGATGGGTGAACTCCAGCCCCAGGATGCGGCCCGCCTCGTCCACCCCGGCGCGGTAAAGGATGCGCAGGTCGTGCCGCTTGCCGGTGATGACCATGTCGTCATCCCGATCATAGCGCATCCGGCAGGGCCGCCCGGTCGCCCGCGCCGCCACCGCGCAGGCGATGGCCAGCGCATTGCCCTGGCTCTCCTTGCCGCCGAAGCCGCCGCCCATCCGCCGCACCTCGACCCGCACCGAAGACATCGGCAGACCCAGCGCATGCGCCACCTTATGCTGCACCTCGGTCGGATGCTGGGTCGAGGAATGGATCGCCATGTCCCCGCCTTCCTGCGGAATCGCGGCGGCAACCTGGCCTTCCAGATAGAAATGCTCCTGCCCGCCGACCTCGAAGGCGCCTTCGATGACCCGCGGGGCCGATGCGATCGCCCCTGCCGCATCGCCCTTTTGCCAGATCACCGGCCCCTGCTCGAATCGGCTGTTTGCGGCCAGCGCATCGTCCACTGTCAGAATGGCCGGCAACTCGCGATAGCTTACCTTGCCCAGCCGCGCTGCCTTGCGCGCGGCCAGATGGCTTTCGGCGATGACCAGAAAGACCGGCTGGCCGACGTAATGCACCTTGCCAACCGCCAGAAGCGGCTCGTCATGCGCGGAAGGCGAGCAGTCCGGCATCTCCGGCAGATCCTCGGCCGAAAGGACCGCGACGACGCCCGGCGCGGCGCGGACCGCCGACAGGTCCATCGCGGTGATCTCGCCATGCGCGACAGTGGACAGGCCGAAGGCCAGATGCAGCGCCCCGGCGATCGCCAGATCGTCCACATAGCGCGCCTGGCCCGTCACATGCAGCGGTGCCGCGTCGTGCGGCAGGGGTTTGCCCATGCTCATGGCGCGACCTCCAGCACATGGACCGGCAGACCGTTCAGGTCGTGGAAATAGCGGCGCAGCAGGTTCTGCGCCGTCAGCATCCGGTAGGCCGCACTGGCCCGCATGTCGGTCAGCGGCGTGAAATCCCCCGCCATAGCCTCTGCCGCCGCCTCGACCGTGGCCTCGGTCCAAGGCCTGCCCAGCAGCGCCGCCTCGGCCAGCGCGGCCCGCTTCGGCACCCCCGCCATGCCGCCAAAGGCGATCCGGGCCGACGTCACCACGCCCCCTTCCACGACCACGTTGAAACAGCCGCAGACGGCGCTGATGTCCTGATCGAACCGCTTGGAGATCTTGTAGCAGCGCAAGGCAGGCGCCTGTTCGGGGAAGGACACCCCGGCCACGAACTCCCCCGGGCGCCGGTCCTGCTTGCGGTAGTCCAGGAAGAAGTCCTCCAGAGCCATCGACCGCATCTCGTCGCCGCGGCGCAGATGCAGTGTGGCACCCAAGGCGATCAGCGCCGGTGGCCCGTCGCCGATGGGGGATCCGTTGGCGATATTCCCGCCGATGGTGGCGGCGTTGCGGACCTGCTGGCTGGCATATCGCCGCAAAAGCTCGGCGAAGGAGGGCAGCCGCCCGGCCACCGCCGCGCGCAACGCGCTGATCGTCACGCAGGCGCCCACATGCAAATTCCCGCCGCGCGCCTCGATCCCTTGCAGGTCGCTTACGCCGTTCAGGAAGGCCACCGGTCGCAGCTCGCGCAGCTGCTTGGTAACCCATAGGCCGACATCCGTGGCCCCGGCAATCAAGGTCGCCCCGGGATTGGCCAGATACCATTCGGCCAGTTCGTCGCTGCCTTGCGGCTGGAAGGCGCCGGGGGCGCTGCCCCCGGCCCCCCGGGATATTTGGGCAGAGAGGAAGGCGCGGTCGGCCTTCATCCAGTCCGGCACCGGGGCGCCCTCAACCGCCTTCGCGGCGCGGACAATCGGCGCGTAGCCGGTGCAGCGGCAGAGGTTCCCGGCCAGCTGGTCGTCATGGTCCGTGGCCCCGTTCAGATGTGCCACGGCCATGCTGACGACGAACCCCGGCGTGCAGAAGCCGCACTGGCTGCCGTGATGCGCCACCATTGCGGCCTGCACGGGATGCATCTCGCCCTTCGGGCCAGAAATGCCCTCGACCGTCCGTACCGCCTTGCCGTCGAGCTGCGGCAGGAACAGGATGCAGGCATTGAGCGCGCGACTGCCGCTGTGGTCTGTGACCATGACCGTGCAGGCGCCGCAGTCGCCCTCGTTGCAACCCTCTTTCGTGCCGGTCAGGCGGCGGCTCTCGCGCAGCCAATCCAGCAGGGTCCGCGTCGGGGGCTCTCCCTCGATGCGCACCGGCGTTCCGTTCAATAGAAACGCTACAGTCATCCGTCAGTCCGCCGCGGTCTCCCCGTTTAGGGCATTTTGCGTGGCCGCCCGATGCGGCGTAAAGCGGCCCACGCGCCCCTTGTTCTGATTGTCTTTGATCAAGCGTTGGCGTCTGATTCAAGGCAAGAACAAACTCTTCGCCAAAAGGCGAAGCTGTTGTAAGGATCTGCCGAAAATTCGGGCGACCTCTGGCCGCAGTGGTGGCCCTGACGCAGGGTAAGGCTTCCCTGACTTCAACGCGCGGTGCCGGCATCCTACACGCCGCACACTTGAACTTTCGTATCGGACTTTTTCATGGACCTTGTCGCTCTTCTGAAGTTTTCGCATGTCATTGCCGCCGTCCTCTGGGTCGGCGGCGGTTTTTCCATGATCCTTGCCACCACCCTCATGGCCCGCCATGCCGGCGCCCAGGCGCAGATGGCGGTCGTGCGCGCCGCGGTATTGATGGCCCCGCGCCTGTTCGTCCCGGTCAGCGTGTTCACGCTTGCCTCGGGTGTGGCGCTGCTGTTCCTGGCTGGCTGGGGCTGGCAACCCTTCACCGTCCTCGGCCTGGCCGGGGTCCTGTTCACCGCAGGCTTCGGCGCGATTGTCCTCGGCCCTTCCTGCGAGCGGGCGCTGAAACTGGAGGAAACCGCCGGTCCCGACGCCGCGCTGCCGCTGCTGCGCCGCATACAGCGGCTGGCAGCGATCGACTATGCCATCCAGTTCGCGATCGTCTTCCTGATGGTGGTCAAGCCCGGCTGGCAGGATGTCGGCGTCCTCGCAGGCCTGGCTGTCGTGGTCGCGCTGGCGGCCCTCGCCACGCTGCGCCCGCTGCCGCGCACGGCCTGAGGGGGCTTCCCCCGTCGCGCCGGGCCGGGTAACACTATCCCATGCCCGGCGCGACCCCCCGTTTCATTCATCTGCGCACCCACACCGAACACTCGCTTCTGGAAGGCGCGGTGCCAGTGAAGAAGCTTGTCGGCCTCTGCACGGCACAAGGAATGCCCGCCGTGGCCGTGACCGACACGAACAACATGTTCGCCGCGCTGGAGTTTTCCGTCACCGCCATGGGGGCCGGGGTGCAGCCGATCATTGGCTGCCAGATCTCGGTTGCCCATGACCCCGCCCAGCCGGGCGAGAAACCCCGACCGCCCGCACCCGTCGTCCTTCTGGCCCAGAACGAACAGGGCTACCTGAACCTGATGGCGCTGAACACGCGGCTCTACATCGACGGGGCGATGACGGGGGCCGCCAACCTGCCCCAGGTGACGTTCGACGAGCTTGCCCGCCATTCCGAAGGCCTGATCTGCCTCAGCGGCGGCCCGGAAGGCCCGCTGGGCCGCTTCCATGCCGCGGGCCAGCAGGCAAAGGCCCGTGCCGTTCTCGAACGCCTCGCCGCGATCTACCCCGACCGCCTTTATGTCGAGCTGCAACGTCACCCCGGCCCGGGCGGCGCGCTGCCGGAAGCCGAAGCGCTGGCCGAACGCGGCGCGGTCGAGGTGGCCTATGACATGGGGCTGCCGCTGGTTGCGACCAATGATGTCTATTTCCCCAAGCCCGACATGTACGAAGCGCATGATGCGCTGATCTGCATCGCCGAGGGCGCCTATGTGGATCAGAGCCAGCCTCGCCGCCGCCTGACCCCGCAGCACTATTTCAAGTCCGAGGCCGAGATGGTCGCGCTGTTCGCCGACCTGCCAGAGGCGCTCGACAACACCGTCGAGATCGCCCGCCGCTGCGCCTATGCTGCCGCGAAGCGCAAGCCGATCCTGCCGCGCTTTGCCGATGACGAGGTGCAGGAACTGCGCCGCCAGGCGAACGAGGGCCTGCAGAAGCGCCTTGCCGTCATTCCCCATTCCGCCACACCCGAGGAATACCAGGCCCGGCTCGACTTCGAGCTGGGAATCATCGAGAAGATGGGCTTTCCCGGCTATTTCCTGATCGTGTCGGATTTCATCAAATGGGCCAAGGACCACGGGATCCCCGTCGGTCCGGGCCGGGGTTCAGGCGCGGGGTCGCTGGTGGCCTACGCGCTGACGATCACCGACCTCGACCCCCTGCGCTATCAGCTGCTGTTCGAACGCTTCCTGAATCCCGAACGGGTCAGCATGCCCGACTTCGACATCGACTTCTGCATGGACCGGCGCGAGGAAGTCATCGCCTATGTCCAGCAGAAGTACGGCCGCGACCGGGTGGCGCAGATCATCACCTTCGGCGCACTTCTGTCCAAGGCGGCAGTTCGCGACGTGGGCCGCGTGCTGCAACTGTCCTATGGGCAGGTGGACAAGCTGTCCAAGATGATCCCGGTCGAAGGGGTGAAGCCGGTCAGCGTCACCAAGGCACTCGCGGACGAGCCCCGCCTGCGCGAGGCCGCGAAAGAGGAGGTCGTCGGCCGCCTGCTTGACTATGCCGCAAAGATCGAGGGGCTGTATCGCAACGCCTCCACCCATGCTGCCGGCGTCGTGATCGGCGACCGCCCGCTTGACCAGCTGGTGCCGCTCTACCGCGACCCGCGGTCGGACATGCCCGCAACCCAGTTCAACATGAAATGGGTCGAGGCCGCGGGTCTGGTGAAGTTCGACTTCCTCGGCCTCAAGACCCTGACCGTGATCCAGAACGCGATGGATCTCTTGAAGCTGCGGGGGATCGAGTTCGACATCAACCTGATCCCGCTCGACGACAAGGCCACCTTCGAGCTTTACGCCTCGGCCCGCACGGTGGCGGTGTTCCAGGTCGAAAGCTCGGGCATGATGGATGCGCTGCGGCGCATGAAACCCACCTGCATCGAGGACATCGTGGCTCTGGTGGCGCTCTATCGCCCGGGCCCGATGGAAAACATCCCGGTCTATTGCGAGGTCAAGAACGGCCTGCGCGAGATTGAATCGATCCACCCGACGATCGACCACATCCTGAAGGAAACACAGGGCATCATCGTCTACCAGGAACAGGTGATGCAGATCGCCCAGGTCATGGCGGGCTACAGCCTGGGCGGCGCCGACCTGTTGCGGCGGGCGATGGGCAAGAAGATCCCCGAGGAAATGGCCAAGGAACGGCCCAAGTTCATCGAGGGCTGCGCAAAGACCCATGGCATCGACGCGAAGAAGGCGGGCGAGGTTTTCGACCTTCTGGAAAAATTCGCCAACTACGGCTTCAACAAGTCGCACGCCGCCGCCTATGCCGTGGTCAGCTACCAGACCGCCTATCTGAAGGCCAACTACCCGGCCGAGTTCATGGCGGCGGTGATGAACTGCGACATCCACCTGACCGACAAGCTTGCGATCTACAAGCGCGAGGTGGACAAGCTGGGGATCAGGACCGTCGCACCCTGCGTCAATGCCAGCCTTGCCACCTTCACCGTGCGCGACGGCGCCATCGTCTATGGCCTCGGCGCGCTGAAAAACGTCGGCGTCGAGGCGATGGACCTGATCGTCAAGGCGCGGGGTGACCGGCCCTTCGCCAGCCTCTTCGACTTCGCCCGCAGGGTGGACCTGAAGCGGATCGGCAAGCGCCCGCTGGAAATGCTGGCCCGCGCGGGCTGTTTCGACGCGCTCGATCGCAACCGCGCGCGCGTGTTCGAGGCGCTGGATGCGCTGGTTGCCTATTCCGCCGCGATCCACGAGGCCGCTGCGTCTTCGCAGGTCTCGCTTTTCGGATCCGCGGGCGCGGACATTCCCGAACCCCGTCTGCCGTTCCGCGACGACTGGCTGCCCACAGAACGGCTGGCCCAGGAACATCAGGCCGTCGGCTTCTATCTGTCGGGCCACCCGCTTGACGACTACATTTCGGCCCTGAAGCGCAAGGGTGTCGAGACGCTTGCCGAAGTCACGGCCAAGGCCGAACGCGGCCCCTGCATCGCCAGGCTGGCCGGGTCGGTCTCGGCACGTCAGGAACGCAAGTCGGCGCGCGGCAACCGCTTTGCATTCGTGCAGCTTTCCGATCCGACCGGGCTTTACGAGGTCACCTGCTTCTCCGAAGTGCTGGAGGCCTCGCGCGATCTTCTGGAACCGGGGCAGAACGTCGTGCTGACGGTAAAGGCCGAACTGGAAGGCGAGACGCTGAAGATTCTTGCCCAGTCCGTTGCGCCCATCGACAGCGTGGCCGCCACCGCCGGCGCACAGGATCTTCGCATCCACCTGGCCCGGCCAGAGGCCGTGCCATCGCTCGCCTCGCTCCTGGCAAGGGTGGAAGGCAGGTCGCGTGCGCAGATCACGCTTTGCATCACCGACGCCGAGGGACGCGAGGTGGATGTGACCCTGCCCGACACCTATCCGGTAACCCCGCAGATCAAGGGGGCGATCAAGGCGATCCAGGGCATTCTTGCCGTCGAGGAAGTCTGATCGGCCGGAAACGGGTTCGCCATGCGGCCGATCGTCCGAAGCCAGAACCGGCAATGGCCCGCTTCACAGCATCGGGCACCTCATCTAGTCTGCGCGCCGAAGGGGGATCTATGGCCTGGGAATTCTGGATCGACCGCGGCGGCACCTTCACGGATGTCGTCGCCAGGCGCCCGGACGGCGTGCTTGTGACGGCCAAACTCCTGTCGGAGAACCCAGAGCGCTATCGCGATGCCGCCATCCAGGGCATCCGCGATTGTCTGGGCCTGACGGCAGGCCAGCCCATTCCCGATGGCGCAATCGCTGCGGTCAAGATGGGGACGACGGTTGCAACGAATGCCCTTCTGGAACGCAAGGGCGAAAGGGTGCTTCTTCTGGTCACTCAGGGCCTTGCAGACATCCTGCGGATCGGCACGCAGGCGCGCCCCGATCTCTTTGCGCTCGACATCCGCCGTCCCGAACTGCTTTATGAGCGGGTGGCCGAAATCCCCGGACGCCTTGATGCAGAGGGCCGCGAGATCCATCCACTGGACGAGGCCGTCGCACTTGCAGCCCTAAGACAGGCGCATGCCGACGGCATCCGCGCCGTAGCGATTGCCCTCATGCATGGCCATACCAATCCCGCGCATGAGACCCGCCTGGGCGAACTTGCCCGTCAGGTGGGCTTCACCCAGATCTCGCTTTCGCATCGGGTAAGCCGGCTTGCGAAGATCGTTCCCCGTGGCGATACCACCGTGGTGGATGCCTATCTCTCTCCGCTTCTGCGGCGCTATGTGGCCCAGGTGGAAGAGGCTCTCGACATCGGGCGGGCCACTGGGCGGCTGCTTTTCATGCAGTCGAACGGCGGGCTGACCGAGGCGCACCGCTTCCAGGGCAAGGATGCCATCCTTTCGGGGCCGGCAGGCGGCATCGTCGGAATGGTGCAGACCGCGCGCGCGGCCGGGTTCGACCGGCTGATCGGCTTCGACATGGGCGGAACATCGACGGATGTCAGCCATTACGCAGGTGTATATGAACGATCGTTCGAAACAGAGGTCGCTGGCGTGCGGATGCGCGCCCCGATGATGGACATCCACACGGTCGCGGCAGGGGGAGGCTCGATCTGTTCGTTCCGTGACGGGCGTTTCCAGGTCGGGCCGGAAAGCGCTGGGGCCGACCCCGGCCCAGCCTGCTACCGTCGCGGCGGACCACTGACGATCACCGACTGCAACGTGATGCTGGGGCGCCTGTCCCCGGATCATTTCCCTGCCGTCTTCGGCCCCGAGGGCAACCTTCCACTGGATGCAGAGGTGGTTCGGCGCAAGTTCGCAGCCCTGGCCGCCGAGATCGCCGCCGTCACGGGGCGTCTTGACCCGCCCGAGGTGGTGGCCGAGGGGTTCCTGCGCATCGCCATCGACAACATGGCCAATGCGATCCGGAAGATCTCGGTCCAGCGTGGCCATGATGTCACCGGCTACACCCTTCAATGCTTCGGGGGAGCCGGCGGTCAGCATGCCTGCGCCGTGGCCGATGCCCTTGGCATGCGGACGGTATTCCTGCACCCCTTCGCGGGGGTTCTGTCCGCCTTCGGCATGGGGCTTGCCGACCTGCGGGCCCTTCGCGAGGCCCAGTTCGACGCGCCGCTGTCGGAACTTTCCGAAGCGGATCGGCGGATCGCAACCTTGGCAGCGGAAGCTGCGGCCGAGCTTGCCGAGCAGGGCGTGCCGAACCCGAAACTGACGCGCACCGCCTATCTGCGTTACGAGGGGTCGCACCAGTCGCTGCCGGTGCCCTTCGGAACTGCGGCCGAAATGGCAGCGGCATTCACCGCGGCCCACCGGGCGCGCTTCGGGTTCACGATGCCGGGGCGGGCGGTCCTGTTCGAGATGCTGGCGGTCGAGGCCGAGGGCGGCGGTGCCGGGCTTGCCGGCGTGCAGACCGGCACGGATGCGGGCAGGCCTGCGGCGACCCTGCGGCTGTGGGCCGGTGGCTGGCGCGAGGTGCCCCTGTTCCGGCGCGAAGCCTGCGGGACCGACACCCGGATCGTCGGCCCGGCGGTCATTTCCGAGCCCACCGGCACGATCATCGTCGAACCGGGCTGGGAGGCACAGGTCGATGCGCAGGCCAATCTCGTTCTGCGGCGGATCACTGCCCTGGACCGCCCGGCAGCGGCAGGAACCCAGGCAGACCCCGTGCTGCTGGAGGTGTTCAACAACCTTTTCATGTCGATTGCCGACCAGATGGGCGCGACACTGGCGAATACGGCATGGTCGGTCAACATCAAGGAAAGGCTGGATTTTTCCTGTGCCATCTTTGACGCGGCCGGGGATCTTGTCGCCAATGCGCCCCATGTCCCGGTGCATCTGGGCAGCATGTCGCACGCAGTGAAGACGGTGATCGCTGCGGTCGGGGCAACGGCTCGCGAGGGCGACGCCTGGATGCTGAACTCTCCATGGAACGGGGGAACGCATCTGCCGGATGTCACAGTCATCACGCCGGTCTTTGTCGGGGGCAAGGCCACCTTCTGGCTTGGCTCGCGCGGGCATCACGCGGATATCGGCGGCCGTACCCCGGGATCCGGCCCGCCGGATAGCCGGACGATCGACGAGGAAGGGGTGGTGATCGACCTGTTCCACCTTGTCGAGGCGGGCCGCCTGCGCGAGGATGAAACCCGTGCGCTGCTTTCCGGCGGTCGCTGGCCGTGCAGATCCATCGACCAGAACATGGCCGACCTTGCGGCGCAGGTCGCCGCGAACGAGACCGGCCGGCGCGAATTGCTTCGGGTCGTCGCAGCACACGGGGCAGAGGTGGTTGCGGCCTACATGGCCCATGTGCAGAAGAACGCCGAGGAAAGCGTGCGCGCCGTCATCGACCGGCTGAACGATGGGGCGTTCACGTATGAGATGGATATCGGAACGATCATTCGTGTCAGTGTCCGGGTGGATCGGCGGAACCGGTCGGCCATCATCGACTTTTCCGGCACCAGCCCGCAGCATTCCGGCAACTACAATGCGCCGCAAGCCGTCACCCGTGCAGTCGTGCTCTACGTGTTCCGCACGCTGGTCGGAAAGGCGATTCCCCTGAACGAGGGTTGCCTGAAGCCGCTGACGATCATCGTGCCCGAAGGCAGCCTTCTGAACCCCCGCCCGCCCGCCGCGGTGATCGCTGGCAATACCGAGGTCAGCCAATCGGCCTGCAACGCGCTTTACGGTGCGCTGGGTGTGGTCGCCGCGGCGCAGGGCACGATGAACAACTTCATCTGGGGCAACGCGCAGTTCCAGAACTATGAAACGATTGCAGGCGGCACCGGGGCGGGCCCCGGCTTCGACGGCTGCGACGCGGTGCAAAGCCACATGACCAACACCCGGATGACAGACCCCGAGGTGCTGGAGCAGCGTTTTCCCGTGCGGCTGGAGGAATTCTCGATCCGGCGGGGCTCGGGCGGCGCGGGGAGATGGCGCGGCGGAGACGGCGCGGTGCGGCGGTTGCGCTTCCTTGCCCCGGTCACGGTGACCACGCTTTGCGGCAGCCGTCGTGTTCCGCCCTTCGGCATGCAGGGGGGCCGCCCTGGCGCAGTGGGCGAGAACCTGGTGCACTGGCCGGACGGGCGGGTCGAACGGCTGGAGGGCAACGACGAACGCGACCTGCCTCCGGGCGCCGTGTTCGAGATGCGAACCCCCGGAGGTGGCGGCTGGGGTTGACCTGCGTCATTGCGCCGTGACCTGCATATGCCCATGTCAGGCGTCCAGCGGATGGAGGGCAGGATGCTGAACGCGAAGTCATTGCTTGATTCCCTTCTGGCCGGCGTGAACCAGACAGCCGGGGGCCAGGGTGCCAGGGGTCTTGCCGACAAGGCAAAGGAGGCCTGGAACAACCAGTCGGCCCTTGGCAAGGGCGCGATTGCCGGGGGCCTGCTTGGGGTCTTGCTCACCTCGGGCGGGCGGCGGTTGCTGGGCACGGGGCTGAAGATCGGCGGCATGGCTGCGATCGGCGGTCTGGCCTACAAGGCCTATGAGGACTGGAAAAAGGACCAGGGGGCTACAGCCCTGCCCCCACCGGAGCAGACGGATTTTCTGCCGTCCGACGCCGCGCGTGCCGACGAGATGGCGACGCATCTCTTGCAGGCGATGATCGCGGCCGCGAAGGCTGACGGCCATGTGACAGCGGAAGAGCGGGCAAGGATCGACGCGCAGCTGGAAAACCTCGGACTGGAGGGCGAAGCTGCGGCGCTGATCGCGGCGGAACTTGACGCGCCACTGGATGTGGGCCGGATCGCCGCGCTTGCCACCAGCGAGGCCGAGGCGGCACAGATCTATGCTGCCTCTCTTCTGGCCGTGGACCCGGAGGCGCCGGCCGAAAAGGGCTATCTGGCGATGCTGGCCGCGCGACTGAAGCTTGACCCTGCGCTGGTCGAACGGCTGCATGTCCAGGCGGCGCGGGTGGAATGATCCGGCCAGCAGGCCGCGTTCGTCACGGTGGGGCCAGGGAAGACCGCCGCAACGCTGGATGAGCGGGCGCTAGGGCCTGACGCCGCCTGTTGCCTCGGTGACCCGGTCGGCAGCGGCCATGACAAGGGCGCCAATCCGTACAGCGTCAGACAGACCCACCCGGAAGGCCGGGCCCGATACCGAAAGGCCCGCCACGGGTTCCCCGTACGCATTGAAGATCGGGGCCGCGATGCAGCGCATGCCTTCGGCGCGTTCCTGATCGTCAATGGCAAATCCGCGCTCGCGCGTGCGGGCAAGATCACGCATCAGCGCCGTTTCGCTGGTGATGGTCAGGGTCGTGAATTTTTGCAGGCCTTGCCTCAGGATGATCGACTGCACCCGGTCCTCTGGATACCAGGCCAGAAGCGCCTTGCCGATGCCGCTGGAATGCATCGGACCCTTGGTGCCGGGCGGGAAGAAGGCGCGGATCGCCTCGTGCGTTTCGACCTGCGCAAGGAACAGCACCTCGCCCCGCACTTCCACCCCGAGATTTGCCGTCTCGCCGGTTTCGCGCATCAGCGCATCCATCGGCTGACGCGCCCGTTCCACGACCTTGGTCCGCCTCAGGAAGGCGGTCCCGATCCGGAAGGCGCCTGACCCGATGTGCCAGAGCTGGCCCGGCTCCTCGACCTCGACCATGCCGTGGGCCTGCAAGGTCTGCATGGCGCGAAAGGTGGTGGCCACGGCCTGGCCGGTTTCCTCTGCGAGGTCCGAAAGGGTGCGGCCCGGCGAGCGGGCGAGATGCTCCAGAATGTGCAGCGCCCGGTCCAGCGCCTGCACGGTGTTCTGGTCGGTCTTGTCGTGAAAAGCCTTCGGCCGGCCACGCGCCTTCTGCGCCATGTGCCTGATCCTTTCCCGGTGAAAAATCACAAGTGTCTGTAGCACATGCAAAATAGCCCAGATTTCATGAAATGAAAAATCATTTCGAAAAAAATTGTCCTGCAATGGCCGCCGGCGTAGGGTCAAACCATCGCTCAAGGGAGAACCCCAGATGTCATTCCAGAACCCGGTCTTCATTCCCGGCCCGACGAATATTCCCGACAGCATCCGCAAGGCCTGCGACATGCCCACGCTTGACCACCGCAGCCCTGCCTTCGCACGGCTGTTCCGTCCGGCGGTCGAGGGCGTGCGGCGCGTGCTGAAGATGGCAGAGGGCGAGGTGGTCCTGATCCCCTCCACCGGGACCGGCGGCTGGGAGGCGGCGATCAGCAACACGCTTTCAGCTGGCGACACGGTGCTTGCGGCGCGATTCGGCATGTTCAGCCACCGCTGGATCGACCTTTGCCAACGCCATGGGCTGAACGTGCGGGTCATCGACAGCCCGTGGGGCGAAGGCGCCCCGCTGGCCGCCATCGAGGCCGCGCTGCGGGCAGATGCGGAAGGCACGATCAAGGCGGTCCTGGCCACCCACAACGAAACGGCGACGGGCGTGAAATCCGACATCGCCGGCATCCGCCGGGCGCTGGATGCTGCGGGTCACCCGGCCATGCTGTTCGTGGACGGGGTGTCCTCCATCGCCTCGATGCCGTTCGACTTTGCCGAGTGGGGCGTCGATATCGCCGTGGCGGGCAGCCAGAAGGGGTTCATGCTTCCTGCGGGTCTGGCGATCATCGGCATATCGCCCAAGGCCATCGCTGCGACCAAGACGGCACGCCTGCCGCGGACCTTCTTCGACTTCGGCGACATGCTGACATCCTATGCGGGGGGTGGCTATCCCTACACGCCGGCAGTCGGGCTGATCGCCGGCCTGGCCCATGCGATCGACCTGCTCGAGGCCGAAGGGCTGGACAACGTCCATGCCCGCCACACCCGCCTTGCCGAAGGCGTGCGCCGCGCGGTTCTGGCCTGGGGCATGACACCCTTTGCCGCCTCGCCGGATCTTTATTCCGACACCGTGACTGCAGTCAGGGTGCCGCCGGGATGCAACGGCACCGAGCTCGTTCAGCTTGCCGCGGCGAAATACGGCGTGGCCTTCGGCGTCGGTCTGGGCGAGGTGGCCGGAAAGGTGTTTCGCATCGGACATCTGGGAATGCTGACGGAGGCGATGGTGCTGTCAGGCCTTGCCGTGGCCGAGATGTGCATGGCCGATCTGGGCTGGCCGGTGAAGCTGGGGTCGGGCGTTGCTGCGGCGCAGGAGTTCTATCGCGGCAGCGTACCCGCACTGGCACTGGCGGCGGAGTAGGACGGTGAAGGACATGGCCCTGATACGGCTGCCGGGCTTTGACGACGTTCTGGCCTCCCACGCCCGCATCGCGCCCCATGTTCACCGTACCCCGGTTCTGACCTGCAGCCATTTCGCCGAGCTTTCGGGGTCAGAACTGTTTTTCAAGTGCGAGAACTTCCAGAAGGCCGGGGCCTTCAAGGTGCGCGGGGCGTGCAACGCCGTCTTCGGGCTGACCGCAGAACAGGCCCAGCGAGGGGTCTGCACCCACTCTTCGGGGAACCACGCGCTGTCGCTGTCCTATGCCGCGGCCCGCCGGGGTATCCCCTGCCCCGTCGTGATGCCCCGCACCGCGCCGCAGGCAAAGAAGGATGCCGTGCGCGGCTATGGCGGTATGATCACCGAATGCGAGCGCTCGACCAGCAGCCGCGAGGCGATCTTTGCCAAGGTTCAGGCGCAGACGGGTGCAGAATTCGTGCACCCCTACAACGACCCGCGCGTGATCGCCGGGCAGGCCACCTGTGCGCGCGAACTTCTTGAACAGGTTGACGGGCTCGATGCCATCATCGCCCCCATAAGGGATGGCGGGATGGTCAGCAGCACCTGCCTTGCCGTGTCATCCATCGCCCCCGGCGTAGATATCTTTGCCGCAGAACCGAAGGATGCCGACGGCACCTTTCGTAGCTTCCGTACGGACCGGATTCACGCCGACGACGCGCCGGAAACCGTGGCTGACGGATTGAAGGTTCCGCTGAATGATCTGACCTGGCACTTCGTTTCCCGGCACGTCACGGACATCTTCACCGCAACCGAAGAGCAGATCATCGCGGCGATGAAGCTGACCTGGAAGCGGATGAAGATCGTGCTGGAACCCTCCTGCGCCGTGCCGCTGGCCACCATCCTTGCCAACCCCGCGGCCTTCAGGGGACGCAGGGTGGGCGTCATCATCACCGGCGGCAATGTGGACCCCGACAAGCTGCCCTGGATGAAGGACCAGGGTCGGTTTGCATTTGGGGATTCCCGTTTGTCGTGAGTTCTGCTTCAAGATCGAAGACGGAGGCGATCTTGAGCCGGCGGACCTTGACCTACGCGCAGTGGGCGCGGATCGAGGGGCATCTTCCTGGGCGCGACG
>NZ_SIJH01000030.1 GCF_004762095.1 Tabrizicola caldifontis
TCAAAAGTCCCATGTGGATCACTCCGTTGCCCCCGCCGCTCACCGCTCTGGGGGAAGGTTCACATGGCTCAATTCTCAGTGGAAATTATACGCCTACCCGGCTCAGTTCTGGGTGGAAATCAACACCTGAATGCCGCCGCGCTGGTCTGGTCGAACGCCCCGGTCATCGTCGGCGCGCATGACACGGGGCCGCTGATCCGGTCGCGCAACGGGTTCTGGCTGGCGATGCCCACCCCGGCCGCAGGCAAATCCACCCGCGGCGGACGGATCACCCCGGGCGCATGGGAACGCCGCACGGGACTGCGCCTGCGGTTCGTTTACCGGCGCAGAGGGCCGAGCCTATTGGTGGCCGAGGGGCGGTTGAACAGCAAAGGGCGCGCAGTGGCGTCCCGCGCGAAAACCGGCCGCGGGCTGACCACCGTGCCGATCTTCCTGCTGGTGCCGCAGGTCAAGCTGCGCAAGCGGCTGGATCTGGCGCGGGATGCCGAGCGGGCTATAGACGGCGTGCCCGGGCGGATCGTGGCGGGTTGGATGAACAGCGCTGCAGTCAGATAACCAGCAATGTGCATCGCGGATGGAGCATACCGGTGTGGCGAGCGCTCCAGATCCACACCTTCAGCAACCCATCAAGCAAGAAAATTCTTGCACGATGCAGATTTTTCATCAACGATCAGAGTAAATTGAGGGGTTAAACATGAATCTTGCAAGAACTTTAACACTTGCTTTCCTCCTTATATTTGGCTCCGCCCAAGCGATACTCGCGCGAGAACCGACGCAAGCGGACTTGCGCCCCAATGTGCAGGCCGTAATCGACAAGATCCTTTTTCATTATGATGTTGAGAACTTCAATTTCAAAAATTTTCCAGGCGAGAGTGGAACGGGGCGAACCAGCATCGAGGGCGTCGCCATATTGCGTGAAGACCTTTATGCTCGCGATATCAATGCGGGCTGGATGAGGCAGCGACTTTTGTCAGCTGGTGTGCCATCGTCAGAAATACGAACGAACGAACGAGTCTTTGAGTTCGTTGTGAAGCGGAAGAAAAATGAGAGAATAAATTTCTCGTTTGACCTCGAATACAGAGAGGCGGTTTCTGGCTTCGCATTCAGTGTGAATAACCTGACAAGCTACAGAGTAACCGAAAAGCCACTTCGGGATCTGTTCGGTGAATTTTACATAGCTGGTTCGCCGGAGGCAGAGCGTTACTTTCAAGAACGTCTTGCTCCCTTCCAGAAAAAGACTGCGCTATTAGATAGTGTGAGCGCGTATTTCTCTGGCGCGAAACTGTATGGCTTTCAACAAGGATATGACGAGAAAAAAAGAGCGCCCGTGCTGTGACCCCCGACGCTCATCCGGCTGATACCAGAGTCGGCGATTGAATTTGGCGCTGTTGCGCCGACGGAGCAATGGGCGATCTGCGGAGCGTTTCGGTCGCGCGAGGCTGATCGCCCATTGCGGTGAGTTGGGCAGCAAAGACCGCCGGGGCCTGATAGCCGAGGGCGGAATGAGGCCGCTCAGTGTTGTAGATGTGGGTCCAGCGGGCCACGGCCTCGCGGGCGTGGTCGATGCCGAAGAACAGGGTCTCGTTCAGGAGTTCGTCGCGCATGCGGCCGTTGAACGCCTCGCAGTTCCCGTTCTGCATGGGCTTACCGGGCGCGATGTAGTGCCACTTCACCTTCATCTTCTCTGCCCATTCCAGGATCGCGTTCGAGGTGAACTCGGTGCCATTATCGCTGACGATCACGCCGGGCTTTCCACGCCGCTCGATCAGGGCCGTCAGTTCCCTGGCGACCCGGCGGCCTGAAATCGAGGTGTCGACCACGGCCGCCAGGCTTTCCTTGGTCACATCGTCGATCACGTTCAGAATGCGAAATCGGCGGCCGTCGGCAAACTGATCCTGAACAAAATCGACCGACCAGCGAGCGTTGGCCAAAGCCTCGGTCACCAGCGGCGCCCGTGTTCCGATGGCCCTCTTGCGGTTGCGACGCCGACGCACGGACAGGCCCTCTTCCCGGTATAGCCGCTGGGTTCGTTTGCGGTTCAGCACATGGCCGTCGCGACGCAGGATCACATGCAGCCGGCGATAGCCGAACCGCCGATGCGTCTCGGCGGCCCCGCGCAGCACCTCGCGCAAGGCAGCATCGTCCGGGCGCCGGTGCCGATAGCGCACAGAAGACCGATCCGCCCCGATCAGGGAACACGCCCGCCGCTCGCTCATCTCGTAGCCCTGTTCGAGATGGGCGACGGCCTCGCGCCTGGCGGCGGGCGTTACCATTTTTTTGACAGCAGGTCCTTGAGCGCCGTGTTGTCCAGCATTGCCTCGGCCAGCAGGCGCTTCAGCTTGGCGTTCTCGTCTTCGAGCGCCTTCAGACGCTTCGCCTCGGACGGCTCCATGCCGCCGAACTTCGCCTTCCAGGCATAAAATGTGGCGCCGCTGATCCCGTGCCTGCGGCAGACCTCGGCTGTCTTTGCGCCCGCCTCCTGCTCCCGCAGGATCGCGATAATCTGCTCTTCCGTGAACTTCGATCTCTTCATGTCCGGTCCTCTCCTTGGGCCGGACTCTAGCATCAGATGGACGAGTTATCGGGGGGCACAGCACCCGCAGACACATTTGAGAAGAAGTTTGAAATATCCTGCCCGGAAACTGAACTCGCCCTGTCTGACGACTTCAGGTTTGGACCTGTATCCGGCCGAACCAACTATTATGTTGACTGTTCAGCAATTTTTTACTCTGAGTTTATTGGAGGTTACGGGAAAGAGGGTATAGCTGCGGGCACGCAAGGTCCAATTCGAATTGATATTAAGGTAACTGCTGGCTCTGATTCTTCAGAAGTCAATGTCATGATCGGCGGTCGCATCAATCAAGCCTGGAAAGGCACCGAATTCAGTAGAAACAGCATGTCGTTTGAAAACGACTTTAGCCGATTTTTTAGCAGAACCACCAAGGATCCGGCAGGTGGAGTGCCCCCTGAGAGTCAGTATGTCGAGCTCGAAGAAGTGTTCATAGGCGCACCAGACAGCCAGCGTTATGTATTGCGGGATGACACTTGGTTGGTGTTTACCATTCCAAAAATGAGCTGCTACTCGTATCTGCCTGATAACTATCCAGATGACTTCAGTGTTATTCTCAGAACTGATTTTTCAAATGACAAGCTTCACCTTCGGTCTTCTAAGGGGGTAACAGGAGTTCTTGTTGATATTTACAAGAACGGTGAAAGCTCACGGTGGGGGCAAAAATGCCAACTATAGATGAGTACGGGGGTATTTTTTTCTTGAATCTTTTACCTTTAGCCATAAAGCTCTCAATATTCAGCGTTTAGTTTCGATTGCGATTACATCAATGGTCCTTCTCACGTATGATTCGGAGGTTGCAGGCAAAAATTCTAGAAAATAGGTTTTGCATTCAAATGCCCACCACCCGCGAAACCATCCTCGCCGCGCTGCACGCGCGCCTGCAGCCGCTTGCCGCCCTGACCTTGCGCGACGAGGTCCTGCCCGAGCGGATCCCGACAGCCGGGCTGCTCATCCTGCGCGATGGCCAACCGGGCGAGCCAGAGGTGACGCTGTCGCCCCTGCGCTATCACTACCAGCACCGCGCTGAATTGGAGGTCGTCGTCCAAGCGGGCACAGACCGGGCCACCGCCTTCGATGACCTGATCGCCGCCATCGGCACAGCGCTGGGGGCTGACCGGACGCTTGGCGGCCTTTGCGACTGGGTCGAACCCGAGGCCCCTGCCTCGGTCGATCTGCCCCTCGAGGGTGCTGCGGCGCTGAAAGCTGCGGTGATCACTGTCATCCTGCACTATTCCACCACCGGGCCGCTGGCCTGATACTTGGACCACTGGTCGGTGCCTTTCGACCGAGGTCTCAAGGACGATCAGCTGAAGGCCGTCAAGCCCGTCGGTTCCCGGCATCGCCGAGGAGCCAAAGGAAGAAGATCGCGAAGAACGGCGAGAAGATGAGGCTCAGAAGCACCCAGACGACCGCACTGCGCCCCCGCGCCTCGGCCATCCGGGCCGGAAGCAGGATGAACAGCCACAGCGCGAACCAGAGGGCCGCAAGGCCGAAAAGTAGGGCGAAGAGGCCCTCCATCACGCCACGCACCAGATCATGGGGCGCAGGCTATCGGCCCGCAGGCTACCGGCAGGTGCCATAATACCCTTTGGAGAACCTGCAATACTCCCGCGCTGCCCCGGAGCGGATCATCTCGGCGGCGATGTCCCGACCGTCGGGCAGGAAGCACTGCGCAACCAGGCGGCCGTAGCGGTCAATGTCGAGGACGGCGCAGCGCAGGCGCTTGCCCGAGATCAGCCCTCGCAGAGCGGCGGTGGCGGCCGAACCACCTCGCTGGTCCCACTCGGGCGCATCAAGGCCCCAGACCCGGATGCGACGGGACTCGCCGCTGAGGGTGAAGGTATCGCCGTCGAGGATCTTGCTGACCCGTGCCTCCAGCGCGCTTGACTGCTGGGCTTGCGCTTCGGGCTGGCTGATGAGGGCGGCCAGAATTGCGATTACCGCCAACAGAAATGCCGCACGGCGCAACGGGCGCGTGAAGCGGCGCATGAGAATTCTTCCAATCATCCCGGCAGATGGCCCGAGAAACGGCCCTGCCGCAATCCCCTGACAGTTCAAAGCAGAAAGGAACCTCTTCCATGGCACGTGCGCAAGGCGCGCGGGCGCAGATGGCGCTTGCGTTCGAGACCACCTACGGCACCCCGCCCTTGAGCGGCTTCACCCGGATGCCCTTTGCCAGCACCACGCTCGGCGCGGAACAGCCGCTCCTGTCGAGCGAGCTACTAGGCTACGGCCGCGATCCGCTGGCCCCGGTCAAGGATGCGGTGACGGCGGATGGCGATGTGGTGGTGCCGATCGATGCAGAGGCTTTCGGCTTCTGGCTGAAGGCGGCCTTCGGCGATCCGGTCACCACGGGCACGGGGCCATATACCCACGAGTTCCGCTCCGGGAGCTGGACCTTGCCGTCGATATCGATCGAGACCGGCATGCCCGAGATGCCGCGTTATGCGATGTATTCCGGCTGCGTCCTGGACCAGCTCAGCTGGCAGATGCAGCGGTCGGGCCTGCTGACGGCCACCGCCCGGCTGGTGGCGCAGGGCGAGACGATTGCCGCCGCGAGCGGTGCCGGCACGCCGGACGAGCTGTCCCTCCAGCGCTTCGGTCACTTCAACGGCGCGATCAGCCGTGATGGCGTGGCCCTCGGCAATGTGGTCTCGGCCGAGATCACCTATGCCAACAACCTCGACCGGATCGAGACCATCCGCGCGGATGGCAAGATCGACGGCGCTGATCCCTCCATCGCCGCACTCACGGGGCGGATCGAGGTGCGGTTTGCCGACCAGACGCTGGTGGCACAGGCCCAGACCGGCGATCCCTGCGAGATTGCCTTCGCCTACACCCTGCCCTCGGGCGAGAGCTTCAGCTTCACCGCCCATGCGGTCTACCTGCCGCGGCCGCGGATCGAGATCCCGGGCCCGCAGGGCATCCAGGCCAGCTTCGACTGGCAGGCCGCCCGGGCCGAGACCACCGGCCGGATGTGCACCACCGTCCTCGTCAACTCTGTCGCCACCTATTGAGAAGACCCCGTCATGCTGACCCTCGATCTCATCAACGCCCCGTCCTGGTGCGACCTCATCCCCGGCGTGCGCGTGAAGCTGCGCCCGCTGACCACCGCGCTGATGGTGTCGGCGCGCAGCGATCCCGCGATTTCCGACCTGCCCGAGGGGGCCGCGACCGACGAGGCGGCGCTCGCCATGGCCAAGGCGCTGGCGCGGCGGGCGATCCTCGACTGGGAGGGGATCGGCGATGCCACAGGCCAGCCCTTGCCGGTCAGCCCCGAGGCGATCGACGCGCTTCTCGACCTCTGGCCGGCCTTCGAGGCGTTCCAGTCGTCTTACGTCGCAAAAGCTCTTCTGCTGGATGCGGAAAAAAACGTCTCGTCGCCCTTGCCGACTGGGTCTTCGGCGGGGGCGAAGGCTACTGCGCGGCCTGCGGAACAACCTGTCCCGACTGCCCCGCTCGGCTGAACCAGCCGCAGACGCTGGAAGGCGCGCAGGTCTGGGACCTGGTCCAGCGCCTTGGAGGGCAGATGCGCGTCATCCCCGGCGCGGTGATCGGATGGGACTTGGGTGCCGCTCTCGTTCTGGGGCAGGCTCTGGGCGTAAACCCGATGATCGCCGCCGAACTCTTGCCCGAGATCGAGGCGGTGATGGTGCGGCGCGTGAACGAACAGCTGCGATCAGGCAGCCTGCAGGGGCACGATCCCTGAGACATCGACGGTCTTGCGGGCGCGGGCCAGATCCCAGGCGCGCTGGAGGTTCATCCAGTATTCCGGCGTGGTGCCGAAATAGGTGGCCAGCCGCATCGCCGTGTCCGCAGTCAGCGCTGTCTCGCCCTTGACCAGCCGTTCGATCCGGGTGCGCGGAACCTGCAGGTGCCGGGCAAGGGCGGGCGCGCTCATCTCGAGGGGAAGAAGATAGAGCTCGTGCAGAACTTCGCCCGGATGGGAGGGGTTGGTGATCAGGCTCATCGTCATTCCTTTCAGTGGTAGTCCACGATCTCGACATCCTGCGGACCCTGATCGGTCCAGACGAAACAGATGCGCCACTGGCCATTGATGCGCACCGAATGCTGCCCTGCGCGATCCCCGCTCAGGGCTTCCAGATGGTTGCCCGGCGGAAACCGCAGATCCTCAAGCAGCATGGCCGCGTCCAGTGCCGAGAGCATGGCGCGCGTCCGTCTGACCAGATCAGCCGGAAAGCCCTTGCCGAAGCGGTCCTGGACCGCAGCGGCGGCAAGCTTTCCACGCGTGCTGATGATCATGCCCCCCATGTATCACGTCATGATACACAAATCAAGGACTCCCCATGGCCGAAAAACGCGTCTCCGTCCGCCTCGCCGCTGTGGGCGGCCGCCAGGTACGCGCCGAACTGGAGGGCGTCGGCGAGGCCGGGGCGAAGGGCTTCGGTCGCCTCAGCCGCGAGATGGAACTGGCCAACACCCGGTTGGCCAGCTTCGCCCGTCGCGCGGGTCTGGCTCTCGGCGCTGCCGCGGCTGCCGCCACGGCTTCCCTCGGCCTGATCGTCCGCTCCACGGCCGAGAGCGCGGCGCAGATCCGGCAGTTCGCGCAGGTTGCCAATGCCACGCCCGAGGTGCTGCAGCGCTGGTCGGCCGGGGCGCGCACGGTCGGGATCGAGCAGGAGAAGCTCGCCGACATCCTGAAGGACGTGAACGACCGGGTCGGGGACTTCCTGCAGACCGGCGGCGGGCCGATGAAGGACTTCTTCGAGACTGTCGCGCCGCGCGTGGGTGTCACCGCCGACCAGTTCGCGCGGCTCTCCGGTCCCGAGGCGCTGCAGCTATATGTCGACACGCTGGAACGCGCCGACTTCAGCCAGCAGGAGATGACCTTCCATCTCGAGGCCATGGCGTCCGACGCCACCCGCCTCCTGCCGCTTCTGCGGAGTGGCGGGGCGGAAATGGCCCGGCTCGGCGACCAGGCTTCCGACCTCGGCGCGGTGCTCGACGGCGATGCGCTGGACGCCCTTCGGCGCACGCAAGCCGCACTGGGCAGCGTCTCGCTGGTCTTCGAGGGCCTGCGCAATCGCATCGCCGTGGCCGTGGCCCCGACCATCGAGGCGCTGGCCACGGCATTCGTCGCTCTGGCCTCGGATGGCGGCATCCTGCGGACGGCGATCGATGCGCTGGTCGGCAACCTCGGGCGCCTGGCCAGCTATGCCGCAACCTTCGCTGCGGTGATGGCGGGACGCTGGGTCGTAGGCGTCGCGGCGGCGGCACTCTCCGTCCGCGGCCTTGCCACCGCTCTCGTCTTCCTGCGCGGCGCGCTGATCCGCACCGGCATCGGGGCGCTGATCGTCGGGGCGGGGGAACTCGTCTACCAGTTCACCCAGCTCGTCGCCCGGGTCGGCGGTGTCGGCGAGGCCTTCCGGCTCCTCGGCGATCTGGCGCGGGAGGTCTGGTCGCGCATCGGCATGGCGCTGGCTGCCGCATTTGCCAACATGGCGGCTGGCTGGGAGGGTCTGAAGGCGGCAGGTATTACGGCGCTCGAGGGCACCATCACCGGGGTCGTCAGCTTTGGCGACCGGACGGCGGCGATCTTCCAGGGCGCCTATGACGCGGCGGTGGCGATCTGGGGCAGTCTGCCCGGGGCCATCGGCGACTTCGCCTTCCAGGCGGCGAACGGGCTGATCTCGGGCGTCGAGGCGATGCTGAACGGCGTCGTCACCCGCATCAACGGCTTCATCGAAGGGCTGAACGCGGCCCTCGCCCTGCTGCCGGAGTGGGCGACGGGCGAAGGCGGGGTGCGGATCGGCACCCTCGATCCGGTGGAGCTGAGTCGCGTCGGCAATCCGTTCGAAGGCGCGGCAACAGCCGCAGGCACCGCCGCAGCGGAGGCCTTCTCCACCGCATTGGCAAGGACGTATCTGGAGCCGCCCGATCTCGGCCTCGGGGCGATGGCCGGTGACGCCCGTGCCACGGCGGCGGGTTACCGCGAGGCCGCAACCATGCTCGCCGATGCCGCGGGTCGACCGCTGGCCAGCTGGCAGGCGCTGAAGGATGCGATGACCGGCGCGGGTAGCGAGGGCGAAGCGGCGCTCGGCGGCGCGGCGGACGCGGCGGGGGCGCTCGCAGATGGCCTCGACGAGGCAGGCGGCGCGGCCGGGGGTGCGGGGGCTGCCGCGAAGAAGGCAGCGGAAGAGGCGGCCACCGGCTGGCAGGCCGTGACCAAGTCTCTGGCAGACTATGCAAAGGGCGCGATGGACTGGGGCAAGGGCCTCGGCGAGACGCTGGTCTCGGCCTTCGCCTCGGCCGAGAACTCCTTCCGCACCTTCGTCACCACCGGCAAGTTCGACTTCAAGTCGCTGATCTCGTCGATTCTCGCCGATCTCGCGACGCTGGCCTTCAAGAACACGGTCCTGGGCCCGCTGGCCAATTGGCTCTCGGGTGGCCTGGGCGGCATCTTCGCCCCCGTCAAGCACGCAGGCGGCATGGTCGGCGCCCCCGGTCCCGGCCGCATGGTGCCTGCGCTGGCCTTTGCGGGCGCGCCCAAGTTGCACAATGGCGGCTGGGCCGGGCTCCGACCTGACGAGGTCCCAGCGATCCTGCAGCGCGGCGAACGGGTGCTGTCGCGGGCCGAGGTCGCATCCGGGGTGGGACGGGGCGGTGGCGCTGCAAGCGGCGTCACGATCAGCATCGATGCCCGTGGCGCGCAGGCGGGTGTCGCGGAACAGATCGACGCCAAGCTGCGCGCGGCGATCCCGGAGATTGCACGGCTTGCAAAAGCCAGCGTCGCCGATGGGCGGCGGCGCGGCCATGCGCTTTGAGGAGAGGCCCGAGCGATGATCCCTGAACTTCCGCTGACGCTGGTGCAATCGCTGGAACGCCGCCTCATCACGACCACGGCCGTCGCCGCCTCGCCCTTCACCGGAAGCGAAGAGGTCCAGGACTGGGGTGGCGAATGGTGGGACTATGGGATCGAGATGGCGCGGACAACGGGCCGTGATGGCCGCCGCCTCTCGGCCTTCCTCGCCGCCCTCGGCGGCCCGCGCGGACGCTTCCTCTTCCGCGACCCGAGCATTCGGCAACCGGGAAGCCTGCTGGCGCCCTTTGTCTCAGGCGGCTTTCAGAGTGGCAACCAGCTTGTCACTGCCGGATGGCCGCCCTTCTCGACGCCGCTACTTGCGGGGGACTTCTTCTCGCTCGGCGACGGGGACCATACTCGGCTCCATCAACTGACGGCGGATGTGGTCACCGATGAGGCGGGTCAGGCCACGCTCGCCTTCGTGCCGCGGCTGCGCGCGCCGCCCATCGACAGCACGCCCCTCGAGATCGCGGCCCCGGCAGTCGTTTTGCGCCTGACCGCGCCGGTCACGACCCGGATCGGCCGGGCCGAGAGCTTCCTCTTCACCCTTGCCGCTCGGGAGGCATTATGAGCCGCGATCTGAGCCCCGACTTTGCCGCGGCTCTGGCCGAGCGCGATCTGTGGCCGGTGATCTTCTTCGAAGGCCAGTTCGCCTCCGGCCCCGTGCGGCTCTGGTCGGGCCTTGGCGAGATCGGCTGGGCAGGGGAAAGCTGGTTAGGGGCAGGCGCGCTTCTGGGCCTCGGGTCCATCGAGGAAACTTCCGAGGTGGTGGCGGGCGGCACTTCGGTCTCGCTCTCCGGCATTCCGCCCAGTCTCGTGCAAATGGCCATCGCGGAAGCCCGACAAGGTCTGCCCGGGCGGGTCTGGCTCGGGCTGCTGACGCCCGAGGGTGCGATCATCGCCGATCCGGTGCTGGCCTTTGCGGGGCGCCTCGATGTGCCGGAAATCACCGATGATGCGGAGACCTGCCGGATCACCATCAGCTACGAGAGCCGCCTGATTGATCTCAACACGCCCCGCAGCTGGCGCTACACCCATGAAAGCCAGCAGGCGCTCCATCCCGGCGATCTCGGGTTTGAATATGTCTCGGCCATCCAGGACCGGGAAGTGACCTGGGGGCGCGGATGACGGATGTGGAAGAAACCGCGGCGGTCGTCACGGCAGCCGTCGTGAACCGGACCACCCGCATCCTCCACTGGGAACGCCACCTTGCCGAGGCGATCGAGGCCGCGCGCGACCGGTCCTTCCGCTGGGGCCAGCATGACTGCGCGACCTTCGCCTTCGACCTGCGGCGCACGCTTGCGGGTGGGCCTGACGTCGCAGCACTCTGGCGCGGACGCTACAGGACGGCGCGCGGGGCTGTGCGGGTGATGCGGCGGCTTGGCTGGTCCTCGCTCGAGGCGGCCGGCCGCGATCTTCTGGGCGCGCCTCTCCCGTCCGTCCACCACGCCCAACGGGGTGACCTCGTGCTGGCCAACACGGGCCTCGGCTTCGGCATCTGCCTCGGCGCACAGGCCGCGGGGATCGCGCCCTCCGGCCTTCTCCTTGTGCCGATTACCGCCTGCGCACTGGCCTGGCGCGTCTGACGCGCTCGCCTGACGCAGGCCGATCCCTTTCCTTCCAACCGGAAACCTGCCCCTCATGCCCTTCATTGTCTCTGCGGTCACGGCGGTTGCCGGGGCGATCTCCGGCGTGCTGGCAGCGGGCGGCATCGGTGCAGCGCTGGTGCGGCTCGGCGGTACACTGCTTCTCTCCTACGCTTCCCAGGCGCTGATGCCGAAGCCCAAGGTGGCGCTGCAGGCCCGCACGGTGACAGTGCGCGAGCCGGTGGTGCCGCGCGACATGGTCTATGGCCGGGCGCGGAAAGGCGGCGTCATCACCTTCCTGCATGCCTCGGGGCCGAAGGACCAGTTCCTGCATCTGGTGATCGTTCTGGCCGCGCATCGGGTCAAGTCCCTCGGGGCGATCTGGTTCGACGGCGAGATGGCCGTCAGCGCGGGCGGCATCGTGCAGGGCCGCTGGGCGGGCAAGATCGCTGTCGAGAAGCGGCTCGGCGCCGAGGACCAGGCCGCCTTTGCAGACCTCATGGCCAATGTGCCGACCAAATGGACCGCGGCGCATCGGCTCGCGGGCTGCGCCGCACTCTATCTGCGGCTCACCTATGATGCGGATGCCTTTCCGGGCGGGATCCCGAACATCAGCGTCGACATCGAGGGCAAGAACGACATCCTCGATCCCCGCACCGGATTGCGAGCCTATTCGGAGAACCCCGCGCTCTGCCTTGCGGACTATCTCGCCCATCCGGCCTTCGGCGTCGGGGCCGGGATCGGCGCTGCCGACGGGATCGAGGTCGAGAGCCTGATCGAGGCCGCGAACATCTGCGACGAGATGGTGCCCCTGGCATCCGGCGGATCGGAGCGGCGCTACAGCTGCAACGGCGTCGTGTCGCTGGCGGAAAGCCCGAAGACCATCATCGAGGGGCTGTTGTCCGCGATGGCCGGTCGCGTCGCCGTGCAGGGCGGCAACTGGCGCATCCATGCCGGGGCGTATCGTCTGCCCGAGGTCACGCTGAGTGCCGATGACGTGCGCGCGGGCGGCCTGGTGCTCGCCACCCGCGTCAGCCAGTCGGCGAACTTCAACGGCGTGCGCGGCCAGTTCGTCAGCCCGGAGAACGACTGGCAACCGGACGACTTTCCGGCTTATGCCAGCGACGTCTATCTCACCGAAGATGGCGGCGAGCGGAAATGGCGCGATCTGCCCTTGCCCTTCACCATCTCCGCCGCGATGGCGCAGCGGCTGGCCAAGATCGAACTTGAGCGCGCCCGGCGCCAGATGACCGTTAAGCTCTCGGGCAAGCTTGCCGCCTGGCGGGCCGGAGTGGGCGAGACGGTGATGCTCTCCTATGTCCGCTGGGGCTTTGCGGCAAAACCCTTCGAGGTGCAGGGGGTGAGCCTTGATCTGACCGCTTCCGGCGACGGTGCGCTTCTCCTGCCGGAACTCGTCCTGCGCGAGACCTCGCCCCTGGTCTATGACTGGTCGGCCTCGGAAGAGGCGATCTACGCGGCGGCCCCGCGCACCACATTGCCGGGGCCTGCCGATGTGCCAGCCCCCGGCACGCCGCATCTGGCGGAGGAGATGTACGAAACCCGGGGCGGGACCGGCGTGCGGACCCTGATCCGGGTCACTTGGGTCGAGGCGCCCTCGGACTTCGTGCGGGACTATCAGATCCGGGCCCGGCGGGTTCTGGACAAGGAGGGTCTCCCGACCGGGGAAGACTGGATCACCCTTGGCCGCACCGACCAGCCCGCCTGGGAGATCCGCGATGTGAAGCCCGGCCGCTGGGAGGTGGCGGTGAAGTCGCTCTCGGTGATCGGGGTCTCCTCGGACTATGTCAGCGCGGAGATCGAGATCCTCGGGCTGACCGCCCCGCCTGCCGCGCTCGAGACCCTGACGATCCAGACCGCGGGCGGGCTCGCGATCCTGAAATGGTCGCCCTCGGCCGATCTCGACGTGCGGATCGGCGGGCGGATCGTGATCCGGCATTCCGCCGCCACGACCGCGACCTGGGCCACTTCGACCAGCATGGACGAGGTTGCGGGCTCCGATGCCGTGGCGCTCGTCCCCCTGAAGCCCGGCACCTATCTTCTCCGCGCCCGCGACAACTCCGGCAATCTCGGCCCCGTGGCGAGCGTCGTGACCAAGGGCGCGCAGGTCCTGCCCTTCGCCCCGGTGATGAGCCTCGCGGCCGACCCGGCCTGGATCGGCACCGGGGTAAATGTCACGGTCGATGGTGGCGCGCTGAAGCTTGCGGATATCGGCAGCGAGGGAAGCTTCACCTTTCCGGCCGGGATGGACTTCGGGAGCCTGCGCCGCGTGCGGCTGCGCTCGGAGATCGATGTCGCCGCGCTGAACCTCGGCGGGCTGATCGATGACCGGCTGGCGCTGATCGACAGCTGGCTCGATGTCGATGACACCGACGGGGCGGAGATCGACGTGATCGTCGAAGCCCGCAGCACTGACGACGATCCGGCCGGCATGCCCGTCTGGTCCGACTGGTCCCGGCTCGACTCGTCCGAAGATGAAGTCCGTGCGGTCGAACTGCGGGCCCGGCTGATGTCCGAGAGCCCCGATTACAACGTCTGTTGATTTCCACCCAGAACTGAGCCGGGTTTTCCATCGAGAAGTGAGCCACCTCTGATTATGGATTTCGGCTCAGGCTGGGGTCAAGGCATGGCTGTCTTCCTTCTTTTTGCGGGTCGCTGCGGC
>NZ_SIJH01000031.1 GCF_004762095.1 Tabrizicola caldifontis
GCAATGGGCGATCAGCTTCGCGCAACCGAAACGCTGCGCAGATCGCCCATTGCTCCGTCGGCGAAACAGCGCCAAGTTCAACAAAGGACTCTGGTGTCAGCCGGATGAGCATCGGGGGTCACAGCAGCGCCACAGCGAATGCCGTGCTCGTTTGTCTTGCATTTCTCACCTCTCAAATCGTAATGCTACTGTGAACTGGATCCGACCAGGTCGGATGGCTTCTCCGAGCGCCTATCCCTCGGCAACTGGCATGTCCCTAGGGCCAGTCTACTGGATTGCGCCTGATGCAGGCTCATCCACAGATACCAGAAAAGATTGCAAATGACCGACCCTGAAGAGTGCGACCGCACGATCCTGCTTATTGACGGCAGCCATGTTGACCGGCTTCGGTCAAAACTTGGACGCCCCCTCGATCTTGTGAAGCTGCGAGACTTCTTCGGCACCGAAAGTACACCCGCGCAAGCGTTCTATTATCGCGACGCACGTGACATCGACGAACATCATCGACTGCAAAGGTTCTTTGACTGGCTCGAAAGGCACGGGATCGAAATGCGTGGCTCGAAGGACTTTGCGGAGCCTTGGTATCAACGAGAGCGCTACGGTTCCAACCTCATTCAACTGGCCATCGATGCCGTGGATGCGGCGCATGACGGCGCCGCGCTTGTGATTGTCGCTGGTGACGCCAAGCTGATCCCTCTTTTCAAACGCCTTGAGGACATGGACGTTCCCGTGACCCTTGTATCAAGCCGGGCTGTTCCGGCCAGCATCGCACCGCCACCACCCCTGATCGACCTCGCGGAAGATTTTATCGACATCAACGAGGATGAACGATTCTTTCTTGCCCAAGACTAGAAAAGGGGCAGAAGCGACGCGGGATGCGGCGGCGCAGCATGAAACTGCAGCTTTTGGGTTGCCAAAGATGCAAGTTTGCGCGTAACAGGCCTGAGATAAGCATGGACCCGGTGCAAGCCCGGGTGGCTATTCTGGCCGCTGATCCGCCAGACCACCTGAACTGATACCAGATCACATCTCGACGCGTGGCCGGTCAGGCCCGGGTCGATCAGGAACGAATTTACATGATTTCACTCGACGCATACCGCGCCCAATGGCTTGGCAACATCCGTGGGGACCTGTTGGCAGGCCTCGTCGTGGCCCTTGCCCTCATCCCGGAAGCCATCGCCTTTTCCATCATCGCGGGGGTTGACCCGAAGGTCGGGCTCTATGCCAGCTTTTCTATCGCGGTGATCATCGCCATCACGGGTGGACGGCCTGGCATGATCTCGGCCGCCACGGCAGCCACGGCAGTTCTGATGGTCACGTTGGTTCGTGACCACGGGCTGCAATATCTGCTGGCCGCCACCGTGCTGGCCGGGCTTATCCAGATCGGGGCCGGGTTGTTGCGGCTAGGGTTTGTCATGCGATATGTGTCCAAGTCGGTGATGACCGGCTTTGTGAACGCCTTGGCGATCCTGATCTTCATGGCGCAACTGCCGGAACTTGATCCGACCAAGGTCACATGGTTGACCTATGTTCTGGTCGCGGCGGGCCTTGGGATCATCTATCTCTTTCCGCTGCTGACCAAAGCAATCCCGTCGCCGCTGGTTACCATCGTCGTGCTGACCAGCCTGACCTTGTTCTTCGGCTGGGACGTCCGCACCGTGGGCGACATGGGCGCGCTGCCCGACACGCTTCCGATCTTTTTGATCCCGCAGATCCCGCTGACGCTTGAGACGCTGATGATCATCCTGCCCTATTCCGTAGCGGTGGCGGTGGTGGGCCTTCTCGAAAGCCTGATGACGCAAAACATCGTCGATGATCTGACCGATACCAAGTCGAACCGCAATCAGGAGTGCATCGGCCAGGGCATCGCGAACACCGCCACAGGCTTCATCGGCGGCATGGCGGGCTGCGCGATGATCGGGCAGTCGATCATCAACGTCAAATCGGGCGGGCGCGGGCGTTTGTCAGCCTTTTCGGCGGGGGTATACCTGCTGTTCATGGTCGTCGTGCTTGGCGATCTTGTCAGCCAGATCCCGATGGCGGCTCTCGTCGCGATCATGATCATGGTGTCGATCGGAACCTTCTCCTGGTCATCACTCAAGAATCTGCGGCTGCATCCCCGTTCGTCGTCGATCGTCATGATCGCAACAGTGGTGACCGTGGTCTACACTCACAATCTCGCCATTGGCGTGTTGGTGGGGGTTCTGCTGTCGGGCATCTTCTTTGCGGGCAAGATCGCGCAGCTGTTCAAGGTCACGACCAGCATTTCCAAGGATGGGCGTGAGCGGACCTATCGCGTGGAGGGCCAGCTGTTCTACGGCTCGGTCGAGGATTTCATGAATGCCTTCGACTTCAAGGAAGCCCTCGACAAGGTCGTGATCGACGTCAGTGCCGCGCATATCTGGGACATCAGTTCCGTGCAGGCGCTGGACATGGCGGTGCTGAAGTTCCGCCGCGACGGGGCTGAGGTCGAGATCGTCGGCATGAACGCCGCCACCGAAACCATCGTCGACAAGCTTGCCATTCATGACAAGCCGGGCGCGATGGATCAGCTGATGTCACATTGAGGGAGGCAAACACCATGACCCAACAAGATAAGATCGTCGCCCTCGTGGACGGCTCCATCTACTCCGCCAGCGTCTGTGACCATGCTGCCTGGATATCGCAGCGTACAGGCGCACCAGTCGAACTGATCCATGTCCTGGGTCGGCGTGAGCTTGCTGATACGCATGATCATTCCGGCGCCATCGCCCTGGGCGCGCGGACGGCTCTGCTGAACGAACTGGCCGAACTGGATGCTCAGCGCTCCAAGCTGATGAGCCACAAGGGCCGGGCCATTCTGGAAGATGCCAGCGCCATCCTGGCCAAGTGCGGTGTTACCGACATCTCGACCCGTCTGCGTCACGGCGATGTGGTCGAAGCCGTGGCGGAAGTCGAGGCGGGGGCCCGCGTCATCATCATCGGCAAGCGCGGCGAGGACGCGGACTTCGCCAAGGGGCATCTGGGCTCCAACCTTGAACGTATCGTGCGCGCCAGCCACAAGCCGGTCTTCGTCGCGTCGCGAGCGTTCAAGCCGATCTCGAAGGTGCTTGTGGCGTATGACGGAGGTGCCTCGGCTATGAAAGCCGTTGATCACATCGCGCGCAGCCCTCTGTTTCAGGGGCTGTCCGTGCACATTGTGACGGTTGGCAGCAGCACGCCCGAGATCACGAAGGGTCTCGACAACGCGAAAGCGATGTTGAAAGCGGCGGGGATTGACGCAGACACGTCCATCCTTCCCGGCCAGCCTGAAACAGCGCTTGGCAAGCTGGTCGACGAGGCTCAGTTCGACATGCTGGTCATGGGCGCCTACGGCCACAGCCGCATCCGCAGCCTGATCATCGGCTCCACCACGACGGCAATGATCCGGTCCTGCAAGGTGCCGGTCGTCCTGATGCGCTAAGCCATGGGCGAGCCGACGCCAGAAGAGCTGAAGCAGCGGTTCCTTCCTCGCCTTCGCGAGGAGCTGGCATCCTTGCGAAAGGCCTCTGGTGAGACCGCCGAACACCGCAAGCCTGTCGAACTGGATCAGCAGAGTGTCGGCAGGCTCTCCCGAATGGACGCCATGCAGCAACAGGCCATGGCGGCGGCTCAGGAGGCACGTCGCCATGCCCGTATCCGCGCGCTGGAAGCGGCACTGCGGCGGTTGGACCGCGATGAGTTTGGCTGGTGTGACGCCTGTGGCGAGTTCATTGGCGAAAAGCGCCTCGACCTGGATCCGACGACCGTTCGCTGCCGGGATTGTGCCAAATGAACTGGCTGAGTGACCGGGTTAATCTGCAAGCAAATCACTCGCGCTTTGGCAGTGTGTTGGATGCAAGCGCTTCTCTGATCTGGCGTGGCAGCGGTGCGGTGAAGATCGGATGAGGTTAAGGTACTGGACAGCCCTGGTCGCGGTGGTTGGCCTTTCGGTTACGATCGCGGTGCGGGAAGCCAACAAGCCCCGACCCAGTCTTGCCGCACCGTCGTCCGATGGTTCCGCACAGGATCGCCTTGTATCGGAAGTCTTTGACAACGAGACACATGATGGATCGACCCAGAATAACCGCGAGGAGGGCACACCTCCAGACAACCTGATCGCCTGGTCCCGCGTCATCGGTCCAGGCGAAAACCTGGACATTCTGCTTGCCGAAGCAGGTCTTGAAGCGCCTATGCGGTCCGAAGTTTCTCGCGCGATCGGGGCTGAATACGACCTGCGCCGCCTTAAGCCGGGCTATCACCTGTCGCTCGAAATTGAATCTCACGGCTTGATCTGGAGCGCGACGCTCGAAGTCGAGGACGGCCAGCGTATTCGCGCAGTCTTTGGCGATACGCCGTCCGTCCGCACAATTCCACCGGAACTTGAGACGCTGGTACGGGCGGGCGAGGCAGAGATCGCCACGTCGATCTTTGCGGCCCTGGACGCCGCAAGCATTCCGACGAGATTCGCCACCGACCTTGAATTGATTCTGGATGGCACGCTTGACCTCAGGCGCGCGGTGACGGGCGGCGAGCACCTGCGGATCGTCTGGCGCGAGAACCGGCTGGGGGACCGGATCATCGGAGACCCCATAATTGACTATGCGGAAATCGATCTTGGCGAGGAGCGCTTTGAGGTGGTCTGGCCGGATGACGAAGCCAGCCACAGCCTGATATACAAGGACGATCGGCTTGTTCGCACATTCTATCAGCCGATCCCCGGCGCACGTCTGAGTTCATCTTTTGGGCTGCGGGACCATCCCGTTCACGGTGGCATTCGGATGCACAGCGGTATCGATTTCGCCGCCCCGTTTGGGGCTGAGGTGCGCGCAACACACCCCGGCACCATCGCCTTCATCGAGCGGAGGAGCGGCTACGGTCTGATGGTCGAGATCGAGCACTCCGGTAACATCCGCACGATTTATGCCCATCTGAGCGCTACAAGCGCAGCGATTGCTCCTGGTCAAAGGATTGCCGCAGGCGAAGAGATCGGTCAGGTCGGGTCGACGGGCACATCGACAGCGCCGCATCTGCACTACGAGATTATCGTGGATGGCACGCCGGTGCCGCCTCTGACGGGTGACAATTTTGAAGGAAACACGGCAGGGCGTCCAGATATCCTTTCCATGCAGGTGCTGCTCGATGAAGCGCGGGGCAAACTTACACGGGTATTGGCAAGCGAATTGCCCATGGGCCCCGATCAGGGTGGCTGACTCAGCCAACTGCCAGCTTTCAGTTCATTCCAAGTTCAATTCCCGAAACTCGAAAGCGGCTTTCTGAACCTGATACAGGTAAGACTCTGTCTGCAAGGCCGCATCCAGATCGAATAGCGCGATGTTGTAGCCCTGCTCGGCAAAGGCGCTCTTGTAGATCACCCCATCGAACCCCTCGCTTCGGAATACCTCAGCGATGATCTGGGTGGCCGCATATTCCGCGGTGTTGTCGCTGCGGGTGACAGGACGTGAGAAGGCGAAGTCGATGTGGGCCCAGACGCTGGCATCGATCCCTTGCGGATCCGGCAGATCCTCCGCCGGTGCTTCAGCGCCGTGATAGTGTGAACAATCGACAACCCGGACCGTGCGCCCGAGGGCAAATCGGGCAACAGACACGACTGAGCCAAGCCACGGCCGGACCTCGGACATGGCGACTTCACGCGACGTGGCCAGATAGAGGCAGGGAATTCCTTTCGGGTTGACCCGCCCCTCGTAGGCCCTGTCATTCAAGGGACGCATCCGCGCTTCCGGATGCGGGCCGCTGATGCGCCGGCCATCTGCATCGGTCGACCATTCGTGGCCCACTTGCGCGCGCCAGAACTCGTGGCCCTCGGCAAAGGTTTCGACCCGAGAGCGGCAGGTTTCGGCGACGGCCGCTAGAAAGCGATCTCCTGCCGCAGATCGCAAATATCGCCGCCGCTGCGAGACCTCTGCCTTGAAGTCCAGAAAATCCCTCGGCCCGTTGAAGGCCGACACCATTTTACCCGGTCCACCAGTGCCGGTCCTCGCTGATACGAGGCCCGTTTGACCTGCAGCGGGCAAGTTCAGATCCTGTATGTCAGAGGTTGCCAAGCATCTGCCCCTTGTCCAAGAGGGATGAGGTGGTTCCCAGAAGTGACGTCAACGCAAGCCGAAGCTCTGGTTGAAGGTCGGCCGTCGCGTCGGACGAAGGTGGCGTGGCATCCGACAAAGACAGAACGAGATGAAGCCTCAATCCAGGCGGTACTGCCAGGTCCAACTCTGCTGTGATCGCAGTCGAAACCCTCTCGTAAGCGCCAATCAGCGTGGCGACATCCGGCATTCCACCAAACCGGGCGATGTCCTCGAGGGCAGGCAACCATGTCGGCGAGATTGCATGAACGTGCAGGAGGTCGAGAACGGCTGCCGGGATTGCAACGCACCGCAATGCAATCTCGAACTCACCTCTGGCAGGGATGCGCAGGCCGCTTCCAAGGTCTGTGCGGCGTTCGACGACGGCTTCCTCGGCGATCCTGTCCAATTCGGCGGCAACCTTCGCCATAGCGGCTTCCACTGTGTCGCCAGAACATTCAAGGATCGAACCCTTGATGTGCCTCGGTTGGCGAACGAAGGCCCGCGCCGGTGCCCAGTTGTTGATGTAGCCACCCTTGATCACGTAGCGACCGTGGTCCCAAGCCTGAACCTGAGGCATCTGCAAACTCCCCCTGGATTTGAATGAAAAAAACGCGGCCAGTGGCCGCGCATTACCAAGGGAAGGTTCTGCCCGTGAAACGGGGCTCGGGCTGGACCAGCTGCGAAAACTGTCGTCTGACAAGCTCTGCGTCGCTCTGGCAGTCGACCTCGACATAGGCACGTTGTTCGATCCAGAATAGCCGATGCGTGCCCTCGGCAAAGTCCATCATGTAGCGATGCAGCTCTTGTGCTGTTTTGCGGCTTACACGTTCAGCCAAGGCGATTTTCTGAAACATTCAGTCTCCTTTCCTATCGAAGATACGATCACGCCCGAAAGCGGGAGCAGGTAAAAGGCTTTCTGGAAGTGGCACCTTCTGTGCAGCCTGCTGGCCAAACGGGTGCTTCTTCCCACCTCTCAGGTTAGCGGTGAGGGCCGGTGCTGGTCGGCCAACAGTGCCGCTGCATCTGGCATCAGGCGAGCGCAGGTTTGGCTTCGCACCGGAACCGAGCGATCGCGCCGTAGATCTTTTGCCGTGCTTCAGAGATCAAAGGCTGGCCCTTGGAATGGCGCTCGCGCTCCATATGCCGCCATGTCTTGCCGATCCGAACGCTCCAGCGGTCGCCGGAATCCTCGAAGAGGAACGGGACTGTCCCGTCAAGAACGCCTTTGGCGATGATCTTGTTGTTTTCTTCCAATATCTTGACCTTCAGGGCCATGCGTCTTCCTTGTAATCTTGTACCATGGCACCGTTGCCATGGGGACTGCGGACAGGTGCCCACGTCAATCGTGGCGACCTGTGCAGCGATGTTGCTGAAAATCGACGGCATTTCCTGAAATAGCCCGAGGGCGTGGAATGGCTGTCTGAAAATAATATAGGCGATCTGAGCGAAAAAATCTACCCCTTCGTGTTCGTCTCTGTTTGTCATGCTGCAGCCGTCGCGTTCCGGCCAGGTTCTGGCAGGATACCGACATCGCGCCCACACCGATCACGGTAAAGCGATGCATGGCTCGGGTGCAGGCAACGTAGAGCATGTTGCGGTCCATCTCGGTGCGGTAGGTCGCGGCATCAGCGTCGGTGATCACCACACGGTCAAACTCCAGCCCCTTGCCAGATGCCGGAAGCAGACGATGATCCCGTTCGAAAACCCGGTGCTGCCGTCATCCAGAAGCCGGGCGTCAATGACCTTCACGGCAAGTGCCGCGTGCAACCTTGCGGCCTGCTTCTGTGTCTTGGCCAGCAGGGCGAGACTGGAATGATCGGACTCCCGGAAGGCTGCCACTTCCCCCCCTATATGGCGGCGCACCATCATCCGGACCATCAGGTCTTAGAGAAACCGCGCTGCCTTTCGTCCTCCTAGGGCCGCGAGAATGGCAGCCACCACGAAATATGCGCTGATCCCGAAAGCCTGCGTTGGCATGTTGATCCCGGCGTCGATAAGCCAGCCGCAAACGCCGGGGCCTATCGCCGTGCCCAGCACCATGAACGCCCCGGTCATTGCGCGGATGCGGCCAAGGTTCGCCGTGCCATAGAACTCGGCCCAAAGCGCTGCGCTCATTGTCGAATGCGCGCCGACAGATAGCCCCATGAAGACGAGACCGACTGCCGCCGCGCTAAGGCTTTCCGCCCAGCCGACCAGACAATAACCAAGCGCCATCGGAAAAAGATAGATCCCGGCAATCCTGGATGACCCCACCCTGTCAACCAGCCATCCAGTGACCAGCATGCTTGCGACGCCTGACAGGGTGAAAACCGGAAACAGCGCCACCAAATCGAAATGCGCCCAGCCTTTGGTTTCCGCGAAATGTACCTGGTGGAAGAAGAAGGCTGTGTTCCAGGCAGCCGGCCCCAGAAGGGCCGGCAGTGTCAACCAGAAGAGCCAGTGCCGGAGCGCCTCTAGGCGCGTCCAATTGCGGCCTTGCATCCCAACCGCGCTGCTTTCGCGCGCCATGGCCTGTGGGGTGCGCTCAGCTTTCAGGATTATCGTGATGATGACTGCGGCGATCAGCAGGAGCACGGACGCGACCAGCCACAATGTTCGCCACTCGAACCAGCCCATCAGACCCACAAAGGCAAGAGGCAGGGCAGCCTCACCCACGGCCACACCTAGTCCAGCAATCGAGATGGCACGTCCGCGCGTCGCTACAAACCAGCGCGACATGGCGACCATCGCGGTCTGCCCCATCATCCCCTGTCCCATCAAGCGCAGCAGGAACACGGCGATTATGAGTGTTACAACCTCGGTTGCGAGCGTCATCAGGGTTGTCGCAAAGGCAAGGCCGCACAGGATGACAGGCCCGATCAGTCGCACGCGAAACCTGTCGGTCAGCCCGCCGACAAAGACCATCATGGCTGCAGATGCCATTGTGGCAACAGCATAGACCCCGCCCCAGGCAGCATTGCTCAGTCCGAACTCGGCTCGGATGTCGCCCGCGAAGATCGCAATAAAGAAGGTCTGCCCGAAGCTGGAAGCAAACGTCAGTAGAAACCCGGCAAAGAGCCAAGGTGCGTTAACGTAAAGAAAGCCAGTCAGTCTGACCAAAGGTCATTCTCGCCGCGGGTAATCATTTGATGAATTCTGCTGTGTCGCTCGCTGCTGGATCACTGGAACAGTGTCGGCTTCCCTTTAGTGCCGCTATCAGAACTGAGACGGGAATGAAAGCGTGCGACAACCTGTCAAGAGAAAAGCGCAGCCTTTGGGTGCTCCGGCTGCTGCAAGCAGCTACCTTGATGGAGGCTGCATGCGGCGTCCCGCTGAACCAAAGGTGTTTTTTTGGGAGAAGCATGTCGTTCAGCCGCTGCGCCCCCCTCTCTGGTTCCTCCCCGGCCCTGAACGTATGCGGGGGGGCGCAGCGCGGCGGTTCGCTAGCGTGAGGCGTTTTCACCGGGGAAGCCAGGCGGAAGCCACCTTGCGCCTTGATGCCGGAATTCTTGAGTCAGATCAGCGGTTTGCGGAATCACGATCCGGCCGGAGTGGATTCCCGGCGGGAAGCCAGGGAAGCCACCTTCGGGGAAGCCAGGGGGCGAGAAGCCACCCCTGGAGGCCAATTCGTCAGAAGCTTTTGAATCCGCTTCACTTTTCGGGTTGACAGACCTGCCCCCATTGACCTACCCCTTGATCATCGACGAATTGCGCCCGGAGGAACCCCCTCGCGGGCGCTTTTCATTTCCCCTCCCCCACATCCCGAGCCCCATCCCATGGACCTCGTCTTCGCGCCGAGCCAGGTTGAGTCTTGGCCGATTGCCCGGCTGCGCCCCTATGCCCGCAATGCCAAGATGCATGGCGACGACCAGGTGGCGAAGATCGCCGCAAGCATGGCCAAGTTCGGCTGGACCGTGCCCTGCATGGTGGCCGACGACGGCGAGCTGATCGCAGGCCATGGCCGGGTGCTGGCCGCCACGATGCTCGGGTTGACCGAGGTGCCGGTGATCCGGCTCAGCCATCTCGACGAGGCCGAGCGCCGGGCCTACCGGATCGCTGACAACAAGCTGACCGAACTGGGCGAATGGGACGAGGCGATGCTGCGCGACGAGATCGCGGGGCTGCTGGCCGAGGATTTCGACCTGACGCTCTTGGGCATCAGCGACGATGACCTCGACGCGCTGCTGCGGGATCCCGAGGCGCTGGGCGGGGAAGGTCCGGTCGAGGGCGAGGACGATGTTCCGGAACTGCCGGTCTCACCGGTGTCGGTGCCGGGCGATCTCTGGCAGCTGGGCGCGCATCGGCTGATCTGCGGCGACAGCACCGCGGCCGATGTGGTCGGACGGCTGCTCGGTGACGTGCGCCCCCTGCTGATGGTCACCGATCCACCCTATGGGGTGGAGTACGATCCCTCCTGGCGCAATCAGGCCGGGGCCGCGAAAACCAAGCGCACCGGTAAGGTGCTGAACGACGACCGCGCCGACTGGCGCGAGGCATGGGCGTTGTTCCCCGGTGACGTCGCCTATGTCTGGCATGGGGCGCTGCACGCCGCGACCGTGGCCGACAGCCTGACCGCAGCAGGTTTCGCCATCCGGTCGCAGATCATCTGGGCAAAGGACCGGCTGGTGCTCAGCCGCGGCGACTATCACTGGCAGCACGAGCCCTGCTGGTATGCGGTGCGCGCCAAGGGCAAGGGTCATTGGGCCGGGGACCGCAAGCAGACGACGCTGTGGCAGATCGCCAACCGGGATCAGGATGCTGACACCGTCCACGGCACGCAGAAGCCGGTCGAGTGCATGCGCCGCCCGATCCTGAACAACTCCAGCCCCGGCCAGGCGGTCTATGAACCCTTCATGGGATCCGGCACCACGCTGATCGCAGCCGAAACTACGGGGCGGGTCTGCTTTGGGATCGAGTTGAACCCGGCCTACGTCGATGTCGCCATCGAGCGCTGGCAGTCCTTCACCGGTCAGGAGGCCGTGCTGGCAGAAACCGGCGAAACCTTCGCCGCCCTCAAGGCGAAGCGGCTCGCCGCATGAACGCGCCCCTCCTGCCCGGCCGGATCGAGCACTGGCCGCTGGCCCGCCTCCGCCCCTACGCGCGTAACGCCAAGACCCACGACGCCGACCAGGTGGCGAAGATCGCCGCCAGCATGGCCGAGTTCGGCTGGACATCCCCCTGCCTCGTCGCGGCCGACGGCGAGCTGATCGCGGGCCACGGCCGGGTCCTGGCTGCGGCGCAGCTCGGGCTGGCCGAGGCACCGGTCATCGTGCTGGGCCATCTGACCGAGGCGCAGCGTCGCGCTTACCGGATCGCCGACAACAAGCTGACCGAACTGGGCGGATGGGACGAGGCGCTGCTGCTCGAGGAATTGCGCGGGTTGATGACCGAGGACTTCGACCTAGGGCTGATCGGGATCCCCGAGGGCGAGCTGGACGCGCTGCTGAACGATGCCGACGACCGCGCGCCCATCGACGATGACACGGCCGACACCATTCCCGAGACCCCGGCTGATCCGATCACCAAGCCAGGCGACATCTGGGCGCTGGGCGATCATCGCCTGATCTGCGGCGATGCCACCGACCCGGGCGTGGTGGCCCGCCTGATGGACGACGCGCAGGCGTCGCTGATGTTCACCTCCCCACCCTATGCCCAGCAGCGCGACTATGGCGCGGCGAAGGTGAAGGTCGGCGATTGGGATGCGCTGATGCAGGGCGTCTTTGCCGCAGCGCCCGTCACTGCCGATGCCCAGCTGCTGGTGAACCTCGGTCTCGTGCACCGCGATGGCGAATGGATCCCGTATTGGGAGGGCTGGGTCGACTGGATGCGCGCGCAGGGCTGGCGGCGCTTTGGCTGGTATGTCTGGGACCAAGGGCCCGGCCTGCCCGGCGACTGGAACGGGCGGCTGGCACCGTCGCACGAATTCATCTTCCACTTCAACCGCCAGCCGCGGAAGCCGAACAAGACGGTCGAAAGCAAGCACGCAGGCGAAACCCTCGGCGGCGGCGGGCTGCGCGGGGCCGACGGCACAGTCCATCGCAAGACCGGCTACGGCAACGCGATACAGAGCCATCGTATCCCGGACTCTGTGTTCCGGATCATGCGCCACAAGGGCGGGCTGGGCGCCGCCGGATCGCACCCGGCCGTGTTCCCCGTGGCGCTGGTGGAGGCGGTGCTGGAGTCCTTCACCGACCCCTGCGACCTGGTGTTCGAGCCCTTCTGCGGCTCTGGCACCCAGCTGATCGCCGCGGAACGCACCGGGCGACGCTGCTGCGCGGTGGAACTGGACCCGGCCTATTGCGACGTCGCCGTGCGGCGGTGGGAGATGGCGACGGGACGGAAGGCAACGAAGGGACCGGATTGATCGAGGGCCGTGCCGTCAGATCACGGCAAGCAGTGGCGACAAATCATTTGCCTTGGCCAGTTTTCGGACATGCGCGGGATAACAGTTCCCCATTCCAGAACTGATCCGATGAGTTTCGCGAGCCTGTGCGTTAGTCAGCAGGAAGAAGGTCGGCGTGATCGTTCTCAGGTCGAGTTCCACGAAGAGAAAGAAATCTGCTTCACCCTTCGTACCGAGGTCGACGGGCCAACGCGTAATTTCGGTGGGGCGTTCCAGGAACTGTCGGGTCTTTACCTCTATGGATTTCGCCTCCCCGTGGACGACCACGATCAGATCGTGTCCCGGCGCGCCCTCGGGACTGATGTAGGCGGCAAGCCCAAGCGTGTTCAGCTTCGCCAAGGCAAGCAGTTCACCAAGAGTTCCGGCCTGTTGATGGGATAGCTTCTGCAAAGCATTTAACTCCATTTTGCGGCAGCGTAGTCGTCGGCTGTGCTCGAGTTCAATAGCGCGCTGTGAATGGTCAAGCGCTTGCACTTCTTGGGCCAGTTGCCCTGCCGGATCAGACCGGATGAGAGGCCGGTGCCAGGTTATGTCTTGCACAGGGCTTGAACCTGCCGTCGCACCCGATAGGCTTCTGCAAAGACGCAAGAAATTCGGAACAAAGCCGATGTCACCACTGGATGATTTTCCCGCAGGAAGAAAACGAAAGCCTGGGAGCGTCAGGGGACTGGAGGCGCTTGGACGCGAGCGTTTGTCCCGACACTTCTTCATGCGCGATTTTCTGTACTCCGAGATCGGGAACTTCTTCCAAATTCAGAATATCCCCGACGATCCCAACCTCGCCCTTTACACCTGTTGATTTCCACCCAGAACTGAGCCGGGTTTTCCATCGAGAAGTGAGCCACCTCTGATTATGGATTTCGGCTCAGGCTGGGGTCAAGGCATGGCTGTCTTCCTTCTTTTTGCGGGTCGCTGCGGC
>NZ_SIJH01000032.1 GCF_004762095.1 Tabrizicola caldifontis
CTCGCTCCTCAGGTAATCCAATGCACATGACAGACCGGGGCCTCTTGGCCCTCGTCCGGCACGAGGGAATCGTGCCCGGACCCTATCTCGACGTGAAGGACGTCTGGACTTTCGGCATCGGCCACACCGCCGCGGCAGGTCCGCCCGATCCGGCGCGGATGCCCCGCGGCATGCCCGCCGATCTCGATGCGGGGATCCGCGAAGCCTTCCGGCTCTTCCGCGCCGACCTCGCCGCCTACGACTGATCACGCTCCTGTCCGGTTCGGGCGATGACTCTCCGGCCGCGCTGATCGCCCTCGGCCTCGGCCTGATCGGCCTGCGGGACCGCATCGAACGCGGGTTCCGCGGCGATGATTGAGTTTCTCGCAGGCATGATCGTGGGCCGGGCCATCGGCATCCTGATCGCCGCCCTCTGTGCAGCCGCAGCGCGGGGAGACAGGCCATGAAGTCCCTCCCGCCCGCGCTGCAGGCCCATCTGGACGAGGGCACCACCACACTGTCCTGGTGCTGGCGCATCACCCGGGCGGACGGCGTGACCTTCGGCTTCACGGACCACGACCGGACGCTGTCGTTCGACGGCACCGAGTTCGAACCGGAAAGCGGGCTGACGGCGTCCGAGGTCCGATCCGGCTCCGACCTGTCCGTGGACGCACAGGATGCGCAAGGTGTGCTCTCCTCCGACCGGATCACCGAGACCGACATCCTCGATGGCCGCTGGGACGCCGCAGTTGTCGAGGTCTGGCGGGTGAACTGGGCCAGCCCCGCGCAACGCGTGCTGTTGCGCCGAGGCGCCATCGGCCAGATCCGGCGCGGGCGGCTGGCCTTCGTCGCCGAGGTTCGGTCGCTGGCCCATGTCCTCGGCCAGACGGTCGGGCGGACGTTTCAGGCCAGCTGCGATGCCGCGCTGGGCGATGCGCGCTGCGGCGTGAACCTGGATGCCCTGGCCTTCAAGGGCACCGGCGCGGTGATTGATTTGCTGCGGGACCGGGCTTTCACCGCTTCTGGCCTTGGCGCCTTCGCCGTGGGCTGGTTCGCCTTCGGGCTGGTCGAATGGTCGACCGGTGCGAACGCCGGGCGGCGGGTCGAGGTGCTGTCGCATGACCTCGTCGACGGCGTGGCGATCCTCACCCTGCTGGAAGCGCCCGTGCGCCCGATCATGGCGGCGGATGCCTTCGTGGTCAGTCGGCCTGCAGCAGATCCTCGACGCGCGCGATCTCTTCGGGGCGCGCCGGGCGCAGGTTCAGGTGGGGTGCGATGCCGGCGTTGGTCGCGGCGCCGTTCCGGTCGATCGCAGCGAACTGGAGACGCTCTGAGACGATGTGAGGCTTGCCCGTCGCCGTGGGGCGACCGTCCTGGACGCTGTGCTCCAGAAGAAAAATTGCGGCGATCTCCTCGCCGGGATCCGTGTCGTCGACCAGGATCGCCCCGCGCTTCATGAGGTGATCGTATTGCTCTCGCACGAGGCTGATCACCGCCTCCAGCAGCGGATGACCCGGGCATACGAAGGCCGCGACGGGTTGCTGGTTGATCTTGTTCTTCTCGAAGCAGATCCGCTCATACTTCTTCTGGATCGGCGCGCCGGTGCCCACCTGGCGATCCCGCTCGCGGATGCTGAGCGGGACGTGAGTAATTTCCCATCGGCCTTCCTCACGACGCTTGATCTGGCCGCCGAGGTGCTTGAACGCCTCGACGAAGAAGCTCTGGATATGATGCGGCTGGAGACGCTGCGCCTCGGCCCGCTCCATCTCGATCCGCAGCTCGTGCACGCGGGCGGCGGGCATCGTGTCGTTCGTAAGGGCTCGGCGCTCCAGAAGCTGGAGGAGGTGTTGCTGATCGACCGCGCCGTCAACCGCCTGAAACAGCCTCGCCTTCACGTCCTCTTGCTCGCCGTACTGGATGGCTTCCACCAGCAAATCGCGCAGCGCCGTTCCTTCGAACAGCTCGCCCAGCACGTCGTAGACGCGGCCGCCGAGGGCTTCCCGCGCCGCCTCAAGCTTCTCGAGGAGACGAGCATAGACCTCGCCTTCTCGGGTATCAGCGGCGACGAGGTTCCATAGATGGCAGACCTCGGTCTGACCGATCCGGTGAATGCGGCCGAACCGTTGCTCGATCTTGTTCGGGTTCCAGGGCAGGTCGTAGTTGACCATCAGGTGGCCGCGCTGAAGGTTCACGCCTTCGCCAGCGGCATCGTTCGCGATCAGGACCAGCATGTCCCGATCCTGCATGAAGCGTTCGACGACCTTGCGCCTCTCCTCCCGGGTGACGCCACCATGGATCACTTCGACGGCTCCCGGCTTTCCAAGGCGCGCGCACACCTTTTCCAGCAGGTAGTGCAAGGTATCCTTGGGCTCGGTGAAGATGATCAGTTTGCGGCGGTTTCCGTCGCTGTCGACCATTAGCTCATCGTCGAGGATGCGATCGAGCTGGGTCCACTTGGTATCCTTGCCCGAGCGAAGGACGTCGAGCGCCATGATCTCCAGTCCCTTGAGGGTCTGGACCTCGATCTCGAGCTGTTCCACCGTCTCTGCGGTCGTGGCGCCGGTCGAGATCAGATCCTCGAGCTCATCGACCTCGTCCTGGCCGTATTCGTCGATGTTCTTGAGCACTTCGTCCGGGACGCTCGGCTCGTGGAAATCGGCGCGGCCACCCTTGCGAGCCAGCCTGGCTTCGGCCAGCTCAGCTTCCAGCCTCTCTCGTCTGCGCTTAAGGGACTGGTAGATTGCGGCAGGCGACGAGGCGAGACGACGCTGCAGGATCTGAAGCGCGAAGCCGACATTGTTCCGTTTCTTGCCGTCCTGCTCGGCGAACCGCTGCACGCGGTTCATTTCCGTCCGAACGTACTCCGTGACGGCGCTGTAGAGCCCGGCTTCCTCCGGCGACAGCTCATATTTGACGGTATAGGCGCGCCGTTCCGGGAACAGCGGTCTACCATCGAACTTCCGCAGTTCTTCCTTAGTCAGGCGGCGCATCATGTCGGCACTGTCGGCGTAATGCACACCGTCCCGGAAGCGCCCTTCGAAGCGGTCGCCATCCAGCAGCGCCATGAAAAGCTGGAAGTCCTCCTCCTTGCCGTTGTGTGGCGTAGCGGACATCAGCAGCAGGTGGCGGCAGACTCGGCCGAGCTGTTGGCCCAGCTGGTATCGCTTGGTGTATTTGACGTCACCGCCGAAGTAGCTTGCCGACATGCGGTGAGCTTCGTCACAGATAATCAAGTCCCATTCCGTGGAGGAAGCGAGCTTCTGCTGGAGATCCTCGTTCCGCGCGAGAACATCGAGGCGAGCGATCAGACGGTTGCGGTCATTGAAGACGTTGCCCGAACGCGAGGTCTCGATCATGTCGCGAGAAAGAATGTCGAACTCGAGCGAAAACTTCTCTCCCAGCTCGTCCTGCCATTGCTCGACGAGGCTGCCGGGCGCGACGACCAGACAGCGTTCGAGATCGCTGCGCGCGATCAGCTCCTTGATCAGGAGGCCCGCCATGATGGTCTTGCCGGCTCCCGGATCGTCGGCAAGCAGGAAGCGAAGCGGCTGCCGAGGCAGCATTTCGCCGTAGACGGCCGTGATCTGATGCGGAAGCGGGTCCACGAGGCTCGTGTGGATCGCCAGATACGGATCGAAGTAATGCGCGAGCTTGATCCGGTTCGCTTCGGTGACCAGCCGCAGAAGACTCGCGTCGGAATCGAAGGACCAAGCTCGACCTCGTTGCTCGACAGAGAGCCGGTGCTCGTCATCACGATACAGGGTGGTCTCCGAAACGCTGCCGCCGGACACCCGGTACACAAGGTTGATCGCCTGATCGCCGATCCATTCGACCGAAACCGCTTCAACTGTCTGGTTCGGGACCACGCCCGCAATCGACGCTCCATTCCTGATGTCTTCGAGCCTAGTCACTCCAAGACCTCGCAAATCTTCGGTGGCATTCTTTCGGCATGGTCTTCATCGTGAATCCGTTCTTTCATACAGCGCGCCTTTGCTCGTCGCTTGGCCGAGCACTATTCAAAATTTCATCACGGTTGAGTAAGATGATCTGCTGATCCTGTGGCTTCCGGGCTGCCGGGTTCGTATCGAGCCCAAGCCGTCTCAACGCATAGTAGAGGAGCGCGCGCCTCACCTTGATCTTCGCCTTGCCGCCCCGCATCCCGTAGTCGAGCGCGATGACCTTGGCCTGCGTCTCCGAGAGGTCAGGGTGGGGGCCGACCTCCAGGGTGACCTCGGAATGCCAGTCGCGATCTTCGTCGGCCGATGTGGCGCTCTCCCGCGATCCGCGGATGTCGATGATCCGCGAAAGCAGGAAGTCCTTGAAGCAGTCATCGGTCAGGCAGAACGCCCGCGTGTGCCAGCGGAACCCGTCGAATGCGATGGCATGGGGCGCGATCCAGCGCCAGCGCGGCTCCGGGCTGGACAGGGACTGATACTTCACCTCGATCGCCTCGGCGCTACGGATGGCGGTGACGACCGAGCGCAGAGTCACCGGATCGACGCCACGCACGGGCGTCGGAGCGGCCGCATAGGGCGGGAGATCGGCGATCCAGGAGTCGTCGCGGTCGAGGATCCCGTCGGCGACCGACCGCAGCTGGGCGAGGTAGCGACTGGCATCGGGCTCATGGAACTGCGGCCGGAAGCCGGAGCCGCGGACATAGGTCCGCGCGCTCTTGTCATAGAACATGTTGTCCGGCGCCATTCCGATGTAACGGTTCAGGTCGGTGGACGCCTGGTTCACCGAGACCCCGAACTGGTCCATCAGATCGCTGCGGTTCACATGTCCCTCCCAGAACAGGCGGAACTCTATGAACTCGAGACGCTGCTCGACGCCCCAGCGCAGTTCCGACCTCTCCCGCTCCATTTCGCGCTCCCGCCTCGGCCATGCGCATGTTTACTATGCGCACCCATTTACTGGGCCTGAGGCGAGGCTAGCCGAGGGGGTGATGTGGCGCAATCGAAATGCGTCGCAGATCAGGGATTTGCCGCCCGTCCAGCGGACGGGAGGGCGGCTATGGCGTCAAGAGAGCTGGACCTGCTGCTCCGCGGTTGCCTTGATGGCCTCCAGCTCGAAGGCCTCGATATCGCAGACGCGATAGACCACCCGCCCACCGAGCTTCATGTAGGCCGGACCCTCGCCAGCCCACCGCCACCGTTCGAGGGTGCGGTGCGAGATGGTCCAGCGGTCGGCGAGTTCCTTCTGCGTCAGGCAGTTACGCTTCATGTCTTCCTCCATTCGAGCAACTCTACGTGGTTGCGTCCGAACGAAGGCGTGAAAGGAAATGCGAGGCAAGTCAGTTGGTTGCGCACATCCACGCATTGCCGCTGGTCTGGCGACGGCGGTCGCCTAGACGACGAGCTGCGCGCCCGGACTGGCCGTCCCCGGACCTGCGTATGCGAGAGAAAACGATTGATCATCGCGCTGTGACGAGGGCGCTCGTGGCACTCGGCCAGCGTGCGACAGCGAAACGCTGAGCCGAGATTTTCGGTGACTCATTCCCTCCGGGCAAGAGCACGCAAGCGGCCCAGATACCGGCCAGCGAAGTGATGCACTGCCACCCCCGGCTTTCGCAAGCGATGAACCGAGGCCCGGCAGGCAAATGGCCAGCCTGCCCCGACCGCAAGACCCAAAGACCACAGGGGCAGCCGGCCTCAGCCAGCGCCTTGCTTCCTCTGGCCCGCCACCGTCTCGGCGCGCGCCTTCAATCCTGCATTCGCGCTTTCGAACGCCTCGCGGAACTGGTGCACATCCATGACCCACAGAAGGACACCGTGGAAGCGTTCACCCTGAATCAGCAGGGTTCCGCCATTCTCAGCCGACAGCAGGAAATAGTGCTCGCCATCGAAAATGCCCGGCAGGCCGAGGCGACCCAGCCAGCGCAGCTGGCGCCCAGGGTCGGCGACCAGGATTTCGGGGTGGAAGGTGATCCTTCCGCCCGACGGCGTGCCCATCGTCAGCCCGACCCGGTCGCCTTCGACGAAGTGCCCCTCGACGTGATGGATGTTCGGGCTCCAGCCCTGGTGCTCGACCGGATCGGTCAACAGGGCCCAGACGGTCTCGGGTGGCGCGGCGATGAAGATTTCCGTTTCGAAACCGTCACTGGGGGCAAGGGCGAATGCCAGGCCAAGGGCGAGTGCAAGAACAGCGGTGGCGCCGAAAAACGTGGTCATGTCAGGGTTCCGTGTTTGGGGGGGCGCCACTGGAATACGACCGACCGAGTCATTCTGAAATTGAATAAAGAAAATTACCAGCTATAGAGAAATGCATGATCAACACTCCGGTTCAGTGGGACCACTGGCGCAGCTTCATCGCCGTTGCCGAAGAAGGCAGCCTGTCGGGCGCAGCGCGCGCCCTGCGCCTGACTCAGCCGACCGTGGGACGGCACATCGACCTTCTCGAACGGGCCGTCGGGGCCGGACTGTTCCTGCGCGCGCCACATGGCATGTCTCTCACCGATCTGGGGCGCGATCTGCTGCCTGAGGCGCGGGCGATGGCGGCCGCGGCGGCGGCCCTGGAACGCACGGCGTCGGCACCGCTGGATGCCGGCCGCGGCATCGTGCGTCTGACGGCCAGCGAGGTGGTGGGGGCCGAGATCCTTCCGGGTGTCCTGAGCCCGCTGCTGGCCGCGCATCCCGGGCTTGAGGTGGAACTTGTGCTTTCGAACCGCAACGAGGATCTTCTCAGGCGCGAGGCCGATCTTGCGGTACGCATGGCGCGGCCTGCACAGTCCGGGCTGGTGGCCCGCAGGATCGCCGTGGTGCGGATCGGGCTTTACGCCCATGCGCGCTATCTTGCGGCCCATGGCACGCCACAGACCCCTGCGGACCTGGCCGGACACCTGCTGATCGGGCCGGACCGCGACGAGGGCCCGCTTGCAGCAATGGCGGCTGCGGGACTTGACCGCAGGATGCTGCGTTTCCGCTGCGACCGCGAGGCCGCACAGCTGAACGCATTGCGCGCTGGGTTGGGGATCGGCGCGGCGCAGGCCGGAATCGCGCGCGCCTGTCCCGATCTGCGACCGGTGCTGCAGTCGCAGTTTGACTTCCGCCTCGACTGCTGGCTGGCGATGCACGAGGATCTGCGGGCAAGTGCGCGGGTGCGGCTGTTATTCGATCACCTTGCAGCCCATCTGCCTGACGCTCTGGCGGGATAACCCTGGCAATGGCAAGTCGCCCAGAACGGGCTTTACGTCTAGCATGACGGGGTGACTGCATTCGGCTGAAGGCCAGGACCGTTTCGCCCGTACCAGGCATAGCTTGCAGGCAGTCGGCCTGACCTTTCCGGCTTTGGCGATATTAAGACCCCGCTGCTCGCGCCGTTGCCGGGCTGATCTGCGCCACGGCAAGGTGGCACGCCCCTTCGAACCGGCAGGGGTGAACAAGACCAGGGATCTGGCCGGTCGGACAATCCCGAATTCGGCGCGGCACCGAAGGCCGCGCTGGTGTGCAGCGGATCAGCGGCGGGCGCCCAGCTTTTCGGCCAGATAGGCGGCTGCCTTGGCGGGGGTGGCAAGCCGCGGATAGTCGGGCTCCGGGATCGGCAGGCCGAAACGCTTGTGCAAGGCGCTGACGAGGTTCAGGAAATCCATCGAGTCAAGCCCGAGGTCATCCTGAAGGTGATCGTCGTCGCCTATCGATGCCGCATCCAGATCGGGGGCAACCGAGGTCAGTTCTTCCAGAAAGGCTGCGCGCAGATCGGTCATGGGATGTCGGGCTCCTGCAAGAGGCGGGCGATCTCGCCCAGGAATTGCGCACCGCGGCGTCCGTCGCTGATGCGGTGGTCGGCGGCAAGGGTGGCGGTCACGGAAAGGCGCGCGACAATGGCGCCGTCGAGGACAACAGGTTTCAGGCGTGGGGTGCCGAAGCCCACCAGCGCCACCTGCGGCGGGTAGATCACGCCGGTCAGTGCATCGACTCCGGTTTCACCCAATGAAGAGACGGTGATCGTGCCCTGGGTGATCTCGCTGTTCCTCAGCCGACCGGTGCGGGTGCGGGCAACCAGATCCCGCATGGCGTCCATGATCGCATCCACATCCATGGCTTGCGCGTCAAGTATGGCCGGCGCGATCAGGCCGCCGCCCCGCATGGCGATGGCAAGACCGCAATGAACGGCGGCCGCAGGGGTGAAGGGGTCCGCCTCGAACCGGCCGTTGAGTTCGGGCACCTTTGCCAGCGCCCCGACCGTGGCGCGGACCAGAAGCGCCCCCAGCAGCAGGCGCCGGTCAGGCGTGCGATCGGCATTGACGGCGGTCAGCCGCTCCTGCGCGGCCTGCAGGTCGATCTCGTGCGTCAGATAGTAATGCGGGATCTCGCGTTTCGAGCGGCTCATCGCGGTGGCGATGGCGCGGCGCATTTCGGCCATGTCAAGGCCGGGCTTGCCCGTTGGGGCCGGAGGCTCTGCCGGCAAGTGGGTGGCGGCCTGCTCCACATCCGCAAGAAGCACCGCGCCACCGGGACCGCTGCCGGGAATGGCCCCCAGATCCACGCCAAGTTCCACCGCACGTGCCCGCGCGGCGGGAGAGGCCAGCACCGGCCCCATCCCGGCCGCGGCCGTCGGGGGTGACGATGCTGGGGGTGGTGCGGAGGGCGCTGCAGGGGCAATCGGCGCCGGGGCGGGCGGGGGTGACGGCGCCGCCGACTGTGGCGCGACCGGTGGCTGTGGGGCCGATGGCGACGGGGCCATCTCGCCCTCCGAAGCCAGCCGGGCAAGCGGCGCGCCGACAGGCAGGGTCTGGCCGACCTCGGCAATCAGCTCCTCGATTCGCCCCGGCTGGAAGATCTCGATCTCGATGGCTCCTTTCTGGGTCTCGACCACCGCGACGACATCCCCCTTCTTCACCTGGTCGCCGGGTTTGACCAGCCATTCGACCAGCTTGCCCGCCTCCATGTCGGCGCCCAGCGAGGGCATGGTAAAGATGCTCATGGCGTCACCCCCGGCAGGGCCCGGACAGCGGCGACGATATCGGCCACCTGCGGCAGGGCGGCAGTTTCCAGGTGTTTCGGGTAGGGCACCGGCACCTCGGCAGCGCAGACCCTGGCGACAGGAGCATCGAGATGCCAGAAGCAGGCCTCCTGCACGCGCGCGGCGATTTCCGCCGAAAGCGAGCCCGTGCGCCAGCCTTCATCCACAACCACTGCCCGCCTGGTGCGACTTACGGAAGCAACCAGCGTTTCGTCATCCAGCGGGCGCAGCGAGCGCAGGTCGATCACCTCGGCCTCGATCCCGTCCTTCGCCAGCGCCTCGGCGGCCTCCAGCGCCTTCCACAGACTGAAGCTCCAGGCTATCAGCGTCACGTCGCGGCCCAAACGGCGGATCACGGCACGATCGATGTCCACTGCGCCAGCATTCGCGGCGATCCGGCCTGTCATGTTGTAGAGCATGACATGCTCCAGCACGATCACCGGGTCGGGATCTTCCAGAGCGGTGGCCAGCATCCCGCGGGCATCCTCAAGCGTGGCAGGGGCAACAACGCGCAAACCCGGAATATGGGCGAAGAACGCCTCGAGGGAATGCGAATGCTGCGCCGCAAGCTGCCGCCCTGCCCCGGTTGCCATGCGAATGACCAGGGGAACTCCGAACTGACCGCCCGACATGTGGCGTATGGTGGCGGCGGTGTTCAGGATCTGGTCCAGCGCCAGCAGCGAGAAGTTGACCGTCATGATCTCGACGATCGGCCGCATCCCCACCAGCGCAGCCCCGATCCCCGCGCCGGTAAAGGCGGATTCGGAGAGCGGCGTGTCGCGGATGCGGTCGGGGCCGAATTCCTTGAGCAGCCCCATCGAGACGGCATAGCAGCCGCCATAGGCGCCGATGTCCTCGCCCATCATGAACACGCGGGGGTCGCGCAGCATGGCCTCGGTGATCGCGGCGCGGCAGCAGTCGCGGTAGGTCGTGTCCACCATCCGGTCAGGCGCCGGCACCGCGGGCGGCGCGGGCCGGGTTTCGGCGACGACATGGCGGGTCAGATCCTCCACCGGCTCCCACGGGGCCTGTTCGCAGGCCGCCACCGCGTTCCTGAGCTGCGCCTCGACCTCGGCCTCGATGGCCTCGACCTCCTCCGGGTGCATCAGCCCGTTGTCCAGAAGCCAGGACTGGAAGCGGGTGATCGGCGAGCGCTTGCGCCATTCCGCGACCTCGGCCTTGTCGCGGTATTTCTCGGCGTCGAACATGGAATGGGGCCGCGTGCGGTAGGTGCGGCATTCCAGGAACTGCGGGCCGCTGCCCGCCCGCGCCGCCTCGACCAGCCGTCGCGCTGCGGCCTCGACCGCCACCACATCGTTGCCGTCCACGCTTTCGGCCGGCATCCCGTAGCTGGCGGCGCGGGGGGCGAAGTCGGGGTTGGCCTGCACCCGGGTGACGGCCGTGCCCATGGCGTAAAGGTTGTTCTCCAGCACGAAGAGCACCGGCAGTTTCCACAGCGCGGCAAGGTTCATCGACTCGTGAAACTCGCCCTCTGCCAGCGCCCCATCCCCAAAGAAGCAGACCGTCACGCGGTTTTCGCCCTGCATGTGGTCGCCCAGCGCAAGGCCCACCGCCAGCGGTAGTCCGCCGCCGACGATGGCATTGCCGCCGTAAAGGTTGGTCTCGGCATCGAAGAGGTGCATCGACCCGCCGCGCCCGCCCGCGCAGCCGGTGGCCTTGCCGTACATCTCGGCCAAGGCTGACTCCATGCTCATGCCGCGCGCCAACGCATGGCCGTGCTCGCGGTAGGTGGAAACCACCCTGTCGCGCGGCTCAAGCGCCGCCGCAACGCCGACCGCAACGGCCTCCTCGCCATCGTAAAGGTGCAGGAAACCGCGGATCTTTTCCTGGGTATAAAGTTCGTAGCACTTCTCCTCGAAGCGGCGGATGCGGATCATGCCACGCAGAAGGTCGCGGGCATGGGTGTGATCGAGCCTGACCTTGGTCATCGTGCATCCCCTTCCAGCGTGGACAGGTCACCCTCTGGCAGGCCCAGTTCCCGGGCGCGCAGCAGCCGCCGCATGATCTTGCCCGATCGCGTCCGCGGCAGGCTGTCGCGGAAGACGATCTCGCGCGGAGCGACGGCGGGACCGAGTCGCTTGCGCGCGTGGCCGCGCAGTTCACGTTCCAGCGCCTCGCCGGGTTGATACCCGGCCTTGAGGATCACGAAGGCCTTGACCACCTCGCCCGCGGTTTCGTCGGGAATGCCGATCACCGCAGCCTCGGCCACGGCGGGGTGTTCGATCAGCGCGCTTTCCACCTCGAAAGGGCCGATCAGGTGGCCCGAGGACTTGATCAGGTCGTCGGCCCGACCGACGAACCAGTAATATCCGTCGCTGTCGCGCATCGCGAGATCGCCGGTCAGATACCAGCCCCCCGCGAAGCATTTGGCATAACGCTCTGGCTGGCCAAGATAGGCCCGCATCATCGAAGGCCAGCCGGGTCGCAGCGCCAGTTCCCCGATGCTGCCGTCGGGCTGTTCGATCACGCTGTCGCCCTCGCGCGTCACGATCCCGGCCTCGACTCCCGGCAGCGGCTTGCCCATCGCACCGGGCTTGATATCCATGTCGGCCGTGTTGGCGATCATGATGCCGCCGGTTTCCGACTGCCACCAGTTGTCGTGGAACGGCAGGCCCAGCACCCGCTGCCCCCAGAGGACACACTCGGCATTCAGGGGTTCACCCACCGATGCCAGAAAGCGAAGCGACCTGAAATCGTGCCCCTGGGCAGCCGCGTCGCCCGCCCGCATCATCATGCGGATCGCGGTGGGTGCGGTGTACCAGACCTGCACCCTTTCCCGTTCAAGGATCGAATACCAGCGGTCCAGATCGAATTCGGCCTCGTCCACCACCATGGTCACGCGGTTACACAGGGGCGATATGATCCCGTAGCTCATTCCCGTGACCCAGCCGGGATCGGCCGTGCACCAGTAGATGTCGCCCGGCCGCAGGTCGAGTGCGAGGCGCCCGGTCTCGGCATGGGCGACGACGGCCTCATGCACATGCACGACGCCCTTCGGCAGGCCCGTTGTGCCAGAGGTGAAATGCAGCAGCGCCATGTCCTCGGGCTGGGTGGGGTGCGTCTCGAACCGGTCGGGCACGTCGGCCATGGCGGGGCCCAGCGCGACACAGTCTTCGGGTGCGGTATCGCCGATGATGAGGACCAGCCTGAGCCCCGGCATGCTGGCGCGCCACTCGGCAACCTTGCGCGCATATGTTGATTTCCACCCAGAACTGAGCCGGGTAGGCGTATAATTTCCACTGAGAATTGAGCCATGTGAACCTTCCCCCAGAGCGGTGAGCGGCGGGGGCAACGGAGTGATCCACATGGGACTTTTGAAC
>NZ_SIJH01000033.1 GCF_004762095.1 Tabrizicola caldifontis
GCCAGCCTCCTGCTCCCGCAGGATCGCGATGATCTGCTCCTCGGTGAACTTCGATCTCTTCATGTCCGGTCCTCTCCTTGGGCCGGACTCTAGCATCAAGTGGACGAGTTATCGGGGGTCACAGCACGGCCGACAACTTTTCGGTAGATGATCTGCCCATGCCTCCTAAAGCCGTCGTCGAATAGAACGGTGGAGGCCAACAGCCGTCCGCCGAGTTTCCTTCCCGATTGAATACGCTTGCCAGTTTGAAGCAAGGTATCATGTCCTTGAAGTTGCACGCCTTAGGGCTCGGCTCCTCGGAACCTCAGGGGCTTCCCCGGGATGCTGACCGCCACCCTTCCAGTCGTCAGTTCCTAGCCAATCCTCGAAATAGTAGAGCCAGAGATAGGTCCATGGGATGATGGTCTGGTCGATCCGCTTCGTCGGCTTCCACTCCCCAGTGCCTGGAAGATAAAGGCAGAGTCGTAGCGGATTGTTATAGACATGCGGCAACGCCCGCCCGCCCGCCAGTACCAACAGATCCGGATCGACAATCCGAACGGACGGCATCTCACCGGGTCTGTACGTGATGTGCGCATTGTAGGTCCGCGCTAGAGGGGTCGGCTGAACTGCCATTTGCCAAGTCAGGCGATTGACAGCCAACGAACCAGAACCGTTGATGGCCGGGTTGGATCGCAGAAACAGCAGTTGCTGTGAGAGCGTCAGATCTTTCCGGCCACCCCGCCCGATCATTGGTCGCCGAAGAATGTATTGGCGGCAACCGTCGTGGATGCTGCTGCCTTCGACGTCGTCAGGCCAATTAGGGGTGCGACCGAGAGCAGGCCAGATTTTCGACCATCAGAGACAGCGCCGACGCGGCGCCCCAAGACCCGACCCGTGACGCCAGCACCAAATGAACGCTCCATGTTCAGGGACAGGAGATCCTGACCAACAGCATCGCGAATGGCTTCGAAATCCGACAGCGCTTGCTTATGCCATTCGAAAAAGGCGCGGGGGCGGCGCGCATCCTTGTTCCAGTTGTCCGCGAAATTCTCGCCGTGGGTCGTCTCGTTAAGGACCGCATAGCCGCGTCGTCCGTCGAGCAGGGGGCGGTCGATGAAGTGAGGCATCAGCCTGACTACCTCGACCAGCACATCCATTGGGTCAGCAAAAACGTGCCGCCGGACACAGTAGACGTAGGCCTGCATCGCGAGCGTGGTGATGATAACAGAGATCGGGGCCACATCTTCCTTGTTGTTTTCATAGAAGACGTCGCGGTGCCGCTTGAGCAACTGCACTATGCGACGCAGGATACCCTTCTTCAGTTCGCGGGCAGGGAACGGTTCCACGGTCGCGGTCGCCCCATCCCGCTGCATCGCGATCTTGTTGAGCACAAAGTTGGGCATCAACGCGGCGCGATCATCGAACAGTATCTTGTACGCACGCGGGTTCGTCGGATGCCACTCACGCAGGGTCCGGTCCGGGACCAGTTCGCCTCCGTTAACGCACGACGGATTTGTGATAGTCGGAGAAAGGTCGAGGTGGAAATCACCCTCGTAGTTGAGACGCCAGCAGCGCTTCTTCTCTTCCAGGAGGCGCGCGTAGGTCGCGTGTTCCTTCAGACGACTCCCGACAGCGGCCTTGAGTGCGGCAGGGGAAATCGCCGACGCAACACCGGCACAGAAGCAGATCAGATCGACATCGAACTCGCGACGCCCGACCGGCTTAACAGCAGTTCCAAGCGCCGTGGATCCCTGAAGATAGACCAAGACGCTTGCAAGAAGCGGATCTGATGATGCGGACAGCCAGTCGCCTACTGCGCCATAGCTCTGGCGTGCGCGTTCGAACTGGGTTTCGGTCAAATCCAGGTCTTCGCCGATCTCATTGAGGATGGAAAAGATCTCTGAGCGGCGCCGGATATCGCCATCAGTCAGTACTTTGGGCAACATCTGGTTCATGCCGCATCTTCCTTAACTTGATGAACCGGGACGAAGGCGTCTGCGGGTTCCGTGAAAAAGACTGGGGTGAGGTGCGGTTTCGCCTTTCGCGCCTCCGACATGCCGATGCCCTTAAGCCGACCGATCTTCGTAGTGTCATCCAAGGAGAAGAACCCACTGGGGACGGATGGCGAAAACCGGTAAATCCGATCTCCATCGTAGGGATGACCCGTCAGGAGCTTGGCCATGCCAAGGGCACCATGTGACTGACCGTCGGCATACAGATTGAGTACTTTGAGCCCCAAACCGGCAACTCCCGGGCTCTCAGGCAACATGTAGACCTCATCAAGGCAACCTAAGCTCAAGATGCGCAGGTCTGAGGGATGCCAGCCTAGGAGCGTTATTGCTTCGACGACAGCTATAGCGGTCGGGTTGTTGGCCCATGTTCCGCCGTCGGTCAGACCGACGTCATCAGAGGTACGATGCCGCTTGTAGTAGGTGGGCGCGGCCGCAGTGGCCAAGGCAGCATCGAGCGCGCTCTTGCGATAATCTGTCTGCAACCGCACATGATGCGCTGTCTTGAAAATATACGGGCTCCGCAGATCTGGGTCCCAGGCCGGAATGACCAGTCGAGTCCTCGAATGTCCGATTAGAGCGCCGTTCAGCACGGACCCGATTTCCCGGGCGAGAATATCAGCGTCGTGCTTAGGTCTGACGGCCCACCGCCCCTTGGCTGCCAGGCTGTTCCAGAAGCGTCGCAACATACCGGGCGACCCGCCGCCGTCGCCGTTATGACCGAAGATGATCGGTCCGCGATGCTCATACAGATCAAGGAGTTCTCTTGCAGTACACCCCATGCCAAGGCCCAGAGCAATTATGCCTCCTGTCGAGGTACCGGCAATGAGGTCGAAGTAGCGCCCGATCGGTTCACCCAAGTCCTCCTCGAGGCTCGCGAGGAAGGCGGCAGGCAACGTGCCCTTGATCCCACCGCCATCGATGGAAAGGATGCGACGAATTTGCCGTTTGGTGCCGTCGTGGCTCATCAAGTTGCCTGCTCGCTTGTGCCGCTCAGCCCTTCGGCGGAAACGGATCCTTGCCGTAGGTGTTGCGCTCGCGGATGCGACCGTCCTCTCCGTGGATCAGCATCTCGCTGCCTTGGCGGATCGCCGCCTGACGTGCCGCGCTGATCGCTTCGCGTTGAGTCGCGTGGACAGAAGTCGCTCGTTCATTGCCCGCGCCCCTAACGGCCCAACCTTCGGAATGCGGGACAACATGCTGATTTTTCTTGGTCATTTTGATCCCTTTGCCTCGATTCTCGTTGACAACCCGTCAACTTCTTGTTGATATATATAGCAATCAAAGGCGCGCATCAACCACCGGAACGGCGCAGGGAGACGACCATGTTTGGACAGAGGCTCAGGCTTGCCCGCAAGCAAGCAGGACTATCAATGCAGGCGCTTGCAGAGAGTTTGTCCCCCAGCATCTCCGCGCAAGCGATCAACAAATACGAAGCGGACAAGATGATGCCGTCATCGTCTGTCCTCGTCGGACTGAGCAAATCTCTTGGCGTCTCGCTCGACTTCCTGTTGGGCGGCCAGGTGCATGCACTGCAGTCACTTGAGTGGCGGAAGACCTCCAGCGCATCCGCACAGGACCGCGCCAAGGCTGAAATGGTCGTGATCGAGAGGCTCGAGGATTACCTGTCCATCGAGGACATTCTTGGCTTCCACCAGCCTGGTGATCCCTTTGCGGATGTTAGGATCGACAAGGTTGAGGACGACGACTCGCTCGACAAGAAGGCGCTTCAGCTTCGCGAGAAATGGCAGTTAGGGATCGATCCTATTCCTAGCATGACTGCCCTTCTTGAGGACAAGGGCTTGAAGGTCATCGAGACCGATCTGCCGGAGCGCATCAACGGCATGGCTTGTCACGTCGAGCGGGCCGACCTCCCGCCGACCGAAGTGATTGTCGTTGCACGTCAGACCAACGTCGAGCGCAAACGGTTCAATCTTGCCCATGAACTGGCTCACCGGATCATTAGTGGCACCGGGAACCCGTCGATCCGTCTGGAACAGGCGATGAACCGCTTTGCCGGAGCCTTCTTGATCCCCGCTGAACATCTTACTGCCTTGGCGGGCCCAAATCAGCGTGGTGTCACCTATCACGAAATTATGCGGTTGAAGCGTACCTACGGCGTTTCAGCTGCTGCAATGCTAATGCGTCTTGGTCAGGTAGGGATCCTGTCGCGGGCAGCTGTAGAGTATGCTTTCAAGACCTATGCGCGCGGTTGGCGAAGCACTGAACCCGAGCCGATTGAAGACGGAGAAGGGTTCGCCGCCTTTGAAGTACCGCAGCGGTTTGAGAGTCTGGTCTGGCGTGCGCTCGGAGAAGAGCTGATTTCGCCGGTGCGGGCGGCACAAATGTTGGGCAAGCCCTTGAACATCATCGAACGTTCCATCCGGGGGCCCCGCGACCAGTGACCTGTGTTGTTGTCAACGATGCGTCGTGCTTGATTGACCTCCGCAAGGGGCGATTGCTTCATGTCCTTCTGCGACTCCCGTATCAGTTCCTCGTGCCACTGCCGATCCGCAATGATGAACTCCTCGACTTCACGCCTCAGGAATGGCGCATGCTCGAAGACGGAGGGCTTGCAACCCACGACCTTCCTGGCGAGGAAGTGGCACTGGTGATGGCGCTGAAGCGCGAACACCGCGGCCTTTCGGTAAACGATTGTTTTGCGCTGGTGACAGCCGCCGGGCAGAAGAACGGGATCCTTTTGACCGGAGACAATCAGCTTCGGAAAGTTGCGGCGACCAAGTCAGTCCGGGTACACGGGGTGCTCTGGATAATCGACGAACTGCATGCCGCGGTGATTTGCGACGCCGAACTTCTGATCTCAGCGCTCGAGGTTTGGAGGGACGACCGCGCTGTCTTTCTACCCAACGCCGAGATCGAAAAGCGCCTGCGAAGGCTCCTTGGGAAATAGATAGATGCCCTTGCGGAAGCCTGACCTGCCCGACCCACCTCCCTGACTTCCAAGATCGGATTTCCCCTCCCCGCCCCAATTCCACCTTCCGCCTGTATTCCGGTCCCGGCCCTGTGGTCCGACTTGATAGTGGCGCGGGTCTACGCCTGTGTCGTCGGGCAAGGAGGCGGGATGCATGGTCAAGAGACTGAAACTCAATGAAAAAACCCTGCGCGAGGCGGAACCCAAGCCCGGCGTCAGCTATCAGATCTTCGACACGGAGGTGATCGGCTTCGCCGCCCGGGTGCAGGCGTCAGGTGCGCGGACCTTCACCATCGACTACCGGCACGCCGGGCGGCAGCGGCGGATGACCATCGGGCGCTGGCCGGAGTGGAGCGTCACGGCCGCGCGCGAACGGGCGAAGGAACTGCGCCGCGCGATCGACGAGGGACAGGATCCTCTGGCGGCGCGCGACGAATGGCGAGGGGCCCCGCGCGTCACGGACATGATCGACCGCTACATCGCCGAGCATCTGCCGAAACTCGCCAAGACCAATGCGGGTGACCAGGTGTCGATGCTGAAGAAGATGGTCGAACCGGCCTGGGGCAACCGGCTGGTGACGGAGATCACCAAGACCGACGTCGCGAAGTTCCTCGATTTCGTGGCCGAGGGCCGCCCCCGCCCCTGCAAGGCGAAACCCAATAACCGGGCCCGCAAACTGCAAGGTCACAAGCCCACCCCGGTCCGCGCCAACCGCATGGGTGAGGTGCTGCGCAAGATGTTCACGCTGGCGGTGGAATGGGAATGGCGGACGGACAACCCCGCGCAGGGGTTCCATCGCCGCATCGAACATGCCCGCGAGCGCTTCCTGTCGCCCGAAGAGCTGACTCGACTGGCGGTCATGCTGGATGCTGCCGAGGATCAGCGCGCCGCGGCGATCATCCGCATGTGCATGTTGACCGGCGCGCGGGTGGGCGAGGTCCGAACGGCGCGGTTCGAACAGTTCAACCTTGACTATGCCATCTGGTCGAAACCTGCCTCGACCACCAAGCAGCGCAAGATCCACCGCGTGCCGATCTCTCAGGACGTCGCGGCCATCGTGCGGCTGCGCCAACAGGCGGTGCCCAGCGGCAATCCATGGCTCTTTCCCGGCGACACCGTGGGCCAGCCCGTGCGGGAAATCCGCCGCTTCTGGGCCAAGGTGCAGAAGGATGCCGGGCTGGCCGACGTCCGCATCCATGATCTGCGCCACACCTTTGCCTCGCTGCTGGTCAGTGGCGGCGCATCGCTGGAAATGATCGGGAAGCTCCTTGGCCACAGCCAGATGCAGACCACCCAGCGTTATGCGCATCTGATGGATTCCCCTCTGCGCGCGGGCGTCGACACGGTGGCCAGCCTCCTGCGTCCGCGGCCGCGCCTTGTGCGTGACGCGGCGCAGGACGGGGCGCAGGAGCGGACCGGCCTGCCGAAATCCGCCTGACCCTCACGCCGCATCCTCGCCGCGCAACCTGCGCCAAAGCGAGGTCAGCCGCTTGCGGATGGTGCTTTCATCGGGCACCTCGCCTGACTTCGAATTCTGGACAAACCAGTCCTGCACCAGCGAGATCAGCGCGGTCTTGGTTTCCGGCAGTCCCTTCTCGTGGGCGAACCAGAACAGCCACGCATACATCGCGTCCCAATCGTAGCGCGGTGTGGCGCCGATGGTGGAAACCAGACGGGGCAAGAGTTCACGCTCGTCCTCGAACTGGTGCAGATTGCCGGCGTCCACCAGCAGGTCGAAGGACCGGACCAGCAGGCCCGCGGCCGGATCGGTTATCGTGAGCCAAGTCGACGTCCCGAGCGGCATGACCCGCTTCAGGCGCGCGTGCTCGTCACTCGGGCCGATCCTTCGGAACAACCCCATGAGTTCGGCCATCGGCGCCTGCACCATTCCGGCGACGGTTTCCGCGCCGCAGAGCACCGGCGGAATACCCATCACGACATGCAGGTGCCCCGCCGCCGCCCAGCCTGCGACGTCGGCCGGGTGACGGTTCCAGCGAAAGGCCAGTTCGTAGATCGAATGGAAGGCAACGGGCGGCAGGGGCATCGGGAAACTCCTTTCAGACATGCAGCATCCTTCGGCCAGGGCCGTCGGCATGCAGGTTACAAATGACCCGCCGTGCCGAGCACGTGGGCAAACTGGGGTTCAGAGCACGTCGTCGAGGAAAACCGCCTGTAAGCCAGAGGCACACCGTGACCGGCGTGCACATCCGACTGCGTTCGTCTTTTCGATTCTTGTGGACTGCTCAACCATGAATCTACGCATCCGGAAGGCGAGCACGCAACCACAATCCTGCGCTGTTCGTCACGAACAAAGAAAGAACATGTGGATATCGTCGAGTGCCTGCGGAACCCGACCGGAACGACCTATTCCGGTAGTTCCGCTCCCCTCGGAAGCGCCGAATCCGTCCGAAGGCCGGTCAAAGCGCCCGGCCCGGAGGGAGCGGTGATGCACGCGCACAGTTCGCCGCCCGGAACCGCCTCAGATGACGGCCGCGGAGGCGTATGCCTGGTGTAGCTCCGACTCGCAGCAGCCAAGAAAGTCCATTGAAACAAAGGGCGGAATAGGTCGGCGGCCTGCAATTCCACCTTCCGCCTGTCTTCCGGTCCTCGCGCTCTGCTTCGCTGAACCGACCCCGCCATAGGGGTGCCACGCGAATGGAGCAGCCGATGAAGGACATTCAGACCGATCTTGACGAGGACATCCCCGACCTGCTGGCCGACTGGATCAGCCGAGAGCAGTTGGCCCGGGCGCTGGGCCTGACGGCCGACACGCTGTCCCGGTGGGAAGCCCGCCGCCACGGGCCGCCGTGCACACGCATAGGTCGAAAGACCTTCTATCGCCGCGCCGCCATTCAGGAGTGGATCCGCGCGCAGGAACAGGCCCATCCGGTGCGTAAGACGCGAGGCCGGTCATGACCATCCAGCACCGCAGTTCCGCCTGGCCCGCCGACCGCGTGGCCGAGGCCCGCGCCGTCATCGCCGATGTCGCGCATCACAGTGATCTTCTGATCCGGCTCGCCTGCAACGTGCTCGTCCAGCATGGCGAGACCCCGGGCGAACGTGCTGATGCCCAGCGCCTGCTGTTCGTCGTCAATACGCGGCGGCCGGTGCGGCGCGCCCAGCGCGAGGATCAGGGGAGGGCTGCGCGATGATGCGCCGACGCACGCCCGAGGCCGATCTTCAGCGCGCCGTCGTGCAGGCGCTTCGCATTGCCCTGCCCCGCTCGGCCATCATCCATCATTGCGCCAACGAAGTCACCGAGGCCGGGCCCCGCGGGGCCAAGCGCCAGGCGATCCTTGTCGGCATGGGCGTCCATGCCGGGTTCGCCGACCTGATGGTGATCTGTGATGGCCGCATCCTGTTTCTCGAGCTGAAGGCGCCGAAGGGGCGGCTACGGCCGGAGCAGGAGGCGTTCCGCGACGCGGTGATGGCGCAGGGGTTCGGCTGGGCGCTGGTGCGCAGCCTCGACGATGCGCTGGGCGCGCTGGCCGATCACGGGTTCACCACGCGCATCGCCCCTTCCCCGCGGAGGCCCGCGCCATGAGTCACGAGGCCACCAACTGGGCCATCAAGCAGCGCGGATTGAAGCCCACGACCAAGATCGTGCTCTGGCACCTTTGCGACCGGTTCAACCCCGACTACGGCTGCTTCCCCTCACAGGACCGGCTGGCCCATGACTGCGAGATCAGCCGGTCGACGCTGAACGATCATCTTGGCCAGCTCGAGGCGGTAGGCTTGCTTCGGCGGGTGCCGCGGCTCGATCCCGTGACCAAGCGCCAGCTGCCGACACGCTACATCCTGGGGTTCGAGCAGGGCTTCACACCCGTGGCCGTGGTGCCGTGTCCGGAAATCGGACATGGGGAGGATGAGAGATCAGAAAGCGTCGACGATGCCAATGCTTGTACTGGTGACGGCATGGCCAATGCGCTGCCGTGTCCGGATTTCGGACACGGGGATTGTGCCAGAGCCGTGTCCGATTTTCCGGCTGACCCGTGTCCGGAAAATGCCGAAAGCCGTGTCCGAAATCCGGACACTAACCCTGTAAGGGAACCTCTAAGTAAACCAGTAAAGGAGGAGGAGGGCGCGCAGGCGCGCGTGGCGATTTCCGATGAGGTTTTCGGGGAACTGCTGGCAGCGCTGGGCCTCGACCCCGCCGCCCTGCCCGGCTGGTGGCAAGGCTGGCCACCCCGGCTGCACGTCCAGCGCTGGCGTGACGAGCTCGGGCTGACCGAGGCGGAGATCATCGCCACGGCCGAAACCTCCCGTCAGGAGCACCCCGAACCGCCAGACGGGCCGAAGGCGCTCGACCGCGCGATGCAGCGCGCCGCCCAGCGCAAGGTCGAAGATGCCGGGCAGAAACGGCGCAAGCGCAAGGCGCCCCCTGTCCCGGCCGCAAAGCCGATCACCGACCTGCCCGCCTTCTACGCCGAACTGATCAACTCCGACCGCTACCTGCCGGTCAGCGCGATCAGCAACACGATGCGCGACGCCATGTTGGCCCGGGGGCTGGTGACGGCCCAGCGCCTGCGACAGCGGGGCGTGCGATGACCCTGCATCGACCGATCGGCCGCACCGGCAGCACGAGGGTGAAACGCGCGCTGGGCGTGCAGGCCGCGCTGGAATGGGCATTCCGGGTCGAGAAGGCTCAGTTGGAGCTGCCTCCGCCGCGGGACGTGACCAAGGAAGGGTTCGGCTTCGGCCTGGAATACGTCCTCCTCCAACGCGCGGTGCTGGGCTGCAGGATCGACGGCGGCCGACACAAGATCGGCGGCTACACCCACGAGGATGCCGAGGTGATCGCCGCCACCGTCGCGGGAATCCCCGACAGCTTCGGCGGCAAGCGCATGGCGATCCGGGTCGCCGAATTGGCCCGCGCCGGTCTGACCCCGGACTGGATGCCCGGCGCCGTCCCGCTTTGCGTGCCGATCGAGATCAAGCGCAACCAGCACGGTGAGCGCGCGACGACCATCGTCGTCGGCACCGAACGCATCCTCTTCCGCGGCAAGTGGCGCACGGTGGAGGTCCTGGCCTGTCCGGTGACGTTCTCACCTCATCCGCAGCAGATCGTGGCCGCCCGGCGCGACTATGACGACTGGTGGCAGGCGCTGGGCTGGGTGCGGGAGGGGCTGATCGCGGGCGGCATGTTGCGGGAGCTCGACGTGACGGCGGCAATGCCGAAGGCGCGGCCGTGGAAGATCAAGAAAAATAGTGTCAGTCCTAGCGGAAAGCAGACCAATGGGCCTGCAGAATGGCGCTTGCAGAAAGTGCGCTAACGCTCCCGAAAGCTAATGTCCATAGGTCGCCAACAACCAGTCGGCTGCCGTCGCGGCAAAGTGAAAGGACAGTGGCAGGTCATGAGCGCTGCTGTGACCCCCGATAACTCGTCCACTTGATGCTAGAGTCCGGCCCAAGGAGAGGACCGGACATGAAGAGATCGAAGTTCACCGAGGAGCAGATCATCGCGATCCTGCGGGAGCAGGAGGCTGGC
>NZ_SIJH01000034.1 GCF_004762095.1 Tabrizicola caldifontis
CAAAAGTCCCATGTGGATCACTCCGTTGCCCCCGCCGCTCACCGCTCTGGGGGAAGGTTCACATGGCTCAATTCTCAGTGGAAATTATACGCCTACCCGGCTCAGTTCTGGGTGGAAATCAACAGTCTGCGACCATGCCCTGCCGGTCACATTCCCCGTTCTAAAGCAGGCCGCGCCCGGCCAGATTGCCCATCAGTGCGCGGATGCCAAAGGTCCATTCCGGGCATTCGGTCGAAAGCCGCACCGTATTGCGCAGCGCACCCAGGCCAGGGGCAGAGATCGTTACCACGTCGCCGATCCGATGGGTGAAGCCGCCGCCCGGTTCGTCGCGATCCTGCGTGGGCGCGAAAAGCGTGCCAAGGAAAAGCATCAGCCCGTCAGGATACTGGTGATGCCGCCCGATCGTCTGGGCCACCAGATCCTCGGGGTCGCGGCTGATCTCGGCCATCGAGGAACGCCCGTCGAGCACGAAGCCCTCCGGCCCCTCGACGCGCAGCTGAAGCTCCAGCCTGCGCACCGCGTCCAGGTCCCAGCCTGCGTCGAACAGCCGGATGAAGGGCCCGATCGCGCAAGAGGCGTTGTTGTCCTTGGCCTTGGACAAGAGGAGCGCCGAGCGCCCCTCGACGTCGCGCAGGTTCACATCGTTACCGAGGGCGGCCCCCACGATCCGCCCGCGCGACGAGACCGCCAGCACCACCTCTGGCTCGGGGTTGTTCCACTTCGAGGAAGGGTGCAGCCCGACGGCCGCCCCGTGGCCGACCGAGGACAGCACCTGCGCCTTCGAGAAGACCTCGGCATCCGGACCGATCCCGACCTCGAGATACTGGCTCCAAAGCCCTTCGGCCTGAAGCGCGGCCTTGGCAGCAGCAGCCTCGGGCGAGCCGGGGCGGATGTTGCGCAGCGAGGCCCCGATCGCCGCGCCGATGCGGGCACGGATCGCCTCGGCCCGGCCCGGATCGCCGCCCGCACGCTCTTCTATCACCCGTTCGACCATTGATCCGGCGAAGGTTACCCCGCAGGCCTTGACCGCCTGAAGATCGCAAGGCGCAAGAAGATGCGCCACCGATAGGTCGCCTGCCGGCGCGGCGAGCAGCACATCCAACGGAGCGACCGGCGTCCCTTCGGCCCGGCGCACATGGGCCACGGGGTCGTCCATTTCGCAGATGTCGCGCACCGTCGGCGCAGCGCGGCTGGTGATGTCCACCACCTGCCCGTCGCGCACGGTCACCACCGATGGCCCGCCCAGGGCAGGGTTCCAGATCCGGCCGATCAGGAGAGCGTCAGGAGGCAGGGCTTCGGTCATTTCGGGTCCATTCCATTGTCATCGACAGGATCATATCTTCACCCGGCGCCAGGAAGCGCAACCCCGGAAAGCCCGGCAGTGCATGGGCATCGACCGGATGCGAGACCGGCTCGAGGCAGAAGAAGTCCGATTCCCGCCCCGGCGAATAGAGCAGCACCGTGGACATGCCGGGCGCGGTCAGCCGGATCGTCAGACCGCTCTGGCCCTGCCGTATTTCTGCCGCGCCCGACCAGCCGGAGAAGCCGGCGTTGATCCAGCCATCGGGAAGCGGCCGCGGCCTGTCGAACTGCAGGTCAGAGGGAAGCGCGGCGGGCTCTCGCGTGGCAGGCAGGTGCCGCCCGTCCTCGGGCCACCAGCCAGCGACGGCAAAGGCGACACGCGTTCCGCCATCCCGCGGGAACCAGGGGTGGAAGCCTCCCCCGAAGGGCAGGACGCAGGCAGCCCGGTTGCGCAGGACAAGCCGTACATCAAGACGGTCGGGCCGCAGGCCATAGCTCAGCCGGGCACTGTAGAGAAGCGGGCCGAAGGCGCCGGCAGGCAGGTCGAGAGAGACAGAGTCAGGCGCATGCCCCACGATGTGCCACGGTCGCTGGAACGCATCACCGTGGATCGGGAAGGCCTCTCCCGGCAGGTTCTGCTCCAGTGCAACGGGACTGCCAGCCACCATGATCGGGACAGAGACCCGGTTCGAGAAGGGCGCAAGGATGTTCATGGCCCAGGCGAAGGGGTCGGCCTCGCGCGCCGGCGCAAGTGGTCGCAGGATGGGCAGACCATTCGTTTCCAGTACCGCCAGCGCCGCCCCATGGTCGGGACCGACCAAAGCCCGCGCCGGCCCGGCGCGCAGTTCGATCATCCGGTGCACTCTACCAGCCGCCATCGATGGCGACGTTCTGCCCCGAGATCATCCGCGCCGCATCCGAACACAGGAAGAGCGCAAGGTTTGCCACGTCCTGCGGCTGGATGCGCGACTTGATGCACTGTCGTTCCAGAACCCAGGCGTTGTATTCCTCCAGCCGGTCGGCGAACACGCGGTTCTCGGCCTCGGACACCACGGCACCCGGCGAAATGGCGTTCACCGTAATCCCGTGCGGGCCCAGTTCTCGCGCAAAGCCCTTGGTCAGCCCCAGCATCGCACCCTTCGAGGCGACATAGGGCACATAGCCGTCCCACTGCCCGTTCAGCGTGATCGAGGTCAGGTTGATCACCCTGCCCCAAGCCTTTGCCTTCATGCCGGGCACAAGCGCGCGCGTCAGCACGAAGGCGGCCGAGGAGTTGACCCGGATCTGGTCCTCGTATTCGGCAAGACTGAAGGCGTCGTGCGGCTTGTTGATGATCAGCGCGGCGTTGTTGATCAGGACATCGACCGGATCGTCGGCGGCAAGACGCGATGCGGCTTCCTGCGTGGCGGCAAGATCGTTCAGGTCCACCCCCAGCCAGCCCATGCCTCCCGGCGCCGCGCCGCCGGGGCGGTCGAGCACCGTCACACGGTGGCCTTCCGCGGCAAAGGCCGCCGCCATGGCCCGGCCGATCGTGCCAAGGCCCCCGGTGATCACGACATGTCTGCCGGCTTTCATCGCTTCCTCCCTAGAGAACGTCGTGGACTTCCTCGATCGAGGTCTCCTCGATCCGCTTGTCCAGCACCACGCGGCCATGCGCCATGGCCACCACCCGGTCGCAACAGGCAAAGACGTGGTGCATGTTGTGACTGATGAAGATGCCGGTCACCTTCTGCGCGGCCAGCGATTTCACGAAGCCGATGACCTTGTTCGTCTCCTTGACCGAAAGGTGGTTAGTCGGCTCGTCCAGGATCAGCACCTTCGACTTGAAGTGCATGGCGCGGGCGATGGCCACGCCCTGCCGCTGGCCACCGGACAACTCGCCCACCAGCGCATCGGGGGATCGCAGGTGCAGGTCCACGCTGGCGATGGCGGCCACGCTTTCGGCGCGCATCCGTGCCTCGTCCAGGATACCGATGCCGAACAGAGAGGCTTTCAGCGGCTCGCGCCCGATGAAGAGGTTGCGAGCGATCGACATGCTGGGAACCATCGAGTTGTACTGGTAGATCGTTTCGATCCCCTGGTCCATCGCGTCGCGTGGGCCCCGCATTCGCACTAGATGGCCATCGACCATGACCTCGCCCTCGTCGGGCTGATGCAGGCCGGCCAGGATCGAGATCAGGGTGGATTTGCCCGCACCGTTGTCGCCTACAAGGCCCACGGCCTCGTTGCGCTCGAAGTCGAGGCTGACGCCGCGCAGGGCATGCACGCCGGAATACCACTTGTGCAGGTTGCGAACCGAGATGACGGGATCTGCGGCCCTGCGGAACTCCGTGCTCATATCTCAGCCCTCCACCTTCATCGCGCGGCCGCGCTTGCGCAGCCAGGCGTTGCCGACCACGGCAAGGATCGTCAGCGCGCCGATGGCAAACTTGAACCAATTGGAGTCGACCCGACTGAGGACGAGGCCGTTGTCGATTACGCGGATGAGGATGGCTCCGATGATTCCGCCGAGGATGGACCCGATCCCTCCGGTCAGCACCGTGCCCCCGATCACTGCGGCGGCGACGGCGGCAAGCTCCATCCCCTCGCCCATCGAAGGCAACGGAGAGCCGACGCGAAGCACCTGGATCATGCCGGCAAAGCCCGCCAGAACCGAACAGATCATGAAACAGGCGATCTTCACCCGGGCGGTCGGAATACCCATAGCATTGGCCGCCGGCAGGAAGCCGCCCGTCGCGCGCACCCAGTTGCCGAAGTTCGTGCGCGACAGAAGCAGGCTTACCAGGGCCGCGATCACCACGAACCAGATAAACGAGGCACGGATCAACTCTCCCGGGCCGACGAACGAGATGAAGATCTGTTCAGGGATCCGCTCCATGTCCAGCCGGGGCGGGAAGCCGCCCGAGATCACCACCGTCAGAGACCGCGCCATGAACAGCATGCCTAGCGTGGTGATGAAGGACGGTATGGCGAAGCGGATGGTCAGCCAGCCGTTGACAAAGCCGATCGCCGCGCAGAGCAGAAGCCCGATGGCGACCGATGGCAGGAAGGGCCAGCCCTGTGCCATCAGCACGGCCATGCTCATCGGCATGAGCGCGAAGACCGAGCCGACCGAAAGATCGAATTCGCCGCAGATCATCAACAGCGTGACGCCGACCGCAACCAGCGCCATTTCGGGAAGCAGCCCGAGGACGCCGCGCAGGTTGGCGGTCGACAGGAAGATGCCGTTCGACAGGATCTGGAACAGCACGACCAGAGCCACAAGCAGCAGTGCCGCCGCAAGCTCCGGTTTCTGAAGGAATGTCTTGACCAGAAGTCGCATCCGGCATGTCCTTTGGCAGCATGGGCTTCCGGGCCGCATGTGCCCGGAAGCCCGTGGGATCAGCGCAAGCCCTGCGCCGAAAGTTCCATGATTGCGTCGGCATCGGCCGGCGTGACGATGCCCTGCCCGGTATCGACGTCTGCGGGGGCAAGGCCGATGGTCTCGTTGAGATAGACCATCATGACGGGGATGAAGCCCTGCATGTAGGGCTGCTGGTCCACCTGGACCTGCACATAGCCCTTCTGCATCTGCTCGACGACCTCGGGCACCAGGTCGAACCCTCCGAGCAGAACCTTGCCCGGCTCGATGCCGCGGTCGGCCAGCACGCGTGCGACGGCGGCATGCCAGAACCCCGTGTCGAAATAGGCCGTGGTGTCGGGGTTCGCGGCCAGATAGGCGCCCACGCGGTCGGCGGTCACGGCAAGATCGGTTCCGCTGTCGATCTTCTCCCAGGTGATGTCGCGGCCCGAGCTGGCCTTGTACTCCTCGAGGAAGTTGATCACGCCCTGCCCGCGCTGTTCCGACCAATTCTGCCCCGGCGCAGAGATGCCGACCAGCACCTTGATCGGCCCCTCGGCCGGGAAGTTCGCGGATTGCGCCTTGCCCAGCGAATAGCCAGCCGCAAGAAAGCCCTGCCCGACAAAGGCCTGCCGCGGATTGCCGGCCGCGCCTTCCAGATCGTCCACGTTCACACCGATCACGGTGATGCCGGCATCGCGAGCCCGTTTCAGCACCTCGTCCAGCGCGGTGTTGTCCACGATCGAGGTCAGGATGGCATCGGGCTGCTGCGCGATCGCCGCCTCGATGTTGGCGAGCTGATCCTGGATCGACCCCTCGGTCTGGGTGAACAGCATCTGGCAATTTGCCTCGACCTTGCCGCAGGCGTCGTCGAAGCCCTTCTTGACCGCCTGCCAGAAGGTGTTCGAGGCCGACGAATGGTGCGTGAAGACGATGTCGATTGCGTCCTGCGCCCTTGCCGACAAGGCAGACGTCATCAGCAAGGCGGCTGTCAGGGCCGCCAGTCCGTTGGTCCTTTTCATGGTTTCCTCCCTAGGGTTTCAATCAGATCGTGGTCGCGTCCGACCTCCTGCGCGACAGGGTGAAGGCCCGGCCGATGTCAGGGTGCAGTTCCATCCCGAGACCGGGACCGGGCGGCACCGTGATCATGCCGTCCTTCACCTCGGGGAGGGCGGTCACGAGATCGCGGTACCAGGTGCGGTAGAAGGCGCGGACGCTCTCCTGAACAAGAGCGTTCGGCGCATTGAGCGAAAGATGGGTCGACGCGCAGAGCACCACCGGACCGGTGCAGTCGTGTGGAGCGACGGGCAGATGCCAGGCCTCGGCCATGGCGGCGATCTTGCGCGCCTCGGACAGCCCGCCGCACCAGCTGATGTCCAGCATCACGACCCCTGCGGCACCGGTTTCCAGCAGATCGCGGAACGCCCAGCGCGAGCCCAGCGTTTCCGAGGCGCAGATCGGCGCGGGGCTGTGCTCGGCATAGCGTTTCAAGCTGGCAAGGCTGTCCATGCGGATTGGATCCTCGTGCCAGAAGGTATTGAACGGAGCCAGCGCCTTTGCGATCTGGATCGCCGGCAGAAGCTGCCACATCGAATGGAACTCAACCATGATGTCCATCCGGTCACCCGCAGCGGCGCGGATCTTCTCGAAGGGGCGCAGAGCCTCCTTCAGGTCAGGGACAGAGATATACTGCCCGCGCGTGCGCTCGGCTGCGATGTCGAAGGGCCAGATCTTCATCGCGGTGATCCCTTCCTCCAGCAGGGACTGCGCCAGTTCGTCGGCCCGGTGCAGGAAGGCGTTCAGGTCGTCGTAATCCTGCCCGCCGCCGGAAAGGGCGTAGTTCGCCGTCGTCTGGCCGGTGGCCTTCTTGATGTAGTCGGTGCCGGCGCAGGTGTTGTAGGTGCGGATCCGGTCGCGCGAGAAGCCGCCCAGAACCTGCGCGACCGGCTGGCCGACGGCTTTGCCGAAGATATCCCACAGCGCGATGTCGAAGGCCGAATTCCCGCGCACCTCGGCACCCGAGGAACGGAACCCGAGATAACCAACCAGATCTGCGGACAGCCGGTCGATCTGCAGGGGGTCGCGGCCGATCACCCGCGGGGCGATCCATTCGTGCACGTGCGCCTCGACCGTGGCGGCACCGAAGAAGGTCTCGCCCAGCCCCTTGATCCCCTCGTCCGTGCCGACCTCGATCCAAAGAAGGTTGGGCCGTTCGGCGATGCGGATGGTGTCGATGGAGGTGATCCTCATGGCTTCCTCAGGTCAGGCCGGCCGAAATCAGGGCGCGCACGCTTTCGTCGAAATGCTGCGACATCGCCGCAACGGCGCGTTCAGGATCGCCGTCAGCGACAGCCTCGGCGATCTTCTCATGGTTGGCGATCATCGCCTCGCGCCCCTCGGCCGAGGTGCGGCTTCGCCAGCCGATCGGCCAGGTCTGCGACGTGATGCCCTGGAAGGCTCCGACGATCAGCGCGAAGACCGGGTTCTTGGAGGCGCGCGCCAGGGCCATGTGGAAGGCGAGGTCATGGCGCATCAACTCCTCGGGGGTCGCGATACTGGCGCGCATCGCCTCGGCCTCTTCCCGGATGATCCGCGCCTCGTCGTCGCTGCGCCGCAACGAGGCGAGGGTCACGATCCGCGTCTCGATGGTGCGACGCACGTCGTAGATCTGCTGGATGCTGATCTGGTCGGTATGAACCCCGTGCTCGATGATCAACGACATGGCGCCGTGGTCGATCGGCGCGACGGTGGCACGCTTTCCGGTTGCAAGTTCGATGATCCGCATGGCGGCCAGCGACCGGAACGCCTCGCGCACTACCGTGCGCGACACCTGAAGATCCCGGGACAGCGTCGCCTCGGAGGGCAGACGGTCGCCCGGCATCAGATCCTGCTCCCGGATCAGCCGGGTGATCGCGCCGACAGTGCTGGAAACCAGCCCGCCGCCGGGATCCGTCAGTTCCCCCATACGTTTCACCACAAAGCTGTCATACAGGTTGATGTTGAACTGCTAATAGATTCGCACTAGGCTGTTGTCAACTGCTTTGGGGACCATGTTATGACTGCCCGCCTGATCCTGCCCTCGGCCGATGTCGTCGGCGAAAGCCTTGTCTGGGACGATGCGCGCGCCTGCCTGGTCTGGGTGGACATCATCGGGCGGCGCATCCACCGGCTGGACCCGCAAACCGGCGCCCACGAGACCTGGCCAACGCCGGGGCGCGTCACCTCGATCGGCCTGCGCAAGGACGGCGGCGCAATCGTGGGGCTTGAACGCCACATCGCTCTGTGGGACTGGGACGGCGACTTTCGCATCCTTTGCGAGGTAGAGCCCGACCTGCCCGGTAACCGCCTGAACGAAGGCGTCGTGGGGCCGGACGGCGCCTTCTGGGTCGGCACCATGCAGAACAACATAGGCGCGGACGACGCCCCCCTTGCCATCGAGGGCAAACGTGGCCGGCTTTACCGGCTGGCCCCGGACCTGATGCTTTCCCGCGTCTCGGACGACATGTTCGGCATCACCAACACGCTGGTCTGGCCGGAACCGGATCGGCTGATCACTGCCGACACGCTGGACGATGCGCTTTATACCTATGCTGTCCGGGACAACCGGCTGCACGACTGCCGCCCGTTCCAGTCCGGCTTCGGGCGCGGCCTGCCGGATGGTTCCTGCCTTGATGTGGAAGGCTGCATCTGGACGGCCCGCGTCGCCGGCGGCGCCTGCCTGACACGAACCGACCCAGAAGGCCGGGTGATCGCCGTCGTGGACCTGCCCTGCACCTGGCCCACGAGCTGCGCCTTCGGCGGGCCGGACCTCGCGACGCTCTATGTCACCTCGGCCCGCTTCACCATGACGCCCGACCACCTTGCTGCCCATCCGTGGGAAGGCGGTCTGTTCGCCCTGACCCCGCCCGCGCCCGGCTGTCCAGCCTTTCGCTTCGGTGAACCGTCGACGTTCCCGGCCGATACGGACTGAACGGTGGAGTGCCCATTTTATTGCGCTTGAGGCCAGGGAGAACCAACTGGCCGGCCATCTCGAAACGGCCTTGAATTGGGCAACTGAACCGTACTGGGTTTGCCGGAGACTGATTAGCGTTAGTTACGCGGTGACGTTGCCCCCAACTTTTATCCAGGGTGAGCGAGACTCCTGGTCTGAGTTTTGCCCATTTGGGCGGGTTGGGCAACGGGGGCTGGCGCGGAGCTTTGCGGGTCGCGCAGCGTCAGGCCCCGTTGCGGGGTGAAGGTTTGGGCGAAGGCGGCCGGCGTTTGCCACCCGAGGCGGGAGTGGGGGCGTTCGTTATTGTAGTCGGCGCGCCAGGCGGCCAGCGTGGCGCGGGCATGGTGCGGGGACGGGAACAGGGTCTCGTTCAACAGCTCATCGCGCAGGCGGCCGTTGAAGCTCTCGATAAAGGCATTCTGGGTTGGCTTGCCGGGGGCGATGTAGTGCCAGTCAAACTTGCGGTCATCCGCGAACTTCAGGATCGTGTTCGAGGTGAACTCGGGATAGTGCCCCGGGTGATGGTGTAGGAGGCGGCGCGCGGAGCCTTCGGCGTAGCGCAGCGCGCGGCCGTGGGTGACGCTGGCGGTCATCGCCGATCTTCGGAGTAGGTTCGGGTTGCGAGACCTGTAACCTGAAACGGAGATGACGATGACCGACGACAGAATGGCGCTGATCGAGCTGGTTGAGAAGCAGGCCGATGGCGATCTCGTGCGCGAGATGCTGGCCTTTGCGGCCGAGCGGCTCATGGAAATGGAAGTTGAAACTGTGACCGGCGTGTCGAAGGGCGCGCGCTCGCCTATGCGTGAGGTTCAGCGCAACGGATACCGGGACCGTGACTGGGATACGAGGGCTGGACGGATCGCGCTGGAGATCCCCAGGCTCCGGAAAGGGAGCTATTTCCCCAGCTTCTTGGAGCCGCGCCGGACGGCGGAGAAGGCCCTGGTGGCGGTCATCCAGGAGGCTGACGTCCACGGCGTCTCGACAGGGTCGGTCGATGACTTGGTCAAGGCCATGGGCGCGGGCGGCATGTCCAAGAGCCAAGTCAGCCGCTTCTGCGCCGAGATCGACGAGCGGGTGAATGCCTTCCTGTCGCGGCCGCTGGAAGGCGCCTGGCCCTACCTCTGGCTCGACGCAACTTATGTGAAGGTGCGTGAAGGCGGCCGGATCATCAGCCGTGCCGTGATAATCGCTGTTGCGGTCAACGGTGAGGCATGGTCCGCCACCGGTTCGAGGACCATGCCGAACGGCAAGCGCGAGGTTCTGGGCGTCGCCACCGGTCCGTCGGAAGCCGAGACCTTCTGGACCGAGTTCCTGCGCAGCCTCGCCGACCGCGGCCTGCGGGGCGTGAAGCTGGTGATCGCCGACGACCACAAGGGCCTTCGGGCAGCCGCACGTCGTGTCTTCAATGCGACCCACCAACGCTGCCGGGTTCACTGCATGCGCAACGCCTTGGCTCATGCCCCGATCAAGCAGCGCACGGCCGTCGCCGCGATGTTGAAGACGATCTTCGCCCAGCAGACCAAGGCCGAAGCCGAGGCTCAATGGGCTGTTGTGG
>NZ_SIJH01000035.1 GCF_004762095.1 Tabrizicola caldifontis
TTCAAAAGTCCCATGTGGATCACTCCGTTGCCCCCGCCGCTCACCGCTCTGGGGGAAGGTTCACATGGCTCAATTCTCAGTGGAAATTATACGCCTACCCGGCTCAGTTCTGGGTGGAAATCAACAGCCAGAGAAAGAAACGATGCTATCCACCGCCAGATGCTCGATGCCGCCGCCCGTCGTCCCGCTGATCGCGATGCTCTGGCTGACCGGCTGCGCGATGGGCGGTTCTGAGGTCCGCACGCCCTGCCCGCCCGTGGTCGACTACACGGCTACCGATCAGGCGCGGGCCGCCAACGAAGTCGAGGCATTGCCGGAGAGTACCGTTATCGTCCGGATGCTCGGCGATTACGCCGTGCTGCGGGATCAAGCGCGGGCGTGCCGGTGAAAGCTGTTCCAGGCAGCTGAGCGAATGCAACTCCGTCTGCCTCAGAGGATTCGGGTTCCGGTGGAACCAGAAATTTAAGGGCTTCGCTATGATAGACGCGCGCATTCACCTTCGGCGACGAATGCGCCCGCTTGTTTCAATGGCCGGACTCCGACCATTGGGCTGGCGAAAACTCAAACCAGCCTGGCGGGCTCCGAGCGGGTTCGCCGCCATCCCCGCCGCCGCGCTTGATCCGGCCCTCTGTCCGGCGTCTCCTGCGGTCCCCGCGCTTTCGGGTCCGGGTCCCCATCGTCGAAAGAAGGACAGTTGCTGAACTACTCGGTCTCGCTCCTCCTCGCTTCCGTCGTGGACGCAGGCTGCGCGAGGCCCGCGACGATCTGTCGAAACTCTCCGAGGATTTCGCCATGGTTCTTGTCGAGGTAGCGGGCGAGTCGGTCATTCTGCAGGAGGCGCTCTACATAGCGACCTGCCACCACCAGCCGGAGGTGATCTGGCCCAAGGGAGCCTTCGATCAGTTTGATGTTCTTTTGCAGGTTGGCCATCTCGGCCTTCATTCGCTCGGCTTGTTCGCGTGTTACGCCTGCAGGTGGCTTCTTTGCAGCCGGGTCAACCAGGTCTGTGGCGTCAGATGCTGCGAGGATCGCCTCGACATAGGGCACCGTGTAGTTGTTAGCCGCGATCATCAGTTCCGCCGCCTGAATCTGCCGCAGGGGCTTCATCTTCCGCAGGGACCGGAAGCTGTTGATCGGGCAGTGCCGGGCCTTCAGCAGTTCGGCCGCCTCCGGACAGATGCCGTTCAGCAGGGTCCGCTTCTGTCGGATCAGCGCGATGTTCACATTCAAGGCTGCCGCGATGCGAGCCTCCGATACGCCGCGCTCTACCGCGCGGAGGATCATCTTGTGCTCCTGGATCGTGGCGAGGCGGCTGATGCGCTTGTTGTAGGTGAAGGATTCGTCGTCGGTCGCCACCAGGCAGGTGACGGTCGTCTCGCCCATTTCCTTCAGAACATGCAGCCGAACATGGCCATCCAGAAGGATGAAGGATCCGTCCTGCCCAGCCGCGCGGGAGACTACCGGCGGTTCGACCAGCCCGACCTCGCGGATCGACGCGGCGATCTGCCCATATTTCTGACTCTTGGTCACGGTGACTGGCAACTGCTTGACCGGCAGGATCGCATCAATCGGGATGGTGCGCAGGTTCGCCTCGAATCCCGGGCTCTTCGGCGGAGGCATTTTCCCTTTCTGTGTCATGCTCTTGGCTCCCGCAACCCGTCGATGATGATGCGCGGCAGGCTGTCGAGGCTCTCGGCACGGAGCAGCGTCAGAAAGTTCTCGTCCTTCAGCAGAGACTGAAATGCCGCATCGAGAAACAGAAGGCTGCTTCGCGTCGACTGCGCCCTGCGGACCATGTCCTGCTGTCGCTCGGCCTCGGCGCGATAGGCTTTGACCAGCGCGGCAGATGTCATTCGCGCTCGTGGCTGTTTGTTGCGCGCACCACCTCGCTGCTTGCCGTGGCGCTGGCGCAACTCAACCAGCCGCCGCGCCTCCAGCAATTTCTTTCCGCGCAGTTCACCGGAAGCATAAGCAGCCTCGAGCGCCTTCTGCACGTCCTTCTCCTCGGCCCGCGTGATGTAGAGCGCGACGCTGAGCGGCATCTGCCCGGTCTCGACCGCGATCAGCAGGCGTTCTTCACCGTTGGCGATCAACTCGCCGATTTCATGGACATAGGCGATGGAAAGTCCCGTCTTGTCGGCGATCTGATGGTCCGAATATCCCCGGTCGCGCAAGATGGCGATGTCCTGCAACAGCTCGAGAGGACGTTGCTGACGTCTGGCGATGTTCTCGATCACACTGCGCAGTAGCCGTTCGACCTCACTTGCCTCTACAACGATGGCCGGGATGTGGGTTTCCCCAAGGGCGACATAAGCCTCCATCCGACCCTGACCGCAGACCAGGCGATAGGACACTCCCGCCTCTTCATCGACCCGGGCGACGGTGATCGGCTTTTTCAGCCCGACCCTGGCGATACTATCGACAAGCGCGCGGAAGGTCTTTTCCGAGCGTTCGCGCGGGTTCTCCACCGTGATGGCGGAAATCGGGATGATCTGCACTTCGTTCCGCATCTCGACTTCGCTCACCATGGTGTCACCTCGGCAACCGGAACGCGGCGGGCCATGTCGAAGAAGAAATCCAGCGTTTCAAATCGGAAAGCGTCCAGCATCAGGCCATTCTCCTCGGCAAGCCCCAGGGGTTTTGTTCGCATCTCGAATTGGGGCAGCAGGTAATAGTCGAGCGCGGCGGTGTTCGTTCGGTCCATCCGGATGGCGATTGTGATGTCGGGCACGAGGCCGGTGTCGAAACGGATTTTCCAGCGCAGGCCGCCGGTGGAGGTTTCGCGGCAGCGGGCGATGGCGACGGAGGCGGTGAATTCGCCATTGATCGTCAGCAGGTCGGTCGCCGGATTGCGCGTCACGGTACCGCCGGGTCGGGTGATCTCGTGGATCACACGCTCCACCTCGTCGCCGTGGAACAGCCGCAGCAAGCGGTTCACTTCGATGTAGTGGTAGTCCCGGTCCGGTGTGAAGCCGACGAGAGAATAGGCCCGGATCAGGCTGCCGAACCGGTGGGCATAGGCGCCGCTGGACGGCATTCCATCGGCCTCGTCGATCACCAGACCGGATATGTAGCCGTGGCGCTGGAACAGCCGCGTCAACCGTTCCAACATCTCGTCGTCCGAGAATCGGCGGTTGCGGGCGGCTATGATCGCCTGCACCTTTTGAAACTGTTTCGGCTCGACGATGGCATCGAACGCCCCTTCCGAACGGATCCACATCTCAGGGCCATTCGCCACCCGCTTCTGCTTCAGTTTGAAGGAGCGCCGGTTGTAGACGTTGTTGCCGATGTATTTCTCGTTGGTCAGGATCTGATGGACGGTGGCGCGGGTCCAGGTCCGGTCGAGATCGGTTAGTATCCCGCGCTCATTCAGTTCTGCGGCGATTTCGATTTCCGAACGGCCGTGCTTGAGGAACCGGCTGTATATCCAGCGGACGGTTCTTACCTCGGTCTCAGGCCCGGGCACCAGGATCACCCGGTCTGTCTGCAAGCTCTTGTGCTCACCGCGCTTCAGCTCGGCCTTCACTTCACCCCGTTCGTCAAGCAGGACCCGGCGAAGACCAAAACCCGCCGCACCGCCTTGACGGAAGCCGCGTTCGATCAGGCGGCACTGCCCGATGAAGACCTTGTTGGAAAGTTCCCGGCTGTATTCCCCGGCCATCGCGCGCTTGACGCTCTTGACGATCGTGGCAACCGGCCCGCCATCATTTTCGAATTGCTCGGCGCAATACTCGACCTGCTTGTTTGCGCGACGGCAGATGTATTCGTAATAGGCGGATTCATCTGCATCCTGAAAACGGCCCCATCGGCTGACGTCATAGACAAGGATCACCTCGAAATCCGCGGTGCCGTCTTGCACATCCTGGATCAACTGTTGCAGCGCTTCGCGGCCCTCGATCCTCAAACCACTCTTTCCAGCATCAGCATAGGAGCGGACCAGTTCAAAGCCACGTTCTTCCGCGTATTTGCGGATCGCATCCGACTGGTTTTCGGTCGAGTATTTCTGATGATCTGTTGACATGCGGACATATTCAGCCGCACGGCGCTTCGCCGGGGAGTTCGCCGGTTCTCTCTTTGAGGGCGGCTCTCTGACTGCCATTCCCGTCTCCCGATCAGTTCATGCAAGCGTCTCCGTCTGGTCGGACCCGGGGTATGGGCTGGGGCGCAAAATGGAATCTGCCGCTGTGTTGTCTTCTCCACAGGTTTACCGGAGGAGGACGCCGCGATGCGGATCAAGATGGGCACATCTGTGCCGAAAATGGGCACAACTGTGCACCTGGACGCCGATCAGACCGCCTATCGCAAGGCCATTGCCGATGCCCTGCGCCGCGAACTGGGACCGACGCATCAGGCCATCAAGACGGTGATGCGCTGGACCGGAGCGAGTGAGCGGACGGCCAAGTATTGGCTGTCTGGCGACCGCGGGCCGAGCGGAGAGCATCTGATCCGGCTCGCGCAGCATTCAGACGCAGTGCTGATCACTACCCTCACCATGGCAGGGCGACTGTCGGAGAAGCAGCGGCACAGATGTCCAAGCTGTCCGGAACGGCTTCTTGTGTTACAAAACCTCGGACAGGATGACCCAGTGTCCGAGGGATCATCACAGTCTTAAGTGCACCCTATGGTCAGGGTAAATCGGAGATGCGGAGAATAGGCCTATCATTCTCCGCATTTCGTGCGGTGTTTTTCCTTGCGCTTGCGGAGAATGCAGCCCACAATCGCCGCACCTTGCGCGGAGAATACAGTGTACATCTGGGAACAACCAGACTGGCCAAGGCTGACCTGGCAGGATGGCAGCATTGCCGCTCCCCTTGCTGCGGTCCGTCACGACCAAGGGCGGCTGATCGGCCGGATGGAAGCGCTGGGCTTCAAGCTGCGCGAGGAGGCGGTCCTGCAGACCCTGACGCAGGACGTCGTCAAGACCAGCGAGATCGAGGGCGAGCAGCTGGACGCCACGCAGGTGCGGTCATCCCTCGCCCGACGGCTTGGCATCGACATTGGCGCCCTGCCCCCGACTGATCGCAATGTGGAAGGCATCGTCGAGGTGATGCTGGACGCGACGCGGAACTATCAGGCCGCGCTCACCGCCGAGCGCCTTTTCGGCTGGCATGCGGCTTTGTTCCCCACCGGTCGCAGCGGCATGACGAAGATCATCGTCGGAGACTGGCGCGATGACAGCACCGGCCCGATGCAGGTGGTGTCCGGGCCCTATGGCCGGGAGAAGGTTCACTACGCTGCTCCTCCGGCACCGCGAGTCGCGGCGGAGATGGAAGCCTTCCTCACATGGTTCAACGCACCGCTAGCCACCGATCCGGTGATCAGGGCGGCGCTGGCGCATCTGTGGTTTGTGACGATCCACCCCTTCGAGGATGGCAACGGCCGCATCGCCCGCGCCATCGCTGACCTCGCACTTGCCCGGTCGGAGGGAAGCTCGCAGCGATTCTACAGCATGTCCGCGCAGATCAGGGCCGAGCGGAACGCCTACTACGACCAGCTGGAGCGCACCCAGAAGGGTGGCACGGACATCACGACATGGATCCTGTGGTTCCTTGACTGCCTCGGTCGCGCGATCCACGGCGCAGATGGCGTTTTGGCGGCGGTCGTCGCCAAGGGGCAGTTCTGGGAGCGCACAGCAAAACTGGCACTGAACGAACGCCAGATCAAGGTGCTGAACCGCCTGCTCGATGGCTTCGATGGCAAGATGACCTCTTCGAAGTGGGCCATCATCGCCAAGTGCTCGCAGGACACGGCGAACCGTGACATCGCGGCGTTACTCGAGCTCGGGCTGCTGCGCAAAGGAGAGGGTGGCGGTCGCAGCACCTACTATGAGTTGGTGCTGTAGAACTGTGGCACCAATCTTGTCTGCGTGTTCAATCTTGCGTATCTTGAACACAGCAGATGGAGGCCGCCATGTCCCAGACCACGACGATGACTGTCCGGATCAGCGGCGCGCTGAGCGAGTTCGTGGCGTCGAACGTGGGCGAGAACGGGTCGTACGAGAACATCAGCGAATACGTCCGCGACCTGATCCGGCGCGACAAGGAGCGGGCCGAGGCGGAAGCGTTCAACCGGTTGAAAGCCGAACTGACACGCGCATTTGCGGTACCGGAGGAAAGCTATCGCCCGTTGACCGCAGCCGAGGTGATCGCCCGGAACCGGGGCTGACATCATGGCCGTCCGCGTCCAGGAAGCTGCATCGCTGCGGATTGACGAGATCTACCGGTACACGCGCGACCGTTGGGGCGCTGAACAGGCTGATCGATACATCACAGCACTGTTCGCGGCATTCGAGAAAATCGAAGGGCACGGAGTGGCGTCGCGGCCGATCCCGGCAGAATTCGCTATCGACGGCTTCTACTTCCGGCACGAGCATCATTTCGTTTATTGGCGGCGGCTGTCGAATGGCGACATCGGCATCGTGACGATCCTGCACGAGCGGATGCACCAGATGGACCGGTTCCGAGAGGATCTTCCGAAGTGACGGATGCCACTGGCCCCGATCATTCTGCCCGTCAATGGGGGGCTCGTCGAACGTTGACCAGGTGTTGACAAGAATTTGGAATGACAAAAGCCGAGCGTTTTGCTCGGCTTTGAAGTCTTTGATAAGACGTGGTTTTTTGGTTGCGGGGACAGGATTTGAACCTGTGACCTTCAGGTTATGAGCCTGACGAGCTACCGGGCTGCTCCACCCCGCGTCATTTTATGCAGCGTGTGGTTGCTGCGGCCCCGAGGGCAGTGCTGCGATCGGGGTATGATCGTTTTGAGAGAGCTGGTC
>NZ_SIJH01000036.1 GCF_004762095.1 Tabrizicola caldifontis
GCCGCAGCGACCCGCAAAAAGAAGGAAGACAGCCATGCCTTGACCCCAGCCTGAGCCGAAATCCATAATCAGAGGTGGCTCACTTCTCGATGGAAAACCCGGCTCAGTTCTGGGTGGAAATCAACAATCAGGCTTCTGGCCTTCAATTCGGTCAGGAAAGCGTTGATCTGCACGCGCGGCTTGGCCCGTCGCACGGCCATGAACCTGGCAACGTCGGTTTCGTCATCCCCCAATGTCACGATTTCCTTGTGCCGGAAGACGGCGTCGCCCAGCACAAGGACCGGAACGTCATGGTGCATGGCGGAAAAGGCTGATGTCGAATTGATCACGATCATGCCGCTGGCTTTTGCTGTCAGATCGCCGATGCGCCCGGTCCGAAGAACAATCAACCGATTGCGAGGAATTCCGAACTGCCGCGCCTTTTTGCGAACCAGATGCTTCATGGCCGAACTGCGGCGTTCCAGCGGGTGCAGCTTGAAGACGATCTTCTGGCAGCAGCCGGCGCTGCTTGCGGCGCGCAACACGGCGTCTATCAGCCGGTCTGTCGTCCAGCCGCGTGCCGCCGTTACGAGCTGGCTGTCGCTTGTGACCTGAAGCGGGACCAGCAGATAGCCCGGAGACTGCCGGAGCACTCGCCGCGTCGGATATTCTGTAAGCCTCGCGGCAACGCGACCCAGCATGTGGGCCGCCCAGCCGAGAGATAGGGGAAGGATCCGTTCCCTCTGGCGGTGGTACAGATGTTCCTCGGTCTCTTTTGACGCCAGATCGCGCATCAGGTAATAGATCGCCCCCCAGAGGCACATTGCCACAAAGGAAAAGCGGCTGTTGCAGGGGGATGGGCCTGCACCATCTTGTGGGGCAAATGTCTGATTTGATCGCCACCGCGCCATCGGGGAATGCTGATTGTTCCCGCCCGCTTCGCAACTGGCGTATCCGGCGCGCAGATAACCTTCCTCAAGGCTGACAACGGGAATTCCGTTCATCTCTGCTACCTCTCGGGCAACTCGATGTATCGGGCGATTGCAGCCAAAAAGAATGATCGCATCTGGTCTGCGATTGGCAATTTCAGCTTTGAGCCAGCTTGCCCACTCGGGCAGCGTTCCGGCAAATCGGATACAGGAGCGGCGCCGCGCGAAGACCTGGTCACCAAAGTTGAAGATCACGCGCCTTACATCATATCCAGATGCCACCAAAGCATCCTGCAGTTCGGTAAAAAAAGGGACCCACAGGACCCTGCAGCAGAAGGATCCTTCTGGGGCAATGCCCCGACTTTCCTAATGTCACCAAGCCTGAGGCAGCGTGCGAAGGAGCGGTGTGGGTCGGCCATTCAAGCGTAGGGGGACGGCAATCGGCAGTCATCGCGCAATTCCAATCAAGTCAGACGGATTTGGCGGCGCGCGGCCCAGTCAGCAAGTGGAAGGATTGGCCCTTTCTTGCGAGATCGCAGGAAACCAATTGAAAGAGATACGCAGAAGATACGCTGACTTTGCGGTGTATGTGGTACTTCAAGCCGGAAAGAAGCTGATGACCGCGCGGCCGCACATTGCCACCGCACCCCGCGATATGAAGCCCGCATTTCACTCTCAACACACCTTCATAACGCAGCCCACCCGATATTAAATCAGTTCAGCACTTCTTCAAGCCCATCCAAGGACTTGTTATACCCACAACGCTCTGACGTCGAGGACGCAACGGATAGCTCTGGACAGCCATCCCGGCCTGATGCGGCCGTTTGGTTCGAATCCAATTAGCGCACAAGTTTGGGGGGGTCAACGGCTTTGCTCCACAACCCTGACGGTCAAGAAGCCACCTTGTGAAGCCGTCATCCTGTCCCACGGAGTGGCGTAGCTGCCGCTTGGTCGAAACTCGAACGGGAAAGGGAAAGGTACGCCTCAGGTGTGAAGTGCGCAGCAGCATATTGCCCCGTTGCCACGCGTGCCCTACGGCTTGCAGGATCTGGGCGGGTTCAACCCCCTGCTTCCGGAAAGGCCACGGCTCACCAACCCGTTGGGGGGTGTCCCGACACTCACAGCCAACCAATCCGATGATTTGCCCCCTTCGTCGCTGCAATTCCTCACGTCTGCCCTTTGCCGGTCGGGGTGCCCCCGTGCTGCCGCGTGAAACGTCTCGGCGGCGGATCCGTCAGCTTGACATCCAGGGCGCTTGACCTTGACCATGCACCTGCCGAACTCTGGCATCCCGGGTGGGTGGACCACCCTCGCAACATGAGGTGCGGCCAGTGGCCGATACTCTGGTTTCTCATGACAGGCTTCGGGCTGTCTGCAACCCGTCGGACTTCACGTTCGAGACGACAGCGGATCTGGCCGCGCTGAAGGGCCCTGTGGGCCAGGACATCGCTGTCGAGGCGATCCGCCTTTCGGCGGAAATGCGCCACCCCCGGTTCAACCTGTTCGTCTACGGACCCGAGGGTTCGGGTCGCCATTCGACGGTGCTGCGGATCCTTCAAGATGTAGCGGCCACCCGACCCGAGCCTGACGACTGGGTCTACGTCAACAACTTTGCCGATCCGGACAAGCCGCTGGCGATCCGCCTTCCCCCAGGCGAAGGCCCCCGGCTTCGCGATGCCGTCGCGGCCCTGGTCGAGGATCTGGCCAGCCGGATTCCGGCTGTTCTCGTCTCGGAAGACTGCCAGACGCGCCGTGCAGCCATCGAGCAGGAATTCGCCGCGCGCCACGAAGCCGCCTTCAACGCCCTTGTCGAAAGCGCCCGCAAGCGGAATGTCGCCATCATGCGGACGCCCATGGGGTTTTCCCTGGCCCCGATGCACGCCGGCGAGGTTCTGAAGGCCGAGGCGATGGCTGCCATGCCCGAGGCCGATCGCGCGCGGATCGAGGCCGATGTCCAGGCGATCCATGAAGAGCTGGAGGATTTCCTGGCCTCGCTTCCCGAACTGGGCCGCGAACAGCGCGAGGCCATGGCCGATCTGAACGCGCGCATGGCGGAAAGTGCCGTCAAGTCGGCAATGTCGCGCATGAACCGCAGCTATGCCCGACTGCCCGAGGTGCAGTCCTTCTTTCAGGCCCTGCGCCAGGATTTCGTCGTGAACGCAGACCTGTTCCTGTCGTGGGAGCGCAGCGGTGCCGAGGCACCCTTCCCGCGCGGCCCTGCCGCCCTGCACGATGACCCGCGCTTTCACCGCTATGCCGTGAATGTCGTCACGACGCACGAAAAAGGGGCGGGCGCCCCGGTCATCGTCGAAACGATGCCGACCTTGGCAAATCTTTCCGGCCGGATCGACTACATGTCCCAGCAAGGGACGCTCGTCACCGACTTCACCCTCATCAAGCCGGGCGCGCTGCATCGCGCAAATGGCGGGTTCCTGCTGCTGGATGCCAGGCGCGTGCTGTCCGAACCCTTCGCCTGGGATGCCCTGAAGCGCAGCCTCGAGACGCATGAGATCCGGATCACCACCGCCGCCGACCGGCTTGGCCTGATCGCGACCACGACGATGGAGCCGCAGGCCATTCCCCTGGACGTGCGGGTGGTTCTTGTCGGCGACCAGCAGCTGCTTCTACTGCTGTCGGAACTGGATCCCGACTACGGCCAGTTCTTCCGCGTCGCGGCCGAGTTCGCCGACGACATGACCCGCGATGCAGGGTCGATGGAGCTTTTCGCAAGGATGCTCGCCACTGTCGGCGCCCAGGAAGGGCTGCGCCCGGTAGCCCGCGACGGCGTGGCCGCGCTGATCGAGGCCTCGTCCCGCGCGGCGGAAGACCAGCAGAAGATCTGCCTGCGGACGGGCGAGGTTCTTGACCTGATGCGCGAGGCCGATCACCTGGCCGGCAGGGACGGGGTCGGCGCCATCACCGGTGCCCATGTCGCCGCCGTGATCGCGTCGCGGGAACGCCGGCTGGGACGCACCCGCGACCGCCTGCTGGAGATGGTCAGCGGCGAAAGGATCCTGATTTCGACCACCGGCAGCGTCGTCGGGCAGGTCAACGGGCTGACCGTGGCGGACATCGGCGAGCTGCGCTTCGGAATGCCGGTGCGCATCACGGCACGGGTGCGGATGGGATCGGGCCGTGTGGTCGATATCGAACGCGAAGCAAAGCTGGGAGGGCCGATCCATTCCAAGGCGGTCCTGATCCTGTCGGGCTTCCTGGCTGCGCGCTATGCGCCGGATGTGCCGCTTTCGCTCTGGGCTTCGCTGGTTCTGGAACAGAGCTATGGCCGGATCGAGGGCGACAGCGCCTCTCTGGCCGAACTTTGCGCCCTGATGTCTGCCCTGGCGGATGTTCCCATCTCGCAATCCTATGCGGTGACGGGATCGGTCAACCAGCTGGGCGACGTGCAGCCGGTCGGTGGCATCAACGAGAAGATCGAGGGGTTCTTCCGGGTCTGTGCCGAAAAGGGGCTGACAGGTCGGCAGGGCGTCGTGATCCCGCGGGGAAACCTTGGGAACCTGATGCTGCGTGATGAGGTCGTGAACGCCGTCGCGTCCGGCCGGTTCCAGATCCATGCCGTTTCCCATGTGGACGAGGCAATCTCACAGCTGACCGGGTTGCCGGCGGGCAGGCGCACCATGAACGGCGAGTTCGAGTCGGGCTCGATCAACGCCAATATCGAGGTGCGCCTGCTGGATTTCGCCGAGGCACGGGCAGGGCAGGGCGACCTTTCGGCGGAACAGGGGGCCGCCGATGGCTGAACTGACACTCCGGCGTCGGCTGGGGTTGGCGAACGTCGTGCTTTACGGGCTTGGCGTGACGATCGGGGCCGGGATCTACGCCCTTGTGGGCAGCACGATTTCCCTCGCCGGCATCCATGCACCGGTCGCCTTTGTCCTGGCCGCGCTGATCATGGTCTTTCCGGCTGCCTGCTTTGCCGAACTTACCGGCCGCTTTCCCTTTGCGGCCGCCGAGGCGCGCTTCGTGCGCGAAGGCTTCGGATCGCGCACCCTGTTCGTCGCGGTCGGGCTTGGCGTCGCGACGATCGGTATCGTTGCTGCCGCAGCCATCGCGCACGGGGCCGTCAGCTACCTTTCCCGTGTCATCGACCTGCCGCCCACCCTGTTGCTGGCGTTCGTGATCTGCGGCTGCGCGACTGTTGCATCGCTGGGCATCAAGTCCTCTACCGGAATAGCCGGCGCGATGACTGTGGTGGAGATCGGCGGCCTTGTGCTGATCATCGGCGGGGGATTCTGGGCCGGAAAGGATATCCTCGGCCAGGCTGTGCAGGCCGTGCCGGCAACCCTGTCTTTGCCCGTCTGGAGCGGGATCATGGCTGCAAGCCTTCTGGCCTTCTTTGCCTTCATCGGTTTCGAGAACATCGACTCGATCGCCGAGGAAACGACCAGCCCGCAGCGGACCCTTGCGACCGCCATCTTTCTGACCCTGCTGATCACGACGGTCCTGTATCTGGGGGTGGTCCTGACTGTCCTTGCCACCAACGATCTGGCAGACATCACATCCCATCCGTCCCCGCTGACGCTGACCTTTACCCGCAACACCGGGTTGCCCGAGATCGTGCTGGTCGCGATTGCGACGGTCGCCACGCTGAACGGTATCATCGTCCAGATCCTCATGGCTGGAAGGGTCATCTACGGTATGGCCAGGGATGGAGAGTTGCCCGTTGGCCTGGCACGGTTGTCCGCGCGGACCGCCACGCCGGTGCGCGCCACGGCCCTTTGTGCCGGTGTCGCGCTGATCATGGCGCTTGCGCTGCCCATCGTCGAACTTGCGGAACTGACCTCGGCAATCACGCTGTTGGTCTTTGCCCTTGTCTGCCTGTCGCTCGCCCGCATCAAGGCTCGGGGAACCCCGGTGCCCGAGGGGACATTCCAGGTCTATCGCTGGGTGCCGCCGACCGGGGCAATCGTGTGCCTTGGCCTGCTGGTGGCCGGCGTCCTGTCGGAAATCTGAGTGAGCTACGCGGGACCGATGGCGGGGCAGGGGAGCATGCCCGTGCCGGCCGATTCCCTTCCGCGTCGCCGCCCGGCCGATAGGTCGCCGGCATGACCTGCATCAAATACACAGGCCCGGGCGCGGTGCATTCTTCGATGGCAGATCCTTTCGGTGCGTCAGACACATCAGTCTGTCGGGGCAGCCGGTGATCTTCACGCAGGATTGGGGGGGGGAAGATGGCCAACATCATCGCTGCGAGGGCACCCACAACAGGGGACATGCCGTCTTTGCCCACCGGTTGGCAGGCGGCCCGGTCGCGACTGGCGGGATTGCCCGGCGGCGGGCTGAACATCGCACACGAAGCGGTTGACCGGCATGTGGCTGCTGGCCACGGCGGGCAGGCGGCGCTGATCTGGCTTGGCCGCGAGGGGCAGCGCCAGATCCTGACCTATGCCGATCTTGCCAGCCAGGCCGCGCGCTTCGCCCATGTCCTGCGCACCAACGGCATTGCGCCAGGGGAACGGATGTTCCTTCTTTCCGGTCGGGTGCCCGAACTTTACGCCGCCACCCTTGGCGCGATGAAGGCAGGGGTCGTGGTCAGCCCTCTTTTCGCGGCCTTCGGTCCCGAACCCGTCCGCGCCAGGATGGAGATCGGCGGCGCCGCCGTCCTGGTCACGACGGTCCAGAACTATGCGCTGTTGATTTCCACCCAGAACTGAGCCGGGTTTTCCATCGAGAAGTGAGCCACCTCTGATTATGGATTTCGGCTCAGGCTGGGGTCAAGGCATGGCTGTCTTCCTTCTTTTTGCGGGTCGCTGCGG
>NZ_SIJH01000037.1 GCF_004762095.1 Tabrizicola caldifontis
CGCAATGGGCGATCAGCTTCGCGCAACCGAAACGCTGCGCAGATCGCCCATTGCTCCGTCGGCGAAACAGCGCCAAGTTCAACAAAGGACTCTGGTGTCAGCCGGATGAGCATCGGGGGTCACAGCACCGGCCCTTTCCCGAGTTCCCGGGTCAGATTGCGATATGGAGCGACGGGCCAAACTATGCGCGCGGACATTGGCTTAACGGAAGGGCGACCAATCAGCCGCTGCCAGCCGTCGTGACCGAGATCTGTGCGCGATCAGGGGTTGATGCCGTCGATACGCGGGCGCTTTTCGGGTTGGTCCGGGGGTTTGCCCAGTCTGATATCACCACAGGACGCGCGACCCTGCAGCCGTTGCTTCTTGCCTTCGGCTTCGATGCGCTGGAACGCGATGGCAAACTGTATTTCAGAACGCGCAGCGGTCGTGCTGAGGCTGCAATCACTGAGGAAGAACTTGTCGTCCTGCCCGACATGGAGGGGTCGTTCGAGAGTGTTCGGGCCCCGGATGCCGAGACCGCGGGTCAGGTAAGGGTCAGCTTTTTCGATGCGCAGTCCAGCTACGAGGTCCGCTCGGCCGAGGCACGCTTTCCGGATGAAGAGGCACGCGGCGTGGCGCAGACGGAACTGCCTCTGGCCATGACCGGCGGCGAAGGAATTGCCACAGTCGAACGCTGGCTGGCCGAGTCGAGAGTCGCCAGGGAAAGCGCACGCTTTGCACTGCCAAAGTCTCGTCTGATGATCGGGGCGGGTGACGTGGTGGAATTTGCCGGACGGCGCTATCGGATCGATCGCGTGGAACAGGCAGAGGCCCAGCTGCTGGATGCCGTCCGCGTTGAGCCGGGCGTCTACATGCCTTCGGACAGTGACGGCGAAGCCACCATGACCCGCCCGTACCTTGGGCCGGTTCCCGTCTTTCCGGTATTCATGGACCTGCCACTGCTTTCCGGGCAGGAAGTTCCGCATGCGCCGCACGTCGCAATCGCGGCGTCGCCTTGGCCCGGACCGGTTGCCCTTTGGTCGGCTGGTCAGGACTCCGGCTACGAATTGAACCGCCTGTTTGCGGCGGCGGCGGTTGTCGGAACCACCGAGACCCCAATGGCTCGTGCGCGGCCAGGGGTCTGGGACCGCGGGGCACCGCTACGGATCAGGTTGGCTAGCGGCGAACTGGTCTCGGTCGGCATGAACGAAGTCCTGAACGGGGCGAACGCAATGGCGATCGGTGACGGAAGCAGCCAGAAGTGGGAGGTATTCCAGTTCGCGCGGGCCGAGGTCGTGGCGCCCGATACCTATGAAGTATCCCTGCGACTGCGTGGCCAAGCCGGAACTGACGGGTTGATGCCGGACGTCTGGCCGGCGGGCAGCACCGTGGTTCTGCTGGACCCCACCGTGCTTCAGGTCGAATTGCCACTGTCGGCGCGAAGCCTTGCCCGCTATTATCGCGTCGGTGCCGCAGGCCGGGGTATCGACGATGCCAACGTGGTCTTGCGGGTAGAGGCCTTTGATGGTGCCGGTCTGCGCCCCTATCCGGTCGCGCATCTGCGGGCCCGGCGTGACCGGAATGACAGTTTGACCGTTAGCTGGATACGCCGGACAAGGATCGATGGCGATACCTGGCAGTCCTTTGAAGCCCCTCTGGGTGAGGAAAGCGAGGCCTATATGGTTCGTGTTGTCCAGTCTGGTGCGATCTGTTCGGAATTCGTCGTGACGATGCCGCAGTTCGTCTATCCGGCTGACAGGCGTTCAGCCGATCTGGTGACTGGCCTATTTCGGGTCGAGGTTGCGCAGGTATCGGCAAGCTATGGGCCCGGGCCTTTCCGCGCAATCGACCTGATGAACTGAGATGCGGCCACCTTTTGCTCATGAGGTCGTATTACTCGCGCGCGTGCTGATGCGGCATCCGCCTCGGCGAAGGTTTGGCGTGGCAAAGTCCTTGTTGGCCGAAGTCGAGATCGCTGCGAGACGACAGTGCGAGACCGGCAAGGCAGATCCGCGTTTCGGTGACGGCAGCCTCATGGCGCGATGCCATCGGGCTTGCCCCGCCATTGAACCGATGGCCGATGACCCGGATTTTCTTCACTCTCTGGGAACTGCCTGTCGCGCCCTGCTTGTCCATTCCGAGGCGTGATGACACTGCCCACAACTTTGAGTGTCGCAACAACGGCCCGCTGTGTTAAAAAGGCGCCAGACAGGAGGCACCGCCATGTTGGAAACCAAGCCGAAAGTAACCGCTGTCGATCCGGTGTGGCGGCGTGTGTGCGAGGAGGCGGAGGAAGCGATCCGAAACGAGCCGCTTCTCGGCGGGCTGATCCATTCCGGCCTGCTGCATCACATCAACATGGAGCGGGCACTTGCCTACCGCTTCTCGCTCAAGCTGGCCTCTGGTGAGATGAGCGAGCAGATCCTGCGGGAAATCGCCGACGAGGCCTATGACGCCGATCCCGAACTTGGTGCAGCGGCGCGGTCGGACCTGATGGCGGTCTATGAACGCGATCCGGCGTGCCACCGCTTCTTGCAGCCGATCCTTTTCTTTAAGGGCTATCAGGCAGTGCAGGCCTATCGCATCGGGCACTGGCTCTGGCAGGCCGGACGCATTGATCTGGCCTATTTCGTCCAGATGCGGGTGTCCGAGGTATTCGGTGTCGACATCCATCCGGCGGCCCGTGTTGGCAAGGGCATCATGATTGACCACGCTCATTCCATCGTGATCGGAGAAACGGCAGTCGTCGGTGACAACGTGTCCATGCTGCATTCCGTGACGCTTGGCGGCACTGGGAAAGAGGACGGAGACCGGCATCCGAAGATCGGCGATGGCGTCCTGATCGGGGCAGGGGCCAAGGTTCTGGGCAATATCCATGTAGGCCGCTGTTCGCGCATCGCTGCCGGGTCGGTCGTTCTGGAGGACGTGCAGCCGAATACCACCGTAGCCGGTGTTCCCGCCAGGGTTGTCGGGAAGGCAGGTTGCGCCCAGCCGGCATTGACGATGGATCAGATCCTCAAGGCTGAATGAAGCGCTCGGAATGACGCTAACCCTGCGCGCCGCCGTGGCCGGCCTTGCCGGCCAGGCGATCTCTGTCCTCGCGCGGTTCATGACCGCGCCTCGCGCCATCTGGCAGGGCATCGAGCCACTGGCGCTCCAGCGCGTGTATTTCGCCAACCACTCTTCCAATGCCGATTTCGTCCTGCTTTGGACGGTTCTGCCAGCACCGCTGCGCCGTCGCACCCGACCGGTTGCCGCGCTGGACTACTGGCTTGCCTCTACCCTTCGCGCTTTCATAGGTCGTGATGTATTCAATGCCGTCCTTATTGACCGCCGCCCCGAGGCGCGGACCCGCGATCCGATTCAACAGATGGTCGAGGCGCTCGACGCGGGTGCCTCGTTGATCCTTTTCCCAGAAGGCAAGCGCAACAGCTCGGTGAACCGCGCCGGGTTTGCCGGAGGCTGATTTCGGTTAGTTACGCGGCCATGGGTTCAGTTTCCAGAGTTGCGTAGAAGTTGGCCTCAGCTTCGGCGGGCGGGATGTTCCCGATGGGCTTCAACAGGCGGCGGTTGTTGAACCAGTCGACCCATGCGAGGGTTGCGTATTCGACGGCCTCGAAGCTGCGCCACGGACCACGACGGTGGATGACCTCGGCCTTGAAGAGCCCGTTGATCGTCTCGGCCAGCGCATTGTCATAGCTGTCGCCGACGCTGCCGACCGAGTGTTCGATACCTGCTTCTGCGAGGCGTTCCGTGTAGCGGATGGACAGATACTGGCTGCCGCGGTCGCTGTGGTGAACCAGTCCCATGCCCTTTGCCGGGCGGCGTTCATGGACTGCCTGTTCGAGGGCATCGAGGACGAAACCCGCATGGGCCGAAGTGCTGACCCGCCAGCCCACGATGCGGCGGGCATAGGCGTCGATGACGAAGGCGACATAGACGAAGCCTCTCCAGGTGGCGACACAAGTGAAGTCGCTGACCCACAGCATGTTCGGTGCCGGAACACGGAACTGGCGGTTCACCTTGTCCAGCGGACACGGTGCCTTCTTGTCCGGAATCGTCGTCCGGTGCGGCTTTCCACGGATAATCCCTTGAATACCCATGCTCTTCATCAGCCGTGCCACCGTGCAGCGCGCGACATCGAAGCCCTCTCGGACAAGCTGTCGCCAGACCTTCCGGACACCATAGACCCGCCAGTTCTCCTCGAACACGCGAAGGATCTCGGGGCGCAGCGCGTCGTCCTGACGTGCCCGAGCCGACAGCCGGGACGGGTCGGCCCGCTTCGCCAGATGATCATAGCAGGTGGACGGGGCGATCGGCAGCATGTTGCAGATCGGCCTTCGCCATCGGGCTCGAACCGATGGCGCCGCGATGGCTCAGCCCCGTGCGCATTCCGATGCGCGTCGATGAAACCCACCATCACTTCGACCGGCGGTCGAGCTCCGCCATCGCAAAATACGCGCTGGCCTGGCGCAGAATCTCGTTGGCCTGGCGCAACTCGCGGTTCTCCCGCTCGAGCGCCTTCATCTTCTCGGCCATCTCGCTGGAGACACCGGCCCGCTTGCCGCTGTCGACCTCGGCCTTCTTGACCCAGTCGTTCAGCGTCTGGGGTGTGCAGCCGATCTTCGCCGCGATCGACATCACCGCCTGCCAACGCGACGGATGTTGGGCCTCGTTGTCGAGAACCAGCCGCACCGCGCGCTCGCGCACCTCAGGGGAAAACTTGTTCGTGGTATTGCTCATGATGCTCCATCCTACTCAAGAGTTGGAGCCTCCGGAAAACCCGGCGCGGTTCACGGACGAGCCGCTGCTGCCCTTCAAGACTGGCCTTTACCACCTTGCTAAGGCTCGGCCAAAGGTCGATCTTGTCCCGGTCTGGATCGCGAACCTGAACAAGGTCATGCCCAAGGGGGAAGTCATTCCGGTGCCGCTGATCTGCACCTTGACCTTCGGCGCACCCATCCACCTGTTACCTGAAGAAACCAAGGAGGCTTTCCTGTCCCGGGCCTCGGCCGCCCTTCTGGAACTGCGGCCGCAGGTGCCGGCATGACTGCGACGCCCCACCTGATTTGGCTTCTAGCCGGCGTGGCTGCAATCCTGATCCTCGCCTCCATCGTCGGCGAGATACTGCGGCAGCGCCTGTCGCCCGCTGGTGACAACCCGGTCATCGAAAACCTGAATGCCCGGATTGCGGCCTGGTGGGTTATGGTGATCCTGCTTGCGATCGCCTTCCTTGCAGGCAAACCGGGCGTCGTGATACTGATCGCACTTGCTTCATTTGCGGGCCTGCGGGAGTTTCTTACCCTTACCACCCACAACCGTGCCGACCACTGGTCGCTTCTGGCCTGCTTCTTCCTGGTTCTGCCGTTTCATTACTACCTCATCCTGATCGACTGGTACGGCATGTATGCTGTCTTCGTGCCGGTCTATGTGTTCCTGCTGCTGCCTGTTCTCTCGGCACTACGGGGGTCCACCCAGAATTTTCTCGTCCGCGTCTCGGAAACCCAGTGGGCGCTGATGATCTGCGTCTATTGTGTCAGCCATGTTCCGGCACTGCTTTATCTGCAGATTCCCGGCTTCGAAGGGCGCAATGTCATTCTCTTCGCCTATCTGATCTTCGTAGTGCAACTATCCGACGTGATGCAGTATATCTGGGGCAGGCTGATCGGCAGAACAAGGATTGCCCCTGCGCTGTCGCCATCGAAGACGTGGGAGGGGCTGGTAGGTGGTGCCCTGACCGCGGTTTTCGTTGGTTCTTCTCTTTGGTGGATGACGCCCTTCACGCCGGCAGAGGCTGCGCTGATGTGCCTGATCCTGACAGCAATGGGCTTCTTCGGCGGCCTTGTGATGTCGGCGATCAAGCGGGACCGCGGGGTCAAGGATTGGGGCCACCTGATCCCCGTACACGGCGGCTTCCTGGACCGGCTGGACAGTGTGATCTTCGCCGCGCCGATCTTCTTTCACGTCACCCGCTATTACTGGTCGCTGACATGACGGGTGCGCCCGCTCCTCGCCGGCCACTCCGGTCGCGCAACTCGGGATGGGCAAGGCGTCTCTCCGCCCTGGCCGTGCAGAGGGGCTATAAGGCGAACCAGATCTCGCGCGCCTCTGTCGGGTTCGCTGCGATGGGGTTTCTGCTATACACACTATCACAGTTCTGCCCGCGCAACCTGCAAATCCTGTGGTTGATCCTCGCATCCGTTTCAATCCAGATGCGGCTGATCTGCAATCTGATCGATGGGATGGTCGCAGTCGAAGGCGGGCAGGGCGAAAAGGATGGCGCCTTCTGGAATGAGGCGCCTGATCGGCTGTCCGACCATCTCCTTCTGACCGGAGCAGGAATCGCCGCCGGCAACCCCGGTCTCGGTGCTCTTGCAGCAGCCTTGGCTATTGCCACCGCCTATTGTTGATTTCCACCCAGAACTGAGCCGGGTTTTCCATCGAGAAGTGAGCCACCTCTGATTATGGATTTCGGCTCAGGCTGGGGTCAAGGCATGGCTGTCTTCCTTCTTTTTGCGGGTCGCTGCGG